>NZ_JBIRUB010000004.1:0-488165 GCF_044334985.1 Embleya sp. NPDC020630
TCAGTTGCTCTCGCGTCACACCAAGACGATCTACCAGACCAGGACCGCCTTGACGACGAATCCCACAGATTGATCACAACCCGATACGCGACCTAGCCGCCGCCCTGGACCTGCCCGCCACGCACGCGGCGGTCCGGGTACAGCGGATGAAGGAGCAGCTGGAGGCGGCCCGGGTGGTGGTCCGCGCACTGGCCGCCACACCGCGCTGCACGGAGCTGTCCGCGCTCCTCGCCGACTGGAACGGAAGCCCGACCCCCCTGTGGCGCAAGCGCGTCACCCGCCACGCCCGCACGTGCCGAGTCTGCGGCGACCACGGCCGAGACCTGGCCCCGGCCGAGGCCCTACTCGCGGGCCTGGCCCTGCTGCCGCCGACGGTAACGCTGTGGCACCTGGCCACAGGGGCGGGGGCGGGGGCCGCGGCAATGGGCCCGGCGGGCGCGACGAGCACGGCGGGGGCTGCGGCTTCGGGCGGCGCGGCGGGCTCGGGCGCCGCTTACGGCTCGGCGGGCACCTCGGCTTCGGGCGGCGCGGCGGGCTCGGGCAGTGCTACCGGCTCGAGCGGCGCCTCCGGCTCGGCAGGCGCTACGGGCTCCGGCGGCGCGGCGGGCTCGGGCAGTGCTTCCGGCTCGGCGGATGCTGCGGGCGCGGGCGGCGCCGGGAACCCGGCCGGGCCGACGGACCCGGGCGGTGTCACGGACCCGGGCGGCGCCCTCGGCTCCGCCGGCGCTTCGAGTGCCGGCGCCGGGCCCGGTGGTGGGCCGCCCGCCCACGCCGACCTTCGGCCGGCTCGTCGGCTCCGGCATACCGCCACGATCGCCGCCGTCGCGCTCGTCCTCGTCGTACTGACCGCCGTCGTCCTCCTCGACCGGCCCCACCACGACACACCGGCCCGAAGCGCGGCCGGCCCGACACCGGTCGCCGCGACGCCGCCCTCACCGCTGCCGGCCACGACCCCGCCCCCGTCGCCGTCGCCGAGCACCGAGCCGTCCGCCGCCACCACCCCGCCGCCCACGACCCGCTCGACCGCCCCCGTCGACACCCGCGCCCGGCTCGAACGCGCCGTGGTCGACCTGGTGAACGCCGCGCGCGCCGAGCACGGTTGCGCCCCGGTGCGCGTCGACGACCGCCTCCGTACCGCCGCCCGCAAACACTCCGACGACATGGCGGCCCGACGCTTCTACGACCACGTCAACCCCGACGGAGTACGCGCCGACACCCGGATCACCGCCGCCGGATACCGGTGGCGACTGTGGGGCGAGAACCTGAATCGCGGCCGACCCGACGCCGCACACGTCGTCGACGAGTGGCTGGGCAGCCCGGTGCATCGGGCGAACATCCTCGACTGCGGCTTCACCGACCTCGGCGTCGGCGTCACGGTCGGCCCCGGCGGCACCACCTTCTGGACACAACTCTTCGCGGCACCGGCCTGATCGCCGACCGGCCGGGAAAATCCCGCGCCGATTTCCGTTATCTCCGCGCCCGCCCCGGCTCTCCCAGGCGTCACCGGCGTTCCGGCCGGTCGACGAGCCGTAGCCTCCGAGGAGCCACCCAGCGTGCAGCACCCCAAGCACTCGCAGCACCCCATGCACCCCATGCACCCGAAGCCCTCCGCGCACCGCAAGCGCCCAGCGCACCGCCACCGCCGAGCCGTCACCACGGCCGTGGCCGCCGCCCTGGCCGCGCTCGTCGCGGCCGGCTGCGGATCCACCGAACACCACGACGGCGCAAGCCGATCGACCGCCCCGAGCGCCGCCGTCCCGGCCACCGACCCCACCGCATCGGCGACGCCCTCCGCAACGACCCCGCCCTCGACCGGCGACCCGACCCCCTCCGGCGGCAACAACCCGGGCAGCACCGCCCCGTCGTCCCGCAAGCCCGCCCCGTCCACCATCACGAGCCGCCCCGGCACCGACGCCAAGTCCGGAACCGGAGCCGGCACTCGCCCCACCACCGCGTCCGCCGCCGACGGCCCGCCTGGAGCCAACCCCACCGTGCGCGGCAACCGCCCGCCCTCGCAGTCGATCACCGACGCCGAGGCCATGTCGCTGGAACTGCTCAACGCCGAACGGGCGAAGGTCGGCCTGCCGCCGCTGCGCGCGAGCGCCGACCTGAGCGCCTTCGCCCGCACCTGGGCCGAGCACATGCGCCGCAACGGCTTCGCCCACTCCGGCCGCGAGGCCGACGCGCTGGTCACCGGCCGGCGTACCGGCGTGGCCGAGAACATCGTGATGTGGGGCGACCCGGCCATGACCGCCCGCCAGGCCGCCGAGAAGTTCCAGGACATGTGGCGGCACAGCCCCGGCCACTACCGCAACCAGACCGACCCCTCCCACACGGAGGCGGGCATCGGCATCTTCCACGACGAGAGCGGTTGGTGGGGCGTACACGAGTTCGCCAACGGCTGAGCCCCCGACCCGCCGAGGCACGACCGCCCCGTCTCACCCCGCCGCGGCGCCCCCCGGCCGGAAGTCCGGGTGGTCGAGAAGGTCGGCCGCCAACGCCCGCGCATACGCCTCGTCCGTGTCCGGGATCGAGAAGACCACCCGGAAGTACAGCGGGGCGATGATGCGATCGATGACCTGCTGCCGAGTGGGGACCACCCGGCCCCGCTCGGCCGCCTTCGCGAGCAGTGCGTCGATCCGCACGGCGCACCGGTCCAGGCACCTCGCCAGCCCGGCCCGCCGGTCGTCGGGGTCCGGCGCCACCTCGGCCCGGAAGAACGCGATGCCGCCCGGCCGGGAGAAGTCGACCAGCGCCCACGCCGCGTAGCCGGCCAGATCCTCGTCCAGCGCGCCGGTGGGCTCGGGCGGCCGGTCGGTGTCGTGCCGGACCAGCGCCACATCCGCCAACAGCCCGGCCACCGTGCCCCAACGCCGGTACACGGTGGTCGGGTTGACCCCCGCCCGAGCCGCGACGGCGGGCATGGTCACCCGATCGGCGCCGAGTTCGCAGACCAGTTCGGTGGCCGCCCGATGCACCGCGGCCTGCACCCGGGCGCTGCGACCGCCCGGTCGGCTGGGACCGGGTACCCGGTCCGGGGCTGCGTTCATGCGGGTCATCTTAATGCAAAGAACTTTGCTATAGGGCTATCTCTGCGCTTAGTCTCACCCTAAAGCCAAGTCTTTTGCTTTAGGGGACACTCGTGACAACCGCCGCACCCGCGACCCGGTCGCACCCGCAGACCGCTCCGACATCCGGGCGAATATCCCGCCGCGCCGCGTTCTGGACGCTCGCCGGAATCCTGTTCGCCTTCATGTGCGCGGCGGCGGCCCCGTCCCCGCTCTACGTCGTCTACCAGTCCCGATGGCACTTCTCCGCGACCACCCTGACCGTGATCTTCGCGCTCTACGCACTGGCGCTGCTGATCGCGCTGATGGTGGTCGGGGCACTGTCCGACCACGTCGGCCGCCGCCCGGTGCTGATCGCCGCGCTCGCCGCCGAGGCCGTCGCGATGGCGCTGTTCGTGGTCGCCGACGCAGTCCCGTGGCTGCTCGCCGCCCGCGCGGTGCAGGGTCTCGCCACCGGCGCGGCCACCGGCGCGATCAGCGCCGGCGTGATGGACCTCCAGTCCGGCCGCCGCCCGAGCCTGGCCACCCTGGTCAACAGCGCGGGCCCCGGCATCGGACTCGGTGCCGGCGCCCTCGGCTCGGGCCTGCTGGTGGAGTACGCCCCCGCGCCCCGCGCGCTGGTCTTCGTCATCCTCGGCGTGCTGTTCCTGATCGGCATCGCCGCCGTCGCGGTGATGCCGGAGACCGCCCGGCCGCACCCCGGCGCGCTCGCCTCGCTGCGCCCCCGGGTCGGCGTCCCGTCCGGCACCCGGGGCCGATTCCTGGCCGTCGTCCCGACCCTGGTCGCCACCTGGGCCGTCGCCGGCCTGTACCTGTCGCTCGGCCCGTCGCTGGCGGCCGGCATCCTCGGCGTGCGCAGCCACCTGATCGGCGGTCTCGTCGTCTTCGCCCTGATGATCGCGACCGCGACCGCCTCGATCGTGCTCGGCGGTCGCAGGTCGCCCGTCCTGATGGCGGGCGGCTCGCTGACCCTGGCGCTCGGCCTCGGAGTCACCCTGACCGCCCTGCACGCCGGCTCGGTCCCGCTGTTCTTCGTCGGCACCGTGATCGCGGGCATCGGCTTCGGCAGCGCCTTCCTCGGCGCGTTCGGCATCCTCGCCACGATGGCCGAACCGAGCCGCCGGGCCGAGTTGTTCGCCACTGTGTACACGGTCAACTACCTGGCCTTCAGCCTCCCCGCCGTGGCCGCCGGCATGGCGGTGTCCCCGATCGGCCTGAGCCGCACCGCCGACATCTACGCGAGCACCGTGATCGTGATCGCCCTGGCCTCCGCACTTGGCGCGATCATGACCCGAAAAGCCGACAAAACGTCCTAAAATTGGACCATGGCCTCGCGCCGTCGTGCCCGGGGCCATGGCCCTCGCAAACTCGGGGACGAGCCGTCCTGGAGGACATCATGCGCAAGGTCGTCGACTGCCGGGACTTCCCCAGCGAAACGAATTGCAGCCTCACCATCGCCGGCACCGAGGACGAGGTCGTCGTGGCCGCCGCCCAGCACGCCCAGACGGTGCACGGCCACACCGACAACCCCGAACTCCGCGAAGAAATCCGCAAGTCCCTCAAGGACGAGGAACCCGGCCGCTGACCGTACGCCGGAAAGGCATTCCGCCGGTTTACCGCCGCGCCGCGCGGCCACAGTCCACGCATGCCCCCACACGAGACCGCTCCGTCCGCGCCGGACCCCGTGACCGCGCTGGACCGCATCGCCTTCCTGCTCGAACGCGACCAGGCGCCCACGTACCGGGTCAAGGCGTTCCGCACCGCGTCCGCCGTGATCGCCGGACTCGATCCGGCGGAGCTGCGCACTCGGGTCGCCAGGCACACGCTGGGCGAGCTGAAGGGCATCGGCCCCAAGACGGCGGATGTGATCGAGCAGGCGCAGGCCGGCCTGGTCCCGGGCTATCTCGCCGAGCTGGAGGCTCGCCCGTCGCCGCTGCCCACCGCCGGCGCCGCGCTGCTCGCCGCCCAGCGCGGCGACTGTCACATGCACTCGGACTGGTCCGACGGCGGCAGCCCGATCGACGTGATGGCCAGTGCCGCCCGAGACCTGGGCCATGAGTGGACCGTGCTCACCGACCACTCCCCCCGGCTGACCGTGGCCCGAGGGCTGACCGCCGACCGGCTGCGCGCCCAGCTCGACGTGGTCGCCGAACTCGCCGCCGAACTGGCCCCGTTCCGCCTGCTCACCGGCATCGAGTGCGACATCCTCGACGACGGTTCGCTGGACCAGGAGCCCGAACTCCTGGCCCGCCTCGACGTGGTCGTCGCCTCGGTGCACTCCAAACTGCGCATGGACGCCCCCGCGATGACCCACCGCCTGCTGACCGCCGTCCGCAACCCCCGGGTGAACGTGCTCGGGCACTGTACGGGCCGGCTCATCCAGGGCAAGGGCCGCCCGGAGTCCACCTTCGACGCCGAGGCGGTGTTCGCGGCCTGCGCCGAGTCGGACACCGCAGTGGAGATCAACTGCCGCCCCGAACGCCGGGACCCCCCGACCCGGCTGATCCGGCGCGCACTGGCCGCGGGCGTGTACTTCTCGATCGACACCGACGCACACGCCCCCGGCCAACTCGACTGGCAGGCGCACGGCTGCGCCCGGGCCGAGGAGTGCGAGGTACCGGCGGAACGGGTGATCACCACATGGCCGGTGGACCGACTGCTTGCCTGGACGCGCCCGGCTGGGGACTGACCCGCTACTCCCCCGCGTCGGAGCCCGAATCCGCGTCGCCCCGCTCCCGCGAGACCGCCTGGCGCCGCCCGATCACCGAGGCCGCCGCCGCGGCGCTGCCGGTGAACGCGAGGCCCACCACCCACGGCCGGTCCAGCACGTGGCAGGTCGCGTGGTCGATCGAGAACCGCCCGGGCCCGGCGAGCCCGATCCCGGCCGCGACGAAGCCCAGGAAGGCCGGATACTCGAAGCCGCCCGACTGGGCGAAGAACCCGGCGGGCGCGTGCACCGAGACCGCGCCGGCCATCGCGCCGGCCGCCGCCGCGCCTGCCGCCGGGGTGGCCAGGCCGAGTGCGAGCAGTACACCGCCGCCGGCCTCGCCCAGCCCGGCCGCCAGCGCGCTCTGCCGACCCGGGCGAAAGCCCATGCCTTCCATCGCGGAGCCGGTGCCGCTCAGCCCGTGACCGCCGAACCAGCCGAACAACTTCTGCGCGCCGTGCGCGAACAGGACGCCGCCGGTGCCGAGGCGCAGCGCCAGCAGACCTACGTCCTTGCGAACCGACAACCGGGTATGCCTCACCAGCCGGATGGGGAGCGACAGCAACATGGGAGGGACCTTCCTGGGGGTGGGTCCCCTCAGTGTCGACTCGCCGCCGACACCCCCGCCTGCGGTGCTGCGCCGTCGGGGGGACGGGCGGCGTCAGTGTCCGCGGGCCCGGCTGGGCTGCACCCGGGGCGGCTCGCCCGGCATCTTGGGGTGGTCCGGCGGATACGGCAGGTCGCCGACGCCGTGGTCCCGGGCCTGGCGGTCGGCCAACTCGAGGGCCGGGCGCAGGTCGAAGGCGTGCTCCGCCATGTCGGCGTGCACGTCGCCGAGGCGGGCGTAGCGCGCCGGCATGCTGCCCAGGTCGAAGTCGTCGGGGTGCGCGTCGTCCACCTCGTCCCAGGTCAGCGGCGCGGAGACGGTCGCGCGGACGGTGGGCCGGGGCGAGTAGGCGGCGGCGATGGTGCGGTCGCGGGCCATCTGGTTGTAGTCGACGAAGATGCGCTCGCCGCGCTCCTCCTTCCACCAGGCGGTGGTCACCCGATCGGGCATCCGCGCCTCCAGCTCGCGGGCCAGTGCGATCACCGCGCGCCGTACCTCGGTGAACTCCCAGTCGGGGCGGATCGGCACGTACAGGTGCAGACCGCGACCGCCGGAGGTCTTCGGCCACGCGGTGAGTCCGTACTCGTCCAGCACCTCGCGCATCGCGTGTGCGGCGTGGATCGCGTCGGCGAAGTCGGTGCCGGGTTGCGGGTCCAGGTCGATGCGCAGTTCGTCGGGGTGTTCGGTGTCGGTGCGGCGGACCGGCCAGGGGTGGAAGGTCAGGGTGCCGAGGTTGGCCGCCCAGACCAGGGCGGCCACGGTGTCCGGGGCCATCTCGTCGGCGAAGCGGCCGCTGGGAAAGGTGATCCGGGCGGTGGGGATCCATTCCGGCAGGTTCTTGGGCACCCGCTTCTGGAAGAACGACTCGCCGGTGAGGCCGTGCACGAAGCGTTGCAACGTGGTGGGCCGGTCGCGCAGGCCCCGGAGCATGCCGTCACCGACCGCGATCACGTAGCGGACCAGGTCTCCCTTGGTGAACCCGCGCTCGGGGTAGTAGACCTTGTCGACGCTGCTCACCCGGACGGATCTGCCGTCGATCTCGAATTCCTCGGCCTCGCTCATGCCTCAGGGTAGGCGGATTCGTCCAATTTAGTCCTATTTGACACTGCCCTGTTCAGCCATGTTTTGTCTCCGCACGGCCGCTGCGGAGGCGACCGCTCCGGGCCCCGCGCACACTGGGCCGCATGCGCCTTCCCGTGATGCCCCCGGTCAAGCCGATGCTCGCCAAGGCCGCCGCGCGGATTCCCCCCGGCCTGCACTACGAGGCCAAATGGGACGGGTTCCGGGCGATCGTCTTCCGGGACGGCGACGAGGTGCTGATCGGCAGCCGCAACACCAAGCCGCTGGATCGTTACTTCCCCGACGTGGTCGAGGCGGCGCTGCGGCTGCTCCCGCCGCGCTGCGTACTGGACGGGGAGCTGGTCATCGCGCTGGACGGGCGGCTCGACTTCGATCGGCTCCAGGACCGGATTCACCCGGCATCCTCGCGCGTTCGGCATCTGGCCGAGACCACGCCGGCCTCCTTCGTGGCGTTCGACCTGCTGGCACTGGGCGACGAGTCGTATCTGGCCCGCCCGCTGACCGAACGGCGGGCCGCGTTGGAGGCGGCGCTGGCCGACGCGGTGCCGCCGATCCACGTCGCGCCGGCCACCACCGACGCGGCCGTGGCGCAGGACTGGTTCGACCGCTTCGAGGGCGCCGGCCTGGACGGGATCGTGGCCAAGGACCCGGCCGGTCCGTACCTGCCCGACGAGCGGGCGATGGTCAAGGTCAAGCACGAGCGCACGGCGGACTGCGTGGTGGCCGGATACCGCGAGCACAAGTCGGGGCCGGTGGTCGGCTCGCTGCTGCTCGGGCTGTACGACGACCGGGGTCGGCTCCAGCACGTGGGGGTGAGCGCGGCGTTCACCGCGGCCCGACGGGCCGAGCTGGTCGAGGAGTTGGCGCCGTACCGGATGACCGAACCGACCGGGCACCCGTGGGCGCACTGGGCCGAGGCCGAGGCGCACGAGAGCGACCGGCTGCCGGGCGCGATCACCCGCTGGTCGGGCGGCCGGCTCTCGGACTGGGTACCGCTACGGCCGGAGTTGGTCTGCGAGGTGGCCTACGACCACGTCCAGGGCGACCGCTTCCGGCACACCACCCGTTTTCGCCGGTGGCGTACCGACAAGGACCCGGCCGAATGCACCTACGAACAACTCGCCGAGCCGACCCGCTACGACCTGGCCGACGTGCTCGGTGCCCGATAGCGCACGCGTCCGGATCCCGAAGCGGCCTACCCTGCGGCCCGTTCGTCGGGTGCCTCCGTCGTGGTCGCCAGGATCGAGCGCAGGCCGTGGCGGTCCCGGACGCCTGTCTTGCGGTAGGCCCGGCCCAGCGTGTTGTCGACGGTGCGGATCGACAGACCGCAGTGCCCGGCGATCTCCCGGCTGGTATACCCGTCGGCGGCCATCAGCGCGATCTGGTGTTCCCGCGCGCTGAGCGCTCCGGCGGCGGACAGGGACACCAGGCCCGGCGTCGCGGCACCCTCGCACCGGGTCGTCAGGAGCAGGGCTCGCGCATGGGCGCGCCGCGCCGCCGCCTCCCGGTTCGGCCCGTGCGCGGCGCGGCGCAGTCGGGCGGCCTCGGCCAGGCATTCGGCGGCGAGCAGTGTCGCGCCGAGCGCGGCCCACGCGTCGGAGGCGGCGTCCAGCGCGACGGGGTCGGCGTCGGCGACCGCGCGGGCGTGCGCGGTGCGGGCGGCCGCGTGGGTGCCCTGGGCCTCGTCGGTCAGCGCGGCCAGGCGGCGTGCGGCGGCGCGGTCGCCCCAGCGGACCAGGTCGTGTTCGAGCACGCGGGCGCCGGTTGAATCACCGCGAAGGCGGGCGGTCCCGGCGGCGTCGCGCAGGAGCGCATGGGCCTCGTCGGCGTGCCCCCGGCAGCGCAGTACCCAGGCGTGCGCACGCAGCGTGTCCCATCCGCACAGCGCGGGGTCGGCGGCGGCGACGGTGTCCGCGAGCCGCGCCGCCTCGGGCCCGACGTGGCCGGCGTACGCGTGGGCCAGCACCAGGCCCGCGAGGGCGCGGTGTTCGGCGAAGCCGTGGCCCTGTACATGGGCCTGGGCCCGGGCCTCGGCGAACAGCGAGGCGGCCTGCCGTACCCGGCCGCGTTCCAGCGCGATCCGGCCGTGGACCCATCCGAACCAGACGACCAGCGCCGGGACCGGTGCACGCAGCAGTTCGTCCAGGTTCTCCGCGAGCACCCGCTCGGCGTCGTCGAGCGGGCCCGCTTCGAGCAGTGCCCAGGCGAGCAGGTAGGCGCTGCGGGCCGGATAGAACACCTCGGTGCGGTCGGTCAGTTCGCGGTGCGCGGCGTGTGCGGTGCGGGCCGTGCGGATCGCGTCCAGGGGCCGTGAGCTCGCGAGTTCGACGCGCAGCCGGGCCTGGAGGTACAGCACGAGTTCCGGCGTCGCCCGGTCCTCGGCGAGAGCGACCGCGGCGAGCGCGGCGCGCGCCTGCTCGACCCGGCCGGTGGCGCCCAGGATGATCGAGGTCCACGCGGACACCACGGGCGAGGGGCCGGCTAGGCGCTCGGCCTCGCGCAGCACGGCCAACGCCCGGGGCAGGTCGCCCGGGCCGTAGAAGTGCTGGACGGCGAGGGTCAGCGCGACCGAGTGCACCTCGGCCCGCCCGGCCGCGGCGAACGCCTCCTCCAGGACGGTGATGCCCTCGGCGAACGCGCCCCGCTGCCCGAGCGCTTCGCCGAGGAGCACCCCGGCCCGCGCGTTCGGCCCGTGTCGCAGGGCGGCGCGGGCCAGCCGGCACATGGTGTCCACGTCGCCCCTGCCCAGCGCCTCCTCGGCGCCGCGCAGCAGGAGTTCGGGGTCGGCGGTGCCGGTGGCGGCCAACTCCCACCGGGCCAGGTCGAGATGGTCGCCGACCCGATGGGCCCCGTGCGCGCGGACCCGCGCAACCTGGCCCAACAGCAGTGCGCGGGCTCGCAGTCGGCCCACCCCGGCACGCAGCACGGGTCCGTGGGCGGGCTGCGCGAGGGCCAGGCGCTCGCGGCGGTCGTGCCGGCGCAGATCGAGCAGTCGCCGCTCCTCCAGGTCGGCCAAAACCTCCGGCGTCGTCTCCGCCGGCACGTCGCGCAGCCCGATCGGGCCGCACAGCGCGAGCAGTTCGAGCAGGGCGCGCCGATCGGGCGGCAGCCGGTCGATGCGCGCGTCGAAGGAGACTCCGTCGAGAGTGTCGGCCAAGGACCGCTTCAGACACCAGACCCCGTGCGCCGGGCCGATGCGGTCGTCGGCGATCGCGGCGCGCAATGCCTCGCGCATGTGCAGCGGGTTGCCGTGGCCCGCGGTCCACAGGGCCCGGGCGGCCAGGCTCGCGATCGGGGCGTCCAGCGCGGCGGCGAGCAGGGCCCGGGCCCGCTCCGGGTCCAGCGCGAGGAGCGGCAGGTGGCGCACCGCGCCGCGCCGCCACCACGCGCGCAGCGGGTCGGGCCAGTCCACGCCGTCGGGCAGCGTGGCGAGCACGAAGGCCACCTCCTCGGCCAGCAGCAGCGCGAGCAGGGCCGAGGAGGTCGCGTCCAGCAGGTGCACGTCGTCCACGGCGACCACGGTGCGGCGTTCGCCGACCGCCCGGCGTGCGGCCAGGTGCTCGCGTACCAGCGCGAAGAACGCACCGGGCGTCTCCGGGCGGGCCCCGCCGGGCAGCAGCGGGGTCAGCGCCGACAGGGCCACGGAGGTCGACGCACGCGTGGCCCGCACCCGTACGACGTGTCGGGCCCGGTCGGCGCGGGCCGCTCTCGCGGACCCACCGGGCGCCCCCTCCCCGGTCAGGCCGGCCAGGAATTCCTCCACGAGCCGACTCCTGCCGATCCCGCCCGCGCCGGTGACCACGACGCCGACACAGGTCGACGCGCGTAGCGCCCGGTCGAGTTCGACCAGTTCCGCGTCCCGACCCACGAACGGCGGACGTGCGTGCACCCTCGCGATCCCCGGTGCGTTCCCCATCGTGCCCCCCTGCGACGTTCCCGGCAGCATGCCAGTCCCGCGCCGCTGCCACGCGGGTTCGCCGGGGCCGGGTCCGATGCAAAGGCCCACGCACCCGTGGCCCGATGGAGTAACCGTGGCCGCGGAATGGAGTAGTGGGCCACTCTGTGCCGCCCCGCCGGACCGGGGAAGAGTGGGCCGCGCAACGGGCGGGCCGAGGGGACGGTCCGCCCTCGGAGGGGGGACACGATGAGGAACACGAGGCGGTTGCGCCGTCGACTGGCGCCGCTGGCACTGATCACGGTGCTCGCGGCCGGCACGGTCACGGTGGGCACGGCGTCGGCGGAGCGTTGCCAGGACTGCGAGCCGGGCGGTGGCGGTGGTGGGGGCGGCACCGGCGGTGGCACCGGCGGCGGAGGTACCGGAGGCGGCACCGGCCCGAACGTACCCACGCGGCACGTCAAGCTGACCGGCTCCGTCGCGATGAAGGACGCCGAGGGCATGTTCAACGACGACAAGTTCTGCTCCGACGCCTTCACCTACGAACTGGCCGCCCCGATCGGGCAGTGGACGGTGAGCCGGCGGGACAGCTTCTGCGGCGGCGAGGTGCGGGTGGAGACCTACATGGACGTCTTCCCGGCGACCGACGGCACGATGCAGGCCGTGCTGCGGGTCAAGTTGTTCGAGGGGACGGACTACCAGACCCGGGATCTCGATGGCGAGGGCAGCGCGATCGTGCCGACCCTCGCCGCGGGCGCTTCGGCCGCCACGCGGGTCTCGGTACTCAGCGACGAGGCGGGGGCGAGCGACTACGGCAGCTCCTCCGTCACCTTCACCAACGCATAGGGGGTCGAACACATGCGAAACACACTGTGGCGCCGGACGCGCAGGGCGGCGACACTCGCCGCGAGCACCACGCTGGTCCTCGGCGCACTCACCGTCGGCTCCGCGTCGGCGCAGCGGTGCGAGGACTGTGAGCCGGGCGGCGGTGGCGGCGGCACGGGCGGCGGCCCGACCACTCCGGTGGTCTACCGACACGTCGCCCTGGAGGGCTGGCTGAACCTGTACGACCACGAGGGGGGCAACAGCTACACCCGCTGCGAGGGCAGCGGCGGCGACTACTTTTGGTACGACCTCCAGGCTCCCGTCGGGCAGTGGACCACGAGTCGGCGGGACAGCTTCTGCGGGGGCGAGGTTCGGCTGGAGACCAGGATCGCGGTCCGGCCGAACGCGGACGGCACCCTGGACTATCGCGGCGAGCAGTTGTTGTACGAGGGCACCACCACGCACAGCAACGACCTCGACGGCAAGGCGACCATCACGGAGAGCACCGTGGCGCCGGGAGCCACCACGGGGTTGGACGTCTCGGCGCTCAACGGCAACGAACAGGGCCACCTGGTATTCAACTTCGGCCAGGTCGACGACACGTTCCGGGTCTCGCTCGCCTGGGTGCACGACACGAGCGACCCCACCGACTACACGATCTCCCGCTTCCGGATCCACAACGTCTGACCGACCGGTCCCGGCACGCCGACGGCTTCCCGCGCTCGCGCGCGGGAAGCCGTCGGGTTCAGGTGCGGGCCAGGTCCACGAACAGGGCGCTGGACCAGCCGAAGCCGGAGGTGGCTCGCCCGGCTCGGGCACCGGTGAGCGGGTTCCAGTACTCGTACAGGCCGCCGCCCTCGGCCACCATCCGTACCGTGCGCTCGGTCAACTCGTCGGCCACGTCCGGGTATCCGGATCGGCGCAGGCCCTCGATCAGCAGGTAGTTGACGTTGAGCCAGACCGGCCCGCGCCACATCGCGTCCGGGTCGAAGTCCGGGTCGTCGAACGCGACGGTGGGCACCGGGCGTTCGCCCCAAAAGCTCGCCGAGCGCAGGTCGGCGACCAGTCGGTCGGCGATGGCGCGCGGCAGTCGGCCGGTGAGCAGCGGCAGCAGTTCCAGCGGGGTGCGGGTGGCCACCGCGCGGCCCGCCGAGACGGTACCGAAGCGCTCGCCGTCCCAGCGGCGGGCGATCAGCAACTCGGTGTGCGCGGCCGCGCGTTCGCGCCAGCCGGCGGCCTCGTCCACCCGGCCGAGTGCCTCGGCGATGTCGCCGAGGACGTCGAACTGGAGCGCCAGGTAGGAGTTCAGGTCCGGCGGTTCGGCGCGCGGGCCGTAGTCCCAGACGGGGCTGTCGTCCAGGCCGCTGGAGTACGGGTGCAGGTATTCGGCCAGGCCGTCCCCGTCGGGGTCGGAGTGGGTGAGCCACCACTGCTGGGAGCGCACGAGCGGCTCGTAGACCTCGGCCAGGAAGTCGAGGTCGGGTGCGGCACGGTGGATCTTCCACACCGCCCACGCGGTCAGCGGCGGCTTGGTCACCGGGACCACCTCGCCGGTCGACGCGGCGGCGGCCTCCTCCGCTCCCAGGGCGCTGCCGACGTGCTCGGCCAGCCGGGCCCGGTCGGAGCGGGGCAGGTCGGTGGTCTCGGCCAGCACCCCCTCGTCGTGCACGACGTCGGGGATCAGCCCGTCGGGGCGCTGGTGGGCGAGCAGGATCCGGATCTGGTCCCGGGCCAGTTCGGCATCGCCGTGGCGCAGCGCGATGGCGTGGAAGTACGCGTCCCAGTTCCACACCCCGACGTAGCCGAAGCGGGACGGGACCAGGCCCTCGCGCCCGCCCGCCTGCCCGATCGGCAGCAGGTTGATCCCGAGCGTCCACCAGGCGAGCGCCGCCCGCTCGCGCAGGTCGGCGCGCACGGCCGGCATACGCTCGAACCAGGCCGTCCAGCGGGCCCGGGCCGCGCCCAGGACGGTCGGCGCGTCGGGCGCGTCCTTGCCGACCAGTACCAGCCGGCCGTCGATCGCGGCGCCGTGCGCGATGCCGTCCGCGTCGAGCCATTCGGCCCGCGCGCCGGTGCCGGTGAGCACGAGGGTGTCCGCGTCGGCGAAGGCCAGGTGTACCCCGCCCGCGAAGGCGATCCGGTCCGGGCGCGCGGCCCGGATCGGCAGCGCCGTGCCGTCGGCCGCGCGGATCCGCAGCGCGGTGAGCACGATCGTCTCGCTCAGCCGCGTCTCGTACTCGGACCGGGCGACCCACAGGTCGCCGTCGTCCGCGGCGAGCACGAGCAGTCGCGATCCCCGGTCGGTGAAGGGGCGTTCGCGCAGGTCCAGCGCCACCAGGTCGAGTAGGGGCGTGGGCATGTCAGCGTCCTCCCATGCCGGATGCCGCCATGCTGTTGATGATCTTCCGCTGGCCGATCACGAAGGCGATCAGCATCGGCACCACGGAGATCGTCGACGCGGCGAGCAGCAGGCCGTAGTCCAGTCCGCCGTGCTGGCCCTTGAACGAGGCGAGCAACATCGGAACGGTGAATTTGTCCTCCGAGTTCAGGAAGATCAGCGGGTAGATGAAGCTGTTCCAACTGCCCAGGAAGACGATGATGCCCAGGGCCGCCATGCCCGGCTTGATGTTGGGCAGCACGATCCGGGTGAAGATCGTCCACCGGTTCGCGCCGTCGAGGCGGGCGGCCTCCTCCAGTTCGATCGGTACCGCGCGGATGAACTGGCGCATCATGAACACCGCGAACGGGTTGGCGATGGCGGGCAGGATCAGCGCCAGGTGGGTGTCGATCCAGCCGAAGTGCGACAACATCACGTACAGCGGCACCAGGGTGACCTGGGTGGGCACCATCTGGGTGAGCAGGAAGACCACGAACAGCGAACGCGAGAACGGGAAGTCGATCCGGCTGAACGCGTAGGCCGCCATCGAGGCGGTGAGCAGGGTGGCCACGACGGTGATCGCGGCGATGTAGAAGCTGTTCCAGTAGGCGCGCCCGAACGGCATCGCGTCCAGGGCGTCGGGGAAGTTGCTCGCCCGCCAGGGATCCGGGATCCAGGACAGCGGATCCTGGATCATCTGCCCCTCGCCCTTGAACGCGGTGAGCAACATCCAGATGAACGGGAACACCATCAGCAGCCCGCCCACGACGAGCAGGGTGTGCAATGCGACGGTGCCGATACGACGGCGGATGGCCGTGACCATCACGACCCTCCTCTCCTACGACTCGTAGTGGACGAAGCGCTTTTGCGCGCGGAACTGGACGAGGGTCACCACGATCGTCATCAGCGTCAGGAGCAGGGCGGCGGCGCTGCTGGCGCCGAACTCGAACTTCTTGAAGCCCAGGTCGTAGACCTGGTACACGATCGTGCGCGCGCCCTCGTTGTGGTCGGGGTCGACGAGCACGTAGATCTGGTCGAACGCCTGGAAGGAGCTGATCACCGCGACCACGAAGGAGAAGAAGATGGTCGGCGACAGCAGCGGCAGCGTCACGTGTCGGAAGATGCGCAGCGGGCCCGCGCCGTCGATCCGGGCCACCTCGGTCAGGTGTGCCGGGATGGACTGGAGGCCGGCCAGGAAGATCACCACGTTCAGCCCGAGCGAGGACCAGATGGTCACCGCCGCGATCGCGACCATCACCCAGTCGGGGTCGTTGAGCCAGTCGGGCAGGGTGATCCCGAACCAGTCGTGCACGGTGTTGTTGAGCATGCCCAGATCGCCGCTGGCGAGGAGCATCTGCCAGATCACCGCGACCGCCACCGAACTGGTGACCACGGGCAGGAAGTAGACCACCCGATAGAAGGTCTTGCCGCGCACGTTGTTCAGCGCCATGGCGATCAACAACGCCAGAGCCAGGCCCACGGGCACCGTGATCAGGCCCAGGGTCAGCGTGTTCAGGACCGCGTCGCGGAAGGTGGGGTCGGACAGCTGGGTCTGGAAGTTGTCGAGACCGACCCAGGACTTCTCACCCAGGCCGTCCCACTTCATGAACGCCAGCACGACCGCGAAGCCGAGCGGGATCAGGGTGAACAGCAGCAGGAAGGCCAGTTGCGGCCCGAGGAAGAGGGCGGCCCACCACCGTTCCCGACGCCGCCGGCCCCGAAGGGACCGGCGGCGCTCGGAGGTTTCCTCGGTGGTCGGGCGCCGTGTGTCGGTCGTGCGGCTGAGCGTGGACGTGGTCACGGCGGCCCCCGGTCAGTGCAGTTTGGCGGAGACGAGCGAGCCGAGTTCGTTCATCGCCTGGTCGAAGCCGATCTTGCCGGTCCACAACTTGAGCAGGTGCTCGTTGATGTCGGAGGTCAGCGAGGGCACGCCGGCCTCCTCCGGGTAGTTGGCGAAGCCGCCGTCGCGGGTGTCGATGAAGGTCTGCGCGTGCGCCGGGTAGCCCTCCATCACCACGCTGTCCGCGCCCTTGACCGAGGGAACCGCGTTGCCGCCGCCCTTCAGACGCAGCAGTTGGCCGTCCTTGGAGACGAACTCGGACATGAACGTCCAGGCGGCCTGCGCCTTCTTGGTGTCCTTGTTCATCGCGAGGAAGGACGTGCCCACGGTCTGCGGCATCAGCACGCCGGTCTGCGACGGGAACGGCACGATGTCGTAGTCGTCCTGCCGGCCCTTCTTGACCGTGTCGATCATCCACCGGCCACCGGCGGCGAAGCCGACCTTGTGCTTGATGAACTGCACGTCGGAGCCATTGCCCTCGGGCAGGAGGTCGGCGACCAGGAACGTCTTGTCCTGGTAACCGTCGGCCAGCGTCTTCAATGCCTCACGCGACTTGGGGTCGGTGTTGCCGACGAACTTGCCGCCGTCGTACACCTTGCCGCCGAAGCCGTTGATCATGCTGTAGGTCGAGCCGTACCAGTTGTAGAAGACCGAGCCGGCCTTGTCGGCGGCCTTCAACTTGCGGTTCATGTCCAGGAACGTGGCCATCGTCCACTTCCCCTGGGCGTTCAGCGCGGCCGGGTCGTCGGTGATCCCGGCGTCCTTGAGCGTCTGCTTGTCGTACCAGAGCACCTCGGGGTTGGCGTCGTTGGGAATGCCGTAGATCTGGCCGTCCTTCTTGGCGCCGCCGTACAGGCCGTCGAAGAAGTCCTCGGGCTTGGCCTTGCTGTCGGGGGCGGCCATCTTGTCGTTGAGCGGGGCGAGCACGCCGGCGGAGACGAATTTCCCGGCGAAGTCGTCGCCTATGTAGAAGACGTCGGGCGCGGTCTTGGAGGAGAGCTGGGTGAGCAGCTTGGCGTGGTAGTCGCTGTAGGACGGCACCGCCTGGAGCTTCAGGTTGATGTCGGGGTGTCTCTTGCCGAAGTCCTTCTCGAATGCCTTGAACCGGGCGAGCTCTTCCGGGTTGCCCCAGGTCGACCAGGTGACGGTGGTCTTGGAGCCGGAACCGGAACCGCTGCTGCCGCCACAACCGCTGGTGGCGACGAGCGCGGCGCCGGCGGCCAGCACGGCCACGGTCTTCGCGGCGCGGGAGATTGACACGATGTGCCTCCGGGGGGATGAGTGCGGGACGTGCACGTGCGGGGAAGGGGCCCGCCGCCCTCGGGAGCGGCGAGGCCCGGACTAGGCGAGGCCGCCGCCGTCCACGACCAGGGCGGTACCGGTGATGTAGCTCGCCGCGTCGGAGGCGAGGAACAGGACCGCGCGGGCGATCTCGTCGGGCCGGCCGGCGCGGCCCATCGGGCGGTCGGCCGCGTCGGCCTCGAACGCCGCCCAGTCCTCGGACAGTTGCCGGGCCTCCTCGCGCAGCATCGGGGTGTCGGTGTCCCCGGGGTTGACCGAGTTGACCCGGATGCCCGCCGCGGCGTGGTCGATCGCCAGGGCGCGGGTCATGTTGACCACCGCGGCCTTGGACGCGCAGTAGGAGATCGCGTTGCCGCCGCCCTTGAGGCCCCAGCCGGAGCCGGTGTTGACGATCGAGCCGCCGTCGGTCATCGCGGGCACGGCGTGCTTGCACATCAGGAACACCGAGCGCACGTTGACCGCCATCACGCGGTCCCATTCGTCGACGGAGGTACCGATCGCGTCGGCGCGCCGGATGATGCCCGCGTTGTTGAACAGCACGTGCAGCCCGCCGAAGGTCTCCACCGCCGCGGCGACCACGCCCACGCAGTCCGCCTCGGCCGAGACGTCGGCCTTGACCGCCACCGCCCGGCCGCCCTGTGCCGAGATCTCCTCGGCCACGCGGGTCGCGGCCGCGGCGTCGATGTCGGCGATCACCACGTCGGCGCCCTCCGCGCCGAACATCAGCGCGGTGGCGCGGCCGATGCCCGAGCCGCCGCCGGTGACGATGGCGACCTTGCCGTGCAGGGATCCAGTCATCCCGTTCATCCGACGCTCTCCTCACTAGCAGGAACAATTCGATAGGGGACACTCTCGCGGTAGCCCGTGACCACTCGGACATAGCCCCCGAGTCGGGCGTCGGTGGCCGGGTCCCCGGTGTCGGCCAGCAGCGGCCGGCCGCCGAGCGCGGCGAGCTTCTCCCGGGTCGCCAGCACGGTCAGTTCACGCACCCGGGCCAGGACCCGGGGGCTGATCTGCTGGTTGCCCCGGCCGAGCACGAAGCCCTGGCCGCCGATCACCGACACCACCGCGGCCACCTCGTGCCCGTCCACCAGGTCGAGCAGGGCCCGCTCGCTCACGTCGATCCCGATCGGCACGCCGTCGGCGATCACGTCCACCCCGAGCAGGGTGCCCTCGCTGCCCAGGGCCCGGCCCACCGCGCGCGTGGTGCTGCCGGGGCCCAGGATGTAGCGCACGCCGGGCCGCATCCGGGCGACCACCTCGCGGGCGATGCCCTCGACGGTGGCCGGCGCCGCGGTGGTGGAGCCGGTCTTGCGGCCGGAGAGCCGGACCCGGGCGGCCGGCACGGTGAGTGTGCCGTACAGCCTCGGGCTGACCCGGCCCTCGCGGTAGGCCTGTTCGTCCAGGTCCACCACCTCGGCCTCGGTGGTGTTCCCGGCGAACTCGGCGGCGGCCAGGCCCGCCGCCGCCGGACCGACCGCGAAGCAGCCGGAGTAGACCTTGACCCCGGCCGGGATGCCGAGCACGGGCCCGCCCGGCTCGGCGTCGAGCACGTCCCGGGCGGTGCCGTCGCCGCCGGCGAACAGCATTACGTCCACCGCCGCGAGCGCGCGGACCGCCGCCCGGGTGTCGCCGGCCGAGGACGGCTCGCCCGGGGCGAAGGCGGCGAGTTCGGGCTCGGCGCCGCCCGCCCGCGCGGCCGTCTCCCCCATCGCGCCCGGCACGGTGACCACCGTGGCGTCCGGGCGGGCGGCGAGCAGCGCGCGCACCGCGGCCGCCGCGCGCTCGCCCGCCCGGGCGGTGGCGCCGCGGGCCAGCGCCTCGCGCTGTACCTCGGTGCCGTCGCTGCCCTTGAGCCCGGCCGCGCCGCCGAGGCCGGCGACCGGGTTCACGATCAGGCCGATTCTCACGACAGGTGCTTACGGACGTACGCCCGCCAGGTCGGCGCCCACTGCTCCGGGTCGTCGAGGCACGTCGGGTCGATCTTGTGCACGGTCTGGTTGTAGGGCGCGCCCTTGACGAACTCCGGGTCGGTACGCGCCTCCTCGGCGACGTGCGCGAGGATCGCGGCGTACTCGTCCAGGTCCTCCTTGGAGTACGACTCGGTGGGCTCCAGGGTGAACGGCTCGGGCACCAGGTACGGGTGGTGGCTGGTCCAGTAGTGCACGCCGAAGTCGGCCGCACGCACCCCGATGTCCTCAGAGTGCACGCCGGTCTCCTCGTACAACTCCTCCCACGAGTAGCGCACCTGCTCCAGCCGGCGCCTGCCCCACGGCGCGGAGGCGCCGCGGATCTGCAGGATCTTGTGCTGGAGGTAGTTGTTGTTCAGCACCGCCGTCTCGGCGACCTGCCGCAGGCCCTCGGCGCCCAGCGCCATGATCCACGCGTAGGCGCGCACCACGTTCTGGGTGACCCCCAGGTACGGCCGGACCTTGCCGATCGACTGCGGCCGGTCGGCGTCGAGGAAGTAGCGCTCGCCGTCGAACTCGACGGTGGGGCCGGGCAGGAACGGCACCAGCTTCTCCGCCACACCGCTGGCGCCCGCGGCCGGGCCGCCGCACATGTGCGGCGTGGAGAAGGTCTTGTGCAGGTTGAAGTGGCACAGGTCGAACCCGGCCTCGGCGGCCCGGGTGATGCCCAGGATGCCGTTCGCGTTGGCCTGGTCGTAGCAGGCCAACCCGCCCACGCCGTGCACGAGTTCGACGAACTCGGCGATCCGCGGATTGTAGATCCCGGTGTCCTCCGGGTTGGTGATCATCAGCGCCGCGGTGCGCGGGCCGACCGCCGCGCGCAGTGCCTCGATGTCCGGGTGGCCCTCGGCGTCCGGCATCAGGGTGATCACCTCGTACCCGGCGAGCTTGGCGCAGGCCGCGTTCGAGGGGTGCGAGAACATCGTGGTGATCACCTGGTCGCGCTGCTCGCCCTCACCCCGGGAGGCGTGGTAGGCGCGGATCATCGCGATGTTGGTGTAGATGGCCGCCGAGCCGGAGTTGGGCTGGAGGCTGACCCGGTGCAGACCGGAGATCTCCGCGAGCATGCGCTCCATGCGCCAGTAGATCTCCAGCACGCCCTGCACGCTGTCCTCGGGCTGGGCCGGGTGCAGTTCGGCGATCCGGGTGTCGCTGACGAAGCGGTCGTTGACCTTGGGGCTGTACTTCATCGTGCAGGTGCCCTGGCCGACGGCGATGTTGACATCGACGCCCAGCGTCTCCTGGGACAGCCGTACGTAGTGGCGCAGCACGTGCAGCTGGGACATCTCCGGCAGCGCGGGCGGTGCCTGGCGGCGCACGGCGGCCGGCAGCTCGACGGCGGGCACGCCCGCGTCGGGCACCCCGATGCCGCGCCGGCCGGGGCTGGACAGCTCGAAGATGATCGGCTCGTCCCAGCGCGCCTGGTGGAACCGGCGCAGCGGCGGCTTGGCCTCGATCGGCAACTTCGCGAAGGATTCTCCGACGGCACCCATCAGCCCTGCACCTCTCGTACCGCTCGCACCAGCGTGTCGATGTCGTCCTTGGAGTGCCGCTCGGTCACGCAGACCAGCAGCGTGCCGGCGTCCAGGCGCACACCGGCGAAGATGTCGTGCGCGCGCAGCGCGGTGAGCAGCGCGTCGGCGTCGGCCACCTCGACGGCGAACTCGCGGAAGTGCACACCCTCGGGGTGCAGCACCCGCACGCCGGGTACGGCGCCGAGTTCGTCCATCGCGTAGCGGGTCCGGGCCAGGACGGTCTCGCCCAGCTCGCGCATGCCCTCCGGGCCCATCAGGGCCAGGTAGACGCCGGCGGTGATGCCCCACAGGGAGGCGGCGGTGCCGACCCATTCCTTGCCCTCCTCGCGCAGCGCGAAGGAGGTGCGGTCGTAGAAGACGTCGCCGAAGCCGTATTCGCCGGGCACCGCGGTGGGCGCGATGCCGAACAGGCGGGAGGGGAACTCGGCGACCAGTCGCGGTTCGTCCCGGGTGGCGATGTAGCCGGCGTGGCCGCCGCCGTAGCTCTGGTGCATGCCGAGCGACTGGATGTCGCCGCAGACGATGTCCGCGCCGAGCGTGGCGGGCGGGGCGAGTACGCCGAGCGCGATCGGGTCGGCGCTCACCACGAGCAACGCGCCCTGGGCGTGCGCGAGTTCGGCGATCTCGGCCATCCGGGTCTCGACCACGCCGTACGCGTTGGGGTATTCCAGGTAGACCGCGGCGACGGTGTCGTCGACGGTGAACGCGGCGGCCTCGCCGGTCTCGGTGACCGGGATCATGACGATCTCGATGTCGGGCGCGAGGAAGTCGTGCAGCTTGCTCAGCTTGTCCGCGCCGATCGCGGCGGTGACCAGAACGGTGGAGCGGCCGGTGTAGCGGGCGGCCATGCGCAGTGCGGTGCCGGACGCCTGGAAGCCGTCGTAGGTGGGGACGTTGACGACGTCCATTTCCAGGAGTTCGGCCATCATGCTGACGTACTCGAAGATCGCCTGGAAGCGGCCGTGGTCCTCGTAGGGCTCGCCCGCGTAGGCGGTGAGGAATTCGCCGCGGGTGTTGACCTCGTCGCACACGGCGGGCACGTGGTGCGGGTAGCAGCCGCCGCCCAGGAAGCTCAGCACCTCGGTGGTGTCGGTGTTGCGTGCGAGCAACGCGCCCATGTGCCGGACCAGTTCGTGTTCCGAGGTGATCGGCGCGGGCAGGTCGAGCGGGCGGTTCAGGCGCAGCGCGGCGGGGATGTCGGCGTAGAAGTCCTCGACGGACTCGACCCCGATGGCGGCCAGCATCTCGGCCCGTACGGCCGGCTCGGCATTGGGAATATAGGGGTGGGTCACTTCTCTCCCTCGTGAGCGGTGCGCAGCACCACGGCGTCCCTGGGTCCGATTTCGATCGAGCCGTGCAGGTCGCGCCCGGTCAGCAGGTCCGTGCCGGGGGCGCGCAGGGTCAGTGCCGCGGTGGTCGTGCCGTGGTTGAGCAGGAACAGGTAGTCGGCGTCGGGGCCGGTACGCAGCCCGGCCTCGACGCCGGGGGGCAGGTCGGCGACCGGGCGTACGCCGGCGCGGGTCAGCGCGTCGGTGAGTACGGGGGTGACGTCCTCCAGGGCGCAGCCGACGTAGGTGACGCGGCCCAGGCGGGTGATCGCGGGTTGTCCGGCAAGGTCGCCGTCGGCGTATTCGGCGACGGTGGCGGCGCCCTCGGTACGGATCCACTCGGCCCAGCGGGTCGCGGTGCCCGAGGTGCCGTCGGCGTAGCGCACGCTCTGCTCGGCACCGTCGGCCAGCGGCCAGAACTCGTCGACGCTCAGTCCGAGCAGCTCGCGCAGCGGGCCGGGGGCGCCGCCGGTGTGGATCCGGTCCGCCGCGTCGACCACGCCGCTGAACGGGCCGACGACCAGTTCGCCGGGGTAGGCGCGCAGGTTGGCCGCGCTCTCCTCGGTGCACAGGTACAGGTTGGGCGCGATCACCAGGCGGTAGTCGGACAGGTCGCGGTCGGGCGGGGTCAGGTCGACGGTGATGCCGAGCGCGTGCAGCGGTTCGTACCAGGTGCGCATCAGCCGCAGCAGGGCGAGCCGCTTGGTGGGCATCGACTCGGGGGCCTCCAGTCCCCACCACGAGTCCCAGTCCAGGACCAGCGCGACGTCGGCGCGGCCATGGGTGCCGGCGATCTCGGCGAGCCTGCCCAGATCGCCGCCCAGGCGCAGCGTGTCCTGCCATCCTCGGGTCCGGACACCGCCGTGCGGCAGGAGTGCGGAGTGGAACTTCTCGGGGCCGTAGTGGGCCTGGCGCCATTGGAAGAACATCACGCCGTCGGCGCCGTGGGCGAGCGCCTGGAGGCTGTCCAGGCGCATCTTGCCGGGCGGCTTGGGCACGTTGACCTCGCGCCAGCTGACCGCGCTCGGCGCCTGTTCGAGCAGCAGCCACGGGCGGCGCTTGAGCGAGCGCATCAGGTCGTAGCTGAGCGCGATGCCGGTGTGCGAGGTCGGGTCGGCGGGGTCGGGGTAGGCGTCGTCGCTGACGAAGTCCTCGGCGGCGGCCCACTTCCAGTAGTCCAGGCCGTGCAGGATGCTCATGAAGTTGGTGGTCACCGGGATGTCGGGGGTGACCTCGCGCAGCACGGCCTTCTCCGCCTCGAAGCACTCCAGGAGCGCGTCGGAGCAGAACCGCCGCCAGTCGAGCACCTGCGCCGGGTTGATCGGCCCCGGTGCCACGCGCGGCGGGTTGATCTGACCGAAGTCGGTGTAGTGCTGGCCCCAGCACGAGGTGCCCCACGCGGCGTTGAGGCCGTCGATGTCGGCGTAGCGGTCGGTCAGCCAGCGGCGGAAATGCCGGGCCGACTCGTCGCAGAAGCACTCCAGCGTGTGGTCCGCGTACTCATTGCTGATGTGCCACATCGCCACGGCGGGGTGGTTCCCGTAACGCTCCGCCATCGCCCGGGCGAGACGGACAGTGGCCGCGCGGAAGATCGGCGAGCTGGGACAGTAGCCCTGCCGCGAGCCGAATTCGAGCTGCGTGCCGTGTGCGTCGACCGGCATCATCTCGGGGTGCTCGCGCACCAGCCAGGGCGGCGGGGTGGCGGTCGCGGTGGCCAGGTCGGCGGCGATGCCGTGCTCGTGCAGCAGGTCCAGCACCCGGTCCAACCAGCCGAAGTCGTACTCCCCCGGCCTGGGTTCCAGACGTGACCAGGAGAAGACCGCGACGGTCGCCATGTTCACGCCGGCCTCGACCATCAGCTTGGCGTCCTCGGCCCAGACCTCCTCCGGCCACTGCTCGGGGTTGTAGTCACCTCCGAACAGCAATCCCGGCACTCGCGTCAACCGCACGTTGATCTCCGTTCATGTATTCTGTATTCATAATTCAAGGTGGCTACGGTGTGACATGTCAAGCATCAGTTATCGGCCCCGATCGACACGAGGAGTAACCGACACATGGGTATCCAGCGGCGACCTCTGCGGGAGCAGATCCGCGAGGAGTTGCTTCTGCGCCTCGACAGGGGCGACTTTGCGGCGGGCAAGGACATCAACGAGGTGGTGCTCGCCGCCGAGTTGGGCGTGAGTCGCACCCCCCTGCGCGAAGCCCTGATCACCCTCGCCGGCGAAGGTGTCCTGGAGAGCAATCAGGGACGCGGCTTCCGGTTCGCGCCGGTGAGCAGCAAGGAGTTCCGCGAGCTGTGCGAGATCGTCGCGGGCCTGGAGTCACTCGCTCTGGAGCTCTCCGATCCGGATGAACTCCGGGAGATGGCACCGGAGTTGCTGCGGCTGGCCCGGGGCTTTCCGGATCCGGTGGCGGAGCAGTCGGAGATCGAGTGGCACGACGACGAGTGGCACGACCTGCTGCTCGGCCGGTGCCCGAACGAGCGGCTGCTCGATCTGGTGACCAGCGTGAAGGCGGGCATGCGCCGCTACACGCACCTGATCGCCGGCGAGGACACCCTCCTGGAGCGCGAGGCCGAGGAGCACTGCCGGATCGCCGAGCACCTGCGCGCCGGCGACGTCCCGGCGGCCACGGCGGCGCTGCGCGACAACTGGATCAGCGGGATGGAGCGCATGACAAGCCGGATCCCGGCGGCTCCGGGTACGGCCTGACCGACCCGGGTCCGACCCGGCGGGCCGCCTGCGGGCTGGTCGGGGGCCTCTTGGGCGGGGGCGGGCTCGTCGGGGCGAGTCCGCGAAGGTCGGCCCGTTTGCACCGACGACGCCCGCCGCCGTCGGTCGCTTCGGCGTGTCCGGACGCGGTCGGTGTGTGCGGGCGCACGACGACGCCCCGGCGACGGCGGGCGTCGTCGGGGCGTCGTCGGGGCGTGCGGGGTATCCGGAACTCCTGGCGGGTCGGACCCGTGGGCCCGGGCCGGGAGATCGAGGTTGCGTGCTACCCCTCGATCACTTCTCCAGGTCCGGGCGCAGTCGCAGGGTCTGCGCCGCGGTCTCGTCCAACGTCTTGTCGTTCATCCCGTACACGACGCCCACGGTGTCCGCGTCGGCCCACACGCAGGTCGGCAGCGCCTTGCCGCCGAACTTGAGGGTGGTGCAGCGCAACACGCCGCCCATCGAGCCGGCGCCCATCTCGCGCACGGTCCCCAGGTCCCCCGACTTCTCGTCGGCGCCCTCGCGCATGCCGGCGATGATCTGATCCATCGTCGTCATCGGCGACTGGCGCGGCGCCGGGGTCGCCATCACCATGACCACCGCGCTCGGCGAACTCGCGCCCGGCGCACCGTACGCGGCGACCTTGGAACCGGGCCTGGCCCCGTCCCGGAGCGACTTCTGCGCCGGATACGCGTCGTCGTCCATCCTGTTCAGCCCACCCGCCCGGTCGGGGGTGTCCACGGTGCGCTTGGGCGCCGAGGTCGTGCTCGGCGGGCGGGTGGTGGGCGGTTCCGGCGGCGCGGGCGCGGGCGTGGTGGGCCGCGTGGTCGGCGGGCCCGAGGTCCGGGACGACGAGGTGGGCTTCGCCACCGGGTCCTTGTCGTCGTCGGACGAGAACGCGCCGGTGGCGCCCAGCACCGCGACGGTGCCCACGGCGAGCACGCCCACCACGGCTCCGACGATGATCGCGGCCTTGCGCCTGGGCTGCCCGGGAGGCGGCGGTCCGCCGTATCCGGGCCCGTGGCCCCACTGGCCGGGGGGCGGCGGGGCGCCGTAGGGGTGGGCGCCGGGCTGCTGCGCCGCGTACGGCGGGCCGGGCGGGCCGTAGGGGCCGCCATACGGTTGACCGGGAGGCGGCGGTGCCCCGTACGGACCGGGCGGCGGACCATATGGCCCACCCGGGGGCTGCTGCGGCTGCTCGCCGCCCGGCGACTGCTGAAACGACACGGATCCACTTCCCCGTTGCGACTTACGATGCGACGCCTACGGACGACGCCGGAACCACATCCTCTCCCACCGAGGCGTCGCCGCGACGGTGGGTCCGACGCCGGTCCGACGCCCGAACCACCCGGGCGGTTCCCTCGGTCGGGGCGGGACCACCCTCGAACCGGCCCGGATTGTCGGCGGCGGCCGGCCGGGATCGGTACGGTAATCGACGCGATGTCGTGTCGGGGACGGATCGGCGACGGCCGCGGCACGAGGTGAACAGGGAACGGGACACGGGGGGCACGATCGTCATGACGCAGTCATCGCCACCGCGGCGACAGGCCGCCGGACCGACGCCGACGCCGTGGGGCGCGCCGCCGGAACCCGCTCCGGCGCGTGGGCCGGCCGCGCCGCGCAAGGTCCTGGTGATCGTGGTGAGCGTACTCATCACCGCCGCCTCCGCCGCGGTGATCACCTTCCTCGTGTTGTGGCTGCACAACGTCGGCCAGTCGGTCGGACACGTGGACCGCCGCGACCTCAAGGACCTGCCGGGCCCGCACGAGGTCGGCCTCGGCGCACCGGTGATACCCGGCACTTCGGGAGCCGCCGCGTGAGCACCCCGCAGAACCCGAGTGATCCGCAGGACCCGTGGGACGAGCACCGCCGTGCCCGAGCGGCCTCGTCCGAGCAACCACCGTTCGCCCCGCCGCAGCCGACGCCGGCCGACCCACCGCCGTTCGCGCCCCCGCAGCCGACACCGTCCGACCCACCGCCGTTCGGGCCGCCCGGGTCGAACACGTCGGGCCGCCCCGGCTTCGCCCCGCCCCCGGCGCAGGACCGGCCGCAGCCTTACAACCCGACCCAGGGGCAGGCACAGCCACACGCCCCGGCCCAGGGGCATCCGCAGCCGCACGTCCCACACCAGGGGCAGGCGCAGCCGTACACCCCCGCCCAGGGGCAACCGCAGCCGCACGTCCCGCACCAGGCGCAGCCGCAACCGCACGCCCGCCCGGCGCCGTATCCCCAATCCTCCGGCGGCGGCGGTTTCGTCGCGAACCCCAACCTGCCGCTGTACGACACCCATCCCCCGGCCGGCCCGCACACCTACCCGCCGCCGCACGGCGGTCCCGGCGGCCCGACCGGCCCGGGTTCACTCCCGCCCTACGGCCCGGGAGGCCCCGGCGGCCCGGCACCGACACCCCCGTCGTCCCCGATGCCGCTGCAACCGGCGCCCTCGGACCACCACTTCGTCTTCGGCCCGCCGCTCGACCCCAACCGGGTCCGGGCCCGGCGGGATCGCCCGGTCCTGCTCCGCAGCGCGCTCCTGGCCCTCGCCGTGCTGGCGGTGGCCGGCGTCGGCGCGGTCCGGCAGGCGGTCAAGGACGGCAACGACTACGCCAACTCCGGCGAACACGTCGCGGTCTCCTGGGCGTTGAAGGAGGGCCGGGACGGTCCCAAGCCCCCGGCGAACGCGGCCAAGGACGCCCGTACCCTCGAGGGCACCTGGTTCCAGGGCGACACCGTGGTCCGCTCGGAGCGCGCCCGCGTGGTGGCGTACCGCGTCGACAGCGGAGCCACCGTCTGGGAGAAGCCGCTCCCGGGCGGCGCCTCGATGTGCGCCGCCGGCGCCGAGACCGACGGGACGATCGCGGTGATCGTCTACGGCGTCGGCACCGCCTGCGACCGCGTCGCGGGCGTCGACGTCACCTCCGGCACCGAGGTCTGGAGCAAGCCGCGCACCGCCAAGGACACCCCGGCCCAGGAGCGGGTGGCCGTCTCACACGGCGTGGCGGTCAGCGGCGACACCGCGTTCCGGATCAGGGACGGCGCCCAGCTCTGGACCGCGAACACCGTGGCGGCCGGCTGCCGGGTCACCGGGTTCCGCGGCGGCGCGGCCCTGGTCGCCAACGGACAGTGCGCCGGCGCCGACACCGTCTGGGCCCTGGACCCCACCACCGGCAAGCCGGTCTGGACACACACCCTGCCCAAGGGCGGCCCGCCCGGCGCCTCCCCGGTCGTGGCCACCTCGCCGGTGATCGTCAACGAGCCGACCGGCACCGGCGGCGCGACCCGACCCACGGTGCTGACCGACCGCGGCGAACCCGCGTTCCCGATCGACACCGGCAATCCCCTGGTCGGCGACGCCCATGGCACCGCCCCGCGCCTGCTCGCCGACGAGCACACCATCTACGTCCCCGGCAACAACGGCCGGTCCGTGCACGCCTCGTCCTCCCCCGGTGCCAACCAGATCATCGCGATCGACCGGGCGAGCGGCCGGGTCCGCTGGATCTCCGAACTGCCCGCCGCGGTCAAGGTGGTCGGCCTGAGCGTGGACAGCAAGGCCGCCCCGATCGCGGTCGAGCCGGACGGCGCCCTGCGCGTGTGGGTCAACGCCCGAGGCAGCAAGCCGCCGCGCCTGGTCCGCTTCGACCCGAACGACGGCCACATCACCGTCCTCGACGAATACCCGCTGCGCCTGGGCGTCTCGCTCGCGGAGGCGATGCCCAAGCCCTTCGAGCACGACGGCCGCCTGTTCCTGGTCGACGAAACCACCACCGGCCTGGGCTACCGCCTGATCGCCGGCGCCCGCAGGTCATCCTGACCCCGCCCGCGGTCGCGCCGGTCGACATCCGGCACGACCGCGGGCGCGTGTCTGCAAGCCCTAGACCCTGTCCGGCGGATCTTGGCGGGGCCGCGCCGCCCGACACCGCACCTCGCCGCACCGGACGACGCGGCCCGATCCACCAAGATCCGCCGGACAGGGCCTAGCGGGATGCGCCCTGAGTGAGGCTTCGGCTCTGCGGCGAGCGGGACCCCCACGGGCCGCTGCGCCAGGTGATGCCGTTCCAGCGGCCGAGGCGGCGGATCTCCCACACGCTCAGCGCGGTGATGATCAGCGATCCGCCCACGCCCACCGGGAGTTTGATGTTGTCCGGCACGATGTCGGAGCCAGCGAACAGCGGGTTGTCCGTCTTGATCAGCAGGTCGGTCAGGGTGAAGGTCCAGGCCAGCCACATCGCCATCAGCGCGGGCAACATCGGGTGGCCGTCGGCCGCCGAGAACAGATGCTGGGCCACCTGCCAGATGGCCACCACGGCGAAGCCGAACACCCAGATGCCGACGACCATGGACACCCACGACAGGACCAGTTGCACCATCGTGCCGTCGGTGCGCAGCGTGTTGGTGTTGCTCCCGAGGCCCGCGCCCCTGCGGCAGCCCCAGGCCACCGCGACGCCGATCACCGGGACCACCAGGAACAGCCCGACCGAACGAACCGGGTGGATCAACTGACGCATGGTCAGCGAACGCAGGTGCGGCCGGGCGAAGAGCACCAGGAGGCAGCCGATCAGCACGATGCCGATCATCCCGTACACCGGCAGCAGGACCATCCGGCGCACCATCGCCGACGCCACCTCGGCCACCACCTGCGCGCCCTGGATCCGGGTCGTGGTGGCCGACTCGCCGGAGCCCTGCTTGCGCTCCTGGTAGAGGCCGCGCAGGAACACCGCCAGCACGATCATCAGCCCGAGCCACGCGCGCACCCGGTTGAGGTTGCCCATCAGCCCGTCGGGCTTGCCGATCCGGTGCGCCGGCCGCAGCATCCGGTGCGCGAGCACGCCCGGGACCACCACGGAGGCGACATTGGCGATCCAGCGCCGCTCGATCTGCGCGGCGGTCTCCACCGGCGCGTGACCGGGCCCGGTCCCGGGTGTGTTCGGGTGTGGACGTACGTCCGGCTGCCGGCCGACATGGGCCATCGCTCGAAACCTCCCCGCAGAACGACCACTCGAGCCGCACCACGGTAGCAACGGCCGCCGGCTGCCGCCGGAGGTCCGGGGCGGGCGAGGCGAATCCCCCTATTCAGCCCCTCGCGCCGGCACCGATCCGGGGTGCGATGCCCGCGAGTTCGGCCAGACGCCGGGCCGAGTCCACGCGGCCGGCCCGGTCGTGGCTGCTCGTGGTGACCAGGAACTCGTCCGCGTCGGTGCGGGCGAACAGGGCCGCCAGGTCCGCCGCGACGGTCTCCGCCGTGCCGGCGATCCGGTCGCGCCGCGCGGCGTCCAGGTGTTCGCGCTCGCGTGCGGTGAGCGCGGCGGCGCGAATCTCCTCGGCCGGGATCAGCGGCGGGAAGGTACCGCGGGTGCGCGAATAGGCCGCCGCCCACGCCTCGGGCAGCAGCAGGTCCTCGGCCGCCTCGGCGGTATCCGCCACGGCGACCGTGCCGGCGAGCACCACGTAGGGTCGCGCGGACCAGGTGGACGGCCGGAACGTGGTCCGGTAGCGCTCGATCGCGCGCAACATCCGCTCCTCGCCGATCGCCGCGGCCACCACCAGCGGTACGCCCACCGCTGCCGCGTGATCCGCGCCCGCCCCGGTGGCCAGCACGAACGGCGCCGGGCGCAGCCCTTCGGCGGGGCGCGCGTGTACGCCCGGGTGTGCGTCCTGGGTGCCCAGGAAGTAGCCGAGCAGTTCGGCCAGCCGCTCCGGGAAGTCCTCCGCCGCGTCCTTGCCCCGCCCCAGCGCCGCGCGGATCCCGTCGGTGAAGCCCACGGAGCGACCCAGGCCCATGTCGATCCGCCCCGGGTACAGCGCCTCCAGCACCCCGAACTGCTCGGCCACCACGAGCGGTTGATGGTTGGGCAACATCACCCCGCCGGTGCCGACCCGGATCCGCTCGGTCGCCGCCGCCACCGCGGCGGCCAGCACGGTCGGCGCCGACCCGGCGACCCCCGGCACGCTGTGGTGCTCCGCGACCCAGAAGCGGTGATACCCCAACCGCTCCACCTCCCGGGCGAACGCCACCGCGTGCCGCAGCGCCGAGGCGGGGTGCTCACCGCGGAGCGTCAACGACCGATCGAGCACGGAGAACCGCACCTGCGGCGAAAACACGTTCACACGAGTGCCAACACGTCGGAGCCCGACGAATTCCCGATCCCGGGCACGTCGGCAGCCGGCCGATCAAGCCCTCGCCGCAGGGGGACATCCCCGGGCCCCGGGGGACGTGCGTCGGCGGACGCGGTTCGCCCGGGGATGTCCCCTTCCACCCGGCGCGGGGGCGGCACGCCGCCGGGTGCCGGGACCGATGGCCTCTCCGGTCCCGGAGTCGATGTCGCGGCGCGCTCCCGCAGGTGTGGGAGCCGTGCCCCGACCCGGCGCCCTCAGCGCTCCCGCAGGTACGCCCCCGCCACCGCGCGCAGATGGTCGTGCCGTCCCTCGTAGGCGCGCTGCCGGCCCAGCGTCGCCTTCGGGAGCTTGGCCACCATCGTGTAGTTCGTGTCGCACACGTTGGCGGCCGGGGCCAGGCCGGCCTGGCTGACCAGCTGGTAGGCGTCGAGCAGGTCCAGGTCCAGCAGGCCCGCCGTCCAGTCGACCAGGTCGCGCTGGCTGATCCGGTAGGCGTCCTCCAACGGGCGGGCCGAGCCCGTGGTCATCAGGTAGTGGTCGTTCTCCAGGCGCGGCGACACCGGTGCGCCGCCCTTGATCAGGTCGACCACGATCACCGTGCGCATCGCGGCCTCCACCGCCGTCCCGCACACCTCCCCCTCGCCCTGCCGGGCGTGGCCGTCGCCGATCGAGAGCATGCCGCCCGCGACGTTGACGCCGAAGTACGCGGTGGTGCCGGCGCGCATCTCGGGGGTGTCCATGTTGCCGCCGTGCGCCCCCGGGGTGATCGACATGAGCGTCTCGCCGCCGGCCGGCGCCACCCCGACCGTGCCGTGCATCGGGTCTAGGGGCAGCTCGACCGAGAAGTCGCTTTTGCGGGCCCGGAAGCGGCAGACGCCCGCCTCGACGTCCAGGTCGTAGACCCAGACCCGTTCCTCCAGCGGCGCGTGCAGCATCGCGGTGGTCGGCGTCGCGGTCAGCGCGCCGAAGTGCGGGAAGGTGCTGGAGATGCCCCAGTCCCGGGCGGGCGAGATGTCCACGAAGTGCACCGCGAGGGTGTCCCCGACCTCGGCGCCCTCGACCGCGATCGGGCCGGTGACGGGATTGAGGTAGGGGAACTCGCAGACCGCGCTGGGCAGATCGTCGAAGCCCTTGACGTTGCCGCCGAAGCAGTCCTCGGTGGACAACTCGACGATGGTGCCGGGGCGCACCGTCACCAGCGGTCGGCGACCGCCGAAGGTGTAGGCGTACTGGTGGTAGGTCGGCCGTAGCGAGACGACTTCGAGCAGGGTCATACGGGTTCCTCGAGCGGATCGATGGCGGAGATCTTGGGCCGGCGGCCCGCCAGGACCAGACCGGAGAGCAGGGCGAGGCCGATCGCGAACCAGATCGTGCCCAGGCGCTGCGCGTCGTCGTCGGCCTTGTAGACGACGTACGCCAGAATCGCGAAGCCGATCGAGGGTGCGATCAGGTGTCGCCAGTAGTCGCGGCTCTTGTGCCGGACGAGGTAGTGCACGACCACCGAGACGTGCAGGACGAGGAAGGTGGTCAGCGCGCCGATGTTGACCAGGCTGCTCAGCTTGGTGATGCCGTCGTCGCGGGTGCTGGTGTACAGCCCGAGCGCGAGCGAGACGGCGGCGGTGAGCAGCGTGGCGTTGACCGGCACCCGGTGCTTGGGGTGCACCTTGGCCAGGATGGACGGCAGTTGCCGGTCGCGGGCCATCGCGTAGAGCAGGCGTGAGGTGGCCGCCTGGGCGACCAGTGAGTTGGCGAAGCCCCAGGCGACGGCGGTGGCCACGGCGGTGAGCTTGGCCAACCAGCCGCCGGCCGCGACCCGGGCCGCGTCGTAGAACGCGGTGCCGTCCGGGTCACCGTTGGCGATCAGCGCCTTGGGGTCCTCCACGAGGAGCGAGGCCACCCAGGTCTGCACGATGAACAGGGTGCCGGCGAGCAGCAGCGCGGCGACCATCGAGCGGCCGATGGCCTTGGCCGAGTCCTTGTTCTCCTCGGACAGCATGGAGATGCCGTCGAAGCCGAGGAAGCTCAGCGCCGCGATCGAGACGGCGCCGAAGGCCAGGCTCCAGGAGAAGGTGTCGCCGTTGTACAGCGGGGTGAAGTCGAAGCCCCGGCCCTTGCCGTCCATCAGCGCGACCACGCCGATGACCACGAACAGCAGCAGGACGATCAACTCGCCGATCAGCATGATCTTGTTGACCTTGGCGGTCATCTCCACGCCGAGGTAGTTCACCGCCGTGTTCAGCAGTACGAAGCCGACCACCCACATCCACACCGGGATCGAGCCGACCAGCGAGTTCATCGCCACGGCGGCGATCAGGTAGAGCAGGCCGGGGACGAGGATGTAGTCGAGCAGGATCATCCAGCCGGCCAGGAAGCCCACGGGCGCGGCGATGCCGCGACCGGCGTAGGAGTACACGGATCCGGCCATCGGGAAGGCCTGGGACATCTGCGCGTACGACAGCGCGGTGAACATCATCGCGACCATGCCGATGATGTACGTGAGCGCGACCATGCCGCCGGAGCCCTGGAACACGCCGCCGAAAATGCCGAACGGCGCGATCGGGACCATGAAGACCAGGCCGTAGACGAGCAGGTCGCGAAAACTCAGCGAGCGGCGGAGCTCTTGCTTGTAGCCGTACTTCTCGATCGACTCGGGTCCACCGGTCGGGTCGGGTCTGCCGGTGGACCCGGGTCTCGCGGCGGATTCGGGCGCGGGGACTTCGCTCATGGTGATCTCTCCTCGGGACGACCCCGAGGGGTCTCGGAGAGACCCTAGATCCAGTTATTTCCAAATGGAAGTACTTTCGCGGCGCGGAAGCACGGCGAAATCCAGCCCCTCCGCCCGCGCGAGGAACACCTGCCGGCGCGGCGGGCCCAGCGGCGACCGCGCCCAGGCCGCCCGGGTGCCCTCCGGATCCCCGTCGAGCAGGCGATGCACCGCAGCCGCCAACCCGTTGGGGCCCAGCGCGTTCCACGACGCGAGCGCCGCGACCAGGTGCAGCCCGTCGTACAGCCCCTCCGCGTAGGCGTCCAGAACCGGCGCGTCCGGCCCGAACAGCGCCCGGTGCCGCTCGGCCAGCCCCAGCCGGCGATCGTCGGTCTGCGACGCGAACGACTGCATCACCGCGTACATCCCGCCGGTGTCGTCGCCGCCGTAGGCCAATAGGCCGTTCTCCTCCAAAGATCCGGAGAGCCGCACCAGGATCCGGTCCAGACCGGCGTGCCGCAGCGCCCGGTTGAAGTCGACCAGGTCCCGCCCGATCAGGCTGAGCAGCAGCGCGTCGGCCCCGGTCGTGCGCAGCCCCGCGAACAACTCGTCCAACCCCTCGCGCACCGCGCCGAAGGCGACCCGCCGCTCGTACACCACACTGCTGCGCGCCTCGGCGATCAGCCGGGCCGCCGCACGGTGCGTGGCCTGCGGCCAGATGTAGTCGTTGCCGATCAACGCCCAACGGCGCAGCCGGTGTTGCCGGGTCAGCCAGCCGATCGACTCGCGCAGCTGTCGCATCGGGTCCACCCCGGTGCACACCACGCCGGGCAGCCGCCGACCGCCCTCGTGCGGAGGGGTGAAGATGTACGGCACACGTCCCGTCACCACCGCCTCGATCGCGCGGTGCACGTCGCTGGTGTGGAAACCGACCAGCACCTCCACCGCCCCGGCGTCGGCGAGTTGTCGCACCTGTGCGGCGACCTCGGCGGGTGGGACGCCGGCGTCCACCAGCACCAGTTCGAGCCGGCGGTCGCGCACCCCGCAGGCGGAGTTGATCTCGTGCGCCGCGAGCAGCGCGGCATCCACGGCGGAGGGGCCGATGATGCCGAGCGCACCGGACTGGGGCACCACGAGGCCCACTCGAAGCACCTGGGGATTCCGGTCGGAATACAGCGCGTCGAGCGGCTCGATCAGGACTGTCTCGACGCTCATCAGGCGAGTAAGTATGCTCCTGAGAACGGTCCGGTGAAGGGGTGATCAACATGTCCGCCGGCGAACTTGCCGAACGCGCCGTCGCACCGCCGCTTCTGGTCGAGGCGCTGACCGTCGCGCAGCGCCGACTCACCCGCACGCTGACCGCCGCCCTGACCGAGGAGGACTGCACCCTCGACCAGTGGCTGGTGTTGCGCACCCTGGGCGACGGCACGGGGCGGTCGATGGGCGAACTGGCCCGGGCCCTGGTGATCCCGCAGGCCACGCTGACCCGGATCGTGGACGCGCTGGTGGACGGCGGCCACATCTACCGCCGCCAGTCCGGGGCCGACCGCCGCCGGATCACGGTCCACCTGTCCCGGCGCGGTACGGACCGACTCGCCCGGCTGAACGCGCTGGCCGAGGCACACGAGGCGGCCGTGCGCACGGCGTGCGCGAGCGAGGACCCGGCGGCCCTGCTGGCGTTCCTGGCCGGGCCCGACGCCGCCTGACCGAACCCGGGTCGAGCCGGCTCCGAGCCCGGAGCGAGTCGGCGTCCGGCCGGCGCCGGACCCCTCACCGCCCGCCGAGAAACCGCGCCGTCACCCCCACCCCCCGCGCCGCCACCTCCCCCGGCACCCCGCTCGCCACGATCCGCCCGCCGTGCACGCCGCCGCCCGGCCCCAGGTCGATCAGCCAGTCGGCGCCGGCGATCACGTCCAGGTCGTGCTCGACCACCACCACCGTGTTGCCCGCGTCGACCAGACCGTGCAACTGCCGCATCAGCAACTCCACATCCGCCGGATGCAGACCCGCCGTCGGCTCGTCCAGGACGTAGAGCGTGTGCCCGCGTCGGGCCCGCTGCAACTCGCTCGCCAGCTTGATCCGCTGCGCCTCGCCCCCGGACAGTTCGGTCGCGGGTTGGCCCAGGCGCAGATAGCCCAGGCCCACCTCGCGCAGCGTGGTCAGACTGCGCGCGGCGGCGGGCACGTCGGCCAGGAAGTCGGCCGCGTCGTCCACGGTCAGCCCGAGCACGTCCGCCACGTTCAGCCCGCGATAGGCGACCTCCAGGGTGGCCGGGTCGTACCGGGCGCCGTGACAGGTCGGACACGGTGCGTACGTGCCCGGCAGGAACAACAGCTCGACCGCGACGAAGCCCTCCCCCGCACAGGTCTCGCAGCGCCCCTCGGCCACGTTGAACGAGAACCGGCTCGCGGTCCACCCGCGCTCCCGCGCCGCGTCGGTCTGTGCGAACAACCGGCGTACGGTGTCGAACAGCCCGGTGTAGGTGGCCAGGTTCGAGCGCGGCGTGCGCCCGATCGGCTTCTGGTCCACCCGCACCAGTCGGTCGATCACCCCCAGCCCCTCGACCGCGCGGACCTCGCCCGACATCGGCCCGCCGTCCTCGTCCGGCTCTGCCCCGGTGCCCAGGTGCGCCGCCGTCACCTCGGCCAGCACCCCGCCGACCAGGCTGGACTTGCCCGACCCCGAAACCCCGGTGACCACGGTGAACACCCCCAGCGGGAACGCCACGTCCAGATCGCGCAGATTGTGCAGGGTGACCCCGGTCAACGTCAGCCACGCACCGGCCGGCCGCGGCTCGCGCACCGGCGGCGGGCCGGCCGGGAACAGGAAGCGGCGCGTCGCCGAGTCGGCCACCTCGCGCAACCCCGCCGGCGGGCCGCTGTACAGGATCCGGCCGCCGCCCTCGCCCGCGCCCGGCCCCACGTCCACCAGCCATCCGGCCCGGCGCGCGACGGCCATGCGATGCTCCACCACGAACAGCGAGTTCCCGGCCGCCCGCAGCCGGTCGAGCACCACGAGCAGCGCCTCGGTGTCCGCCGCGTGCAATCCGGCCGACGGCTCGTCGAGCACGTACACCACCCCGAACAACCCGGACCGCAACTGGGTGGCCAGGCGCAACCGCTGCAACTCGCCCGAGGACAACGTCGGCGTCTCGCGCGCCATGCCCAGATAGCCCAGCCCCAGCTCGACCAACACCGCGATCCGCGCCACCAGGTCCGCGCAGATCGTCGCGGCGGCCTCCCCCTCCGGCTTCGCCTCGGCCAGCACCCGGGCCGCCTCGGTCAGCGGCAGCGCGACGAGCGCGGCGATGTCGTACCCGGCGAACGTCACCGCCAGCGAGGCCGGCCGCAACCGCCGACCGTGGCAGACCGGACACGGCCCGCTGCGCAGGAAACGCTCCACCCGCTTGCGCTGCGTCGCGCTCTTCGAGGTCGCGAACGTCTTCAGCACGATCCGCCGGGCACTGCTGTACGTGCCCTGGTAGTCGCGCTGGATCCGGCTCGCGTCGCGCACCGGATGCACGGTGACCACCGGTTGGTCGTCGGTGAACAGGATCCAGTCACGCTCGGCCTTCGGGAGCTCGCGCCACGGCCGGTCCACGTCGTAGCCGAGCGTGGCCAGGATGTCCCGCAGATTCTTCCCGTACCACGCGCCCGGCCAGGCGGCGATCGCCCCGTCGCGAATCGACAGGTCCGGGTCCGGGACCAGCGACGCCTCGTCGACGTCGTGCACCCGCCCCAGCCCGTGACAGTTCGGACAGGCCCCGGCGGCGGTGTTCGGGGAGAACGCGTCCGAGTCCAACCTCGGCGCACCCGGCGGATACTCCCCCGCGCGGGAGAACAACATCCGCAGCGAGTTCGACAACGTGGTCAGCGTGCCCACCGTCGACCGCGACGTCGGCGCGGACCGCTGCTGCCGCAGGGCGATGGCCGGTGGCAATCCGTCGATTTCGTCCACGTGCGGCGCGCCGACCTGCTGGATCAACCGGCGCGCGTAGGGCGCGATCGACTCGAAGTAGCGCCGCTGCGCCTCCGCGTACAGCGTGCCGAACGCGAGGGAGGACTTGCCCGACCCGGACACCCCGGTGAACACCACGAACGTGTCACGTGGGATGTCCACGTCCACGTCCCGCAGATTGTGCTCCCGCGCGCCGCGCACTCGCACATACGGATCGTGCTCGCTCATCCACCCGCTCCTCGCCACACCGCTCTTGGCCGCACCCACCGGAAGGTTGTCGTATGCCCGCGCCGGCGAACAGCCGAACCGCCTGCCTCACCGCACGACGGCCTCGAAGCCGCCCGGATCCTCGCCCGCCTCCCGCCGACACGTTTCGAGATGTGACTCCCCCGGCTCGGCCGCCCCGCCCGGGACCTCCCACCCCGGCTGCGGACCGGGTTCGGTCGTCCGCCCGCTCCCCGTGCCGCTGGTGATCGTCGGGCATCGGCGCTAGCTTCGGCGCGCGCCGGGTGGCGCGCGTGTGAGGGGGCGTCGATGGGGTTGGACGGGATCGATCCGCGCACGCCGGTCCTGGTCGGGGTCGGGGTGGCGGATCAGCGCCTGGCCGAGGCCGGGGCCGGGGTGGGCGAGTTGGAGTTGATGGCGCGGGCCGTCGAAGACGCGACCGAGGGGCTCGGCGGGCTGCTCGGGGCGGTGCGGCGGGTCCTGGTGCCGCGCGGGACCTGGCGGCACGGCGATCCGGGGCGGTGGCTGGCCGAGCGCTTCAAGATCGTCGACGCGCACACCACGTTGGCCGAACTGGGGGTCCTGCAACAGTCGTTGCTCACCCGCGCGAGCACCGACATCGCGGCCGGCCGGGTGGACGCGGTCCTGGTGGTGGGCGGCGAGGCGGCGCATCGGCGGCTGCGCGCCCGGATCGCCGGGGTCGAGTTGGCGGATCCGGTCGCGGACGGCGTGCCGGACACGGTGTGGGCGCCGGGCGCGGACATCCTGGCCCGGGTCGAGATCGATCGCCATCTGGCGGTGCCGGCCCGGCAGTACGCGGTCCTGGAGTCGGCGATCGGCGCCGCACGCGGTGTGTCGCCGGCGCGGGACGCCCGGGAGATCGCGGCGCTGTGCGCGGAGTTCGCCGCCGTCGCCGCCGAGGGCGGGCGGTCGATCCGCGGCCGCACCGTGTCCGAGGACGAGTTCTTGGCGCCGGTCGGGCGCAACGCGTGGTTGGCGAGCCCCTACACCAAGTGGCACTGCTCGCAGATGAACGTCGACCAGGCCGCCGCGTTGGTGTTGTGCTCGGTGGAGACGGCGCGCCGGTTCGGCGTCGCGCGCGAGCGGTGGGTGTTCCCGACGGCGGCGGCGGAGTCGAACACGATGGTGCCGCTGGTGGCCCGGCCGGACCCGGCCCGCTCGCCGGGCTTCGCGGCGGTCGGCGCGGCGCTCGGGCCCGGGGTGGCCGACGCGGCGCATGTGGACCTGTACAGCTGTTTCCCGGCGGCGGTACGGATCCAGCGGCACGAACTGGGCCTGACCGGGCGCGCCGACCGGGAACTGACCACGACCGGCGGGATGGCGTTCGCGGGCGGTCCGCTCAACACGTACGCGCTGCACGCCACCGTCGAGGTGGCCCGACGGGTGCGCGAGGGCGGGGACGGGCTGGTCACCAGCGTGTCGGGCATGGTGACCAAGCAGGCCGGGGCGCTGTGGTCGACGCGCCCCGCTCCCGGCGGCTTTCGCGCGGTGGACGTGAGCGCCGAGTTGCCCACCCGCCCGGTGGACCCGGACTACGCGGGTCCGGCGCGGGTGGTGGGCTGCACGGTGGCCTTCGACGGGGGCGAACCGGCGGTGGCGATCCTGGTGGTCGAGGGCGGCGACGGGGTGCGCTCGGTGGCCTCCTCGACCGATGCGGACGTCCTGGCGTCGATGCGTACGGACGCGTGGGTCGGCCGGGCGGTGCGGGTGACCGGGGCGGCGTTCGAGCCGGCGTAGGGCAGGCCGGTGTGGCGGCTGTCGGCCGTGCCGTCGGGGCGGCGGCGTCCGGGTATCCACCGTGCCGGGTGTCCGCCGTGCCGGGAGATGGGATCGATCGTGGCGGGCATCCGGGTGGCGACGTCGCGACCGCGACGCGCTACCCGCTTGGAGGTCGCCGTGACCGACCCGTGGCCCGACCCGCTGCCCCCGGTGCCGCCGATGCCCATCCCCCACCCGCTGCCCGAACCCGGCCCGGAGCCCCTGCCACCCGACCCGGGCACACCCCCGCCCCCCGACAAGCCGGAACCGGCCCCCCAGCCGGGCCCGGCGTCCGGACCGTATCCAGCGCGGATGTAGCGCGTCGGGGCGCGCCGCATCGGGGGAACGGGCGGGGGCGCACAACCGGTGTACGCGCGCCGACTACCGAACCGAACGGCGTTGGTGCCACGCTGGGAACATGGACGAGCAGATTCCCTCTCCCCGCTCATCGGACCTCGTCATCCGCGTGGGCGGAGCACGCTGGCCTTCACCGGACGAGATTCGTGCCGAACTCCCCGACGACATTCGGGACGAGTTCGAGCACGACTTCGAGCAGGCGCTCGCGGTCGCCCGCGACCTCGGCCGCCTGGAAAGCCTCGCGGGTGTTCTCGACCGCTGGCAGGGTCATCTCGTCAACCGCAGGTCGCCCGGCTTTGCCGAAGCGATGGATATCGCCCGACGCGTCGCCGCAGGCGAAAAGGTGCCGACCTTCTCGGCGCAGGGGGTGCCACGATGAGCTATACCGTCGACTTCGTGGGTCTGGCGCTTCGACAACGCAACAGCATGCCCCGCGTGGCCCTTTCCGCCTTGGACACCCTCGTTCGCCAACTTGAACGAGACCCCTGGAAGATCGGCAACCGCATGTTCGGCGGCCTCAACGACACTTACGAGGCGGCCTTCGGTGGCTATGGCATGGCCACCTACATCATCCAGGATCACAAGGTCACCGTGACGGTCATCAATCTGGTCTGGGCCGGCTGAACCTCGTCGAAATGCCGGGCCTGGTGGGAGTCGGCCGCAGGACACCCGCCAAGCCCGTTTGCGGGCCGCGGGTCAGCGAATCGGCACCTCCGCCAACGTGCGGGCGATGACCAGGCGTTGGATCTCGCTGGTGCCCTCGAAGATGGTGTAGATCGCGCTGTCGCGGTGCATGCGCTCGACCGGGTACTCGCGGGTGTAGCCGTTGCCGCCGAGGATCTGCATCGCGGCCGAGGTCACCCACTTGGCGGTCTCACCCGCGTACAGCTTGGACATCGAGCCCTCGGCCGCGGTGAACGGCTGTTTCGTCGCGGCCATCCACGAGGCGCGCCAGGTGAGCAGGCGGGCCGCGTCGATCCGGGTGCGCATGTCGGCGATGGTGAACGCGACGCCCTGGTTGTCGATGATCGGCCGGCCGAACTGCTCGCGGACCTGGGCGTATTCCAGCGCCACCTCGTAGGCGGCGCGCGCGATGCCCACGGCCTGGGCCGCGACCGCCGGGCGCGACGACTCGAAGGTGGCCATCGCCGCGTTCGAGCGCGCGGAGGTGCCGGACCTGGCCCGCGCGATCCGCTCGTCCAGCTTGTCCTTGCCGCCGAGCAGGCAGTCGCCGGGCACCCGGACGTTGTCCAGGATCACCTCGGCGGTGTGCGACGCGCGGATGCCGTGCTTCTTGAACTTCTGTCCCTGGGACAACCCCGGCGTGTTCGGCGGGATCACGAAACTGGCCTGGCCCCGCGAGCCGAGCGTGGCGTCGGTGGTGGCGACCACGACGTGCACGTGCGCGATACCGCCGTTGGTGGCCCAGGTCTTGACCCCGTTGAGGATCCAGTCGCCGGTCGCCTCGTCGTAGTCGGCCCGGGTGCGCATCGAGGAGACGTCGGAGCCGGCGTTCGGCTCGGACGAGCAGAACGCGGCGACGCGGACGTTGTCGGGCGTACCGAACAACTCGGGCGCCCAGGTGATGATCTGCTCCTGGGTGCCGTTGGCCACCAGGCCCGCCGCCGCGAGCGCGGTACCGGACAGCGCCAGGCCCAGCCCGGCGTCGCCCCAGAACAGTTCCTCCATGATCAGCGGAATGCTCAGGCCGGTGGGGTCGAAGGCCTGGGTACTGAAGAAGTCCAGCGAATAGAGTCCGATCTTGGCGGCTTCCTGGATGATCGGCCAGGGGGTCTCCTCGCGCTCGTCCCACTCGGCGGCGGCCGGCCGCATGGTCTCCGCGGCGAAGGTGTGCACCCAGTCGCGAATGGTGGTCTGGTCCTCGTTCAGGGCGAGGCTGAAGGCGGTCATGGGTGGCGGGCCCCCGGGACATCGTCGAATTGTTACCAGCTGGTAGCTTGAGTGTGTCGCCGTCGCCGTGGGGCCGTCAAGGGGCGTCGGGAGGTCTCCACGATTCGCCCCGCGCCACCGCTCCCGACGCTCAGATGCCGGGCCGATAGCGGATCGGATGCTCGTCCGGGACCTGCACCACACAGATACGTACACCGTCGGGATCGGCAATCCACATCTCGTCGAGCCCCCACTCCTCGCGGCGCGGTGCGCGCAGCACGGTGGCGCCCCGGTCCACGAGTTCGCGATGAGTGGCCGGCAGGTCCCGCACCTGGAGCCACAACCGCAGATCCTCGCCCCCGGGCCCGCCGCCGGTCGCGGTGCCGGAGACCTCGAGGAAGCCGCCGCCGAGAAAGAACACCGTCCCGCGATGGATCCCGGTACCGAACTCGCGGGCGATCGCGAGGCCGAGCACGTCGCGATAGAAGATCAGCGAACGCTCGGGATCGACGGGGCGCAGCAGGATACGACCGGAAAGTACGTCCATCCTCCGATTTTCGCCCCGATTCGGCCGTTTCCAACCCTCCCCGAGCCGAACCCGGGAGAGCGATTCCCCGGTCGGACGGACGCGCGGGCCGGCGAAGGAGGCGGGCGCAGGCGCGGGTGGGCGGAAAGTGGCCGGCTGCCGCCGGGCCGGGCCGGCAGGGTGGGCGGTCGACGAAGGGTGGTGGCGCATGGTGGGGAACGCGGAGCGGGTGCGCGGGAGCATGTTCGGGTTGGCGTACGGGGACGCGTTGGGCGCGCCGACGGAGTTTCTGTCGTACGCGCAGATCGTGCGCCGGTACGACCTGCCCGGACCGATGGATCTGGAGGGCACGCCGGCCCAGGTCACCGACGACACCCAGATGGGCCTGGCGGTGGCCCGGGCGGTGATCGACGCGCGCGCCGACGACGGGGCGTTCACCGCCGAGCGGCTGACCCCGCTCCTGGTGGACCGGTTCCTGGCCTGGTGGGACTCCCCCGACAACACCCGCGCGCCGGGCCACACGTGCCTGTCCGCGTGCGCGGAGCTGGCCGCCGGACGGGCCTGGCCCGACGCCACCCGGCGCGGCTCCAAGGGCTGCGGCGCCAACATGCGGGTCACCCCGCTGGGCCTGCTCGACGGCGTCGACGAGGCCGACCGGTGCGGCGCCGCCCAACTCCAGTCCGCGATCACCCACGGACACCCCACCGCGCTGGCCGCCTCGGACCTGACCGCGACCGCCGTACACGCGCTGCGCACCGGCGCGCCGATCGCCGAACTCCCCACCCTGCTGCGCGCGCACGCCGAGGCGCAGCGCGAGGTGTACCGGGGCGACTGGCTCGGCGACGACCTGTGGCGCGGCCCGTTCGCCGACACCCCGGAGGGGTTCGTCGCGCGCGGCTGGGACGAGTGCCTGGCCGTGCTCGACCGGTTGGACCAGGCCGTGGCGGAGGGGGACCGCCGCGCGGACCCGTGTCGGATCACCGGCGCCGGGTGGATCGCCGAGGAGGCGCTGGCCACGGCGGTGTTGTGCGTCCTGCTGTATCCGGACGACCCGCGCTCGGCCGTCGCCCGGGCGGCCGGCTCCTCCGGCGACTCGGACTCGATCGCCGCGTTGGCCGGCGCCATGATCGGCGCCGCACACGGCATCGACGCCTGGCCGGCCGCGTGGTCCGAGCGCATCGAGTACCGCGCCGAACTCGCCGAAACGTCGGCGGCCCTGGCCCGGTAGACCCGCGCGCCGGCGGGTTCGAACGTCGGATCGACGCCCGCCTTGCATATCCGTCGGGATTCTTTGCGAAGATTCACGGATGGGAAAGATCCATGCCGCCGACCGGGCGGCCTTCGCGTGGGTGGCCTCGCATCATGTGCCGTGGGCGAACAAGGCATTGCCGGCCTTGTCCCGGGCGGCCAACCATTCGCGCCTGTGGACGGTGACCGGTGCGGGGATGGCGCTTTCCGGCGGGCGCAGCGGGCGCCGGGCGGCGTTGCGTGGCCTGGGTTCGGTGGCGCTGGCATCGACCGTGAGCAATGTGCTGCTCAAGAGCTGGGTGCGCCGGCCGCGTCCGGTGATCGACGCGGTGCCCATGGCGCGCCGGCTGAGCCGGCAGCCGTGGACCACCTCGTTCCCGTCCGGGCATGCCGCGTCGGCGGCGGCGTTCGCCACCGGCGTAGCGCTGGAGTCGCGCCCGCTGGGCGTGGCGGCCGGCGCGCTGGCCGGCTCGGTGGCCTTCTCCCGGGTGTACACGGGTGTGCACTACCCGGGTGACGTGCTCGCGGGCGCGGCGCTCGGCGCGGGCCTGGCGGCGGTGACGCTGCGCTGGTGGCCGACGCGCCCGGCGGAGGCCGCGGCCGCACCGCAACCGCGCGGCAAGGTGCCGTCGCTGGTCGACGGCGACGGCCTGGTGGTCGTGGTGAACGCCTCGGCCGGCCCCGAGGGCGACACCGCACAGCGACTGCGCGAACTGCTGCCCGCCGCGAAGGTCGTCGAGCGCGGCCAGGACGGCGACCTGGTCGCGCTGCTGTGCGAGGCGGCCCGGGACGCGCAGGTGCTCGGCGTCGCGGGCGGCGACGGCAGTGTGAACTGCGCGGCGCGGATCGCGCTGGATCGGGGCATGCCGCTCGCGGTCTTCCCGGCGGGCACGCTCAACCACTTCGCGGGCGACCTGGGGCTGACCCGGCTCGACGACACCGCGCGGGCGCTCGCCGCGGGCGAGGCGGTCCTGGTGGACGTCGCCGAACTCCAGCGCGACCACTCGCACCCGTTCTCGGACGACGGCGAGGAGCTGGGCCCGGAGTTGTTCCTGAACACGTTCTCGCTCGGCGTGTATCCCGATCTGGTGCGTTTCCGCGAGGAGTTGGAGCGCAAGATCGGCAAGTGGCCGGCCATGCTGGTCGGCCTGGTCCGGGTGTTGCGGGACGCGGGCCCGGTGAAGATGCGGGTCAACGGCCGGCCGAGGTCGTTGTGGCTGATCTTCCTCGGCAACGGGGAGTACGCCCCGGAGGGCTTCGCGCCCACCTATCGCCCCGACCTCACCGACGGCCTCCTCGACGTACGCATCGTCGACGCCTCCCGTCCCCTGGCCCGCACCCGACTGGTGGCCGCCGTACTGTCCGGCACACTCGGCACCTCGCGGGTCTACGAGGCGTCCACGGCGCGCACGATGCACCTGTCCGAGATCCAGGAGGGCGCCGAACTCGCGGTGGACGGCGAGGTCCGCCCCGGCGCCTCCCAGCTCCGCATCGCCAAGGGCCGCCGCCTGATGGTCTACCGCCCGGACGGCGCCCTCCGCGACTGAGCACGTTCCGGCGGGCCGGTCCGGCCCGCCGACGTGAGGGCCTTCCCGATAGCGGACGCGGGGGTTCGTGGGGGCTAATGGTGCGGGCGGGGCGCCCGCACGGGCCCCGGTGGAAACCGGTGGGCGGGTTCCGCGCGTGGTGGGGGTGCGGGGCCCGAATCGGGGCACCGCTACGGTGTGGGCCGCCGGTCGGATGGGCCGGGGGTACAGGCAGGTTTCGATCGGGGGCAGTGGTGGCGGTTTCGGGCGCGATATCCGGGTCGGCCGGACGCGTGGCGACGGTGTTGGCGGCGGGCCGGGTGGCCGCCGGAGTGGTGTCGTTGGTGGCGCCGCGGGGCGGGGTGTGGTTGCGGCCCACGGCGGCCCGCGAGGCGTCGCTGCTCGGCCGCGGTCTGGGCGCGCGCGACGTGTTGTTGGGCGCGGGTGTACTGCGGGCGCTGGCCTCCGGGCGCGGCACCGCCGAGTGGGGCTGGTTCGCGGCGGCGTCGGATCTGGTCGACGGGGCGGGCGGGGCGCTCGAATGGCGGCGCCTGACCCCGGCGGAACGCACGTGGGTGGGCGCGGTGTTCGCGCTGGCCGCGTGCGAGGTGGCGGTGGCGCTGTCCCTGGCCGGCGGGGAAACCGAGGCCCCGGAGGGCATCCTCCCCGTCGCCCCCGAGTAGGCCTCCCGGGCCCATCACCCGCAACCGCCTCCGTCGCGTCGGCGTCCTCCGTACCGCATCCGCCACGCCGGGTTCCCGTCCCGAACGGCCGCCGTCCACGACGCGGTCGGCCGCCCATCGCACGGATCCCGGCTCGACCCGAGGAGACCCCACCGTGGCCGTCAGCCTCAACCACACCATCGTCCCGGCGACCGACCACCGCGCCGCGGCCCGGTTCTTCGCCACCGTAATGGGCCTGGAGGAACTGCCCCCGGCGGGCGCCGACGGCCACTTCGCCCCTGTTCGGGTCAACGAGCAGCTCACGCTCGACTTCATGACCGTGCCCGACGCCGAGGGGCACCATCTCGCCTTCGACGTCGACCCCGACACGTTCGACGCGATCCTGGCCCGGATCCGCGCGGCCGGGATCCCGTACGGCAGCAGCCCTCGCGACCGGACCAACGGCCGCATCGACCATCCCCTGTGCCCGCGCGGCCTGTTCTTCGCCGACGACTCGGGCAACCTGTACGAGGTCATGTCCCCGGCCTGAGCGACCGAACCGGCCCGACCCGCCTCGGCCCTCGCACCCCGATGTGGGAGATCGCGTTCACCCTGCATCTCCTGCAAAGCCGGAAGCCCGACCTCGTGTTCGCCGCGTGGCGGCAGGAGGTGTGCGCCGCGCTGGGGTCGGCCGACCCGACCCGGGCGGTCCGCGAACTCGCCCGGCTCCATCCCCGCTCCGAGCCCTTCCCCGAGTTCCTGGTGCCTCCGGCTACGGCCGGCGACCTGGACACCGGGATCGACCGGGTACTGGCCACCACGCCCGCCGCGATCGCCGCCGAACCGGCCCAACTGGCGGCCGGCCAAAGGCCGTTGCCGAGTCGGGTCGCGGCGCCGGCCGATGGCGACGCGGCCGGTCTGCGGCACTTCGGCCAACTGCTGCGCGCCTGTCACACGATCGCGGTCGCCCCGTACGCCTCCCGGGCCGCGACGACCTTCGAGGCGGATCGGGCGCAGCATGCGGAGGCGGTGCTCTCCGGCGGGGTGCACGGCCTCGGCAGCTTCCCGCCGCAACCGCTGTCGTGGCACGACGACATCCCGAGCACGCCCTGCCCGGTCGACGCCGGCATCCGCGCGGACGGCCGGTCCGGCGTGATGTCGGCTCCGCCCGCGCCGCCGCGCCGGCCGCGATCCGACCGGCCCCGACGGTCTGCGGCGGCGCCCGTCGTGGGCGGTGGCCGACCGGAACGTCGGCGTGCGGGTCGTGTCACCCGTTTGCCCTATGCTCAACTCCCATGGTGGCGCGGCCGTTGGGCGAAATTGTCGAGGCAGGATGGGCCAAGGCCCTGGAACCGGTGGCGGGTCGCATCGCCGCCATGGGCGACTTCCTGCGAGGAGAGATCGCCGCGGGGCGACGCTACGTCCCCGCGGGCGCGAACGTACTGCGGGCGTTCATGCAGCCGTTCGCGGATGTGCGCGTGTTGATCGTCGGCCAGGACCCCTACCCGGGCCCCGGGCACGCGGTGGGCCTGAGCTTCGCCGTCGCCCCCGAGGTGTGGCCGCTGCCGCCGTCGTTGATCAACATCTTCACCGAGATGAACCGCGACCTGGACGTGCCGCTGCCGACCAACGGCGACCTGACTCCGTGGACCGAGCAGGGCGTACTGCTGCTCAACCGATCCCTGACCACCGCCCCCGGGCGCTCCAACGCGCATCGGGGCAAGGGCTGGGAGGAGGTCACCGAGCAGGCGATCCGGGCGCTCGGCGAGCGGGGCACGCCGCTGGTGAGCATCCTGTGGGGCCGCGAGGCGCGCAACGCCCGGCCGCTGCTCGGTCCGGGCGCGGCGGTGGTGGAGTCGACCCACCCGTCCCCGAAGTCGGCCGACTACGGCTTCTTCGGCTCGCGTCCGTTCTCCCGCACCAACGACCTCCTGGTCGCCCAGGGCGCACAACCCATCGACTGGCGGCTGCCGTAGCAACGCGGGCCGAGCGCGGGGCGGACCGCCCAGGCGCGACCGACGCGGAACGCGCCGCCGACCGTCCGGCCGACCGTGGCGAACACCCGCCCCGCCGACCGGCTCGACCGCAACCGCGACGACCGGCCCGGGCGTCCCCTCTCATACACATCCCGTACACACCGTCGCCGGCGACGGAAGGGCGGATGATCTCGATAGGGTGGCGGCCGGTACACCCGGTCATGGGCCACCGCCGGTCGGGGCCGTCGCTTGGAGGAACCTTCTTCGATGTCAGGCAATAGCGTTCCCGGCCAGGGGGCCGCGCCGCGGCGCTCCCCCGAGGCGTTGCCGCCGCGTTCCAAATTGGCGATCACCGCGAGTCGGGTGACCGCGGCCATCTCGCGGCGCGCCGGCAAGGGCAGCGGCTCGGTCATCGGCGGCAAGCTCGCGCTGCGGCTCGCCCCGGACCTGCTCGCGCAGTTGTCGGTGGGGTTGCAGGTGGTGCTGATCTCCGGCACCAACGGCAAGACCACCACCACGCGTCTGGTCGCCGAGGCGATGCGCGCCGCGGGTCCCGTGGTGTCCAACGCGCTGGGCGCGAACATGCCTGCGGGAATCACCTCCGCGCTGGCCGGGGCGGGCGACGAGGCGCGCTACGGCGTGATCGAGGTCGACGAGAAGTATCTCGCCGGTGTCGCTCGCGACTCCGACCCGGTGGCCATCGCGCTGCTCAACCTCTCCCGCGACCAGCTCGACCGGGCCGCCGAGACCCGCATGCTCGCCGAGAAGTGGCGCGAGGGCCTGCGCGGGCGCGACGCGATCGTGGTCGCCAACGCCGACGACCCGCTGATCGTGTGGGCCGCGTCGTCCAGCAAGGACGTGCTCTGGGTCGCGGCCGGTCAGACCTGGCAGGAGGACTCCTGGTCCTGCCCGCAGTGCGGTGGCGTGATGCAGCGTCCGGGCGACGACTGGTTCTGCTCGCAGTGCGACTTCCGCCGCCCCTCACCCACGTGGTCGCTCGCCGGGGATCAGATGGTCGACCCCGACGGGCGGATCTGGCCGCTGCACCTGCAGCTGCCCGGCCGGGCCAACCGGGCCAACGCCGTCACCGCGGCGGCCATAGCGTCGTTGTTCGGCGTGCCCGTCGAGGCGGCCCTGGAGCGGATGAAGCACGTCACGGCCGTCGCCGGTCGCTACGACGTGGTCGACTACATGGGCCGCAAGCTGCGGCTGCTGCTGGCGAAGAACCCGGCCGGCTGGGTCGAGACGTTCTCGCTGATCAACCCGCCGCCGACGCCGGTGATCCTGTCCGTCAACGCGCTGGACGCGGACGGCAAGGACACCTCGTGGATCTGGGACGTCGATTTCACCCAGCTCGCCGGCCGTCCGCTGTTCGTCCTCGGTCAGCGCCGCCTGGACCTGGCGGTCCGCCTGGAGGTCGCGGGCCTGCAGTTCCAGGTCTTCGAGACGGCCGCCCAGGCGGTGGCGGCCTGCCCGCCCGGCCAGATCGAGGTCATCGCCAACTACACGGCGTTCCAACAGCTGCGCAAGACGATCAAGGAAGCGGCACAGGCATGATCGGTGAGAGCAGGCTGCGCCTGGTCTGGATCTACCCGGACCTGCTCAGCACATATGGCGACCAGGGCAACGCGCTGATCGTGGAGCGGCGCGCGCTGATGCGCGGCATCGAGGTCGAGCGCGTCGACGTACGCTCCGACCAGCCCGTGCCCACCTCCGGCGACATCTACCTGATCGGCGGCGGCGAGGACCGGCCGCAGCGCCTGGCCGCGGAGCGGTTGCGCCGCGACCCGGGCCTGGCCACGGCGGTGGGCGCGGGCGCCGCACTGCTGGCGGTCTGCGCGGGCTACCAGATCATCGGTACCGAGTTCATCGACGACCTGGACCAGCCCGAGGCGGGCCTGGGCCTGCTCGACGTGCGCTCCGGGCGCGGCGCGCCGGGCAAGCGCTGCGTCGGCGAGGTGCTGGCCGAGGTCGACCCGGCGCTCGGGCTGCCGGTGTTGTCCGGCTTCGAGAACCACCAGGGCGTCACGTACGTGGGCCCCGGCGCCAAGCCGCTGGCCAAGGTCACCCACGGCAACGGCAACGGCACGGGCGACGGCACCGAGGGCGCGTACGCGGGTCGGGTGATCGGCACGTACATGCACGGTCCGGTGATGTCCCGCAACCCGGCGCTGGCCGACCTGCTGCTCACCTGGGCCACCGGCGTGCCGCTGACTCCGCTGGGCGACCACTGGCACGAGCAGCTGCGTTCGGAGCGTCTGCGCACCGTGCGCGCCGCCGCCTCGAACTGACCCACCCCGCACCCACATCGGGCCCGCATACCGTCGAGGATGCTGATGGCGGATTCGCCACCGGGATCCGTCGAGGTATGCGGGCCCGATCGTGTGTCGCCTGTGGCGGGTGCCCGTTCAGGGCGTGTGTACCGCCCCGTGCGGGTCCTCGCAGTGGCCGCGTGTGGCGCCGATGGACAACACCGTCGGGTCGGCGTGGTCGACCTGGAGCGTGGTGTGGGTGATCGAGTACCGCTCGCGCAACCGTTCCTGCAACCGGTCGCGGACCCGGTGGCAGTCGTCGCCGGGCTCGACCAGGACATGCGCGGACAGCGCCGGGAAGCCCGACGTGATGGTCCAGATGTGCAGGTCGTGGATCTCGGTGACGCCCTCGACCGAGGCCAGGTCGGCGCCGACCGCGTCCGGGTCGACGCCCGTGGGGGCGGCCTCCAGGAAGATCCGCCACGACTCGCCGACCAGCGCGATGCCGGACTTGAGCATCAGCGCCGCCACGACCAGCGACGCGATCGCGTCCGCGCGGGCGAAGCCGGTGGTGAGCACCACGATGCCGGAGACCAGGGTGGCGATGAACGCCCACAGGTCGTTGAGGATGTGCTGGTAGGCGCCCTCGACGTTGAGGCTGGAGCGGTTGGCCTTGGAGATCAGCCAGGCCGCGATCACGTTGATCACGATGCCGACCGCGGCGGTGACGATGACCAGGCCGCCCTCCACGTCGGGCGGCGTGATCAGCCGGCGCACCGCCTCGTAGGTGAACCACACCGCGAGCACCAGGAACGTGATGCCGTTGACCTGGGCGGACAGGATCTCCGCCCGCTTGAAGCCGTACGTCCACCGCCCCCGCGCGGGCCGGGCCGCCAGGCGCATCGCCACCAGCGCAAGACCGATCGCGAACGCGTCGGTGACCATGTGGCCGGCGTCGGTGATCAGGGCCAACGAACTCGCCAGGATGCCGACCGTGACCTCGACGACGATGAACGCGCCGATCAGGACGAGCGCGGCGGTCAGGTAGCGCCGGTCGGCATCGGCGGCGACGCCGTGCGAGTGCCCGGCGTGGCTGCCGCCGCCGTGGTCGTGCCCGGCGTGCGCCGCGTGGTCGTGATCGCCGACGCCGGGGCCGCGGGCCGGCTCGGTGGTCCCGGGCCCGCCCGGGGCGCCGTGGTCGTGGTCGGGGGTGCTCATCGGGGCCCTCCGGGGATCTCGGTCGCGCAGCCGATGTGATCGGTGGCCGGGGCGTGGCCGATGTGCGCCAACGCCACGTCCAGAAGCAGGCGCACGTGGGCGTCCGCGAGGCGGTAGTAGGCCAGCCGCCCCGCTCGGCGCACCGTCACCACCTGGTGTGCGCGCAGCAGCCGCAACTGGTGGGAGACGGCCGATTCGCCCTGCCCACACGCGGCCGCGAGGTCGCGTACGCACAGTTCGCCCTCCAGGAGCGCGACCAGCAGGGTCAACCGCCCCGGGTCGCCGAGCAGCGCGAACACGTCGGCCGTCTCGGCCAGGTGCGCGCCGTCGGGCAGCCGCGACCGCACCGAGTCCACCAGATCGGCGTTCACCGGCTGCGCCATCGGGCCACCTCCGTCGTCATTCCCATATGCCACCTCGGATCGGCTTCGACATCGTAACGTCTGAATAGATCTTCATACGAACGCCTGCACAAAACATAGGGGCAGGGGGTATGCGTTCGCAAGCGGGACGGGGCCGATCGGGGGTTACCCCCACCCGAGACAGACCGGCTCGCGCGATGTCGCGCCACCCCGGAGCCGGCCGATTCTGGTCCACGCAGGAAGCACCGATTCGATCACTCGACCCGAGCTCGTCCCGCTCGTACCGCATCGGAACAGGAACCACGATGACCAAGCTGTTCGGCACCTGTGCCACGGTGGCCGCCGCCACCCTGCTCGCCACCACCGCCGGCATCGCCTCGGCAACGGCCGACACCGGGCCTCGCGAGCGCCCGTCACCCCACCAGGACGGCGTCTGGCAGGTGGACGGCTACGGCACCGTAGTGACCATCGAGAACGGCACGCTGCAGCAGTACGACACCACCGCGATCAGCTGCCTCAAGGGCTCGACCGCGACCCGCGCGACGGTGGACGGAGACACGATCGGCTACCAGGCGGACAACAGTCGTGTCCTCGCCGTACGGGTGAACCCGAACCGCAGGCAGGCCACGCTGCAGTTCACCGACGCACCGGACCACCGCAACCTGCGCCGCGTCGCGGCCCTGCCGGCGGCCTGCTCCCGCCCCCTGCCCGGGGACCCGCGCACCACCTTCGACGTCTTCTGGCGGACCTTCGCCGAGAACTACCCGTTCTTCGCCGCCAAGGGCGTCGACTGGCAGGCCGTCGGCGATCGTTACCGGCCCCGGGTCGGCCCGAACACCACCGACGACGAACTCTTCGCGATCTTCCGGGAGATGCTGGACCCGCTCGACGACGCGCACCTGTACCTGAGCGGCGGCCCGAACCGCTTCTTCGCCGAGGCCCGCCCCGGCACGACCGCCCCGACGCCCGAACTCGACACGAGGATCAAGGCGTACATCCAGGAGCGCGACCTGGGCGCCGACCACCCGCTGACCGAGTACGGCCAGGGTCGGATCAGCTACACGGACCTGCCCGACGGCCAGGGCTACCTGCGCGTCTCCGGCTTCCTCGGCTACGTCGAGGACCCCAAGGGCGGCTACGCCGCCAACGCCGCCGAACTCGACCGGGCGCTGAACTCCATCCTGAGCACCGAACGGGTGGGGCGACTGCGCGGGTTGATCGTCGACCTGCGCGTCAACGGCGGCGGCGCGGACAACCTCGGCCTGAACCTGGCCGCCCGCCTGACCGACCGCCCCTACTTCGCCTACGCCAAGCAGGCCCGCAACGACCCCCTCGACCCCACCCGCTTCACCCGCGCCCAGCCCATCCAGGTCCGCCCCACCCCGGACGTGCCGCACTACACCGGCCCGCTCGCGGTCCTGACCGGCGGCTCCACCGTCAGCGCCGGCGAGACCTTCACCCAGTCCCTGATGAACCGCCCCGGCCACACCGTCCGCATCGGCGAGGCGACCCAGGGCGTCTTCTCCGACGTCCTCGACCGGGCCCTCCCCAACGGCTGGCAATTCGGCCTCCCCAACGAGGTCTTCCGCACCCGCGACGGCCGCACCTTCGACGGCACGGGAATCCCCCCGCACATCACCGAACCGGTCTTCACCGACGAGGAGTTCACCCACCACAAGGACTCCGCCTTCGACCGCGCGACGGCCGAACTCCGCAGCCGAACGCACTGACCCCACCCTCCCCCCTTCGGGACCTGCGCCGCGTGGCACGCGCGCAGGTCCCACGCGCGTGACGGAAACTCGGATGCGAGAGTCGTGTGTCGCGCTTAAGCTGCACGTTTTGGGCTCGGACGGGCGTGGAAACGACCGTCGGTGGATCGGAGATGCACGAAATATGACCAGTCGACTGTTCGCCGTCAGCTTCCGCGCGACCGACCCGACGGGCCTGGCGCGGTTCTGGTCGCAGATCCTGGGGTGGGAGGCGGGCACCGACAGTGCGGACGAGGTCGCGATCCTGCCGCCCGATCCCGCGGGGTTTCGGGTGCGTTTCCTGCCGAGTCGGGAGCCGAGGATCGGCCGGAATCGTATGCACTTCGACCTGACGAGTGCCTCCCCGGAGGTTCAGTCGCAGACCGTGGCGCGGGCGCTGGAGCTGGGCGGCCGGCACCTCGACGTGGGCCAACTCCCGGAGGAGACCCACGTGGTGCTCGCCGATCCGGACGGCAACGAGTTCTGCGTCATCGCGGCGGGCAACAGGTTCCTCTCCGACACCGGCCCTGGCCGCATCGGCGCGCTCTCCTGCGACGGTACGCGGGAGGTCGGCTACTTCTGGAGCAAGGCGCTGGGGTGGCCGCTGGTCTGGGACCAGGACGAGGAGACCGCGATCCAATCCCCGGACGGCGGCCCGAAGATCACGTGGGGCGGCCCCCCGGTGGCGCCCAAGACGGGCCCGAACCGGCTGTACCTCGACCTGGCGCTGCCCGCCGACGCCGACCGGGAAGCGGAGATCGCCCGGCTGATCTCGCTCGGCGCGACGCGCCCGGACGCCGCCGAGGACGCCGGCGGCCGGGTGTTGTTGATCGACCCCGACGGCAACGAATTCACCCTGCGCCGGTCCTGATAGCCGCCTGTCGTCGGCGTTCGCTAGCTTTCCGGGCATGTCGATCACCGCATACCTGCGCGACTCGGCCCGGCTGCCGGGTGGCGGGGCCCTGATCAGCGGCCGCGCCCTGAACAAGCATCGGGGCGGGTCGCCTCGCGGCATGCTCCGGAACGGGCGCGAGTTGGAGGTCTACGACCTGGACGAACTGTTCGCCGGGGAGCTTGCCCCGATCGCCGTCTTCCCCGTTCCGTGGCCCGGGTGGGGCAACGGCATCGACGCGCTGAGCCCCGACGCGTCGTTCGCGGTGTTCTCCGGACAGCGTGCCGTGACCGCCGTGGGCGCCGACGGCGAGCGGTTGTGGGAGTACCGGCACAGCTGTTGGGGGCCGGTGTTGGGTCACACCCACACAGCCGACGAACAGCAGGTGTGCCACGGCTTCGAAAGCGGCTCCTGCCACGTCTCCGACGACGGCCGACACGTCTGGGCCCACGTCGTGCTCGGCGGACACGACGTGGACTGGGAGGACCGGCACGAGTGCTGGGTCGTCCTGGACGCCCGGGACGGACGGGAACTCGCCCGCATGCGGCTGGAGGACAGCGCGGCCGCCGGCTCACACCACCTCTCCCACCCGGACGAAACCCACGTCGGCCTCTGCATCGGCATGGGCCAGGACGGCATCCTGTTGCACTGGGCCCGCCTGGACGGCGACAAGCTGACCGGGTGGGACCTGAACGACGACATGGACCGCGTCCTGACGGACGTCCACCCGGGCCACGACGGCTTCCTGACCGTCGAACACGACGGCGCCGACCTGCGTCTCCACGCCCTGGACGGCGCGGTGCTCGCCGAGAGAGTCCCGGAATCGGACGGCGACGAGTGCCCGTCCCGGTGGGACCACGGCTGCGGCTTCGTCGACGCCGACACGGTCATCGCCACCACGGTCGACGCCGACGAAGACGAGGAACGCCCGGTCCGACACTGGCTGTTGCACGCTCGAACCCTCGATGTCCGCGGTTTTGTCACCTACCCCACAGGCCCGATCGCCGGCTACGTAGGCCCCCTCGGCGACGGAACCTGGCTCACGTACGACAGGGACACCGAATCCCTCCACCGCTGGACCACATCGGCGCCGTAAAACCGAATCCACCGACGTCAGGGCAGTCTCGGGTCGCGATCCAGCGCGGCCCACCAGCGGGCGGCCGGGGTGTGGATCCGCCGCCAGGTGGTGATGAACAGTTCGTTCGCGGTGCCGCCGGGCCAGTCGAGCGGGAGGAGCACGGCCGGCAGGCGTGGGTCGCGCTCGAAGGTCCGGCGCCACGCGTGCACCATGCGCGTGCGCAGGACGAAGGCCGCTTCGTCGGAGTCGGCGCGCGCGTCGGCGAAGCGCGCGACGAAGTCGTCCAGGATCGTGCGCACCGCGGCCAGGTCCCACGCCTGTTCGACCAGCGCCCGTTCCCGCGCGGCGTCGCACACGGTCGACGTCATCCACGTCGCGTGCGCCGACAGGCCCTGCTCGGCGATCAGCGCGCGCAGTGCGTCCACCCCGCCCGGGTCGGCCGCGATCCACACCCCCCGGCCCAGGTCGCCGAAGCCCTCGAAGGCGAGTTGCTCCTCGACCACCGCCCGCGCCTCGCGCAGCGCCGCCGGTGGGCGCAACAGGAGTTGTTGCCACTGCCCCGACCAGGGCGTCTCCCGGGTCGCCCGGGCCAGCCGCTCGGTCCAGCCGGTCAGCAGGCGGTACAACGACGGCGCGAGGGTCAGCCGGGTGTAGCGCCCCTCGGATCGGCCAAGCAGCCACCCCTCCCCGCTCAGCCGGGTGATCGCCCGCCGGGTCGCCGCCTCCGGCACCCCGAGCGTGTCGAGCGCGGCCACCACCGTGGGCGACCACACCCCGTCGTGCCCCGGCCAGCGCACGTACTCCCCCAGCACGGTCAGCAGCAGCGTGCGCGCACTCGGCCCGCCGTCGGCGGTGCGCCGGGTGCGTGGGCCGGTCGAGGTGCCCGCAGTCGACCCGGCCGACGTCCCGCTCGCGCCCCTTGTTTCCTCGCCATCCTCCATGTAGGACATAACTCATCCAAGCACGTTCTTGTGTCCTATGAAAGTGCGCCACGCGTCCGACGAAAGGCCCGCCCGTGTCAGAGGCCGCCCCACCGACCCGCTTCGGCGCGTTCATCGCGCCCTACCACGGCATCGACGGCAACCCCGCGCTGCAACTGCGCCGAGATCTCGACCTGGTCGGGCACCTGGACGCCCTCGGCTTCGAGGAGGCGTGGATCGGCGAGCACCACTCGGCCGGCTACGAAACCATCGCCTCCCCCGAGGTGTTCATCGCCGCCGCCGCCGAACGCACCACCCGGATCCGGCTCGGCACCGGCGTCAACTCGCTGCCGTACCACCACCCGCTGATCCTGGCCGACCGCATCGTGCAACTCGACCAACAGTCGCGCGGGCGGGTGATGTTCGGCTCCGGGCCCGGCCAACTGGCCTCGGACGCCTTCATGATCGGCATCGACCCGATGCGCCAGCGGAGCATGATGGCCGAGGCGCTGGCCGCGATCGTCCCGCTCCTGCGCGGCGAGACGGTGACCATGAGGACCGACTGGTTCACCCTGGACCAGGCCCGACTGCACCTGGGCCCGTACACCCGCGCGGGCATCGAGACCGTGTGCGCTTCCACCGTCTCCCCGTCCGGATCGGTCCAGGCCGGCACCCACGGCATGGGCCTGCTCTCGCTCGCCGCCGCCGACCCGTCCGGCTTCGCCGCACTGGCGACCAACTGGGACGTCTACGCCAAGACCTGCGCCGAGCACGGCCATGTCGCCGACCGCGAACGCTGGCGCCTGGTCGTGCCGATGCATCTGGCCGAGACCGTCGAGGCGGCGCGCGAGCAGGCCGAGTACGGGGTGCACCACCTCGTCGACTACATCCAGGGCCTGTCCGGGATGACCATGCCGTGGGGGGCGACGCCCGAGGCGGCGATCGCGCAGTGGACCGGCGAGGGTTTCCCCACTTTCGGCGTCGCGATGATCGGCACTCCCGCGCAGGCGATCGAGCGGATCACCGCGATGGCGGAGCGCTCCGGCGGCTTCGGCAGGCTGCTGCTGCTCGACCTGCCGATCGCCCGGCCCGCCGACAAGTGGCGCAGCTACGAGTTGTTCGCCGAGTACGTGGTGCCGCACTTCACCGGTGCCAACCGCCCCCGGCAGGCCTCGATGGCCTGGGCGAACGAGAACAGCGAACGTTTCATCGGCGCGCTGCGCCAGGCGGTCGTGGCGGCGATGACCCCGCCGGCGTCCTGACCGAACCCGCCCGAACCCCATCCACCCGAAGTCCAGGGAGACGCCCATCATGCGAGCAGCGGTACTGCGCGGCGGCACGTTCACCGTCGAGGACGTCGCGGCCCCCGAACCCGGCGAGGGTCAGGTCCTCGTGGAGACGGTGGCCTGCGGGATCTGCGGCTCGGACCTGTCCGCGTACAAGCACACCGCGCAATTCCTCCGGGCCTCGATCGACTCGGACACCCCCTCGTTCGTGTTCGACCCGGACGCCGACCTGGTCATGGGCCACGAACTGGCCGCGCGGGTGGTGCGCCCGGGCCCGGGGGTGACCGGGTTCGAGCCGGGCGAGGTGGTGGTCGGGCTGCCGTGGGCGCTCGACGGCGGCGGTGTACTGCGCACCATCGGCTTCTCCAACACCTTCCCGGGCGGCTTCGGCGAACGCATGGTGATGCAGGCCGCGGCGCTGGTCAAGGTGCCCGGACACGTGCCGCCGCACGTCGCGGCGCTGACCGAGCCGCTGGCCGTCGGCTTCGGCAACGTGGCCCGCTCCGGCGCCGAACGCGGCGGCGCGGCGATCGTGATCGGCGCCGGCCCGATCGGCCTGGGCGCGATCGCCGGGCTGATCGAACGCGGCGTCGCGCCCGTCGTGGTCTCCGAACCCTCGCCGCGCCGGCGCGCCCTCGCCCGCGCGTTCGGCGCGCACGTGGTGGTCGACCCGGCCGAGCGCGATCCGTTCGACGCGTGGCGCGAGGGCGCCGAGCCGGGGCAACCGCTGACCATCTTCGAGTGCTCCGGCAAGGCCGGCATGTTCGACCGGATCACCTACGCCGCGCCCCGCGGCGCCACGGTGCTGCTGATCGGGGTGTGCATGACCGAGGACTCCTTCCGGCCGGTGGTGGGGATCTACAAGGACCTCACGGTGAAGATGTGCCTGACCTATCCGCCCGAGGAGTATCCGAAGACCCTCGCCCGGATCGCCGCCGGCAGCGTGGACGCGGCATCGCTGATCACCGGTCAGGTCGGTTTCGAGGGGGTGGCCGCGGCGATCGAGACCCTCGGCCGGCCCGACGAACACGTCAAGGTCCTGGTGCGCCCGCACCTGGCCGGCACGGGGGTACATCCGCCCGAGGCGTGACGAACGCCGGCCGGCGGGCGCCGGGCTCGTCGGCGCCCGTCCGTGCTCGTCCGCGAAGCGGTGAGTACCCCCTCCCGCTCGCCCGCGGAGCGGTGGGCGCGCGGAACACGCATCACGCGTAAGGGTGGACCCGGGACGGCCGCCCCTGGCGCGCGCTGTGCGTGGGCGGCTCGCTCGCCAGGGCGTTTCGCCGACGCGCGCCCCCGAACGCCCCGCCGACGCAGATGTGGAAGTGTCGCAAACTGGACGCGGCGGGCGTCGGAATCGGTACGCTCCGAGGGAATTCCCTCGGAAGTTCCGTACACCCGCCATCGGGGACATCATGAGCCACAGCAGGCGCCGCAACGGCGCCGTGTCCGTCCGTCACGTGACCGCCACCGGCTGGGGAGGCGCGGCATGACCGTGCTCAACGATGCCCACCCGGTGTGTCGATTCGACCTGCCGCCGCACGAGGCGGAGGTGTCCGCGGCCCGTCGCAAGGTGGTCGCGATCGCCGTCGAGTGGGGCATGCCCGCCCACGGCGATCTGGTGGACACCCTGCGTCTGGTGGTCTCCGAACTGGTGACCAACGCGATCCGACACGCGGGCGTACTGACCCCCGCCATCGCGGTGACCGTGCGCGGCACGGCCGAGGGGGCGCTCCAGGTCGGCGTGCACGACCGGCATCCGTTCTGCCCCAAGGCCCTGGTGGAGACGGTCGACGACGACAGCGGCCGCGGCCTGCTGATCGTGAAGACCCTGGTCGCGGAGGCCGGCGGATACGCGGGGATCCAGCCGGACGCGGCCGGCGGCAAGACCGTGTGGGTGTGCCTGCCACTGCGCTGAGCCCCCGCGCGGGGCCGGCCGGGTCGGGGCCTCGCCGACCGACTCGGTCGTCGGCTCCGTCACATCGCCTCGCTCCCATCGGTCATGTCGGTGACATGACACCACGGAAATGTGAGACCGATGGACGAGAACGACTTCCTTGCCGGCCGCTTCGAGGAACACCGGGCCCACCTGCGCGCGGTGGCATACCGCATGCTCGGTTCGTTCAGCGAGGCCGACGACGCGGTCCAGGACACGTGGATCCGGCTCAGCGGTACGGACGTGCGCGAGATCGACAACCTGGGCGGCTGGCTGACCACGGTGGTCGCCCGGGTGTCGCTGAACATGCTGCGTTCGCGCCGGACCCGCCGCGAGGATCCGCTGGAGGCGTTCGTCGCGGACCCGACGGTCTGCACGGCCGAGGGAAACGACCCCGAGCACCAGGCGATGCTGGCCGACTCGGTCGGCATGGCGCTGCTGGTCGTCCTGGAGACGCTCGCCCCGGCCGAACGGCTCGCCTTCGTGCTGCACGACATGTTCGCGCTGCCGTTCGACGAGATCGCGCCCATCGTGGACCGCACACCCACCGCGACCCGACAGTTGGCCAGTCGGGCCCGCCGCCGGGTCCAGGGCTCGCCCGGCGACCTCGAGGTGGACCCCACCCGGCAGCGCGAGGTGGTCGGCGCCTTCCTGGCCGCGTCGCGCGGCGGCGACTTCCAGGCCCTGCTCGCCCTGCTCGACCCCGACGTGGTGCTGCGCGCGGACTCGGCGGCGATCGCGGTCGGCGCCATGGCCGAGGTACGCGGCGCGGCGGCGGTGGCGGAGACCTTCTCCGGCCGGGCCCAGGCCGCACGGCCCGCCCTGCTCGACGGCATCGCCGGCCTGGCGTGGGCGCCGGGCGGCGAACCCAGGGTCGTCTTCGGATTCATGATCGCGAGCGGCCGCATCGTCGGCATCGACCTGCTGTCCGACCCGGCCTACCTGCGCGACACGGATGTGCGGCTGCTGGACGGGTGAAGCCGCCCTCTGTGTTCACCACTTCAGATCGAACCGCTGTTCCACGACGTCGATCCCCCACGTGCGCGCGGGACGCTCCTCGGTCCGGGTGAAGCCCGCCTGCTCGTACAGGTGCCGGGACGCGCCCAGGCCCGCGATGGTCCACAGGTACACCCCGGCCGCGTCGCGCCGGCGGCCCTCGGCCAGCGCGACGTCGAGCAGCGCGCGGCCCACGCCGTGCCCCCTGGCGACCGGGTCCAGGATCACCCAGCGCAGCCGCATCAGGCCGTGCTCTTCGCGGGTCAACCCCACCGCGCCCAGGACCCGTTCGCCGTCGTCGGCCACCCACATCCGCCCGGGCCCGTCGTCCCGGGGCCGGCGGGACACCGGGTCACCGATTCCGCCGGTCGATCGAACACGAATCCGTTCTCGACCCGCGCGCATTCGAGCGGAACGAATCTCCCCGCGCGCAATCAGGTCCGGCACTTCTTTCGGTGGCACCCACTCGACCCGATCCGACTCGAACGCGTCCTCGGGTTCACCGACATGCTCGCCGCTGTCCGACCAGTAGACGTGGTGAACGGCATCCGAGAGGCCGTTCGAAGGTTCGACGCTGAGCAGGTGGCGAAGGGGGCCCGGCCGCCAACGGTTTCCGCCGGCTTCTCCCGGGCGGCGGCTTCGCTGAGGGCGGCACACGACGGCTCGACTCGACCGAAATGCCGTGTGGCCGGCGGGCCATGCCGGCTGCCGCGCGATCGAAGTCGCGGCGGGTCGAGGCGGAGAGGGCGGCGTATTCGCTGCGGGCCCGGTCGGAGTACTGCACGTAGTGGCTGCTCATGGCTCCACCGGGTTCCCGTCGATGTCGACGACGCCGGTGAGGTCGCCGGAGCGAATGCGCTCGGCGTCGGCGTCGATGCGGGCGTGCTCCTCCGGGGGGATGGCCCAGTGGACGGCGATGGCGGCCAAGTCCTTGAGGGGGGCGTCGCCGATCTCCTTGTCGAAGGCGTCGCGCCGGTCTTCGGGAAGGGCGGCACGGATGTCGACGAGGGTGCCGGGGAGTTCGGTGGGGACGCCATCGATGGTGGTGGTGATGGTCGGCCGGTCGGGGTCGCGGAGGTCGTGGTCCATGCCTTCAGGGTGACATCGCGATCCGGGCAACCGGTAGCCGGCGCACAAGGGCTGCGGGCATACCGCACAGTGCGCCGGGGCGTGTGCCAACCGCTTCGGCTCGGGGTGCGGGGCGGGGTTGCGTACCCCCGGCGGGCGCCGTCGGGGGCCGGGTTGCCGACGGCGCCTTGGCCTGTCAGGGCTTGAGGAGTTCGGCTTCCTTTTCCGGGGGCAGGCCGACCACCGGGCGGTCGGGGCGTTGGGGGGCCACTCCGCCCAGGGCGCGGAGCCAGGTCCAGGTGTCGGCCACGGTTTCCGCCGTCGGGCGGATGCGGAGGCCGGCGGCCAGGGCCTTGCTCACGTCGCGGCGGTGGATGCTGTTGTAGTCCTCGCCCGCCGGGACCCACACCGGCAGTTCGATCCACGGCTGGACGCCGGCGGCCAGGATCGTCTCCGGGTCGATCCAGCGCAGCTCGGCGGTGGAGCCGGTGACCCGCACGCACAGGTCGAGCAGTTCGCCCATCGTGGTGTGGCCCGTCGGCGAGATCAGGTTGTAGGGGCCGCTCAGGCCCGCCTGGGCGGCGTGCACCGACCACTCGGCCAGGTCGCGCGCGTCGATGAACTGCAGCGGGGACTCGCGCGGGCCGGGCGCGACCACCGGGCCGCCCCGGGCGATCCGGTTGAGCCACCACGGGAGGCGGCCGATGTTCTCGCGCGGGCCCAGGATCAGGCCGGCGCGCGCATGCACGTACCGGTCGCCGAAGGCCCGCTCGATGGCGATCTCGGCGCCGCGCTTGGCGATCGGATACGCTACGTCGCCGTCGTCGGGCGAACCCTCGACCAACGGCGCCTCCTCGCCCACCCCGGGGGCCGTCGGCTCCGCGTACACCGAGCACGTGGAGATGTACACATAGCGCCCGACCCGGTCGGCCAGCAGGTCGGCCGTGTCCCGCACCGCCCTGGGCGCGGCACTCCAGGTGTCCAGGACCACGTCCCACTCACCGTCGGCCAGCGCCGCCAGACCGCCCTCGACGGTGCGATCGCCAACCAACGGGCGTACCTGGGGCGGGAGTTCGTACCGACCGCGGTTGAACACGGTGACGTCCCAGCCCCTGGCGAGCGCGGCGTCGGTCAGGGCCCGGCCCACGAATTCGGAACCACCCAGGATCAAAGTTCTCATGATCAGACTCTGCCCGCGTACGGCCGCCGCGGGAAGGACCCTCTGCTCTCGGCGGAATCACCCGAGCCCCCGCGCCGACCCGCGCGCGCACGGATGCCCCGCCCCGTCCCGGTCCGCCGACTCCTGCTCGGCCAGTTCCCGATCCAGCAGGCGCAACAGCCGCAGCAGCTCGGCCCGGTCCGCCTCGCCGAGCCGGTCGAACACGGCCGCCCCCGCGCCCTGACGGATCGCCCGGATCCGACGCACCTCGGCGCGCCCCCGCTCCGTCGGCTCCACCAACGTCGCCCGCCGATCCACCGCCGAGGCGCTGCGCCGGACCAATCCGCGCGCCGCCAGGTCGTCCACCACCGTCGTCGCCGAGCGCGGCACGATCTCCAGGCGGGCGGCGAGGTCCGCCATCCGCAGCGGCTCACCGGCGTGCACGAGCACCTTCATCGCGTGCGCCTGGGCGGGGGTCAGGCCCAAGGGGGCGAGTTCGCGGCCGGCGCGGATCCGGATGCGCTTGGCCAGGCGCATGAACAGGTCGCCGATCGGCGCCGAGCTGGATTCCGGCGAACTCACGCGTGTCACGTCCCGAGGAGCGGGGATCCTGATGGACCCGGGTACACCCATTGTCTCCGGACCCGTCGCCCGGCCCTCATCCCCGTGTCGCCCGCCGGCCCCGAACCGTCACCCCCGGTCCCGAACGACGGGGGCGTGCCGAACAAACGCCGCGTCCCGTGCCGCGAGTTCCCGGCGCGGCCCACCGGCGCGCAGCACCACGTCCAGCACCCGGTCGATCTCGCACGCGTAGCCCCCCGAGGCCCAGGCCGCGTTGGCCTCGACGACCGCCCAGCCCGCGTCGGTGTTGCCCACGTCCACCACGATCGCCGAGGGCAGGTCCGCCCCGGCCGCCGCCAGCACGTCGGCGCCGAACGCGAGCGCGTCCGGACCGCGCCGGCACGCCGCGATCGGCGCGATGTCCAGGTCGCCGTCGACGGCGTACCGCGACGCCGCGTGCACCGCCCCGTCCAGGCAGAACAGCCGGTATTCCGCCCGGAACACGACGGTCTCGCTGAGCAGCACGGCGGTGTCCGGATCCGCCGCGTCGCTGCCCGGCAGTTGGGTACCGTCCCGGTACACCCTGGCGGGGAACGACTTGTCGTTCGGCGGCTTGGCGAACATCGGCCGACGCAGCGTCCACGCATACGCCAACGTGGTCGCGGTGACCTCCCGCCGGGTCAACTCGACCGGCAGCCGCGCCAACCAGTCCTCCGGCGCCTCCAGCAGGCCCAGGTCCAGATCACGCGCGGTCGCGTCGGCGAACAGCGGCCCCGCGTACAGGTGCGCCCGCGTGCCCATCAGGTCGGCCGGCGCCTGCCAGGTGTGCAGGCGGCGTACCGGCAGGTCGCGGCGGTGGGCGGCGCTCGCCAGGGCTCGGTCGGTGTCGGTGCTGCGCGGGGACAGGACCAGGACGCGGTCGGTGTGGGTCATCGGCCCAGGGTGTCGGGGACGGGCGCGGCGGGGCGAGTGTTTTTCGGCGTCGAGGGCGTGGCATTGTTTCGGGCATGCTTCCCCTGGTCCATGCCATTCGTTACGTCACGCCCATGCGTGAGGGCGGCTCGTTGCCCGGGCTCGTCGAGGCCGACGACCTCGGTACGTACGTCGTCAAGTTCCGCAGTGCCGGGCAGGGGCCCAAGGTGCTGGTCGCCGAGGTCGTGGTGGGCGAACTGGCGCGTCGGCTCGGGCTGGCGGTGCCGGCGCTGGTCCGGGTCGAGGTGGATCCGGTGATCGCGCGCGGCGAACCGGACCAGGAGGTACAGGAACTGGTGCAGGCCAGCGCCGGGCTGAACCTCGGGATGGACTTCCTGCCGGGCTCGGCCGACTTCACCCCCGCCACCTGGGAGCCGGATCCCGAACTGGCCGCGCGCGTGTTGTGGCTGGACGCGTTCACCTCGAACGTGGACCGTTCCTGGCGCAACCCGAACCTGCTGGTCTGGCACGGCCGGTTGTGGCTGATCGACCACGGTGCCTCGTTGTGGTTCCACCACGCGTGGCAGGCCGCCGCGTCCGCCGCCACACGCCCGTTCGACGCGAGCGACCACGTGTTGGCCGCGCTCGGCGGACCGGGCCTGCTCAAGGCCGACGCCGAGCTGGCCCCCAGGATCACCCGCGAGCTGCTGACCGAGGTGCTGGCGCTGGTCCCGGACGAGTGGCTGGAACCGGGCGACGCGGAGCGGGCGCTCGGCCTGGACCGTCCCGGCGCGCTGCGCGAGGCGTACATCGCACACCTTCTGGCCCGCGCCGCCGCCCCGCGCGCGTGGTTGCCGGAGGTCGCGCCCGAGGTGTCCGCGCGCCAGGGCGCCGCGCAGCCGTCGAACCGTCCGGATTGGCTCAAGTGATGACGATGGCCGTGCAGCGGGAGTTCTTCGAGTACTCGATCATCCGGCTGGTGCCGCGCGTGGAGCGCGGGGAGTGTCTGAATGTCGGGGTGGCCCTGTACAGCCAGGCCTTCGACTTCCTGGGCGCGCGTACGCACGTCGAGCAGTCCCGGCTGTGCGCGCTCGACCCGGAGGCCGACCCGACCCAGGCCAGGGCGGTACTGGCCGCGTGGGAGCTGGTGTGCGCGGGCAGCGAGTCGGCCGGCGCGCCGGGCGCGGAGCCGCTCGGCCGGCGCTTTCGCTGGCTGACCGCGCCGCGCAGCACGATCGTGCAACCGGGCCCGGTACACGGCGGGTTGACCGCGAATCCGGCGGCGGACCTGGATCGGCTGTTCGACCTCCTGGTGTTGTGACGGGCGCGGCCATTCGGGTTGTGACGGGTGCGGCCACCCCCGGGTGCCGACCCGCACGCTGCGCGTTTGTGACCGGTCGTGATCTGTCGGTGGTCGAACGCGCTGCGCTACCGTGGCTCGCACGGGTGCGTTCCCGGACTCCGACGGAGGAGGCGACGATGATCCGTACCTACGGTCCGCAGAGTCGCGGCATGGTGGTCTGCACGCTCGTACTGCTGACCATTCTCGGCCTGTACAGCGCGGTCTACGAAGCGGTCGCGTGGACGTGGCTGGTGTGGTCGCTCCTGGCGATAGTCACCGGCCTGCTCGTGGCCACCGATCGGGGCGTATAGCGACGCCGATCGGGGCGTACGGCGCCGCGCTCCGAGCCCGGCGGACTCCTGGAGCGCGGCTCGCGGATCGCGGATCGCTCACGCCACCGTGAACCCGTGCCGATCGCCCAGCCGGGACAGCGAGCGGCGGCCCGGGATGCCGTCGGCGTCGGCGCCGCTGTAGCCGAGCCTGCGCTGCCACTCCGCGTACGCCCGCACGGTCGCGGTGCCGTAGTGCCCGTCGGCCAGGCCCTCGGCCAGCAACCCCTCCGCGACCAGCGCGTTCTCGACCATGCGTGTCCCCATGTAGGTGACGGGCGTCCCGGCCCGCTCCGGGTCCGAACGCGCCGCCGCGACCAGTTCGGCCAGGTCCACGGCGGGCCGCTGGGCCGGGATGTCGACGGCCGGGCCGCCCGTGGCGGCGGCCACGATCCCGGGGAAGACCAGCTCGGTGAACTGTCGCACCCGCGCATCGCCGGGGCAGGCGGTGCCGCCCAGCGACCACTGGGCGAACATGCGGTGGTAGCCGTAGCCCGGGTCGTCCCAGGTGCGGCACACCCGCAGCGGCAGGCCGTGCCGTTCGTGCAGCCAGACGCCCAGCCGGATCAGGCTCGCGATCTGGGCGTCGGTCCACGGATCGGTGTGCTCCAGGTTGCTCGCGCTCTCGCAGCTGACCGCTCCGGTGCCGTCGGCCCGCCGGTTCGCCGACGCGTTGGCGTCGGCGCGGGTCTCGGTGCCGATGAACTGGAACAGACCCCCGTCGTAGGCGCAGCCGAAGTGCGACTCCAGGTTGGTCGAGTCGCGCCAGTACTCGTACATCCGTTCCCCGGACCACGGCGCGGCGATCGAGTGAAGGATCAGCTGGGTGGGGCGGATGCCGGGTTGGGAGTCGGATTCGGGTTGTAGTTCACGTTTGGTGGCTCCGGAGTACCAGGCCATGGCGGTCCCCCTGGGATCGACTGCGGGAAAGTCGCGAATGACCATGGTCGCGACGCTTCGCCCGGTTTTAGTCGATCTTCCGGAAATTCGGGTCAACCGTCCCTGATTCGTTGATAATGCCCCCGGCGGGAGCCGCTCCGGGGCCGGCTCGATTCGAGTCCCGCGCCGGCCGAAGATGCCGATCGCGGCCGTTTGACTTCGGCTGATATCAGGGTGTTTCGCAGGATTTGCGGCGCGGGGTCGGTTACCGGTCGGTTGTCGAGTCTCCACAAGTATTAGGACGTCCTCTTTATCGGTGTCGATACCCCGGCGCCGACGTATCCCTGACAGCGTTGCGAGACAAGTGACCGGGTCGCGATCGTGCGCCGGTCGTCTGTGTCGCGTTTTGACAAGGCTTCGACTGAGCTGGGGTGCGTTGTATGTCGCTCGGCAGGACCGATGTGGTGGTGACGGGGATGGGTGCGACCACGCCGTTGGGCGGGGATGTGCCCTCGACGTGGGCGGCCCTGCTGGCGGGCGAGTCGGGAATCGGCGCGCTGACGGATTCCTGGGCAGCCGACCTGCCGGTGCGGATCGCCGGGCGGATGAAGGTCTGCCCCGAGACGGTGCTCGACCGGGTCAAGGCCCGGCGGCTCGACCGCTGTCAGCAGGCCGCGCTGGTGGCGGCGCGTGAGGCGTGGCAGGACGCGGGCGCGCCGGCGGTCGAGCCGGAACGGTTCGCCGTCGTGGTCGGCACCGGCATGGGCGGCGCCATGACGATGCTCGCGCAGCACGACCTGCTGGCCGAGTCCGGGGTGCGCCGGGTGTCCCCGCACACCGTGCCGATGCTGATGCCCAATGGGCCGGCCGCGCAGGTGAGCATGGAACTGGGCGCCCGGGCCGGCGCGTACACGCCCGTGAGCGCGTGCGCGTCGGGCTCCGAGGCGATCGCCTACGGCCTGGACCTGATCCGCCTCGGCCGCGCCGACGTGGTGGTCGCGGGCGGTGCGGAGGCGACGATAGGCGCGCTGCCCATCGCCGGCTTCGCGCAGGCCCGGGCGTTGTCCACGCACGGCGGCGACCCCGCGACCGCGTCGCGTCCGTTCGATGTCACGCGCAACGGCTTCGTGATGAGCGAGGGGGCCGCGCTCGTGGTCCTGGAGCGGGCCGAATTCGCGGCGGCGCGCGGTGCGTTCGTACACGCGTACCTGGCCGGCGCCGGGGTCACCTCGGACGCGAACCACATCACCGCCGGGTACGGCCCCGGCCAGGTCCGGGCGCTGCGGCTGGCGATGGCCGAGGCGGGCGTCACCGGCGCCGACGTGGACCACATCCAGGCGCACGCGACCTCGACCCCGGCCGGCGACGTGCTGGAGGCCGCGTCGATCACCGAGGCGATCGGTACGCACGCGGCGGTCACCGCGATCAAGTCGATGCTCGGCCACCTGTGCGGCGGCGCCGGCGCGATCGCCGCGGTCGCGGCGGTGTCGGCACTGCGCGACGGGGTCGTCCCGGCCACGATCAACCTGGACTCGCAGGACCCGGACATCGACCTGGACGTGGTCGCCAAGGAACCCAGGGTCGGCCCGCTCAACGTCGCGGTGGCCAACGCGTTCGGCTTCGGCGGACACAACGCGACGCTGGTCTTCACCTCGGCCAACTAGCACTGGGCGACGCCCGGGGAGCGAGCGCTCCGATCGGCTTCGGTCGGGGCGCACTCGGGTGGCGGGGCGCCGGCGGTGGGCGTGGCGCCCTCCGGTGGGCGTGGCGTCGGCGGTGGAAAACCCGGTGCGTCGGGGCTGTGTCTTCCGCCAGGCTTGGCTCTGTGTTTTTATCGAGAATCCCGCGTGCATCGAGCGAATCAGGAAGCTCGTTTGCCTCATTCGTTTCTAGGCTGAAGCCTATGAAGACCACGGGGAAGAGCAGCGCGGAGACCAGCGGCGAGGCGGCGGGCGGCGAGAGCGGGAAGTCCGGTCCGATCGCCGCGTTCGCGCGCTTCGTGGTCTTCGGCGGCGGTACCGGGATCGCCTCCTCCGGCGCGCTGGTCGTCCTCTCCGGCACGATGCCGATCGCGGTCGCCAACGCGTTCGTGACCGTGGTCTCCACGGTGGCCGCCACCGAGCTGCACAGCCGGTTCACCTTCGGCGGCGGCCGGGCGGGGCTGCGCGCGCACGGGCAGTCCGCGCTCAGCGCGCTGGCCGCGTACCTGGTCACCACGGCCGCGATGCTGGGCCTGCACGCGGCGGCCCCGGGCACGGGTGTCCTGGTCGAACAGGGCGTCTACCTGGGCGCGTCCGGCCTGGCCGGGATCGGCCGCTTCGTGGTGCTGCGACTGTTCGTCTTCACCCGCCCCGACGCCCGGCCCCGCCCGGCCGCGCCCGCGCTGGCACGCACCCAGGTGGTGGCGGCGGCGTAGGGGCAGGCGCCTCGGGCGCGGCCGGTGCGGTTCGGAACGCTGCGGCGGCGGGCGCGGCTCAGCGTGGTTCGAGCGTCCACCACTGCGACGGGTGGTCGGTGTCCTCCCACTGCCGTACGGCCCCGCCGACCTCCGTACTGCCGTCGGCGACCTCCAGGAGCAGCCCGCTGACGTAGTTGATCAACGTGACCCGCCCCGCCTGCTCCGCGTGCTCCTCCAGGATCCACTCCTGCGCGCCGAAGTTGTTGGCCCGCCAGAGCTGTACGTAGGCCCCGTTCTCCACGGAGGCCCCGATCACGTCCAGCCGCTTCCCGGCGACCACGTGCTCCAGGTGGTACACGGCCCCACCGGGATGGACCGCCGAGACCCGCCAATGGTGCGCGGTCGTACCGTCGTCGGCCCCCTGTACCACCCGGGCCCCGCCCCCGGTCCGGCCCCCTTCGACCTCGAGCACGAGCCCACTGTGCACATTGCGCACCACGTACACACCCTCGCCGATTCCACCCACGCCGCGCTCCCGGACACCGTACAAACGATCTTGAACCAACCACCCTCCCACGCCCCACCGACACCCGCCCCGCCGACCCGAGTCCCGGACCACCCGCGAGTCGCCATGCGCAACGGATCACGAACACGACTGGTCCACGGTGATCAGCCGCCTGCCCGCCCCCGACCCGGGCGCATAACCGGCGCGCGCTCCACCCGGGCGCGCCGGCTACCGGGCGCAATCGCGGCGATGCCACTCTGGAGCGCATGAGCGACCGACCCGTCATCCACGCCCATCACAACGGCCGGACCATCGAGCTGCCCGGAACCCTTCACGACATTCGCAGCGCCCTCCCCGAACACGAACGCGCCCAGTTCGACCACGACATCGCCCACGCCCACATCGACAACCTCCCCGCTGTCGCCTCCGCCTGGGCCAAAACACCCGAGATGCGCGCCCACGACGACGCCATCGCGGCCCGAGTCGCCGCAGGCGACAACACCGGCCTGTTCAACGCCGACGGCACGCCGGCAGGTGAGACGTGACCAAATACCGGGTCCAGTACACCGACGCCGCGCTGACCGGCTACAAGGCCCTGTCCGCCGGAACCCGGCAAGCATTCGACCGGGCCGTCGACGCCATGTCCTACTCCCCGCGCACGCACGGCGACGCCATACGCAACAACCCGGACCGGCGCACCGCCGTACTGGCCGGGGTGATCACCGAGTACGAGGTCAGCTCCGGCGTCCTCGTCGTCACCATGCTCCACGTCCGCGGATACTGACCCGCACCGCCGGACACCGACCGCGCCCACCGGTTCGGTGGTTCGGGCCCGGCGGGCGGCTTTGCGCGGATGACGACGGGGCGCGTGGGCGCGGGAAGGCGCCGCCCGCTGCTCCCGGGAGCGGGCGGCGCCTGCATTGGGGTGAGTCGGGTGCCGGCCCGGCTACTTGCCCGTGTAGTGGACCTGGAGTTCCTTGATGCCGTTGATCTACGGACCGCCGTGGGGACACCCGTATGACCTGCATGTATGGTGCATGGTGGCCATAAAGCCATAAAGATCATGGACTCTGATGGACTTTAGTGGAATATCGCCGCAGATGGCAGACCCTGCTCCGGTACTTCGTGCCCCACTCGTGCCCCACCGGTACCGGAGCGAGCCGACGCCGAGCCCCCTGCACCTGGGGGAGCAGAGACTCGGCGTCGGTGATCAACATGCAATCCGGTCATCGCAGCAATTGGAAGGCATCGCTTCCGTTTTCCCTCACATGGGGGAATGATGCGGCGGCCGGCAAGGCGAGGCCGGTGGTGCTCAACTGACAGGGATCCCGGCCCTGTCCTCCACCGACCTCGCCGCTCAAGAGCGACTGCAACCAGGCAGTCGAATGATCTTGTCTACAGCAAACATCTTGAAGCTTCCAGCTTGGGCTCCGCCGTTTAGCTTCAGGCCGTGCCGGAAGCTGCGTACCTTCGTGTAGCGGCTGACCTGCGGCGCCGCATCACGTCAGGTGAATTCCGACCCGGTGATCAAATCCCCTCACGCAGACTGCTCGCCCGCGACTACGGCGTCGGACCCGGGGTTGCACAAGCGGCGATTGGCGTCCTCCAAGCCGGTGGACTTGTCGAGGGAACCCAACGGCACCGCTTGACCGTGGCGCATCCTCTGCCCGTGAGAGTGCTGACGGATGCTGCCGCACCCTGGCCGCACGGCATTGGCGACCGCAGCCTGGAACGCGTCGCCGTGCAGGGGGACATCGCGCTGCTGCTCGGCGTCGCGGACGGCTCCCGAGTGCAGTGCGAACGCACTGAATGCCTCGACCCGGATGACCGCACCAGCCACGTGATCGTCCGGTATTCCCGCCGCTCGCAACCGACGGTGGATCGAAGTGTGGCCGGGGACACCTCCGCTCGGCCTGCCGCCCCCGGTGAGGCGGGGATGCTCGGTGTGGCCATCGGGTCCATCCTCCTGGTCGTGCGGGTGGTCAGGTATGCGCGGGACGGACGCCCGGCGGCGGTCGACGAATTACTACTGCCGGCGGACCGGTGGCGGGTGCGGCTCGGGTAGGTTCGCTCCATCCGGAATGTCGCACTCCACATTCCTAGCCTGTGGACACGTGGGTGCGGAAGATGGATCGGCCAACCAACCACGTACCGTCACTGCGGGGGTGATCTACCAGTTCGGTACATGCGGCGGGCGGTGGACGACCCGCAGGTCCTTCGCGTACCCCCGCCACCTCCCCAACTCGCGGTCGTGAGGCTGGACCCACACCACACCGCCCCGGCCGAATCCGGCGACTTCGCCGGGCGGGGTCGCCTCGTGCGGCGGGACATGCTCGACGTGGTCGCCCATCTGGGGCGGGCCCTCGTAGGCCATCGCGATCTCCATCGTGACTGAGTGGTGGGTGCGGGGCCGCGGCGGCCCCTTGCTCGCCGCGGCCCCGCGTGGTGTCCCGCCCAGCCGCCGTCGGGGGAACGTTCACGGCAAGGCGGGGAAGGTGGGGCCCGGCGGCGTGGATGCACCGCCGGGCGCGGGCGCGTCCGGTGAAACGGCGGACGGCCCGCAGGTGCCCGGCCGCCGATGCCAGCGACGACCGGGCGTGGACCCGGCGGCGCATGCGAAACACTCGCCGGGCCAGGGGCCGCCCGTCGAACGGTGCGGTCGGCCCGCTGGGGCCGGCCCGGCGGCGCGGTGGGGGTCGCGGGCCGGGCCGGAGGCCGCGAGCGATGCCCGTACACCGCGGCGGCGGAAGGGCGGCTCGTCAGCCGCCCGAGTTCGAGAACCGGTCGCGCGACGAGGCGACCCGGTACAGCAGGTGATTCCTGACCTCGCTCTGGAGAACTACGAGTTCGTCAGCCGTCACGTCGATCGACCTCTTGTCTGAGAGCGAGACGCGAATCGGACGATGCGGGTCGCCGGACGGGCCGACGTGAACTGCCACGGGTTCGGGCTCGGACATGGTGCCCCCAGCGCATGATCAGCAATGGATGACGACACCCGCCGAACCGACCGGCCCAGCAGGTCTGCACACCATCAATGCTGACCTGCGAAAACCCCCGTAAGTGACACAGGATGTGTCACCGTGTGGCACTCAGATCGCGTGCGCCCACTCCGCATACCCCAGCAGCGTCTCCGTGGAAGACCGCTGGAGACGCACAAGAGTCGCCAGAGTGTCCCGGACCTGGGGATGCTCGCGCACGTGCTGAGGCGCGATCCTGCGAGCCAACTGCAACGACTCGAAGCATGCCTCGCGTTGCCCCCGCCACAGTTGCGCCTGGGCCAGGTCGATATAGAAGTGCGAGCGCCGCTCGGCCGGGAGATCATCGCCCGGCTGCCACTCACTCGCCAGTTCCAGCACCGACGCGCTGTCGCCGAGTTCGATCGCCGCCGACGTCTGGTGCACCCGCAGCGACGACGGACCCACAGACGTACCGCAGTAGATCCCCTCCGGCACGGACGCCACCAACTCCTTCGCCTCGCGCATGTGGGCGCGCGCCGCGTCCGCGTCCCTCATACGGGCGGCGACCACCGACGCGCGCATATGCAGCGCCACCCTGGCAGCACGCACCGGCAGACTCAGCGGCGCGGGCGCCGCGTCGATCGCCCGCTCCAGCGCCCGCAAACCCAAGGCCAGGTTGCCGGACACGAAGAACAACTCGGTCCGAACGTAGGCCGCCGCCGCCGTCTGCACCTCGTCGTCCGCCCGCGCGGAGGCCCACCTCACCAACTCGACCAAGCGGCCGGACAGGTCGAAGTGGCCGTGCTTGTACGCCACCGCGTCCGCCGCCCGATACGCCGACGCGAGCAGGCCCGCTGCCTCGCTTCGCCCTGGCTCCGGCAGGATGCACACCGCCCGCGCCAGTTCCGTCAGCAAGTCGGGCAGGGTCTGCGCAAGCACGAGATATTGCGAGGCCAGGCGCCGATCCACGGCCGTGCCCACCGCCTGCCGCAGCTCGGGCAGCGTGCGGACCGGGCCGTCGGCCGGTATGTCGTAGGCGTCGATCGCCGCGCGCATCGCCGGGAGTTCCGCCGTGATGCGGCTGTCCGTCATGCCGCCGATGCCGAGCAGGCGGTTGATGTCGATCCCGAGGGCGTCAGCGATCGAGGCCAGGGCGCTATCCGACGGATTGCGCGCGCCCTGCTCGATCTTGCGAAGCATGCTCAGCGACACGCCCGCAGCGTTGGCGAGTTCGAGCTGCGTCATACGGCTCGCGCCACGAGCGGATGCGACCCGGGCGCCCAGGCCCGTGCGCAATGGGGAGGCCATGAGCGCACGGTACCCGGGGACACAGCGGCGTGGAGCCGGTTCGCTCGGCTACCCCTCGATCAGACGCACGAGGTCACTCAGACTGTCGACCGTCCACTCGGCGCGGTTCACCTCGGCATTGTTCGCCCACAGGTAGCCCCAGGGGCCACGGCGCACGAGCGCAGTCCTCAGGCCGGCCGCACGGGCGGGGGCATGGTCGTTCGCGGGATGGTCGCCCACGTACAGGATCTCGTCGGGCTCGCCCTGCGCCCACTCGATCACGCGCTCGAAGAAGGCCGGGTTGGGCTTGGCGACCCTCCACTCCTCCGAGACCACCAAGTCGTCTACCGGAAGCGCCAGGCCGCGCAGCAGCTCGCCGGCGCGCCGAGTCTGGTTGCCGGCCACGCCCACCCACACCCCGGCGGCGCGCAGAGCGGACAGAGCGGGTCGGACGTCCGAGTAAAGGTCCGACTCGTCGAGCATCTCGCCGACGCCGGCCGCCTCACTCGCGGCGCGCTCCGCCTCCAGGTCCAGCCCCGGGCGAATGAGGCGAAGCGCCTCCGCGTTGTCCATGCCCAGCGCAGTGACCGCGCCGACGAGGGCGGACATGGTGTGCGGCGGGACGTCGAGCCACCGCGCCCACCGGCCCCAGAACCGGACGTCGCTGGTCAGGGTCTCGCCGACGTCGAAGACGACACTCTTGATCATGGCGGCCAGGGTAGGAGACGCCTGGGTCGGCCGATAGCCCGGCCGCGCAGGGCGCACCGCCCGGCGCGTGCTCCACCCGAGTGCGCCGGCTACCGATCACGCGGGCAGCGGTGCCACCCTGGGCGCATGCCCATCACACACGTCCGCGGCAAGGCCGTCGTCCTCCCCGACACCCTCGACGAGATCCGCGCCGGCCTCCCCGAAGAACGCCGCGCCGAATTCGACCGCGTCATCGGATCCACACCCCTCCGGCAAATCGCCCAGGTCGCCCTGATCGAGTTCGCGCTGCCCGAAGAAGCCCACGAAGAAAGCATGGAGCAGATCGCCAAGCTCAGGGCAGGCGACTTCTCCGGCCTCCACAACGCCGACGGCACCCCCTTCGAGCCACCGGAGCCACAGTGAGCCGGTACTACGTCGCCTACACCGACCGCGCCGAACAAGACCTCTCCGGCCTGTCCAGCCAGAGCCGCAGTGTCGTCAAGGCGGCGATCGAGCGGAGCATCGGCAACGACCCCTACGGATGCGGCTCCTCCGCGATCCGCGGCGACAAGGACAGGCGGTCGGCGGCGGTCTCCACGGTGATCATCGAGTACGAGGTGTCCGCGAGCGTGCTTACCGTCACGGTGATCCACGCCCAGAGCTGGTAACCGACCACCCGGACGCCGGCCGCGCCCACCACCCCCGTGTCGGACCCGGCGGGTAGCGTCGCACGGATGCACGACAGCACACCCAGCCTCGCCGACGCCCAGGCCCGATGGGACGCCGCGCACGCCGCGGTCGTCGCCCACGCCGCGAAGGGGCGCCGCAACGACGCCGTACCGCCCGAGGACCCGGACGCCCTTGCCGCCTGGGACGCCGAGCATGCCGCCTGGGTCGAGGCGTGGGACCGTGTCCAGGCCGAGTCCCGGGCCGCCGCCGTCGCGCTCGCACAGGTACGGCACGCCCAGGCCGAGTAGCCACCCAGGCCGCTGCCACCGAGCCCGCCGCGCCGACCAGCGCGGACAGCACATCCCACATCACGCCTCCCTCGTGGGCCGGGCGACCCATGGGGAGAGCGTGGCGGGAGGCAGGGGCCGGGCGGGTCGACGGCGGCCGGCCTGTGGACAACCGGGCCGGGTGTGGACAGCACGAAAGCCCCGCCGCCCGAAGGCAGCGGGGCTTCGCGTCCCCCGCCGGAGCGGGGCCGAGGCCGGTGCCAGACAAGGACACGAGCCATCCCCGTAGATACGGGGCCGAGATCGTAAGCAGACCCCTTCACGGGCCATCCCCGCATGCGCGGGGAGCAGTGTTGCGCGCCCCTGTAATCAGGGCCATCCCCGCAGAGGCGGGGAGCAGTTCACCGAGTCCGCCGAGGCGGTGCCGGTACGTAGACCGTAGCGGGCCGCGCCGACACCTGTGCAGCGAACGTCCGGACTCACTCGATCGGGTGAATCGGAGAGAACCCCTTGAACCTTGTCCCATGATGGGACATAGTTAGGGATGTGAGGCCGACGGACCACCCGAAGCCCACACGGAGAAGGAGCCTCCAATGACCACCGAAATCGCCAGCCACATCCCCGGCCGCGCCGTCCCCACCTACGACCTCCTCAACGACATGCGCCACTACGTCGGCAGCGACCGCGAAGCCCACGACGCCATCCACGCCTACCTCGGACAGATCGTCGACATCGACGGCGAAGACACCACCATCCTCTCCCGCCGCGCCATGCGCCCCGAACTGCTGGAGATGAACGCGAACGACGTCGACGTGTACTGGTGGCTCACCATCAGCGACGACGCCGAGCAGACCATCCGCGACGCCTTCGCCGCCGCCTACCCCCAGGACGACAACACCACCGTCGAGGTGTACTACGAGGTCGAGGTCTCCGACGACGGCCAGACCTGGGCGCCCGAAAAGGACGAGGCTCGCGGCACCGAAGCCGTCGAGGACGCGACCCCCGACGAGATCGCCCGGGACATCCTCGTCAACCGGATCAACGAACTCACCGCCGAGGACACCGAGACCGGCCACCTCCGCGTCCGCGTGTGGCGCACCGAGGACGAGGCCGCCGGCGCCACCGCGCCCCTCGCGGTCGCCACCCACACCCCCTGACCCGCGCAACGCGGACGGCCCGCCCCCGGGTGCATCCGGAAGGCGGGCCGTCCCGGCGCGGAAGGAGCCCGCACCATGATCGACAGTACCGACCCCGCCGAACAGTGGACCATCACCGAGGCCGCCGAACACCTTCGCGCCAGGTCGACCAACACCGCCCGCCGCTTCCTCGCCCGCGCAGGGGTCCATGCCATCGCCCGACAGCCCGGACGCGGCGGCCAGAACCTCTACGACGCCCAAGCCGTCCGCGACGCACACGCCAACCGGCCCGGACAAGGCGCACGCACCGACCTCGACACATCCGAAGGGGACCAGCAATGACCAGGCTCTACAACCTCGCAACCCAGGCCATCACCGCAAACAGCACCGGCTACTCCGCCCACGCGGCCACCGGCGGACGCGTCGACGTCCTCACCGTCGACGGCGGCACCGCCGAGGTCAGCGCCACCGTGATCATCGCCCTCGCCGGGCACCTCGCCCTCTCCGACTACCACGCCAACCCCAGCGTCATGATCGAGCCCGACGGCGAAACGTTCACCACCGGCGGCGCCGGACGGTACATCGTCGAGGGCACCATCGTCGCTGAACTGTGCTGGGTCCCCCGATGCGACCACGAAGCCGAACCCGGCATCCGCGTCTGCCGCAACCACCTCGACGCCGAAGTGCACCCGCTTGAACCCAACGACGACCCCGCCCGCCTCCGCCGGCAGCGCATCGATGCGTGGCGCGAGCGAGTCGACAACGACCTCCGGAGGGCCGAGGCCACCGCCCACGACGTCGAACGCTTTGCTCCGCGCGAGCAGAGCGTCTGACCCCGGACAGCACGAACCGCCCCGCCGCAGCCCGAAGGCGCGGCGGGGGCGGTCGTTCGTTGCTATGGCAGGCCATGCCCGGCCAGTTCGCGCTCATCCGTCGGATCGGGCGGCGGAGGCGTCAACCCCTGCTCCCGCACGAACCCCAACAGCTTGCGGATATACCGGACCAGAGCGTGAATCGTTCGTGAATCCTGGCGACGCCCCTCACGCTGGACCGCCGCCTCGTTCTTTTGCTCGACCAACTCGGCCTTCACCTCGGTGAGCTGGGCCTGCAAGCTGGCCGTGATCGCCGTGAAATCGTCCCGGCGCTCCTGCCCCGGCGTCCGGCGCCCCGCCCGGGCCACCGCCACCGTCCCGCTGATCCCACCCAGACCCACAACCAGACCCGATATCGCGGTCACCATCTCAGCGCTCGGCATGGCCGCCGCCTCTCTCACCTCGCGGAGGCTCCGGCCATCCGACCACCACCCAAATCGCGCCCCCCAGCGCACCCCAAATCGCCGCCCCGATCCAACCGCGCGGGTTGTCGTCGAGCGGCCACCACGACATCAGCGACGACAGACCCCACGGAATCGCCGTCGCATACAGAGCGGCGAACCCCGGCCAATCCCACGGCGGCCGGGTCCACGCACACAGCAGAGCCGCCGACCCGGCCACGACCCACGCCACCGCCCACGCGTCCATCGGCATCACATGCAGCAGCAGCCGGTAGCTGGCCGTGGACGCGATCGGCTCCACCAGGAGGCCGTAGCCGTACAGCAGCCACAGAGTGCCCATCCCGCCCAGGAACGCGCCGCGGCGGCCCAGACGCTGCCGCAACCGGGCCGCCGCCACCCTCACCGCGTCGGCTCCGACCCCGTCGGCAACACCGACGCCGTACCAGGCGTACCCACCATCGACGCCAAGCCAGCCTTCACCACCGCCAGCCCGGCCGGAATCGCCGCCACCGCCGCGACCTTCGCCGTCGTCAGGTCCAGCACGTCCGTGCCGGTCGCGATCAACAGGCCGAGCAGCGTCTCCAGGTAGGTGAACGTTGCGCGCTCGAACAGGTCGAGGAAGAACTTGCCCTTGGTGGTCATCACGCCTCCATCCGCTTGCCGAGCTTCGCCACGACCATGTCCGCGAGCTTGTCGAGCTTCGCGTCGAGCGCGGCCTCCAGCTCCGGCCCGCTGACCGTGACCTCGACCGGCGCCGGAGTCTCGACCTTCGCCGCGAGCTCGGCCACCTCCGCCTTCAGGTCGGCCACCGCCGGCTCCAGGAACGCCGAGCCCGAGCGCAGCAACTCCCACACCCGCGGCACGTATCCGTTGGGCAGGGCCGCACGCGGCACCTCGGTCATCAGTAGTTCGTCGGGCGTCACGTCGTCCTCCTGGGGTGAAGCGGAACCCGCCGGGAAGCGGGCGAAGATGTCCGGGAACGGGCCCGGATCCACGTGGTCGTTGTCCGGGATCTGGTTGTGGCCGAAGTGACCGGAGCGAGCCCACTGCGCGGCCGAAGCCGTCTGCCGGGCGAACGCCGCCGGGCGGCCCACCGGCCATACGTCCGGGATGCCGAGCTGCCGCAGCCACGCCAGCAGGACCCCGAAGTTCTTCCAGGTCAGACGTGGATCGAGCAGCGACCGGTAGTCGGTCTTCTCGGTCGTGAACACGATCTCGACCTGGATGACGTAGGTGCCCTCCCGGTTGTGGGCCACCACCGACTTCGACCGCGAGTCAGCCGGATACATCTGGGCCGTCTCGCCCGTGATCGGCGAGTACAGCACGTGCGGCGCCGCCCCCGACCCGCCGCTCGTGAACCAGCCCAACTCGTTCGCGAGCTTGAGGTTGCCGCCCGGGTTGCTGGTGATGTGCCAGACAACCTTCTTCCCGCCGCCGTTCATCGGCGCCGTGTCGCCGAGGGGCCTGCGGGTCGCGCCCGGTATCCACATGTCCGGCATGACCGTGCCTCCTTGGAACCAGCCGCCGTAGTCGGCCTGCATGGCGTCGTCGATGTCGATCTCGTAGCCACCGAGTCGGGCACTCGGGATGCGCTGGTAGAGGTGGATGCCAGGCACTCGGTAGTCGTCCGACCAGGCGCCCGTCTGCCAGAACCACCTGGCGGCGCCGGCCCGTTGGGCCCACTCGATCGTCGCCCGGCCGCCATACACGCCGATATTGGGTGGGTCGAAGACGCTCGCGATGCCCCGGAAGTACTCGCCCAGGACGGCGAAGTCCTCGGACCGCCGAACGTCGTAGTCGACCGCGAAGTACACCGGACGCCCGCCGCTGCCCTCCGGCCGGCCCAGCGCGCCCGCCTGCTGAGCGGCCAGGCGGGCATCCCGGCGGCCTCGGTCGTACCCGCCGCGCCACGCGGTCGTGCGGTCCGAACCGCCGCCCTGCCACACCGCCACCACACCCAGACCCGCAGCGCGGTAGGCGGCCACCTCCGAGGCGGTCCACGCCTTGGCTCGGTGGCTCGTGTCCAGGTCGGTGAGGTAGCTCGCCGCGAAGGAGTAGCCGGCGGCCTTGGCGGACGACGCCGCCACGCGCGAGAAGCTGAAGTCGATCCCGACGCCGGTCATATGGCCGCGCCGATGTCGTGCAGCGACAAGGTTGCCGGCGCCGCGTAGACGTAGACGTTGTTCGCGCCGGCGCGCTGGATGTACAGCCCGAACGTGACCGATCCGGTGGCCGGCCCGTTGAACTCGTGCTGCATGGCGATGGTCTGCGCGGCCGAGCCGACCGCCGACGCGCCCAGGGCCCAGGTCAGTTCGGTGGTCCCGCTGCCGTCGGAGTTGATCGAGCCGCCGACTGCGTACCGAATCGAGGACCTGTTGGCGGAGTCATTGAACTCTCCGGCCCACACATAGCGCCCGTCGATCCGGTATCGCCTGGTGGCCGATACGGCCACGGTGAACTTCGCCGGGTCGACTAGGCCGAGCCCGCTGTGCGCGGTCGACCCGCCGTCGTAGCGGACCCAGCCGACCACCCCCCGCGGCAGGCCCGGCAGAGCGCGGTCGAGACCGACCCACGCGCTGCCGTTCCAGTAGTCGAACCTGTCCTCGGCAACGAGGTAGGTGATCATCCCGGCGGTAGGCGCCGAACCGCCTGTCATCACCGCGCCCCGGTTGCTCGCCGAGAGGAACACCTTCGCGCCGAGCCGGCCGATCGCGTCCGCCAGGGGCTTGCCCAGGACCTGCACGTCCGGGCTTTCGGAGAGCAGCGAGTAGGGGACGCCCTGCCCGTAGATGTCTGTGCCGGCCATGGTGCCTCCTCAGGGACGTTTGCCGGGGATGTAGCGGTCGCCGCCGGCCATGCGCACCATGACGACCATGTGTCCGATCGCCGGACTGGCGTACAGGCAGGTCACCGACGGGATCGTGCCGCCCGGCGCGGTGACGTCGACCGTGCCGTCGCCATTGACGGCCGAAACGGTCACCCACTCGGAGCGGTCGCCGACCGGGCCTGACGCCACCGCCCTGGCCACCGCCTTCGCGAACCTCACGACGTGTCCTTCCGCGAGTACGTGGTCAGGGTGAAATCGCCGCTCGCCGTGAGCGGCATCGTGATCGACTGCACAATGTGCAGCTCCGCGTAGCCGTCGGCGTACCGGACCCGGATGCAATCCCCCGGCTCCAGGGCGGCGTTCGGTACGGATTTGAGCGAGATGGCCGACGTCACGCCCAGGCTGTCGCGCAGTCGCGACTCGGCGAGCACTGCGCACTGGGCGATCGTCGTCAGCAGCGACGACTGCACCCGTCCCTGTGCGTGCCCCATTGGGCCGCCCCACCGCGTCGGGCTCAGCGGGTCGTCGTCCACCACCAGGCTGGAGACCGGCGGTGCGTTGTCGGCCCCGTTCCCGCCCGTGACCAGCCACCCGTTCTTGAACTTCGTGCGGTCCATGCCGGTGGTCGACGACACCAGGGCGCCGCCGTCCCCGGCGAGGACCTCCCACACGGGGGTTGCCGTCGCCAGGTCCGGCAGGTCCCGGATGTAGAAGGTGCCGTCCGGACCGCACGCGCACTCCGCGCCCATGGCGGCGGCGAGCGACTCGACGGCATCCCACCGGTCGTCCTGGTCGTCCCACGTCACCGTGGCAGGCGGCGGGTCCGCCGTCGCCTCGTTCGTGACGATCGCGTCGGGCAGGGCTCCGACGATCAGGGCCTCGATCGCAAGCGAGCACGACCCGTACAGGGACGTGGTGAACGGCGTGAGGAACGGCTCGTCGGACACCGCGCATTCGAGGCTCTTGCCCGTGAGGGTGATCGGCCCGAGATCGCGGTCCCCCTGCGGGTCCTCGATCCGATACACGCCGACCGGGACGACCTCCTCCGTGCCGTCGGTGAACCTGACACCGCGGTAGGCCCGGATGGTGTTGCCGTACACCGCCAGGGCGTCGCCCGAAGCCCGCGGCATCAGCGCGATGTCGGAGATCGTGAGGCTGAGCGACCGCGAGATCTTGTTCCCTCGGTCCGCAGTCACGCTCCCCGCCGAGTAGGGCAAGTTGCCCAGCAGGAGCGTGGCGCCGAGATGGGCGTCGACCCGCGCCGCCAGCCGGTAGTTGCTCACCAGGGAGGCGAGGAAGTTCGGCGAGACCAACTGCATCAGGTGCCCTCCACTCCGGTGAGGACACCCAGCCAGGTGTCGTAGTGGTCCAGCACCGACTGCCACGTGGCGTATCCGCTGAGCACCGTCTGCCAACTGCGGCCCGCCGTGCCGGCCATGCCGCCGACCGGGCGGTCCACCTCGGTGATAGGCAGCGTCCACAACCGCCACGGGTCCGAACCGTCCGCGTCCACCGGGGCGTTGTCGGTATCGCCGATGCTCACGTACACGCTGCCGAGGTTCAGGCCTTGGAGCAGGAGGACCACGCCCGTGTCGAACAGCCAGTCTGCCGCGGCCTCTTCGGATGCGCTCCGCGTGTACACCTGCACGGATCCCTCGCGGGAGGTCCGCACATCCGAGACGACCACCGGCATCCGCGCGCCCCGCACCGGATACGTGCCGCGGTCGACCTTGCGGGACCAGGCGCTCGTCGACCGCGCCATCAGGCAGAGGTTGCGCGCCGGCTGCCCCGGGTCCTTGAGCCACAGCATGTACGGCTCGTCGGGCGGCGGCACGGTCACGTCGTAGGTGCCGGTCGTCGACGACCCGGACGCGTACACGTAGTGGATCGTCACGCCGAGCGGGGCCTCGTAGTCCTCGAAGATCATCGTCGTGCCCGTAGTCGCCAGGCTGACTGCGTCGCCGCCGATCGCCCGCACCGGGTGACGAGACCCGTCCGGATGGACCCGGGTGAGCGTCACCGTCCCGGGGAACGCCAGGTTGTTGAGCTGGATCGTCACGCTCGCCGTGTCCTGATGCGGTGTCAGGATGTACGGGGCCGTGGACTGCACCAGGCTGAGCTGGTCGAGGAAGAAGACCTGGCCCGGCGTGGCGGCCTGCGGCAGCGACACCACCCGGGCGAAGGCGGCCCCCGGCGGCGCCAGGCGGCCGATCGCGTTGAACCGCCACTGCCCGGCCGTGCTGGCCGCGTCCTGGTCGGGGAACCCGTGGCCGAGGTAGGTCGTGCCGTCGCTGGCGTACCAGTCGATGTCCGTCCACACCTGGTGGGCGGCGGCGCCGTAATGCCACTGCTTCGCCACGTAGTACAGCCCGGCCGTCACGGGCACCAGGGCGGCGGCCTGCACACGGGCCTGGCCCGCAGCGGTGCCGGTGACCTTGAGGGATCGCCCGCCGTCGAGAACCGGATCGGCCGGAACCGACTGAGCCAGCGTGCAGTTCGTCACCGCCGACCAGCCGGTCACGTCCACCTCGGCCGACTGCACCGAGTACGGCAGCAGGTTCCCGGCGACCAGCGCCGCCGACGTCGGCCTGACCACCATCTGGTCGAAGTACCAGTTTTCGGACGCCCCGGTCGCGGTCGGCCGCAGCCGCATCTCGACATGCGTGGCCGTCGCCGGAGCGGTCGCGATCGTCGTCCACCGCTCCCACGACGCCGGGTCCTGCGTCGTCACTGTCCGGCTCGTCGTCGACAGCAACGTCCCGCCGGTGATCGCCGTGTACCAGCGCGCCTCGATTACCAGCGTCCGCCCGGCCGCCGGACACACCACCCTGGTCGCGATCTCGTACTCGACGCCCGCCGTCACCGGCCACCGGGCGGCGGTCGTCGCCGTGGTCGAGCCCGACGCCGTGGACGTCAGCCCCAGGCAGTAGGCACCCTCGGCGGCGCCGCCCGCACGGGCAACCGTGCAGTTCGTAGTTGCCGACCAGCCGGACGAATCCATCTCGACCGACTCGGTGAGGTACGGCAGGACGTTGCCGGGCATTGCCGAAGGCAAGCCCAAGCCCATCGCGTCGAACACGACCTGCTGACCGCCGGCCGTAATGCCCGCTGTGACCATGACGGTCAGTGCCGCCTTCGCGGCGGTACCTGGCGAAGTAGCAATCGACAGAACCGTGTTCGACCAACTGGTGTTATTGCCCAGCGTCCATGTGCTCGTCGTCGTGCTGGACGAGATGAACACGTCGCCGCTGGTGTACCAGTCGATGCGCACCGACAGGATCCGGCCGCTCGCCGACGCCACGTTCGCGCCGTAGCAGAACCCCATGTAGGTGGTGTTCGGTGCGACCGCGACCTTGCCGGTCGACGCCGACATGGCCCCGGCGGCCGTCGACGTCAGCCGCAGCGAGGCCGTGCCGACCAGCGCCTGGGTGGTGACACGGGCAACGGTGGTGTTGCTGCCTGCCGTCCACGACCCGATCGACCCCTCCAGGCCCGCGTCATCCGCGGGGAGGAGGTTGCTGATGATGCCCATGTCACCAGCCCTTCGGTCCGAGGTCGAGGTGACGCGCCTCGCGGGCGACGCCCGCGTCGACCCGGCTGTCCACGTAGGCGCGGACGGTCACGCCGTCCTCGATCACCAGGGACAGCGCGTCACCCGGCTGGAGACCGCCCGTCGTACCGGCGGCTGCGGCGCGCTGCATCGTGGCCCACTGACCCGACGTCAGCACCGGCTCCGGGGCGCCCGTCCGGTTCATCGCCAAGGTGTCGCCGGGCTGGAGCCAACCGCCGCTGTCGTAGCCCGTGGGAGGCAGATTCGGGTTGGCCTGCTGGACGCCGCTGATGTTCCCGTACTGCGACTTGATGTAGTTGATGCTCGCGGCGATGTTCGCCACCGGGTCGAGGATGTTGTTCGCCAGCGATGCCACGCGGTAGGCAGCGAACGTAGGCGGGATGACCTGCGCCAACCCTTGCGACGGGATGCCCGCCCTGGCGTTGGAGTCGGTCGTGTTGATCGCCCTGGGGTTGCCGCCGGACTCACGCCCGATGAGCGTGGCCATGCCCGACCGCCACTGGTCGAGCGTCCCCGGCGGCGGCGTACCTGTCGCCGACAGCGCGGCGTCGATCCACGCCAGGAGTTGCCCGGTCGGGACCGGGCCGCCCGCGCTCTGGATCGACGGCATGAAGCCGTAGTGGGCCTGGAATAGCGAGTCGTTCCAGCCGCGCGCCCGGGTACCGACGATGATGCCGTCGCCGCCCCGGCTCTCGACGTTGACGCCCGCCAGGGTGCCGGCCGTGTGGCCGACGCCGTTGTTGGTGATGCCGATCTTGAACGGGGCGTCCAGATCCTTCTTCCAGCCGGCCGGCGCCTGCGAACCCTGGAAGTCGAACGTCGTCCACTTTCGGTGCGGCGCCTGCCCCAGGATCACCGACTCGATTGCCGCCATGAAGCCCGAGCAGTCCCAACTCGGATCGCCGCTACCGCCCCACTGGTAGGGCTTGCCGTCCTGGGTCCGGGCCCAGTCGAGCGCCTTCGCGACCTGCGCGCCGCCCATGTCGGCGGCGTCCTGGCCCTTGAGCTTGTCGATCAGGGCGTCGATCCCGGCGAGCGGGAGTTTCTTGATCGCGTTCGCCCAATCGCTGCTGCCCGGCATGGAGTTGATCAGCGCGCGGATCGGTGCCATTCCGATCTCGGCCGCCTTCGCCAGGCCGCCGCGGACGACTTCGCCGATCTTGTCGATGACGCTGCCCACGCCAGGGATGCTCTTGATCCCGCCCTTGACCTTGTCGACGACCGACCCGACGATGCCGCCGAACCCGAACGCTGGCAGGTTGCCGGTCCGGGCCCGGTAGTTGATCTCGTCCACGCCGTCGCGACCCAGCCACCGGGCCGCCTCAGGTCGCAGCCACGCCTCACCCGGCGACACCGCCGCGAGCATCGTGTCCCGGCCCGGCGCGTATCCGGGCAGGACGCCGTAGGCGCCCGCCGGTACGACACCGCCGCGGGCGAAACCGAGCTGGACTGCGTCGAGCGTCGGGAGGCCGACCTTGCCAGCGACGAAGTTCCACACGCTGCGGATGCCGCTGTTGTAGACCTTGTCGACCACGAACCGCACCGGCGCGGCGGCCACTTCCTGGAGGCCGACCCAGATTCGACCGACCGCGTCGACGGTGGACTGGAACCCGGACTCGATCCCGTGCAGCGTGTCGGCGACCTTGTTGCCGATCCAGCTGAAGACGGGCCAGATCTTCTCGTCCCACAGGGCCCGCACTCCGTTGCCGAACGACGCGAGCCCGCCCATGATCGAGCTGATCGCGGGCTGGATCCGGTCGGACCACAGGGACGACGCAGCCGCGCCGATCCACTGGAACACCTGCGAGATCGTCCACCACAGGTCGCTGGCCGTGGTGCCTAGGGTCGCGAACCAGTTGATCGTCTCCGCGACCGCCGAGATGGCCACGCCGAGCGACCACGCCAGCCCCTCGACCAGCCACCCGGCCAGGGTGACCAGCGGCGGCAGGAGCGTCGCCAGCGTGGTGACCGCGAGCGTCACGGCCAAGCCGATGATCGTCGCCAGCGGCGGGATCAACGGCAGCAACGCGACGACCAGGGTCACCGCCGCGTCGATCAGCTGCACCAGCGACGGCATCAACTGGCCGAGGACGTCGCCGCCGAGCTGCACCAGCATCCCGGCGAGTTGGCCCACCACCGGCAGGATCGGGATCGCCGCCGTGACCAGCTGGACGAATGCCTGCGCCAGGGTCGGCAGGATCTTCCCCAGCCCTGACGCGATCACGCGCGCGACCTCGGTCAGTGTCGGTGTCAGGTCCTTGATGATTGGCACCAGGTCGCCGGCGAGCCGACCGACGATGTCGACCACCGGCGGCAGCAGCGCGATCAATGCCTGCGCGAGGATGCCCACGGTCTTGGCGATCGTCGGGAGGATCGGCACCAGGGCGCCGAGCACCGACGTCACCAGCTGCACGCCGACCGGGATCAGCGGCACGATCGCCGTGACGATTCCGGCCGCCGCCTGTGCGACCGCCACGAGCAGCGGGGCGATCGCGGGCAGCAGGGTGAGGAACGCCTGCAGGACCGTGACTTCCAGCTGGATGAGCTGAGGGATCAGCGGCAGCACTGCCTGCAGCACCGACATGAACGCGTCGGCGACGATCTGAATGAGCGGGAACAGCGTCGGGAGCAGGTTGACGAGGGCGCCGACCACCGTGGTGGCCAGCGTCACGAGCACCGGGATCAGCGGCGTGACCGCTGCCATGACCTGCTGGAGCGCGCCGACGAGGAAGACGCCGATGATGCTGGCGATCTGGCCGAACGCCAGGATCAGCGGCTGGAGCGTGGGGATCAGCGCGCCGAGGACCTGCGAGAACGCTGAGCCCAGCAGGCTGATCACCGGCACGAGGGCCTGGATCATGGTGGTCAGCGGCCCGGCCAGTTGCTGGACGAGCTGCACCACAACGCCGAGCACCGGGCCCAGGACGCTCGTGCCGATCGAGACCAGCAGCCCCAATACCTGGCCGATCGGGCCGAACAGCGGCGTCACTGCGGTGAGCGCCTGGACGAGTGCGCCGGCGATCACCTGGAGCAACGGGCCGGCTGCCTGGACGATCGGCATCAGGGCTTGGCCCAGAGCGGCCGCCATCTGCGAGAGCGCCGGTCCCACGACGGTGGCGATCTGGCCGATCACCGGGGCGATTGCGGCGAACAGCGGTAGGACGGCCTGGATGATCGAGCCGACGACCTGGACCGTTGCCGTGGCGACCTGACCCATGGCGGTGAAGATCTTGCTCAGTGCCGCCTGGACCTGCGGCAGTTCCGTGATCCGCACGAGCTCGGCGATGCCCTTGCCGAGCAGGCCCAGGACCTGCGTGCCCGAGGCGTTGGCGGCCGAGAAGACGTTGGCGATGATTCGGCCGATGCCGCCGAGCACTTCCCCGAAGGAGTGCAGGACCTTGATGCCGGACTCGATGCCGCGCTCCATCGCGCCGTTCGCGAACGCCTCATCCATCCGCTTCGACAGGCGCGTGCTCGCTGCCCCGGCGGCGGCTGTCATCCGCTCGAACGCGGGCGTGGCCGCGACGCTGAGCTGGATGAACCCGCGCGTCGCCTCGGCCGGCCACTTGGCCAGGTTCGCCAGCGCCACGTTGGTGCCGTCGAACATGGCCCGCAGAGTGCCGAGGCGGGACATCTCGGTGATGGCGGCCATCCACCCACGCGCCATGGCGCCGAGCTGTGTCGCCGCTCCTGCGAGGCCGTCGCGGACGTCCGGGATGATCTGCGTGGACATCTCACGCCACGACGCGGCCAGGCCGGTGAACAAGTTCTCCTGGGTTGCCTTGCGAACCTCGCCCCAGGCGGGGCCCAGTTCCTTGACGGCCAGGACGAACTCGCGCGCCGACGGCGTGAGTTTGGCCATGGCCGTAGCGACCGCGCTCGTCTGGGACGCTGCGGCAGTCTGGGCGTCGGCGAGCGCGCGAGCAGCGTCCGCGACCGCCTCTTGGGCGTCGCGGATCTGCTTGTTGCCGTCGATCTGGGCGTCTGTCAGGCCCTGCTGGGCAGAGGCGACACGGCGGTCGGCGGCGGCCACCTTGTCCTTGGCCGCGAGAACGCCCTCGTTGCCCTCGATGCCGGCCTTGTTGGCTGCTGCGGCGTCGGCTTGGAGCCGCTTGTACGCGGTGCTCTGCTCGGCGGCCGACTGCTTGGCCTTGTCGGCGGCGAGCTGGGCCTTCTCGATGGCGAGTTGATCACCCGAGGCCCGGGCGGCGTTGAGTTCGTCCTGGGTCTCGCGTACCCGGATCGCCGCTTCGCGCTGGTCCAGCGCCCCATCGGCGAGACGGGCGTTCATGTCTTCGAGTTGCCGGGACGCATCCCGGCGTGCGGTCGTGAGGTCTTTCTGTGCTTCGAGTTCGTCTCGCTGGGCGTCCCGCAGGGACTGCTCGGCGTCCCGTACGCGGCGGGCGGCGCTCGCGCGCGCATCGGCGACGCCGGCCTGGGCCTTGGCGAGCGCGCGCTGGGCGGACTCGACCGCGCGTGTCGCCGCGGCTGCTTTGGCCGCGTCCTGGGCGCCGCTGTCGAATGCCTTGAACGCCGCGCCTACGCCCTTGAGGCCGACGCCGAGCGCCGCCCCGGCGGTGCCGATCGTGGCCAGGGCCGGGGCGGCGACGGCGGACGCCGTGGCGAGGGCAACGGTGAGTTGCTGCAGGCCCGTGCCCGCCGCCGCGATGCCCGCGCCGGCCAGGGAGGTCTTGACGATCGTGCCGAGACCGCTGAGCCCCTTGCCGAACGCCTTGCTGAACGAGTTGCTCGCGTTGGTGCCGGATCGGGCGGTCTGGTTGTTGAGACGGCGGTCCCAGTCGCCCACGAACTCCGGGCGGATCTCGATGTATCCGCGCCCCACGAGCACGCCTGCACCCGGCACGAGGAGTCACCCCCGCCCTGGTTCAGCTTGCTTGAGGCCGACCGAATACCCCGGCCAGCTGCTTGGCTCCGGAGCCGTGCCGGCCGCCGAATCGGATGACGCCCTTGCCCGGCTTGTCGTCCTCGACGTCGGGTCCGATCGGTTTCGGCGGCTTGAGTTTCTTGACCTTCCGCGGATCGCCGTTCATGACGATCGTGGCGAAGGTCGTCTCGCGCGCCGCGTTGATCAACCAGGCGCCCATGCGCCGGTCCATCGGCGCCGACCAGAACTCGTCCGCGGCGTCGCGCGGTTGCAGCACCCGGGCGGTCGCGGATTCGGGCGGCAGGTAGCGGATCAGCACCCGCAGCCGGCGCCAGGACATCTCGCCCCGGTACAGGTCGAGAAGGTCCACCCGGTAGTAGCGCAGGAGATCGGCCTCGATGGCCTCGCCGTGCTCCCTCAGGAGGTAGGCGAGGCCTGCGATTCCCCCGGCTCCAGGCCGTTGCGCTTTTGCCACTCCTCGCCGATGAGTTCGGCCTCGGAGACGGTGAAGCCGGCGGCGATCATCTCCTTGAGCTTCTCCTCGCCGACGGTCAGGCGCATGATGCCCATGATGTCCTCGGGGCCGGCCACGCGCTCCTGCACGTCGAACGGCAAGGACTTGAACGGCGGCAGCGTGAAGGTGACGCCGAACAGCTCGAACGTCACCGGGTCCGGCAGGGCGTCGCGCTTCTGCTTGGCGAGCGCGTCGAGCGAGACGACTTCGACTGTCGGGGTCGACTTGGTGGCCATGGTGATCTCCCAGCGGGTAGCGGGTTGTGGTCCACCCGGCCCGGACCCGCGGCCGGACCGGGCGGACATCAGGGGGTCACGCCCAGGACGGGTCGTTGCTCAGCCAGGTGGCGATCTCCGGCGCGGAGGTGGCGTAGGCCGAGGCGGTCATGTTGAGCGAGGATGCGCCGGACTTGCTGAAGGTGATCGAGCCGCGCTCGGTGACCTCGGAGCGTGCCACGACCAAGCGATTCGTGATGGCCCCGTCGACCCACTCGAAGCCGATCGCCCGCTCGTCCGGAGCCGGTGCCGAAGGGATCGCCAGGGTGGACACGCCGCCCGTGGTGTTGATCGACGAGGACGGGAAGTACAGCGTCACGGCGGCCTTCTTCAGCTCCATGGCCGTGAACGCGAGCGTCAGGTCCACGCCCGTGAGGATCTTGCGGACCGGCGACAGGCTCTGCCACACGGGGATGTCGGTCGTCTCGGTGGAGTAGTTCATCTCGACGCCGTCCTCGGACAGGTACCCGAGGTCCACCCACCCCGGACCCCAGGCGCTGACGAGGTCGACCGGGGCGACCGTGCCCTTGGGGGCGATGTAGATGTTGCCGTTGATCGCGGCCCGGACGTTTTCTTCCTCGAACGCCATTGCTGCCTCCTGGGGCATGCCGAAATGCCCGCTCGACAACCGCCGGCGGGAGTGACTGGGGGGTTATGCGGGGCGGACGCGCAAGGTCATCGTGAGGACGTAGCGCGGGAGTTCGGTCACCGGGTCCGGGCCCCAGACGAGGGCGTCGTCGGTAACGCTGTAAATGCGGGCGCCCGGCGGCGGATGAGACGGTGCGGTCATCAGCAGCGCGCGCACCGACTGGGCGAGATCCTGGGCACTGGCCTTGGTCGCCGCCAGGACGTCGAAGTCCAGGACGACATCCTCGAAGACGAACCTCAACTCGGTGGAGCCGCCGACCCGGGACACCGCCACCACCGGGAGATGCTCGGCCAGGTCCTCCGGCCACTCCGACACGACCGTCACACCGGGCAGTCGCGGCGTGAGGAACGCGACCGCCAGGGCCTCACCGTCGGGAAACATGACGACGGGATCGGTCACTCGCTGGACTCCGCCTTCCGGCCGCGCTTGGACGCGGTGATCACGGGCTCCGGTTCGCGACTCTCGTTGACGGCTTCGACCGGCGTGGGCGGCGGTTGCCCTCCCTCGTCGTGGGGCGTCGCCAGCACCTCGGCCACCCGGCCGTCCCGCCGAAGCGCGCGGGCCCGTTCGGGGTCGACGTCGATCTCGTCGCCCGGTGCATGGCCGTCGTACCAGTGCGCCAGCCGAATACGGGTCATCGGACTCTCACCTTCAAACTCAGCAGGGACCGATACATGACCCTGGTGCGGAGGTTGTAGCCGCCCTGCGGACGTGTCCGCCGCGACGTCGTGATGTACGTGGTGATCGTGCGAGTACCGCCTCGGCCACCACCGCCGCCGCCGGAACCCCTGCGGCGGCCCTTGGTCAGGCTCACGCCCTTCGTCAGATCCACCGGGGAGCCGAGCCGCTTGGTCAGGTCGACCACCGGTACCCGCTTGGTTACCTTGCGCCTGGTGCGTTTGCGCTTGCCGGTGCCCAGTTCGACCTGCATGGTCCAGGGGGCGTCGGACCCGTACCGGGCCCGCCATCCGGTCGTCGCCATCACCGAGTGGGAGAACGACATCGCCGCGTACTCGCCGGACCGGGTGCGCGAGGGCGACCACGTGGGCCCGGAGTACGACGGTGCGGTGGCGAGCAGCCTCGCGTGGCCCGCGTCGGCGCGGGCCTTGAGGACGTCGCGCACACCGTCGGAGCGGGCCAACTCGGAGAACAGCGCCGGGTTCCGGATGAACTGGGATGGCATCAGTCCACCTCCATCAGCTCGGCCTCGACGTGATGCACCCCGCCGCCCGGCCTGGGCCAACGGCCCACCTTGCCGTCGACCTCCAGCGTCATCCCGGCGTATTCGACCCGATCCGTCTCCTGGAGGTCCAGATCCATCCCGCGCGGCGTGTACAGCCGGTAGCCGGTGGCGGTCGTCTGCCGGTCGGTGATGTACTCCGTCGACTGCGCGGGGGCGGACGCCGGCTGGACGTTCACCCCGGACACCTCGGTGCGTGTCGCCGCATCCCAGTCGCGCTGCTCGGATCCGTACCTGTCCGCTACCAGCGGGGCCCTGACGATGACGACGGTCTGCGCATACATGCCGCTCACGACTGCCTGGCCGATCCGACCTGGCGCCGGAGGAACGACAGCGTCTCCCGGTGCGACGCGGTGAGCGAACCCGTGCCGAACGTCTCCACGGTGTAGGTGACCGACTCGCCGCCGACCGTCTCCGACCGCAGGCGATCCGGGTTGTTGAGCGTCGCCGCGGCCAAGTCGAGGACCACCCCGATCACGTCGTCCGGGACGTCCACGTAGCCGTGCGAGTACGTAACCCGCACCCGCGGCGTCCACACACCTAGGGTTCGCCGGTACGGCCAGCCTGCAATCCGGGTGTTCAGGTAGTTCGGCTGGCCCCGGGTGAGCTCGTTGCCGACCCGGGTGAAGTCACGATCCTCGACGGCGGGCTGTTCGGTGGTGCCATCGAGGAGTTCGACGACCCTCAGCGGGTGGTCGTCGTCCACCACGAGTGGCCGCTGTGGCATTGCCAGGATCTTGTCCCCGCCGACGAGCGTGATGGTGTCGTCGGAGACGAAGGTGATCGTCTGCTTGGTCCAGCGGCGGACCGTCGCGGACGCCGACCGGAGCGCCAGCTCGGCGGCGGCCAGGTCGATGTCGCGCTGCATGTACGTCGCCAGGTCCACGCCGGCAGCGAGGGGAGGCAGGCTCATGCGGGACCGCCTCTCAGTCGAGCGAGACGGTAACCGCGCCGGCGGCGAGGCTGAAGGTATCGCCGGCCTGCAAGGTCTTCGACGACGACAGCGGCAGGTACCACAGCCGCTTGGGCGTGCCGCTGCTGTCCCAGATCTCGACGCCCACCACCGTGCAGGCGGGCATCGACGTGTACGACAGGGCACCGGAGTTGCTGGTCGCCCCGCTCGACGCCGCGCTGAACGCGATTGTCTGCGCGGCATAGGACCCGCCCGCCACCTCGGTACCAGCCACACTGTCGCTTCCCGCCGCCGTCATGAGCCGGCACTTCAGCGGCCCCGCAATCGTCAGCGTCGCCACACCGTGCAGGTGGTCGAGTAGCCCGGCCTCGATCGTGTCGGGCAGATTCCCAGCCATGTGAACTCCCTTCAGGGCCGATGGATGACGCCCCGTCGGGGCCTCCTGATCAGCGGGTGAATGGTGGCCAGGCCAGCCGCAATGCCGCTGCCGACTGCGGTACGCCCATCGCCGTCGACCAGCCCCGCCCCGGCCGCCCCGCCAGTAGCCGTGCTGACGGCCGTCCTAGAGCCCACTGCCGCGGCGGAGGATTCTGCGGTACCGACGGCCAGGGCTACGGCAACGCGGCCCCCGTCGGCCGATCCCTCCGACGAGCCGGATCCGCTTGCGGCGGCGATGGCGGCGCGGAGCCCGTCCGCCGATCCGCCGCTGGACGCCGCACCGACCGCCGCGGCAACCGCCGTTCGAGCGCCTGCCACCGAACCGCTGCCCACAGCCGTCGCGGAGCCGGCGGCGACCACAGCGCGCACCCCGCTCGCCAACCCGCCGAACGTGGCCGACCCGACGGCCGTGGAACCCGCCGGATCCTCGTCCGTGGTGATCGGCGTGATCCAGTAACACGCGCCCTGATAGGTCTCGGTCGGCTCGGCGATCGAACTGCCCAGCACGTACCGACCCTGGCCGATCGGCGACGCAACAACCTCGGCGTCCGACGGGGCGCGCAGGTTCCCGACGGTGAACCCCGAGCCACCGGGCTGGCCACTGAGCCAGTAACCGCCTGTGCCTGAGTAGCGCAAGGGGTGGTGGGCGGTGGCGATGTGGCGAACGCCGGGCGTCAGCGGGAGAGCCGACCCGAGTGTGACCGTCTGCCACCCCGTCCCGCCGTCCGGCACGCTGACCGAACTGCCCGGCATCGGCGACCCGGCGCCCACCGCGAAGGCAGCGCACGTGATACCCGAATCGCCGGTGACGGCCCGCCAAACCCGGAAGCCGGTCAGCCATGCCGGACTGGTGACGGAGAACTCGGTGCCCAGGCTGATCGGAACCGAGTCTTCGACGGTGGCCGGACCATCGGTCGCGGCCCACAGCATGTTGACCGCCATGGATCACTCCTGGGGGTCGGTCTCCTGCTCGGCGAGGATCTCGTCGAGGCGCTGCGTCAGCGTGGTCCGGGGCCTGTCTCGCGATGCCTTTTCGGCGGCCAGGGCCTGCTCTGCGCGGGCGCGGTCGTCGCCGACCCACGCCAGGATCTCGGGCACCGAAGCGGTGATGTCGAGATCGTCCGGCGCCGGCGCTCCGGGTTCCTCGGCGGCGGCGAGCACGTCTCGCGCGGCGTCGTCCAGCGGTTCGACAGGCGACCCGGTCTGGAGCAGGTACAGGGCGAGGCCGCCGCTGACCTCCTCACCCTCCGCAAGGTCGACCAGGGCGTAGTTGTAGTAGGGCCTGAGCGGCTCGGTCGTCTTCACGCGCATGGGTCCTCCTCTGTTCGGCCCGGGGCACGGTGCGCGGCCGTGCCCCGATCGGCCGGATCAGGCGTGTTCGAGGACCACGGCGCGCTTGTACAGCGCCGCGTCGCCGGTCGTGGAGTCGGACGGGACGCCGTAGTCCCCGACCCAGGACCACGAGGTCGACAGGACCTGCTGCAGGCGGTCGGACGGCGGGCGCACGATCCGCGCGACCGAGACGCCGGGGGCGACCTCGATCATGGAGATGTCCGGGACATCCTCGACGCCGGTGCCCGCAAGCAGGTTCCCGGTGTCGTCGAACGGCGCCGCGACCATCGCGCCCGCGCCCAGAACGATCGGCCGGTGCACGGTGACCGTGCCGGTCGACCCGCCGAGCAGAGTCGGCGCCTCCAGGTTGCGGACCCAGTCGATCCCGCCGAAGCGGCCGATCGACAGGTCCGTGTAGATCGGGGAGTCCACCCGGCCCTGCAGGGCCTGCTTGAAGTCGGAGTCGGAGAAAAGTTGGGCCTCGGTGTCGGGGTCGATGTGTGCGACGTAGTAGCCGCCGATCGTCGGCACGTTCATCTTCCGCAGCCGCGTGACCGCCGCCCGGAACATGGCGAACGTGGCGACGTTCGAGGTGCCCAGGTCGTAGGCGGTGTCGCCGGTGGGACGCACCGTGGTCGGAGCGTTCGCCGCCACCACGTAGTCGCCCACGACGTCCACCCGCGTGGTGCCCAGCGTCAGTGTCTTGGTGCCGACGTTGACGCCCGTCACGGTGTTCGCAACGCCCTCGATCGACACCGTCAGCGGATTCGACGCGGACACCGGCGTCAGGACGCCGTTGACCATGACGTGCGTGAACCCTGCCACCGACTCGACGACGAGGGAGGTGTCCGTGGTCGCCGCGGCGGTTGCCCAGGTCCGGCCGCCGGCGTAGGCCGCGTACAGCTTGTTCCGGCAGATCTGGTTGATCGACTGCCCGGCGTTCACGCCCAGGGTCTGCACGTCCGCCAGGTACTTGCTGGCCAGGGCCATGGCGGACGTGAGCATGTTCGTGTCGACGCTGTTGCCGTACTGGTCCATCGTGACGGACCACTGCTCCAGCGCGTAGGTCGCCGCCGACGGGTCCGACCCGGTGATCGCGGACGTTGCAGGCGCCAGCAGGCCCTTGCGGGTGAACGTCTTCGTGTCGCCCAGGCCGCCCTGCCACGGCTCGGCGTCCGCGATCGCCGGGAAGATGAACTCGGGCCGCAGGGCCTCCATGAACACCCGGTCGAGCATGCCGTTCTGCATCATCGCGCGGATCGCGGCGGGAACGGTGGAGCGGACGTCGTGCCGGTCGAGCCGGAACCACGGCCGCATGGCGGTCAGGGTCATCGATTACTCCTGTGTGATCTCGACGGACACGAGGTCCGGGTGCTGCGCGGCCACGGCCTCCAGGCCGAGCAGCGCGGTTTGGGTGATGGCCGACACCGCGGCACACACGCGTCCGTCCTCGACGTGACCCTCGTGGCCGGACACCTCGATGCGGGTGCTGCCGTCGCCCAGCCGGGCGCGGATCCGGATCAACGCAGTCGGAAGCCGGGCGCGACCTTCGCCAACTCGGCGGCCAGGTCGTCGCGGGTGGCGGTGCGGTAGTCGGCCGGCGGCACAGGCTCGCGCGAGCCCTGTCCGGGGTCCGGCCGCGGGGTCTTCTTCTCGGGTTCGATAGCCGCCGTTGCCTTGCGCAGGTGCGGCTTGCGCTGCAGGAGCGCGTCGAGGTCGGTGCGGATCGCCTCGGTGTCGATGTCGCCGGCATCGTCGGTGTACCGGGTCAGATCCAGGAAGGCCGCGGCATCCTCGGCGTCGGCGAAGTCGGCGGCGGCCGCCTTCACTTCGGCGAGGACTGCCCGCTGGGTGGCCTTGTCCGCGCGGGCCGCCGAGGCTTCCGCCTTCGCGGTCGCCTTCTCCAACTCGCTCTTGTCCCGATCCTCGAAGTCGGCGACCTTGCGCGCCAAGGCCGCGGCCTCGCGCTTGGCGTCCGCCGCCTCCTTCTTCGCGGCGGCGCGCTCGGCCTTCATGCGATCGAGTGCCTGCTTGCCCTTGTCGCCGAGTTGATCGGCGCCTTCGGGCTCGTCGTCCTCGGTGGTCTCGGTCGCCGCGGCGCCGGGGTCGGGCTCGACCTCGGGCGCGGGATCGTCGTCGTGTCGGCCCAGGTCGAACCAGTGCCGTCGGATGCTGGTCATGGTGATGTCTCCCGTTGCGGGATCGGATGCCGGCCCCTTGCGGGCACGGCCTGGTGATGCGTCAGGTCGGCTGCTGGAGGATGTAGCCGTACCGGTGGAGCAGTCGCAGGGCCTCCTCGCGGTCGTCCGCGATCCGGTAGATCTCCTCGGGCATCAACCGTGGAGTCGTCGACACCGTGTACCGGCGCCCCTGCTCGACGGCGAAGTTCCCAAGCCGCTGGCCCGCAAAGCCGCGGGGCGTGATGCCCTCGTCGGTAACCTGCAGGCGGCGGCCGTGGACCGTCGCCGTCGAGATGCCGCGGCGGGCGTTGACCACCGCGTTCATGTTCGCGCCGTCGAGGATCGCCTGCCTGCCCGCGATGCCGAAGGCCCGCACCTGGGCGGCCTTGTCCATCGAATCGAACAGGGCGCGGGGGCCGTCCATCTGCGCCCACTGCTCGTCGGTGACCGGCATGATGGTGCAGTCGCAGCCCGGATGGCGTTCGAAGCCCTCGGTCGTCGAGTACGACTGCCCGGCCAGGATGATGCACCGGGCGCACGCGGGCAGGTGCACCACCCGGGCGTAGTGCAGGCCCTGCCGTTCGACGCCCATGGCTACCTGGGTCGAGGATCGGTCGACGTCCGCGATCTGCGTCTCCACGATCCGGGCCATCTGGATCAACCCGGCCGCCATGGCCTCCTCGTCGGACGCCCCGGCCGCGCGCCGCTGGGCCACGGTGATCGCCGGGATGAACAGCAGCGACCCCAGGGGGCGGCCGTCGCTGGCGATCCCGGCGAAACCCGCAGGATTCAACGTTGCGACCGGCACGGACGGCACCCCGCCCCCGGCCATGCACGCGGCGACGTACTGCTGGGCGGTCCTGGCCATGGCCACCTGGGCCGCGATGACGGCCCCGAGGATCTGCCGCCCGGATTCGCCGGCCATGTCGGTCAGGATCCGTGCGGGCAGCATCTGCGCGTAGGCGTCGCGTGCCTGCTGCATTGCCGAGGTGGTCACCGCCGCCGCCTCCCGGTAGCGGGCCTCGGCCGGTTCAGGCGGCGACGTCATCGGGCACCGGCGGTGGGGGCTTCGGGCCGGTCATCGCGGTGATGTCGCCGCCCAGGATCCGCCCGAGTGCCGATTCGGCCTCGCGCTCGTCCTCCTCCTCCATGCGTGCGATCTGTACCTGCGTGTACCCCAGGTCCTCGCGGGACTGCCGCTTGGGAACGATGCCGACCTGGAACTTCTTGACCACGGCGTCGGCAACCTCGGCCACCGTCGGCGTCGATGCGTCGCGCCAGATCGTCTCCAGGGACTGCATCTCCTCGGACCACACGCCGTCGCGAAAGCGCGCCGCGAGCCGCATGACCCGCTCCCACGATCCACCGGCAGAGCGCTGGCGGCGTTCGGCGCGCTTGACGAGCCTGGTCTCCGACGAGTCGATCGCGGCGGCGGAGGCCGGGTTGGCGGTCGCCTTGCCCAGGAAGTGGGGAGGCAGGCCGGCCAGGGACGCGACCAACTCGGCGAGCTGGTTGAGCGTCGCGTGAAAGTTGCGCAGGTCGGCCTCGGGGAACTGGCCGAGTTCCACGCCCTCCGACTTGGATCGGGCGATCGCCCAGATACGGCCCGCGATGCGCTTCAGCGCGGACACGGGCCGGCCGTTCTCGTCCTCGAAGTCCTCCGGGCCGACGCCGATTGCGTAGCGCCGGGGGATCGCGTGGAACTCGCCGGAGATCATCATGTCCGTGGCGATCTTGCAGGCGGCGTCCGAGAGCGAGATGACGTCCTTCAGCTCGGACACCCCGCAGGACCGGTGCGTGCGGCGGCGGTTCACCAGGGGCACGATGGCGCACTCGCCCAACTCGTGGTCGTCACGCTTGTGCTCGACGTCCTCGACCCACGTGCCCTTGACCTTGACCCACCACACCGTTGCCATCGGCAGGTACAGCGTGGCGTGCTCGACGTCGCCCTCCCCGTCGTCCTGCGTCCACCGCTTGATCCCTGCGGCGACCCTCCGCGTCCGCGGGTCGTCGACCGTGAACGCCTGCAGCGGCGACTCGACCGTGATCAGCGGCGTCCGCGGGTCGGCTTCGTTCGCACCGACGATCACGTAGGACCGCTTCATCACCAGCGAGTCCAGGTGCGCCATCTGCGACTGCTCGTCCAGGTTGTTCGCCTGCCAGATCCGCCACAGATCCGCGTCCGCCTCCGCCTGCTGCGACGCCCGGAACCCCTCGACGTCGAGCCGCTCCTCCAGGCTGTCCACCACCAGCCGCGGCCAGTTGATGACGACCTGGCGGACGCGCTCGTCCAACTCCTGGATCAGCTCCGGCGCCATGTACGACAGCGGCTGCTCGCCCTCGTAGTAGGCGTCCAGGGCCTCAAGTTCCTTGATCTCCTTGTCGTGGCGGCGGATCAGGTGGGTCAGCCACTCCAACTCGTTGCGCACGGCATCACCACCTTCACGTCAACGCATCACGATCACCCGCGACTTGGGCTTGGGCTTCGCGCCGGCGGCAATCGCGTCGCAGCGCGCCTCCCAGGACAGGCAACCCGCCATGGCGCCGTCGATCTTCAGCGGCGAGTCGTGCCGCTCCTTCTCGATCGACCACATCGGTTGGGCGTCCTCGTCCAACAGCCGCAGCCGTCGGCGGCGCGCGTTGCCGATGTGCCGGGCGAAGTCCTCGTCGCCGCTGTGCGTGACGTCCCCGGCCTGCATGGCCCTGGCGTAGGCGCGCACCGAGTAGGCCATCGCCTTGTTCCGGTTGGTCCACCACTCCTGCACCCGGTCCGGCCAACGGCCGACCCAGCGGGTGATCATGCCGTCCCAGTACGGCGGGTCCGCATACACCCGCCACACCTGCCAGCGGTCGAACGCACCCACCAGGGCCTCGTCGACCTCGGCCTCGGGGCACTCCCAGTCGTCGGCGTTCGGCGGGCACTCCCAGATGCCGATGGGCCACTGGAACCCGGAGGCAACACCCGTTGCCACCAGGGCTGTGGCGTCCCGGAACTGTGCACCGTCGAAGCCGATCACGATCAACTCGCCGTCCGGAACCACGTGCCCCGGTCGCGCCAGGTCCTTCCACCGTTGACGGTCAAACGCCTGGCGACCGGCCTGCACGCGCCGGTTCAGCCACACGCGCTCGAAGTAGCTCTTGTCCGTGTCCGGCTGGTTGTACAGCGACGCCACATAGTCGACCTGGCCCTCGAAGTCCGGCCAGGCGGCGATGCTCGGCCCGGACGCCTCGCGGATCGCGGCGCGCAATTGCGCGTCGTCGGCCAGGTCTTCGTCCGCCCGGGGCGATGCCTCGCGGTGGAAGAAGAACAGCGCCTTGTCCTTCGTCTTGCCCGCCGCGACCAACTCGGCGTACTCGTGCGTGCCCTCCGCCACCGAGCCCTCGCCCGGCGTGTAGGTTGTTGTCGACTCCAGCGACCAGGGATCGGCGAGCATCCGCTTTGGAATGTTCGCCAGCATCGTCTGATGCGACTCGCGCAGCCGCGGCAGCGTGAACCGGTGCGTCTCGTCGAAGTGCTGGAATGTCGTTCGCGCACCGTCACGCGAGTCCGGCGAGGACGCGAGCGCCTGGGCCTTGCCGTCGCCGCCGATGCGCATGATGCGCTCCTGCCCCGGGTCGAACAGGTCGGCGTCCTCGCCCTCGGTCACCATCACGTACAGGGCGCCGTAGGCCAGGTCCGAGGTCTGCTCCTCGGTGTACGCCACCATTGGAATGTAGGGGTCCCGGACCGGCACCCCCACCGGCAGGCCCCGGGCGTCGAACCCGTCGCACCGCACCGGGCCCTCCGGGTGCAGCTCGGCAAATGCAACGGCCGCGGCCAACTCGGTTTTCGCCGTGCCTTTGCGAACCGACAGACCCACCCGCTTGAACCGGCGGCGACCCGCCCTCGGGTGACCCTGGGGATACACCTCGTACCACCGGTAGATCAGCGCCCGCTTCTCGTCGTCCAAACGGTACGCGTCGCCCCGCAGGTCCCCGGGCCCGTGCACGCACCGCTCCTCCAGGAGCGCACACACCTGGGGGCCCAGCGTCGGCCACGGCTCCGCGTCCGGCGCCGGGACCATCAGGATGCCCACGGCTCAGACCGCGTGCAGCGCGGACCGCGGGTCGGTCGGGGCGGCGGCAGGCGCAGGCTGGGCACGGCGGCGGCGGGTCCGCTCCTGGGCGTCCTCTCCGCGCTCGATCTCCCACTGCAACCGGCGGCGGTCGATCGGCGTCAACCCGAAGCACTGCCGCTGCAGCCGGATCTCCGCGGCCAGGCCGGTCGAGGGGTCCTGCCAGAACTCGTCCACCAGGACCGCCAACACGTACAGGCCGTGAATGTCGGCGCGGCCGTCGACAAACTCGCCGGCCATAGGCGACGCCCATACGTCCGCCCACCAGGCTCGGGTCTGCTCGGTCCACTCGCGCATCGGCGGCAGCTCGGGCACGACCGTCCCGTCGGGCAGGCCCGCCAGGGTGCGGGCGGTCGACGCGCGGTTGCGGCGCTGCCTGGTGGCAGCGGGCTTGGGCAGCGGGGGCATGGTGTCTCCTCGGCGCCGTTGCGGCGCGGTGCGACCGGCCCGTTGCGGGTCCGGCCTGGGTCGCTCGGGGTGTCCGGGCCCGGCCCGGGGGCCTGGGACCCGTACAGCGACGAATCCCCCTCCCCGGCGGTCAACGTGCCCGCGGGCGCGGGGGCGGGCCCCCGGGTGGGCGCGTGGGCGCGAGCTGGCCGGGGTCGCCGGGCCTGGTCAGTCGGCCGCCCAGCCGCCGGGTTGGTGGGCTGCGGTGGCTCGGCTGTGGCATGGTCCGCAGAGCCCGCGGCCTCTGACCGGGTCGTTGGGGTCGAGGCCTTGGGCGACCAGGTCGCGCCGGTCGACCGGGTGATGGTCGGCGTGCCGACTGGGCTGTTGGTGGCAGAGGACGCAGACGGGGTCGCGGGCCAGGACTGCGGCGCGGAACCTGGTGCGATGGTCTCGGTCGTAGCCGCGGTCGGTCGGGCTGCCTCGGTCTCGCTCGGCCTGGGCGCGGCAGTTGCTGCATCGTCCGGCCTGGGTGAGGTTGGGGCAGCCGGGCCTGGAGCAGACCCTGGTCGCCCGGCGACTCGGCATCCGATCCCCCATCCGGTTGGTTCACGCTGTCCCGGCTGTGCGTGGGTTGTCTCGGCCTGGTTGCGGGTTGATCACGTGCCCGCGGTGCCCGCCGATCGGCCGGCACGCTGGCCTCCCGCCGCCAGGGTGGCCGCGGGGCTGGGGGTGCGTGGTGGCCGGGTGTCGTGACTGCAAGACGTGTACGAAGTCGTTGGTTGGCAAGCTGGTGATCAAGTCCGTGTACTTGATCTCATTCGCCTGGGTGGTGAAGCCGACCTTCATGCGGAACTGTCCGCAGTGCCACCACCTGATGGGCCGTCATCAGCGCCGGGCGGACGGCTCGTTCAGGGACTGACCTGCGGCCCGGCCCGCGCGACTCGGGTGGTCTGGCTGCCGCGGGCCGGGTCAGAGGCGGATGGCCTGGATGGTGATCTCGGCGTGGTTGACGTCGACCCGCAGGGTGGTGCCGTAGTCCGCGGTGTCGAAGCCCGAGAACAGCTGGGTCTCGCCTGCCGCCAGGGTCTCGACGCGGCCCGCGGTGGACTGCCCGTCTACCAACCGGCTGGGCAGGAAGGTGATGGTGTGCGACGTCGCCCCGGTGTTCTTGGCGAGGATGCCGACCCGGGAGTCGTAGGCGACCTGGTGGCCGTTGGTGGCGTCGCCGGTAGTGGCGGCGATCATCGTGGTGCCTGCTCGGCTGCCCTGGGTGGGGGTGATGGTGCCGCGCGCCATGGCGTCTCCCTGCTGGTTGGTCGGGTCTGTGTGGTGCCGCGGGCCGGATTCGAACCGGCGTCCTCCGACTGATGGTGTGCGTCGGCGAGCTGTCCTGGCTGCTCTACCGCGGGTTGCTGGTGGGGCCGGAGCGTGGCTCGACGGCCCCACCTGCGGCCCGACGCCGCCCGAGCGTCGGGGTATGACCGAGGCCCCGAACTGGGGGTGCCGGGGCCTCGGGGTTTCAGGGCGCGCCGCGGTTCCGGAGTCGCACCGGTGCCGGCCCGCGTCGGGCGACAGCTCTCGCCTGCCCGCGGCGTCCCCGTCTGTGGGGTGTGTCAGGTGGTCCAGGTGCCGGTGTCGGCGGCGAGGCCGAGGCCCGGCGAGTACTGGATCTTGGTGATCTTGGCCGCGGCGGGCACGGCGTAGACGACCCACCCGGTGCGGCTGTCGCCCGCGGCGATGCTGACGCTGAGCGGCATGGCCGGGCCGGCGGTGATGTCCCGGGTGAGGACCGGGTATTGCTGGCCTTGGTCGTCGATGACGGTGGAGCCCATGGCGGGTGAGCTGCTGATGGCCTGGGTGCCGGATGCCTGGATGCGCCATTGGACGGCGTAGAGCCGGCTGCCTGCCGGGGCGGCGCCGGAGGGTTCTGTGCCGGTGGCGACGTCCAGGGTCTGGGTGGCGGTCATGGTGATGCCGCTGCCGCCGTCGCGGAGGAGGGTGACGGGTTGGCCGATGGGGACGGGTGCGGGCGGGCCTGCGGGGGTGGCGGTTGCGCCTCCCTTGGTGGCCTGGGGTGCGCTCGCCGCGGGGGCGGTGGCGCCGGGCGGCTGGGCGGCGGGCTTGCTGCTGTTGCTGTCGTTGCAGCTGGCGAGTGCGAGCAGCGTGGCGCCGACGGCCAGGGCTGCGGTGGTGCGGTGTTTCATGGTCCCCCCACGGGTCGAATGCGGAGGACGCTACGCCCGACCGGGCGCCCGGCGTGGGTGAGTTCACAGATTCAGCCCGGATCGTGTCCGGGTTCGTCGGTGCTGTCGCAGGTGGTGCAGCCTCGCGCCGTGCCGATGGTGCAGCCGCCGACGCCGTCGGGTGAGGCGAGGACGTGGAGGGTTGCCGACCAGGCGGTGTCGCCGCCGCAGGTGGTGCAGCGCTCGCGGGTGAAGGCGCCGGGGACGATCGGGTGGCCGAGGAAGGTGGCGGGCTGGTCGCCGCTCATGCCGCCCGCCGCGCGGCCCGCTTCATTCGCTGCCAGCCGGCGATGGCGGGGTTGCCGCGCTCGGGCGCGTTCAGCCTGGTGGCAACCTCCGCCATGTCGAGGTCGTCAGCCCGGTAGATCTTGCGGTTGTCAGGGAACGGGTATCGGCCGACCGCCTTGATGCCTCGGCGTTCGATCCACTTGCGTACCGCCGCCTCGGTGACGCCGACTTGGTCGGCGATGTCGCGGACGGTGGTGTAGTCGTCGGCCCGGAAGGTGACCGGGTCGTAGTCCATGTCGTAGTCCATGGCGACCTCCTCGGGCATGCAGAGAGCCCCGCGCCAGGTGTCTGGTTGCGGGGCTCTCGGGTGTATGTGGGCGCACTGCGCTCAAGAGGAGTGTGACGCCGGTGTGATCACCACGCAAGTCGGCGCGCGGTTAGGGCTTCCACGCCTCCTGGTAGTCGGGGTGGTCGGCGTACACGGTGGCGAGGATCTTGATGGTCGTCGCGAGCGCCCCTTCGGCGAGGACGTACGCCTCGTCCCGTGGGGTGTAGCCGCCGCGGCCGTAGCCGCAGACCTTGGTGTAGTTCTCGACGATCCGCCGCCGGGCTGCCACGTCGCGGAGGACGCGCGCGGGGTCGTGGCGGGCGATGTGTGCACCACGCTCCGGCCCCAACTGATCCTGCGCGCCCGTGGCAACCATGTCGTGCTCGCGGCGCGACGCCACGGAGCCGGACTCGGCGTCGTAGTACCAGTCGGGGCCGATCTCGCTGGCTGCCGCGTTGGCGTCGTGCGCGGCCTCGTCGAGCCGGGCGCGGAGGAACGCCACCAGATCATCGGTCACGTCGCTTCCTCACATGCCGCCGCGTCCGGTACGTGCCGGTAGGCGCACCAGCCGTCGCTGTGCTGCCCGTCCTCCAGGCGGTAGGTGCAGGTCGGCCGCGCGGGCATGGTGTGAGTGCCGGGTGCGACTGCCTCGATGGGCGCCGTCGGATCGACGCACGTAAGGACGTGGACGACGGGGCCTCGGTAGTCCCGGCCGTGGAGCGGGCCGCCGACGAACCGCGCATGGATCTGCGGGGGGTTCATGGCCGCCAGCTCTCCTGCTCGGCCACCGCAAGCGCCCGACGCAACCGCCGCACTTCGGTGACCCACTCCATGGCCGTGTGCGTCTCGGCATGCGCCTCGACGATGGCTTCTCGCCGCTGGGCTCGTTCGGCCACGTCCCGGTTGATCGCCCCGCCGATGTCGAGCGTGCCGTCCGGTCGGCGGTCGACCGCGAACCGACGCGGGCCGCCACCCGTGGGTTCGTCGTGATGCCAGGGGCACACGTCGATCGGGCAGTGGTGGCGGAACACGTCGAGACCCCGGACGTACTCGACGGTCACGGCGCCTCCCGGGTGGTGGTGTCCATGGACGGATCCTCTCGTATCGGACCGACTAGCTGGAGTGGGTCAGCGAATCCCGGCTCGCCAGGTATAGGGCCCAGGCGGGAATTCGTGGCCGCGTTCGGTCGTGATCACCCGGAGCGCCTCGTCGACGAGCTGCTCGCGGGTGACGTCCACGGCGTGGGTCAAGTTGAGGCCGTAGTCGCCGGTTTCACCGGTCGCCCATTCGAACCAGACGGTGACGCGGTGGCTGCCTGCGGGGTACGTGGTCATGTCGTTGTCTCCTGGCGTCAGGTGGCTGCGGATCCAGGCCATTCGGGCTCTTCGTCCAGGGTGTAGCACTGCTGTCGGGTCGGGTGTAGCTCGGCGTGTAGCGGCGGGTGTAGCGCGTCGTGACCTGCGGCTACACCGGCCGGAGAGGGGTCGGGGTCGGGTTGGGGAGCGGGGTTGAGGGCGGCCTCCAGGTCGTCGACGTGGACCCCGGCGTTGACTCGGCCGGCCTTGCCGCCGACCCGGAGTTTAGGGCGGATGGGGACGCCGTGGCCGGTGATCCAGGCGCGGACGTCGGCCGTGTCCCAGGGGACGCCGGCGGCCTGGAGGCGGGTGGTGATCTCGGCGAGGTGGATGCCGCGCCGGTCGCCGATGGCTCGGCGGATGGCAGTGAGGTCGCGGTGGCGGGCGGCGGCCGGGTCGAGCGGCGGCGCCTCCGGCTTGGGTTCGTCGGTCGCTTCGGTCGCTGCCGGGCCGTGCCACCAGGCGGCGGCGAGCCAGGCCGGGGTGGCGACGGCGAGCCCGCCGGGGCCGAGCTGCCAGCCGAGGAGTGCGCCGCCGGCGAGGATGCCGCTGCGGGTGGCGATGGCCCGCCGCCGCTCGACCGCGCCCGCCGCCTCGGCGGCGACCCAGGTGGTGATGCGGTCGACCAGGGTGTGGTGGCCGTCGACCGCCCGGTGGACGTGTGCCGCGGCGCGGTCGACGGGGTGCATCAGACGGAGCCGACGACGTTGGTGAGGGCGGTGACGCCGGAGTTGATGATCTGCCGGCAGGAGTTGCCGATGGCGGTGCCGGAGCCGAGGGCGACGCCGAGGAGGATGGCGACGATGAGGTGGGCCCAACTGGCCTTCTTGTGCTTGGCGTTGTACCAGGTGAGGGCGGAGAGGGCGAGGACGGCGACGACGTTGGCGGTGAGGATGGCGCCGCCGCTGGCGGTGGGTGTGGTCGGGGCGGTGGGTACCTGGGCGGCGAGCATGTCGCCGGCGAGTGCGTACAGGTTCTGCTGCATGGCGGGTCCTCAGTGGGTGTAGAGCGCGGCGGCGGCAGCAACGGCCGCCCAGATGCACGCGAGTTCGAAGGCGAGGCGGTGGACGGTGCGCGGGGGCAGGCTCGGCGCCACGGCCAGGAGGCCGATGAGGGCGAGGCTGGGCAGCAGCACCAGGGCGAGCGGCATGACGCTCCCGTCGGGGTTAGTGACGGTGGGGTCAGACGGCGGTGAGCTGCTGCTGGCGCTGCGGGTACCGGGCGAGGCTCGGGTCGCCTTCGCGGGCGCGGAGCCTGGCGGTGCGGGCGGTGCCGTCCCCGTGCTTGAGCCCGTGGGAGGCAAGGGCGGCGATCATCTCGCTGGTGACGGGTTCACGCCGGAGGGCCCGGTAGAGCGTGGCGATGACGCGCGCCGACGGGTCGAGGCCGTCGGGGATGGGCTCCTGCCAGGGCTCGGCCGACGGGGCGCTGACGGGCGGCGTCGGAGCGGCTGTCGGGTGTCCGATGGTCCGCATGCGGGGCCCGGTGGGGGCGGGCGCCGGGGGGAGCGTCGGCCTGGGCGGCGCGACCTCTGCGGGCCGGGTGACGGCGATGCTCGTCGGGCCTGTCGGCGGGGTGACGGCGGGGGCGGTGGCGCCCGTCATGCGGGAGCCGATCCAGCCGTGGAGCTGCCACATGAGCGCGCCGAACGCGAGGAGGGAGGCGATGGGCGGGACGGCGGCGACGGTGTAGTCCATGGGTGAGGCGTGGCCGCCGACGCCTGCAACGTTGAGGGCGATGGACCCGAGGGCGCCGCCGACGGTGAGGGCGACGGCCAGGGGTGTGCCGCGTCGGGCGAGTGACGCTCTGAGGATCAGCACTTCGCCGAGCACGATGAACAGGTCGACGGTCGCGGGCCAGGCCCAGGAGCGGGCGACGGAGTGGCCGAGGCCGTGGGCGGCGGCGACGTCGTGGAGGTGTTCGTAGCTGAGCCACATGGTGGTGGCGGTGAGGACGACGGTGACCAGGGCTGCGGCGACGGCGAGCGTCACGAGTGGGTCGCGGGTGTCGGTGATCGTGACGGCGGGCGTCACGGTACGGTTCGGTCGGGCCATGGGAGGTAGTGACTCCTGTGGTCAAGGGCCCGGGCTGGGGCTGGTATCCCTTCGCCTGGGCCCGTCTTGAGTTGTGGGGTGTCGGCCGCTGGTATCGGCCTGACGGGTGTCAGCGTAGCGCGTCAGTGACGGCCTGGATGCTGCGTCGGCCTGACGGTGCCGCTTCGTGGGACGCGCTTGACGTTGCGGTAGTCCTGGCCGGGGATGGGGCGGTAGTCGCCGGGCGGGACCGGCATGTGTTCCTCCCAGGGGGCGATTCTGCTGCCGCCTGTGTCGCCGGGGCGGGTGAGGTCGACGTACCTGGGGAGGCCGACGACGGCGGCCCAGCGGCCGTCGGCGCGTTGCTCGAGTTGGACGAGCGGGACGGTGAGGGTTCCGGCGTCGTCGGGCATGCGGACCTCGACACGGGGGCGGTCGTCGGCGGGCGGCATGGGGCCAGTGTCCTGGATGGGCGGCGGGTCGTGGAACGACGTCAGAGCTGCGCGAGGGCGCCCCTCAGCGGCGCGACGTCGCCGTATGCGATCTCGAAGCAGTCGCGGACGAGGGTGTCGGCGTCACCCCGCAACTCGTTCGGGGCCCAGGCCCCGCCGAACCCGGCGAACAGCACGTCGTCGCCGTCCCTCAGTGCCGCAGGGGGTGCCAGGGCGAAAGGCTCCGGCTCCCAGTCGCCGCCGGTGTACATCGGGTGCGTCAGGACCTGGTCGAGGGCCGCGACGAGCGAGGGCGCCAGGTCGGCGGCGATGCGGAGGTGGTCGCCGTCGAGCGTCATGGCGGTGGGGGCGGCGGTGGTGATGTAGCAGGAGGCGGTGCGGAGTTCCGTGTGCCAGTCCTGCATGGCGGGGGTCGGTGCCTGGATGGCGCCCATGAGGGTCTCCCGTGGTGTGTAGTCGTGCCCAGTGTCTCGGATCGGTGGTCGCGCAGCGCGGTGATCACTAAAGCCGATCCGGCGGGCTCCCCGGTCCCGGCTCGTGTCCGGGGCCGGGGAGCCCGCCGGCGTCAGGCCGGGATGATCCAGGCTTCGGTGACGAGGGCGGCGGCGCGGTAGGCGCGGTTCTCGATGCGGGCCTTCTTCTCGGCCCAGCCCTTGACCCAGGCGGCGGTCTTGGCGGCGGGGACGGTGACGGCGACGGTCTGGATGGTGACCGGCTGGCCGTCGATCTCGGTGGTGACGATGGTCTGGTAGGTGGTGGCCATGGTGTGCTCCCCGGTGTTGGTGTTTCCTGCTGACGTCTACGACTGTACATGGCACATGTACGAGACGCAACCCCCCATGTACAGTGGATCCATGACCATCCCCGCCGACGCCGTAGCCGCCGCCCTCGCCCAGGTAGAGCAGGTCGCCGACCCGACCGCCCGAGCCATCGCCGCCGGCGAGCTCTTGACCGCCCTCGCCGACGGCCAGGCCCGAGCCCGGGCCCTCCGCCAGGCCGCCGTCCTCGACCTCCGAGCCCGGGGCTACAGCCACGGCGACGTCGCCGCCGCCATCGGCACCAGCCGCTCCCGGGCCCAGCAGATCGCCGAGGGCAAGACCCGCACGCCCGCCGCCAGGCCCGCCGCCGACTGACCCTCACGCCGCCCGGCGCTGCCCGATCAGCCAGACCAGCCAGCCCTGGTACTCGGTCCACGTCATGGTCCGCGGGCAGCCCCGGCAGGTGACCCGGTCGGTGCCGTCCTCGCGCCGGAGGCGGCCGCCGCAGCTACCGCATGGGGTGCCGAGCGGGATGTGCTCGACGTCGCCGCTGCCTCCGAGGAGCCGACGTGCTCGGCCGGCGAGGATGCGGACGGCCCGCCCGAGGTCGGCCGCCTCGTGCCAGGCCCAGGCGTCGCGCCCGCCGCGGGTGTCGCCGAGGACTCGGGCGGCCCACCCGGTGGTGCGGCCTCGGACCTCGGTGCTGCCGAGGTGGTCGAGCCAGGCCGCCGCCCACTCGGCGAGGGTGGTGTCCATCTCGTCGGCCTGGTCGAACTCGGGGCTGGGGCTGGCCGGGTCGATGCGGGTGCCGCCGCGGGTGAGGGTGGTTCGGGTGGCCTGTCCGTCGGCCGCCGCGAGGAGGCGGTCGTGGAGTGCGGGCAGCCGCCAGAGGGTGTCGGCGAGGTCGTTGCGGCAGTCGTTGCACCAGATCGGCTCGCCGGGCCGGGTCGGGTGGCTGGGGCAGGTGTTGGCCGGGGTGGTGGTGGTGTCGTGCTGCATGTCGGGCTCCCTGGGCGGTACGGTCCGGGGTGAGTGGTGGACCGTGCGGCCTCCGGGTGACCGGGGGCCGCCGCCGCGTCGGGGTTCAGCCAGCCGAGCGGCCGAAGGGGAAGCCCCGCTCGTACTCGGCTCGTGCCTCCGCCCACTCGGCCTGTGTCATCGGTTGCGCCTGGGGCGTGGGAGTGCGCCCGCTGTTGAGCCGTGCGCGGATCCATTCGGCGTCCGATTCGGTGACGTGCGCGCCGGCGGATCGAGCGACGTGGATGGTTGTGGGTTGTCCGTCGCCGTCGCGTTCGGGGCCGACCCAGGCGCCCCAGGGTTGGCCGTGGTCGGGCGGGGTGTGTCCGTCGGGGCAGTGGGTGCAGCCCGGGAGGGGGGTGTAGCGGGGGTCGTGGGTCATGTCGCTCCCTGGTGTCGCTCTGGTCTCGAATGGATCAAGGTGTGGCGGTTTGTGCAGGTCGGGCGTAGCGTCCCTGGTCCGGCGCGTCCCCCCTCGCCGGTGTGGGGCCCGTGCTCCCCGGCTCCCGAGGTCGGGTCGAGCGCGGGCCCTCGGCCGTGTCAGGCGGGGTCGAGCGTGCGGCGGAGCCACGCGGTGATGGGGTCGAGCACGTCGGCCAGGCTCGCTCTCGGGCCGGTCTGGTCCGGCCTCAGGTCGGCCGGGGGTCCGGGTGGTGTGGTCCCGGCCCACTCGTGCCGGCCGGGGATGGCGGCGTATCGGGTGCCGTGGCCGGTGCGGGGGTGGCCGCAGTGGACGCACGGGTCGATCGGGGTCTCGGTCATGTCGCCTCTCGCAGCTGCGTGATGTAGGTGGGCAGGTCGTCCGGCCGGAACTGCATGGGCACCGCGTCGAGTCCGCGCATGTCGAGCACGATCAGCAGGGCCTGCCACTCGGGCTCGCGGAGGAGCACCTGCCGGACGCCGTGGCGGGCTGCTTCGGCCTCGGGAACGACGTGGGGGTGGGCGGGCTCATCGGGCTCGTGGTGGATCCGGGCGTTGACCGGTCCGTCGGGCGAGAGGATCGCCTGCTCGACGAACGCCTGTTTTGCGTCTCGGGCTGCCTTGGCGTCTGGGGAGAGCGCCGGGTCCCCGCCAGCCAGGTCCGCGACGGACAGACGCCCGCCGGTGGTCTCGGTGTCCGCCGCCGGCTTGGGCTGGGCGTCGAGTGCGGCGAGGATGCGGTCGGCGCATCCGGCTGCGGTCAGGCCGTGGTCGATGCTCCAGTCCTTGAGGCCGGTGGCGTAGTCCCGCACGCGCTGGTCGGCTTCCTCGGCTCGCTCGGCGCGCTGGTAGTGGTGGTCGTATCCGCGCCGCCAGCGGTCCCGTTCGGCGGCCAGGCTGGCGATCCCCTTGCGGATGCGGTCGACTTCGGCCGGTCCGAGGCGGCGTTTGTGGGCGTGGTCGAGGAGGTTGTCGAGCTGCTCGACGGTGGGCTCGGTCATGCCTGCACGCCTCCTTCGGCGCGGTGGTAGAAAACCTGGAGAGCGTGCGTTCGGACGTCGTCTGGGACGGCGTTGAGGGGGTCTTGCAGGCAGCCCCAGCCGTCCTCGGGCATGCCGTGCTCGTGTTCGTAGCGAATGACGCCGATGAGGAGTTCGAGGGCCCAGGGCGGGGCGGGCTGCTCGGTCGCGACGCGGGCTTTGTCGAGAAGCTGGTCGAGGTGGGCGCGGATCTCGGCGAGGGTGAGCGCGGGCGCGGTGGGCTCGGTCATGTCGGGTCGATCTCCTCGTGCTGTTCGCGCATGTCGGGTTCGCGGACGATGCGGTGGGTGTGTCCCCAGGCGGCGGGTTCGCGGACGATCCAGTCGCCGACATGGGCGGCGCCTTCGTCGAGCAGCACCTTCGGTTGCCGGTAGGTGCCGGAGAGGGAGCCGCGGCACCAGGCGGCGATGGCGCGGGCGAGGTCGCCGGTGTCGTCGCCCTGGACCTGGACGGCCTGGACCTCGATGGGGCGGCGGCGGAAGCGGCGGACGGTGGGCTCGGTCATCGCTGCGGCTCCGGTGTGCGGCTGCCGCAGGTGTTGCACGTCATTCCGGCAGGCGGCGCGCCGGTGCACGTGGGGCATTCGGGGGCGGCGAGGAGGCTGTCGGCGGTGACGCCGAAGACCTTCGCGAGGACGGCGAGTTGGTCGGCGCTGACATGGACGGGGGCACCGTCGCTGATGCCGCGTTCGATCTTGCTGACGGTGGCGCGGTGGAGTGCGAAGCCGTGTTCGGTGCAGCGGTCGGCAAGTTCCTGCATGGTCCAGCCGACTTGCTTGCGGAGGGCGCGGGTGTTGAGGCCGACGGCGCGGGAGGCGGTCGCGGTCATCGCTGCGGCTCCTCGACGCGGTAGCCGATGACGAGGAGTTCGTCGGCGGCGGTGACGGTGATGTCGGTGGCGCGGGGGTGTTCGCGCTGGCGTGTGGTCTCGGCGACGTCGAGGGTCATGGCGACGTCGGAAATGTGGGCGGGGTGCGGGAGCGTCCACTCGTGGTGGACGACGGTGCGGGTGCGGCGGTCGGCGAGCATGTGGTCTCCGGTGGTGGGGCCGGGGCGTGTGGCCCCGGCCGGGCGGGTGGGTCAGGCGGGCAGGGTGAGCGCGGACAGCCGGCGGGCGGCGGCCTCGCAGTAGCGTTCGTCGGCCTCGATGCCGATGGCGCGCCGGCCGGCCTGCCGGGACGCGTCGAGGGTGGAGCCGGACCCGGCGAACGGATCGAGGACCAGACCGCCGGTCGGGCATCCGTAGCGGATGAGCGGGTCGAGGATGCCGACAGGCTTCTCGGTGGGGTGGATGCCGCCGTTGCGGTGCATGGACCGGGCGCGGATGACGGACGCGGCGAGGCGGGTGCCGTTGTCGGTCCAGCCGTTGGAGCTGTAGGTACCGCGTTGTCCGATGGCCTTGGCGCCGTTGTTGATGATCCGGCCGCGTTCGATGACCCCGGTGGTGATGCGTTGCGGGTCGTGGTGGGTGTCGCGCCAGGGTCCGCGGTACCAGTGGAGGGCGTGTTCGTGGATGCGCCGGAAGCGGTCGGCGTCGGGGCCCGAGGCGTTGTGCTTTTCCCAGATGACGTCCTGGCTGAGCTTCCAGGCGCCGAACTCCCGGGCGCGGTCGAGGTACATGCGCATCGATCCGAAGCACCACATCGACGAGGTGGCCTGCGCGGCGATGGTGGGCCAATGGTCGGGCCACCGGTCCCAGGTGTGGCTGGTGTCGCCGTAGGGCGGGTCGGTGACGATGAGGTCGGCCTGTAGGGCGAGTTCCGGCAGGATCTCGCGCATGTCGCCGTGGTAGAGGCTGACTTGCTCGTCGGCGTAGTACGGGTCGGGCACGGCCGGCTCCTGGTGGTGGTTACGGTCGGGGTGGCCCGCCCGGCTGAGTCCCGGGCGGGCCGCTCGCGTTCAGGCCGGGTCAGAAGCAGTAGTCGCAGGTGCAGTGCACGCGGAACAGCCGCTCGACGCCGTTGTCGTCGCGGCGGTAGCTGCTGGTGCAGGCGACCGGCGAGGGCCAGTGGTCCACGGGGGTGCCGCCAGCGCACTGCCCGCACTCCGTCGGGCGCCGCTGCTGGTCTCGGGCGGCGGGGACTTCGTCTCGGGTGAGGGCCGGGATCTTGTAGCTGGTGCTCATCGGTGTCTCCTGTCGGTGGGTCTGGTGTGGCCCGTGGGGGCCTCTGTGCGCCCGCCTGCGCGCCTATCGGGCGTCGGGCGTCTCCATGGACGCGGCGGGGGCTGCGGGGCTCTCAGGGCCGGTCGTCGAGCGCGAGCTGCTCGTCCGGCCGCCTATTCGCCGGGTGGCGTGCGGCGATCCACGCGTCGTAGGTGCCGCCACTCGGGCCGTACAGCTCGACCCGGCGGGCGTTGACGACGGCGGCGAGGCCGTAGCGGTCGATCTCGACGGCGCCGAGGCGGAGGGCGGCGGACCGGACGTTGGGGGTGACGTCGTAGTGCCAGCGGTACTCGTGGGCCTGGTACCAGGCCCGCTTGAGGCCCAACCGGGCGGCGAACTCGTGGAGTTCTTCCTGCGTGTCGGCGGTGAGGTGGCTCCAGTGGGTGTGTCGCAGGCCTTTGATGCGGGCGGCGTTGGGGTAGTGGGTGATCTCGTCGACGTAGACGGCCATTTCGCCGGGTCTCCTGTTGCTGGTGTCTGGTCGGTGGCCCGCCGTGGCGTCACGGCGGGCCGTGGCGGGGGCTAGGAGCGATCGGGGGCGAGCGCCGGTCCATGACTGAGGCCCCGGGTGTCCTGCGGGCCCTCAGGGGCACGTGAGGCGTCGTCGCCCTCCATGGCGGCGACGGTGCGCGTCTCCCGCTCCCGAACCACCCGCATTGGCGGCATCTCCGGGTAGCGCATCCGCCGGGCCTGCATCCGCTCCACGGCCTCGGCGAGCGACGGCCGCAGCGAGGTGACCGGCGACCAGCCCCCGTCAGGCACGTCGACGTCGAGCGCCTCGTGGACCTCGACGCGGAACCGGTCGCGGGCTGGGTACGCCTCGGGCTCGCCGGCCGCCCGCAGCCGCTCGATCTCGGCCCGCGCTTCGTTCCGCTCGACGAAGAGCCGCTCGGCCTCGGCGTCCAGCCGGTCTGAGCCTCGACGGAGCGCGTCGACCGTCTCGACCAAGCCGGCGGCGTGCTCCAGTGCCCGCGCCAGGTGCGGCCGGACGATCTCGACAACCCGGTCGACCAGCCACTGCGGCGGCCGGTCGTCGCCGTCCCAGTCGGCCGCCCCGCACAGGCCGTCGCCGACCAGGCCCTCCAGGTCGATGTCGAGGTCGTGGTCGTCGCGGCGGGCAAGGCGCTGGGCGAGGGCGACGCGGCGCTCGGCGTCGGCGAGTTTGGCCTCCAGCCGCTCGGTCAGGTCCAGCAGCGCGGGCGCGTGGACGTCGGTGAGGCGTCGCTCGACCGGCAGGAGGCTGCGGCGTTCGGCATGGCATGCGAGCAACTTGGCCTGGTCGGCCCGGATCGCGTCGAGGTCGAGCGGCTGGCCGGTCACGGCGCCTCGCCCAGGATGCGGTGGGCGAGGCCGACCACCAGCACGTCGCCGGCGTCGGCCTGCGCATCGAGCAGGTCCGCGAGAGCGAGCCCGACGGCCGGGTCCAGGGCGGTGACGTACCGGGCGTCCGCGCCGATCAGGAACGGCGGCCTGCCGCGGGTGCCGGTGTTGCCGTGGACGAGGGGGCCACCGTCGCCGGAGGTCACTGTGGCCGATCCGTCGGGGTCGTCGGCCCAGCGCGGTCGCACGGTCCAGGGCGGTGTGGAGGCGGCGGCGGCGAGGGCGCGCAGGTGTGCGGCGGCGCGGCGAATGGTGTCGGCGGGCTGCTCGGTGGTGGTCATCGCGGGGTCTCCGTCTGGTGTCGGCCCTGGTCGGGGCGGCGTGTGGTGGGGTCGGCGGGTCGTCCGGTCGTGGCGGGTCGTCCGCCGCCGTTGCAGGGCCGGCGCATCGCATTGCGGTGTCGGCGGAGGCGGCCGGCGATGGTGACGGCCCAGTCGCGTCCGCATTCGGGGCAGGTGGCGCGGGGGCCGGGGCCGGGTCGGGCGGCGGGTTTGATGTCGTAGTCGGCGAGTGCGGCGGCGATTGCGGCGGACAGGGGGCCTTCGTCGGGGTGGGCGAGCCAGGTGTCGCCTGCGGTGTCGATGGCGGAGAGGGCCGCGGGCGGGATCATGCGGCGCCCTGCTCGCGGAGTCGGGTCTCCAGGGCGACGACGCCTTCGATGCGGCGGCGGATTTGGCCGACGACGAGGTGGATGTGTCGGGCGGGGGCCTGGATGTTGATGCTGGCGGCGTCCCACAGGACGGCGCCGATGCGGTCGATGAGGCCGGTGTCGCAGCAGGCGCGGTCGTCGAGGACGACGATGACGTGAGCGCCGACGGGGATGCGGTTGTCGAGGGTGTCGAGGTGGGCGCCGTGGGTGAGGTCGAGGACGTAGGTGGTGGTGATGACGGGCATGGGCACGGTCATTGCGGTCACTTCCCGAGGTTGGCGAGGCGGGCGTAGTGGCCCTGCCACGACAGGGGCACGGTGATCTGGTTGGGGCCCTGGCGGTTCTTCGCGACGATCAGGTCGACCTCGCCGAGCCAGTCGCGGTCGCCGGGCTCCTTCGGCTGGTCGGGGTGCGGGACTTCGCGGTGGAGGAGCATCACGATGTCGGCGTCGTTCTCGATCGAGCCGGACTCGCGCAGGTCGGATAGCTGCGGGATCTTGACGGTGCGCAGTTCCGAGGCCCGGTTGAGCTGGGTCAGGGCAACGACGGGGATGCCGAACTCGATCGCGAGGAGCTTCAATCCGCGGGAGAGCGCGCCGAGTTGCTGGACGCGGCTTTCGCCGGCGCGGCTGTCGACCTTCATGAGCTGGAGGTAGTCGATGACGACGACTTCGGCGGGGTGGCCCTGGCCGTGCATCCACCGCAGGCGGGTGCGGATGTGCGGTAGGGACAGGTTCGCGGTGTCGTCGATCAGGAGCGGGGCGTTGCGCAGCGCGGGGCTGTGCTTGGCGAGTTTGGGCCAGTCCCAGTCGCCGAACTCGCGGGCCTCGAACGCGTTGAGGCTGACTCCGGCCAGGCCGGCGAGGGCGCGGTCCATGACCTGGCGGCGGGGCATCTCCATGGAGAACAGGGCGGCGGGCCGGCCGCGTTTGACGGCGGTGTGGACGGCGAGGTTGAGGCCGACGATGGACTTCCCGCCGCCGGGGCGGGCTCCGACGATGACGAGCTGGCCGCCGCGGAGTTTGACGACGCGGTCGACGTCGGGCCACGGGGTGGGGATGACGGGGTTGAGGTCGGGCTGTTCGAGGGTGTCGAGGTAGGCGTCGAAGTCGTCGGCGACCATCAGGGCCTGGCCGGCGGTGTTGCCGGTGGCGACGGCCTGGACGTCGGCGATGACCTTCTCGATGTCGGTGTCGGGGTCGAACCCGGGGGAGCCGGCGGTCTGTACGCCGCGGGCGCATGCCTGGTGGAGGCGGCGGCGTCGGGCGTCGTCGGCGACGGTCTGGGCGTGGTAGCGGACGCTGGCGGGGCTGAGGGCGCCCATCTGGCCGAGTTCGAAGAGTTTGGTGACGTCGCCGCGGAAGGCGGCCATGTCGCCGGTCTGTTCGAGGCGGCGGGCGACGGAGGTGATGTCGACCCAGGCTCCGGCGCCGGCGAGGTGGACGGCGGCGGCGAAGGCGAGGCCGCGGGAGGGCTGGTGGAAGTCGGCTTCGGTGAGGGTTTCGGCGGCGGCTTCGGCGAGGTGGCGGCCGTGGATGGCGGCGCCGGCGACGGCGTCTTCGGCGACGAGGACCGAGTCGTCGGGGGTGTAGCCGGGGGCGCCGAGGATGGGTGTGTCGAGGGTGTCGGTCATGTGGGGGCTCCGGGGTTGCAGTCGGGGCAGCGGTACCAGCGGCCGTCGGTCTCGACGAAGCGGTAGCCGGGGTTGTCGCAGGCGCCGCACCAGTCGGGTTCGGGGTCCGACCGGTGGGTGGGTGCGGTGGCCGCGGGGGCGCTGGGGAGTCCGGACCATCCGCGCATGAGGGCGGTGATGTAGGTCGGGGGGTTGTCCTTGCGCCAGGAGCGGCGGGCGTGTTCGACGAGGGCGGGGACGCCGACGCGGTTGATCAGGTCGACGAGTTCGCCGACTTGTTCGGCGCGCATGGTCCAGGAGGCGGTCATGCCTTCGGCGGTCATGCGGTCCTGGAGGGGGCCGAGGGCGGCGAAGGCGTCGCGGCTCGGCCGCTCGGCCGCTTGCTTGCTTGCATTACCTGCTTGTTTGTTAGGGCGGGACGAGATTCCCGCCTTTGGCCCGGCATTTGTGGTCGATTCGGACTCAAAGGTGGGACTGTCGTCCCGGCTTTGGGCCTCAAAGGTGGGAACCTCGTCCCGCCTTTGAGCGCTAAGGCGGGAATCTGGTCCCGCCTTTGGGCCTTCAAAGGTGGGAATCTCGTCCCGCCTTTGTTCCGGGGCGAACCGGGGCAATCGATACAGCGTCTTGCGGCCCTTGTGAGCGAACACCGGGCGGCCGTTGCGGTCTTTGTCGATCACGACCCGGACCTCGAGGTTGCGCGCGGCCAGCCGCTGGAACGTCTTGCGCAGGCTGTCCGCCTTGAGGCCGGACTGCCGGGCGATCAGGTCCGGTGGCGGCCAGCACTCGCGGGTCTTGAGGTCGGCGTACCGGGCGAGGACGACCAACACCATCCGCTCGGCCGGGGTGAGGTCGGCCGGAGCGTGGTCGAGAACTTCCTCAACCAGGCGCTTATCCACAGGTGCGGGCCTTTCGATGGTGCGGTCGGAGGGATGAGGCGCGGCGAATCCGCAGGTCTAGGGCGGTAGTTCGACCTCGCCTCTGGCCTCACGAGTGAGAATACACTTCGCATAGTGACTTCGCGAGGATGATTCACTTCGCGTAGACGGTTCGCGAATCGACATGGCACTATGTGACCCATGGACGACCTGACCGCCCGCCTCCAGAAGGCCGCCCGCGACCACGACCGGGCGAAGACGGCCTACGAGAAGGCCCGCGTCGAGCTGCGCGACCTGCTGCGGGAAGCCCGCGCCGAGGGCAAGGGCCCGTCCGAGCTGGCGCGCATCACGGGGTACACCCGCGAATGGGTCGCGCTTCTCGCTCCCAAGTCCTGACACTTCGCACCTCCTCTCGCCCGGCTTCGGTCGGGCCTTCGTCATGTCCGCGGTGCTCCCGGGGCGGGGTGTGGACGCCCCGCCCCGGGGGTGTGATGGGTCAGTCGGATTCGGCGAGCGCGGTCCCGTCGAGGTGGATGCGCGGCGGGATGTCGCAGAACGTCAGGACTCCGGCGTCGATCTCCGGCCGCGGCCCGGCGGTGCCGAGCAGCCAGGTGCAGACCTCGCGGCGAAGCAGGTTCAGGACGTGGAAGAAGCGGTTGGCTTCCCGCTGGAGGATGTGCCGGGCGGCCTCGCTGTGCGTCTGGCCGGGGCCGGTTGCCAGGTCCGTGTACAGGGAGTCGAGTTCCTGGTACCAGGCGTCGAGCGTGGCGAAGTGGCCTCGGGCGTGCTCCCGGGCGATCTCGGTGCCGTGCTCGGCCTCGACCTCGCGGAAGTAGCCGGCCTCGATGACGTCGAAGACGCTGGCGTAGTCGTCGACCGCGGCGGTGTAGATCGCCAGGACGGTGCGCTCGTGGGGTTCGAGGAGGGTGACGCCGTCGGCTTCGATGTTGTCGATCAGGTGGGTGAGCTGCATGTGGGTTCCGTCCCAGGTGCGCATGTCGGCCTCGTGTCGGTGGTTGGTGCGGGGTCCGGCGGGCTGGTGCCGCCGCCGGACCCCGCGGTCAGGCGGCGGTGCTCTTCGCGGCGTCCCGCTCGGCCTTCGCTGCGGCCTTGCGCTTGCGGATGATCCGGCCGCGCTCCACGGCCGTGGTCCCACCGCGGTAGCCGATCTGCTCGCTGGAGCAGGTCGGATTGAGCCGCAGCTCTTCCTCGAGGCACATCTCGCGGATGGGACACCGCGCACAGGCAGCGACGACCCGGGGGTCCGGGAGGCCGGTGGCGCAGAACAGGTCGGGGTCCATGTCTCGGCAGGCCGCGGCGAGGACCCACTCGTGGGTGGGGGCGATCTCGAACCGCACCTCGCGCCCGCCCGCACCCTTCTTGGGCGGCTTCGGCGCGGGCTTGGGCTTTGCCGGGCCGAGGCCGTCGGTGGGCTGGCAGACCCGGCAGGAGCTGCGAAGGCCATCACGCCGGCTGGAGTTGCGGTTGAAGTGGTCGGGGGGCAGGGCCCGCTTGCACTTGGTGCAGGTCTTGGTGGTCACCCTTCATCACCGCTCGTTGTCAGATCGGTCTGGCCGGGGATTTGGTCGATGTCGGTGCGGACGTGCCAGGTGTGGGGCGCGAACCGTCGGAGCCGTCGGCGGTGCGGATCGTGGTCCCAGTCGGGCTCGACCCGGTCGGGGTCGACTCCGGCGTGGGCGGCGATGTCGCGGCGGAGCGGCCAGGTGTCGTGGAGGGCGCGAGCGCTGCCCGAGACGACCGTCGTGAGCGCGATCCTGTGGCCGCGGCGCACGGCGTAGGTGACCGTGCCGGCGGTGAGATCGCTGACCTCGGTGATGCTGTAGCGGATCACGAGGCCACCGCCGTTCCGCTGCGGCAGCCCCAGGGGGAGCAGCCGTCGGGGTCGCCGTCTTCGACGAGCTGGTCGGCGACGGCGTCGAACACGTCGACCTGGCGGCCGGACCACTCGTGCCTGGTGACCCGGTCGATGGGTGCCTCGTCGAGCGGGACGCACGAGCGGTGCAGGTACTCGCGGATCCCGGACGGCCGCGGTGTCGCCCGTAGCGCGTGGTCGAACGCGACGGCGTCGGCCCATTCGTCGGGGCGTTCGTCCCGCATCTGCCGCCAGGTCCGGTTGCCGTGCAGGGGGCAACCGATGCAGGCCGACCGCGGGGTGGATGCCCAGCCGTGGGCGCGGAGGTAGCGGGAGCAGTCGGAACGGGTCCAGCCGGTGCGTCCGTCGGCCGAGCCGGGCAGGTCGAGGAGGGGGAACTTGCTGACGAGGTAGCGGAGTCCGCTGTCTTTGGCGCGGCCGATTTCGTCGCGGCTGATCCCGATGTCCTGGGTGGCGTGGACGTCGGCGGGGATGGCCGCGCGGCCCGGGTAGCCGAGGAGCCCGCGGGCGGTGCGCTTGATGATCCGCAACTTGTACTGGTTGGTGCACTGGCGCTGGCCCATGCCGCGGGTGCCGTCGGGGTAGAGGATGTAGACGGGCATGGCGGCGAAGCGACGGCCGGGGTCCGGGTCGAGGGCGTCGGCGCGCAGGTTGCCGGAGGTGACGCGCAGGATCGGGATGCGGGCGGGTTCGGCGACGTACCGCTCCAGGGCGTCGAGGTGGTCGTAGACGGCGCGGGGCTCCCAGCCGGTGTCGGCGAAAATCGCGTAGTCGTAGGTGGGGATGGCTCCGTCGGCGGCGAGGAGCAGCAGCGTGGTGGACTGCACGCCGGCGCCGAGGGAGAGCAGCCGCAGGGTCGGTGTGGTCACGCCGCGGCCCTCCGTCCCGCGTCGCGCTGTTCGGCGGCGTGCCGCCACTCGCCCGCGATGATCGCGGCGTCGATGTAGGCGCGTGCGATGTCCAGGTCGGCGAGGGTCGATCGGCCGTGCTTGCGTGCTTTGCGGCGCCTGGCCGCGGCCTTGACCACGTCGAGGGCTTCGGCTGTGTCCTGGTCGGCGGCCTGGGTTTCGTACTGGAGTGCGGCCCGGGACATGCCTGCGGCGCGGATGGCGATGTCGGACCGGATCTGGCCGACGGTTCGGGTGGTCACAGTGCCTCCGGTCGTGCTGCCCAGTCGGCCATCGCCTCACCGGCGCGGCATGCGGCTTCGGGGTCGGACTCGGCGAGGGCGCGCAGGTCCGCCGCGACCTTCTTCCGCGCGGCGATGTCGGCGAGCACCGCGCGGACGGCGGCCCGGCAGTCGTCGGGGTCGAGGCCGGCCACGACCGGGATGTCGGCCGCTTCGGCGGCGGCCTGCATGGTGTCGGCGAGGGCGGCCATGCGGTCGCGCTGGTCCCGGACCTCCCGAATCATGGCGGCCATGTAGTCCTCGCCGGCGAGGCTGGCTTGCGCTTCGGCGAGCTCCTGCTCCAGGTCGACGGCGATCGCCCGGGCCTGGTCGCGCTCGGCGATGGTCTGCTCGTACAGTCCGGCCCACTTGGCGGCGTCGCATCCGCGCTGCCGGCTCTCGGCCGCGTGGGCGTCGCGCTCCTTGGTGACCTCCTCCAAGTCCGCGAGGAGGTCGTTGTTGAGGGTGGCTTCGCGGTCGAGGTCGCCGGTCAGGTCGGCGAGGCGGCCGGTGGTGATCAGGCGGATCATCGGGTCGCCTCCGTGATCCACTGCTGCGGGTCGTGGCCCAGCCCGGTGGCGCGGTTTGCGGCGTACACGGGCAGGGCGCCTGCGTCCAGCTCGGCGGCGATGTCGGTGCACACGGCGGCGGCGACGTCCGGGGCGGCGATCATGAGCGCGTCCAGCAGGCGGGCGGCCATGTAGGCGTTGCACAGTGCGGCGGTCCGGCCGAAGTACTCGGGGCCGGTGGGCATGTCGGCGGTCAGCGCGCCGGTCGCGACGACTTGGCGGAGGAGCTGCTCGCGCATGCCCTCGGGGGTGTTGATGTCGGGCTGGGTCATCGGGTCCTCCGTCGGGCGATGTGGGCCCGGTAGTCGGCGAGGGATTCGCGGCGGGCGTACCAGAGGGCGTAGGCGATGCCCGCGTACAGGAGCAGGACCAGGGCGCCGACGCCGGCGGCGATCCACCAGGGCCAGGTCACGGCGTCCTCCGGTGGCGTCCGGTCGGCACGGGCTCCCACAGGGACCCAGGCGCGACGTACCAGTCCTCGTCGTCGAGGGCATGGCCCGGCGCGCGGTGGGGTCGGGGCGGGATGCGGGTGACGACGTGGGCGCCGTGCTCGACGCGGGCCGGGGTGCGGGGGCCCCGCCCGGCCGGGATGACCCGGCCGAGCAGGGAACGCAGGGAGGCGGCGGAGGTGATCACTTGCCACCGCGCTCGTAGTAGAGGCGGTTGCCGATGTCGACCAGGAGTTCCTTGTCGCCGGTCTCGTTCACGACCAGCACCCGCAGAATCCTGAGCCGCTCCATCTCCCCGTACATCGTCTGTAGCCGGGCGGGAGTGGTCTTCGGGTCGAGCATCTCGTCGCGGTAGGACTCGGCGGTGCGTGCCGGTGCTTCGCCGCGCTCGAAGTCGTCGGCGTCCGCGTCCCGGTCCTCGGTGGGGACCATCCCGCCGTTGAGCATCAGCGTCCGCAGCGCGACGGACTGGGCCTTAGGAGTGGACCGGCTGCCGCTGTCGGTCGCCTCGCCCATGGTCTGGGCATCGAAGTGGTCGCCGGCCGGCCCGTAAATGCGGAAGGTCACCGTCGCGGTGCACTCGCGCATCTTGCCGCCACTGCTGGTCGGGATGTCCCGGTACTCGGCGGTGGTGCAGATCGGCATGATCACGACACCGTGGGCCCGGCAGATCGGGCCATAGGCGTTCAGCACCGCGTCGACGCCGCGGAACATGAACTTCGTGTTGCCGCCCTTGAACTGCTGGTTCTTCTTGATGACCCGGACGTCGCCCATCAGCCGCAGCCAGGCGGTGATCACGTCGATCTTCTCGGGATCGGCGGCCAGGTCCAGGTGGTCGAGGTCGGGTTCGGTGTAGTCGTGCGTGTGGTCGACGTCCTCGACCGGGTCGGGTGCGCGGCCCGCGAGGGCGGCGGCGTTCTCGGCGAGACCCACGGTCACGCCCCCTTCCTGGGCTTGAGGCGGTATGCCTCGTCGATGTCGATGCGCTCGCCGGGCTTGTCGGTGACGCACGCCGCGTAGGCGTCGGGCCACTCCTCGGCGAGGCGGGCGAGGTCGGTGTTCGCGCGCTTGGTCGGCTCCATCGACCAGGCCCGATCGCCGCCGAGGGCGGCGGTGCGGTGCGGCCCGAGGAGCCGCAGCAGTTCGGCCTGCGCGGCGGCCTTGCGCTTGGCGGCGGCCTTCTCCTCCAGCCGCGCGGTCTCGTAGTCGTGCAGCGCGCCCAACGCGTCCGGGTCGCGGTCGAGGTTGATCACCCCGGAGCGGCTCGGGTGCAGGCGGCGGTACAGGTCGACGGTGCGGTCCGGGTCGCCCGAGTGCGGCGGCGGGACTCGGGCCTCGACGTGCCGCGTCCAGAACAGGTCGACCGCGGTGACGATGTCGGCGGTCACCTGCCGGTGGTCGTCCGCGCGGATCACGCCCTGCCGGTAGTCGTTGCCGCCGATCAGGACCGCGTAGTGCATGTGGTCGTAGCCGGTGACGTGCATCTGCCACAGCACCTGCGCGAGAACGTCGTCCGGGGCGCCGTCGTGCCAGCGCGCCGCCTTGAACGCGCTGCGGGTCTTGACCTCCAGGGCGCATACCTGGCGGCGGGTCTCCGGCAGGGGGCACTCGGTGATGCGTCGGTCGAGCGTGGCCCGGTGGTGCGGGTGTTCGTGGTGCTCGACGATGCCGATCGGTTCGACGACGGACCGGCTCCGGCGGGCCCACTCGCGGGCGATCGGGTCCTCCAGCACGGTGCCCCAGAACGCCGGGTCGCCCGCGTCGTCGGCGAGCTGGTCGACCTTGTCCAGGTAGACCCGCAAGGGGCTGCCGAAGTCGCCGACGCCGAGGACGTCCGGCACGTCGGACGACCCGATGCCGAGCCGGCGCTCGGCGAGCCAGGTGTCGCGGTCGGAGTCGGGAGGCAGGATCAGGCGCCCGGTCGGGGTGACCAAGCGGTCGGCTACGAGGCTCACTCGTCGTCTCCCTCGTCGTCGGGGTAGCGGGGTCCGGGGCATGCCGGGCAGTCCCAGGCCGGGTCGGCGAGGTACACGCCGGTGCCGCGGCACGTGCGGCAGGTGGGCTCGGGGGCCGCCGCCGCCCTGGGGGGCAGGGCAGCGGCGGCAGTCGAGGCGGTCACGCGGTGGCCCCGGTGTGCTCGGGCAGTACGGTCAGCACCCGGTGGCCCGTGTACGGCTCACGCGGCAGCAGCACGCCCTGGCCGGGCGGGTCCGGGACCGGCCGCGGCGTCGGGTCCGGGCCGTCGTCCTCCGTCCGGCGCTCGACACACACCCAGCGGTCAGCCGGGGTGCGGTCGGGGCCGGCGAGGAACTCCAGCGGGGTGAACGCCGCGTAGACCAGGACCAGCAGGCCGCAGCCGTTGGTGTAGTCACCCCGCCGGGCGGGCTCGTCGTGGACGCACGCCCGGCAGTTCGCGTTGATCCACCAGGCGAGTTCCTCGCCGTTGGAGAACGCGGGCTCGTCGAGGGGTTCGAGGTCGCTCACGCGCCCACCTCGTTCGGCGTCGGGCACGGCCCGGCGAGCCCGGTCGTGTTGCCCACGCACAGGCGGATACCGGCCGCGTCGCGGACCTCGCCGACCCGGCCGCAGCAATCGCACGCGAGATAGGTGTGCGTCCGGATCACGGCGTCGGCACCCACCGTCGGAACCGCGTCGGAGGCCACGAGGAACCGGCCTTCGGCGTACGACCCGGGCCCGTACAGGTACCAGCCGGCCCCGGGGTCGTCCGGGCCGATCTCGGTGTCGTCGAGGTCGTCGAGCGCCCACGTCACGCCGTCGACGACGCGCTCGTACCGCTCGGCGTGGACCCGCCGCCACCCGCACAGGCCGACGGTGCAGTAGCCACCGTGGGAGGCCCGCTGCTCGGTGGCGACCCGGGCGATCTCGTCCCACACGAGCGGCAGGACGATCGCGAACGCGCCGGTGTCCCACTCGCCGGGCCGGTAGCGCCCGAGCTTCGAGAGGCATGCCGCGGGCCACGCGTCACATGCGCACTGGTCGTCGTGGTAGTGGTTGTTCAGCGCCGCGTTCATTGCGTCGGCGAGTGCGTCGAACTGCTCGGGCGTCGGCGTCACGCGGCGCCGCCCGACTCGGCCGCGACCGCAGCAGGCGCCGGGATCGCGCGGTGCAGGTCGTACATCTGGATGCCGCGCACGATCGCGTGGCACGCCCAGATGAACGACGGGTCGTAGTCGCGGAACGACCACTCCCACACATCCGAGAACCGGAAGCCCTCCACGCGCTCGACCGACGAAACGTGTGTACGCGTCGCGTTGCCCGCGCGAATGTGCCGGTGACGCCACAGATGCGCGTCCGATCCCTTGGCGAACTCGGACGACTCACCGCACAGACACGTGGCCTTGAACATCGCCCCGAACTCGAACTCCTCCAACAGCGCGCGGGCTTCGTCCTCGTTGCTCAAGTCCTGGTCCAAGACCTCGGCGCGAAGCGCTTTGCCCAACCCCCGCGGGGCGTCGCCGTAGCGAACCGCGTCGACGAAGTGCTCGGTCACGACCTGCCGGAACACGGCCTCGTCGTACACCTCGCACGCCGAGCGGCCGAGTTCGGTCTTCTGCGACCAGTACCAGGGGTTGATCTCGCCGCCGTCGGAGCGGAAGAAGCGGAACATGTCCGGCAGTCGGGTGAAGATCCACTCCCCGCCCATGTCGCCCCGCACTGCGAGGCAACCCGGCCAGGTCACCAACTCCCACCAGAACATGGAGCCCTCGGGCGCCGGCTTCGCGAACCGCAAGTGGCGGTACAGGCCCTCGTCGTGCAGGACGGTCATCTCGTGCTCGGCCGTCTCGCGCTTGAAGCGCTCGGCGATGTCCTCGGTCGTCATCGGGTCCCCCCGGTCGTGTCGGTGGCCGCGCGGTACGCGGCGATGTGCTCGTCGGCCTTGAGGCGCGCGCACAGCGGCCACTCCTCCAGCCACTCGCCCGCCGGGCAGTCCGGCCCGGCCAGGTACCAGCCCGGCCGGCCGTCGTCCACGCGGTGCGTCAGCGACCACAGGCCGTCGCGCGAGGTCAGGTGCTCGGAGTCCGGCTGCGTCCACGCCGACAGGTCGTAGAGATCGGTCACGACGCACCACCCGCAGGCGGGCACGCCGGAGCGCACGCGAACACCTGGCCGAACCCGGACACCCGCCCAGCCGGCATCGACACCACAGGCGCCCCGCCGCAGCGGACACACGCCGTGCCGCCGAGCTGAGCCGCCGACAGATCCCCCGCCGGCCACACCGTCTCCGGGACGTCCGCCGGTGCCTTGGCCGCGATCTCCGCGACCGCCCGTTCGCCGCCCTCGCGGATCATCCGCGCGACCTCCGGCGGCATCGGCGTGGCGGGCGACACCAGCAGCCGATCCATCGCCGCCGACATCCACCGCACCGCCAGCCGCATCCCGGCCTGCTGCCGGCCGTCGGTCGTCTCGTCCGCGACCTTGCCGAGCGCCACCAGCTCCTGCCGCAGCAGCTCCACGGTGGCGATCCGCTCCATGTCCGCCAGCGACGCCGCCCGCTCCGGCGAGATCAGCATCTGCCGGTCCGCCAAGAGCACCGCGGCCTCGCGGTACGGGTCCTGGCCAGCGTTCGAAAGGAAGGCGCCGGCGATGACGTTCGCGGCGGTGTCGATCATCGAGGTGAACGTCATCGCGTCACCTGCGATCCGACGCCCAGCGCCAGCAGCTCGGCCGCGGCCTCGTCCACGTAGGCGGACACGTCCGAGTAGTCCTCGTCCCGAACCGCTACTGCCTGCTCGACGACGTGCGCCACGACCGCCCGGACCCGCTCCTCCAAGGTGGGCGCCAGCCGCGGCGCCCGCAGCTCGCGCTCGAACCGCTCCGCCAGCAGCAGCGCGCGCCACCGGCAGTCCGTCGTGTCGTACCGGAACAGGCGCACATCCCGAGGCGGAACCTCGTCGGCCGCGCCGAACCCGAACAGCGCCGCCTCGGCGACGACATACCGCTCGTCCGCGGGCATCTCCAGGCACTCGATCACGACGACCTGCCGGATCTCGTCGACCGGGCGCCGGCTCACGACCGACACGAACCGGCCCACGCGGGGCTGCTGCGCGCGCAACGCCGCCACGATCGCGGCCCGCGCCCGGGAATCCCGCAGCGCGACCGCCCGCTCGATGTCCGCGCACGTGGCGCGCTTGGCCAGGGACACGGCCCCGGCGATAACCTTGCTCACGTCCTGCCACCTCTCTCTGTGCTTCAGGGATCTCGGTGTGGTGGGGCAGCGGGTCACGTCGTGAAGGGGCGTGGCCCGCACCCGCGCTCAGGGGGTTTCGGGGAGGTTTCGAATCTCGTCCAGCGCGGCGAGGATCGCCAGCGCCTCGCTCAGAACGGTGGTGCCGGTCGAGATCAGGCGCGCGCGTCCGCTCGCCACCCATGCAGGCGGCACCACGAATTCGAAGCTCACGCCGTCCTCGATCTCGCCGTGCTGGCGGGCGTACTCGGCCTGGAAGTCGTCGGCGGACACGCCGAACAGCACGCACATCTGCCGCGTCGACAACATCCCGATCGCGTTCATCTCCGACTCGCCGCGGGGCCTCACGCAGCACCCGCCTCGTCGAGGCTCAGCGCAGTCTGCGTGGGACCCTCGATCGCCAGCGGCCCGCACTCGTTGTTGTTCGCGGGCAGGCCCTGCGCAATCAGCAGCGCCTTCAGCTCCAGCTCGACCTGGCCCGGCCGCACGCGCGCCGTCTCCCGGCGCTTCCCGCCGAAGACCTTGCCGCCGTGCAGGTAGAAGAAGTGCTTCCCCTTGTACGAGGGGTGCCGGTGCTGCGAGCCGTCACGGCACGTGCCGTCCTCGCGCTCGGAGCCCTTGCCGCGCTGGTCCAGCAGCAGGTGATGCGAGTACAGGTGCCCGAAGAAGACACGCTCGGACACGTCGGAGAAGTACTTCTTGTGGAACGAGCGGATCGTCAAACCGTCGCCGCCCTCCAGGGCCGACACGGTCTGCTCGGCGCGGTCCGCGCGGGCCTCGGCCGCACGCTTCTCCCGGATGAGTTGCACCTGGCGCTCGGCCAGCTCCAACTCGTCCATCGGGCGAATGTCGGCGAGTTCGGCGGCGCGGGTCTGGATGGCGAAGTACGTCTGGGCGGCGGCAACCTCGGCCTTCTTCGGGTCGCCGTTCATTGCGATGAGGTACGCCGCCATGCGGCACAGCCGGTAGTCCGTGCCGGGCCGGCCACCCGAGGACTTCTTGAGGCTGGCCTCAAAAAGTGCGCTGACACCGGTGTTCGCCGCGGCGGCCATCGCTCGCTCGATCACGGCCTCGAACTGGCGCCAGTTCGTGTACGCCATGAGCGGCTGGAGCCGGCGCGCGGCCCAGTGCTCACCGCGCTCGTCCTCCTGGCGGATGGCGTCGAACGGCGAAGTGCCGGTCGACTGGGGGATGATGGTGCTCAAGACCGCTCCTAGGTAGAGGGGTTGGTCTCGGCCGGTCCTTCGGGGCCGGCCGTTGTGCGTCAGGCGGCGGCCGGTCGGCGAGTGCGGCGCGGGGTGGACCGGCGGGCACGCGGCGCGGGGGCGGCCGGCTCTGCCGCCGGGCGGCTCTGCATCTGCCGGATCATGCGGACCTGGTCGCGGTCAAAGCGGAACTCGCGGCCGTACTTCGTGTAGGGCCAGCCGCTGTGCTTCAGGTGCTTGTAGACGAGCTTCGGGCTGATGCGTTCGAGGCGAGCCAACTCGACCACGGTGAGCGTCGGACCGAGTTCGTCGAACCAATCAGTGCGGGCCAGTTCGAGATCCGGGTCGATCGTGAGCTTGGCGGGCATGTGCGTCTCCCTTCGTTGCGCCCTCCCTGCCGTCGGCGGCGAGGAGGAGGTCGGCCGGGTTGTCGGGCTTCAGGACCCCGCACAGCGCAAGGAACGTGCGCGCCGTCATGCGAAGCGAGTGGCACTCCACGCGGCTGAGGTAGGCCCGGTCGATGCCGACTCGGGCGGCGACATCGACCATTTCCAGCCCTCTGGCCATGCGGAGTTGCCGTACTGCGGGCCCGTCCACCGTGAAGCGGGGGTGCATGGAATGACCATAGCCACTCATGGCCACTTATGGAAGCTACTGATGGACTCTCATGGACTTTAATGGCCTCTAGCCACCTAAGGGCCATGGTCAGTGGAGGAATCGTTGCGTCACTCGTGGTAAAGATTCGGCCGACTTGCAGCAGAAATGACCCCGGACCTAGGTGGACCTACTCGGACCTGAGACACTGCGAGTCATGGCTGCCACGGCTGACGAAACCGCGCGCGCGCGCCTGGGTGAATTGATGACCCAGCGCCGCTTGGACCTGCGCCTATCCGCCAATGAGGCCGCGCGTCTATCGAGCGTGGGGATCAAGACGTGGAATCGTGCGGCCGCAGGACGTCCGGTCCGGGACGTGAGCTACGTCGGCATCGATGCGGGCCTTCGGTGGGAGCCCGGCTCATGCAGGACGGTGCTCGCTGGCGGCGAACCCAAGCCCTTGCCCGACGATGCGCCCTCCCCGCCGGCCGGCGAGGAGCCGGAGCTTGTCTACGCCGACGACAGTGCCGAGGATTGGCTCCCCGTTATCGGCGATGACCTACGCGAGTCCGTGCGTGAGGCGACCATGACGACCGCTCCGGGGTTGACGGGTGCAGAGGTCCAGGAGATCGAAAGGCGTGTCGAGGAAGGGCTGAGGAGGCGTCTCGCGGAGCGCCATCGCCACGTTTCGTAACCGCCCCTACCTGCACGTACGGTTGCCCAGAGCGCACAGTTGATCACCGATTGCTTGCTGTGCGGAATCGTTACAAAGCGGCTCGCGTGGATCATTCGAACAGCGCTCGGTCATCCCATGATCACGTGGCACCATCAACGAACCTGGGGATTCAACCCTGTGTGGGGAGGGTTCCATATGGCCGCACGTGCCGTGCACGACCTAGTGGATTACGGACCAAACTTCAGCAGTTGGTTCGGCGTCGTAAAGGGGGAGCCCACCTGTGTCATGACGGTGCTCGTGCTCACCGAGCCCACCGTCCTTGACGTCGTCACCGCCTCGGCAGAGCGACAAGGCATCAAGTGCGACAGTTGCATCGACTCGGACTGCCCGCTGTCTCGCCTTCGCCCCGTCGACTGAGCGCACCACAGTGGTAACGCGGGGCACCTCGCTGGCATCCCGGGCCGCGAGCGTTCCCCGCCCGACCGTGACGGCCCACGCGGGTCTCGACGAGCGCCGGCACCCCCCGGCCGCCGTCACCCGCGGCCCAGGTGAGCGAGTGAAGGGCGAATCCCCATGCCCAGTACGGAGAAGCGCGGCGACGGCCCCAGGCCGTGGCGCGTGCGATTCATCAACAACGACGGCGAGCGCGACTCGGCAAGCGGCTTCGAGACCGAAGACGAAGCCTACGACTACGGCCTCGACCAAGAGACCGACATCCGCCGCGGTGTGTACCACAACCCTCGCCGCGGTGAGATCCCGTTCCGCGACTACGCGAAGGAATGGATCGACGCGCACGACGTCGCAAGCACGTCGGAGGTCTCCTATCGGAGCCGGCTAAACGCCGTCATCCTCCCTCGCTGGGGCGGCGTCGCCATCGGCACCATCACGACCCTCGAGGTGCGCTCTTGGGTGAAGTCCCTGCGCCGAAAGGGCTATTCGACGAACTACATCGCGAACGTGGTCATGCAGTTGCGCATGATGCTGGACGACGCGGTGGTCGACAAGTACATCACCTACAACCCGGTCGAGAAGAAGTCCCGCCGCGGCAAGGTCAAGCCGAAAGAGAAGGCCAAGACGATCTTCGCGACGCCGAACCAGGTCGCCGAACTCGCACAACGGGGGCAGGTGCTGCGGGGAGAGATGGGCGAGATGATCATCCTCACCCTCGCCTACACCGGCATGCGCCTCGGCGAGCTGTACGGACTCCTGCGAACGGACTGCAACCTCCTGGGCAAGGAGTACGAGCGCTCTCTCACCGTGGCGCGTCAATTTCAGTATCAAGGCGGCGAGCGGGCGCTCCCGATCCCCAAGTACGACTCGGGCCGGCGCATCGTGCTGCCGCCATTCCTCGCTGATCGCCTCTCCGCGCTGCTGGCCACGCACAAGTCCCGGTTCGTCTTCACCGCACCCGAGGGCGGGCAACTCTTGACCGGCGGCAGCTTCTACGACAGCTTCTGGCATCCCGCCACGCGGGGGCGTCCGGCACGGCCGGCATCACGCGGGCACCGTGCGCTGCCCGCCCTGCCTGGCGTCACGGGCCTGGAGGGCATGGTCCCCCACGGCCTGCGTCACGGCCATGCGGTCTGGCTGGACGAAGCTGGGCATCCGGATGTCGCGATCGAGGAGCGTCTGGGGCACGAGACGCGGACGGTCAAAGGGACGTACCGACACGCGACCCCGTCGATGGAGCGGGCGATCGCCGAAGCCCTCCAAGGCTGGTACGAGGGGGCGACCTCGGCGCGCGAGGCATCACGCAGCGTGGGCTGACCGGGCCGTGCCCCAACCGTGCCCCAGCCGCCTGCACCGGACATGCAAAGGCGCCGCCCGCTGCTCCCGGGAGCGGGCGGCGCCTGTCACGTTCGGCCAGGTCAGAGGGTGTATCCCACGGACCTGAGCCGAGACCTCCCCGGCTACTTGGTCGTGTAGTGGACCTGGAGTTCCTTGATGCCGTTGATCCAGGCGTGGCGGAGGCGCCGCGCGTCGGCGGCCTTGGTGATGTCGGGCATCGCGTCGGCGATGGCGTTGAACATCAGGTTGATCTCCATGCGCGCGAGCGAGGCGCCGAGGCAGAAGTGCGGGCCGCCGCCGCCGAAGCCCAGGTGCGGGTTGGGGCTGCGGGTGATGTCGAACTTCGTCGGGTTCTCGAACACGTCCGCGTCGAAGTTGGCCGAGCTGTAGAAGATGCCGACCCGCTGGCCCGCCTTGATCTCCTGGCCGCCGAGCACGGTGTCCTGGGTGGCGGTGCGCTGGAAGGACATCACCGGCGAGGAGTAGCGCACGATCTCGTCCGCCGTGGTCTCCGGGCGCTCCGCCTTGTACAGCTCCCACTGGTCGGGGTTGTCGAAGAACGCCAGCATCCCGTGCGTGATCGCGTTGCGCGTGGTCTCGTTGCCGGCCACGGCCAACAGCAGGACGAAGAAGCCGAATTCGTCGGAGGACAGGCTGCCGTCGGACTCGGCGGTGATGAGCCGGGTGACAATGTCCTGCGCCGGGCACGCCTTGCGCTCCTCGGCCATGCCCATCGAGTACAGCATCAGCTCGGCGGCGGCCTGCGCGCCCGCCTCCTGCGACTCCGCGTACTCGGGGTCGTCGTAGCCGAGCATCTTGTTCGACCACTCGAAGATCTTCCGGCGGTCCTCCTGCGGTACGCCGATCAGTTCCGCGATCGCCTGTAGGGGCAGTTCGCAGGCGACCTCGGTGACGAAGTCGCCCGAGCCCTTGGCCTTGGCGTCCGCCACGATCTGCGCGGCGCGTTCGGTCAGTGCGGCCTGGAGGGCGTTGATCGCCCGGGGCGTGAAGCCGCGCTGGACGATGCTGCGCAGCCGGGTGTGCTCCGGCGGGTCTATGTTGATCATGATGAGCTTCTGCGCGTCGATGTTGGACATGTCCATGCCCTCGGCGAAGCGGATGATCGCGGTGTTCTTGTTCGTCGAGTAGATCTCCGGCTTGGTGGAGACCTCCTTGACGTCCGCGTGCCGGGTGACCAGCCAGTAGCCGTCGTCGCCGAAGTTGGACACCTCGGGCGTCTGCGGGACCCACACCACCGGGGACGTCTTGCGCAGCATCGCGAACTCGTCGAGCGGGATGCGCGTGGTGTACAGGTCGGGGTCGGTGGGGTCGAAGCCGTGGTCGAGGACCGGACACGTCATGGTGGAACTCCCGTTGCCGGAGGGTGTGCGAGGTCGCCGCGGGATCCGGCCGGGGACGGGTGCCGAACGTCGCGGTGGAGCGGTGGAGCGGTGATGCCGTGCAGCGGTGGCGCGGTCGTGCGGTGAGCGCGTGCTCGGTCAGACCCCGGCGACCGGGCCCGGCGCCCTGCGGCGCGGGCCCAGGAGCTTGCGGACCACACCGCGCAGGATGCGGCCCAGCTCGTCGTCGGGCAGTTCGGGGAAGGCGGCGACGGCGGAGTAGATGCCACCCATCGCCACCGCCGTCGACACGCGGTATTCGATCGAATCGTCGACGTCGTCGAGGACTTCGCGCACCCGCGCGGTGATCGAGGCGAGCCGGGGCTGAATGGCGGGATGGCGGCCTATCGCGACGTCCCGGTCGAGGATGACGGCGAGAGTGCGATACCGGATGAGGAAGTCGACGTAGCCCTCGAACAGCAGGCGTTGGCGAGCGGTGGTGCCGCGCCTGCTCTCGGCGACCTCCAACACCCGGTCCAGATCGTTCAGGGCCGGGCGCAGCAGGGCGTCGAGCAGTTCGTCCTTGGTCCGGAAGTGGTAGTACAGGGCCGCCTTGGTCACCCCGACACGGTCGGCGATGGCCTGCAACGAGGTACCGGCGAAGCCGTGTTCGCCGAACAGCTCCTCTGCCGCCAGGAGCACCCGGTCGTAGGTGTCCTCCGGTGCCGGAATCGCCACGGGTCCCCCTTCCTGTTGGCCATGAACATACGTCGACCTTTGCCAATCGACAAGGCTGATGGACCGTCAATTTTGATTTCGGAGCGGTTGTTCGCAAGGAAACCGGCTTGCCGCTCGGCCAGGAGGGAAACCCGGAAGGGCTGACGATCGGGCCGGTGTGGTGATCACGCGTCGACCGCGTCCCGAGCACCCGCCGATCACGCCTCGACCGCACTCGCCCACCCGAACCGCCCCGCCGCACACGACGCGCCGGTAGGTTGCCGCCATGAACGACTTCGAGGCCCGCATCGGGGCCGAGCGGCGGCGGTCGGCAGGTCCGGTATCCGGCGCCGGCCCGACCTCGGCCGCACGTCGACCCGCCGACTGGGCCGCGATCGCCGAGCGCGTCGAGGCGCTGCTGGCCGCGACGGCCGCCGAGTTCGACCGCCGCGGCATCGCGGCACTACCCGTACTCGGCTACCCGCCGCCCGGAATACGCTCGCGACTCACCGGCCGCCGACCGACCGTCGTGGCGCACCGCCGACCGGTCCGGGACCTGTTCTCGCTCGACCACGCGGGTCGCCCGTTCCTGGAGCGCGACCCGTTCCCGGCCCGGCAGATCTGGCTGCGCACGTCGCATCCGGGCCGGGCCAGGACTCTGGAGGCGGCCGTACTGCGCGCCGGCCTGACCCCGGACACCCTCATCCTCGACGAGGGCCCACCCATCCCCCTCGACCCGGAGGAGGCCGCCCGCGAGGGCCGGTTGGGCGGCCGCTTCGCCATCGCGGCCGACGGCACCCTGCTGGTGTACCCGACGGCGGCGGACGCCCCACCGATCCCGCTCGTCGAAGCGCTGACGGCGGCCGTGACCGGCGGTGACACGCACCGCTAGGTCCTGTCCGCCCGATTCACTCCACGCCCTCGACGTACATCCCCCCACCACTCGCCCGCGCCCGCAGCGCCGCCCGCAGTCGCGCGGCCCGCCCGGCCGGCATCGCCGCCGCGCCCTGATCCGGCGTCAGCAGGTGCCACGCCCGCAACTCGTCGGCCTGGAGCCGGATTTCCCCGATCCGCTCGGCCGTCAACACACCCCCGTCGAACAGCCAGCGCATACCGCCGCGATGCCCGCCCGCCGGCGCCACCCATTGCGCCACGAGCAGGTTCGGCGCACCGTCGAGCACGAGCCCCAACTCCTCGCGCACCTCCCGGACGCAGCCCTCCCACGGCGACTCCCCCGGTTCCAGGATCCCGCCGGGAAACTCCAACCCCGGCTTGTAGTCCGGCTCGACGAGCAGCACCCGCCCCTCGGCGTCGAAGAACAACGCCCCCGCGGCGCCGGTGATCCGCACGTCCGCCGCGTCTTTCGCACGCCCATTCGCCTGACTGTCCATGCCCCGCAGTCTGGCCGAGCCGACCACGCGCGCTCCGAGCGGGTCGCCGCGCATCCCATCCGCGTGTTCACCCCGCCACCGGGGCGGCGCGTACTCAGCCGCGCGTCGCCAGCCCGAAGACCACCACGTCGAGCAGCCGTGGCAACCGCTCCGGATCGTCCACCTCACGCTGCTCGTGCGCCCACGCGATCCCGTGCGCGAGGGTGAACAACCCGTCCGTGTCGATGTCGGCGCGCACCTCCCCCGCCGCCTGCGCGCGGGCGAGCAGAGCGGCGCCGGCCTCGCGCATCGCATGGCAGGAGGCGTACAACTCCGACGTCTCGTCCGCGAGTGTGGCCATCAGCGTCGCGCTCATCCCCCGGAACGTACCGGCCCCCTCGATCAGCAGCCGCAACCACGTGGCCAGCGCGTCCCGCGCGCCGTCGGCGTCGCGCAACGCCTCGGCCCGCGCGGTGAGGCCGTCGTACCGGTCCCGCACCACCGCCTCGACGAGCGCGTCGCGCGTCGGGAAGTGCCGGTACAGCGTCCCGATCCCGACCCCGGCCCGCCGGGCCAACTCCTCCAGCGACGCGTCGACGCCCTGCTCACGGAACACCACCCGGGCCTCGGCGAGCAGCCGCTCGTAGTTGCGCCGCGCATCGGCGCGCATCGGCCGGCTCATCGGCACTCCCTCTCGAACGACACCACGATTGTCAAACGGAGCCTGCCTCCATATGGTGGAAGAGGCAAACCGGAGGGACCCTCCGGAATACCGGGCGGAGCCGTGCCCCCAGGCGGAGCCCTGCCTGAAGGCGGAGCCCTGTCCACCGGGCGGAGCCACGCCACGAGGCACCGTCGGCGCCGCCCGCACCCCACCCGCACACCCCGACGAACCGAAACGGAACCCGATGACGCACGACAAGACCGCCCTCGGCCGACTCGGCCTGTGGACCTTCGCGTTCGACGGGCGGCCCGCCGGCGCGGTACGCGACGCCGCCGCCGAGATCGAGGCCCTCGGCTACGGCGGCCTGTGGGTCGGCGAGGGCATCGGTCGCGAGGCCATGACGCATGCCCAACTCCTGCTGTCGGCCACGCGTACGCTCCCGGTCGCCACCGGCATCGCGATCATGTCCGAGCGCACCCCGCGCCTGATGGCCGCCGCCGAGGCCACGCTCAACGAGGCGTATCCGGGCCGCTTCGTGCTGGGCCTGGGCGGCCACCGCGCCGCCGGGCAGGCGGACATCCCCGGCATGCCCAAGGCGAACACCGCCCCCGCCGTCGCGGGCGTCGGCGCGTACCTCGACGAGATGGACGCCGCCGTACTCGTCGGCGACCCGCCCGAGCGCCCCGCCCGTCGCGTGCTCGCCGCCCTCGGCCCCGGGATGCTCGCCCTCGCCGGCCGCCGGACCTGGGGCGCGCACACCTACCTGGTCACGGTGGACCACACCGCGCTCGCCCGGGAGACGATGGGCCCGGACCCGTACCTGTCCGTGGCGCTGACCGTGGTCCCCTCCCCGACCGCCGACCACACCCGGGCCATGGAGGCGGCGCGCGGCTTCGTTGCCGGCTACCAGGCCGCCCGGCACCAGGTGAACAACCTCCGCCGACTCGGCTTCAGCCAGGCCGAACTCGACGGCGAGGGCACACGCCTGGTCGACTCCCTGTTCGCGATCGGCGACACCGAGACCATCGCCAAGCGCATCCGCGAACACCTCGACGCGGGCGCCGACCACGTCTGCCTCCAGGTCCTCACCCCGGACCAGGGCCGCATCCCGCTCGATGAATGGCGCCAACTTGCGCCTTTGATACCGGAGTTCGCCTGAGCAAGCCGGGCGCGTGCCGGTGTCCCTACCGAGGGGCGTAGACCACGTGCTCGAAGGGCCACCGGTCGGCGAGCCACGCGGAGACCTCGTGGTGGAGCGGCGCATCGAGGTCGGCCCGGTCGGCCCGCACCCACGAGCGCACGTTGGTGATCGACGGATCGTCCCGGTCGGGATAGATGTACACACACCCGATGACGTCCTCGACGCCCTCCGCGCTCCCGGCGCCGTCCGCGCCCTCGACGGCGAGCACCGTATAGGTGAATCCCACCCGCCGCGCGAAGTCGTCCGCGTGCTTGACCAGGTCGCGCAGGTTGTCCGCCGGGGCCATGCCCTCCGGCGGCGGCCAGTGGCGGCCGGCGAAACCCGGCGTGGCGCGGATGTGGTCGATGCTCGAGGTCCACGCGGCGAGGTCGGCCTCGTTGTGCCGGGCCGCCAAGGGCTCCAGCCGGAAGGACGGCGCGCTCGGCGGCGGGGGGATCACGAAGTCGTCGGGGACGAAAGTGCGTTCGGCCATGATCGGAGCGTACGACAGGAAGCCGGGGGGCACGCTCCATGCCTCTCCCGGGTCCCTGATCGCATCCGCCAACGACGCGAACCCATAGGTGCGTTCCGGGTCCCAATCGGTACTCCGCAACAACCGCTCCCGCATCCCCGCCCACCCCCGCGCCGCGCCCGTCACCACCCAGGCGTCCGGCGCCTGGGCGGTCAACCGCAGTGCCGGGCGCAGCCACGAGGCGGCCTGCTCGGGCCAGGAGACGACGCTCACCACCTCGCCCGGCCAGGCCGCCGCGAGCGCGTGTGCGGCGGCGGTGGACGCGCGGTCCCGGCCGTGTCCGATCGCCAGCGTGCGTCGACCGGCCAACTTCCGGAGCAGGTCGGCCAGTTCCGCCTCGGTGTGCGGAGCGGGCGGGCAGCCCTTCCAGCGGGCGTACTCGGCCGGCAGGCACACCGCGCAGGGCCGGAATCCCGCCGCCACCGCGTCCGCCTCGGTCGCGAAGAAGACCCGGTTCGCCACATAGCCGCCGCGCGCGATCGCCCGCAACGCGCTGCGGCAGTCCAGCCGCCCGTACAGCCGGCCGTTCGTGGTTCCGCCCAGGGTGCCTGGGGTCGCCCTGCGGTAGGGCCGCCCGTCCGGCCCGATCAGCGTGTACCCGCCACCCGCGCCGGCGGCACCGCCGTTCACGGCACGCACGTCGCTCACGCCGCGTCGTGGAAGACGAGGCCGAGGGTGCGGCGCCGGCCGGAGTGGACCGTGCTGACCCCGTGCCGGATCGGGGCGGCCGACCAGCCCCGGGCCGAGCGGATCGGCCGGTCCCGGGTGGTGAAGACCAGCCCGTGCCCCTGCGGCAGGCTGATCGCGGTCCCGCGCGACTGCGCCCGGAAACGCTGTTCGGCCAACAGGAATTCGCCGCCCGTGTAGTCGACGCCGGGCTCGTCGAGGCCGATCACCACTTGCAGCGGGAAGACCAGATCGCCGTACAGGTCGCGGTGCAACGCGTTCCAGTCCCCCGGCCCGTAGCGCAGCAGGATCGGCGTCGGCCGGGTCTGGCCCGCCGCATGACACATCGTCAGCCACTCGTCCAGGGTGTCCGGCCAGGGTGCCGGCCGGCCCAGCCGTTCCGCCCACGCGCGCGCGATCGGCAGCAGGTGCGGGTAACAGGACACGCGCAGCGCCGCGATCGGCTCCGGGACGGGTGCGGCGAAGTAGCGGTACTGCCCGGCGCCGAACCGGTGTCTGGCCATGTCGATCGTGGCCCGGAACAGTTCGGGTCGGTCGTACAGATCCGCGATCTCCCGGCAGGTGTCCGGGTCCAGGATCCGGTGGGTCAGCGCGTGGCCGTGCTCGTCGAGGCGCGCGGCGAGGTCGGTGCCGGTCGTCGGTTCGGCGGCGAAGAGGGTGTCCACGGCGCTCACCCCAGCCGCGCCGGCAGCGCGCCCTCGTGGTCGAGCAGGTACTCCTTGCGGTCGAGCCCGCCGGCGTAGCCGCGCAGCGCGCCGTCCGCGCCGATCACCCGGTGGCACGGGCGGATCAGGAGCAGCGGGTTGGCGCCGATCGCGGTGCCCACCGCGCGAACGCCCGCCCGCGAGGTGCCCACACGTTCGGCGATCGCGCCGTACGTGGTCGTGGTGCCGTACGGGATCTCGTCGACCGCGGCCCAGATCCGCTCCTGGAAGGCAGAGCCGCGCGGGGCCAACGGCAGGTCGAAGTCGCGCAGTTCGCCCGCGAAGTAGGCGCCGAGTTGACGCACCGGCTCGGCGAACACGCTCGCGTCGACCCGCGAGTGGGCGGGCACCCGGGCACCGCCCTTCTGGCCGGGTACGGACAGCGAGGTCAGCACGACCGTGCCGTCGGCTCGCTCCTCGCCGATCAGCAGCAGCTCGCCGAGCGGGCTGTCGAGGGTGGTGTGGACGGTCATCATGGCACCTTTCGCCAAGACCGCGGCCGCGGGCCGCGAGTACCGATCCCGGTGCGACACCGGGGCTTCCACCACCCACTGTGCGCGATCCGCGGCGCACCGTCCGGCGGGAATCGGACATGGCGTTGAGGCCCGAAGGCACGTCGCGTCGAGGGCCGCAGGAACGTCGCGTCGCGGTTCGATCCGGCGGCCTGCGGAAGCCCGAAAATGCGTTCCCCGAACCGCCGTCGGATCATGCACGATGGTTCCATGATCGAAACCGACCGCCTCCTGCTCCGCCGCTGGCACGACGACGACCTGCCCGCGCTCACCGCGATGCACGCAGACCCCGAGGTGATGCGCTATGTCGGCAGCGGGCTGCCGCTTACCCCCGAAGAGAGCGCAGCGGCCCTGGCCCGCTACGAACGCGACTGGGAGGCACGCGGGTTCGGCCTGTTCGCGATCGAGCTGCGTACGCCCGACCCGGGTCCGGTCGGCGCGGTCGTCGGCTGGGCGGGCCTGGCCGTACCGGAGTTCCTGCCGGAGATCCTGCCCGCCGTGGAGATCGGCTGGCGACTGGCCCGGCCGTACTGGGGTCACGGCATCGCCACCGAGGCCGCCGTCGAGGTGCTGCGCTTCGCGTTCGAGTACGCCCGCGTCCCGCGCCTGGTGAGCGTGTGCCACGTCGACAACGCCGCCTCGGCCAACGTGATGACGAAGCTCGGCATGACCGAAGAGCGCCGCACCGTCGTCCCTGGCCGCGAAAATCCGGTCCTGGTCACCGAACTCTCCCGGGGTCGCTACCTGCGCGGCCGGGTCTGACCGCCCGCCGCGTGCCGCTCGCGTCGTCCCGTGCGTCGATGCTCTACTGATGCGCGGCCGGCTCCGGCCACCGCCCGGTGCGATCCGGTGCGATCCGATCCGAGTGCGCACAACAGGGAGAGTGGCGTCGTGGGTTCTGCTTCGGGTATGCCGCGCTGGGGTCGGACCGTGCCGGCCCTGGCCGGGGCCGCGGCCGGGGCGGTGTGGCTCTGGCGGCATCAGGGCGATCTGATGATGCGGCGTCCGGTGAACGAGTGGACCTTCACCCACATGCACGCGCTGATGCCCAAGACCGTCGTCCCGCGCGCCGCGACGCCGTCCCCGTGGCCGGAGCGGCCCGAGTCGATCGAGGCGACCTACGTCCTCGACCGGGTCGAGCGCACGCTCGCGGACCTGCACGCGCGCACCTTCACCACGTCGTTCCTGGTGCTGCATCGCGGGGCGATCGTGCACGAGAGCTACCCGGGCCGCTGCGCCGGGCCGGGTGTGCGCTTCCAGGCGTTCTCCCTGACCAAGTCGGTGACCTCGATCCTGGTCGGCATCGCGCTGGCCGAGGGCGCGATCACGAGTCTGCGCGACCCGGTCGTGACGTACTGCCCGGACCTGGCCGGGACCGCGTTCGAGGGGCCCACCGTCGAGCAGGTGTCGGACATGTGCAGCGGCGTGGGCGCGGTCGAGGACTGGACCGTCCCGGACAGCGCGATCAACCGCTTCGAACGCGCGGTCACCGGCGGCGGATCGATCCTGGACGTGATCCGCTCGCTGCCCCGGATGAGCCCGCCGGGCACCGCGTTCAACTACTCGACGATCGACACGCAGGTGCTGGGGTGGGTCCTGGAGGGCGCGACGGGGATGCCGATCGCGGACTACGCCGCAAGCCGGCTGTGGTCCCGGATCGGCACCGAGGACGACGCGTACTACTTCCTCACCCGGGCCCGCCCGCGCACCGCGCTCGGCGGCGGCTCGCTCAACGCGAGCACCCGCGACCTGGCCCGGATCGGCCTGCTGATGGCCCGCGACGGCGAGTGGGCGGGCGAGCGGATCGTGCCGAAGGAGTGGGTGGCGCGCAGCCGCGGCCGCGACGTCCCCCACATCGCGGTCGGCGCGCTCGGCCCGAGCGGCCGACCGCACTACGGCTATTCGAGCCAGTGGTGGACCCTCGGCGGCGCGCGGCGCGCCTTCACCGGCATCGGCGTCTTCGGCCAATACCTCTACGTGGACCCCGAAGCCGACGTCGTCATCGTCAAGACCAGCGCCTGGCCCACCGCCGACGACGAGTCCCTGGACCGGGAAACCATCACCGGGTTGCGGGCGGTGGCGGACCACCTGCACCGGGGCTGAGTCCGGGCGCCGCCGGCGGCGCGTCGGGCTATCCCGAGACGCAGAACTCGTTGCCGTCCGGGTCCTGCATGGTGGTCCAGTTCAGCCCGGGCGCGCTGCGATCCCCCACCACCGTGGCACCGAGCCCGACCAGCCGGTCGACCGCCGCGACGCGGTCGGGGGCGGAGAAGTCGATGTGCAGCCGGTTCTTGCCGACCCGCGGCTCCGGCACCTGCTGGAAGCCGAGGACCAGCGGCTCGGCCGCGACCATGACGAACTCGCCGAAGTCCTGGGCGATCTCCACGCCCAGCGCGTCCGCCCACCAGGCGGCGAGCCGGCCGGCGTCGGCGCAGTCGATCGTGATCATGTGAGGTGTCAGTTCCATGCGCGCACGATATGAGCCCGGGCCGACATCGCGGGCGCACCTCCGCTGCCCGGAGTGTCGCAGCCCGCGCCGACATCAGGTGCGGGCGATGCCGCGCATCAGCGTGCGGGCGGTGCTCGCGGCGAATTCGGCCACGGGCGGGCCGTCCTCGACGCCCATGAAGTGCCGCAGGAACGCCCGCTGGTAGCACGCGCCCAGGAGCAGCGCGGCGGCCGCGTCGGGGTCGGCATCGGGCGCGATCCGGCCCCGATCGCGCTCCACCGCGAGGTAGTCGGCGAGCATGCGCAGCGGTACCTGCGGACCGGCGCCGATGCCGCGCAGTGCCTCGCGGTGCCGGTGCAGCAGCGCGGGTTCGGCGAACAGGGACGAGGCGATCGGCATGCTCTCCTCGTAGAACTCCACGGCGCGGCGCACGATCGCCGCCAACCGCCGCTCCACATCGCCGCCGGCCACGTCCGCGCCCGCCCCGGACTCGCCCGTACCGCCCGCCTCGCCCGACTCGACCGCCTCGCCGGAGAGTTGCGCGAGCAGCGGCCCCAGTGGCGGCAGCCGCTCTTGGAGGACTGCGACGAACAGCTCCTCCTTGCCGGTGAAGTGCTTGTACAGCGCGGCCTCCGAGCACCCGGCGGCGCGCGCGATCTCCTTCGTGGTGGTCCGTGCCAAGCCGAGCGTACGCATCAGATGCTCGGCGGCGTCGACGATGCGTTGTCGGGTGGGCGCCGGCGCCTGCCGGTCCGCGCCCGAGTGGGGCGAGTGGTGCATCGGGGCGGTCGTCCGTTCGTCGTGGGCGGTCCGGGCCGGGCTTGACGTAGTGGTGAGCAAGTATTCACCATGGAGGGGTGAGTGAACACTCACCCACCTCGGGAGGCAACACATGAGGCTCACCGTTCTCGGCGCGACGGGCGCCACCGGCGGACACGTCCTGCGACAGGCCGCAGCGGCCGGACACAAGATCACGGCCGTGGTGCGGGCGCCGTCCCGGCCCGACTTCGAACACCCGAACATCGACGTCGTCCGGGCCGACGTGACGAATCCGGCCGAGCTGCGCGAGGCGATCGACGGGCACGACGCGGTGCTCTCCGGCATCGGCCCGCGCAACCGCAAGGCCACCGGGATCGCCGCCGCCGCGACCGCCGCGATCATCACCGCGATGGCCGACACGGGCGTGCGACGCCTGGTGACGATCAGCGCCGCGCCGGTGGGCCCGACACCGTCCGAGGACTCGATCCTCGTCCGCAAGGGCCTGATCCCGATCCTGCGCTCGATGCTCAAGGACGTATACGCGGACCTGGCGGCGATGGAGGCCGAACTCGCCCGCAGCGACACCGACTGGACCGCGATGCGACCGCCGAAGCTGACCAAGGCGGCCGTCACCGGCGTGTACCGCACGCAGATCGGCGGCAGCGTGCCGCGCGGCGCCACGATCGCCCGAGCCGACGTGGCACACGCGATGCTCGCGGTCGTCGACGACCCGGCGACCTACCGCCAACCGGTCGGCATCGCGTACTGAACCCGCGCCGAACACGCACACGCGAGCGCACGCGCACGCCGATGGTGGGACCACCCGACGGCGGGGTACACGCGGGCATCCGGCACCGACCCCCACCCGGAGGCAGCCACCATGGCCCAGCCCACCCCGGCCGGCGGACCCACCATCAGCGTCCGCCGCGTCTACGACCCCGTCGACCCGGACGACGGCCTGCGGGTCCTGGTCGACCGCCTGTGGCCGCGCGGAATCACCAAGGCCGACGCCCAGCTCGACGACTGGGCCAAGGAGTTGACCCCGTCCACCGAGCTGCGCCGCGCGCTGCACGGCGGCAGTCTCACCGAGGCCGAGTTCGGCGCCCGCTACCGCGCCGAACTCGACTCCCCGGCAGCCGAATCCGCCCGCACCGCGCTACTGACCCGAGCCGGCACCGGGCGGGTAACCCTGCTCACCGCCGTCCGCGATCCATCCCACAGCCACGTCCCGGTCCTGATCGCATACCTGACCGAAAAGACCTGAAAGATCTGAAAAATCTGAAAGGTCTGCAAGTCCTAGGCCAGGTCCGCCCAGGTCCCGCCCACCATGACCGCCGTGACGGCGGTGAGCGCCCCGATGTGGCTGACGGGGTCGCCCTCGCACAGCAGCAGGTCGGCGTCGTGGCCCGCGCAAAGGCGGCCCTTGCGGGTGCCGAGACCCACCGCGTCGGCGGCGAGGGAGGTGGCGGACGCGAGGGCGTCGGTCGCCGTGACGCCGCCGGAGACCAGGTCGGCGACGGCCACCGGCAGGCTTCCGTGCGGCTTGGCGGCGCTGATTCCCGAGTCCGCTCCGGAGACGATGCGGACCCCGGCGCGGTGTGTGCGGGCCACGTGGGCGAGCCGGACCTCCCGGGTCGCTCCGATGCGCTCCAGCAACTCCCGTGCCGCCGGTGGCGGGAGCGCGTCGGGGTCGGTTCCGAGCGTGGGGCACACGGGGATGCCCCGGGCCGCGAGTCGGTCCAGCAGGTCGTCGGAGATCCGCACGCCCCGCTCGGTCAGGCAGGTCAGGTGCTCGATCCCGTCGGCGTGCGCGGCGAGGGCCTGTTCGACGGCGGGCAGGTTGTGGGCGTGCACCGTCACCGGCAAGCCGGCGGCGTGTGCCTCCTCCACGATCAGGCGCAGCTCCGCTTCGGTGAACTGGCAGTGCATCAGATCGGTGCCCGGCGTCATCGTGCCGCCGCTGCCCATCACCTTGACCACGTCCGCCCCGCGCTCGGCTCGCTCGCGCACCGCCGCACGCAGTTGCTCCGGCCCGCCGGCCTGGGTACCGAATCGCCAACAGTGGCCCCCGGCACTGGTAATCGGCGGCCCCGCGGCCAGGATCGTCGGCGCGGCCCGCCCGTCCGGCGCCCGATCGCGCCGGCGCAGCGCCGACCAGTCGCGGTCGCCGAGATCACGCACCACGGTCACCCCGACGGCCAGTTCACGCCGGAGCGAGTCCTCGATCACGGCGTCGAGTTCGGTGGCGGAGTACTCGGGCAACCGGTCGAGCGCGCCGTCACGACCGTCGCCGCCGAGGTGGCTGTGCAGGTCGAACAGGCCGGGAAGGATGGTCGCCGTGGGGTGGTCGACCACCTCCCAGCCGTCCGGCACGTGGGCCTCGCCCGGCTCCAGACCGACGATCCGGCCGTCCGCTACGAAGACCGATACCGGCCCGGGCATTGCGTGTTCGCCGTCGAAGGCGCGTGCGGCTCGGATCACCAGCATGTCGTTCACGTCCCTTCGGGCCGATCCCTGACACGGCAAACCCTAGCCGGGACACGGCCGAAGAGACCGGAACACCGACCGAGAGGCACGGGACCGGCCTAGCACGCCCTACCCGTGGGCGTTCTCCAACAGCGGCAACATCGTCCTCGGGTCCTGGTCCGCAAACCACATGCCGATCACGATCGCCGCGGTCGCCTCCAGGTAGCCCGCCCGGTCCAGGCCGCCCACCGGCAGCGGTACCGATCCGATGTCGGCTACCAGGGTGTGTGCCACGGCCAGTGCCGTCGGGTCGTCGCCGCACAGCGGTACACCGAGGCCGGTGGCGTGCGGGCCCGCCCACACCTCGGCCGCGCCCAGGTGGAACGCCTTGACCACGTGCGCCCGGGGGGCCGCCGCCGCGAGAGCCTCGGCCGCCGCCGGGCCGCGGTCCGTGGTCAACATCAGGCCGCCCGGTCCGGGCACGATCGGGTTGGAGCAGTCGAGGAGGGCCTTGCCGGCCAGGCTCGGCGCCAGCGGCGGGACCACCTCCCCGACCGCCGTGTGCCCGACCGCCACCAGCACCGCCTCCCCGTGCCCGGCGGCCTCGGCGAACGTGCCCGCCCGCGCCCCGATCCGCTCGGCGAGCGCCACGGCCCGCTCCGCCGACCGGGCCCCGATCAGTACGTCGTGTCCGGCCCCGACCCACTTGGCCCCCAGCGCCGCCGCCATGTTGCCCGCGCCCAATATTCCGATTCGCATCGCGCTTCTCCCCCTACGACCTACGACGTGTGTCTTTCCGACTCCACGACGCTAGGCGCGCCGATGCACACCGTTCGGTAAGTGACGGCCGGGTGAGAATGGGTGCCATGACCGAGCATGAAGGCGAGTACGTCGCCGACTGCCGCGCCCGCGTCGCCTTCGACCTGCTCACCAACCGCTGGAACAGCGTGGTCGTCTACGCGCTGGCAGACGGTCCGATGCGGCCGGGCGCGCTGGCCGCGCGGATCGGCGGAATCAGCGCGAAGGTGCTCACCGAGACGTTGCGCAGGCTCGAATACCACGGCCTGGTCGAGCGCCGCACCTACGCCGAGGCGCCACCGCGCGTCGAGTACGCGCTGACCGACCTCGGCGAATCCCTCCTGGTCCCGTTCCGGGCGCTGGGCGCGTGGTCCCTCGAATACGGCCACCGCGTCCTGGCCGCCCAGGACGCGGCGGAGGCCGCGGCGAACACCGGATAGCACCCGCCGCGGCCCCGACCTCGTCGACGAACACCGGGGGGCACCCCCGCGGCCCCCCGAACCTCACCGACGCAGGCGCGCCGCCGGCACGGTGGTGAGCAACACCGTCGCCGCGATCCACAGCGCCGTCACCTCGCCCGCGTGGTGGAAGTCGCCGCCGACCGACAGGTACAGCGTGCCGAACACGGCCACCCCGAGCACCTGGCCGAGCTGGATCATCGTCACCATCAGGCCGGACGCGTCCGACGCCTGCGGCAGCGGCACCCGACGCAGCGCCAGCGTCATCACCGGGGCGTACGCCACGCCAAGACCGAAGCTGCCCGCCGCCATCGTGGCCAGCAGCACCGGCAGCGGTTGCCCGGTGCGAAACGTCCACGCGTTGGCCGCGAAGCCGAGCGCGCCGATCGGCATCCCGATCATCGGCAACCGCGGATGCCACGCGGCGGGCAACACCTGCCAGCGCAGCGACACCGTCGCGAACACCAGCGAGGCCGGGATGAAGGTCAACCCCGCCTCCAGCGCCGAGTACCCCAGGCCGCCCTGGACGTACAGCGCGGTGGAGAACATCAGCCCGCCGAACGCCGTCATCGCGAGCAGCAGCGTCACCGCCCCCGGCAGCACCCCGGGCACCCGCAACAACGACGCCGGGATCAGCGGATGCGACGCGCGCCGTTCGACGAACCCGAACAGCACGAACAACACGACGCAGCCGACCAGGCTCACCCACCCCCAGGTCGGCCAGTCCAACTCGTGCCCCATCACCAGCGGGACGACCAGGGCCAGCAGGGCGGGGGCGAGCAGGGCCAGTCCGGGCAGGTCCAGTCCGCGCGCCGACGGGATCCCGCCGTCGGGCAGCACCCGCCGCGCGAGCACGTACAGCACGATCCCGACCGGGATGTTGATCAGGAACACCGGCCGCCAGGACAGCCCGAACAGGTCGGCGCTGACCAGGAGTCCGCCGAGCACCTGCCCGGCGACCATGCCGCCGGCGATGGTCGCGGCATAGCGCCCCATCGCCCGGGCCCGGTCGGCCCCGGCGTAGGTCGCCTGGATCAGATTGAGCACCTGGGGCACCATCAGCGCGGCGCCGCCGCCCTGGACGGCGCGGGCCGCGATCAGCGACGTGTCGTCCCAGGCGAGTCCGCACGCCAGCGACGCGGCGGTGAAGACGACCAGGCCGACGCCGAAGACCCGGCGGAAACCGAGTCGTCCGCCGAGCCGGGAGCCGGTGACGATGAGCATCGCGTAGACGATGGTGTAGCCGGAGACGACCAGTTGCAGACCCGCGCCGCTGGTGTCCAGATCGGTACGGATGGTGGGGCCGGCGACGTTGACGACCGACGTGTCGAGCAGGGCCATGAACTGTGCGGTGAGCAACGCCGTCAGCAGGAGCGGATGGGCGCGCCGTGCCGTGGCCGGCGCGGCTGTTGTCGTGGTCATGCAAGGAGCGTGCGGGGGCGGCGATCCTGTTGCCGAGAGCCTGTCGATCCTGGTACCGAGAGCACCTGGCAGCCCGGCGGGAGAGCGGCGAGGATGGCCGCATGAGCTCCAACACCGCCAGCCGGCGAACCGAGTTGGGCGCGTTCCTGCGCAGTCGGCGCGAGCGCCGCACCCCGGAGGAGGTCGGCCTGCCCCCGGGCCTGCGCCGGCGCACGCCGGGGCTGCGCCGCGAGGAGGTGGCGCTGCTCGCCGGGGTGGGGGTGACCTGGTACACCTGGCTCGAACAGGGTCGGCCGATCAACGCGAGCATCCAGGTGCTGGACGCGGTCGCGCGCACCCTGGGTCTGGACCCGGCCGAGCGCACCCACCTGTACCGCCTCGCGCAGGTGCCCTGGGAGGTCGCGCCGCCGCCGGGGGCGACGCTGCCGGCGGAGATCCAGGAGATTCTGGACACGCTGATCCCGCATCCGGCGGCGGTGTACAACGCCCGCTACGACGTGTTGGCCTGGAACGGCGCGTACTCCAGGCTGTTTCCGAGCCTGGCCGACATGCCGATCGGGGAGCGCAACGCGATCTGGGCCACGTTCACGTCGCGGGAGACGTGCAATCCGTTCATCGACCGGGCCTTCGAGGAACCGCGCATGGTCGCCGAGTTGCAGACCGCGTTCGCCCGGCACGTCGGTGAGCCGGAGTGGGAGTCGTTCGTCAGCCGACTGACCGACGCCAGCCCGGAGTTCGCCCGACTGTGGGCTCGCCGCGAGGTCAATTCGGGCAGTCGGCACATCAAGCGGCTCCTGCATGTCGCGGTGGGCCGGCTGGATCTCTCGGCCACCCGGTTGCAGCTGAACGTCCCGGAGACCCGGATGATGGTCTACACCCCGGCCGACGACACGACCCGCGCCCGGCTGGCCGAGTTGATGGCGATGCCGGTCACTCCGTGGTGCTGCGACGAATGCCATACGAAGGCCGTGCGGCGCCGCGAAACGCGCCACGGCACGCCGAACGCACCCGGCACGGGTCCCGACCCGATCCCGGAGCCGGCGCGGATGTCGTAGGGGCAGGCCCGCGCGGGTGCCGTGGGGCCCGCCCGCTCAGATGTCGTACGCCACCGTCACCGGCGCGTGATCGGACCAGCGCGCGTCGTAGCTGTCCGCCCGCTCGGTCACCGCCGTGAGCGCCACGTCGGCCAGTTCCGGGGTCGCGACGTGGTAGTCGATCCGCCAGCCGGCGTCGGTGTCGAACGCCTTGCCCCGGTAGGACCACCACGAGTACGGCCCCGGGCCCTCGGGGTGGATCCGGCGGACCACGTCGTGCCAGTCGGCCGCGCCGAACAGGTCGGTGAGCCAGGCCCGCTCCTCCGGCAGGAACCCGGACTTCTTGACGTTGCCCTTCCAGTTCTTGATGTCGTGCTCGGTGTGCGCGATGTTCCAGTCCCCGCACACCAGCGACTCGCGCCCGCCGATCGCGGCCGTCGCGCGCATCACCTTCAGGTGCGCGAGCAGGTCGGCCATGAACCGGTTCTTCTCCTCCTGCTTGGGCGTCTCCGCCTCGCCGGTGGGCAGGTACAGGCTGGCCACGGTCACCTTGGGCAGGTCGACCTCGATCCATCGCCCGGACGCGTCGAACTCGGCCGACCCGAAGCCGATCCGGACCGCGCTCGGCCGGATCCGGCTGTACACCGCGACGCCGGCCCGGCCCTTGGCGGTGGCGGGCGCGTAGTAGGCGTACCAGCCCTCGGGGTCGCGGACCTCGTCGCTGAGCTGGTCGGGCGTGGCCCGTACCTCCTGGAGGCACACCACATCGGCCTCGGTGGCGCCCAGCCACTCGGTGAAGCCCTTGCCGGCCGCGGCCCGCAGCCCGTTCACGTTGGCGGTGGAGACGGTGATCATCGGTGCAGATTAGCCCGTTTCGGCCCGGGGGTGCGGCGGGGGGTGGGCCGGGCCGGCCGTCGGGCGCGGCGGCCCCCGGTCAGCCGAACAACGTCGCGTGCAGCGGCAGCCAGGCGGCGCCCGGACAGCGGGCGGCGACCTCGACCCGCCCGACCCACTCGGCCGCCCCGCACTCCGAGCCCGGCTCCGGGCGGGTGGGCGCGCCCGGGTCCGGCAGCCGCACCGCGTGGAATGCCTGGAACGCCTGTGCCGGATACCGGTAGCCGGCCGGCGGCGGGTCCGACAGGGTGATCCGCTGGCCGCCGAGCAACGTCAAACGGTCCGCGTCCAGGCGCAGCCCCGTCTCCTCGGCCAGCTCCCGCGCCGCTGCCAGGGCCGGCGTCTCGCCCGGATCCAGGTGCCCACCCGGCACCTCCCAGCCGCGCCCCGGCCGGTCGACGCGGGTGAGCAACGTACGTCCCAGCGCGTCCACGGCGAACACGAAGCCGGTGGTCACGGTGTAGCCGGCGGGCACCTCGTCGCAGCGCAGCAGTTCCATGCGATGCGCGACGGGGATCCAGCCCACGGTGAGCGATGCCAACACGATCGACGCCATGGGCCCATCCTGGCGGACCGCTTCCCGGCGAGTGCCGGCGGCGTCGTCCAGGTCCGCCTGTACCGAACTCGCCCGAGCCGCACCGCAGCTCGGGCGCTGTGGCACGGTGAGGGCATGACGAAGCTCGCCAAGGGCGCGAACGCCCCTCTGTCGACCGGGAATCTGCACGCCACCCTCAGCTGGCGACCGGGTCCGGGCGTGCCGGACGTCGACGTGTCGGCGCTGCTCCTGAACGGCGAACGCCGGGTGGGCGGCGACGCGGACATGGTCTTCTACAACCAGCCGGGGCACCCCTCGGGCGCGGTCGGCCATCGGGGCAAACGGCCCGGCTCCGACACCGTGGCCCTCGACCTGGACCGGGCGCCCGACGACCTGGCGGCGGTGATCCTGGCGGCCTCGGCGGACGGCGGCGCGTTCGGCCGGGTGCCGGGCTTGCGACTGGAGCTGACCGACGCGGCCACCGGCGCCTCGGTGGTCTCGTTCGACCTCGACGACGCCACGACGGAGACGGCGTTCGTGTTCGGCGAGGTGTACCGGCGGGCCGGCGGGTGGCGGTTTCGCGCGGTCGGGCAGGGCTACGACTCCGGACTGGCGGGCCTGGCCACGGACTTCGGGATCAGCGTGACCGCGGAGGAACCTTCGGCGCCCGTGGTCTACCTCAAGAAGCAGCGCCTGATCTCGATGGAGAAGCGGCTCGCCCGCGACGGCCACGACACGCTGCTCTCGCTGACCAAGAAGGCCGCGATCGGTCTGGAGAAGCACGGCCTGGCCGAGCACACCGCGCGTGTCGCGCTGGTTTTGGACATGTCCATCTCGATGGACGAGATGTACGAGAGCGGCCGGGTACAGGCGCTGGCCGAGCGGGTGTTGTCGCTGGCGCTGCGCTTCGACGACGACGGCGAGGTGGACGTGTTCCCGTTCGCGGCCTTCGCCCGGCGGTTCGGCGGCATGGACCTCGACAACTATCGGGGGCGGGTGGCGACCGTGTACGCCGAGGCCGACGTGGGCCCGTGGACCGACTACGGCGAGGCGATGCGCGCGGTGCGGGAGTACTACTTCGGCTCCGGGGAACCACGGTCGACGCCGCTGCCCGCGGCCGCGCCGCCCGAGCCGCCGGTGTTCGTGATGTTCGTGACGGACGGCGCGACGAGCGAAGAAGACGCGGCCCGCGAGCACATCCGCTCCTCCGGTTACGAGCCGGTGTTCTGGCAGTTCATGGCGATCGGCGAGCCGGACGAGTTCGAGTTCCTGGCCGAATTGGACGACCTGTCCGGCCGCTTCCTCGACAACACGGCCTATTTCACGGTCGCCGACCTGAACAGCCTGAGCGACGACGAACTCTTCGAGCGACTGGTGGGCCAGTACCCGCAATGGCTCGCCGCGGCCCGGAGCCGGGGCCTTATCCGCCGACCGCGGCCGAGGGTGTTGTCCGCATCGCGTTTGCCCAGGTCAGGGCATTGTCGTGAGCGTCCCGGCGGACCTCCCTCAGGAGACCTGAGGAAACCTTAGGAGACCTTAGGCCGTCTTACGTCGGCTTAGGCCGGCTCGGATCGGCTTAGGCATCCGGGGGGCGACGGATCCCCGGATAGATGCGGCATCCGCCTCATGCCCCGACCCCCACTGGGGCGCGAAGCTGTTACCACGAGCCGGGGAGACCGGGTCGAAACAGCAGAAGGTGGACACAGTGATCGAGTACGAGCTTTACAAGAACCGTCAGCAGGAGCTTCTCACCATCGCCGGTCGGGACCGGATGGTCGTGGCGGCCCTGCGCAGCCGGCGCGCCGCCGCCAAGGCCCGTCGGGCCGAGCGGGTGCAGCAGGAGACGGTACAGAGCGCCGCGGCGATCGAATCGCTGCGCATGCGTCGGAACCTGCAGCTGCTCACCCGGTGACGGCGGCGATGACCCCCGACCCGCAGGCCGGCCCGACCGCACGATGTCGAATCCGGCCCGAGGAGCGACACCGTCACACGACGGCACCGAGAAGCACCTGGCGACCCCGAGTGGACATACGTCCCTCGGGGTCGTTTCACGTGTGCCCCCGATCGCCGAGACCTTCGCCGACGGGCGATCCGGCGAGTCGGGCCGCGCCTCGGAGCAGGCGGATACCGTGTCCGGGTCCATCGCAGTGATCCACGGGAAGGTCCGACCGATGCACGTCGCGCTGTTCACACTCGGGGGCACGATCGCCATGGCGGGCACCGACGGGTCCGCCGCCGGCCCGGTGGTGAACCGGCTCACCGGCGCCGACCTGACCGCCGCCGTCCCCGGCCTGACCGAGACGGGCGTGAGGTTGCGCGTAGAGGACGTGCGGGCCATACCCAGCGCCGACCTGACCTTCGCCCGGATCCTCGACGTGGTCGCCGCCGGATCGCGCGCGGTCGCCGAGGGCGCGGCGGGTGTCGTGGTCACCCAGGGCACCGACACCCTGGAGGAGACCGCCTACCTGGTCGACCTCGTGTGGCCTCACCCGGAGCCGTTCGTCCTCACCGGGGCGATGCGCAACCCGACCCTGGCGGGCCCCGACGGGCCGGCCAACCTGCTCGCCGCCGTGCGGGTCGCGGCGGCCGAACCGGCGCGCGGGCTCGGCGCGTTGGTGGTCCTGGGCGACGAGATCCACGCCGCGCGCCGGGTCCGCAAGACGCACAGCAGCAGCACGAGCGCGTTCGCCTCGCCCGACACCGGGCCGCTGGGCCGGGTGGTCGAGGAGCGGGTCCGGATCCTGACCGCTCCCCCGCGACACAGCCCGCTGCCGACACCCTCGGCCGATGCGCTGGCCGAGGCCCGCGTGGCGCTGTACCCGGCCACGTTCGACGACGACGGCGCGCTTCTCGCGGGCCTCCCGGGCGGCCATCGGGGGCTGGTGGTGGCCGGATTCGGCGTCGGCCACGTCTCGTCGGCGCTCGCCCCGACGCTGGGTGCGCTCGCCGAACACATCCCGGTCGTGCTGACCTCGCGCACGGGGGCCGGCCCCGTGCTGCGCCACACCTACGGCGCGATCGGTTCGGAGACCGACCTGCAACGCCGCGGCCTGCTCAACGGCGGCCTGCTCGACCCGTACAAGGCCCGCGTACTGCTGCGCCTGCTCCTCGCGTCGGGCGCGGACCACGCGAGGATCACGGCGGCCTTCGCCGAGCACGGCTGAGCGGGCGGGCACGAGGGACGGACGGCCCGTATCGGCCGAGTGTGGCGCCGTCACCCTCCCGCGCCGGCAAGGAAGTGCCTGACGTCGGCCGCCAGCACCGACAACTGCTCCCCCGCCGCCAACACCGTCGTCGCCGAGGCCGTCCACCGGCCGTCGGCGCTACGCCACGGCCGCAGTTCCCAGGTGAGTTCCACCCGGCCCCCCGACCGGAACACCGCCTTGACGGTCAGATCCCGATCGTCCGTACGCCAGGTCCGCTCACCGTCCCACCCCCCGAAGTCCCGGGCGAGGTCGGTCAGAAAGCCGTCGATCTCGGTCGCCTCACCACTCCAACCCACCACCCGCTCCAGGCGGGCGGCCAGCCCCGGCCCACACAACTCGACGGTGTAGTTCACCAGTCGCGACGCCGGGGAGTGCGCGACGGCGACCTCGTCGTCCGGACTGAACGCGTCCCGAAGACATATCCGGGTATCCCGGTCGTCGGCACACCGAACAACCACGTCGCGCGCGGCGCTCGACTCGTCCGGCTCGTTCGTTTCATTCGCCGCGTCGAAGTGGGGATGCATCCGCCGAACCGTAGGGCAGAGCACCCACCCCCGTCATTCCGGTTACCCCGAAGCCCGACCCGGACGGGGACCTTGCCCCCGCGCCGCGTGGGCGCGGCGGTCCCGACCTGCGGACCGCCGCGCCCACGGGGGTCACCGGGGTTGTGCGTCACCTGCCGACGGTGGGCCGGAGGCCGCGGGCAGCGTCAGCGCGACGCGGCGGCGGACCAGGTCCATGTCCAGGATTTCCACCCGCAACACGTCGCCTTCGCGGCGGATGGACTCCGGCGAATCGGCCGCGTTTTTCGGGAGTTCCGCGTTGTGCAGCAGACCCTCGATGCCGTCGGCGATACGTACGAACGCGCCGAACGGGACCACCTTGGTGACCGTCCCCGACAGGGTCCGGCCTCTGGTGTGGGTTGCCGCGAACTCTTGCCACGGGTCGGGCAGGAGTGCCTTCAGCGACAGGGAGACGCGTTGTCGGTCGAGGTCGACGTCCAGGACTTCGACGCTGAGTTCGTCGCCGACCGAGGCGATCTCCGAGGGATGGGAAATGTGTTTCCAGGTGAGTTCGGCGACGCTGATCAAGCCGTCCACTCCGCCGATGTCGACGAAGACGCCGAAGTTCACGATCGCGGAAACGATGCCGGTCCTGATCTCGCCCCGACGCAGACCGCGCAGGACGTGGAGCCGGGCTGCTTCACTGATTTCTTCTCGGTTGTGGCCCGTCATCTACCGGGCTCGCAGGGAATCATCACGTCCGGGACCGTACCCCCAGCAGGCACGATTCGTCCACCGTCGACCGGGGCGGGCCGTGAACTCCCTTGCCCGCCCCGGGACTTGGTTTACTATTCGGCTCAGGTCCGGGCCCGTTCCACGCGGCCCTCGTCCCATACCGGGCCGTCGGTTTCGCGGACTCGGCCGTCTTGGCCGAAGACCATGAAGCGGTCGAACGACGAGGCGAACCAGCGGTCGTGGGTGACGGCCAGGACCGTACCGTCGAAGGCCTCCAGGGCGTCCTGAAGGGCCTCGGCCGAGACCAGGTCCAGGTTGTCCGTCGGCTCGTCGAGCAGCAGCAGGTTGGCGCCGGAGAGTTCGAGCAACAGCACCTGGAATCGGGCCTGTTGGCCGCCGGACAGGGTGTCGAACGGCTGCTCCGCGCCATAGGCCAGCTCGTACCGGTCGAGCACCCTGGCCGCGCCCTCCCGGCCCAGGCCGCCGCGGTGTTCGTCGCCCCGGCCGAGGATGTCGACCAGGGTCTTGCCCGCGAACTCCGGATGGTCGTGCGTCTGCGCGAACCACCCGGGTCGCACCCGCGCCCCGAGCCGGGCCCGACCCTTGTGCGCGACCGGCGCGATCACCGTGTCGCCGACCGGTTCGTGCTCGGCCTCCGGGTCCGTGCCGCCGGCCGCGAGGAGTCGCAGGAAGTGCGACTTGCCCGAGCCGTTCGAGCCGAGCACCGCCACCCGGTCGCCGTACCAGATCTCCGTGTCGAACGGCTTCATCAGGCCGGTCAGTTCCAGCGCTTCCGCGACCACCGCACGCTTGCCGGTGCGCGATCCGCGCAACCGCATCTTCACGTCCTGCTCGCGCGGGATGTTCTGCGGCGGCCCGATCTCCTCGAACTTGCGCAGTCGGGTCCGGGCCGCCTGCAACCGCGAGGCCAGGCCGTCGTTGTACGCCGCCTTGGTCTTGTACATCAAAACCAACGCCTTGAGCTTGGCGTGCTCTTCGTCCCACCGGCGGCCCAACTCCTCGAAGCGCTCGAACCGCGCGCGCCGGGCCTCGTGGTAGGTGGCGAACGAACCCCCGTGGATCCAGACCGTGTTGCCCGCCGCACCGAGTTCGATCGTGACGATGCGGTCGGCCGCGCGGGCGAGCAGTTCACGGTCGTGCGAGACCAGCAGGACCGACTTCTGGCTCTCCCGCAGCGACTGCTCCAGCCAGCGCTTGCCGGGTACGTCGAGGTAGTTGTCCGGCTCGTCGAGGATCAGCACCTGGTCCGGCCCGCGCAGCAGCGCCTCCAGGGCCAGCCGCTTCTGCTCGCCGCCGGACAGCGTGCGCACCTCGCGCCACTTGGCGATGTCGTAGGTCGTGCCGAGCGCCGCCTGGCAACACTGGTCCCACGCCGGCTCGATGTCGTAGCCGCCGGCGTCCCCGAACTCGGCCAGCGCGCCGGCGTAGCGCATCTGGTGCTTCTCGTCGTCGTGCTCCATCAGCGCGAGTTCGGCGTCGTCGACGGCGCGCATCGCGTCGCGGATCCGCGGCGGGGCCAGCGAGACCAGCAGGTCGCGCACGGTGGACGCGTCCCGGATCCGCCCGACGAACTGCGGCATGATGCCGAGCCCGCCCGTGCGGGCCACCGCGCCGCCGTCCGGTTTCAGCTCGCCCGTGATGATCCGCAGCAGCGTGGTCTTGCCCGCGCCGTTCGCGCCGATCAGCGCCACGGTGCTGCCGTCGCCGACCCGGAAGCTCACGTCATCGAGCAGCACACGTCCATCCGGCAAGGTGAATGAGATGGCGTTGACATCGATGTAGCCCATGGCGTGCGCGCGTCCTTCGTCCTGCGGTCGGGGTGAGCGGTCGGGGTGAGCGGTCGGAGTGGATCCGGGGTGACATCCCTTACTACCGGCTCGGCGCCGGACGGGCCAATACATTTCGGGCTCCGTCACCACCGTGGCGCCTCGGGGCCGCGCACCGTACCCGATCGAGCGACCGACCCACCCGCCGACCGGCGCCCGACTCGGGACACCCTTTTCGCATAGTGCGTCTCTTGCTTCGCGCATCGCGTCATGGAACGTTGACGGCCGATCGGTTTCCGGCCGGTCGTCCGCTCCCACCCCGTCCAGTCAAGGAGTCGCAGTGGCGCACACAAAAGCGCAGCAGATCGCCCGGCAGGTGGCCCTCGGCGAGCGCGGTCCGCTGAAGTTCGGGGTGTTCCTGGCCCCGTTCCATCAGGCGGGACGCAATCCGACCCTGCTGCTCGAACAGGATCTGGCCCTGGTCGAACATCTGGACCGGCTCGGCTACGCCGAGGCGTGGATCGGCGAGCACCACTCGGGCGGCTGGGAGATCGTCGCCTCCCCCGAACTGTTCATCGCGAGCGCCGCGGCCCGAACCCGACACATCCGCCTCGGCACCGGCGTGGTCTCGCTGCCGTACCACCACCCGCTGCACGTCGCGGACCGCATGGTCCTGCTCGACCACCTCACCCGCGGCCGGGTCATGCTCGGCGTCGGTCCAGGCCAACTCGCCTCCGACGCGCACATGCTCGGCATCGACACCGCGCGCCAGCGGGCCATGATGGAGGAATCCCTCGAAGCGATCGTTGCCCTGCTCGCGGGCCGCGAGCCGGTGACCCGGGAGAGCGACTGGTTCACCCTGCGCGACGCCCGGCTGCAACTGCGGCCGTACACCCACCCGTCGTTCGAGATCGCCGTCGCCGCGACCTTCTCGCCCGCCGGACCGCGCACCGCCGGCCGGTTCGGCGCGGGCATGCTGTCGATCGCCGCGAGCCAGGAGGGCGGGTTCGACGCGCTCGGCTCGCACTGGGGCATCGCGAACGAGGTGGCCGCACGCCACGGACGGACCATGGACCGGTCCGCGTGGCGGCTGATGGGCATGATGCACATCGCCGAGACCGAGGAGCAGGCGCGCCGCGAGGTCGCGTACGGCCTCGAAGGCATCCAGAACTACCAGGCCAAGGTGCTGCCGGTCCCGCTCGACGCGGACACCCCGCTCGCGCAGCGCATCGATCGGGGCAACGCGACCGGTTCGTTCATCTGCGGCACGCCGGAGATGGCGATTCGGCAGATCGAGCGGTTGTGGCAGAAGTCCGGCGGTTTCGGCACCTACCTGTTCATGGGCGCCGACTTCGCCGACCCGGCGGCGACCAGGCGGTCGTACGAGTTGATCGCGCGCGAGGTGATCCCGTACTTCACCGGCGCGGCACACGGCCCGATCGCGTCGCAGGACTGGCAGGTGGGCCTGTCCGAGACCTGGCGGGACCAGACGGCACAGGCGGTCGGCGGGGCCGTGAAGGACTACGAGAGCTCGAAGGGGGCCTCGACGTGAGCGGGCGGACGAACGGGGTGGGGCCGGCCGGCGGGGGTCGGATCGAGGGCAGGGTCGCGCTGGTGACCGGCGCCGCGGCGGGTATCGGGCGGGCCGTCGCGCGCCGGTTCGTCGCCGAGGGGGCCGTGGTGGTGGCCGGCGACGTGGACGCGGGCGGACTGGCCGCGCTCGCCGAGGAGTTGGGCCCGGAGCGCTGCCGCACCCGGTTGTGCGACGTGACGGTCGAGGACGACGTGGCCGCGCTGGTACGGGCCGCCGTGGACGACTTCGGCGGCCTGGACATCGCGGTGGCCAACGCGGGCGGCGGCACCGCGGCCGAACTGGTCGACCACGACTACGCGGCTTGGCGCCGGGTCGTCGACCTGTGCCTGAACGGCGCGTTCCTGACCGTCAAACACGCCGGCCGCGCGATGCGGGCCCGGCCCGGCGGGGGCGGCTCGATCGTCACCATGGCCTCGCTCAACGCGGTCCAGCCGGGCCGGGGCATGGCCGCGTACTGCGCGGCCAAGGCCGGCGTGGTCGCGCTGACCGAGGTCGCGGCGCTGGAGTTGGGGTCGGCGGGCATCCGGGTGAACGCGGTGGCGCCGGGCCTGATCCGCACGCAGGCCACCGCCGGCATGTGGCATGTCCCGGGCGTGGTCGAGGAGTACGTGGCCAACGCCCCGCTGGGCCGCTTCGCCGAACCGGAGGAGGTGGCCGCCGTGGTGCTGTTCCTGGCCTCCGACGAGGCGGGCTTCGTCTCGGGCAGCACGTACGGGGTGGACGGCGGCGCCCGGACCCGCCGCTACCCGGACCTGATCGCGGCACTGGAGCGACTGCCGGGGACGTGAGCCGGGGTGGGGGCGAACCGGGGCCGGCGAAGGCCGAGCGAGCGCCGACCGGGAGCCGATCGGGCGCCGATCGAGGACGGGCCGCGAGCCGATCGAGGACCGGCCGGGGCTGCTCCGACCGGCGCGCACCCTCCCCACCACATCCGTGATCAAGCGGCTGATCAGGGATGAAACGGATCCCGGGGGTTCCCGTTCCGGTTGCTGACGCAGCGTCAAGTTTCTGTTCGGTAATGGCGCTATCGCCTCCGAACGGTCGTCCGCGCGATCGGTTGGCAGCCTGGTCCGGCCGGGTTCGACCTCTTCGATCCGAGGCGGTTTTCCGGCCTCGAACCCGGGCAACCAAAGGGCACCGAACGGGAGTGGGAGGGGACCTGACACCCCCGATGCGCGACGGCGCACCCCCCACCCGTGGGTATGAAGGGCGCCGGCGGCCGGGTCCACTCCCCCGTGCCCGGCCGTCGGCCGCCGGCTCTCTACGAAACGCCCCACGCGGCGTCAGGGCCCCGGCGATTCGGCCCGCGTGGCGGTCGGCACGCGGCCGGTCACCGGCACCGTCCGAGAGCACGCCGCACCGCGCCGACGATGCACGGCGGCGAGCGCGGCGACCGCCAAGGCGAACAGCACCAGGACCCCCACACTCCCGTGGAAGGCGACCTCCCAGTGGGGGTCCACCCGTTCGTCGCCGAGCAGGGCGAAGAACACCGAGGTCGCGAGCACACCGCCGAGCACGCCGCCCATCTCCTGCGCCGTACCGATCACCCCGGACGCGGTGGCCACCCGCCCCGGACCGACCCCCGCGAGCACCGCCGAGGTCAACGGCGCCGGCACCAGGCCCATCCCGGCGCCGGCGACCAGCAGGCCCATCGGCAACACCGCGACCGTCCCCGTCGCCGACGCGCACCCGGCAACCCCGATCCCCGCCGCGAGCAACAGCGCCCCGGCGGTCGGCAGTCGATCACCGAACCGGCCGTACCACCGCCCGGTTCCGGCCGCCGCGCCCAGAAAGCCGAGGTTGATCGACGCGGCCACCGCACCGGACGCCAACGGCCCGTATCCACACCCGAGTTGCAGGTAAAGCGGCAGGATCGTGGACAACCCCGCCGAGGTCCCGAACAACAACCCGAGCGCGGCCACCCCCACCGGAAAACCCCGCTCCCGAAACACCGTCGGGTCCACCAACGGCCGCCGCCCGACCCGCACCCGCCCACGCTGCTGCCGCACCAAAACCGCCGTCGCCCCGATCGCCGCCACGATCCACGGCAGTTGCCGCGACACCGACCCCCCGTCGGCGCCGCCCCGCAACAACGCCCAGGCCGCGCAGCCCAGTCCCACCGCGATCAGCAACGCCCCCACGGGATCGAGCGCCCCTCGACTCCGGACGGTCGGTGCCGGCGCCGGCACCGAACGCGGCGTCAGCACCAGCGCCGCCACTCCGAGTGGCAGATTGACCAGGAAGCAGGCCCGCCACCCGAGTCCGACCGGATCGGCGGCGATCAGCAGCCCGCCCACCACCTGACCGCTCACCCCCGCCAGCCCGACCGTCGCCCCATATCGCCCGAAGGCCCGCGCCCGTTCGGCGCCCGTCGGATACAACGCCCCGATCAGCACCAGCACCTGAGGCGCCATCAGCGCCGCCGCCCCGCCCTGCGCGATCCGGCAGCCGACCAGGCCCGCCGCGTCCGCGGCCAGCCCGCAACCCGCAGAGGCGGCCGTGAACAGGGCCACGCCGACCAGGAACACCGGCCGCTGACCGTAGAGTTCGCCCAGTCGCGCGGCGGTGATCAGCCCGGCGGCATAGGCCAGCCCGTACCCGGCGACGATCATCCGCAGTGCGCCGGCCCCCGCGTCGAGGTCACGTTCGATCGCGGGCAGCGCCGCGTTGACGACGAAGAAGTCGAGCGTGGTGACGAATACCGCGCTCAGCAGCACCGGCAGCGCCCACCGCGAACGCCCCGGCGCAGGCGGATGAGGGTTCCCCGGGGCGGGGACAACGGTCGACACGAGAGAGCTCCACTTTCGACGTGCACACACGGCACGGGTGATACCGGCTGCACGGGCGGTAGGACGACGGCGGTTCCCCGACGGAACCGCGCACCTCGATGCAACCGCTCGGCGCAACCCCGCGCCGGCGCATATCGGCCATCACGTTGCCCGCCCGAGCCGGCCCGACCACCCGGCCGGTCCTCCCGGCCCGACCTCGCCGCCCGACCGCTCTCAGTGCACGTCGATCCCCCGGAGATGCCGCATGTCGTTGTAGCGGATCCCCCGCAGCCGACCGTCCCGGGCCCGCCAGCGGGAAATGGACGCGTTGCCCACCGGGTCGGTGCGTACCAACCGGTCGACGTCGGTCTCGGTCAGCCCCTCCAGGACATAACGCAGCATCAGGACGGTCGAGTCGTGCCCCACGATCAGCACATGCGCGCCCGGCGCCTCGTGCCGGAGGTCGGTCAGCAGCGTACGCAGCCGCAGCGCGACATCGGCCAACGATTCGCCGCCGGGCGGACGGTAGTACAGGTCGCCGACCCGCCGCCGCCGCTCGGCCTCGTCCGGGTAGAGCCGTTCGATGGCGGCGGCCGTACGCAGCTCCAGCACGCCCATCTCCCGGTCGCGCAACCGCTCGTCGCGTCGGGGCGGGGGCAACAGCAGGCCCACTCGGGCGGCTTCGCGAGCGATGATCCGCATCGTCGAACGTGCCCGGCGATACGGCGAGACCAGGACCACGTCCGGGGTCTCCCCCCTGAGCGCGAGCCGCCGCCCGACCGCGCCGGCCTGGTCCTCGCCGCGCGCGCTGAGCGCGATGTCGGCGTCGCGCCCGACCACCGACGGGTCGCACTCGCCGTCCCCGTCCGGCTCCTCCGCCTCCCACCCGCCCGCCGTCGGATCCGCCGCGACGCCGGCGGACCGGGCGGCGGACCGGGCGGCGGAGCGGGCCGCCGCCGCGGCGAAGGCGGCGTTCGCCGTGCTTTCGCCGTGACGTACGGCGACGATCTCGGCCGGCCCGAAGGGTGCGGTGTCCGATGAGCCGACCACGGTGCCCCCAAAGCCTTGTCCCTCTCATCGTTCTCACCCCCGGAGCGGCCCCGAAACGCGCCGACCCGTCAAACGACCACACCACCGCGCCGATCACCGCCCACGACTCCCACGCCCCGTCCGGCCCGAGCAGACACCCGGCCGAGTCATCCCACGAGACACCGCCCGACTTATGTGATCATCAATCCGGGTGTCCGGATAACCTGACGCCATGATCGAACCCCGTGTCGCCCTCGTCACCTGCGCCGAGCTGCCCGATCTCGACCCGGACGACCGTCTGCTCATCGCCCCGCTGGCCGCGCACGGCATCCGCGCGGAGGGCGCCGTGTGGAGCGACCCGACGGTGGACTGGGACGCGTACGACCTCGTGGTGCTGCGCTCGGTGTGGGACTACCCGCCGCACCACAAGGCGTTCGTCGAGTGGGCCGCGAGCGTGCCGCGCCTGGCCAACCCGGCGGCGGTCGTGACCTGGAACACCGACAAGACCTACCTGCGCGACCTCACCCGGGCCGGCCTGCCGGTGGTGGAGACGATGTGGCTGGAGCCCGACTCGACCGTCACGCTGCCCACCGCCGGGGTGCACGTGGTCAAGCCGGCGATAAGCGCCGGGTCGCGCGACACCGAGCGGTACGACCTGGCCTCCCCCGAAGAGCGCGCGCTCGCCGCCGGGCACGCCACCGCCCTGCTCGCCGACGGCCGCACCGTCATGGTCCAGCCGTATCTGGCGGCCGTCGACACCGTCGGTGAGACCGCCCTCGTCTACTTCGACGGCGTCTTCAGCCACGCCGTCCGCAAGGGCCCCATCCTCGACGGCACCGGCGGCGAGTTGGTCGACGGCCTGTACAAGGCCGAGACGATCGAGCCGCGCGAGCCCTCCGCCGCCGAACTCGCGGTCGGGGCCCGGGTCCTGACCGAGATCCCGATCTCCCCGCTGCTCTACGCGCGCGTCGACCTGATCCCGGCCGCCGACGGCACGCCGACCCTGCTCGAACTGGAGCTGACCGAGCCGTCCCTGTTCCTGTCCCACGCCGAAGGCGCCCCCGACCGCCTGGCCGCCGCGATCGTGGCCGCCCTGCACACATACGCATAACCGCGCACCGGCCGCACGTACCGCGGTCGGCGCGTGCCGCGGGCCCGGCCACGCCGGTCGGGCCCGCCGAAAATCCGTCGCCGCCCGCCCCCGACCCGCGTAGCGTCGGGACCGGCGGTCGAGGTCACCGCCCGACATCGACGCACGCGGCGACGGAAAGGCGACGTGATGGATCGGCGGACGCCGCAGGAGCGCAAACGCCTGAGCTACCTGAAGGATCGGCGCAACAGTTACGGCGAGAACGACAAGAGCAGTCGGCGCAACATCCGCCGCAACAAGGCGGCGGTCCGCAGTGCCAACCGCCGCCACGAACACCTGGTGCTCGCCGCCCTGGCCGGCGCGCGCGACGCCGGCGGAGCCGAGGCCGTCGCGGATCGCCTGTACGTCAAGCGCGCCAAGCGGTGGCGCAAGTGGCCGGACCAACCGCTCGCCGAGGCCGTCGAGTACGTCCTCGAACGCCGCGTCCGGCTCGGCATCGACGACGACGGCCGGGCCCGTCGCCGGATCCACCGCGTCCACCGCCGCCTCCACCGCCTCCACCGCCCGAGCTGACCGGCCCCGACCGCAAACCCGCGCCGGCCGTCCCCCGGCCTGTCGCAACCGGTACGCCCGCGTCGATCGAGGGACGATGGGGCCATGAAGCGCGACATTTCCCTCGAATGGGACAGTGACCCGGGTGCCGACCTCCGGGCCGCGACCGAGGTGTACGCCGCCGCCGGGCTCCCGGCGCCGACAGCACCCGCCGACGCCACCGCCCCCGCCGATGCCGGCGATCCCGGCGACCGCATCGGCACGGTCCGCGCGCGCCGTGGCGGGCGGCTGCTCGGCTGGGTGAGCCTGTACGGGAACGGCGAGGCGGGTGTCACCGCCCAGGGTGAGCGCGCCGACCGGCTCGCCCGGCGGCTGGTCCACGGCTCCTACCGCGCGGATCCCGGCGCCACCGCCGAGGAGCGAGCCGCATTCGTGTCGATGTACCGCCGCGCCGCCCGGCGGGCCCGGGCCGGCGGCGCGTCGATGCTGCACTGGAGCGGTACCGACACCGGCCCGGAAGGCGACGCCGCCCGCGCCCTCGGCGCCCGTGCCACCGGTGAGATCGCCCGGATCTGGACCGTGGACCCGCGCGGCTGGTGGGCCCCGGGCGGCCTGCCCGCGATCCGCGCCCGTACCCTCCCGCCGCCGCTCGTGGGGCTGATCGGCGAGGGCGCGGAACTCACCGTCGACGTCGCCGACGACCTGGCGTACCTCAACGCCGGCGAGGCGATCACCGCCCCCGGCGTCGCCCCCGACATCCTCGGCGCGCTGGTGGCCGCGCTCGTGGACCTGCTGCGCCGGGAGCGGCCCGACGTCCGCGAGTTGGCCGTGTTCGAATTCGACGGCGACACCGAGGGCGCCGTCCGCCTGGCCCTACCCCTCGCCGGCCTGCGCATCGCACACCGCGTGGTGGACTTCGAACTCCCGCTCACCCAGCCGCCCGACGACCCGACGTCCTGACCACCCGGCGATCGCACCGCGCCCCCGCCGACGCCTTCGCCGTCACGTGCGACTGTACGTCGCCACCGACGTCCCCCCGGCAAGCACCGTCCCACCCGTGTGGGTGAACGCGTGTGCCCCGAACACGCCCGACATCATGGGTATCCCGCTGCCGATCAGAACCGGATAGGTCTTGATCACCAGCTCGTCGATCTCGTCGATCAGACTGCCCGCGAGACGCCCCCCACCGGCCAGCCAGATGCCCTTGCCGGTCGGTTCGGCCTTCAACTCGCGCACCTTGGCGGCCGGGTCGCCGGCAATCAGGGTCACCGCGGGGTCGAGGGTCTCGGTGATCGTCTCGGTGACGACATAGGTCCGGAGATGGGCGTACGGGTTGGAAAGGCCCTCCCGAATACCGGGCTCGTAGGTGCCCCGACCCATCACGACCGTGTCGAAGTGCCGGAACTCCGTGTCCGGAGCGACCCCCACGTGCGGGGCGAGGTGCGTCGGCAACGTCTCCGGATACTCGGCGACCAGGTGTGCCACCACATCCTCGCCGACCGGGAAGAAGTCGTAGCCGCCGTCCTTGTCGGCGATGAAGCCGTCGATGGTGGTGGCGATGAAGTAGGTGAGCTTTCGCATGCGGTCTCTTTCCGTGGTGCGTTCCGAGCCGGACGACGGCGCGGCAAGATGACTACAGTTATAGTACTTCAGCTGTAGTGGTGCAAGCGTCGATCCGGGAAGGTTTCCTCACCAGGGGCGCGAGTCCGGACCCGGCAGCGGGCGCAGTCCCGGCCAGGAGGCCAGCAGACGACCGCGCAACTCCCGTGCCAGCAGCCCCAGTTCGTGCAACGGCTCGGTCGCGGTGTCGGCCACCACGCCGAGCCGGTGCACCAGTCGCTCGCGGGCCGAGATGTAGCCCCATTCGAAGTCCTGCACCGGCACCCGGTCCAGGTGGTCCACGCTGTCCCGGTGCGCCCGCTCGACCAGCGCGTCGCCCCGGATCAGCCAGCCCGCGCAGGCGTCGGCGACGGACGCCTCCGGGTCGAGGTCGCGGCCGGTGTGCGCCCGCCAGGTCGCCGCGTAGACCGCCTCCACCTCGGCCGCCTGCGGTCCGGGCAGCGACATCGCGCACCAGCACGTGGGGAACCCGATGCGCAGATAGGCCAATTCGACCAGCCCGTCGCCCAGCGCGGCCTGCTCGAAGTCGACGAACCGCACGCCGTCGACGGTCCGCAGGTCGTTGCCCGGGCACGGATCGCCGTGCAACAGCGCATACCGCCCGGTCGGGTCGAGCCGGGTCAGCAGGGCGGCCAACTCGGCGGCCACGCCCGCCGGGATCGGTACCTCCAGCGTCGCGGCCAACCGCAGGAACGACTCGGCGTCGGCGGCGGTCGGCGCCCGCCAGGCCGGCAGCGCGTCCGCGTCCGCCGGCCCGGTGAGCGCATGCAGCCGGGCCAACGCCTCGGCGTAGCCGGGCAGCCAGTCGTCGGTCCGCCCGAGGTCGTCCAGATACTCCAGCACCATGACGCACGCGTCGGGATCGGTGGCCAGCACCCGAGGCCCGACCGGCCCCCGCGCGGCCAGCCGCAACCCGGCCACCTCGCGGGCGAAGCGCGCCGACGCGCCGTCCCGGTTGTCGCCTCCGTCGGTGATCCGCTTGACGATCGCCCGCTCGCCGCCGAACTCCACCCGCCACACCCGCGAACGCGGGCTGCTGTCCAGCAACTTCACCCGCTTCGGCGCACCCAGGCTCGTCCGCAATTCGTCACCGATCGGCACCCTGAATCTCATGGGTCACACACCTACCCAGGCAACACCCCTCACGCAACCCGACCCGACGACCGCCGGGCCGGCCTCAGGGATAGTCGAAGAACCGGATCCACCAGGTCGGCGCGTCCTCGACCGTGTAGTGGTCGGCGAGCCGGCTCGCCCCGTCGTACGGGGTCCGCAACAGGTCCTCCGGCACGACGGTGTAGCCGAGGTCGTCGAGCGCGGCGGCGACCCGTTCCGTCTCCTCCGGCGCCACGTACGCCGGTGCCGCGCCGACGGGGTGGTCGTTGGGCGCGTCGACCCCGATCACCGCCAGGTCGCCGAAGTTGCTCACCACCACGGTGATCCGCCCGATCCCGGACAGCGCGCTCGCGGGCACCACGATCGCCCCGTGCCGACTCGCCGCCCCCGCCTCGCCCTCGACCGGGCACCGACAGTCGAAGTCCGCGTCCAGGCGCGCCACGAGCCGGTCGAACCGCTCGCGCGCGGCGTCGGGATCGTAGTCCGCCGGGGCGGTCAGGTGGTCCGGGTCGTCCAGGGCACGCAACAGCGCCCAGGCGTGCTCGTCGTCCAGTGTCATCCTCAGCCGATCCGTATCCGATGCACGGCGCCTGCCCGTACCCGACTCCCGGGCCACGCACACCCGCGCCCCCGGGCCCACCCGACCGCTCGGCCGCCGCCCATACCCACCCGGAGCCGCCGGTGCGATGATCTTCCTTCGCAGCGGTATACACCCCGCCCGAACCGGTTCGCGAGCGCCCCGCCCAGGGCGGGGCGGGCTCGTGCGGCACGCTGTGGATCCGTGCACCTCGTCCGATCCCCGATCTGGTGGTGAATCCGGCATGACCGCCCTGGACCCGGCCATACCCGAGTCGGCCCGCCCCGAGTCGGCCGATCCCGTGTCCGCCGACCCCGAGCGGGTCGACCGCTCGGACCTGCAGCGGCGGACCGTCCGTACCCTGATCGCCGCGCAGGTCGTCGGCGGCGTGGGCATGGGTTCGGCGCTGACCGTCGGCGGACTGCTGGCCGAGGACCTGTCCGGGTCCAAGAGCTGGTCCGGCGTGGCCACCACCGCGATCACTTTGGGCGCGGCGTTGTTCGCGCTGCCGATGTCACGCGCCGCGACCCGGTATGGACGTCGCGTCGCGCTCACCGCCGGCTGGGCGGTCGCGGCGGTCGCGGCCGGCGGGGTGATCCTGGCGGCGGTGCTCGGGTGGTTCCCGCTGCTGATCGTCGCGCTGCTCGTGTTCGGCGCGGGGACCGCCGCCAACCTCCAGTCGCGCTACGCGGCGACCGACCTCGCCGACGACGCCGGCCGGGCCCGGGCGTTGTCGGTCGTGGTCTGGTCGACCACCGTCGGCGCGGTCCTGGGTCCCAACCTGAACGAGCCGGGCGCGGTGGTCGGCCGGGCCTTGGACCTGCCGGAGCTGGCCGGTCCGTTCCTGTTCTCGATCGTCTCGTTCGCCGGCGCCGGGATCATCCTGTGGGTGGCGCTGCGCCCGGACCCGCTGCTCGTCGCGCGCGCCGACCTGGGCGACCGGGTGCCGCCCCGGGCCGGTCTGCGCGGGGCGTTCGCGGTGATCCGCCGGGCGCCACGCGCGCTGCTCGGCCTGGCGACGGTGGCGTTCGGGCACGTGGTGATGGTGTCGGTGATGGCGATGACACCCGTACACATGAAGGACCACGGCACCGCGTTGACCCTGGTCGGGCTGACGATCAGCCTGCATATCGCCGGAATGTACGCATTGTCCCCCGCGGTCGGCTGGGCGGCGGACCGGTTCGGCCGGATCCCGGTGATCCTGGGCGGCCAGTTCGTGCTGCTGCTCGCGGTGTTCACGGCCGGTACCTCGGGCCATTCCACGTGGCGCACCATGGTCGGCCTGGTCCTGCTCGGCCTCGGCTGGTCGTGCTGCCTGGTGGCGGGCTCGGCACTGCTGGCCGAGTCGGTGCCGGCGGGTGAGCGGCCGGGCGTACAGGGCGTGTCGGACCTGCTGATGAACCTGGCCGGCGCGGCGGGCGGCGCGGTCTCCGGATCGGTCCTGGGCATGGCAGGCTACGGCGGCCTCAACCTGGTCGCGGGCCTGCTCACCGCGCCGGTGCTGTGCGTGGCGGCCGGCTTCGCGCTCGGTCGCGGTCGCCGCCGAACCGCCTGAGGCCGCCCCGCCGCCGCCCACCGGCGCTCTTCCCAGCCGATCGCCGCCCGCCGTCGTTCCGCCCCCGGATGGCCCGTCCCGCTCGTGGCCTCGCCCGCTCGGCCATATGTTTGGACAAAATGTGCCAAATGGTCGCGGGTTTCCTGCCCGGGCCTTCCCGGAAGGGGCAGCCATGGTGCAGCGGGTGGTGGTCGTCGGAGCAGGGTTCGCGGGGTTCGAGGCGGTGCGCAGGTTGGAGCGGTCCCTCGGTCCCCGCGAGGCCGAGATCGTGCTGATCAGTCCGATGGACTACATGGTGTACCGCCCGCTGCTGCCGCAGGTCGCGGCCGGGGTGTTGTCCTCGCGTACCACGGCGGTGCCGCTGCACCGGATGTTCGACCGCACGCACGTGCTCCCCGGCGGCGTGATCGGCGTGGACCTGGCCGCGAAGGTCTGCGTGGTGCGCAAGATCTCCGGCGACGTCGGCAACGAGCACTACGACAAGCTGGTCCTGGCCCCGGGCAGCGTCACCCGTACCTTCGACATCCCCGGCCTGACCACCTACGGCCACGGCATGAAGAACCTGGCCGAGGCGGTGTATCTGCGCGACCACGTGATCGCCCAGCTGGAGATCGCCAACTCCAGCACCGATCCGGCCGAGCGCGCCTCGCGCTGCCAGTTCATCGTGGTCGGCGGCGGCTACGCGGGTGTGGAGACCGCCGCGTGCCTGGAGATGTTGACCACCAAGGCGCTGCGGCACTTCCCGCGCCTGGACCCCGCGCAGGTGCGCTGGATGATCGTCGACATCGCGCCGCGCCTGCTGCCCGAACTCGGCGAGAACCTGGGCAAGGCCACCCTGCAGATGCTGGCCAAGCGCGGCGTGGACGTGCGGCTCGGGGTCAGCGTGCAGGAGATCACCGAGGACTCGGTCACCCTGACGACGGGTGAGAAGTTGCCGTGCCGCACGCTGGTCTGGACGGCGGGCGTCACCGCGAGCCCGCTGGTCGGCACGCTGGGCACCGAGTTGGTGCGCGGCCGGCTGGCGGTCGCCGCCGATCTGGCCGTACCCGGGTATCCGGACGTGTTCGCGCTCGGCGACGCCGCGGCCGTTCCGGACCTGGCCAAGGGGGACGGCGCGATCTGCCCGCCCACCGCGCAGTACGCGCACCGCCAGGCCAAGATCGCCGCGGCCAATGTGGTCGCCGCGCTGCGCGGCCAACCGCTGAGCGCGTTCCGGCACAAGGACCTGGGTCTGGTCGTCGACCTCGGCGGCACCCAGGCGGTGGCCCGGCCGCTCGGCTACGAGATGCGCGGCCTGCCCGCGCAGGCGATCACGCGCGGCTACCACCTGCTGACGGTGCCGTCGATCCGGGCCCGCACCCGGGTGTTGTCCAACTGGATCCAGCACGCCTTCGCCGGCGACGACCTGGTCCGGCTCGGCTTCATGTCCGACCAGGACGGCCGGATGGGCAACCTGGAGAAGACCGACGCGTACCTGTCCGGCGACGAGATCACCGCGCGCACCGGTTCGCGCGCCGCGCACCCGTAGGCGGGGCCGGGGCGCCCGCCGTGCGCCCCGATCAGGCGTCGCGTTCGGCGCGCTCCTTCAGGCCCTCCGCCTCCATCCGCAGATAGCGCCGGGTCAGCTTGCCCGCGACCAGGCCGATCAGCGGGGTGAGCAGGCCGCTCTGGCGCAGGATCAGCTCCACCGTGACACCCTCGTCGACCCCGATGCGGTGGTCGGCGAGGGTGGTCACCCCGCCGCTGCGCGACGTCCAGGCGAACGATCGCCCCGGTTCACGTTCGGTGACCACCCATTGCGTGGCGGGCAGTCGGGGCTGCTTGACCCGGACCCGGCTGCCGACGCCGAACGGCTCCCGGTCCAAACGGCGCACCTCGCTCATGGACGCGGTCCAGGTGGGCCAACGCTCGACGTCCATCAGGATCTCCCAGACCCGCTCGGCCGTCGCCTCGATGCGAATGCTCTCGTGGTAGGTCACCGTGTCCCCATTCCGCCGGCGCGCCGGTCATCGTCGGCCCATGGTCCACACGAGGGGGTGGTGGGACAAGAGGGATGCGTGGGGATCCGGGGGGCGCGCGTGGAGCGGGCCGGGCGCCGTGCGGGGTGCCGACGGGCGCCGAGGTGGGTACACGGGGGCCATGAACGACGAGCGCACGGCGGCCCGGCTGCGGAACGCGCTGGTGGAGCGATTGCGGCTGGGCGGGAGTATCCGCACCGAGGCGGTCGCGAGCGCGATGGCCGAGGTGCCGCGCGAGGTGTTCATGCCCGGCGGCACCTCGCCGGCGCGTGCGTACGAGGACCGCGTGGTGGTGTTGTCGATCGACGCGCGCGGGTTGCCGGACAGTACGGTCAGCCGGCCGGCGATGATCGCGCTGATGCTCGAACAGCTGGCCGTGCGGCCCGGGACGCGGGTGCTGGAGATCGGCACGGGCAGCGGCTACAACGCGGCGCTGCTGGCGCATCTGGTGGGGGCGACGGGCGAGGTGGTCAGCGTCGAGGTGTCCGCCGAGTTGGCGGGCGCGGCGGCGCGGCGGTTGGCCGGGCTCGGGATACATGTGGACGTGCGGGCCGGGGACGGCTGGGCCGGCGTCGCGGACCGGGCGCCGTTCGACCGGATCGAGGCCACGGTGGGTGTGCCGGATCTGCCGCCGGCGTGGGTGGAGCAGTTGGCCCCGGACGGGGTGCTGGTCGCGCCGATGTGGTTGCGGCCCGGGTTGGAGTTGGCGATCGCCTGGGAGCGGACCCAGGGCGCGGCGCTGACCAGCGTGTCGGTCGAGCGCTGCGGATTCCTCCAGTTGCGCGGGCCGCACGCCGGACCGGGGCGCACCCACGCGCTGACCGGCGATCTCGCGGTGATCGGCGAGGATCTGCCGCCGGCCGCGTTGGACGTGCTGCGCGACCTGATCGATCACGGCGCGGTGGACGCGGGTCCGGTGCTCGGCCCGGTGGACGCGCGACTGACCGGGTTCGCGCTGGCCGAGCCGCGTTCGGTGTTGTTCCTGGGGCATCCGGGCGACGGCACGACGTGGGGGTTGTTCGACCCGGAGCGGCCCGCGCTGGCGGTGTTGATGCGGGATCGCATCCTGGTCTACGGCGATCGGGACGCGGCGGTCGATTTGTACTACGGGGTGGCGGGCGCGCCGGTGGTGGATGCCGAGCGGCTGCGGGTCGAGGCGATTCCGGCGGGTACCGCCTTCCCGCCCGCACCGCGCCCGGACGGGCGGTCGTGGACGGTGGAGCGGGAGCGGTACCACTATCGGCTGACCGAGATGTAGGCCCCGCGCGCCGGTGGGCGAGGTGTTGTCGCGGCTACTGCTGCGGGAGCGCGCGAACGACCTGGCCGAAGCGGGCGGATCCGGTCAGGCTCGCGTGTTCGGGACCCTTCCACTCGACCTCCAGCTCTTCCAGGATGCCCTCGTGCCACCAGAACATCCCGGTGGACAGGGGCTGTTGGTCCCGGGTCAGGCCCTGTGCGGTCTTCAGTACGAATCCGGCCATGCCCACCGTGCGCTGCGAGTTGAGCGGCAGCGCGAGCAGACCGTTGTCCACCGGCGCGCACACCAGGGCGCCGGCGCGCAGCGGGTCGCCGATCGCCTCGCCGAGGCGGAACAGTTGCGCCGAGCCGGGCCAGCTCTGGCCGAGCAGCGAGTGCAGCGTGGCGCCGGGGGAGATCTCCATCGGCGTGCCGCCGTAGCCCTCCATGCGCAGGTTGGTCGCGCCTTGGAGCCACACGTCCTCGACGGCCATCCCCCAGTGCTGCACCATCGGCGTCTCGATCGTGACCGCGGTGCCGTCCGGTCCCTTCACACACGCCACGGCGACGATCTCGCCGCGCACGCCCAGCGGCCACACCATGCCCTGCGCACCGAGGTGCGGGCCGGGGCGGCTGATCATCAGCCGCAGATCCTGCCTGATCCGCTCCGGCGGCGCGCTCATCAGGACACCGCGCACGTCCTGTCCCCAGGCGGTGTTCTGCTGATTGCGCGACTGGCGACGAAACAACGCCACGAAAAACTCCTAGCAAGGGGGTGCCGACCGGCCCTGACAAGTCATAGTCAACACCGCCCCTCAACGCAACATCCCCCGCACACCCCCACCTGCGGCTGAATCGGTGACCGGCCGCGCGGCGAACCGTGGCCGGTGGCGCGGCGACGGGCGGCGGGCGAGCCGTGGGGAGCGGGCGCACCGGGCGGTCGGGGCCGCGGTCCCCACCCGCCGCCCGTGGGCCACGGCGGGCGGAAAGCGAGCCGCAGGCGGTGTGGGCGGCGCGGCGGCAGCCGTCGGCGCGGTGGGCAACCCCGGTGAACGCCTGGCGGTGGGTCCCGCCGCTCGTCCGCCGTGGGCGGGGGGCGGTCGGCGGTGGGGTGGGGTCAGGCCTGGTGGGTGGGCAGGATGATCAGGTGGCGGAGGTTGATGTGGCGGGGGCGGGTTGTGGTGTACACGATCAGGTCGGCCACGTCGGCCGGGGACAGGGCGCCGATCGTGTCGAACATGGCGCCGAGCTGGCCGGCCTCGCCGAGCGCGGCGTTGTCGATGTGCGAGCCGAGTTCGGTGTCGGTCAGGCCGGGCTCGATGTTGGTGACCCGGACGTCGCGCGGGCCCAGTTCGCTGCGCAGGGATGCCGACAGGTGGGTGAGCGCGGCCTTGGTCGCGCCGTAGACGGCGTAGTTCGGGAAGGTCACGTGCGCGCCGATCGAGGAGACGTCGACCAGGTCCGCGGTACCGCCGTCGGCCGCCGCGGCGACCAGGTCGGCGGTGAACGCCCGGATGATCCGCAGCGCGCCGGTGACGTTGGTGTCGATCATCCGGGTCCACTCGTCGATCCGGCCGTCGTCGAGCGGGTTGGGCAACATCACCCCGGCCGCGTTGACGACCAGGTCGACGCGGCCCAGTTCGGCCCGGATCCGGGCCGCGCCCGCGTCCACCGAGTCCTGGTCGGTGACGTCGACCGCGACGGCGAGCGCCGTACCGCCGCCGGCCTCGATCTCGGCGGCGAGGTCCTTGAGTCGGTCCTCCCGGCGGGCCAGCAGGGCAACCCGCGCGCCGCTCGCGGCGAGCTGCCGTGCGGTCTCGGCGCCGATGCCGCTGGCGGCCCCGGTGACGACGGCGGTGCGACCGGTGAGCGCGGTGGGTGCGGTGTGGTTCATGGGGGTCTCCCGGGTTGATCCGTACTGCGTGATCTGCTGACTCGGATCACTGTGCCGCCGGGCCGCGCGGACACCCAGAGCACACGTTTACCTGGGTCCGGCGGTACCACCTTCGCGCCCGGTCGCCGCGTCGGGCGCGGGGCCGGCAGTAGAGTCCGATCATGACCACCTCGTCCGCCGACACGTCCTTCGAGCAACTGGGCGGGTTTTTGCGCGCCTGCCGCGCCCGGGTCGGGCCCGAGGAGGTCGGCCTGCCCGTTTTCGGCCGCAAGCGGCGGGTGGCGGGGTTGCGGCGCGAGGAGGTGGCGCAGCTCGCCGGCGTGAGCGTCGACTACTACGTACGCCTGGAGCAGGGCCGCGGACAGCACGTCTCGGACGCCGTGCTGGACGCGATCGGGCGGGCGCTGCGGCTGGATCCGACCGAGTACGCGCACATGTGGGATCTGGCCCGGCCGACCCGGGTGAGTGTGCGTCGGCCGGCGCCCTCGACCGCGCGGCCGGGTGTACAGGTGCTCTTGGACCGGATCGACGCGCCGGCGTTCGTGCTGGGCCGCTGCATGGACGTGGTGGCGTGGAACACCCTTGCCGACGCGCTGATGGGGTTGAGCGCGATGGCGCCGCACGCGCGCAACATGGCGCGGCACGCGTTCCTGGCCCCCGACGCGCACACCTTCTATCCCGAGTGGGAGCAGGTCGCCGCCGACACGGTCGGGTATCTGCGCCTGGACGCCGCGCGGCACCCCGGGGACACCCGAATGGCCGCCCTCGTCGAGGAGTTGTCCGCCGGCAACCCGCGCTTCCGCCCGCTGTGGGACGCCCACCAGGTGGCCGAGAAGACGCACGGCACCAAACGCCTGCGCCCCGCCGGCGGCGACCCCGTGGACATCACCTACGAGACGTTGTCCCTGCCCGGGGATCCGGATCTGCTGCTCGTCGTCTACACCACCGGCCCGCGTGCCGAGCCGGTCCACGCCGAACCGGTCCGCGCGGAGGCGGGCGCGGCGCTCGGCCGGCCCTGAGCACCGGCCCCGGCCCGGTCCCGTCCGCCCCTGCGCGACCTACGCGCTCAGTTCGCGGTCCAGGGGGACGCGGAATCGCGGGGTGATGTGGGTGCCCTCCAACCACGAGGTGTGCCGGGCCACTTCCGCCTCGATCGCCTTGGTCGCCTCGGGGTCGAGGTCGACCAGGGCGCGCCAGACGAGGCCGCCGTCGGGGCGGGTGGACCAGCCGCCGACCACGCGGCCGTTCCACCAGACGGTCGGGCCGATATTGCCCATACGGTCGAACAGGTGCTCGCGCAGCGCGGGCGTGATGTACCAGTCGCGGGCCTTCCAGCCCATCGGGGTGGCGTCGAGTGCGGGCAGCAGGGCCGCCCACGGCTCGGGGGCCGGCTCGGGCTCCTCGTCGCCGGGCAGCACCCAACCGGTCGTGCCGTCGTCCAGCCCCACCTCGACGGCCCGGACCGCGGCCAGGGCGTGCCGCACGTCGGCCGTCGTCCAGCCCGTCCACCACTTGACGTCGTCGGCCGTGCCGGGCCCGAACGCGGCCAGCCAGCCGCGCACCAACTCGGCCTTCGCCTCGGTTTTTCCGATCTCGGGCAGCGGCGGCATGATCGTGTAGCGGAAGCGGCTGGAAAGCCACGACCCCTGCGGCTCGGCCCGGACGATCCGGCCCTCGCAGGAGAGGGTGAACAACAACCGCGTGGACACCCCCTGATTCGCCTCGTACGGCTTGCCCACCGCAACCCGGATCTGGGTACGCAACAGCGGTACCCGCGCGCCCAGTTCGATCGCGGTGGCCTCGCCCATCCCGGCCAGCGCGGCCACCGTGTCCGCCTCGACCCGCTCCAGCCACGCCTCGTCGTAGCCGCCGGACGCGAGGAACTGCAGCAGCACCCGGCGCTGCGTGACCGCGACCGCGTCGGTGCTGGAACGCTGGACCACGTGAACGAGTTCGCGCGGGACCACGTAGACGGTGCGCCGCATGCCGGGCATGCGCACCAGGCTGCGGTCGGCGTACAACGCCCGCCGGACCTCGGCGACGGACGGTTCGGCCAGGCGCGCGCAGGTGGACACGTACACCGTCGCCGGGTCGGTGGCGTGCAGCAGGAGCACAGACCGGACCGCGTCCTCCGCGTGCGCGGCGCGCGCGCCGGCCGCCAGTCGATGCCGAGTGCCCAAACGCGCTCGTCGCTGGTCGTCGGTGATCCGTGGCAACGCAGAGGTCATGCGCCGACCATAGGGGTCCGATGTGACATGTGGCCGGGAATCGTACGGCGCGGCGATTCCGGATCGCCTTACCGTGACGGGGTCGGGACACGAAAGAATCAAGCGTCGAGTTTTTCCGGTATCACCGCACGTCCGTGTGAAGGAGTCACCATGCCGTCTGCGGGGTCGTCCCGATTCGATTGGCGTCGCCTGACGCCCGCCCGTCGGGCGCCGAGCGCGGGAGGTCCGCCCCCACCGAAATCCGGGAACAGTCTGGTGATCGGGGCGGTGATCGTCGGGGTGATCGTGATCCTGGTGTGGTGGGTGCTCTCCGGCGACGACGACAAGAACGACAAGAAGAAGAACGCGTCGAGCACCGTGTCGCCCGGCGCGTCCGGGTCGGCGAACCCGTCGGCGAGCGGGACGGCCGTGCCCTCGCCCACCTCGACGGTGAAGATGGCGGTGATCGCGCGCCAGGCGATCGGCCTGGAAATACGCGAGAAGCCGGGCAAGGGCAAGACCATCACCGAGGTGACCGCGGGCACCCAACTGACCGCGACCTGCCGGGCCAAGGGCGCTGCCGCCGTCTACGGCTGGCGCGGTGGCAAGAGCGACCAGTGGGTGCTGGTGACCACGAGTGCGGGCGCGGGTTACGCGCCCGAGGCGTGGTTGGAGACCACGGGGTCGGTGAAGGACCTGCTGCCCCTGTGCTGACCGTGCGCACGCCGGGGTGGGCCGGCCGGTGTCGAGCGCCGTACGGTCACCGACGCCGGTCGACCGCCGCGCATTCGCTCGCGGCCGATCACCCAGGGGGCGACCGGGGTTCGCGCGACCAGCCAGGCGAACCCGGCCGACCCGGTGGCGACCACGGCCACGAGCACGATGGTGTCCACCGCCGGCGACCACGGCAACGCGGCGGCGAATCCGCTCAGTTCCAGCAGCCGCAGGATCATCGGGTGCACGAGGTAGACACCGAAGGCCAGTTGCGCCCCCAGCGCGGCGGCCCGCCGACCGGGCACGGGTCGGCGGGCCCGTTCCCAGCGGCAGGCCAGGGCGTACAGCGCGATCACCGCGACCGGGCCCCAAAGCAGGCTCACCGGCTGGGTGGCCATCGACGCGGTCGCGGTGTCCCGGCCGCCGGCGACGGTGTGCCGGTACCACAGCCAGGTCAGCGCGAGCATACCGAGCGTGCCGGCGCACACGGTCCGCGTGTGCCCGACGATCCAGGCGTGGAAGGCGTCCAGGTGCACCGCGGCCAGCGCGCCGGACAGGACGAAGAACCCGTAGGTCGGCAACAGCATCCCGCCGTGCGTGCGGTACCACTCCAGCGGGCCGCTCAGTGGGGTGGGGTGGAACAGCACCACCAGCGCGGCGAGTTGCACCGCGGCGGTGACCGCGAGCAGCGGCAGATGCCGGCCGGTGGTGACCCGGACCAGCTTGAGCAGGAGCGGGAACAGCACCGCGATCTGGAGCGAGACGAGCAGGAAGTACAGGTGGTACCAGGACCCGCCCCAGACGATGCCGCCGCGCAGGTCGCCCAGCGCGCCGGGCAGGTCGTCGCGGATCCGGGCGTGGTCGCCCAGTGTCCAGTAGGCGGTGGACCACAGCAGATACGGCGCGCCGAGCAGCTTGAACCGCCTGCCGAGGAAGGAGCCCACGCGCAGCGGCCGGTGGTACGCGCTGTGGAAGAGCACGAAGGTGCTGACGAAGAAGAACACCGCGCGGGTCGCGTGCAGGACCAGTTGGGTGAAGGCGGGGCCCTCGCCGGGGAACGGGTAGGTCACGCCGATGACATGCACCACGATCACGCACAGGAACGCGATGTCGCGGATCAGGTCGACCCGGTGCAGGTGGGGTCGGCGGCCGGTCGCGGGCGGATCGGTCCGGGCCGTCGGGCCGGCCGGCTCGGCGGGCGGGCGTGGGCCGGCAGAGTCGGCCGGCGGGCGCGCGGCGGCGGCCGTACGGTCCGAGGCGCTCGCCGGGCGGGCGGGTCGGGTGCGCTTGTCGAAGGTGCCGAAGGAGACTGACATCACCGGACGCCTGCCCCGACCACGCCGATCCGCTCACCGCCCGCCCGATGTTTTCCCCGGGGCGCGATCGGCGGTCGCGCCCTCCCCACCGGGTGCGAGCCGGATCGAACCGCAGGACGCGGGGTGCCACAACGCGGAAAGTCCATGTAGACAGCATGGACGTGCTTCATGAGTGAATGATTAAAGCCGTCCGAGGACGGCCTTGACGTTGCGTCAGGTTCGGGCAAAGCCCGCCGGCGCGCCGCGAGGACCGGGCGCGCCGGGGGTGACCATCGGTGGGCTGCGGGTGGAGCGGTCGGCGCCGTGTTCGGGCCGTCGCCGGTCAGCCGCCCGGGGTCGGATCCGGGACGAACACGGCCCGGTCCCGGTGGAAGGTCATGGTGCCGGCGGTGGAGCCGTCCCAGCCCAGGCCGCCGGGTTCGTAGCGCTTGCTGACGGTGGCCCACCACAGATTGGACGTCATCACGTGGCCGACCTCGTCGAGGTAGGCGCGCATCCCCGGCTCCCCGCCGTGCGGGCCGGCCATGATCCGGTCGCGCAGGTCGAGGAACTTGCGCTCGGTGGCGTCGATCAGGCCGCAGATCTTGTTCATCGCCCCTTCGAGGTCGAGCCCTTCGGCCTCGCCGAGGTAGTAGACCAGGTTCACCCGGTCGTCCATGACCAGTTCCTTGCGATAGGAGACCAGGTCGTTGATCAGCGTGTAGCCGTCGATCGCGGTGTCGTGGATGGCCACCATGTCGGCGGCGCGGAACGCCTCCTGGGACAGCGCCACGCCGGGCACGCCCTCCTCGGCGAACCCGAACAACCAGCGCACCCCCAGGCTGTGCCGGCGGTCGTCCATGTACGTGTCGTAGTCGGATATCCCGGCGTCGCGCCAGCTCTCCAGCTCCGTGGTGAACCCGTGTGCGAAGTCCTCCATGTAGGAGACGAATCGGATCCAGCGCGCCGGCGGCATGCGCTCGCGCAACCAGGAGAAGTCCTCGCGCAGGGGGGTCGAGCCGTCCCCCCAGCCGAGCAGGTCGGCCATGAAGCGACCGAAGACGTTGCGGGTGGCGAACGAACTGCCGCCCAGACCGGCCTTGTCCACGAGACTGTTCTCGATGCCGATCAGATAGTTCATCACCTTTGCCGTGGTCAGCGCGAGTTCGTAGTCGGCGTGCGGAACGGACAACGACACCAGCAGCGTTCCGTCCACGTTCTTGTCTATCCGGGCGGCGTCGCCCGCGTACGCGAAGCCGAGGTGGCGGTGGGCCCACCAGCGGGACTCGCGCATCAGCCGGTCCGTTTCCGGATGGAACGTCATCGGCAACAGGTTCGCGAGCTTCGGCAGGTGGAAGCTGATCGGGAGGTCGACGACGGTCGGTGTGCTCACGCCGGGCTCCTTTCGCCGGTCTGCGTCGGGGTATTCCTGCCCCCACCGCGCGATCCGGCGGAACCGGGCGCGGGGGCACGCAGGGCTGAGGGGTACGCCGACTGCGCGTCGGGGCCCCGCGGGGCGCTCGGGCGGCGCGTCCGGGCGGCCAACCGACTGCCCAGGTGGCCGAGGGCCAGCAGGGTGAAGTGGTCGGCCAGACTGGGGATCACGTACAGGAACGGCCGGGTGCCCAGCATGTCCGGCACCGAGTCGATCCCGCCGTCGGCGCGTTGTGCGCTCAACAGGTACTCGACGCCGCGCGCCGCGGGGCGGGCGTCGGCCTGGCGGCACAGCGCGATCAGCGCGTACGCGGTGCTGATCGCGTCACTGGGGTCGCCGGGTTGCTGGCCCCAGCCGCCGTCGCGGTTCTGCCCCTCGCGCACCGCGGTCAGCGCCCGCTTGACGGTGGCCCGGTAGGCGTCGGGTCCGCACGCGTCGGTGGCGAGCAGGGCGCGGAAGATCGCGTGATAGCGGCTGCGGCTCCAGTCCGGGTCGAAGGTGCCGTCGGCGTGCTGCGCAAAGGCCAGGAACCGGCGTGCGGCGGTGATGCGTTGCACGTGCCGGGGCGCGCGTACGCTCAGCGCGTTGACCGCGGCCGCGGTCATGCACGCCTCCGAGGGCGCGCCCGCGATGTACGTGGGGAAACCGCCGTCGGGACCCTGGTAGGACCACAGGGCGCGTAAGCCGCGGTCGATCGTGCGCCGGTAGCGCAGCGGGTCGGTGGCGTGCAGGAACTCGATCGCCACCGAGGTGTCGTCGACGTCGGCGAGCGCCGCGGCGTCGGTGTACGACCAGCCGCCGTCCACCCGTTGGCGCGCCGCGAGGTGGTCGCCGATCCGGCGGCGGACCTCCATCGGGGCACCCGACGCGTCCAGCGCGACACCCGCGGTGACCGCGCACCAGGTGTCCGTGTCGGTCACGAACGGCACCCCGCCGTCCGCCCGTTGGTGGACCAGCGCCTTGGCCACGCCGTTGACCAGCACACCGTCCAGGTGCGGCCGCCCGACCAGCGCGTGCAGCACCAGGAGGTGCACGAGCAGATTGCCCTCCCAGACCCCCGACGCCTGCTGGGTGTCCACGAGCAGGCGCACCTCGGACTCGGCGACCTCGTCGGCATGACCGGTCAGATCGGCCGACGCGACCTTGAGCGCGATGGTCTGCACGTGCGCCCACGGGTGCAGGTTCCCGGTGTCGAACGCGCTCGGGTCGAACGCACGCCGGAGCGCGCTCCGGGGTGGGCCGAGCAGGGCCAGCACCGTTTCGAGCAGGACCCGCTTGCGCGCGTTCAGAAACGCCGGCGCCCGCTGTAGGAAGCGGTCGAGCAAGGCGTCCGTGCCGTGTTCGGCAAGGTCATCGGGGTGGCGTAAAGCGATCGTCGCGAGCAGCCGATCCAGCGGTTCGGCGTCGTCGGGGAGATCGGCGAGGAACCGGGCGACCCGACGGTGGTGGTCGGATTCGATCCCGGTGCGCTCCAGCAGGCGCAGCAGCAGCGCCGATTCGAGCACGCGGCTGCGGCACGGGCTGCGCACCGCCCCGTCGGGTTGCACCGAATCCGCGACCCGGCGACGCAGCCGCGCGGTGGCCACGGGGAGCTCCGGCACGAACATGTCCGCAGGCCACCCCGGCATCCGGGTTTCTCGCACGCGCATCGGTCAGCGCCTCCCCCATACGTCCTGTCGCAAGCTGTGCCGTTGTGTCGGTAGGGCGCCGAGCGGGGGTTGGGGTGACGCGATCGGGGTACTCGGCGCGGAATGCACGCCCCGGCGGATGAGCGTCCCCGTCGCCCGGTCCGGGTGTGTTCCCAACACGAAATCACCCGAAGGTGTGAATGCGGAAGCCTGTACTCGTTTGTTGTCTGAATTGGTGAGTAATCGCCATCAAATGTGCTGGAAATGAACGCCTATTGACTGCACTTCAGGTGGCCGCGAGCAGTCCTTCGAGCCCGGGGGCGGTCCTGGAGGGCGCGAATTCGACAACGTCGTAGGTGGCCGCACCCGCCTTCCGGAAAGGGTCCTCCGCGAGCACGGCGTCGAGCGCGGCCCGGTCGTCGGCGCGGGCCAGGATCACCCCGCCGGTGCGCGGGATACGACGCCCGGAGGCGAGCAGGGTGCCGTCCGCGTAGTACCGGTCGAGCCATTCGAGGTGGCCGGGCATGAGCGCGTCGATGTCCTCGACGGGGACGACGTAGGTCAGCGTGATCACGAACATGACTCGATCGTAGGGCGTGGCGGGAGGCCGGGTGCGGGCTACCGCGTAAGAGAGCGGGGCGGGATTCGGGCGGACCGCGGGAGGGGAGTCGAGGTGGGACGGGGTATATTGCGTACCATTTCGGGGCGTTTCGACACGGTGGCGGCGATTCCGGAACGCGAGGTGGAAGTTCCGCGTGGGGACGGGAATGTCGGGCGGGGAGTGCGGGTTGTAGGGGGCGGTCGGTGAGATCGGTGCCCCCGGGCCCACTCACAGCCACTGCGGACCACCGTTCGGCTGGAGCCGCAGTGGGCCTTTCGCCGCAAGGCGGCCCGTCTCACCGACCGTCCACGCGAGCGACCCCCGTCGGGTCCGGTCGGCGCGACGAAGGTCGCGGTACCGGGCGCGCGGGGCTCGACTCCGGTCCATCGGGATTGGCCGCTCGGCCGTTTCGAAGATCAAGAGGCGTCGATAACGTGACGCTCATGCGCAAGTTCCTGGACATTTTCGGGTTGTTCCTGGTCCTCCAGGGTGTCGGTGGGATCGTTCACCACTTCGTCGGTTGGTTCCGGGCCTGGGGACTGCTCGCCCGACAAGCCTTTGTGCACGGCTATCAGCTGCCGGCGGGCTTCGCCCTGATCGTGCTCGGGTTCGTGGTGTGGGTGCTCGGTGAAACGCTTTTGCCCACCGAGAAGGAGAAGCAGAAAAAGGCGTCCTCGAAATCCGCCGTCGAGGATGTACGGCGGAAGGAGCGCTGATAAAGGGGCCGACTCGCGTGGCGGGTGTGATCCGGTGGGCCGGGGGTGGCGGCGCACCGCCGGCGCGGGCGCTGGGGCTTCGCGGGGAAACGTCTTGTTGGAGCGGGGGTGCGTGGGCCATCCTCGGCGCATGATCATTCCCGAGACCAAGAGTTGGACGTGGGTTCTCGACACGCCCTGTCCCGACTGCGGCCTGGATACCCCGGCCGTTCCGCTCGCCCGGATCCCCGCCCTGACCCGCGCGAACGCCGCCGCGTGGCACGAATTGCTCGTCTCCGGCGGCGACGAGCTGCGGAACCGGCCGAATCCGGACACATGGTCCCCGCTCGAATACGCGTGTCATGTCCGCGACGTCTTCGTACTGTTCGACGAGCGGCTACGGCTGATGTTGACCCGCGACGCCCCGGATTTCGCGAACTGGGACCAGGACGCGACGGCGATCGAGTCGCGCTACACCGAGCAGGACCCCGCACGCGTCGCGGCCGACCTCGCGGCGGCGGGCGGCGCCTTGGCCGACGCGTTCGCGGCGGTGGCCGACGACCAGTGGTCGCGTACCGGCAACCGCAGCGACGGCACGGTCTTCACGGTCGAGTCCTTCGCCCGCTACTTCATCCACGACCCGGTCCACCACCTGTGGGACGTCACGGGCGTGCGGGCGGATTGAGCGGCCGAAACCCGTGCGGGATGTCCGCCTCCATGCGCGGGGCGGGCGTGCTCGTCGGGGGACGGCGGGTGAGTTCGCGGAGCAGGGCGTCGGCCACCGCGTCGCGGACCGCCGCCTCGGTCGGGACGGAGCGGCCGGCCTCGGCTGCGAGTTCGGCCAGCGAGGTCATCGTCGTGTCCGGGAGCGCACACGCGGTGAACGTGGTGAACGCGCTCAGGTCGGGGTCGATGTTGAGCGCGAAGCCGTGGCTGCTGACGCCCCGTCGGATCCGCATCCCGATCGACGCGAGCTTGCGGTGGTCCGGGGTCCAGATCCCGACCAGGCTCGGCGCACCCGCCGGGGTCTCGCGCCGTACCGCCGGGAAGCCCAGCGCGTCGAGCGCGGCGAGCAGGCCGTTCTCCACCCTGCGCACCAGGTCGCCCGGACCCAGGGCGCGGACGTTCACCACCAGGTAGCCGATCAGCTGCCCCGGTCCGTGGTAGGTGGCGTGTCCGCCCCGGTCCACCTCGACCAGCGGGATCGGCGAGGCCGGGTCCGGCAGGTCCGCGGCGGGGGTACGCGCGCTGTAGGTGATCACCGGGGGGTGGGTGAGCAGGAACAGCCGGTCCGGCGCGGTGCCCCGCTGCCGCTCGGCGACCCAGCGCGCCATCTCGGTCTGCGCGAACGGGTAGGCGAGCCGACCCAGGTCGACCCGGACCGGCACGCCGTCCTCGCGTACCTGCGGCGACGCCGGTATGCCGTCAGCCGTGTCGATCGACATCCGTGCTCTCCGATCGTTGCCGGTGGTGAGCCGGCCGGTTCTCGGGCCGACGGCGCCAGCGCATCGCGGTCGCGTCGGCCAGGTCGATGAAGTCGGCGTCCGGGAAGACCTCGGCGTAGCGCTCGCGGTACTGCGCGCGGGTGAGGTAGTGGTGGGACATCAGGTGGTCCAGCCAGGCCGTGCCGGTGCGGAAGCGGTACAGCCACCAGGCGTCCCGGACGCGCAGCCGGCGCAGGTCCCGGGCCAGTTCGCGGACGGCGAGGAGCACGTGTTGCCGGCGCGTCACGGCGGGCTCGGTGGCCACGTCGTCGACCAGGACGAGTTCGCCGCCGGGGCGGACCAGCGACCCGAGATGGGTGAGCGCGGCGGTCAGGTCCGGGAGATGGTGCAGCGTGCCGATGCTCAGGACCAGGTCGAAGCCCTCGGCGTGGTGTACGTCCAGCAGCGAGGCGACTTCGTAGCGGACCCGCTCGTGCGACCGGCGAACCCTCGCGACCTCGATCAGCGGCGCGCTCACGTCGGCGGCCACCACCTCGGTATAGGAGCCGGCCAGCGCGAGCGCGTGCCGGCCGGAGCCGCACCCGGCGTCCAGGGCACGGTCCCCGGCGAGTTCGAGATCGGCCAGCCAGTCGCCGAGAGGGTCACACAATCCGGCATATCGGTCGTAGTCGCCCGCGAACGCGTCGAATGATCGAGGATCGGCCTTGAGCGGTTTCATTGACTTGGTCAAGAATGGCTTGCGTGTCCCGAACCACGTACGGGTTCCGAACCATCCATGGGCCCCGATCCGGGCACGCACCGCCGACCGGATCCGCGCCCCGAACCACCGACGCGCCACCGGACGTTCGCCCTCGACCGGCGTGCGGACGCTCGCCCGATCGGCGACCGGACGCGCCACGCCGATCGTCGGCGCCGGGATCGCATCCGCGCTCTTCGGTAGCCCGGTCGCCCGGTCGGACGCCGTGCGACTCGCAGTCCTTCGCCCCTCCATCATGCCGAGGATGACGCCCCCATGTCTTTCGTACTCGTCGACAAGCCCCGCCCCCACGTCACGCTCATCACCCTCAATCGACCGGACCGCATGAACGCCATGGCCTTCGACGTCATGGTCCCCTTCCGTGAGGCTCTGGAAGCAGTGAGTTCCGACAACGATACGCGTGTCGTCATATTGACCGGTGCGGGGAGGGGGTTCTGTTCCGGTGCGGATCTGGAGAATTCCGGACGCATCCCGGGGGTCGAGGGCCTGACTCGGACGAGCATCGCGCGCCGCTCGATGGAGATCCTGGACGACGTGATCCTCGGGCTGCGCCGGCTCCACCAACCGGTGATCGGCGCGATCAACGGCCCCGCGATCGGGGGCGGTTTCTGCCTCGCCACCGCCACCGACATCCGAATCGCCTCCGACACGGCCTACTTCCGGGCCGCGGGCATCAACAACGGACTGACCGCGAGCGAGCTCGGAATCAGCTATTTGCTCCCCCGGGCGATCGGGTCGTCTCGGGCATTCGAGATCATGTTGTCCGGACGGGACGTGGACGCGACCGAGGCCGAGCGGATCGGACTGGTCTCGCGCGTGGTGCCGGGCGAGAAATTGCTCGACGACGCGTACCGACTCGCCGAGCGCATCATCGGGTTCAGCCGAGTGGGGGTTGAGGTGACGAAACGGTTGCTGTGGTCGGGCCTGGAGGCCGGCAGCATGCACTCGCACATGGATCACGAGGGGCACGCCCAGTTGTACGTCCGGCTGACCACCGAGAACTTCGAGGAGGCCATTCGGGCGCGCCGGGACGGGCGGCGACCGGAGTACCGGGATTGAGGCGGGGATTGAAGCCGGATCGAGGCAGCGGTCGAGGCGCCGAAGGGCGATCGCACCGAGGAGTCGGTGGACGTACGGCCGGGCGCGGGCGTGGGATCGACGCCATGTCGGTGTCACATGTCGGTAATTGGTTGGTGCGGACTTCACACGTTGAGTGAATGTTGAACATGTGTTGACCGGGAACGGGCAAGCTCAGGCTCATAGTGCGGCGGCCCGGTCGGATCCGACGGGGCCGCCGGGCACACCACGGGGGTGTGAGCGAGAAGCGAGGAGATTTTCCGTGCCACACGGAAGGAACGACGAACTGGCCGCCGTCACGGCACTGCTGCAACGGACGCGCGCCGGTGACGGCGGAGCCGTCGTGCTGCGCGGGGCCGCGGGGACGGGCAAGACGACGCTCCTGGCCGAGGCGGTGTGGGCGGCCAAGGGCATGACCGTCCTGCGGACGAGCGGACCGCGCGGCGGCGGCGCCCTCCCCTACACGGGCCTGCGCCAACTCCTCGCCACGCTGCACCCGCGCATCGGCCGGCTGCCGCACACCAGGGCCCAGGCGCTGCGCACCGCCCTCGGCCTGGCCCCCGGCGCCGCCGACCGCACCGTGGTCGCCGCCGCCGCGTGCTCCCTGATCGCCATCGCGGCCCGCGAACAACCGATCCTGGTCCTGGTCGACGACGCGCACTGGCTCGACGCGGCGTCGGCCGCGGTGGTGGCGTACATCGCGGCCCGCGCGGAGGGGCTGCCGATCGCGGTGCTGCGCGCCACGCGGGAGGGGGCGGGCGCCGCGGCGGAGGGTGCCGAGTCGGATACCGGAGTCGCCGGGGCGGGCGACGCCGCGGGGGCCGGGCTCGTCGAAGCGGATGGGCGGCGGTCGGAGCGGGCCGAAGCGGGGGCGTCCGCTGGGGCGTTCCGAATGGGTGCAGCCGAGTGGGTGAGCGACTCGGGGACGCGCGGCGCGGCGAAGGGCGCCGGGGACGACCCGGCCGGCACGCGAGAGGCCGAGCACATGGCCGCCGCGGAGTCCGCGGCCGGTTCGGCCGGTTCGCGGGATGCGGACGCGGACGCGGCCACTCGTACGGCCGAACAGGCGACCGACGCCGAAGCCGCGACCACCCACGACGGGGCCGCCCCGGCCACGTGTGACGCGGGTAGCTCGTCCCGAGTGGCGGCGGAGGCCACCCGGGACGAACTGCCCGAGGACGCCTGGCAGACGGGCGGGGCGGGGCGGGGCGACGGCGTCGAGGCGCGGACCTGCCACCGGGCGGGTGACGCCGAGGCGGGCGCGCGGGTGGATGACGTGGCCCGGAGCGACGGCGACTTGCCGGTGGGTGCGGACGACGGGGCGGCGGCAACGGATGGCCGGCGGGGCCAAGCGGCCGACGGTGACGTGCGGATGGGGCGTCCCGCGAGGGGCGGGGCCGGCGGTGCGCACGGCGTGTTCGCGGCGTCGGCGGCGCGGCGTACGACGGACGGGGCCCGTTCGGGTGTCGGGTTCGAGGCTGTCGGGCTGGAGGCTTCGGGCTCGGGCTCGGGTTCCGGCGGCGGTGGGCGGTCGGGGCGGGCCACCGGTACCGACGTCTTCTGGGGTGGCGGCCTCGAGGCCGGCACGGACGCGGACGCCCGGGGCTCGGGCGGCGGCACCGGTACCGGCGTCGGGAACGACCGCCGGTCCGAGTCCGCGCGGGCCACACGGTCGGGCATCGACCGTGACCACGATCGGGTGGCGGCGGGTACCTCGTCCGGGGCGACTGTCCGCGGCGGCGAGCGATCGGGTGCCGGCCGCGTCGCGAACGGCGGCGGGCCGGCGGCCGGCCTGCCCGAGGAGGCGCGCCGACTGCTCGCGTTGGCCGCGCTCGAACCGGCCGCCGACCTCGACCAGTTGGCCGTCGCCGGACGGCGCATCGGCATCGGGCGCGGCGCACGACTCGCCCTCCTGCGAGCCGACCTCGTCGACACCACCGAGCACCGGGTGCGCTTCCGCAACGCGTCGGCGCGCGAGGAGGTGCGCCGTTCGCTCAGCGCGGCGGAGCGCCGCTCCCTGCACGGAGCACTGGTCTACGCCGCGAGCGGCGCCCTCGCGTACCGGCGTCCCTGGCATCTGGCCGCGCTCGCCACCGGCCCCGACGCCGATCTCGCCGCGGCCCTGGAGGCCGGCGCGGGCCGTACCCGCCGCGAACTCGGCGCCGGCGCCGCCGCGGCGACGTGGGAGCAGGCCGCCCGGCTCACCGCCGACCGCCCGACCGCCCGCCGCCGCTTCGTCGCCGCCGCGTACGCCGCGTGGGAGGCCGGCTTCCCGGTCCGCGCCCGCACCCTGCTCGACACCGCCGACGCCACCGATGTCGAGGGTGTCGCCGACGAGGGCTCGTCGGCGCACTCCTCCGGTACCGCGATCCGGCTCCGCGCCGCCCTCCGGCACGCGGAAGGACATCGCTCCGAAGCGGGCGCGCTGCTCCTGGACGCGGCCCATGGTCGCGCCGCCCTCCTGCTCGCCGCCACTGGCGCCGCGTGGGAGGCGGGCGACCGCGCCCGCACCAGCCAGGCCCGGACCGCCCTGGCCGCACTCCCCCTCGCCTCCGACGACCCGCTGCGCACCGTGGTCGCCGCGCTCGGCGCCGACGGCGTCTCCCCCGCGATGGTCGCCCCGGCCACCCGGGCCCGGCTGTACGGCCTGGGCATCGCGCTCTGGGAGGTGACCCCGCTCGCGGTCCACGCGGCCGCGACCGACCAGGCGGCGTACGAGGTCCTGCTCGACGAGGCCGCCGTGCTGCGCACCCACGGCGCCCGGGGCGCACTCGCCGCGGCGCTGATGCCCCTCGCCGTCGCGGGCGCGCTGTCCGGCCGGGCCGTCGAGGCCGAGACCCACGCCGCCGAGGGCCTGCGCCTGGCCCGCTCCACCGGCCAGGGCACGCTGGCCGCCTGGTTCCTGGCCGCGCTGTCCATGGCCGCGACCACCCAGGGCCGCATCGCCGAGGCCCGCGACGGCGCCTGGCAGGCCCTGCGGCTGACCGGCACACAGGGCCTGACCCCGGTCGGCGCCTACGCCCTGTACGCCCTCGCCGTCGTCGAACGCGCCGAGGGTCGCACCGAGGCCGCCTGCGAACTCCTGGCCACCGCCCTGGCCGCCCCCGCCGGTGCCCTGATGGAGGTCCGCATCCGCGCCGAGTTGGCCACCGCCGGTCCCAACCGCACCGGCCTCGCCGCCCTGCCCCCACGCCCCACCCACCCCCAGCTCCCGGCCCTGACCCTGACCGGCCGCATCCCCCGAACCCCCCAACTGGCCGCCGGCAACGGCGCCTGACCCCACCCCGCTCGGCGGTCCGGCCGGCTCTCGGCCCGGTGGCCGCGGATCGTCACCGCCACCTACCGGGCGGCGTTCGACCGGGTCGAGGGCGGGCCGCCCGACGGCCGAGATCACCTTCGCCCTCGAAGGCGCTCGGGCCGGCACCCGGCACGGCCGCATCGATCCGGCCGGGGAACGGCTGATGCGGATCGTCGAGAAGATCGTGGCTCGGCACCGCGCCACCCCGGCGTGGCCACGGGCCGACCGTCGCGCGGTCGTGTGCCCGAGGGGCGAGCCCGCGCCTCGACGACCCGCCGCGCCGGCCTCCCACCACGCGGACGATCCGCTCGTAGGGTGGGTGGCGCAGCGATTTCGCGCGACCTTGATTGCGCCTGATCCCGAGGAGAGCGAGAGCCAGGCATGCGCGACGCGACAGCGACGTCTCGCCGGACTTCGCGGCGAGTTCCGTGCGCCGGGTGCGGCGGGGCGGACTTGTTCACCGGCCACGTGGGTAGATCGTCGGCGTGACCGAACGAGGCGCGATCGAGGACTGGGACACCCGGCTGGGTTGGATGCGCGCCCTCGTTTCGGATGACGAGGTCGCCCATCGCCGCGCGCTGGACCGGTATCTGCTGGTGACGCGCGACATGCGCCAGGCGCGCGAGGCCTACGACACCATCGTGTTGCGGGTGCCGCGCTCGGTCTCCGCCGAGGAAGGTGCATGGCGGCGATTTCGCGATGCGTGGCTGCTCACCCCCGATGCCGCGCTGCTCGCCGATTCGCCCCCGCCCGCCGAGGTCCCGGACTGGGGCGGGTTGCCGTACGCGCTGACCTATCTCGAATGGGAGGCCCGATTCCCCGCCGAGTGGACCCGGCACGCCAAGGTCTGGAGCAGCAAGCAGCGCCTGATCCGGCTGCTCGCCGTCCCCGGCCACCACGGCCCGGCCCGGGCCCGGCTGCTCGATCTGGTCGAACTCGTCGTCTACCGGCGACACCGCTGCAAGGACCGCGACTACTCGCGGATCGCCCGCGTGATCGACGGCGACGACCTGCGCGCCCGGCTGGAGAAGGCCCGGGCCTCGGGTGAGTCGTGGACCCGTGACCAGGCGGGCCACGTGTTGTGGCTGCTGCGCAACCCGCAGGTCCCGATCAACCGGACGAACTGGTTCCGGTGGTTGTCCGCGAAGGCCGACGCCGACGACCCGCTCGACATCGGGACGGAAGGCTTCATCGGACACCCGGAGCAATCGCGCCACCGCGAACGCCCGGAAGACCCGGAACGCCACGAGCGCCCCGGCCCCTCGGAAGACTCCGAACACCCGAACACCCCACCCCCGAAAGCGCCTTCGGACCCGCCCCCGAACCCGCCCGACACCCCGCCCGCCACCCCTCCCCCCACGCACAGCTGACGCGCCGTCATTCCCGGTACACGGAGCGGCTTCCCGCCATAGGTTGTGCTGCAACATCGGCAACAACCATTCGGGGGCGACATGGGTCGAGCCGACCCGCGCGCGACGCGCCGCGTCGTGATCCGCGACGAAGGTGCGTCCACCGAGACCACCCCGCGACCACCGACTCCGGGCAACCACCCCTATCCGCACCCGAATTCGTCCCCCCATCCGTACCCGGAGCCCCACGAATCGGGGACTCCCGAAACGGAGGCCGCGATCCGGTGACCGAGGCTCCCGCAACCCCCACCCCGACCACACATCCCACCCCGCCCCACGTCCTGGTCGTCGACGACGACCCCTCCATCCGCCGGGCCCTGGAACGCGGCCTGCGCCTGGCCGGCTATCACGTCACCCTCGCCGCCGACGGCACCCGCGCGCTGGACCTGATCGAGCCGGCCGTGCCCGCCGCCGCCCCGCAGGTCGTGGTCCTGGACGTGGCCATGCCGGGGATCAGCGGCATCGAGGTGTGCGCCCGACTGCGCGCCCGAGGCGCCGCGACCCCCGTGCTGATGTTGTCCGCCCGCGACGAGACCGCCGATCGCATCGCGGGCCTGGAGAGCGGCGCGGACGACTACCTGGTGAAACCCTTCGATCTGCGCGAACTCGACCTGCGGTTACGGGCGTTGCTGCGGCGCAGGCCGCCCGGGCCGGTGGGCGACGCGCCGCTGCGGGTCGGCCCGGTCACGGTGGACGTGTCCGCGCACATCGCCTCCTGCGACGGCGTCCGGCTCGACCTGACCCGTCGCGAGTTCGCCCTCCTGGAGGTCTTCACCCGCAACCCCGGCCTGGTGCTGACCCGCGATCAACTCCTGGACCGGGTCTGGGGTTACGACTTCGACGTACGCACCGACGTGGTCGACACGTTCGTCAGCTATCTGCGCCGCAAGCTGGAGGCGGACGGTCGGCCGCGCGTGCTGCACACCGTTCGCGGCGTGGGCTTCGTACTTCGGGCCGGCGGCGGTCCCGGATGAAGCTCTCCACCCGCGTAGCACTGTCGGTCGCCGTCCTGGTGCCCCTGCTCGTGCTGGGCGCCGGCACCCTCGTGGTGCACTGGGTCCGGGCCGATCTGTTGGCCCGTCAGGACCAGCAACTCCAGCAGCGCGCCGAGCGGTTGACACCACCCGCCCGCGCACTGTTGCGGGCCGACCTGGACGTGCGCCAACAGGCCCTCCGTACCCGCCAGTACCGCGTGCTCAGCATGGCGCTCGACGTCGGCGTGCGGGTGGATACCCCGGACGGGCCGCTGATGGTCGGTCCGCAACCACCGCAGACCACGACGCTGCCCGCCCGTGCGCCGAACCCGGTGACCGTACACGCCGGTCGGCTCTCGTGGCGGATGGTCACCCGGCCGCTGCCGACGGGGCCGATGTACGTGTTCCTGCCTTCGGGCGAACCCGAGGCGCAGGCCGCGCTGTTGCGTCGGCGGGTCTACGTGGTGACCGCGTTCGCCGTACCGCTGTCCGCACTCGCCGGGCTGGCCGCCGGGACCGCGGCCACCCGGTCGCTGCGCGCGCTGCGCCGGCGCGCGGCCCGGCTGGATCCGGACGACGGCACGCATGAGGCGGTACACGTGTCGTCGGGCGTGGTCGAGGTGGACGAACTCGGCCGCACCCTCGACGACGTGCTCGGCCGATACGCCGAGCAGACCGCGCGCACCCGCGAAGCCCTGGAGACCGCGCGCTCGTTCGCGGCGACCGTCGACCACGAACTGCGTGGCCCGCTGACCGGGATGCGCACCGACCTGGAGGTGCTGACCACCTATCCGAACCTGGCCGCGGCCGAGCGTGCGGACGTGCTCGCCGACCTGTGGGTGGGCCACGAGCGGGTATTGTCCGTCCTGGCCGCGCTGCGCGCCCTCGCCCAGGGCGACCTGGTGGACGCGACGGCGTTCGAGGCGGTGGAACTGGGCGAGGTGGCGCACGCGTCGGCCCGGAGCGCGCCCGCCCATCGGCCCGGCGTCGAACTCCCGGTCGAGATAAGGGTGGAGGCGCCGCACGAGGTGGTGGTGTACGGACTCGCCGCGGGGCTGCGCCTGTTGGTGGACAACCTGGTGGGCAACGCACTCGTGCACGGCGCGAGTCGGGTCCTGGTGAAGGTGCTTCCCGGGCTGGACTGCGGCGTGGTGTGCGTGGACGACGACGGGCCCGGGATCGCACCGGAGTTGCGCGACGTGGTGTTCGAGCGTTTCCATCGCGGTCCCGGCAGCGGCGGCGCCGGGCTGGGTCTGACCCTGGTCGCCCAGCAGGTGGCGCTGCACGGCGGCCGGGTCACGGTGGGCGTCCCGCCGAGCGGCCGAGGCACCCGGATCGAAGTGGTGCTCCCCCTGCGCGCCGACCCGACCGCCGCCCGCGAACGCGCCTGGCTCGGCGTCCTGGGCCGCGTGCGGGACGAAGGCCGAACGGCGGACCGGGAGAAACCCGAACCCGCGCCCCCGCCCCGCGCCGCTCCCACCGCCCCCAGCGTGCCGAAATCCCGATCCGGATCCGGATCCGCGGCTCGATCCGGAACGGGATCCGCCGTGAATTCCCGCTCACCGATGGCCCATTCACAGGAAACCCACAAGGAACACCCCTAGCCTCCTGCTACGCCGTGCCCGCCCGGGGTGGGGCGGGCCCGGCGTTTCGGGGAGGCCGCGGATGCCTGAACCCCACCGCAGGCGAGGAGCATTCCTCGCCGCCTCGACAACCTCGGGGGCGTTGTGCACCTCGCCCCCCGCGTATGCGGCAACGCCCGGTGGCGGCGGCCACCGGACGACCGCGCAGCCCTCGTGGCACCCGCGCGAGACCGACCTCGGGGCGGTCTCGCGCGGTATGCCGAACGAGCGGTGAGTCCGGCCGGGTGAGTCGCGGCCTGGCGCTGCCCGGGACGGCGGCGTGCATGCTCGCGGCGGTGATCTCGACCGTCATCGGACTGACCGCGTGCGGCGACGCGACCCAAGGTGGTCCGGGCACGCTCGAGTTGGGGACCACGGGGCCCGCGGCCGCCCCCCGATCCGCCCCGCCGTCCACGTTCGCCTCGCTCGTGTCCGGCCCACGGTACGTCGTTCGCCCCGCACCCGCGGCGGCAAAGATGCCGACGCCCTGAACCTACGGACGGTCCCGTGGGCCGGTGTGGGAAGCGCGGATCCCGGAGGGGGAGATCCGCCCGTCCCACACCGGCCCCGCCCAAGGCACGCACCGGGCCCGCCCGGCGACGGTCACAGCTGCAGGTAGCGCAACACCGCCATCACCCGTCGGTGATCGGTGTCCGAGGGCGGCAGGTCCAGTTTGGTGAAGATGTTGCCGACGTGCTTCTCCACCGCCCGCTCGGTCACCACCATCTTCTTCGCGATCGCCGCGTTGGTGCGCCCCTCGGCCATCAGGCCCAGGACCTCGTGCTCGCGCGGGGTCAGCGTGTTCAGCCCGCCGCTGCGCAGGCCCGCGCCGAACAACTGGGTGACCACCTCCGGGTCCAGCGCGGTGCCACCGGCCGCGACCCGCTCCAGCGCGTCGGTGAAGTCGCGGGTGTCCACCACCCGTTCCTTGAGCAGGTAGCCCACCCCCGCCGCGTTGCCGCCGAGCAGTTGGGCGGCGTAGCGGGTCTCGATGTACTGCGAGAAGACCAGCACGCCGATGCCGGGATGCTCGCGCCGGATGTCGATCGCGGCGCGCAGTCCCTCGTCTGTGTGCGTGGGCGGCATCCGGATGTCGACCACGCACACATCGGGTTTGTGCTCGGCCACCGCCGCCCGCAGCGCGTCGGCGTCGGGGACGGCCGCGGCCACCTCGTGGTCGCGGTCGAGAAGCAGTTGAACGAGGCCGTCCCGCAGGATGGCGGCGTCCTCGGCGATGACGATGCGCATGGGCTCGATCGTCCCATGGCCGGGCCGGCCCCCCGGCCGGCGGCCCGGCGACCGGCTCAGCCGCGGATCGGCAGGTCCACCGTCACCTGGGTCGGCCCGCCGACGGGGCTGTCGATGCGCAGTACGCCGTCCACCGTGCGGGCCCGCTCGACCAGTCCGGTGAGGCCGCTGCCCTTGCCCCCGTGCGCGCCGCCGCGCCCGTTGTCGGTGACCGACAACCGCAGCAGGCCCTCGCACACGCTCACGTCGACGATCGCGGCGGTCGCGCCCGAATGGTGCGCGACGTTGGTGAGCAGCTCGGCGGCGCAGAAGTACGCGATGGTCTCGATCGTGGCGGGCGGCCGGACCGGGATGTCGGTGCGCACCTCCACCGGCACCGCGCTGCACGCCGCCAGGGTGGCCAGCGCGGCGTCCAGGCCCTGGTCGAGCACCGGCGGGTGGATCCCCCGGGCGAGGTCGCGCAGTTCCACGATCGCCTCCCGGGCGTTGCCGAGCGCGCTGTCCACGAGGGTGCGGGCGCGGTCCACGTCCATCGGGCGCTCGGTGTCCTCGGCGTCGAGCTTCTCCCGGGCCAGGCTCAGGTTCATCGCGAGCGCCACGAGTCGTGCCTGTGCGCCGTCGTGCAGGTCCCGCTCGATCCGGCGCAGCGTGGCGGCCGAGTCGTCGACGGCGATCGCGCGGGTCTCCTCCAGGTCGGCCATGCGCTGGGCGGACTTGCTGGGTCCGAGCAGGGCGGGGATGAGCAGGCGGTCGAGGGTTACGACGCCTCGGACCGCCCACGGCGCGAGCAGCAGGATCAGCGCGCCCACCACGGACACGACCAGTTGCAGCGGCAGGGTGTCGAAGTACAGGTCGTTGATCTGGATCCCCGAGTGGTGCACGACGCCGTCGGAGTCGGTGACGTGCGGGTCGAAGGCGGCCATGAGCACCGGGTAGACCAGCAGGACCAGGCCGTTGCCCCAGAACATGCCGGTGACCATCACGATGAGCAGGCCCAGTGGGAGCTTGAGCATGGTGTACGCGACCGCCCGCCACCCCTCGGCGTTGCCGAGCGCGGATCCGAGCAGCCCGAGCGGTCCCGGCCGGCGTCGGAAGGGTCTCAGCGGCGGTACCTGGACCCCGAGCATGGCCCGGGCCAGGCCGCGGTGCACGCCGCCCCACGCGCGGGCGCCCATCACGAGCAGGGCGAGGAGGGGCAGGCCGATCAGGGTGACGGTCAGGGCGATCCCGAACGCGGCGAGCACGAAGGCGACGCCGAATCCGAACACCGCGAGCGGGAAGGTGAGGATGGCGTAGCCGAACTCGGCCCATGTTCGTCGGGTGAACGGGGCCTTCAGGAAGGTGGGCATCGGCATCCTCGAAGTGCTGCGGACGTGACGGTGGAGTGTGCCCATGCTCTCCGGCACGGGGACGCGGATGCGAGGGTGACAGCCCCCGACGTCACGGTTCGGTTTGCCCCACCTCCCATCACGGACATTGTGCCGCGTAGCCCCGCGGCGACCGGCCGCCGCACCCCCGGCGCCTCGCCGCGCCGGCTCCCCGTCCGCCGGCCCGGGTCGGCCGCTCCCCCGTTCACCGCCCCGGGCGGGCCGCCCCCGTGTGTACCGCCTCGGCGACCGCGTCGGCCAGCGGGCCGGTCTCCTCGGCGGTGAGCGTGGCCACGGTGATCCGCAGGCCGGGCGGCGAGGTGATCCGGTAGCGCGCGCCGGGGGCCACGACCCACCCCCGGGCGAGCAGGCCGGCGACGGCGGCGGTCTCGTCCCGGACCTCGATCCACACGTTGAAACCGGTGTCGCCCACCGCCCGCACGCCCCGCTCACGCAGCGCCTCGATCAGCCCGGTCCGGCGCACCCGGTACGCCTCCCGGGCCACGCGGATGTGTGCGGCGACCTCGGCGGAGGTCCACGCGTGGGCGACCGCGTGCTGGAGCGCGTGGCTGATCCAGCCGGGGCCGAGCCGCTGCCGGCCGAGGACCCGGTCGATGGTGATCGCGTCGCCGGCCACCATGGCGCAGCGCAGGTCGGGCCCGTACGCCTTGGAGGCCGAGCGGATGTGCGCCCAGTGGGTGGTGATGCCGGCGAGGGTGTGCAGGTCGCGGCCGGAGATGTCGTTGCCGTGGTCGTCCTCCAGGAGCACGACCCGCGGGTGCGCGGCCAGGATCGGGCGCAGCGCGGCGGCGCGTTCGGCGGACACCGAGGCGCCTGTGGGGTTGTGCGCGCGGGCGGTCACGACGAATGCGCGGGCGCCGGCGCGCAGCGCGTCCTCGGTCGCGGCGGGGTCGGGCCCCTGGTCGTCGACGGGGATCGGACGGGGGGTGAGGTTGAGCGCGCCGAGCAGGTCGAGCAGGTTGCCCCAGCTCGGGTCCTCGACCGCGACCAGGTCGCCGGGGCGCAGGTGTGCGGTGAGCAAGCGCTCCATGCCGTCGAGCGCTCCGGAGGTGGCGGCCAGGTGGTCGGTCGGCACGCCCACCGCGTCGAGCACGGTGCGGGCGGCGTCCTCGAACGGCCGGTACAGCGCGCCGTGCACGTACAGGGGTCGCCAGTGGCTCGGCTCGGGGAAGGCCGGCGAGGGCAGCAGCGCGGGGTCGGGCTCGCCGGTGGACAGGTCGCGTGCGCCGGGCGGCACGTTCGGGCCCAGGGTGTTGCGCTGGGTGGTGGCCGGGCGGGCCCGGATGCGGGTGCCGGCTCGGCCGTGGGTCTCCACGATGCCGCGTTCGCGCAGGGTGCGGTAGGCGGCGGCGACGGTGTTGGCGTTCACGCCGAGTTCGGCCGCGAGCGTGCGCACGGGCGGCAGCGCGTCGCCGGGGGCGATCTCGCGCGCGTGCAGGTCGCGCTCGACGGATGCGGCGATGTCGGCGGCGGTTCGACCGGTGGTGGCCATGCTTCTCCTGCGTCCTGGGCACATTCCGGGAGGAGGTTATGCCGTTGACAGCCTCCCCAGGTCCGGCTTTATCGTACTACTCCAAAGAGCATTTTGAACTAGTACAAAGGATCTTCGTGATGGCCGAGTACCCCGTCACCGCCGCCACCGCCCCGAAGCGTCACCGCGACCGCATGCGCTACGACGTCGACGTGGTGCACGCGATCCTGGACGCCGGCTTCATGGCACACGTCTCGTTCACCGTCGGCGGCCGGCCTCAACTGATCCCGCTCGCGTTCGGACGCGACGGGGAGCGCCTGTACCTGCACACCTCCAGCGGCGGGCAACTCGCCCTCGCGGCGCGGGCGAGCGGCGCCGAGGGTGTGCCGGTGGCGATCTCGGTCACCCACGTCGACTCGGTGGTGCTCTCCCGTTCGGCGATGCACCACTCGGTGGACTACCGCTGCGTGATCGCGCACGGCCCGCTCGTGCACGTCACCGACACCGACGAACAGCTGCACGCCTACCGGGTGATCATCGACCACCTGGTGCCGGGCCGCGCCGACGACGTACGCGCGCCGAGCCCGAAGGAGAACGCGCAGACCACGGTGTTGCGCCTGGACCTGGAGCAGGTGGCCGCGAAGGTCCGCGACCACGGCCTGGCCGAGGACCCCGACGACCTCGACCTCCCCTACTACGCGGGCGTGGTCCCCCTCACCACCACCCGGGGGCCCATCCGCCCCGACCGCGCCGACCAGGACATCCCGCCCTACCTGGCCACGTGGCTGGGAGCCTCCTGAGCGGGGACGACGCGGGTAAACGCCGCCGCTGACGCCCCGTCAGTCGTGTTCCACCCGGGCGGCGATGCGGCAGGTCAGGGCGATGGCGACGACGAATACGCCTGCGGTGACGGCCAGTTGGGTGGTGGGGAGGGTGATTTCGTCGTTCGTGGCGGCGTCGGTGAGCACCTTCAGCACTCGGGCCGCCGGGCTGCCGGGGGTGACCAGGGCGGCGAGGGTGAGCAGCGCCGCGAGGGGGACGGCGTACGCGGCTCGGCGCAACACCGGTCGGTTCGTCAGCGCGCCGATCGCGACGCCGGCGAGGATGGTGACGAACTGGGCCATCGCGCCGGCGGCGAGCGCCTCGCCGCGACCGACGCCGTGCGTGGCGTGATGGGCGACGTGGTCCGTGCCGGCGGCGAGCGCGCCGGTGCAGATCGCGGCGAGCAGGCAGGTCAGGGTCAACGCGACGAGCAGCCCGGCCAGGTGTGCGCGCCCGGGCCCGACCGCCGCCGAGGCGGTGTGCCGGGCCGCCGCGGGCTCGACCGTGACGGCCACACGCGTCAGCCACACCGCGGCCGGCATGATCGCGGCCGCCGCCCATGCGAACGAGGACAGCAGCGGATCGCCGCCCGCCACCCCGATACCCATCACCGCGGCGTAGAGCAGGACCGGCGGCACCCATCGATACGAGAGCAGCAGCAGCGCCGCCTGATAGCGCACCACGGCGGAGGTCACGCGCCGTCTCCTTCCCGATGGACCGCCCGGACGCTGATCCCGGGCACGGCGGTGAGCAGATGCCGCAGCAGCGCGTCGGAGTGCGCGGTGCTGCTGTGCAGGCGCACCACGCCGGGCCTGCTCTGCTCGCGGACGGGATCGCCCGGGAGTCGGTCCAGTTCGGGGCTCGGCCCGGTGTCGATGTCGATCAGCACCCGGATCGCCCGGGCCTCGGGGATCGCCGCGACGACCGCGCCCGCCTCGACCCGATAGGTCTCGTACACCTGGTCGGCGAGCCGCCGGGGGTCGTGGTCGACGAAGACCACGGTGGCGCCCGCCTCGATGCGTTCGACCACGCAGCCGTCCAGGACGTCGCGCGAGGGCTGGTCGAGCCCGGTCCACGCCTCGTCCAGGACCAGCAGGTCAGGTTCGGCCAGGAACGCCTGGGCCACCGCCACCTTTTGGCAGGTGCCCTTGGACAACCCGCGCAGCGGCGCGCGTATCTTGTCGGCGAAGCCGAGGCGTTCGGCCCACTCGTCCGCGCGGCGCCGGCTCTCCCGGCCGGTGAGGCCGTGCAGTCGGCCCAGGTGGGTCAGGTATCGCCGGGCGGTGAGCGGCAGTTCGGGCGGGAATCGCTCGGGGACGTAGGCGGCCGAGCCGCGTTCGGTGACGCTGCCGGTGGTCGGCTCGCACACCCCGGCCAGCACTCGCAGGAGCGTGGACTTGCCGCCGCCGTTGCCGCCCTCGACCCGGATCAGCGCGCCGCGCGGCAGATGCAGGTCCACCGCGCGCAACACCCACGGGCCGCGCAGGCCGTACCGCTTGCCGACACCCGTCAGGTGCACCGCCGTCCCCCTTCGCCGAACCTCGGCAGCAGACCTTACGGCAGCACGGGGGCCGGCACATCCCGCGGCCGGCCCGGCACAGGAGCCAACTGCCCTGACCCGCAGGGCGGAACGGGCGGACGGGCCCGTCGCCGAGGCGACGGGCCCGTCCTGCTGAACTTTGGTGCGCGGTGCCCTACAGGGCGGTCTTGGAGCCCTTCCGGGCGTCCGCCTTCAGCTTGGCCTCGGCCGCGTTGGGGACCGGGTCGGGCTGCTTCTGGCAGACCGCGTCGGCCGGCCCGTGGCCGTTGCCCTTCGGGGTCTTCCCGGTGATCAGGTACTCGTTCAGGTAGTCGTCCAGGCAGGTGCTGCCGCTGAGCGAGATGCCGTGGTTGCGCCCGCCCTGCTCGACCACGAGGGCCGAGTCGCGCAGCAGGCGGTGCATGGTGACGCCACCCTCGTACGGGGTCGCGGCGTCGTTGGTCGCCTGGAACAGCAGCGTCTTGGGCAACTTGTCGTTGGCGACGTTCACCGGCTTGAGGCTGCTGGTGGGCCAGAACGCGCACGCCGCGTTGAACCAGACGTTGTTCCAGGTCAGGAACGGCGCCTTGGCGTAGGTCTTGACCGCGTCCCGGTGCCAGGTGGCCCAGTCCTTCGGCCACGCCGCGTCCCGGCACTGGGTGGCCAGGTAGCCGCTGTTGATGTTGTCGTTGCCGGGACTGGCCGCCGCCAGGTCCTCGTAGGCGGTACGCAGCGGACCGGTGACGTGGTCGACCGCGTAGCCCGAGAAGCCCTCGGCCAACTCGGCCCAGTAGGCGTCGTTGTAGCCGCCCTGCGCGAACGCGTCCTCGAGTTCGGAGGCGCCGACGACACCCTCCGCCGGGGTCTTGGCCAGCGCCGCGCGCATCGAGTACCAGGCCTTCTCGACCTGGGCCGGGTCGGTGCCCAGGCGGTAGTTCGCGTCGTACTTGGCGACCCAGGCGAAGAACGCCTTCATGTTGGCGTCGAACGCCACGTCCTGGGTGAGCTGGCCGCCGTACCAGACGCTGTCCCTGCTCGGGTCGACGATGCTGTCCAGCACCAGGCGCTTGACCCGGCTCGGGAACAGCTTGGCGTAGACCGAGCCGAGGTAGGTGCCGTACGAGTAGCCGAAGTAGCTGATCTGCTTGGCCCCCAGCGCGGCGCGGATCGAGTCCATGTCCGCTGCCTGGGCCGGCGTGTTCATGTACTTCAGGAAGTCGCCGTACTTGTCACCGCACGCCTTGGCGAAGGTGTACACCCGCTTGATGTTGGCGAATTCGTCACCGAAGTCGTCGGGGACGGTGTTCGGACGCACCGGGTTGTTGAAGCCCGGGACGCAGTCCAGGTGCGGCTCGCTCGCACCGGCGCCGCGGGGGTCGAAGCCGATCACGTCGAACTGCGCGGCCACCTCGGGGCGCAGGTTCTTCGCGACGTAGCCGGCCAGACCGCGGCCGGGCGCGCCGGGACCGCCGGGGTTGACCAGGAGCGGGCCGAGCGACTTGGCGGCGGTGTGCGGAATCCGCGACACCGCGATCGTGATCTTCTGCCCGTCGGGACGGCTGTGGTCCATCGGGACCTGCAACGAACCGCATTCCAGCTTCGGATAATTCGAGCTGCCGCAGTTCTTCCAGGCGATGGGGGTGGACGCGGACTCGGCCGAGGGTGCCGGGGAGTCGTCCGCCAAAGCCGGTGGGGCGAGGGTCAGGAGCCCGCCCACCAGTGTCGTGGCGGCTGCGAACGCGACGAGAGTGTGTCTCTTCACGTGGGTGTTCCTCCATGTGACGGAGCTGTCACGAGTGACATCGACGCCGCAGATGCTGCCGTGCGGAGGACCGATGCGACGAGGGGACGGTCGGTACGGAACGGAAATCCTTGCCAAGGGGAGTGGTTACCGTTACCCAAATTTTGGGTTTGAACCTTGATACGTCCGTTTGGCCGCTTATATCGGCAATCTGATGGGCAGTCAGCCGCCTGCGGACCGTATCCGACGCGCGTAGCGGCGGAGTTGGGTCGGCTCCCGTCCGGGTTCGGGTCGGGCCCTCGGCGGGCCCGACCCGCGATCCCGTCGGCCATACGCCGGCCGGGCTCGTGCTCAGCCCCGATACGGCGGCGTCTGACCCCAGTCCCAGCGCGGCATGGGTGTTTCGGGCAGCGGCGGCGGGTTGGGGCCCGAGTAGATGATCGCCATCCGGGTGCCCCACTCCAGGTAGTAGGCCAGCACGGCCCGGAACTCCGGGTCGGCGGGCAGTTCCACGTCGTCGGCCGTCTCCAGGAGCAGTGCCACCCAGCGCCGCCGCTGCGTCTCGCCGATCCCCCGGCCCAGGTGCTTCGAGGCCATGTGCCGGTGCCCGCCCAACTCGGTGCTGTAGCGCGCCGGGCCGCCGAACACCTCGGCCAGCCACGACGCGACGTGCTCCGCGTGGTGCGCGTCCATGCCGGCGAACACCGGGGCCAGGATCTCGTCCTTCGTCACTCGCTCGTAGAACGTGGTGAACAGCTTCTCGAACGCGGGCGCGCCACCCGCCCACTCGTACAGCGTCGGTGTCGACCCGCCCCGGCCGACGACCTCGGTCACCGCGTAGTGCCGCATCTCCTCGATCGCGGCCACGTACGGTCGGATCGCGGCGAAGAAGGCGGCGAAGTGCGGACCCTTGCGGAAGCCGTTCAGGTGCTCGTCGGCCGAGGTCCAGCGAATCCGCAGGATGTACGCGGACGGCTCCTCCGCGCATCGGCTCAACTCGTAGTCCACACACTCCGGCGCGGCGGCCAGCGACTCGGCCGCGCGGGCGTAGGCGGCCTCGAATTCACCGGACCGCGCCTCGGCGATCGTGTAGCGGATGTATTCGACGATCATGAACGGTCCCCCATGCAGGCGCTGGTTCGATCGCGTCAACCATAGGTTGGAACACCGGCGCGGTGATCATCGACGCGACCCGATTTCGCCGACCGCGTAAGGGCGTAGCGCACGCGCCGGACACCGTGAAGCGCCGAAACCCGTCCCCCGATCCCGCCGGGCGCGACGCGGCGGGATCGGGACGGACGGGTCCCGGGCCGGCCCGGGTTGGCGGGCCGACTGCGGGGTGCGGCGGATCGGACGATGCGCCCCGCAGAGTTCGGCGACGATCTTTTCATACTTACTCGACGCTGCGCCGGTTGCTCCCGCACCGGGTTTGCGGCACCGGCTTTCGGGTGCCGTGGCGCGGTCGATATCGGCACAGCCACGGCAAAGAATGCACTATCCGAAACTCCCCATCCAACCGGTGTGATCGGGAGGGTGGTCATCCGCGCCTCGACGTCTCCCGCAGCAGTGCCACCGTCCGCGACCACGCGTCGGCCGCCGCCTCCGGTCGGTACGTGTCGCGCTCGTCGCAGAAGAACCCGTGCGGGGTGTCCGGGTACAGCACCACCTCGTGCCGCGTACTCGACTGCGCCGACTCGCGGACGATCCGGGCGCGGTCCTCGGCCGTGTACAGGTGGTCGCCCTCGCCGATCAGCACCAACACCGGCGTCCCGTGCCCCGCGATGCGCGGCGTCAGGTCGATCGTCGGCTCCGGCCGGCCCAGCGCGATCTCGCCCGTGGTCAGCCATCCCGGATAAAACGCCACGAGCGCCGCCAACGGCACCTCCGTCGCCGCGTAGTACGCGATGTGCCCGCCCGCGCTCAACCCCACCATCGCCGTGGGCACATCCCCCTCCGCGCCGAACCGTCGGCCCAGATCCGCGATCGCCGCCTCGACGTCGGCCCGCACCCCGTCCCGGGTGAGCCCCCCGACCAGCGCGAGCCCCCGGGCCCGCCCCTCGGCATCGGCCGGCAGCTCGATCCGGCGGCCCGCCCGGTGGTGGAAGTCCGGTACCAGCGCCCGGAATCCGAGTCGGGCCAGCCGTTCGGCGACGCCCCGCACGTAGCCGGTGACGCCGAACATCTCGAACCCCACGAGCACGTTCGCATGCGCCCCGGGCTGCGCCGGCCGGGCCAGGTAACCCGACATCGGCTCCGCCGCGCCCGGTACCTCGATCTCGACCCACTCCGTCACGATCTCCACGCCCATCCCCACGCCCCCTCGCCCATCGTCGCGCCGGCCGTGCGCACCATCTTGATCTTGGCCATGGTCCCGACCCTAGATCGGCCCCACACTGGTATCCAGAGACCGCTCTTACCGGTAAAGCGGGTACCAGGCTCGCGTCGACGGACCCGGCACCGCCCCACGAGGCGCCCCACCCACGGGGCACCCCCCACCCACGAGGAACCCGACCGCATGCCCCACGCCCCCGACCGACCCGCCCGTGAACTGGCCGACTTCCTGCGCTCGCGCCGCGACCGGCTCCAACCGGCGGACGTCGGCCTGCCCCCCGGCACCCGCCGCCGCACCCGGGGGCTGCGTCGCGAGGAGGTCGCCGGCCTCGCCGCGATCTCGACCACCTACTACACGTTCCTGGAGCAGGGTCGCGACCTCCGCCCGTCCCGCCAGGTCCTGGACGCGCTCGGCGCCGCGCTGCGCCTGGACCCGGCCGAACGGGCGCACCTGATCCGCCTCGCCCACGGCGATCCGTCCCACCGCACACCCGCCGACGGCACGGCCGAGGTGCTCGCCCCCGCCGTCGCCGCGCTGGTCGACCGCCTCGACCCGTACCCGACCTACCTCACCGGGCTCCGCTTCGACGTGCTCGCCGCCAACCGCGCGGCGCGCCTGTTGTGGACCGACTGGCCGCGACTGACGCCCGAACGGCGCAACATCGTGTGGTGGACGCTGGCCGAGCCCGAGGCCCGCACCCGGCTCGTCGACTGGGCCGCCGAGGCGGCCGGCGCGCTCGCCCGCTTCCGGATGGCCGCCGACCGGCATCCCGACGATCCGGCCTTCGCCGCGCTGACCGCCCGGCTGCGCGCGGCCAGTCCCGAGGCGGACCGGTGGTGGCCCCGGCACGACGTCAACGCGCTGTCCTCGGGCCGCAAACGGCTCGACCACCCGCTCCTTGGCCGGATCGACCTGGAACACGTGGTCCTCCAGGTGGCCGACCACCCGGACCACAAGCTGGTCACCTTCACCGCCGACCCGCCGGCCCTGGCCCGGATCGCCGCGCTCTTGGACGACGACCCGACGGCAGGGGCCGCCCCTCACCCACGTGAGTGACAAACCCCCGTCCAGGCCCGCGCCCTACCCCCCGAACACCCGCTCTCCACCCACAAACGTCTCCACCACCCGCGTCGACCCGATCTCCCCCGCAGCCCCCGCGAACGGATCCCGATCCAACACCACCAGGTCCGCGTGGTTGCCCACCACGATGCTCCCGGTGTCGTCCAGGTGGTTCACATACGCGCTGCCCGCCGTATATGCCGCCAGCGCCGCGTGCAGATCCAACCGCTGCTCCGGGAAGAACACCGGGGAGTCCGACCCGAGCACGCGCCGGTTCACCGCCACATGGATCCCGTGCAGCGGATCGGGGCTGGACACCGGCCAGTCGCTGCCCGCGGCCAAGGTCGCGCCGCTGCGCGCCAGTTCACCGAACGGGTACTGCCACGCGGCCCGCTCCGGGCCCAGGAACGGGATGGTCAGCGTGTCCATCTGCGGCTCGTGCGCGGCCCACAGCGGCTGCATGTTGGCGCTCGCCCCGAGTGCGCGAAAGCGCGGGATGTCGTCCGGGTGCACCACCTGGAGGTGGGCGAGGTGCGGCCGGGTGTCCTTCCAGCCGTTCGCCGCCCGCATCGCCGCGACCGCGTCCAGCGCCTCCCGCACCGCGCGGTCGCCCAGCGCGTGGAAGTGCACCTGGAAGTCGTGCGCGTCCAGGGCCGTGACGTAGCCGCGCAGCGCCTCCGGTTCGATGAAGCTGATCCCGCTGTTGTCCGAGGCGCAGCCGCACGAGGTGAGGTACGGGCTGAGCATCGCGGCGGTGAAGTTCTCCGCGACCCCGTCCTGCATGATCTTCACCGTCCGGCAGGACAGCCGGCCCCGGGTGCCCCTCTCGCGCCGCGCGAGCAGGTCCTCGATCTGCTCCGCCCCACGATCGCGTTCCCACCACAACGAACCGACCACCCGGGCGGTGAGTTGCCCACGATCCACCGCCGTCAGGTACGCGGAGGTGGCGTCGGTGATGTTGGCGTGCGCGCCCAGGAGCGCGTCCTGCCACGCGGTGACGCCGAGCGAGTGCAGCACCGCCTGTGCCCGCAGCAGCCCGGCGACCTGGTCCTCGGCGGTCGATGGCGGCAGCAGCCGGCCGACCAGGTTGGCCGCGCCCTCCTGGAGCACGCCGGTCGGCTCGCCGTCCGCGTCGCGCTCGATCCGCCCGTCGGCCGGGTCGGCGGTGTCGCGGGTGATGCCCGCGAGGCGCAGCGCGAGGCTGTTCGCCCAGGCGCCGTGGTGGTCGCGGTTGGGCAGGTACACCGGCCGGTCGGGGACGATGTCGTCGAGCATCGACCGGTGCGGCAATCCGCCGGGGAAGGCCTCCATGGACCAGCCGCCGCCGGTGATCCACTCGACGTCGGGATTGGCCTCGGCGTACTCCCGGATCACCCGCCGGTAGTCGGCGGCCGTCTCGTACTCGGACAGATCGCACTGCCCCATCTCCATGCCGGCGCCCACGGGGTGCACGTGGGCGTCCTGGAACCCGGGGATCAGCAGTCGGCCCTCGAGGTCCACCACCTCGGTGCGGGTCCCGATCAGTTCGCGCACCTCGTCGTGCCCGACCGCGACGACGCGCCCGTCCCGCACGGCGACCGAACTCGCCCGTCCGCGCGCACCGTCGACGACGTACACCGGCCCACCGGTGAAGACCAGGTCGGCGGCCACCGAGGCCGACGCCGGGCGAGTGATCATCGTGGTGGTGCTCATGCGTGTCCCCTGGCCTTGAATGCGTCGAAGTCGGCGGCGTCGTTGTAGCGGTCCATCGGCAGTTCGATCGCGTCACCGTCGGTGCCGCGACCGGTCTCGAAGTAGGGCGATTTGCGTACGTACTTGGCGTAGGCCGCGAAGCACAGACCGATGAGGATCACCGCCATCGGTACCGAGAACATGAACCAGCCGTTGTCGGGGCTGAGTTCGAAACTGTCGCTCATGGTCAGGTAGTCGTAGGAGAGGTACGCCCCGACCCCGAGCAGCGCGAGGCCGCTGAGCGCGGGGATGACCACCGCCCGCACCCCCTCGCGCGGATCGGTGCGCAGCGTCGGCCCGAAGCGCACGGCGCACGCGATCGCGGTGAGGCCGTAGTAGAAGGCGACGATCAGGCCGATCGAGTTGACCGCCGCCAGGATCATGTCGTTGAGCTTGGGGATGCCGATCGCCAGGACGGCGGTGCCGGCGGCGATCGCCATGATCAGCACCGTGCCGATCGCGGGCGAACCGAACGTCGGGTGGATCCGGGTCCACACCTTGCCGAGCGTCTGGTCCCGGCCCATCGCCAGCATGCCGCGCGCGGTCGGGATGACCCCGGACTGGAGCGAGGCGACCGCGGAGAAGATCAGCGCCAGCAGGGGCAGGCTCGCCCACGGATCGGCGGCGAGGTGGGCGCCGAGGAAGGTCAGGCCCTGCGGCCCGTTCTCGGTCATCTCGGGCACGGTCATCACCCGCTGGAAGGCGATCGCGCCGAGCAGGAACATGCCGAGCATCACGAACAGCGCGATCAGCCCGCCCCGGGCCGAGTCCTCGGGGTTCTTGGTCTCCTCGGTGACGCTGAAGGCCGCGTCCCACCCCCAGAAGAAGAAGACCGCGAGCACCAGGCCCTGCGCGAAGTGCGGCGCGGAGTCGATCTCGAACGGGTTGAACCAGGAGAACGAGAACGGCTGCTCGCCGACCGCGATGGCCCAACAGCAGAAGATCAGCAGCACGCTGTACTCGAAGACGAGCAGGAAGGTCTGGAGCCGGGTGGCCTGGTGCACACCGGTGACCGCGAGCACGGTGACCACCACGAGTACGACCAGCCCCAGCACCGTGCTGAGTTTGGTCGAGTTCGGGTCCAGGGCCAGCCCGACGAACTCGTGCCACCCGGCCTTGTTGGCGAACTGGAGCAGCACCGAGCCGGTGATCGCGCTGGTGTAGGCGAGGAAGATGACCGACCCGGCCAGGGCGACCCAGCCGGTGAGGAAGCCGGACCACGGGCCGATCGACTTGCCGACCCAGACATAGCCGCTGCCGCAGTTGGGCTCGACCCGGTTGAGGCGGGCGTACGCGCCGGCGATACCGAGCATGGGCAGGAACGCGATCAGGATGATCACCGGGGTGCTCGACCCGACGGTGGCGGCCAGGCTGCCCATGCCGACGCCGATGCTGGTGGTGGCGGCCGTGCTGGACGCGGCGACCGCGACACCGTCGACGACGCCGAGCGACTTGCGCAGCGCGGGTGGGCCGTCGTCCCGAGGCAGGTTCGTTGACATCGGCGCTCCAAGGAGGGCAAAAGCTGATGGGGGGTGGACGCCGATGAAACAGCTTGCGTCGGAATTACGTCAATGGTGTTGACATAAGGTGGATCCCCATGGCGGGCACGTCCCTGGAGGAGCAATGGACCCGACAGACGAGACGAATACATCGAACAGGGCAAAGCAAACACAATCGAACAGTGCGGAGCAATCATCTCGGGCAAATCGCGTCATAGGCGAGCGTCGGCGCCGCAGGCCCACCAAGTCCGGGGTGGTTTTGTCCGAGGATGTCATCATCGAGTGTGCCGTACGGCTGATCGGCCACCACGGCGCGGAGGCCCTGACCGTCCGCAGACTCGGCGCCGCGCTGGGGTGCGACCCGACCGCCGTCTACCGTTACTTCCGCAGCACCGACGACCTGCTCCTGGGCATCGCCGACTTCCTGATCGGCGAGACGTTGACCGGCTACCGGCCCGGCCCGGACTGGGTGGCGTCACTGCGCGAACTGGGCCTGCGGGTCCGGGACGGCCAGCTGCGGCATCCGCGCGTGGCCACCATCGCCGCCGCGCGGGTCACCCGGCGGCACAACGAGTTCCGGGCGGTGGAGCTGGGCGTCTCCCTGTTGCTCTCGGCCGGCTTCTCCCCCGCCGACGCGGCCCGCTACTACCACGTGTTCATCGACACCGTGCTGGCCCACGCGGCTCTGGAGGCGTCCTATGCCACGCTCGCCCCCGAGGTGCGCGAGGCCGACGACCGGTCGTGGGAGGAGACGTACCGGATGTTGCCCACCGCCGACTACCCGGCCATCGGCGCGGTACGTCCACACCTGGCGGCGGGGATGTCGGGCAGTCCGTTCGAGGACGTCCTGGACCTGCTGCTCGAATCGCTCGCCCGTCGGGTGTGAATCGGCCCGCACCGGCCCGGCCGCGTGCGTCGCCGGCTGCGCCGCCTTCGCCGCCGGGCAAAAACGGCGGCGGGAAGTGCCACCACCCGCACCGTGACCACCAGCCGACCCTGTGTCAACACCACAGGTGGGTACACGCGTCGTGAGGGTGCCGCAGACTCGATAGGGTGGCGCGTGTTTTCAGACCTCACCACTCCCACGGGGGATCCGTGCTGATCGACAAGTTCATGCATGGCGTCGTGGCGCCCACCGCGAAGGCGATCTACCGCCCGCGCACCGAGGGCCGCGAGAATGTACCGATGACCGGCCCGGTCATCATCGCCAGCAACCACCTGTCGTTCGTTGACAGCGTCGCGATCCCCGTGGTGATGCCACGCAAGGTGTCGTTCCTCGCCAAGGCCGAATACTTCGACGGCCCCGGGCTCAAGGGCCGGGTCAGCAAGGCCTTCTTCACCGGCATCGGCGCCGTCCCCGTGCCCCGGGGTGCACACAGCGCGGCGAAGGCCGCGCTGGAGACGGCCCTTTCGGTACTGGAGCGCGGCGACGCGTTCGGCATCTACCCCGAGGGCACCCGCTCGCGCGACGGCCGGCTGTACCGGGGCCGGACGGGCGTCGCGTGGCTGGCCCTGGCCGCGCGGTGCCCGGTCGTCCCGGTCGGGATCATCGGCACCGACCGAATCCAGCCGATCGGCTCGAACATCCCCAAGCTGTCCCCGCGCGCGCTCGCCCGCTTCGGCGAACCGCTCGACTTCTCGCGCCACTACGGACGGACCGACGTGGCCCGGGCCCGGCGGGAGATCACCGACGAGATCATGGAAGCGATCCAGAAGTTGTCGGGACAGGACTACGCGGGCGTCTACAACGAGACGCCCGCCGAGGTCTGAGCCGACGGGCACCCCGCGCCCACCCGATCCGGGAGGGCGCGGGGCGTCGCGGGCGGACGGGAGCGCCGACCGCGCACGGATCCGCGTGCGGCTCGGCGCACGCGGCCGTCCCAGCTCCAGGCGCCGGCCGACACCCGCGGCCTGCCCGGCAGTTCGCCCCGGCCCGTACACCACAGCAGGGTCGCCGCCGCGTGGAGGCGGCGGACGCCTTCTGGGCCTGAGCGCCTCCCGCGCCGACCCGCGAACCGGACCCCTCACGGCCCCTCACCCGATCCGGAACGTCCCCCCGGGCGGCGCCGGCGACGCCGTGGCCGTCTCGTCGGTGACCGGCGCCCCGTCCCGCGAGAACACCCGCGCCTCGATGCCGGACAACACCCGGGCCGGCATCTCGTCGCCCGCGGTCCGCCGGGCCAGCGAGGACACCGGCAGCGGCGCCGTGGACGCGACCACGACGAGGTTGCCGAAGCGCCTGCCGCGCAGCACACCCGGCTCGGCCATCAGCGCCACCTCGGGGAACACCGAGCGCAGGGTGGCCACTTGCGCCCGGGAGAAGTCGAGGTCGCCGCCGTCGGCGATGTTGGCCGCGTACACCCCGCCTTGCCGCAGCACCCGGGCCACCTCGACGGCGAACTCGCGCGAGGTCAGGTGCGCGGGTACCTGTGCGCCGCCGAAGACGTCGGCGATGACCAGATCGGCCGAGTCGTCGGGGCGTGCGGTCAACTCCTCGCGGGCGTCGCCCGTCCGTACGTCCACCGCCGCCCCGGCCGGCAGCGGCAGGTGTTCCAGGACCAGGGCGACCAGTTCGCCGTCGAGTTCGGCGACCGTCTGCAACGAGCCGGGCCGGGTGGCCGCGATGTAGCGGGGCAGGGTCAGTCCGCCGCCGCCCAGGTGCAGCGCGGCGAGCGGTTCGCCCGGCGCGGCGGCGAGGTCGACGACATGCCCGAGCCGTCGGGTGTACTCGAATTCCAGGTGCTCGGGTTTGTCGAGATCCACGTACGACTGCGGCGAATCGTTCAACGTGAGCAACCACGCGCGGGGCCGGTCGATGTCGGGCATCAGCAACGCCGCGCCGAGATCGGTCGCCCGCCCCACCGGAATCGACTCCGGGGCTTCCTGCTGATCCTGATCGTCGTACATGGATCGATTCTCTCGCAGCCGGGGCACCCTTCCCGCCGCATGCCGGCCCCGCACTTGGCATGATCGACCAGGGCCGCGGCAAGAAGCGCCGGGGACGTATCGCGGCACCGACCGCACGACCCACAGCAGACCCACCGACCCGGGAGAGCAGAGCCATGCGATTCACCAAGCTCGGTCACGCGTGTGTACGTCTGACCACGCCGCACGGCACCGTCGTGATCGACCCGGGGTCGCTCAGCGACCCCGACGCGATGGTCGGCGCGGATGTCGTCCTGATCACCCACGAGCACTTCGACCACGTGGTCCCCGAAACGCTACGGGCCGCCGCTGCGGCGAACCCGGATCTGGAGGTGTGGACCAACCCGGCCGTGGCCGCGCAGTTCCCCGACCTGGCCGGTCGGATCCACGCGGTCACCCATGGCGACACGTTCGAGATCGGCGGCGCGCAGGGCGTGTCGGTGCACGTGTACGGCGAAAAGCACGCGGTGATCCACCGCGACATCGACATCATCGACAACGTCGGCTTCCTGATCGCGGGCGAGGTCTTCCACCCGGGCGACGCGCTCACCGTTCCGGAGGAGACCACGCCCACTCTCCTGGTCCCGGCCGGCGGGCCCTGGCTCGCGCTTCGCGACGCGGCCGACTTCATCCGGGAAGTGGATCCGGCCCGGGCGCTGCTGATCCACGACGGCGTGTTCAACGACACCGGGCTGGCCATGACCGAGCGCCTGCTGGGCCAACTCGCGGGCAGCGACAGCCGCTCCGTACGACGCCCGGTCGACGGCGAGGGCATCGAGCTCGCGACGGGCTGATCGACGCACGATCGGCGTACCCGCTTCGTCGCGGCGCCGTCACACTCTGGTACGCGCCCGGGCCCGCGACTACCGTGACGGATATGACCGCCGACGACGGCAGACCCGAGAACCAATGGCCGGTACCCCCGCCGTGGATGTGGGGTTGCCCGGAGTGTGTGCGCCTGTACCGCCGGATGAAACGGGTCCAGGAGGAGACCGACGAGCGACGCCGGAGCGGCGATCGCGGCGTCGATCACGACCCGCTGGACAGCATGATCGGATCCCGGATCCGCCTGGCCCGGCACCTGGTCACGGGCCACCGTGAGCATCTGCCGGACTGGACTCCGGGCTGCGAACGTTGCGCCTGGCACCATCGCATCCTGGACGCCGGCCCCGAACCCCACCATCCGGGCGGCGCCGCGGCGATGGTGGCCGCGGAGCATCGGGCCTTCCACCTGTTCGTCCCGCCCCGAGTGGTCGGGCTGATGTAGGCACCCGTCGCCGCGCCGTCCACCGTAGGGTCGTGGGGTCACGGTGGGCGGGTCGCGGGTGGAGAGAGAGGCGCGTGGATCAGGGACGGGCCGCCGGGGGCCCGGCCGGGGTGGAACCGGGCCTGTCCGGTGGGCACTTCGGGCCGGTGGGCCGGCGTCGGCGGGACGCCGCCGAGGCGTGGCGGTTGCGGGGGCACACCGCGCGGCTGGTGGCCCTGGACACCCGGTTCGGCGCCGGCGAGTTGCTCGGGCCGGCAGTCCGCGCGGCCGACGCGGCGGGGCGGGCCGTCCTGGGCGTGGCCGCGTCCCGGGAGCGGCTCGCCGCCGTGGCGGAGGCGGACCAGCTCGCCGGGTGGCTGGCGTATGACGCCGACCGGCATGCGCTCGCCCGGCGGCTCACCGCGCGGGCGGTGCGGACCGCGCGTGTGGCGGGCGACCGCTCCGCCGAGCACTTCGCACTGTCCCAGCTCGCCATGCAGGCCATCCACCTGCGCCGGCCCGACGTGGCCTTGCGCATCTGCGACGACGTGTTGCGGGACGAACTGCCGCCCGGCGTCCGCACGTTGTTCGTGATGCGCCGGGCCCGCGCGGTCAACCAGTACGGCGAACACGCCGCGGCTCGCCGACTGATCGCCGAGACGTACGGCCGGCATCTCCAGGGTCCCGGCACCCGCGATCCGGCCTGGGCGTGGTGGCTGGACGCCGCCGAGATCACCTGGCACCACGCGATGACGCACGCCGACAACGGGGACTGGACGCGCGCGATCCCCCTGTTCGAGCAGGCCGCCGCAGGGCGGATCCCGGGCAGCCGCACCGCGCACAACGATCACGCGTACCTGCTGCACGCCTTCGCCCACACCCGCGCCTGGTCCGACGCCGCCGACCTGCTGACCACGCGCGTATTGCCGGCGCAGCGGGGCGTCTCGTCGGCCCGGATCACCCACCTCCTGGCCGACACCGCCCGGCTGTTGCACGTCCCGGGCCGCCGACCGGCCGGCCGCGATCTGGCCCACGAACTGCGGGCCGGGCTCAGCCGAAGCGCACCTCGGTCGGGTGGGGCGTGACGAACGCGAGCAGTCGGGCCGCCTCCGCCTCCAATTCCTCGCGCGAGGCGGTGTCGATCGGCCGGAACGGTTGCAGTTCGAGGACCAGCGGCGTCCCCGAGGCGGCGCCGGCGGCGACCGAACCGGCCGTCACCGGCTTGCCGCCCCGGGTGAGCCGCCAGATGCCCGCGACGAAACCGTCCACCAGGAACGTGGCGCGGACGATGCCGTTGACCGTGAACAGCCGCTTGCGGTCCGGTTCGGAGATGATCCGCGCACGTTCCGCGTGGGACAGCAGCGCGTTGTCGAACTCCGGCAGGAAGCGCGGCGGCGCGGGCGTGTCCTCGGCCGGCAGCGGCGCGTCGGGGACGTCGTACAACACCCGGCCCGCCTCGTCGCGATGGACCACCAGGTTCGGCCGCAGCCGCTCGACCACCTCGCGCAGCCGGCCGAGGCCGGACCATGCCTGCACGTCGGCGACGGTGGCCGGGCCGAAGGCCGCCAGGTAGCGCAACACCATCGCGTCGGGCGCGGTGTCCGTACCGAGCGGGCGGCCGAGCCAGTGCTCGGCGGTGGTGCACGCGGACTGCCCGCCGCGCCCCCACAACGCACGCGGCGGCACCTGGACCAGCGCCGCCTGACTGCGCAGCGCGTGCGCCAGCGCCGCCGGGTTCTCGTCGGGGAACCGTTCGCCGAGCGCGAGCCCGAGTTCCTTGGCGGTGAGCGCCCGCTCGGCCAGCAACTCGCGACCGGCGGCGACGAGTTTCCCGACGTCGATGGTGGACTCGCCCAGTCCGTGCTGGGAGTTGCGGTACAGGTCCGCGTCGTAGATCGGCTGGACCACCGGCCGCAGCACGAGGCAGTCGGCGGCCGTCACGAGGTGCACCGTGCCGCGCATCAGCCCGACCCGGACCACCCGACGATCGGTCAGCGCGTCGGCCAGGTCGGCGGGAGCGAACTCGGCGAGCCGGGTCCACAACCCGACGTAGGGCGGATGCGGGGCCTGCGCCTGCATGCCGACCAGGTGGGTGATCGCCGCCTCGGCCGAGATCGACTGCCGCCGCACCAACAACTGACGTTCGAGCAGGGCGCGGTTGAGCCGACGGACGCTGAGCGTGGTGATCTCCATGCCCGCAGACTAGAAGCGAATGCGGTCGAAAGCTTGCCGCAATGTCCTCGGCATCCGGCTCGTCGAGCGAATCCTTTCTTGACTGGTCATTCTCGAATGGCCTAGAGTCACATCCGTGGCCAGGACCAAGGAATTCGATCCCGACGCCGCCTTGCAGTCCGCGCTCGAACTGTTTTGGGAGCGCGGGTACGAGGCGACCTCCATGGCGGACCTCGTGGCGCGCCTCGGCATCGCCCGGGCGAGCATCTACGCGACGTTCGGCAACAAACACGACCTCTACCTCGCGGCGCTCGACCGCTACCGGGAGGCGCGCAATCCCGAGCTGTTCGAGGAGTTGTCCCAGCCCGGTCCGGTACTGCCGGCCGTACGGGCGCTGGTCGAGCGGTTCGCCCGTCAGGCGTCCGAGGAGCCGACCCGGTTGCGCGGTTGTTTCCTGACCAACACCGCCGCCGAACTGGCCGCGCACGACGCGCGCGCGGCGCGGATCGTCGAGTGCGGCTGGAATCAGATGGAGACCAATCTGACCCTCGCGCTCACCCGGGCCAGGGCCCAGGGCGAGCTGGGTCCGGACCGGGATCCACAGGCCCTGGCCCGCTTCCTGCTGGTGGTCCTCCAGGGGATTCGCGTGGTCGGCAAGGCCGGCCCCGACGCACACCGCCTGCGCGACGCGACGCGGCAGGCGCTGAGCCTGCTCGACTGATCGCTGGACTGATCCGGGCGGGGCGCGCGGGGAGCCTCTTTCGGCAGCCGGGCGAGACCTGCCCGCCGCAATGCGCTCCGCCACTCGATACGGCATGCCCTGCACCATGCCCTCAATCAAGAACGATCGATCCGAAAAGATTGTCGGCGGCAAGGGGGAATCGACATGACGACCATCGGGATCGGCAACAAACCCGACCGCGCGCTCGGCCGCTCGACCGACCGAGCGCCCGGCGCCCGGGGCGGCGGGGTCTCGGCCGCCGGCGCGTTCGCACTGCTCGGCACCGTGCAGGCCACGCTGATCTTCACCATCACCGTCATCGGCGTGCCGCTGCCCGACATCGGCCGCGAGTTCGGCCTCGGTTCGGCCGATCTGGTGTTGCTCAGCGCCGCCTACGGGCTGCCGTTCAGCGGGCTGTTGCTGTTCGGCGGGCGGCTCGCGGACCGGTACGGCGGGCGCCCGATGTTCACCGCGGGCCTGGTCGTCTTCGGCCTGACCTCGGCGGTCGCCGCGTTCGCGCCGAACTTCGCCGTTCTGGTCGCGGTGCGCTTCGGGCAGGGGCTCGGGGCGGCGCTCACCGCGCCCGCCGCGATGGCCGTGCTGCGCGCGGTACATCCCGAACCGGACGCGTACCGGCGGGCGATGGCGACTTGGGGCGGCCTGTCCGTCCTGGGCGCCGCCACCGGCAACCTGGCCTCGGGCGTGCTCACCACGTGGGTGTCCTGGCGCTGGATGTTCGCCGTACCGGTCGCCGTCGCCGCGCTCGGTCTGCTGCTCGCGCCCTCACGGCTGCCCCGCGCGTCCGTGCCGGCGTCGCGACGCCGTCCCGGCCTCGATCCGCTCGGCGCGGTCCTGGTCACGATCGGCATCACGCTCGCGGGCTACGGACTGACCGTCACCGGCGACCACGCCTGGACGTCGACCGTCGTCCTCCTCCCGCTCGGCGCCGGCGTGGTCCTGCTCGCCGCGTTCCTGGCGGTCGAGCGCCGGGTGGCCGATCCGCTGCTGCCCCCGGGCTTCGTCCGTGATCGGCGCCGGATCCTCGGCCTGACCGGGGTGTTGCTCGCGGCCACCAGTACGGGTTTGATCAGCTTCCTGATCTCGCTCTACCTCCAGCAGGAACACGGCTGGTCGCCGCTCGCGACGGCCGGCGCGTTCGTCCCGTTCACCGTCGCCCTGATCGGGGCGGGCCGGGCGGCCGGACCGCTGATCGGGCGGTACGGTCCCGTCGGCGCCACCGTGGCCGGGCTGGTCGTGGGTGCCGCCGGGTTGTTCCTGCTCGCCCGGATCGACCACCCGAGCCGCTACCCCGTCGACCTGCTGCCCGGCCTGGTGGTGCTCCCGATCGGCGCCGCGCTCGTCTTCGCGGGCACCGCCGTGCTGACCACCAGGGACGTACCCGCCCACCGGGCGGGCCTGGCCGGCGGCGTCCTCAACACCGCGATGGAACTCGGCCCCACCGTCGGCCTGGCCGCGCTGATGTCGGTGGCCGCCACGCGGACCGACCCGATCAGCGGCTACGCCTGGGCCTTCGGCACCGCCGGAGCCGTCTTCCTGCTGACCGCGGTGGCGGCGGCGGTCCTGGTCCGGGACGGGGGTCCGGACCAGGACGGCGGTCGGGACCGCGAGCGGGGCGGCGAGCAGGCCCGAAACCCCGACCGCGCCCCGTAGTTCACCACCGACCCCGACCATCCCCCGCCCACCAACCCGCTATCACCGCACCACCACACACCTCGGGAGACACCACCATGTCCGCACGTTTCACCGCCAAGACCGTCCTCGTCACCGGCGCCGGCTCCGGTGCCGGCCGGGCGATCGCGCTCGCCTTCGCCCGTGAGGGTGCCGCGGTCGTGGTCGCGGGGCGCAGCGCCGCGCCGCTGGAGGAGACCGTCCGGCTGATCGAGGCCGACGGCGGGCGCGGCGCGGCCGTCACCGCCGACGTGACCGACTCTGCGAGCGTGGCCGCGCTCGTCGCCCGCACCGTCGAACTCTTCGGCGGCCTCGACGTCGCGGTCAACAACGCCGGCGCGATCGTCGGCGTGGGTCCGCTCGCCGACCTCGACGAGGCCGACTTCCGGGCCACCCTGGACGTCAACGTGACCGGCACGTGGCTGTCCATGAAGCACGAGATCGGCCACATGCGAGCCAACGGCGGCGGCGCGATCGTCAACATCTCGTCCAACCTCGGTGCGCACGGCCGACTGGCCAACCTCGGCGCCTACGTCACCTCCAAGGCCGCGGTCAGCGCGCTCACCCGCAACGCCGCGCTCGACCACATCGGCGACGGTGTCCGGATCAACGCGGTCAGCCCCGGCCCGCTGGACACCTCGATGTCGCTGCGCAGCGGCGAGACCGAGGCCGAGCGGTCGGACCGGATGAAGGCGCAGAACCCGTCCGGCCGGGTCGGCGACCTCGCCGAACTCGCCGCCGCCGTGCTGTACCTGGCCTCGGACGAGGCGGGCTTCGCGGTGGGCACCGATCTGGTCCTCGACGGCGGCGCCACCGCCTGATCGGCGGGTTCAGCCCCCAACACCCCCGGCCCGGCCGCCGTCCTGCGACGCGCGCCCGGGCCGGCTCGGCGTTTCGATCGCGATCGTGTCGAGTTCAGGCCGAGGTCGTCGGGATCGCCAGTTCCAGACTCGCCGGAATCGCCGCGAAGGCCCGCTCCAGGTGCCCGGCCAACCCCGGCCCGGCGCCCCTCGCGGTCCACTCCCGCTGCGCCCAGTGCCAGGCCGCGAGCATCGTGTCGAGCGGCAGATGCAACAGGATCCGCTCCGGCGCGTCCGGGCCGAGCCGGTCGGCGAGCGTATCCACCACCGCGTCCGTGGTGTCCGCGCAGAACCGCAGGCTGAGCGCGTTCAGCGCGGGGGTGGCGTCGGCGATCCGCCGGCTGGCGGCGAAGCGGTCCGCCCAGTCCACCGGCATGGCGCCGAGGGTCTCCGTGAGGGCGTCCTGATAGATCGTCAGGACGGGTCCCGCCAATGGGCGTTGGGCCAGGTCGACGAGATAGGCGGTCCACAGCTCGCGCTCGGGGGCGAGGGCCACGTCCTCCTTGGACGCGAAGGTGCGAAAGAACGTGCGCTTGGAGACCTCCACCGCGCCGACGATCTCGTCGAGCGTCGTCGCGTCGAAGCCCTTGGTGGTGAACAACTCCAGGGCGGCCGCGGCCAACGCCTGCCGCGTGCGCAGCTTCTTGCGTTCCCGCAGCGGCAGTTCGGTGGTCATGATCCCACTCTACCCACACATGCCCATCGGTTGCCAAAGCCCCTTGTAAGCAAATGCCACTCAGTGGCACAGTGGGTCGCGGCGAGCCCCCACCCGGGCTCGGCAGTCCAGCCCGCACCAGCCTCGGAGTCACCATGCGCGCCCTCGTCATCGACCACGCCGTCGCGTCACATCTCACCCTCGCCGAGGTGCCCGACCCCGAGCCCGCGCCGGACGAGGCGCTGATTCGGGTCCGGGCGATCTCGATCAACGCGGGTGAGGTGCTCTTCGCGGTGCCGTCCGGGGCGAACGGCACGATCCCCGGCTGGGACGCGGCCGGCGTCGTGGAGCGCGCCGCCGCGGACGGGTCGGGCCCTGCGGTGGGCACCCCCGTGGCCACGCTCGGCGGGGACGGCGCCTGGGCCGAGTTGCGTGCCGTGCCGACGCGACAGTTGGGCGTGGTGCCCGCCGACCTGCCCATGGCGTCGGCCGCGGCACTGCCCGTGGCGGCCCTGTCCGCCCTGCGCACCCTGCGCCGGATGGGCCCGATCCTGGGTCGGCGCGTGCTGATCACCGGCGCGGGCGGCGGAGTGGGCCGGTTCGCCGTACAACTGGCCGCGCGCGGCGGCGCCGAGGTGGTCGCGGCCACCGGGGATCCGGCCCGGGTCGACGAACTGCGCGCGCTGGGCGCGGCCGAGGTGCTGACGGGCGGCCTGCCGTACGAGACGGCCCCCGTGTACGGCGTCCTGGACAACGTCGGCGGGCCGCATCTGACCGCCGCCCACGACCTGTTGGCCTCCGGCGGCACGCTCGTCGCGCTCGGCCATTCCACGGGCGAGGGCGAACAGTTCGCGTTCGGCGCGCTGTTCGGCGACGCGGGCCGGCACAACCGCTCGATCGTCACCTATTTCCTGCTCGACGACCTCGCGGGCGTCGACGCCGACCTCACCTGGCTCGCCACCCGAACCGCACACGGCGACCTCGACCCACAGATCGCGTGGCGCGGCTCCTGGACCGACATCGCCGAGGCGGCGACCCTGCTGAGCGACCGCAAACTCGGCGGCAAGGCGGTGTTGACCGTGACCGACGACCCCACGGCGGCGTGAACGGCCGAAGACCGAGCGGGCTACCCCTCCAAGCCACGGACCCCCAGGACGGCGTGTCCGTCGAATCCGGCCTCCGTTTCCGCCCGGCCGGCCATGTGCGCGATCGTCTCGGCGTCGACGGGCGTGCCCACCAGCACCGTCGCATCCGGCGCCTCGGCCGGCGTCAGCAGGGACATCGCGAACCGCGGCGACACGCCGCGGTTCGGCCGGGTCGCCACCGTCCTGGGCGCGAACACCCCGACCGCCCGGCAGTCCCACCATGGTGCCAAGTCCGGGCGCGCCGAGCGCAGTTCGGCGACGATCTCGGCGCCGCGCGGCTGTTCGGCGCGGGTGCGCAGGTGGCGCACGAGGTCGAGGGCGATCGCCTCGTGCGCGGGGAAGTGCGCACGGTACGCGGGGTCGGTCAGCAACATCGACAGCAGGTTGCGGTGCTGGGCCGGCACCTCGGCCGGGTCGGGCGCGATCACCCGCCAGGCGTGGTTCCAGGCCACCAGGTCCAACGCGGGATCCAATACCAGCGCCGGACTGATCGGCCAGCCCCCGACCATCGCCCGCAGTGCGTCGACCGGCATCGGGCCCGGCCCGGCCGGCACGTGGAAGCCGGCCAGTTCCAGGACGTGCCGGTGGGCGTCGGCGTCCAGGCGCAGCGTGCGCGCCACCGCTTCGAGCACCTGCCTCGAGGTGTCCACCCGACCCTGCTCCAGCCACGTGTACCAGGCCACGCCCACCCCGGACAGCGCGGCGACCTCCTCGCGGCGCAGCCCGGGGGTGCGGCGGCGCGGCGAGCGGGGCAGCCCGATGTCCTCGGGGGCGAGCAGTTCGCGGTGCGCGCGCAGGAACGCGCCCAACTCGTGCCGGTGATCGTGCTCGTCCCGAATGCCCATCGGCCCAGCCTATGACCGCCGCTCACCGTATAAGCCGGAGCCTGGCTCGACGCCGGCGGCGGCGCGAGGGTGGCGGACGTACCGACGCACACCGCCGGGCGGCACCGCCGAGGGCCGCCGGCCACCCGTAAAGGAACCGTTCCCGATGACCGACACACCCGTCACCACCCCCGCATGGACCGAGGGCGCGCCCACCGACCCCACCGCGGACATCATGTGGCGCCGCAGCAACGACTCGTCCACGCTGACCACGCCGCGCGCGTTCATCCGCGTCTTCGTCGAGCCCGGCGGCCTGGAGGCGGCCGCCGGGTTCTACGAGGAACTCCAGGGCGTGGAGCGCGACATGTGGTTCACCTTCCGCGAGTTCGGCATCGCCCTCGCCGCGGTCGGCGGCTTCCTGCTGATCGAGGGCGAGCCGGCCACGGTGGAGCGGTTCCGATCCACCACCGGCACCCTCCTGGTGCCCGAGCTGGCGCCCTACCTGGACCGCCTGGCCGCGGCCGGAGCCGAGATCACCGAGGCGCCGCGCCGTGTCCCGACCGGATCCGGGTTCACCGCGCGGCACGCCGACGGCACCGTGGTGGAGTACGTCGAGCACCGTCCGACGGCGGACGGCCGCTGACCCGTCCGCTACCCGGTGTGTGCGGCGCGGTCGCCGAGCACCCGTTCGCACTCGTCCCGGGCGGCGGTGCTGAGCAGGGGGCGAAAGCCCGCCAGCAGGTCCCGGAGGCCCGCGCCATAGCGGTCGCGGGCCTTTGGGCTGACCCTGACGATGTCGAGTTCGTTGGCCGCGGTCAGTTCGGCGAAGTCGCGGCGCTCGGCCTCGGCGGGCAGGTAGGTCCGGCCGGTGAAGCGGTCCCGGAACGGGCCGTCGACCAGGGTGGGGTGGCTGGTGGCCCGGTCGCAGCTCGCGTAGAAGTAGACGATGCGCTCGGCGTCCACGCCGATCCGGCCGGCCAGTTCAGCGCGGCGGTCCAGCGGGAGCAGGTGGGGGGCGAAGCCGTCCGTGCCGTAGAACGCGTGACACAGGCCGGCCGTACGCAGTGCCGGTCGCGCGCCCCAGGAGTCGAGCAGCGCCTCGACCCGGGTCAGGTGGGCCAGCAGCGTTCCGCCGGGATGTTCGATGCGGTCCGCGCCGAGCATCCGGATGTAGTCGACGATCATGTGCACCCCTTGCCATGTAATGGGTCGGCGCCGGTTGTCCGGTGGCCGCCCGATGACGTCGGGGCAAACGATAGCGCTGACGGACCGTCAGATCACAGCACCTCGGTCATACACCTTGCGAACAGGCGCTCGGGCCGCGTCCCACGACGCCACGGGTGATCGACCTGCCGGGAATGCCTGCGCGGGCGTCCGCTTTGTGGATAGGGATGGATCGGAAGCGGTAACGAACGAGTACGGAGATCTGCATCGTGGGACCCGATCAGTTCTGTCTGGTGTTGTTGCGACGCATGGGCGATTACCAGCCTGATCTGGTCGCCGATGCCGTCCGCGAGTTGGAGTTCACCCGGTCCCGGATGCGCGAGGTGAACGCGCAGTGGCAGCGCATGGTGCGCAGCCGGGCGGTCGGCGGCCCCGGGCGCGCCTATCGGGCCGCACTGGGCGAACCGCACGGATGCACCCAACGCGCGATCGGGGATCTCACCGCCGAGGCGCAGTGGTGGACGTTGCCGCTGTGGCCGCAGTTGCGTTTCGAGATCCTGACCGGCCCCGACGGTCGGGTCTGGCAGGAGTGGCTGGTTCGCGCCGACCCCACCACGACCCCGCCCGCCGAAACGGTGGCGGACCTGCGCCCCTGGGACTTCGTGATCGCCGACGTCGCGGCGGCCTTTCCCACTCTGCGCCACACCGAGGGCTCCGCGCCCGGTCGCTGGGCGAGCGTGATCACCGAGAACGGCGTCGAGCACCGCGTCGACTTCACCTGGGGCCTGCTCCAGAACGTCACCCGCCTCGACTGAGCGGGTGCCCCGGCTCACCGGCGTGGCGTGCCGCCGCGCCCCCGCGCGCTACAGGCGCGGGAGGCGCATCCGGGTGAGGCGACCGCCCTCCACGGGCGCGGCGTCCGTGGTGCGCACGGCCAGGGAGCGGTAGGTGCCGGGAACCGTGGCCACCCAGAAGCGGTCGGCGAAGATCGTCGCGGGCGCCTGGAGCACGAAGCGGCCTCGGCGGAACTCGATCCGCGGCGGCGCGCCGTCCTCGGGCAGCACGCCCCACGCCAGCGCCCAGGCCGGCTCGCGGCGGGCCGAGCGCAGCGCGCCGCGCAGCAGCGTCGGCGCCAGGGTGGAACCGGCCACCGCCACGTCGATCAGGCGGTAGCCCGCGTATACCTCCAGCGCGGGGCGGCCCCGCGAGCCCCGGCCCACCCGCATCGTGCAGTCGCTGAGCCGCAGATACAGTTCGGCGGTCGTGTGCTGCATAACGTCGGTCATGGCGCCCCCGTTCGAAGCCCCCGACGGGTCAGTCCCCTCGGGCCACACCAGGATTGGCCTTCGGGGTACTTCGCCGCATCGGCTGTACGAACCGTTTCCGCATCACCGTCTACTCCCCCTGTAGGACGGAGTTTCCGCTCGTCACTCCCCCGAGCGAGCGAGGCGCGCGATTCAGGCGGCGCCGGGCACGGCCAGCCCGGTCTCGTAGGCACAGATCACCGCGTGCACCCGGTCGCGCAGGCCGAGCTTGCCCAGGATGCTGCTGACGTGCGTCTTCACCGTATGTTCGCTGACCACGAGGGCCTCTGCGATCTCCGCGTTGGACATCCCGAGGGCCAGACAGCGCATCGTCTCGCGCTCGCGCGTGGTCAACACGGCCAACCGCTCGGAGGGTTGGGGCTGCTGCTCCGTACGGGGTAGTCGGCGCGTGTAGTCGGCGATCAGTCGCCGGGTCACCGACGGCGCGAGCAGTGCCTCGCCGCTCGCCACCATGCGCACCGCGTGCACCAGGTCGTCGCGCCGTACGTCCTTGAGCAGGAACCCGGCCGCGCCCGCGTAGAGCGCGTCGTAGACGTACTCGTCGACGTCGAACGTGGTCAGCATGACGATCCGACACGCCGGCGCCTCGGCGGACACCACCCGGGCCGCCTCGATGCCGTCCATCCGCGGCATCCGGATGTCCAGGAGCAGTACGTCGGGCCGGTGCGCGCGCACCGCCTCGATCGCCGCCACCCCGTCGCCCGCCTCGGCCACCACCGAGATGTCGGACTGTGCGTCCAGGATCATCGCGAAGCCGCTGCGCACCAGTCCCTGGTCGTCGGCGACCACCACCTTGATCGTCATCGCACCACCCGCGTCGCGTCGAGCGGGATGCGCAGCGCGACCTCGAACCCGGGCCCGGTCACCCGCGGTCCGGCCACCACACTGCCCCCGCACGCGCTGGCCCGCTCGCGGATGCCGATCAACCCGTGGCCCCCGCCCGGACGCGGCCGACCGCCCAGCCCGTCGTCGGTGATGGTGATCCCCATCATGTCCTCGCCCCATTCGAGTCGTACGGTCACCGTCGTGGCCTGCGCGTGCCGGACCGCGTTGGTCAGCGCCTCCTGGACCACACGGTACGCGGCGATCTCCGCGTCGGAGCGCAGCGGTCGACGCTCGCCGACGCTCTCGTACACCACCTTCAGATCGGTCCGCCCGACCTCGGCGACCAGGTCGGCGATATTGGCCACGGTGGGCTGCGGCGCCCGGGCCCCGGCCTCCGCGTCGTCCTTGAGCGTGCCCAGGATGCGCCGGAGTTGGACCATCGCGTCGCGCCCGGCGTCGGCGATCGCGTCGAACGCCGCCTCCGCGCGGGCCGGATCGCTGCGCACCACCACCGGCCCGGCCTCGGCCTGCACGGTCATCAGGCTCACCGCGTGCGCGAGGATGTCGTGCATGTCCCGGGCGATCCTGGCCCGTTCGCGGGCGGCGGCCCGGGCCACCTCGGCGTCGGCGCGCCGGATCTCCAGGTCGCGCTCGTGCTCCAGTCGCCGGGTGCGCTCCTCGATCTCGGCGATATAGGCGGTGCGGTGCCGGGTGGCCAGCCCGAAGGCGGCGGCCGCGGTCAGCGTCAGGATGTCCAAGGTGGCCTGTTGCGGCGGCTGGTCCTTGGCGAACTCCACCATCAGCGTGATCGGCAGGGCCAGCACCGCGACGGCGATCCGCTCCCAGTGCCGACCGAGCGAGAAGACGGTGTAGATGGCGATCGTCATGCCGAACTGGAAGGACTGGCCGGGCCGATGGTGCAGCGAGGCCGGTACCGCGAACAGCGCGACCACACACGCGACCACGAACGGCTGCCGGCGCCGCCAGATCAGCGGGATCGCGGTGCCGCTGAGCAGGAGGAACCCGAGCCGGTACGGCGAACGCAGGTAGATCAGGAACGGCAGCGACACCAGGAACTGCACCAGCAGCGCGATCATAACGTCGAGCAGTTGCGGATCGATCCGCCGCATCAGGTCGCGGGTGTGCCGGGCGCGGTCGCGGACGTGCCGGTCGGCGTCGCGCGCGGCGTGGTGATCGAGGCAGGGATGATCGGCGTCGTGCGCGGCGAGGTGGTCGGACATACGGCGTACTCCTGGGTGGGCGTCCCCGACAGTGTCGCGGTTGCGCGTTCGGCGGCGCTTCGCTCTCGCGAGGGATCTGCCCACCCGGGGAGAAGCGGCGCGGCGGGGCCGCTCGGGTGACGATCGAATCCGTGCGCCGGCGGCGAACGCGCGCCCCGTTGGCGATTCGCGTGCCGTCGCGTCTGGTACGACTGGGGGCATGGCTACCGGCAACCGCTTCGTCCCCGACCGCGACCGTTCGACGCCGGCGGCCCGGTGCGGCCGGCCGGCGGGTGCGGTCGCGCGCACATTCGGCCGCCGCAAAAGAGCGGGGGCGCTGCCGTGCGGCCACTGAGGCGGGGCCAGGTGTGGACGATTCCCACCGTCGGCCGCGAACGCACCTTCATGATCGTGCAGAACGACCACGTCGCCGCGCTGCATCCGGGCGCGGCGTTGTGCGCGCTGGTGGACACCATCGGCGACCGCCGCGAGTCGCTGGTCACGGTGCGGATCACCAGCCCGGTCGAGGGTGTGGTGCTCGCTCCGGACCTGTACACATCGCGGCATCACCGCTTCGAGCAGGGCACGTATCTGGGTGACGTCGGGCCGGAGGAAATGGAGCAGGTGGACGTGGCGTTGCGGGCCGTTCTGGGGTTGTGAGCAGCGGGGTGCCGATGTCCGGACGCGGCGGGCTCGTTCAGGTCTCCAGCGGCTTCAACTCGGCGGCGAACGCGGCCAGGAACGTGGCCCACGAGCGCGGTGTCGTGGCGGGGCGGATCACGAACTTGCTCACCCCGGCCGCCGCGTAGCGCCCGATCAACGTGCGCGTGGCGGCCCATCCGGTGGGCACCAGCTCGGCGATGTCCACGTCGGGTCGCCGCCGGCGCAACGCGCCGAAGTCGCGGCCCGGTTCGTCCTCGAACGCGACGATCAGGCTCATCCCGTAGTGGTCGTCGTCGACGGTACGCCCGGCCTGTGCCGCGGCGGCCTCGATCGTGCGTCGCGCCTCGGCGGCCTCGTCGGGGGTCAGCGCCGCGCCGAGCCACCCGTCGCCGAGCCGGCCCACCCGGCGCAACGACCGCGGCCCGCCACCGCCCAGCCACAGGTCCAGGGGGCGGGCCGGGCGCGGGCCGATGGTGACGTGGTCGAGCGTGTGGTACTTGCCCTCGTACGAGACGTCCTCCCCTTCGAGCAGCAGCCGCACGACGGTCAGCGCCTCGTCCATCACCTCGCCGCGCGGCCCCGGGATCGGGAACAGCGGCCGCTCGCGCGCGGTCGCGTGTTGCACGCCGAACACCGGCAGGATCCGGCCCGGCGCGAGCGCGGCCAGGGTCGCCAACTCCTTGGCCACCGCGACCGGGTTGCGCCCCGGCAGTACGGTCACCCCACTGCCGAGCTTCAGGCGCGAGGTACGGCCGGCCGCGTAGCCGATGCCGACGAGGGGGTCGGGCAGGTCGCCGCCGAGCAGGTCGGGCAACCACAGCGAATCCACCCCGAGTTGCTCCATGTGCACGACCAGGTCGCCGAACGTGACGGGGTCGGCGGGGTCGCGCGGCCCGAGGCCGACGCCGATGCGCAGTTTCATGGGCCAAGCCAAGCCCGGATGCCGGACCCGGTCAAGGAAGGCTCGGCCCGGCGACCGACAGGCGCTCCGCCGCTGTGCGCAACTCGGTGATGTAGTCGCGGCGTTCGGTCGGGCCGACGGCGGCCCGCAGCGGGCCGATCTGGAGTTCGTGGGTGGGCCGACCGTGCGCGTCCCGTACCGGCGCGGCCAGATAGCTCAGCGGCAGCGTGCGATCCGAGGTCAACTCGGCGTCGGTGTAGGCGTGTGCGCTGATCGCGGCGAGTTGGTCGAGCACCCGGGCGCGCAGTTCGGCCCGTCCGGGGTGTTCGTCCAACAGGCCCACCACGTCCCGCAGTACCGGCAACAGCTCGGTCGCGTCGCGGCGCGGTCGCCACGCGGCCACGCCATGCGCGCGGATCGTGTCCAGCACCGGGGCCGACTCGGGTGCGTGTGCGAGCCAGGCGGTACGTTCGGCGGCCGGCCGCCAGGGCATCACCGCGGCGCCGGCGGGCGGGCGCAGCGGCAGCCGGGTGCCCACCTCGATCCCGGCCGGCACCCGACCCGGTCCCGGCTCGACCGCGACGAACACCACCTGATCGACGCCGACCAGCGACAGGGCCACCCCGCACCCGACCCGCGTCGCGAGTTCGGCCAACACCTCCGCCGCGGCGGCCGGCAGCCGTACCCGGGCCCGGACCGCGTCGGCGACGGCGAGCAGTCCGGCGCCGAGCGTGTACAGCCGATCCGGCCCGCGCAGCACCCAGCCGGGCGCCTCCAGGGCGGCGAGCACCGCGGTCGCGGTGGACCGGTTCAGGTCGAGCCGGGCCGCCACCTCGGACACGCTCAACCCGCGGGGCGCGGCGGCCAGCAACTCGACGACGGCCACGACCCGTTCGGTGGGCGGTGACGCGACCATGGGCACCCCTTGCTCCGGTCGGACGGCATCCCTAGAGTCAACGAATATACGTCACTTCGACGACGAATATTCGTCGCCCGGTCACACCGACGGGCTGCCGTCGTCGCCGGAGCTTCGGCCGAGGAGGCTGGATGCCCATCGACCCGTTCGACCCCCGCGCGCCCTTCGACATCGAAGGCCACGACTTCGCCTTCGACGACATCCCCGACCTGCACGGCGTGCTCGCCGCCGCGCGGGCGCGGGGGCCGTACGCCGTCGTGCCGTTCCTGGGGACCAGGGCGCTGCTGTTGCTGACCCACGACCTGGTGACCGCCGCGTTCAAGGACGAGGATGCCTTTCCCGCGTCCGCGATCTACGCCGCCACCACCGAACCCGTGCTCGGCCACACCATCCAGTGCATGCGCGGCGCGGAGCACCGGATCAACCGCAAGCTCGTGGTGCCGGCCTTTCGACGTCGGGTGGTCACCGAGCAGGTCGAGGCGATCCTGGAACCGCTCGCCCACGAGCTGGTCGACGGCTTCGCGGCGCGCGGCGAGGCCGACCTGGTCGCCGAGTTCACCCACGCCTACCCGGTCCGGGTGATCACCCGGCTGCTCGGGCTCCCCATGGACGACGAGGAGCGCTTCCGGCGCTGGGCGGTCGACCTGTTCCACTTCCCGATGGCGCCGGAGGCGGCCGAACGCGCGTCGCGCGAGTTCACCGAGTACGTGACGCCGATCGTCGCGCGTCGGCGGCGGGATCCCGGCGGCGACCTGCTCTCCACCCTCGCGCACACCGAGGCGGAGGGGCGTCGGCTCACCGACGAGGAGATCCTGTCCTTCCTGCGGCTGCTCTTCCCGGCGGGCGCCGACACCACCTATCTGGGCCTGGGCAACGCCCTGTTCGCCCTGCTCACCCACCCCGAGCAGTTGTCCCGGACACTCGCGGACCCGGATACCGAACTCGAGTGGGTGGTCGAGGAGGCGCTGCGCTGGGAGCCGCCGGTGGGCCTGCTGCCGAGGATGTGCCCCGCTCCGGTGTCCGACTGGCAGGGCCTCGGCCTCGACATCCCGGCGGAGACCCCGCTGATCTTCGCGATCACCGCCGCGAATCGGGACCCGGTCCGGTATCCCGATCCCGACGCGTTCGACATCGGCCGCCGCATGCGCGCCACGCTCGCCTTCGGCGACGGACCGCACGTGTGCCTGGGCACGTGGTTGGCACTCGCCGAAATCCGAGCCGCCCTGAAGGTTCTCCTCGAACGCCTACCGAAACTGCAACTCACCGCGCCCACCCGGGTACGCGGCCTGCTCGGCACGGCACTACGCGGCCCGGAGTCGCTACCGGTCCGCTTCGGGCACTGAACCGGCGCGCACCCGTCCCCTGTCGGCCGGCAACCGGCGACGTGGTGCGGCCGGCGTGCGCTATCGCGGCAGGGTGATGCGGAAGGTGGTGCGGCCCGGTTCGGAGTCGACGGTGAGCGTGCCGTCGTGGCGTTGCACGATGATCCGGTACGAGATGTCGAGGCCCAGGCCGGTGCCCTCGCCCAGGGCCTTGGTGGTGAAGAACGGTTCGAAGATCCGGTCCTGGATGTCGGGCGCTATGCCGGGGCCGCTGTCCTCGATCTCGACCACCACTGACGCGGTGTCGGCGCGGGCGCGCAGGGTCAGCGTGCCCTTGCCGCCCATCGCGTCGGCGGCGTTGTCGATCAGGTTGGTCCACACCTGGTTCAGCTCGGCCGGATACGCCTGGATCCTGGGCAGGTCCTCGGCGTACTCGCGCTCGACCCGGATGTCGCGCAGCGGGCCGGCCAGCATGGCCACCGTGCTGTCCAGGCCCTTGCGCAGGTCGGTCTCCTGGTAGGGGGCCCGGTCCATCTGGGTGTACTGTCCGGCGGCGGCGAGCAGATCGGTGATCCGGCCCAGCGCGTCGGCGACCTCGTCGAGCAGCGCCTCACCCTCCAGGTTGGCCGCGAGCCAGGTCAGTCCGGGGCGCGCCGCCGCACCGAGCGCCGCGCCCGCGTCCCGGGCCCAGTCCTCGTACAGGCCGACGTTGACGAACGACGGCGCCGTCTCGTACGCGTCCGGCAGGTCCAAGTCCTCGAAGATCTCGGCCACTTCGTCGGTCCGGTCGGCGAACTCCAGCGGCCGCAGCCTGGGCGGCTCCACCTCCCGTCGGGCCAACACCTCGGCCTGGAGCCGGTCCAGCGCCTCCAGCGCGTCGGCGGCGGCGCCGCAGCGGGCCAGTTCGGCCCGGGCCCGGCGCAACTCCCCCAGCCGGGTACGCAGGTTCGCCGCAGCCCGCTCGGCCGCCGCGGCCGGGTTGCCCAGTTCGTGGGTGAGCCCGGCGGTGAGCGTGCCGAGCGCGACCATACGCTCGCGCTGCCCGACCGCCGATCCGGTCCGGCGCCCGCCCAGGAACATGCCCGCGACAAGGTGCGCGGCCATCGGGAACCACTCGGTGAAGGCCTGCGCCAACTGGGCGGCCGGCAGCACGAAGAAGGTCGAATCGACGTGTGTGCGCGCGGTGTTGCCGTACGCGTGCACCGCCGGGGTAGCGCCCTCGCCGTCCAGGGCCAGTGCCGCGCCGACGTAGGCGCCGCGCATCGACGAGCGGTGCACCTCCAACTCGCCGCCGCGCACCGTGCGGTTCATCGTGACCTCGCCGGTGAGCAGCACGAAGAAGCACTCGCCGGGATCGCCCTCGTGGTAAAGCGTGGTGTTCGCCGGGAACGCCTTGACCTTGCCGTGCGCGCACAGCCAGTTCAGGTGTTCGTCGGGCAACTTCTCGAACAGGAACAGGGTGCGCAGCTCCTCCGGCGGCAACACGTCGCACACGCTCATCGTGATCCCTCCGTCGCCGGGGTGCGGGTCTCGGCCGGGGTCGCCGCGGCGCCCGGCCCGCCCGGATCCTCGCCCGGCTTCCGGGCGTCCAGGGTGTCCAGATAGCGGTGCACGAGCATCACCGTCATCGCGCCCTCCCCGACCGCCGAGGCGACCCGCTTGACCGAGGCCGCGCGCGAGTCGCCCGCGGCGAACACCCCGGGCACCGCCGTCTCCTGGACGAACGGCGGGCGACTCCAGCCGTCCAGCTCGCCGTCGCAGTCGTCGAGCAGTTCGCCGCCGGTGAGGATGTAGCCGTCCCGGTCGCGCCGCACGCCGCTGCCGTCCAGCCACCCGGTGCGCGGGCTGGCGCCGATGAAGACGAACAACCACGACGCGGGCACGGTCTCCTCCGCGCCCGAGTCCCGGTCGCGCAGGGTGAGTTCGCGCAGTCGCCCGGTACCGTGCGCCCGGGAGACCTCGGTGCGGACCCGGACCTCGACGTTGGGGATCTGCTCCAACTGCTCGATCAGGTAGTGCGACATGGACGCCTCCAAGCCCGCGCCGCGCACCAGGATGATCACCCTGCGGGCGTAGCGGGAGAAGAACACCGCCGCCTGCCCGGCCGAGTTGGCCGCGCCGACGATGTACACGTCCTGGTCGCGGGTGTCGGGCCCCGTGGTCAGCGCGGCGCCGTAGTACACGCCGCGGTCGGTCAATTCGGCCAGGCCCGGCGCGTCCAGGGTGCGGTAGGACACCCCGGTGGCGAGCACGACCGCGTGTCCGCGGGCGACGACGTCGCCGTCGCAGGAGATGGTGCGCACGTCGCCGTCCACGTGCAGACCGGTCACGTCGCGCGTACTGACTATCTCCGCGCCGAACTTGAGCGCCTGGCGGCGGGCGCGGCCGATGAACTGCGAGCCGGAGATGCCGTCGGGGAAGCCGAGGTAGTTCTCGATCCGCGAACTCTGCCCGGCCTGGCCGCCGGTGGCCTGGCGCTCCACGAGCAGCGTGCGCAGCCCCTCGCTGGCCGCGTACACCGCGGCCCCCAGGCCGGCCGGGCCGCCGCCGACGATCACCACGTCGTACAGGTCGTCGGACGCGGTCACCGACAGGCCGACGTACTCGGCCAGTTCGCCCTTGGACGGGCCGCGCAGCACGGTCGAGTCGGGGGCGATCACCACCGGCACGTCGGCCTCGGTGGTGCCGGTCTCGCGCAGCAGCCGGCGCGCCTCGGCCTGGCCGACGTCGTACCAGCGATACGGCACGCCGTTGTTGGCGAGGAAGTCGCGCAGCTCGAACGACGGCGCGGAAAAGCGAGCGCCGATCACCGTGGCCCAGCTCTCGTCCGGCACCGGCGCGGTCTCCCACGCGGTGATCAGCGAGTCGAGCACGGGGTAGAGCCGTTCCTCCGGTGGATCCCACGGCTTGAGCAGGTAGTGGTCGATGTCGACGTCGTTGATCGCCCGGATCGCGGCCCCGGTGTCCGCGTAGGCGGTGAGCAGCACCCGTTTCGCGCGTGGGTACCGGTGTGCGGCCTGTTCCAGGAAGGCCACGCCGTCCATCTGCGGCATGCGCTGGTCGGCGATCAGCACCGCGACCTGCTCGCCGCGCTCGTGCAGCTCGGCCAGCGCCTCCAGGGCCTGTGCACCGGATTCGGCGCGGACGATCCGGTGCCGGTCGCCGTACTGTCGCCGCAGGTCGCGGGCCACCGCACGGGAAACGGCCGGGTCGTCGTCGACGGTCAGCAGGACGGGCTTGTCCACGGTTTTCCTCACGGGCCTGGAGTCGTTGCACAAATGGGGACCACTGCCCGGTACCGGCCTCGGCCATGCGCCGGGCAGCGCGTGCGCCACGTTATCCGGTATCCGAAATCCGCAGCCGGGGAGTTCGGGGCCGGCCCCGGTGGCGACACCTTCGGCGAAGTCGGGCGCTTTGCCTGTCGGTCCACCACGAACATGCCTAACGTGGCGCTATGTCCGAGAAACGACGCCGCCCGCAGCGCGAGACCGTACAGGCCCTCGTCGGGGTGACGGTGATCGTGATCGGCCTGCTGGTGACCCTCGTCCTGCACCTGACCCACGACTCGCACGACCCGCAGCCGAGCCCGAGCCCGCTCCCGACCGCCACCGCGCCGCCGGCATCCCCGTCGGTGGCGGCGGCCGGACACCAGGCCCTGTCCGGCGGATCTTGGCGGGCCGCGGCGCCGAGGAGGCAGATGCGGGAGCCAAGGTTCGCAGAGGGCTCTCTGCAAAAGATGCAGAGAACCCTTTGCAGAGAACTCTCTGCGTAATACCGTGGGCGTGTGAACCACTCCCGCCGGCGGATCGACGCCCGCAGCCTGCGCGCCCTCGCCCACCCCCTACGCATGCGCCTGCTCGAAATGTTGCGCCTCGACGGTCCCGCGACGGGGACCCACCTGGCCGCCCGCGTCGGCGAGAGCACCGGGACGGTCAGCTGGCACCTGCGCCATCTCGCCGAACACGGCTTCATCGAGGACGCCCCGGACCGGGGCACCCGCCGCGAGCGCTGGTGGCGCGCCGTGGTCGACCCGAGCGACCTGCGCACCACGGATTTCCGCACGGACCCGGAGACCCGGGGCGCACTCGACGTCTACATGCGCGAGTCCTTCCGACAGCAGGGTGAGCGTCTGATCGAATCCTTCGGCGACGCCGAGGAAATGGGCCCCGAGTGGGTGAACGCCCGCACCGCCTCGGACTGGAGCGGTGTACGACTGACCGCCGACCAGCTGGCCGAACTCAACCGTCGGGTCGTCGATCTGATCCACCAGGCCACCCGCGGCCCCGAACAACCGGGCGCCGCGACGGTCGTGCTCCAGTTCCATTCCTTCCCGCGTCGACCCAAGGACGCGACGACGTCGACGGAGTCGGCCGAGTCGCTCCGAACCACCACCGAACCGGATCCCCCCACCGAACCCGACGAGGACTCCTCATGAGCGGCCTGCTGCACCGCCATCACGATTTCCGCCTCCTGTGGTTCGGCGAGACCACCGGCAAGTTCGGCGCATCGGTGACCGGCGTGGCGATGCCGCTGATCGCGATCTCGACCCTGGACGCGAGCACCTTCGAGATCGGCCTGCTCAGCGCCGCGGCCTGGCTGCCGTGGTTGCTGATCGGTCTGCCGGTCGGCGTCTGGGTGGACCGGATGGCCCGCCGCCCGATCATGCTCGCGGCCGCGGCGTCCTCCTTCGCCCTGTTCCTGGCGGTACCGGCGGCGCACCGGGCGGGCCTGCTCGGCATCGGTCTGCTGCTGAGTGTCACGCTGGCGACGGGGGTGTCGGCGGTGTTCTTCCAAACCGCGTACACCGCCTACCTGCCCGGCATCCTCACCCCGGCCGACCAGGCCGAGGGCAACAGCAAACTGCACGGAAGCGCGTCCGCGGCGCAGATCGCCGGGGTCGGCGCGGGCGGCCTGATCGCCCAGGCCGCGGGCGCCGTGAACGGCATGTTCGTCAACGCCGGCACGTTCCTGACCTCATTCGTCTGCCTGTTCCGCATCCGCCACCGGGAGCCGGCACAGGTCGTCCCCACACACGCGGAGCGTTCGCTGCTCCGGGAAATCGGCGAGGGACTGCGACTGGTCGCGCACGACCCGTGGCTGCGTACGTTCGCCCTCTTCGGCGGCACGTCCAATCTCGGCCTGGTCGGCCTCCAGTCGATGCAACTGGTCTTCCTGATCCGCACGGTCGGCGTCGGCGAGGGCACGGCCGGCGCCCTGGTCGCGGCGGGCGCGCTCGGCGGCGTCGCGGGCGCGTTCGTCTCCCGCCGCATATCGTCGCGGATCGGCACGGCCCGCGCGTTCCTGCTCTTCGAAATCGGCGTGTCGAGCCTGGTTCTACTGATCCCGCTGACCACCACCGGGGTAGGCCTGAGCGTGTTCGTCTGCGGCTCGTTCGCGATGTCCGGCGGAGTCGTGGCCGGCAATGTGATCAAGTCGAGCTTCCAACAGCAGTACTGCCCGCCGCGGTTGCTCGGCCGCATCACCGCGAGCATGCAATTCGTCAACTACGGCACCATCCCGCTCGGCGCGGTGCTGGCCGGTGCGCTGGGCTCGGCGGTCGGGGTCCGTACCACCATGTGGGTCATGGCGGCGGCCATCCCGGCCGCCGGCTCGGTCCTCCTGGCGTCCCCGGTGCGCCGCTGCCGCGATCTGCCGGCGAGCGTCCGAGCCGTCGCCGGCTCCAAGGAGCCACGCACCGTGGCCTGACCAGGGGGCGGTCACCCCGACGGGGCGTCCGGCACCGGAAGTTCCGGCGGCCGGTCGCCCCGGGCCCGGCGGGTCCGGGACCCGGTCGGATCCGGGCGGACCGACGCCCCGCCGACCGCAGGTACACCGCCCACGTGAGCACCAGGCAAAACGCGTAGTACCCCAGGAACGCCAGATAGGCGGCGTCCCCGCGCCCGGAATTCAGAAACGACTCGCGAAACGCGATGTTCACCAGAACCCCGCCCAGCGCGCCGACCGCCCCCGCGATACCCATCAACGCCCCCGAAGCGCGCCGCGCGGCCGGTCCCGGGCCGAGTCCGACCGCGAATATCGCGGGGATCATCTTGTACGCCGCCACACAACGCGCCCGCCGCCTCAACACCCCGATCCCGGGCTGTGAGAATCCGTCGAGCGAGCGTCGCGGATCGGCCGGCGCCCACGGCCCGCGCCCGCCTACCTGACACTCACCCGACTACTCGACGGCCACTCGGCCGGTTTCGGGAGAGAGTGGGACGCGCATCGGCCGCCCGAGATCGGGAGTCGCCCGTGACCGCGACCAACGCCCCCTCCCCCGCCCCCGAGCACGACCCGGAGTTCGCCGTCGCGGTCAAGGCTCTGAACACGCAGCTGTCCGGCACCGCGCTCACCCCCGAGTACTCGTCCACCACGATCCCGCCGCGTTCGCCGACCGCCGGCCCGGCCGCGCGGGCGAGCCGGTCGCGGGGGCGTACCCCGGCGGAGAAGACCACCAGGTCGGTGGCCAGTTCGGTGCCGTCGGAGAGCACCATGCCGGCGACCCGACCCGCCCGGTCCACGATCGCCCGGGTGCCGGCGCCGATGTGTACCGTCACGCCCAGGTCCTGGATCTTGCGGCGCAACACCCGGTCGCCGCCGCCGTCGATCGTCTCGACCGGGTCGCCGAGCCGGATGTCGATCCCGTGCTCGGCGGCGAACCCGTCGCCGCACAGGGACAACTCCTCGGCCGTGGTGCCGGAGAACCACGACGTCAGGTGCACCCGGTCGTAGGCGCGCCGGGGCTCCTCGGCCAACGCCGTGATGCGCAGCCCCGGCGGTCGCGGCTCGGCCTCGGTCAGCGCTTCGAGGAAGCGCTGACCGACCATGCCGTGGCCGACCGGAACCATGTGCGTCTGTTGGGCGTCGGTCACGGATGGACTCCTTCGAGGCGGGGGGACGGGGCGGGCGCCTGCTGCTCACCGAAGCGTCCCGAGCCGCTGTCACGGGTCCTGGTCCCCGATGTTGCGCGAGCGGTACGGCCGGCTCACCCGGGGCGCCGGCGACGGTGGGAAGCCCGACACGATCGGGTGCCATTCGGGCACGCGGCCTTACCCCGAGGTGATCGCCCGGCAATACGTCCGTAACACCGGTCCGTCAATCTCACGACATGGTTACTCGTACAGGTGCGGCCGAACCCCTCGTCGGGCTCACGGTCGGGATCACGACGGCCCGGCGGCGCGACGAACTCGTCGCGCTCCTGGAGCGCCGGGGCGCGAAGGTCGTGGGCACGCCGACGATGAGCATCGTGCCGCTGCGGGAGAACCGGGAGTTGCGCCGGGCGACCGAGCGCTGCCTGGTCGAGCCGCTGGACTACGTGGTGGCCACCACCGGGGTCGGTTGGCGCGGGTGGATGAACGCGGCGGAGGGGTGGGGGCGTTCCGGCGAGGTGCAGCGGGTCTGCGCGGCGGCGACGGTGATCAGCCGTGGGCCCAAGGCCACCGGCGCGGTGCGTGCGTCGGGGCTGCGCGAGATGTATTCGCCGGGTTCGGAGGCCAACGACGAGTTGCTGCACTGGTTGTTGGCGCGCGATCTGCGCGGGCGGCGGATCGCGGTGCAGGAACACGGCGCGCCGCTGGAGGGTTTCGCGGCGGCGCTGCGTGAGCGCGGCGCCGAGGTGATCGAGTTGCCGGTGTATCGGTGGGGGCCGCCGGAGGATCCGGCGGCCGTGCGGCGCCTGGTCGAGCAGGTGGTCCGGGGCGAGGTGCACGCGATGACGTTCACCAGCGCGCCGGCGATCGACGCGTTTTTGGCCGCGGCGGCCGAGTCGGGTCGGCGCGAGCAGGTGCTGACCGCGCTGCGCGCCGACGTGCTGCCGGTGTGCATCGGCGCGATCTGCGCGAAGCCGCTGTCGGAGGAGGGTGTGCCGGCGTTGTGGCCGGAGCGCGGGCGACTGGGGTCGATGGTGCGCACGGTCACCGAGACGCTGCCGGCGCGGGTGCGGCGCGAACTGGACACCGGGACGGACCGGCTGGTGCTCCAGGGCAACGCGGTGCTGGTCCGGGGCGGGGTGATCGCACTGTCGCCGGTGCCGGCCGCGGTGTTGCGCGCGCTGGCGGAAAAGCCGGGTTGGGTGCTCAGCCGCGCGGAACTGCTGCGCCGCGTCTGGCAGGGCGCGAGTGCGGACGAACACGCGGTCGAGGCCGCGGTGGCCCGGCTGCGGAGCGCTCTGGGGCCGCACAAGGGGCTGGTCAAGACGGTGACGAAGAGGGGATATCGGTTGGCCGTGCCGGTGTGATGGGCGGCGGGGCCGGCGCGTCGCGGGGGCGCTTTTCGGCCATCGCCGGGAGTGGGCACAGTCGTCGACGCCACGCCGTCTTCCCTCGGACGGCCCGGCGACGATCGGCCCGAGAGCCGCCTGCCGTGGCGGCCGAGGCAGCCGTCGGCATCGGCCGGATCCGGCCGAAGGGTGGAAGGCCCCTATCCGGAGCGCCGCGTGTTCATACGATCATTCGAACGATATGGACGGCGACGGGCTTGGGGGCACGGCGGTGCGGGTCGAGGATTTGTTGGGCATGCCCGAGCTGCGACTGGCCCTGCTGGCGGGTACGGGGCGGCTCGGCCGCGAGGTGCGGCGCGTGTCGGCGTACGATCCCACCACCCCGGGCCGGGGTCTGGCCGGTGGCGAACTCGTGGTGGCCGGCGAAGTGCCCGCGTCCCCCGCCGAGACCGCACACCTCGTCCGCGCCCTCGCCACGAACGGCGCGGCGGCCCTGGTGCTCTCGCCCCGGCCGCCGGTGGCGGAGCCCGGTCCCGACGATGTGCCGTATCCCCTGGTCGAGGCCTGTGTTCGGGCCGGCCTGCCGCTGTTCCTGGCGCCGCACTCGATCCCGGCGGTCCGCATCGCCGAGGTGGTCGCCCACCGCATGGCCCGAGAGTCCGACCCCGCCACCGAACACTCCCCCAGCCGCCAAACCCGCCTGCTCACGGCCCTGACCAACGGCGCCGACACCCAGGCCTTGCTCACAATACTGTCCACCGAACTCGCCGCCCCCTGCCACGTGATCACCCCATCAGGCCGCCTCTCGGCCACCGCAACCCCAACGCCGGAGGGAACGACGGCGACGGGGTGGAACGGGTCGGCCGACGCCGGCGGGGCGGGGTCGAGCAGGGACGGCGGGGCAAATGGGGCGGTCCGGCCGAGCGAAGAGCCGAGGGCGGATGGGTCGGCCGAGGTGACGCCGTTGGCGCGACCGCCGCGAGGGCCGTCGGGCGAGGCGGGCGGGACTGCGGGACAGCCCACAGGCGCGGGGGCACGCGCCTCGGCCGGGCCGCGTGAAACGACTGACTCGCGCGACGTCGTGGTGCCGAACGGGGTCGGCGCGGCGGGAGGGGCCTCTCGGTCGAGTGAGGGACCGGGGCTGGATGGGTCGGCCGAGGTGACGCCGTTGGCGCGACCGCCGCGAGGGGCATCGGGCGAGGCGGGCGAAATCGCGGGACCGCCCGGTGGCGCGGGGGCACGCGCCTCGGCCGGGCCGCGTTGGAGGCCGGGTTCGCGCGACGTCGTGGGGGCGGGCGGGGTCGGTGCGGTGGTGGGGGTGCGCGTGGTGGGTCGCTCGGGTGCGGGTGCTCGGGCGGAGGGGGCGGCGCTCGGGGAGAGTCGGCCGGCGGGCGGTTCTCTCGGCGAGCCTGGTGGCGGAGAGGTGGCTCCGGCGGAGGTCGCGGCGCTTGGGGAGGGCTCGCCGGGCGGGCGTTCCCTTGGCAGGTCCGGTTGTGGGGAGGTGGCTCGGGTCATGGCTCGGGGTGGTGGTGGGGTGCCGGTTCTGGTGGGTGGGGACACCGTGTTTGCCGTGGGGCGCGGGGCCGGGCTGGTCGGGTATCTGGTTTGCGGTGGGGATCGCCGTACCGACGAGGCCCTGGCGCGTGTGGCCGACCTTTTTGTGCTCGGCGATGCGCGGCGCGCCGAGCGGGCGGCCGTGGAAGCGGCCCACGCGTGGGAGTTGGTCGACCTCGTCGAGTCGGACGCGGCCCCGGACACGATTCGGGCCCGCCTGAGTGCGGCGGGCCTCCCGCCCGACGCGGCGCCGATCGTCTGCTCGGCCGCAGGCCACGGCGCCGACGCCGCGACCGCACGCCTGGTCATCGACCTGATCGAGCACGCGCTGGACGAGGAGCCGACCGCACGGTGGGTGGTGGCCGTCGGCAAGGCCGAGGTGGTCGTGTTCGCCTCGGCCGGAACCGGCCCCGGCGGCGCGACGCGCGTCGCTCGCGCGCTGGAGAGGGCGGCCGACTGGTGGGAGCCCCTCCTCGGGGCCGAGCGCCTGGCGATCGGCGTTGCCGGGACGTCACCCACGTGGGGGACGGCATTGGCCGAGGCCAGGGGCGCGCGGGACCTCGCATGGACGCGCCCCGGCCGGCTCACCGTGGCCGAAGGCCCCGAGATCGACGCCTACCCGGCACTGCTCACCGCGGTCCCCCCGCCCGTGCGCGCCGCGTTCGCGGAGCGGGTGCTGGGCGGGCTGCGGGCGTACGACGCGGAACACGGCACCGACCTGATCGACACCCTGGCCGCGTTCCTGGCCGCCAACGGCGCCTGGCAGCGCTGCGCCGGGGCGCTCGGCGTACACGTCAGCGCACTGCACCAACGCATGGGCCGGGTACGGGATCTGACGGGCCGTGACCTGTTCTCTGCCCGGGACCGGGTGGACCTGCTCCTGGCCCTGGAAACCGACCCGGCCGGCTGACCCCGGGCAGAGCAACGGCGCCGACGGCCCGGCTACTTGGCGCCGCTGTCCTGGAGGTCGGCGAGCGACGCGGCCCACCGGAAGTACTTGTTGCGGCCCAGGTCGCCGATGGTGGTGATCTTCAACGACGCCAGGTGCTCGGCGTGCGCGTCGGTGATCCCGGCAAGTCCCGCGACCGGCGCGGCCAGGACCTCGCTGAGCGTCTTGTTCTCGTAGGCCTTGTCGAGCAGCTTGTCGAGGTCGGCGGTCACGGGCATGAGTACTCCCTGCGGGTTCGTAGCGGCCGTACGCCGCGATTCGCCCCCATGTTCCGTCGTAATTGTCCTTGATTCCGACATTTGCCCGATCACGCGTGTCGCAGATCGAGCACCGGACCGAGCACCGGACCGAGTTGGGGATCGAGCGCCCGATCGCGCATCCGACCGCATGGCGCCACATGGCACGGCGGATCGGGCGCCCACCGGCGCGACCTCCCGACCGGCGAGTCGATCGGCGCGACGCTGCGCGATCTCCCGCTGCCGACGCCACCGCTCCAACGGCGCCAGGGCCGCGAGGATCAGTACCGCGCACAGCAACGGAATCGGCACCGGATGCGGCAACGGCCAGACGCTGCCGGACACTTCGGGTTCGGCCCACATGAGCTGTCCTCTCCGCTGCGTGCCTCGGACGTCAGGACCGACGAATCACGATGTCACCCGAAAGCGTGCGGGCACGCACCTCGACCGTGTCGTCGGTCGGCGCCGGGCCGTCGACCGAGTCCAACGAGGTGCGCACCTTGCCGGCCATGGAGTTCAGGTCGAGCCAGGCGGCGGTGCCCTCGCGGATCCCCACCTCCAGCTCGCCGGACGCGGTCTCCAGCCGGATCGCGCCCTGCACCACCTCGCCGATCCGGACGCTGCCGGACACGGTCTTGGCGCCGACGGTGGTCAGCGCCCGGTCCACGGTGATGTCGCCGAGTGTGCTGTTCAGGCGCAGGTCGCCGCTGACCGCTCCGAGCGAGATGCCGCCGGCGGTGTTGCGGACCACCGCCGTGCCGTCGATCTTGCCGACCCGGATCTCGCCCGCCGCCGCGCTGATGTCGGTGTGGCCCACCGAATGCGCCACCGAGACGTCACCGGAGGTGGAGTTCAGGCGCAGGGCGCCGGTGCGATCCAGTCGGATGTCACCCGAGGCGACCGAGAGCCGGGTCTCACCGACCCGCCCCTCGACGTGGATGTCCGCGGCGGCCGCCTGGCCCTCGATCCGGGAGCCGGTGGGCAACTCGATCGTCACGTCCACCGAGGCACTGCGCCCGAAGAACGAACGGCTCTTGTTCCTGGGCACGCGCACCGACAGTCGCCCCGAGGAGCAGGTGACCGAGGTCTGCTCGGCGGCCTGCACGGACGCGGTGTGCGACGGGTCGGTGGGGCGTACCTCGACGACCGTGTCGACGCGGTCGCTCGCGCTTACCCGAAGGCTGCCGACGACCAGGTCGACGGTGGCGAAGATCGGCTTGGGAGTATCGAAAGTAGGCATGGCATCCCGTCCTGGGGAGTTGAAGGTCGTACTCCGTAGGGGCGTACTTGGTTGCGCGCACACACGCCGCCCGCGAGGCACGCATGCGGCGCGGGCCGATCGGGCGCGCGTCTCGCGGCAGCCGCCGTCGGGCGCCACCTTCCGGCGCGTCCCGGGGCGCCGGCCGCGCATCGGGTCAGCGCACCCAGCCCGTGTACCGCTGCCTGCTGCGCGACGTACCGCGCCGTTCGCGCCCGCGCTCCTCGGCGGGGTCGAGCGCGGCGGTCACCGTACGGGCCAGCCAGGCGTTGACGGACAGGCCCGCCCGACCGGCGGCCTGTTCGATCCGAGGCTTGATGTGCTCGGCGAGCCGCAGTGTGATCCGCGCCGTACCGCCCTCCTCGGGCTCCGGCGCGGACGCGACCGGCGGCGGCTCGGGGCGCTCGTCCGGCTCGTCGTCGAAGGCACCTCCGCCTGCCTCCTCGAACGAGCGGGCGACCGCCTGCGACACCACGAAGTCCGGGTCGAGCCCCCGCAATCGCATGTCGACCGACCCCGGCGCCAGGTCGCGGCTGATCTCGTCGGCGGCGGCGGACAGCGCACTCAGCAGCGCGAGCCTGGTCGCCGATTCGAGCGGCCCGATCAACCGCTCGGCAAGCGCCCGCGCCTCCGCACCGTTCGCCTCGGCGGCAACCGCCAGTTCACGGCAGAGCTTGTCGACATACGGCGTGAGGTCCATGACGTCATCATGACGCCACAATGACGTCATGGCAAGCAGGTCGCACCACAACTTGACGTCACGTGACATCAAAGCGGCCCAGACGCCACCCCAACGGGTCGGCGGTATCGCCGCCCGCACCCCCCTTCGCTCCGCCACAGCCGACGCCACGACCCCGACGCCCCACCCCGGCCCCTGTCCCGCTCACCCGCCACCTCGGCACCCTGACCACGCCGCCGAACACCGGGCGAACGCCACCGAGCCGAGTCGACACGCCCGAGAGCCGAACCGACGGGCAACGCACCGCAGAACAGGCCCGACACCCTGAACGCCCATCCCGCATCGACCCACGCCGCCGCCGGCACCTCGCACACACACATCGGCACGTCGGCACGTCGGCACGTCGGCCACGAAATCGCCCGCCGCCGGGGACCGGACAAGCCGCAACACCGCCAACTCCCACCGGGCCGCCGACGACGACACCACGGCGGCGATCCAGCCCTGACAGAACCGCACCCACGCAGCGCCTCCATAACTCTGGCGCGCGGACCACCCCCCGACCTCACACCCTCGGCACCCCACTCGCCCACTCGCCCACCCACGCCCCGACGCCCCGACGCCCCGCCCGGCTCAGCAGGCAGCCCCGCCAGAAACCGCCACCACCGACCGGCCAACCGCGCCGAGGCGCCCCGTCACCCACCACCACCGCCCCGACCCCGCCCACGACTTCGTGCGAACCCGTCGTTTCACGCGGCCCCGTCCGAGGCACGCAGCCCCGCGCCACCGGGCCGCCCCACGACCGCGCCCGCCTTGCCCGACGCCCCTCGCGGCGTCCCGCCGGGCGGCGTCACCTCGGCCGACCCACTCGCCCTCGGCCCCCACACGGCCGGACCGCCCCATCCGCCCCGCCCCTACCCTCCCGCCCAGCCCCGGCACCTCGCCCGACCCGACCCGGCCACCCCCGCAGCTCCCGCGTGCGCCCTCCGACCTCACGCCCCCGGCACCCCACTCACCCCCCCACGCCCCCGACGCCCCCGACCGACTCACCGCAGCTCCGGCCCGTCACGGTCGCCGGCAACTCCCGCTTGCAGCACCCCACTCGACCTCACGCCCCCGCGCCCCGCCCCGCTCACCCCGTGCCTCTCCCCCGCCCCACACAACCCACCGCGCGCGCCGGCCCCACCCCCGCGCGCCACCGGCAACAAGCGGCAACCGCCCCGGTGTCGGCGCGCCTTAGACTTCGGGCCGTGAGTGAGAACGAGCTTGGTGGCTTCCTCCGTGACCGTCGCGCGGCGGTCACGCCTGCCGAAGTCGGGCTGCCCGACGGGCCCCGGCGCCGTGGCCCGGGTTTGCGGCGGTCCGAGTTGGCGGGCCTGGCGGGGGTCAGCGTGGAATACCTGACGCGGTTGGAGCAGGGGCGCGACCGACGCCCCTCCGGCCAGGTACTGGCCGCGCTCGCCGACGCGCTCCGGTTGACCTCGGAGGAGCGGGTCCATGTGCGCCTGCTCGCCCGGGCCGCCGGCGGCAACGCGTTCTCGTACGCGGCGGTCGAGCCGCCCACACGCACGATCCGGCCCACCGTTCGCGCCCTGCTCGATCGGCTCGAACCGGCTCCAGCGCTGCTGGTCGACCGGCTCGGCGACGTCCTGGCGTTCACCAACGGCTACGAGCGGCTGGCCCGCCCCCTCGGCATCCTCGACCCGGACCAACCCAACCTGGTGCGCTACGTGTTCACCGATCCCCGGGCCCGCGCGACCTACCCCGACTGGGAGCGGATAGCCGACGAACACGCCGCGATCCTGCGCACGGCCGCCTCGTTCGCCGATCCCTACGTCCAGGACTTCCTGGACGGCCTCGCGATCACCGCCGGCACCGTGTTCAGCCGCCGACTGGCCGCGCCGGCCGCCCCGCCGCGCCGGGTCGGCGTGGAGCGGCTGGCCCACCCGGAGGCGGGCGAACTGCGCCTGGAGCGCGAGATCCTGGACCTCGCCGACGTCGACCAGACGCTGGTCGTCTACCTCCCCTGCGACGAACCCACCTCCGCCGCGCTCGACCACGTCACCGGCCGCCACCCGGGCGCGCTGCGCGCGGTCTGACCACCGCCACCGCCTTCCCCGCCGGCCACTCGGGGAAGGCACGACTCGGCGATCAGGTACCCGACTTGCGGCCGTACACGTACACCTCGTCGCCGGTGTGCAGCAGGTCCCAGTAGGCCTTCGCGTCCGCCGGCCGCATGTTGACGCAGCCGTGCGAACCGGGCGGCGAGGTGACCGAGCCGTCGATCGCGTGGAAGGCGATGCCGCCGTCGAAGAACTGGCTGTACGGCATCGCCACGTCGTAGAGCGTCGACCAGTGGTTCAGCGCCCGGTAGTAGACCTTGTGCAGCCCGGTGCGGGTGGCGAAGTCGGCCCGCCCCGAACGGATCTGCACCGGCCCGTACACCCGCTTCGCGCCGTCCTGGATCCAGCTGACCTGCCGGCCGAGGTCCACACACGCGATCCGCCCGACATCGGTCGGACACCCGCCCTCCCCGCCGGCGGACCGCCGCTTGAGCGCCGTGTAGGTGACCGGACCGGCGTAACCGGCCGCCGGGCGAATGCCGTTGTCGGCCTGGTACGTCCGGATGGCCCGGCAGTCGGCCGCGGACTCCCACCCGTCCACGGGCAGTCCGAGCGCCGCCTCCACCTGCCGCTGATACGGCCCGGTCCGCGAGGTACACGCGGTAGGCGCCGCACTCGTCGGCGCCGCGACCACCACCCCCAGCGGCATCACGACCCCGGCCGCGACCACCACCGTCCCCACCCGCCGACACACCCGCCCGAGCACACCCATCGCCGCCCCCTTCGCAGTCGACTCCGCGCGCCCGCACCGCCGTTCGACCCGCGGACGTCCCGGTCACCGGCAGGTACGCGACCTGCCACACTCCGTCAATCCTGCCCGCGCCCGCCGGTGCCGCACACCCACCAACAGGTCTTTTCACCACGACCCGGCAGGATCACGCACCTCGACGACCCCGACGCCGTGCCCGAACTCTCCTACGTCACCGTGGACTTCGTCGGCACCAGCAGCACCGCGACCACCGCGGCGACCAGCAGCAATCCACCCGCCGCACCGAGCGATACCGCGTAGCCGTGGGCGAGTTCCCGCTTCGACGCGCCCTCGTCGGGTCCGGTCACCGAAGCGGCCAGGGTGACCAGCGCGGCCAGCCCGATCGAACCACCGATCTGGCGCGAGCTGTTGATCAACCCGCCCGCCATGCCCGCCTCGTGCGCGGCCACGCCGGAGGTGGCGGCGGTACCCAGCGGTACGAAGCACAGGCCCGCGCCGATGCTCGCCACCAGCGACGGCCCCAGGATCGAGCGCAGGAACGTACCGTCCGCGTCGAAGGCCAGACCGAACCACCCGAAGCCGACCCCTACCAGCACCCCGCCCAGCGCGAGCAACCGCCCGAGGCCGACTCGGGCCACCACCTTGGTGGCCAGGACCGAACCGATCAACACCCCGAGCGAGAAGGGCAGGAACGCCACCCCGGCGGCGGCCGGACCGTAGCCGAGCACCTGCTGGAGATACAGCGAGGTGAAGTAGAACGCGGCGAACTGCCCGGAGAACAACAACATCATGAACAGGTTCGCGCCCAGCACCGGCCGACGCCTCAACAGTCCCATCCGCAACAGCGGTGTGGCGACGCGCAGTTCGACCAGGACGAAGGCAACAAGCAACACCACCGCGGCCGTGAGCGTACCGATCGTGACCGCCGAGCCCCAGCCCTGCCGTTCGGCCCGCACCACACCCAGGACCAGTGTGGTCGCCCCGGCCGTGACCAGCAGCGCCCCCACCGGATCGAGCCCGCCGCCGGCGCCCCGCGCGGGCCGGTCGCCGGGCAGCCGCCGGGCGGCGAGCAGCGCGAAGGCCACGATCGGCACGTTGATCAACATCACCGCCTGCCACCCCGCCGACTCGGTCAGAAGTCCGCCGATCAGCACCCCGCACGCACCCCCGGCCGCCGCCGTCGCACCCCACAGGCCGAGCGCCCGGGAGCGGGCCGGCCCGGCCGGGAAGGTCACCGTGATCAGCGCGAACGCCACCGGCGCCAGCGCCGCGGCGCCGACCCCCTGTACCGCACGGGCCGCGATCAGCGCCGCGGGCGAGGAGGCGAAGCCGCCCGCCAGCCCGGCCAGGCCGAACACGGTCAGGCCGCCGATCAGCGTGCGCCGCCGACCCACCAGGTCGCCGACGCGCCCTCCGAGCATCAACAACCCGCCGAAGCTCAGCGCATACGCGTTGACCACCCACGGCAGCCCGTCGACACCGAAGCCCAAGTCGTCACGGATGTCCGGCAGCGCCACATTGACCACCGACATGTCCAACGCGACGGTGAACTGCACGGTCAACACGACCAGCAGCAACAACCGGGTACTCGGCCGCCCCCGCCCCGCCCCACCCGAAGCCACGATCGTCCCGGTCGCCCCGGTCGTCGTCCCACCCCTCACCCCGGTCATCCCCGCACCCCGACCCCGTCGGCGCGCGGCTCCAGGAGCGTGCCGGCACGCACCCCGACGGACATCACCTCGGCGGGCCCGTCCGCCTCCAGCCGGTGCCGGCGCCCCCGCGGCACCACGAATGCCCCGCCGGGCCCGAGCGCCACCGGCGACTCCTCGCCGTCATGGACCACGCCGCGCAGCACGATCCGCAGCCCGCCCGACCACACGCACACCACCTCATCCGAGGACGGGTGCATCTCCCACAGATCAGCATGCGGGTCGGCGTCGGTCTCCACACGAAAGACGGCCACCTGCCGGCCGGCCGCGTCCCCGGTCATCCGGCGCTCCCCGACCTCGATCCGACCACCGACTTCGGCCAATCGCACCGCGGATTCGAACAGGTCGACATACGTCATCGAAACTCCTTGCCCCAGGGAAAAGCACGCCGGGGAACACGCCGGCAGCGCATTGACGTACTCTGTACGTGAACAGTCTCAGTCGAACACGTACGATGTACGTGCGTCAAGGAGGAGCAGCATGCCCGCGCCCCGAAAGTTCAGCCGCGAACAACTGCGCACCGCGGCCCTGGCCCTGGTCGACACGCACGGCCTGGCCGCGCTGACCATGCGCAGCCTCGCGGCGGCACTCGGCACCGGGGCGATGACCATCTACAACTACGTGGACGGGCGGGAGGGCCTGGAGGGACTGCTCGTCGAGGCCGTCCTGGCGGACGCGCTCCCCGCGACCGAACCCGGCGCCGAGGCGGACGAGTGGCAGGCCGAGGTCCGCCGGCTGGCCGAGGCGAACTGGCGCGCCGTCCGCGCCCACCCGGACGTGATCCCGCTCATCCTCACCCGCCGGATCACCGACGAGGCGACCCTCGTACACGGCGAGGCCCTGCTGCGCGCCCTGGCCCGCAGCGGTCGCCGAGGCGCCGAACTTCTGTACGCCTTCCGCACCGTGACCGGCTTCGTCACCGGCTTCGCCCAGGCCGAACTCGCCGGTCCGCTCTCGATCGCCCCCGACGAGGACGTGCGGGCCATCACCGACCGGGCCCGAGCGCTGCCCGCCGACCGTTTCCCGTACCTGATCGAGATCGCCGGCGCGGCGGCCGAGAGCTCACCGTCCGACGAGTTCCGGGCGGGCCTGGACCTGCTGCTCGCCGGTCTGGAGCAGCGCCCGGCCGGATCGAACGCCCGCCGACTCGACCCCGGCGCCGCATAGGGCGTGTCTTCCAACCCCGCCGAATACGCGCCGAAATCGCCGGGAATGACCCCGGCGGCTCGCTCGTTGTACCGAGCAGTCGGTGAGCGGGTGTCCCCGGGCCCAATCATTGCCGCCGCGAGTTACCGTTCGGCTGGAATCGCGGTGTGCCACCCGCCGAGAGGTGATCCCGTTCACCGACCCGAAGACGACGGCGTCGCCCCCTCCCCCCGAGGGCGGCGCCGTCCCTCGTCTTTCCGGCCCCGCGCAACCGGCGCCGGGCCACCCTTCCCCGGCATCCGGGACAATCCGCGCTGCAACCGTCCCGCGCCCGGGATCGTCCGTCTTCCCGAAGGCCACCGGCGCACAATGATCCGCGACCGGTACATGTACGGTCCGTTCCGGCCGCCCGATACGGTGTCGAGCCAGTCTGCGGCAACGCGGCGTCGGTCCGACGACAGCACTCTCGGGGGTTGGTTTGAATTCCGTTCCGGAGCACGGCGGGCACCGCCGGCGTACTCCCGAGTCCGCGTCCCCCGACCCGGTCGTGCCCACCGATTCCGCGGTCGAGGGCGACCCCGAGACGGCCGGAGCCGACGACACCGGTGCGGGCGTACCGCGCCCCCGGCGCGCCGACGGCCGGGGCCGCGCCCGCACCCGCTCCGGACGCAAGGCCAAGCCCACCGGCCACGGCAAGCCGCGCCGCTTCCGCAAGCTCAAGATCACCGCGATCGTCTTGTCGTTGGCGCTGGTCGCGATCGGGATCACCGGCTTCGTGATCTATCAGAAGCTGAACGGCAACATAAAACACAGCAAGCTCAACATCAGCGATGTGGACGTGCCCAAGGAGGCCCCGGACGCGTTCGGGCGCACCCCGATGAACATCCTGATGATCGGCTCGGACGGCCGGGACAACCCGAACGACTGCAAACTCGGCGGCGCGTGCGACGGCGGACCGCCGCGCGCCGACGTACAGATGTTGCTGCACGTGTCCGCGGACCGGAGCAACGCGTCGGTGATCAGCATCCCGCGCGACACCCGGGTGCAGGTCCCGACCTGCACCGACCCGAAGACCAAGCAGCGGTTCAACCCGATCAACACCACGATCAACGAGTCACTGGGCCGCGGCGGACCCGGCTGCGTGGTCGGGACCTGGCAGTCGCTCACCAAGATCCACATCGACCACTTCATGATGGTCACCTTCTCGGGCGTGGTCTCGATGGCCGACGCGGTCGGCGGGGTCGAGGTCTGCGTGCAGTCCAACATCCAGGACGAGCAGATCGAGTACGTCAACGGCGTGCGGCACGAGTACGGCTCGCACCTGAAGTTGACCGCCGGCAAGCACAACATCCAGGGCGAGGACGCGCTGAAGTGGCTGCGCACCCGGCACGCCTTCGAGGACGGCGGCGACGTCGGCCGCACCCACGCGCAGCACATGTACCTCAACTCGATGGTGCGCACGCTCAAGTCCAACAGCACGATCACCAACCCGATCAAGCTGTTCAAGGTCGCCGACGCGGCCTCCAAGGCACTGACCGTGGACGACGGCCTCAACGGGATCCCCAAGCTGACCTCGCTCGCGAACACGCTGAACAAGGTGAACACCAACCGGATCACCATGACGACGATGCCGCACGCGCCGGACCCGCAGGCGCCGAACGAGCACCTTGTCCCGGCCGCATCGGCGGAAACCCTGTTCAAGATGGTGCGTTCCGATGTGGCCTTCGACAAGAACGGCCCGCCGCCCGGTAGCGAGACCAACCCGCCGACCACGCCCGATGCGCCGCCCGCCCCGACCCTGGACAAGGCCGCGGTCCGGGTCACGGTGGTCAACGGCACGACCAGGACGAGCCTGCCGGGCCTGGTCACCGACCGGCTGATCGCCCAGGGCTTCACCAAGGCCGTCCGGGACTCGACCCCGCTCAAGCGGCAGACCAGTACGGTGATCCACCCGGCCGACGCCAAGGACCAGGCCCAGGCCGTCGCGGACTCGCTCGGCCTGCCGGCGAGCGCCCTGTCCGCGCAGCCGAACGCGACGCACATCACGGTCCAGATCGGCACCGACTGGGGCTCGGAGGCGACCTTCAAGGGCGGCAAGAGCAGCACGACCTCCGCACCTCCGTCCGCCCCGCCGCCTCCGCCGGCGGGCGAACTCCCCAAGGATTCGGCCGCGTTGAACGGTGCCGACGAGGGCGCGTGCATGAAGGTCTACACCGAGGCCAAGGACCGCAACGGAAAGCCGATCTACACCTGGTGATCCGGCAACCCCGGTGACCCGACGGGCCGGTGGCGAATCGCCGCCGGCCCGTTCGTCGTATGGTCACGCCCGGCCCCGACGCACCGGCCCGATCGCGCCGCTTCTTCGTTCACCATCCCGAACACGGCCGCACATAAAGCCGGTTCGGGATGCTTTGTACCGACGCCATGTCGGCCTCCCGTCGAAATGACGGTAAGGTGGTTCCACCGAAGACATTCAGTACGTCGGCTTCCTTGTCGACGCCGTCCTCGGTGGGCGACGACGCCGGCCGTGCCGGCGGGTCCGAAGGCGAGTGCACCGGCTGTCCGTGCAGCCCGCCTTGCGTCCGCCGACCAGCGCACAGCGCCATCACCCGGCGCGGGCCCGGCCGCCCGCATCGAGTCCCGTGACCTCGCCGCCTCTTCGGCCCCGCGCGCCTTCGCGCGGCCGTGCGACGACACGGGCCCGGGTGCCCCGCCGCCCGACTCCGGTCCCACCGGACGACTCGAAACCAGGTGCAGCCCCGATGATCAACCGCCCCCACCATCCCCACACCGCCCCCGGCACGCCCACCGTCGCCCACGCCATGCGACCCGCCGTGGTGCGGATCGACGCGAACACGATGGTCGACAAGGCGATCGACCTCGTACACGCCGCCGACGCCGACCACGCGATCCTGCACGCCGAGGACGGCCGCTGCCTGGGCATCGTGGGCCGCGCCCAACTCGCGCCGTACCAGACCCGTTCCTGGTACACCGCACGTACGCCGATCCGGAACATCACGCACGAACGCGGCCCCTTCGCCCGGCTCACGACACCCGCCGCCGAGGCGCTGGCCACGATGCGCGCCCGCGGTCTGCGGGTATGGGCGGTGACGGACCCGGAGGGCCGAGCCGTCGGCGTACTGACTCCCGGGTCCCTGCGCGCCGTGCTCGCCGACACCGACCGCTCGATGGGCGCGGCGGCGTAACCCCAGGCATCCGACGGCGGTTCGTTCGGTACGGCTCCCGTACCGGCCGAACACCCTCCCGCCGCACCGCGATCCGCCATCGATGCGCGCAACACCCCCGGACCGTGCGCTTTTGCGAACCCCGAGCCCGACCCCGAGCCGACCCGTCCCTAGGCCCGCTCCGGGAGGGTGATCGCCGGATAGTCCACGTAGCCGCGCGCACCGCCGCCGTACACATCCGCCACCGGCGGCGGGGCCGGCGCCAATCCCCGGGCGATCCGCTCCGGGAGGTCGGGGTTGGTGATGAACAACCGGCCGAACGCCACCACGTCGGCGAGGCCGTCGGCGATCAGTCGCTCGCCGATGGCCGGATCGACCGGGGTGGGGCCGTTGTGGTTCGCGATCAACATGCCGGACCAGCGCGGCCGCAGGTCGGCGAGCGCCGCGTACGCACCACGTTCGAGGATGTGCAGGTAGGCCAGGCCGATCGGGTCGAGCGTGTCGACCAGCGCCCGGTAGGTGCCGCGCGCGTCCGGCTCCACGAGTTGGTTCTCCGGGTTGTCCGGCGAGATCCGCAGCCCCACCCGGTCCGCGCCGATCTCCGCCGCCACCGCCTCGACCACCTCGAACACGAAACGCAGCCGGTTCTCCCGCGAGCCGCCGTAGCGGTCGGTGCGCAGGTTGCTGTTCTCGGCCAGGAACTGCTGGAAGAGGTATCCGTTGGCGCCGTGGATCTCGACGCCGTCGAACCCGGCCTCGATCGCCCGGCGTGCGGCGTGCGCGAACGCGGCCACCACCTCGGCGATTTCGGCGATGGTCAGCGCGCGCGGAACGACATGCGGGAGCAGGCCCTCGCGGGTGTAAATGGGCGCCTCGGTGATCCGCACCGCCGACGGCGCGGTGGGCGTCTCGCCGTCCAGGGTCACCGGATGGGTCATCCGGCCGACATGCCAAAGCTGCGCGAAGATCCGCCCACCCGCCTCGTGCACGGCGGCGGTGACCTCGCGCCACCGTGCCACCTGTTCGTCGGTACGCAGCGCCGGAATGCCCGGTCCGGCCTTGCCGAGCGGGTGCACCGAGATGCCCTCGGTGATCAACAGCCCGGCGCCGGCGCGCTGTCGGTAGTAGGTGGCGGCGAAATCGCTCGGCACGCCGGTGGCGTCGTCGGCGCGGCCTCGGGTCATCGGGGCCATCGCGATCCGGTTGGGCAGATCCAGGCGGCCGTGGCGATAGGGGGCGAGCAGCGGGTTGGCGGTGCGGGTCGGAGAGGTCAACGCGGTATCCATTCCTGTGATGGGCGTGGTCGGGTGGGCCGGTGGCGGCGGTTTCGCGGACTCAGCGGTCCAGCGCGGTGACCTCGACCTCGATCAGCCAGTCGGGCCGAGCCAGCGAGGAGACCTCGACGAGGGTGTCCGCCGGGTACGGCACGGACAGGAACTCCTCGCGCAGCCGGATCACCTCGTCCAGGTTCTCGGCCATGTTCCGAACGTAGATGCCGACCTTGACCACGTCGGCGAAGGTCACCCCCGCCTCGGCGAGCACCCGCTCCACGTTGCGGAAGGCCTGCCGGCCCTGGGCGAGGAAGCCGCCGTCGACGGTGCGTCCGCTCTCGTCGAACCCGGCCTGCCCGGATACGAAGACCAGGCCGCCGGCGCGGATGGCCTGGGAGATCCGGTACGGCTCGTACCAGTCGGGGGTGGTCGCGATGCGCTCGATCCGGGCGCGGGTGGTGTCGCCGGCGGCGTCGTCGTGGGTGGTGGTGACGGTCATCGCATACTCCAGGGTGAAAAGAATCTGCATGCACATGCATGATTTGCTTGCGCATGCATAATCTGGCACTGCATGTAATCTGTTGTCAACAGCGGATCGATCCGCGCTCGGCCCACAACGGCCGGACACGGGTTCGACCGACCGGAGAAAGGACGGGGTCATGGACGCGAAGCTCTGGGAGCAGGTCGTCGTGCTGCACGCGCGCGTCGAGCACGACCTCGGCCGGACACTTCAGCGGCGACACGGCATCGGCCTGTCCGAGTACCGAGCGCTGTCCAGACTCGCGGTGGCGCCCGACGGCGAGCTGCGCATGCAGGAGCTGGCCGACTCGATCGGCCTCAACCAGAGTTCGGTCAGCCGCCTCGCGGTCCGCCTGGAAACCGACGGCCTCACCCGACGCGACCTGTGTCCCAAGGACCGCCGAGGGGTGTACACGGTAATCACCGACGACGGCCGCACCCGCCTGACCGAAGCCGCCCAAACCTACGCCCAGGCCCTGACCACAGCCCTGGAAAAGGCCGCCGGCGACCCCCAACTGACAGAAATCGCCACAGCCCTGGGAGCCATCCCGACCCCGGTGGGCTGAGCACCCGGCGCCCGCCGGGCCGGGAGGCACCTTCTCGGCGCCCGGCTCCGGGCCCACCCCCGCACCGGGCTCAGCGGCCCACTGGGCGTCCGGCCAAAAATCGCCGCTGGTCGGCGAGATAGCCGTCGACGAACAGGTCGCGCGGTGCGAAGACCGCGGTGAGGAAGGTCTTCGTCTCCGAACCCTCGATGTCCGCGTCGACCATCGAGTGCGCCGCGTCCGGGTAGTGACGTACCGTCAATTCGGCCCGCCCGGCGAGCAGCTTGCGATACTCCGCCTCGGTCTCGACCACGTCCACGTTCACGTCGCGCCCCCCGAGCATCAGCAGCACCGGCACCCGCACCCCGGCCAGGTCCGCACTCGCGTCGGCTCCGGCGTTCTTGCTGACGAAGCTCCACCGGTCCGCCGACATGGTCGCCGCCGAGCCCAGCGCGGCGCGGTACCGCTCGTACCCGGCGCCCTGCACGATCAGCCGCCGAATCTCGTCGCTGCGCCGGACCTCGGTGTCGATCCGAGCCTGCGACGCATGCTCCGCGCGCAACTCGGCGAGCAGGTTGAACCGGCCCTGCCGCAGCCAGTTGATCGCGGGCGACACGGCGATCACGAATTTCACGTCGGGCGTGCGCGCGGCCACCTTCGGCAGCACCCAGCCCGCCTGACTGGCACCCCACAGGCCGACCCGCGCATGATCCACCTCCGGCCGCGACCGGCTCCAGGCGATCGCCGCCTCGGTCTCCCGGGCCCGATCCTCCATGCTCTGGTCGAGCCAGTTGCCCGGCGACCCGGACACGCCCGGCTTGTTCCACGAAAGCGTCGCGTAGCCGGCCCGCGCGTACGCCTCCATCTGCGGCCGATAGAAGCCGTCGTTGGTGGCGTTCCGCGCACCGTCGCCGTGCACGAGGACCACCAGGCCGTACGGTCCCCGCCCGTTCGTGGGCTTGGCCAGCACGCCGTCCAGCCGCTGCCCGCCGTCATGGAAGGCGATCCGCTCCTCTTTCAGGTCATAGGTGTTGGCCTGGTCCGCGTACACCACCGCGCCCAGTCCCACCGTGAGCAGCAGAGCGAGGATCGCCGCGCACGTGCTCAGCACCCGATGGCGTCGAACGAACCCGCGGATCCCCATGTCGTCATCTCCCTTCGAACACCGTCTGCGGTATCGTAGCTATCAAATCACAAACGCTCGTTACAGCAACGAACGTTATCGCTTACATACACTGATCTCGGACGACCCGGCCGCAGCCCCGCTCCCCCGCCGGGCGTCACCCACCGGCCTCGGAGGCGGCAATGGACCACGAACAGGCAGCACCCGCGCACGGCAGTCCCAAGCCCCCGGCCCCGGTCATCGGTCGCGGGCTGCCGGAGGGGGCGCGGCGGCGGGCGGCCGAGCTGTACTGGGAGGCGTTCGGTCGCAAGTTGGGCGCCGGGCTGGGTCCCGCCGAGGCCGGGATCGGGTTCCTGGCCGAACACCTGCACCCGGACCGCGCCGTGGTCGCGACCCGGGACGGCGAGCTGGTCGGCCTGGCCGGCTACGCCCACGGTGGCCGCGGCCTGACCGGCGGAACCGCGGGCGACGTGCTGCGCGCCTACGGCGGCATCCGCGCGCTGCCCCGACTCGCCGTCCTGGCCCTGTTCGAACGTCGCCCGGGGCATGGGGAGTTGGTGATGGACGGCATCTGCGTCGATGCCGCGCAGCGCGGCACGGGCATCGGCGGCCTGCTCCTCGACGAGGTCGCCGCCGTGGCCCGCGAGCTCGGCTGTCGGCGGATCCGGCTCGATGTGATCGACGTCAACCCACGAGCCCGGGCGCTCTACGAGCGACACGGCTTCGTGGCGACCTCGACCCAGCGAACTCCCTTTCTGCGCGGGCTGATGGGCTTCGGCGCGGTGACCACGATGATCCGCCGGGTCGAGCCCGCGCATCCGGGCGGGCGCGGGTGAGCACGAGGGCGCGGGTGCCGCGCTCGTATGCTCGGGACATGCCAGGAACGCCGGACACGGGCCGCGTCGAAATCCCCACCCGCACCCTCGTACACGCGCTCGTACGCGGCGACGGCAGCGTCGACACCGGGGAGCTGTACACCGTCGCGGGCGCGCTCGGTATGTCCGACCAGCAGGTGCGGCTGTGCGTCAAGCGCCTGGTCGCCGAGGGCCGCTTCACCCACGAGGGGCGCGGACGCAAGGCGGTGCTCAGGGCGACCGAGGATGCCCGACGCACTCTCGAACCCAACGTCGAGTTCATACGGCACGCGTTCCGCCAGGACCGGGGCGAGGTGCCGTGGGACGGCGCATGGCGGCTGGTCGCGTTCGCGATCCCGGAGTCCGCACGATCGGCACGCGACGCGCTGCGCGACACCATCGTGTGGCTGGGCGGCGCGGCAGTGCACGGCGGACTGTACGCGTGCGCCAACGACTGGACGGAGCTGATCTCGGCCGAGGCACACCGCCTGGGCGTCTCCGCCGCGGTCACCCAGCTCACCAGCCGAGACCTGCGCATCGGCACCATCGACCAACCACGCGCCCTGGCCGCGAAGTTGTGGCCCCTGGACGAAATCGCCGGACGCTACACCCGGTTGCTCGAAATCGTCCGCCCCCGCCTGACCCGCCTGGAGTCCGGCGCCGACTTCACCGACGTCGAACTGCTCACCATCGGCGTCGAGTTGGGCGTCGAGTTCACCCGCGCCATCGAACCGGACCCCCTCCTGCCCCCGGAACTCCTACCCACCCCATGGCCCGGCCGGCAGGCCCGCACCCTGCTCACCCAAACCTGGTCAACGCTGTCCGAGCAGGACCAAACAAACACAACAAACCGGCTGTACCGCCTCTACGAGAACCTGTCCCACCCCTGACGCACCACGCGCTTCGTGGTCGTCGAGTCCGTATCCGGCACCGGCAGCGGGGTCGGATATTCGGTGTCTGTGCGCGTCATGAGGACACAAGATGGGGCGCATGACTTTGACCACCCCCGTACTGCATACCGCTCGCCTGCGGCTGCGGCCGTTCACCGATGGCGACGTGGACTCGCTCTTCGCGCTGCACAGCGGCACCTACGTGATGCGCTACTGGGACTCCCCACCGTGGACCGAACGGGCCCGTGCCGAGCGGTTCGTCACGATGTGCCGGACGATGGCGGACGACGGCACCGGGGCCCGGGTGGCCATCGACCGTGTTTCCGATGGGGCCTTCGTCGGCTGGTGCGGTCTGACCGCGTGGAACGAGGACTGTCGCAGCGCGTCGTTGGGCTACTGCCTCGGCGACGCGATGTGGGGCCACGGCTTCGCGACGGAGGCCGCGCACGCCATGCTGCGGTGGGCGTTCGACACGCTGGACCTGAATCGGGTTCAGGCCGAGACCGATACGCGCAACGTGGCATCCGCCCGGGTCCTGGAGAAGATGGGATTCGTGCGGGAAGGGACGCTGCGGGAGGACTGCGTCGTGAACGGCGAGGTGTCCGACTCGTGGATATTCGGGTTGCTCAGGCGAGAGTGGCAGCCGTCGGCCGTGCAACCATCGAGGCCGTGAGGCCCCGGTGCAAAGGGAGTAGTGGTCGTGGACGTCGAGCAGTTCGCCGTGGTGCTCGGGGAGCGTATGGGGCGTCCACGACGCAACGAGCGCCGCTCCCGTGGTGAACGGCTGTCCGACGCGCTGCGCGACCTGGTCGAGGGCGGCGAGTTGCTGGCCGAGACCCGCTTGCCGTCCGAGCGGGCGCTCGCCGACGCCCTCGGGTTCAGCCGCGGCACCGTCGCGACCGCCTACCTCTCGCTGCACCGGATCGGCCTGGTCGAGCGCCGCCACGGCAGCGGGTCCTACGTGCGCGCCGGCGGCCGGCCGACCTTCGCCCGCTGGCTGCGCGAGGGCACCATCGTCGTCGACCTGGCCAAGGCCGCCGTACCCGACACCACGCTCCTGCCGCACACCGCGCTGCGCGTCGAGGACCTGCTCGACTCCCGTCCCCCGGACGGCTACGGCCCGACCGGCGACCCGCGGCTGCGCGAGCTGATCGCGGCGCTCGAGTTGCCCGCCGGCTTCACCGCCGACGACGTCGTGGTGACCTCGGGGGCGCAGCAGGCGATCCACCTGATCGCCGACGCGCTGCTCGTGCCCGGCGACCGGGTCCTGGTCGAGCCGACCACGTATCCCGGGATGCTCGCGGCGGTGTACCGCTTCGGCGCCGAGGCGATCCCGGTCCCGGGCGATCGCCACGGCTTCGACCCGGAGGCGCTGCGCGCCGCGATCCGCCGGCACCGGCCCGCCTTCGTGTTCTCGCTGCCGGTGCACAACCCGACCGGTGCGGTGGTCTCGGCCCGACGGGCGAAGGCGATCGCCCGGGTCGCCGCCGAGGAGGGCGGGCTCCTGGTCGAGGACCGCACGCTCGCGAGCCTGGCCGAGGGGCCGGTGGCCTCGGCGATCGAGCACGTGGCGGACCGTACGGTCTGCCTGGGCTCGTTGTCCAAGACCACGTGGGGCGGCCTGCGCCTGGGCTGGATCGCCGCGCCCCCGGGCGTGCGCTCGCTCCTCGTCGAGGCCAAACAACGCACCGACCTGGCCACCTCGACCCTGGACCAGCAACTGGCGATCCACCTGCTGCGCGACCCGGGCCGCCCGGCCCGGGTCGGCGAGTGGTTCGCCGATCTGACCCGGCGCCGCGACCACTTCACCGCCGAACTCGCCGAGCGCCTGCCCGAATGGGAGTGGACGACGCCCCTCGGCGGCCTGTCCCTGTGGGCCCGACTGCCCGGCGTGGACGGCGAGGACTTCGTCGCCACCGCGCTGCGCCACGGCGTCGCGGTCTCCCCCGGCGCGGTCTTCGCCCCCGCGCCGCACACCGCCGGCGACCGCATCCGGCTCAGTTATGCCTGGCCCGAACCGGTCCTGTCCCAGGCGGTGGACCTCCTCGAAGCCGCCTGGCGCGAAACCCCCAAGAAGGCCTGACCCGCCCGCCCCGACGCGGACCACCAACGCCCGTGCCCCCGGCGCTCCTTCGGGCTGCCCGAACCGAATCGGCGCCGCCCGTCCGATCCGTGAACATCCCCTAGTGGACCACTATCGATACGGCTAATGTGCCACTTGGTAAGTGGCACATCGACATGCTTGCCAACGATCCACTTTCTCGACATCGAGTCGAGCGACCCCGGTGGGAGCAGCCATGGCACTGATCGAAGCGGACCGGATCTGGATGAACGGCACGCTCGTGCCGTGGGCCGACGCCAAGGTGCACGTACTCAGCAACGGTCTGCACTACGGCACGGGCGTGCTCGAAGGCACCCGCGCGCACGCCACCCCGCGCGGCCCCGCCGTCTTCCGCTTGGACGACCACCTGCGGCGGTTCCGGGAAAGCGCGCACATCCTGGGCTTCGAACTGCCCTACGACCCGGCCGCGCTGCACACCGCGACGCTGGAGTTGATCGCGGCCAACGGACACGACGAGTGCTACCTGCGCCACCTCGCGCACCTGGGCTACGGCGAGATGGGTCCGGGCTTTCGCCCCGGGCTGCCGGTCGAGATGAGCATCGCGGGCTGGGAGTGGCACGCCTACCTCGGCGACAGCGCCGAGCGCGGCATCCGGCTCGCCACCAGTTCGTGGCGGCGCAACGACCCCAACGCGATGCCGCCGGCGGCCAAGGCCACGGCCGGCTACCTCAACTCGGCGCTGGCCAGGACCGCCGCGCTGCGCGCCGGTTACGACGAGGCGCTGCTGTTGAACGCGGACGGGTACGTCAGCGAGTGCAGCGCGGCGAACGTGTTCGCGGTGCGCGAGGGCGTGCTCTGCACTCCGCCGCCGAGCGCCGGCGCGCTGCGCGGGATCACCCAGGACACCGTGCTCACCCTGGCCCGCGACCTGGGCCTGGAGGTGCGGGTGCAGAACCTGCTGCGGAGCGATCTGTACACCGCCGAGGAGGTGTTGGTCACCGGCACGGCCGCCGGGGTGATCCCGGTGGCGTCGCTGGACGACCGCGAGGTGGGCAGCGGTCCGATCACCCGCAAGATCCAGGCCGCGTACACCGCGGCGGTCACCGGCAGGGACGAGCGGTACGCGCACTGGCTCACCCTCGTGGACCAGTGACGGCGACCGAACGGGTCGCACCCGGCGGTCGACACACCCCCAAATAGGGGAAATCTCCCATGATGTGCAGTTTTTCGGATATTCCTACCTCGCCCCGCTCGCGCACACTCCATGGGAGATGACATGCGTATCCGTACCACCCTGGTAGCCGTCGCCGGCGCCGCCCTCTTCGCGTTCGCCGGTGCCGGTACCGCCCAGGCCCACGAAAGCGGCGTCGAGGTCGACCACACCACCGTCTCCGGAGTGCTCATCGGACACGGCTGTGGCCACGGCGGCAAGGTCGCCGCGTTCCACGCCTCGCACACGCACGTCTCGATCCGCTGACATACGCCCGCAGCGAACGCGGAAAGCGGCCCGTCCACCCCCGAGGTGGGCGGGCCGCTCTGCTGTGTACGGTGCACAAGGGCCGGCGACGAGCCCAGGGCATCGACGCATCCCGATCGCCCGCACGTTGACTTCAAGTCGACTTGAAGTTCTACGGTTCGAACCGAAGTCTCCACGGTTTCGACGTGTCGCCCGGGCACCGGCGCCGGCCCGCGTCCGGCATCCTGGACCACCCACGGGGAGATCCGCCATGCAGAGCCCGCCGTCCACCGACGTCCGCCCGCGCCGCCACCCGACCGTCGTGCACAATCCGATCGACCGTTCCGGCCACGGGCACTACCGTCGGGAGCAGGACCCGCCCCGACGACGCGCGCCCGACCCATGCCCCGGACCGGCGCCCCGCACGAGCCCCGGCCCGAGGTCGCTCCCGGCCGCCGCCTCCTGTCGGCCGCGCTCCTTTGACCCGAAGAGGACATCGTGCTGATCCGACTGCTGCGCGCACATCTGCGCCCCTACGCCAAGCCGATCGGCCTGGTGGTGCTGCTGCAACTGGTCCAGACCCTCGCCACCCTCTACCTGCCGACCCTCAACGCCGACCTGATCAACCACGGCGTGGTCGAGGGCGACACCGGCTACATCCTGCGCGTCGGCGGCGCGATGATCGGCGTCACCCTGGTCCAGATCGTCTGCGCCGCGGTGGCCGTGTACTTCGGTGCCCGCATCGCCATGGGCGTGGGCCGCGACATCCGCTCCGCCGTGTTCGACCGGGTGCAGACCTTCTCCGCGCGCGAGGTCGGCCGGTTCGGCGCCCCGTCGTTGATCACCCGCACCACCAACGACGTGCAACAGGTCCAGATGCTGGCGCTGTTGTCGCTGACCCTGATGGTGTCCGCGCCGATCATGTGCTTCGGCGGCATCCTGATGGCGGTCAACCAGGACGTCCCGATGTCCCTGCTGTTCCTGCTGATCGTGCCCGCGCTGATCCTCGCAGTGGGGTGGATCGTACGGGCGATGCCGCCGCTGTTTCGCACGCTGCAGGGCCGGATCGACAACGTGAACCGGATCATGCGCGAGCAGATCACCGGGATCCGGGTGATCCGCGCGTTCGGCCGCGACGGCCACGAACAGGCTCGCTACGCGGACGCCAACGCGGACATCCGCGACGTGTCGCTCTCCGTCGGCCGGCTGATGGCGTTCATGTATCCCTCGGTCCTGCTCGTGTGGGAGACCTCGGCGATCGTCATCGTGTGGATCGGCGGACACCGGATCGGCGACGGGTCGATGGACATCGGCGCACTGGTCGCCTTCCTCAGCTACCTGATGCAGATCCTGACCTCGGTCATGATGGCCACCTTCATGACCATGATGATCCCGCGCGCGGCGGTGTGCGCCGACCGGATCACCGAGGTCCTGGACACCGAGACCAGCCTGACCGTGTCGAAGGCACCGGTGACCGCGCTGCACGCGCACGGCCGGCTCGAACTGCGCGACGTGAGCTTTTGCTACCCCGGCGCGGAGGAGCCGGTACTGCGCGGCATCGACCTGATCGCCCGGCCCGGCGAGACCACCGCGGTGATCGGCAGCACCGGCGCGGGCAAGACCACGCTGCTCGGCCTGATTCCGCGCCTGCTGGACGTGACCGGCGGCTCGGTGCTGATCGGCGGTGTGGACACCCGCGAACTCGAGGCCGGGCTGCTGTCGCGCACGGTGGGCCTGGTCCCGCAAAAGCCCTACCTGTTCTCCGGCACCGTCGCCTCCAACCTGCGCTACGGCAATCCGGACGCCACCGACGAGGAGTTGTGGCGGGCCCTGGAGATCGCCCAGGCCCGCGACTTCGTCGAGGCCCTGCCCGAGAAGCTGGACGCGCCGATCGCCCAGGGCGGCGGCAACGTCTCCGGGGGCCAGCGGCAACGCCTGGCGATCGCCCGACTGTTGGTGGTCAAACCGGAGATCTACCTGTTCGACGACTCGTTCTCCGCGCTCGACTACGCCACCGACGCGGCGCTGCGCGCGGCGCTGCTCGCGGAAACCGCCGAGGCAACCGTGGTGATCGTGGCCCAGCGGGTGGCCACCATCCGGCACGCGGACCGGATCGTGGTGCTGGACGAGGGCCGCGTGGTCGGCACCGGCACCCACGCCGAGTTGATGGCCGACAACGACACCTACCGCGAGATCGTGCTGTCCCAGCTCACCGAGGAGGAGGCGGCGTGACCACCACCGACGAGGGCGCCGGCCCGCGCGAGACCGAGACCGAGAGCGACACCGGGACCGAGGCCGCCGTCCCCGCCCGCCGCCCGGGACCGCAGGCCGGCGGTGGGCCGATGACGCGGATGATCGGCGGCCCGCCCGTCGAGAAGTCGATGCACTTCAAGGCCAGCAGTCGGCGACTGCTGCGCATGATGGCCCCCGAGCGCGCCCGGCTGTACGCACTGCTGTTCTGCGGCATCGCGGGCGTCGGCCTGTCGGTGCTCACCCCCCGGCTGCTCGGCAAGGCCACCGACACGATCTTCACCGGCGCGGGCCGCGGCGGAGGCATCGACTACGACCACGTCCGCGACATCCTGCTCGTCACCTTCGCCGTGGTGGCCGGCTCGGTGCTGTTCGCCTTCCTCCAGGGCCGACTGACCGCGACCATCGTGCAGCGCACCACCTACCGGCTGCGCGAGCAGGCCGAGACCAAGCTGTCCCGGCTGCCGCTGAACTACTTCGACAAGCAGCCCCGGGGCGAGGTGCTCTCGCGCACCACCAACGACATCGACAACATCGCCCAGACCCTCCAGCAGGCGATGGGCCAGATCGTGCGCTCGCTGCTGACCATCGTCGGCGTGCTGGTGATGATGTTCTGGATCTCCCCGCTGCTCGCACTGGTCGCGCTGATCAGCGTACCCACCTCGATCCTGGTCACCATGGTGATCGGCAAGCGCGCCCAGCCGCAGTTCGTCAAGCAGTGGTCGAGCACCGGCAAGCTCAACGCGCACATCGAGGAGATGTACACCGGCCACGCGCTGGTCAAGGTGTTCGGCCGGCAGAAGGAGTCCGCCGAGGTCTTCGACAAGCACAACGAGGCGCTGTACACGGCCGGGTTCAAGGCCCAGTTCATCTCCGGCCTGATCCAGCCCGCGATGTCCTTCGTGGGGAACCTCAACTACGTGCTGGTCGCGGTGATCGGCGGGCTGCGGGTGTCCTCGGGCGCGATGACGCTCGGCGACATCCAGGCGTTCATCCAGTACTCGTACGAGTTCAACGGACCCGTCACCCAGGTCGCCGCGATGTCCAACCTGCTCCAGTCCGGGGTGGCCTCGGCGGAGCGGGTGTTCGCGCTGCTCGACGCCAAGGAGCAGTCCCCCGACCCGGAGCCGGCCGTACGCCTGGAGAAGGTGACGGGGCACGTCGCCTTCGAGGGGGTCTCCTTCCGCTACGAGCCGACCAAGCCGCTGATCGAGAACCTGGACCTGGAGGTGCACCCGGGCCAGACGGTGGCCATCGTCGGGCCGACCGGCGCGGGCAAGACCACGCTGGTGAACCTGCTGATGCGGTTCTACGAGGTCACCGAGGGACGGATCACCGTCGACGGTGTGGACATCGCCACGATGACCCGCGAGGACCTGCGCGCGCCGATCGGGATGGTGCTCCAGGACACGTGGCTGATCGGCGGCACGATCGCGGACAACATCGCGTACGGCGTCGGCGACGTCTCGCGCGAGCGCATCGTCGAGGCGGCCCGGGCCACCCACGCCGACCGCTTCGTTCGCACCCTGCCCGACGGATACGACACCGTGCTCGACGACGAGGCCGGCAACCTCAGCGCCGGCGAGAAGCAACTGCTCACCATAGCCCGGGCGTTCCTGACCGAGCCGCAGATCCTGGTGCTCGACGAGGCGACCAGCTCGGTGGACACCCGCACCGAGGTGCTGATCCAGAAGGCGATGAACTCGCTGCGCCGGGGCCGGACCAGCTTCGTGATCGCGCACCGGTTGTCCACGATCCGCGACGCGGACGTGATCCTGGTGATGGAGTCGGGCTCGATCGTCGAACAGGGCACGCACGAGGCGCTGTTGGCCTCGGACGGCGCCTATGCCCGGCTGTACGCGTCGCAGTTCGCCCAACCGGCGGCGGAAGTCCTGTAGTCCTGTGGCCCGGTGGGCGGTCCGGTGCCGGTGGGTCAGGCGCCGGGCCGCCGGGCGGGTTCGGGGGCGCCCGCGCCGCGACCGCCGGACAGCACCAGGCCGACCAGGAGTTGGCCGACGGCGGTGACCACGAGGGCCGCCATCGGCACCGTCCAGCCGCCGGTGGCGCCGTGCATCAGGCCCAGCGCGAACGGGCCGGTCGCGGCGACCCCGTAGCCGAGCGATTGGGCCAGCGTGGACAGCGCGGTCGTCTCGGCGGCGCCGGCGCCACTGCCGCCGATCACCGAGAGCACCAGCGGGAACGAGCAGAAGCCCACCCCGACCGCCACCGCCCACACCACCGGCGCCGCGACCGGCGCGATCAGCAGGCCGGTGAAGCCGATCAGCATGCTCACCGAGACCAGGACGAACGCCGGCCGCAGCCGCCCGGTGGCCCGCACGAACGCGAGCAGCGCGAACGTGGCCGGGATACCCGCACCCTGCGTGATCGCCAACATCGCACCCGCGCCGCCGTGGCTCATCCCCCGGTCCGACAGCAGCGTGGGCAACCACCCCACCAGCGCGTAGCAGTTCAACGCCTGCAACGCGAAGTAGGCGGTGACCAGGCGGCCCAGGCGGGTGCGCGCCATCACCCACGGCGACACGTGCCCCGCGGCGCCGGTGCCGCCGGCCGCCGCGTGCGGGGCGCGGACCAGCGACCACACGAGCAACGCCGCCACCGCCGGGATCGCCCACACGGCCAGGCCCAGCGAGGGCGAGTCGAGCCCATCGGCCACCGGCACGGCCACCGCCGCGGCCAAGGTCGCGCCCAGCGCCATCACCGTGGTGTACACCCCGGTCAGCACCGACACGCGGTGCGAGAAGTGTCCGCGCAGCAGGGCGGGCAGCAGCACATTGCCCACGGCCAGCCCCGACATGCCCACGACGGTGCCGGTCAACAGCGCCCAGGTGGCCGGCACCATCCGCAGACCCAGCCCGGCGGCGAGCGCGACCAGCGCCACCAGGACCGCCCGCTCGGTGCCGAACCGGCGGGCCAGCGGCGAGGCGGTCAGCCCGGCGGCGGCGAAGCACAGGGTCGGCAGGGTGGGCAGCAGCGATGCGGTCACCGAGCCGAAGCCCAGCGTGTCGCGCAGCGCCTCCAAAAGCGCCGACGCGCTGCTGATGCCGAGCCGCAGGTTGAACGCGATCAGCACGATGCCCACACCGGCCAGCCACGCGGCCCGCCGACGGGCGGCCGGATCGGCGGCGGCGGTCGGCGGCGCGAGCGAGGTGGGGGCGGGGGCGGCGGAAGTCATGGGTCAAAGGTAAGACGTCTGATGAATCCTGTCCAGGTGACGTCCGATCATCCGACGTGTGCGGAGGTATCCTGAGGTCCGGCGACGGTATCGGGGCCGGACGTCGGATTCCCGTCGTCGCCCGAGGGGCGGCCGTCCCGCCGGCCGCCGAAGTCCCAGGTCAGGAGCCCGCGCACGATGAGCAGTCTCGAATCCGTGCGCCGGCCGGCGTTGTCCGCCGAGGTGATCGCCCGGCTGCGTGAGCGGATCACCTCCGGCGACTGGCCGGTCGGCGGCCGCATCCCGCCCGAGCCCGAACTGATGACCCAGCTCCAGGTGGCCCGGGGCACGCTGCGCGAGGCGGTGCGCGCGCTCGCCCACGCCGGCCTGCTCGACGTGCGCCAGGGCGACGGCACGTACGTCCGCGCGGTCAGCGAACTCTCCGGCGCGGTCGAACGCCTCTACGGCGGCAGCGACATCGGCCAGGTCCTGGAGGTCCGTCAGGCGCTCGACCTCCAGGCCGCCCGGCTCGCCGCGATCCGCGCCGAGGAGGGTGACCTGGCCGCGCTCGACGACGCGCTGCGCCGGCGCCGGGCGGCGTGGGACGCGCGCGACTTCGACGCGTGGATCGCCGCCGACTGGGAGTTCCACCTGGGCGTCGCCGACGCCGCGCACAATCCGCTGCTGGCCGAGCTGTACCGCAACCTGTCCGGCCCGGTGCGGGCCTCGGTGGCCGACTCCTGGACCGACCCGGGCTACCAGGGCGCGGCCCCGGCCGGCCACGAGGACCTGCTCCGCGCGCTGCGCGACCGCGACCCGGCCGAGGCGGCGCGCCAGGCCGATGCCAACCTGACCGACACCCACGACTGGCACGCGGTGCGCTCGACGAACCACCCGGCGCCGCAGGCGAGTCGCCCGGAGGCGGAGCTGCGGCGTTAGGCTCGACGGTCATGATCTCCGAAGACTCCTCGCCCCGGTCGAGCCCGTCCGACCGGGGGGAATCGCTGGCCACGGTGCAACGTTCGCTGGGCGATCCGAGTGTCGAGTTTCCGCTGTGGCCGCCGCTGGTGTCCGGGTGTCCGGTGACGAGCACCGACGAGGTCGCCTATCCGGTCGAGGTGGACTACGCCTACGACCGGATCGATCCGGAGCTGTTCGCGCCGAGCCGACCACGCGCGGGACTGGCCCGCTGGGCACCGCTGTTGCCACCGCTGCTCGGGTCCGGTCTCGGCGAGGGCGACACGCCGCTGATCGAGCTCGGCGACGGGGTGTACGTCAAGGACGAGTCGCGCAACCCCACCTGGAGCCACAAGGACCGGATCAACCGCTGTACGGTCTCCGCCGCGCTCGCCGTGGGCGCGCCCGGCGTCGTGGTGTCCTCCTCCGGCAACCACGGCGCGTCCGCGGCGGCCTTCGCCGCCCGGGCCGGGCTGCCGGCGGTGGTGTTGGCGTCCTCGGACGCGCCGCCGGCGGTGCACTCGTTCCTGGAGGCGTACGGCGCGACCGTGCTGCCCGTACCGGCCGAGGCGCGGTGGGGGCTGATGCGCGAGATCGTCGACCGGCTCGGCTTCCATCCGCTGAGCAACCTCACCACCACGCACACCGGCCACGCCTTCGGCCCCGAGGGCTACAAGACCATCGCGTACGAGATCCACGCCGAACTCGGCGTCCCGGCGGCGGTGTTCGTCCCGACCGGCTACGGCGAGCTGCTGTTCGGGGTGTGGAAGGGCTTCGCCGAACTGCGCCGCCTCGGCCTGACCGACCGCGCACCCCGGCTCTTCTCGTGTGAGCCGGCCGCCGGCGGACCCCTGGCCGCGGCGGTGCGGGCGGGCCTGCCGGCCGCACACGTCCCGGTCGGCCGGACCACCGCGTACGCGATCGACTGCCCCGTCGGCGGCTACCGGGGCGTCCTGGCCCTGGAACACGACGAACGGCGGGCCCTGCTCCTCACCGACGGCCAACTGGCGGCGGCCCGCGCGGAGTTGAGCCGCCGGGGCATCTGGGTGGAAACCTCGGCCGCGGCGGGCCTGGCGGGCCTGCGGGCACACGGGCCGATCGACGGCCCGGTGGTCTGCGTGACCACGTCCAGCGGCTTCAAGGACCTCGACGTCGGCACCCACCGACCGGACCCCGTGGAGCCGACGTGGGCGGGGGTCGAGGCCCGCCTGCGGGCGGCGGGAATCGCGGCATAGCGGCGGCGTCGCCGAGGCTCGGTCAGCCCGCCGTCACGCGCTCGCCCGCGCGCAGGACCCGGAACACGTGCTCCACGGTGGACTGCTTCTCGCCGACCGGGGCCACGTAGTCGATCGCCGCCCGGGCCGCCGCCTCGCCCAGTGTGCGGGAGATCGTCCAGGCGGCCAGATACTGCGAGGCCATGCAGCCGCCGGCGGTGGCGATCGGGCCGGACGCGTGGAACGGGGCGTCCAGAACCTCGACACCGGCCGCCTCGACCCACGGCCGGGAGGTGGCGTCGGTACAGGCGGGCAGGTCGGCCAGCAGGCCGAGTCGGGCCAGGACCAGGGCGCCGGAGCACTGGGAGCCGACGAGTTGCCGGCCGGGGTCGAGCGGCAGACTCGCGAGCACCGTGTCGTCGGCGACCACGTCGCGGGTCCTGATGCCGCTGCCGATCAACACCACGTCGGCCTCGGGGATGAAGTCGAACGCGCGTTGCCCGGTGATCTCCACGCCGTTCATCGAGGTGACCGTCGGCGTGGGCGTGGTGATGTACGCCGTCAGACCGTCGTGCCGACAGCGGTTGACGATGGCCGCCGCCACGAAGCTGTCCAGTTCGTTGAAGCCGTCGAAGGTGACCACGGCAACCTGTGTCATCGACCCATCCCCGTTCGAATCGGTGTACCCACACTCTCCCGGCAGGCTACGCCTCGACGGCCGGTACACCCCCCGACCCCACGGCGGTCGAGCGCGCCCCCTACACCGTCCCCATCCGCCGAGTCACCGCGATCTCGATCACCACCCGCTCCGGATTCACCCTCGGCTCGCGGTAGCGCTCGGTGTACCGCCGCACCGCCTCGGCGACGGCCTCCGGATCACGGTTGACCGTCGCGATCCCCTCCAGCGTGGACCAGCGCCGCCCGGCGACCTGGGAGAGCGAGACGCGGGCGCCCGGAGCCGCCGCGAGCACGTTGCGGACCTTCTTGCTCGCGCCGTGCGAGATGACCCGGGCGATCCCGGACACGTCGTCGTACGTGGCGCCGACGGGCACCTGGTGCGGCGTGCCGTCGGGGCGGTGGGTGACCAGCAGGCACAGGTGTCGTTCCTGCCAGAAGTCCCGGAAATCCGCGGTGATGGTCGGCGGAACGTGCAACGTCATCGAAATCATGTCTTTCACGATCGAACCGGCCGAATCCGGCGAAGCCGTCCCGGCTCCCCCGCCCAGCAGTATGCCGCCCACCGCGTGGGCCCGCGCCCGAGGATGGGCCCGCACGGCCACCCGCGCCGCCACGCGACGCGGCCTCAGTCCGTTCGGTAGACCTCCGACATCGCCTGGGCCTGTGCGTACGTCGGCGCGTCGCCCGCCGTCGCCTCCCCGTCGTGGGCGACCGACCACGCCAGGTCCACCGCGCTCTGCACCGCGACCCGGAACAGCAGCGAGCCCGTGCTGATCCGCCGCACGCCGAGCTGTGCGAGGCGGGCCCGGGACAGGCCGGTGGGGCTGTACAGGATGTTCAGCGGCGCGTCGGTGGCGCCCACCAGCTTCTCGATCACGGCCTCGTCCTGGACGCCCGGTACGAACACGCCGTCGGCTCCCGCCGCCCGGTAGGCCCGGATCCGCCGCACCGTCTCGTCGAGCGAGGCGCCCGGGCCGCCCGCCCAGTACGTATCCGTGCGCGCGTTGACGAACAGCGTCGGCGCGGCCTGCTTGATCGCGGCGATCACCGCGACCTGGTGGTCCGCGTCGGTCAGCGCCCCGTCGGCCCGCCCGTCCTCGATGTTGATCCCCGCCACCCCGGCCCGCACCAGCTCGGCGCCCAACGCCGCGACGTCCTCCGGGCGCTCGGCGAAGCCGCCCTCGACGTCGACGCTGACCGGCACCGGCAGCCGCGCGATCCCGACCCCCAGGCGCACCGTCTCCGCACGCGTGCCGCCGACCCCGTCGGGCTTGCCCGCCGCGATCGCCACGCCCAGACTCGTCGTCCCGATCGCCGGGAACCCGCGCTCGACCAGTGCCGCCGCCGAGGCGTGGTCCCACGCGTTCGGCAACACCAGTGGCGTGCCGGCCCGATGCAGGGCCAGGAATTCCGCGTAACGATCGGCGTTGGCGGCCTGGTTCACAGTACTCATCGAGCATGCCCTCCGGATCGACGACGACCGCCCGATCGCGGCCGGCCCCGACGATCCTCCCCCACCGCCCCGGGTCCCGGTAGCCGAAATCCCGGCCCGCCCCCCGAACCCGCCGCCCACCTGCGGTAGCGTCCCGGCGAGAAGGTCGGAGGCCCCATGCTGCTGCACGAGATCCTGGTCGCCGCGGCTCGGGAGGTACCCGATCGCACCGCGCTGATCGTCCCCGGACACCCGTTCCGCACCACCGCGGCCGCGGCAGTCGCCGACCCGCCCACGACGTCCTGGACGTTCGCCGAGCTGGCCGCCCGCTCCCGAGCCCTGGCCACGACCGTGGCCGAGCGCACGTCGCCCGGTGCCCGGGTCGGGATCCTCGCGCACAATCGGGCCGAGTACGTCGCCGCCTACTACGGCGTCCCGTGGGCCGGGCGCGTCCTGGTCCCGCTCAACCCCCGGCTGCACCCGCGCGAATGGGCCGACCAACTCGCCCGCGCCGGCGCGGAACTGCTCCTCGGCGACGCCGACCTGCTCGGCACACTCGCGTGGCCGGGCGGCCCGAGCCTGGAACTGGACGCGGCCGTCACCGCCGAGCACACCGGTGCCGAGTGGAGCGCCGACGACCCGCCGACCGACGCCGCCTTCGTCCCCGCCGCCGACGAATCCGCCCTGACCTGGCTGCTGTTCACCTCCGGCACCACCGGCCGGCCCAAGGGTGTCCGGCTCACCCACCGCAGCCTGACCGCGGCCATGCGCGCCTCGCTGGCCTGCCGCCCCGTCGACCCGGACACTGTCGTACTGACCCCCTTTCCGCTCGCGCACGTGGCCGGCTACCAGGTGTTGGCACACCATCTGGCCCGTCGCCCGGTGGTCGTGCTGCGCCGCTATCTCCCGGCCGAACTGCCGGCCGTGGCCCGCGAGTTCGAGGTGACCAGCCTGTCCCTGGCGCCGACCATGATCGACGCGCTCCTCGACCACGTGCGAGAGGGCGACGGATTGCGCGAGCGCATCCGCTCGATCAGCTACGGCGCCTCGCCGATCACCCCCGAGCTGATCCGCCGGGTCGACGGGCTGCTCGGCTGCGGCCTGGGGCAGGGGTACGGGATGACCGAGTTGTCGGGAAACGCGGTGTTCCTGAACGCCGCCGACCACCGCAACGCCGCGCGCGATCGCCCGCACCTGTACAGCGCCGCCGGGCGCCCCGGCCCGGGGGTGGAGATCCGGATCGTCGACGACGCGGGCCGCCCGCTGCCCGCCGGCGCCGTCGGCGAGATCTCGGTCCGCTCCGAGCAGGTCGCGGACGGCTACTGGCAGGTGGACACCGGCGAGTTCGCGGCGGGCTGGTTCCGCACGGGCGACCTGGGCCGCCTCGACGCCGAGGGTTATCTGTACGTCCTGGACCGCAAGAAGGACGTGATCATCACCGGCGGCGAGAACGTCAGCGCCCGCGAGGTGGAGGCGGTCCTGCGCGAACACCCCGGCGTACGCGAGGTCGCGGTGGTCGGCGAACCCGACAGCCGGTGGGGCGAACGGGTGGTCGCCGTGGTGGTCCGGGCCGCCGGACACACCGTCGACCCGGACGAGTTGGTCACGCTGTGCCGCGCGCACCTGGCCGGCTTCAAGGTCCCGCGCCGGGTGGTGTTCACCGACGCGCTGCCGGTCACCGGCACCGGCAAGATCAGCAAGCCCGCCCTGCGCGAACGCGTCCTGGAATGGAGCCGCGCCGACTCCCCGGTCGGGCCCACGGGCTCCTGAACTACTCCGTGCCCGACGACCCCGCGTCGGCCCGCGTCGACCCCGCCTCGGGCCAGGTCCCCCGCGGCCGGATCTCGTACGCGCAGTGCGGCGCGCCGGCCACCATGTGGCTCACCCGCCGCACCTCGGTGTCCGGCAAAGCCTCGCGCAGGAACGCCAGTTCCGACGAGCACGCGGTGCCGCAGCGGATCGCCACGTCGAAGATCGCGCAGTTCTGCTCGACGATCAGCCAACCGCCGCCGTCCGCCAGCGGTCGCGCGGCGGCCAGGTAGCCGTCCTCGTCGAGGATGGCGGCGATCGCGGCCACCCGATCGGCGAGGTCGGGCGCGGTGGTCCGGGTCCGGGCGCGCTCCAGGCGCCGCTCCCGGCGCCGGTCGAACAAGCGTTCCACAAAGCCGGGTTCCTCGGCCTGCGCGGTCTCCAGGAGGTCCCCGACCAGGTCGCCGTAGCGCCGGGGGAACAGGTTCTCGCCGGCCGTGGTCAACCGGTACACGTGCTTCGGCCGGCCCGGCCCCAATCGGGCCTGCCGGTGGGTCACATACCCCTCGGCGACCAGCCCTGACAACTGCTGGCGCATGCCACTGGCGGTCATCCCGACCGCCTCGGCCAACTCCTCCGCGCGCAGCTCGCCGGCGCCCTTGAGGCGCCGCAATATCTCCCGCCGGGTCTCGGGCAACAGTGCGAACGCGTCCTGCTCGCTCACCCCGCTCGCCTCCCTCGTTCGTCCCGAGTACCCCGAGTGCGTGTCACCCCCACCGGACGGGGCCGCACGGGAAACCCCCGCGCGGCCCCGGACCGGACGTCGTTCCTCAGGCGCCCTTGGCGGCCGAGAGGCGCGCGGCGACGTCGTCCCAGTTGAAGACGTTCCACACGGCCTTGAAGAAGTCCGCCTTGACGTTCTTGTACTGGAGGTAGAACGCGTGCTCCCACGCGTCGATCGCCAGCAGCGGCACGGTGCCCTGCGGGATGTTGCCCTGGTGGTCGTAGACCTGGGTGACCACGATGCGCTGCGACAGCGGCTCCCACGCGGCGACGGACCAGCCCGACCCCTGCACGGTCATCGCGGTCTGCGTCATGTGCGCGCGGAACTGCTCGAAGCCGCCGAAGTCGACGCCGATCTGCTCGGCCAGGTCGCCGGTGGGCTCGCCGTTGCCGGTCGGGCCCAGGTTGGTCCAGAACAGGCTGTGCAGCACGTGGCCCGAGACGTGGAAGGCCAGGTCCTTCTCCAGCTTGGAGATGGTGCCGTACGCCTCCTTGTCGCGGGCGTCGGCGAGCTGCTCGAGGGCGGTGTTGGCACCGGCCACGTACGCCGCGTGGTGCTTGTCGTGGTGCAGCTCCATGATGGCGCCGCTGATGTGCGGCTCCAGGGCGGCGTAGTCGTAGGTCAGGTCGGGGAGCGTGTAGACCTTGTCGGCCACGGGAGTTCCTCCTGCGCAGTGGTTGCGGTGACAGAGCCGACCCTATGCTTCTCCCGGGAATACCGGCAAGTTAGGCAAGACTTAACTGTCCTAACCGGAAGTCCCCGGTCCACACTCGGCACACGAAGGAAACGAACGATGCGACAACAAGCCGCCGACGCCTTGGACGAAGCATTCGCACGTCTGCACCGCACCGGCTCCGAATTCGACGACAAGCTGTCCAATCACGGGCCGATGGCCGTCGAAGCCCTCGTGCACGCGGGCCAGTGGGAAGCCGTGCCCGCTTGGCTCGACTCCTACACCCGCCGGCTCGAACCGGTTTCGCGACCCACCGAGCGCATCGCCCGCGACGCGTGGCGCGAGGCGCTGGGCGACCGCGCCCGGGACGGCGACTGGATCGCCCTGTTCACCGACGAGATCGCCGAACGGCCGTGGCGCGAGGTGCTCGCGCTGTGGTGGCCCAGGCTGCTCCCGGGACTGCCCGGCGGCGCCACCCACGGGGTGATCCGGGTCGGACACGCGGTCCGCGCCCTGCTGGACCTCGGCGAGAGCCCGGTCCGCCTCGCCGAGTTCGCCCACGCGATGGCCTACTTCGCGTCCAGCAACCAGGCCCTGCCCGAACTGCCGCGGCTCGCGGGGGGCCGCACGCCGTTCGAGGCCCTGGACGCCGTCCCGCCCCTGCCGATCGAGGAGAAGGACCACATCAGCCGCCGGCTCGACTTCCTCGCGGGGTGGGACGCGTGGCTGACCCCGACCCTGTCGGTGCAGGAGGCCACGACCCCCGAGCAGGCGCAGGCGCTGCTCGCCGACACCGTGCACGCGGCCACCCTGCGCTACCTGCGCCGCGGACACGGCAGCGGGGTGATGAACGTGCACGCGGTGACCGCCCCGAGCGCGGTGTTGCGGGTGCTGCCGGCACTGCCGCGCGAGCAGTGGATCCCCTCGTACACCACGGCCTGGGCCACCAGCAGTGCGGTCTTCGCGGTCTACTCGGGCCGCGAGGACGCGACCGGTACGCCCGCTCCCGCGCCCGATCCCGTCGAGGCCGGACAGCGTGCCCTCGCGCACGGCGACGAGCACGTGATCAAGCTCGTGGACACCGCGGTGGACGTGTTCGCCCGCTCCGGCGACACCCGCGCGCTGGCTGCGGGCACGCTCGCGGCGGAGTTGATCACGCCGGAGCACTGACCGGTCGCGCCGGGCAAGGCGACACGCCCTCGAACGGGTGAGATTCCCCCACTCGGCGCAGCCGATTGCGTTCGCTGGTGCCGCGCACACGCCGTGCGGCACCAGCGAACCATCCAGTGAACGGAGCCCCCATGCGCATCACACCGCTGCTCACCGCCGCGACGGTCGGCATCCTGCTCGCCCTGACCCCGGCCGCCCCCGCGCTCGCCGACGGCAACGCGGACACCGTCACGAGCGAGACCAGCCGAATCGGCCCGGGCGGCCCGGGCGGCATGATCGGCGAGGACGACGTGCTGCACGACCTGCGTCCGGCCGTGCTGGGTGTGCACCAGGGCATCTCCGGCGGCTTCGTGGAGGTACCCGCACCGGTGGTCCAGGCCCCGCAGATGCCGCCCATGCCCACCTTCTGAGGCCCGCCCGCCTTCCCACGGCCACCACCCGGAAGACCGCCCCCGGCACGAACCGCGCGGACCGGCACGCCGCGACCCGGGTCGGGCGCACCCGCTCGATCGGCGCGGTCGACAATGGCCCCATGACCGCACCGAACGCACCCCGCCCGGCGCGCCGATGGTGAGCGTACGACCGATCACCCCGACCGCCCTGGTGGACGAACTGGTCGAGGCGATCGCCCGGCGCGCCGCCGGCCGGCCGTGGACCCGGGTGGCCCTGGACGGCGCGGACGCCGCCGAACCGGGCGCGCTCGCCGACGCGTTGGTGGCGCCGCTGCGCCTGCGCGGGCATCCGGTGTTGCGGGTGCGGGCCCGCGACTTCCTGCGGCCGGCGTCGGTGCGCCTGGAGTACGGGCACACCGACGCCGAGTCGTACCTGTGGGGCTGGCTGGACGACGCCGGGCTGCGCCGCGAGGTGTTGGAACCGCTGGCGCCCGGCGGCACCGGGCGGGTGCTGCCGAGCCTGTGGGACGCGGCCCGGGACCGGGCCACCCGCGCCGACTACACCGTGCTGCCCGAGGGCGGGGTACTGCTCCTGGACGGGCCGCTGCTGCTCGGCAAGGGCCTGCCGCTGGAGTTGACGGTGCATCTGTGGTTGTCCCCGGGGGCGCTGCGCCGGCGCACCCCCGCCGAGGACGCCTGGACGATCGAGGCGCTGACCCGCTACGCCGAGGAGATCGTGCCCACGACCGAGGCGGACCTGACCGTGCGCTACGACCATCCCGCGCATCCGGCGCTGGTCGAGCCGCAACGCCGCTGAGCGTCGGCGCGGTCGGCCTCAGTCGACCTCGTCCGGGTCCGGGCCGAGCCGCTCGCCCCGGTCGAGCCGGCCGATCGCGTCCAGTTCGGCCGCGTCCAGGTCGAAGTCGAACACCTCGAAGTTCTCCCGGATCCGCGCGGGCGTGACCGACTTGGGGATGACGATGTTCCCCAGGTGCAGGTGCCAGCGCAGCACCACCTGGGCGGGCGATTTGCCGTGCGCGCGGGCCGCCTCGGTGATCACCGGGTCCGCCAGCAGCGCGCCGCCCTTGCCCAGCGGGCTCCACGCCTCGGTCGCGATCGCGTGCGCCCGGTCGTACGCGCGGACCCGGCCCTGCTGGAGGTAGGGGTGCAGTTCGACCTGGTTGACCGAGGGCATCACGGCGGTGTGTTCGAGCAGTCGAGTCAGGTGCTCGGGTTGGAAGTTGGACACCCCGATCGTGCGCACCCTGCCATCCGCGAGCAGCTTCTCGAACGCGCGCCAGGTGTCCAGGTAGCGGTCCCGGCTCGCCGCCGGCCAGTGGATCAGGTACATGTCCACGTAGTCCAGGCCGAGCAGCCGCGCGCTCTCCTCGAACGCGGCGAGCGTCGAGTCGTATCCCTGCTCGGTGTTCCACAACTTGGTGGTGACGAACAGTTCCTCGCGCGGGACGGAGGAGGCGGCCAGGGCCCGGCCCACACCCGCCTCGTTGCCGTAGATCGCGGCGGTGTCGATGCTGCGGTAACCCACCTCGATGGCGTTCGTCACCGCGGCGGTGGCCTCGTCGTCGCCGACCTGGAAGACCCCGAAGCCGAGCTGCGGGATGGTGACGCCGTTGTTGAGGGTGACGTCGGGTACGGGGGTGGAACTCATGATGGGGACGGTCCTTCGTGATGGGGGGTGGGGATGGGGGATCGATAGGGGAAGGAAGGGCTCGCGGTCAGCCGCGAAGCCGGACGGGCCGAGGGGTCGCCGGCTCCGGCACGCCGGAGCCACCCTGCCCGCTCTGCCCGCCGGCGGCCTCGGCCACACCGGGGAGGTGTCCGGCGACCGTGCGCGAACGGGTGGGCGCACGCCGTTCCAGTGCCCGGGCCAGTACCGCCAGGGCCAGTGCGCCGAGCGCCGGCCCGGCGCCGACCCAGTTCGCCGACGCGTAGCCGTGGCCGGCGTCGATCACCAGGCCGCCCTGCCGCGCCGCGATCGCGTTGCCGAGGTTGAACGCGCCGATGTTGACGGCGGAGGCCAGGGTCGGCGCCAGGGGGCACCGAGGAGTGGACGTGCTCGACCGGCAGGACGGCTTCCACCTGCGGATGAACGAACTCTCGGACGCGGTGGTATTGAACCAGAGCGCGACCACGCGCCTGGTCACCCGGCTGGAGGAGCGCGGACTGCTCTCGCGCTATCTGTGCGACACCGACCGTCGGGGCATCTACACCGAGGTCACCACCGCGGGCTGCACACTGCTCTCCGCCGCCCGCCCCACCCACGACCGAGCCCTGCGCGAAGCCCTCGCCAAGGCCGAGGAGCACACCGAACTGGCCCCACTGGTCGACGTGGTCAAGTCGCTCGGCGCTTGGCGCGTGGGCGCTGCACGGAACCGGGGCACATCCGGCCCGACGCCGGACGGATCGAGGCGACCCGTCCGGCGGCCAGGCGGGCTCGGGAGCGGCCGGGCCCTGTCCGGCGGACCTAGGCCAGCACGCTGGTCGGGCTTCCGGTCGCGAGCGCGACGCCGAGGGCGGTGAGCCGGCCCGTGCCCGGGTCGCAGCGGAATGCGGTGATCGTGTCGCCGCGCTGGTTCGCCACGTACAACACGTCGCCGACCAGGGTCAGATCACGCGGCCAGGCCCCGCCCGTCGGGATCTCCTCGACCAGGGACAACTCCGTGCCGTCGACGGCGAGCACCGAGACCGTGTCCGGCCCCCGGTTGGCCGCGTACACGAAGCGCCCGTCCGCCGAGGCCACGATCCCCGACGGCGCGCCCTCGCCGCCGGACAACACGAACGGCTTGCCCGCCACCGTCAGCGCCCCCGTCCGCGGATCGCCGCGCAGCGGGGTGACCGTCGTGTTCAACTCCCCCGCCAACCAGGCCAGGTCCTTCGGCCCGTACGCGATGTGCCGCGGCCCGGTCCCCGGCGGCAGGGTCACCTTCGGCCCCTCGGCGATCGTCCCCGCCTCGGCGTCGAAGTTCAGGTGGTACACGGTGTCCGAGCCCAGGTCGCACACCACCAGCCACCCGCCGCCGGCGGCGAACGTCACCTGGTGCGCGTGCGAGGACGCCTGCCGGTCCGCCACCGGCCCGGATCCGGTCAGCCGTACGTGTGTGGCGGCTTCGCCGAGCGTGCCGTCGTCGGCGATCGGGTGCACGGTCACACTGCCGCCGCCGTAGTTGGCCACCACCACGAACCGCCCCGTGGGGTCGGCCGCCAGATGACACGGTCCGGCGCCGAGCGTGGAGACCTCGCCCAGCGGCACGAGCCGTTCGTCCTGCACCGAGTACGCGCCGACCGCGCCCTCGCCGGCCCGCTCGCTGACCGCGTACAGGAAGCGGCCCGAGGGGTGCCGGGTCAGATACGACGGCGAGATCGCGGGAATGGCCGCGGACGGCGTACCGAGCAGTCCGCTCTCCGGGTCCTGCCGGCACACGGTGATGCCGGTGCCGTGCCCGTCCATGTCGGGGGTGTACGAGCCCACGTACACCAGCGGTCCGCGTCGGTCGGAAGCATTTGGTGAGGTCACACGGTTCTCCTGTGGTCCGGCCGGTGGCGGCCGATCATCGGTCGACTCCTGATCCATCGACCGAGCCGGCGACGCCGACCACGCAGATCATCGCGGATCGAACGCGCCGCCGCGGCCGATGTCATGCTCCTCCCCGACCCCACCGCCGGCACACCCCGCCGAAGCGCCGGAGCCGGCTCACTCGGATCCGCGAACCGCGTAGCCCAGCACCTCGGCGCTCAACAACGTTTCGACCGCGTCCAGTTGCTCCAGCGCGCGGTCGGCCGTCTCGTCCGGATCGACGCCGTCGGCCAGGCGGCGGCCGATCCCCCGGAAGACGGCCTGCTGGATTCCGGCGAGTTGGCCGGCGATCAACTCCGGTACCGGGTCGGTGGGTGCCACTCCGGCCTCCTCGGCGAGGGTGCGCGCCAGCGCGTCGGCGCCGGCCTGCTGCATCCGCCACAGCCGGCCCACCAGCACCGGCGATTCCAGCATCACCCGCGCCCACCGCTCGTAGCCCGGAAACAGCCCGGCGTAGGGCGAGCGCTCCTCCACGTCCCGGCGCAGCACCGCCAACACCGCGCGTGTGGCCGACTCGCCCACCGCGCGCTCGCGCACGATGTGGGACAGGCGGTCCACCAGTTCCGACTCGCGGTCGAAGAACAGGTCCTCCTTCGCCGGGAAGTAGTTGTACACGGTGTTCACCGAGACCTCGGCCGCTTCGGCGATCTGCGCGACGGTGACCGCGTCGAACCCGCGTTCCATGAACAACCCGGTCGCGATGTCCGAGATGTGCGTCCGGGTGCGGCGCTTCTTGCGCTCACGCAGACCCTCGGCGGGTTCGGCCTCCGTCATGTCGCCATTGTAGTCATCTTAGGGGTTCTTAAATTTTGGGGTCGTTGCAAAAATTAAGCGACTGTGTTTCGGTGGTCCCATGACACCCGTCATCCACACCACCGGGCTCGCCCGGACCTTCCGGACCAAGCGCGGCACGGTCGAGGCCGTCCGCGGCATCGACCTGACCGTCCCCGCCGGCGAGATCCTGGGTTTCCTCGGGCCCAACGGCGCCGGGAAGACCACCACGCTGCGCATGCTCACCACGCTGCTCGCCCCCACCGGCGGCAGCGCCACGGTGGCCGGTCACGACCTGCTGCGCGATCCGGCGGGCGTACGCAGACGGATCGGCTACGTCGCCCAGTCCGGCGGCCTCGACCCGGGTGTGTCCATGCGCGAGGAACTCACCACCCAGGCCCGGCTGTACCGCCTCGACCGGGCCGCCGCCCGGGCGCGCACCGCCGAACTGGCCGCCGCCCTGGACCTGGCCGACCTCCTGGACCGCCCCTGCGCCGCGCTCTCCGGCGGCCAGCGCCGCCGGCTCGACATCGCGATGGGCGTGCTCCACCGCCCCGAGGTGCTGTTCCTGGACGAGCCGACCACCGGCCTGGACCCGGGCAGCCGGGTCGACCTGTGGGACCTGGTCCGACGGATCCGCGACGAGTGGGGCACCACGGTCTTCCTGACCACGCACTACCTCGACGAGGCGGACGCGCTCGCCGACCGCCTCGTCGTCGTCGACCACGGCCGGGTCGTCGCCGAGGGCACCGCACACGCGCTCAAGACCGAGTACGCCGGCTCGCCCGACGCCTCGCTCCAGGACGCCTTCATCGCCATCACCGGCCGGCGCGCCCCCGCGCCCGCCGAGACCCCGATCGCCGTCTGACCCGCCGAGGTGAGCATGTCCACGCCATCCGCGCCTTCCGCGCCGGCCGCGTTCCTGGCCGACACCCTGCTGATCTTCGGCCGCTACTTGCGCCAGACCCTGGCCGCCCGGGTCGGGTTGGTGTTCGGGCTGCTGCAACCCCTGCTGTTCCTGGTCCTGTTCGGGCCGCTCCTGCACGAGGTCCCCCTCGGCGGGAAGGGCGACTCCTGGCAGACCCTCGTCCCCGGCCTGCTGGTGCAACTCGGACTGTTCAGCGCCGCGTTCGCCGGTTTCGGCATCCTGATCGAAAAGCAGCAGGGCATCCTGGAGCGAATGCGGGTGACCCCGGTGAGCCGCGTGGCACTGCTGCTCGGGCGGGTGCTCAAGGACATCGTGCAACTGCTGGTCCAGTCGCTGCTGCTGGTCCTGGTCGGGTTGGCCTTCGGGCTGCGCGCGCCGATCCTCGGGATGCTGGTCGGATTCGGCTTCGTCGCGCTGATGACCGCGTCGATCGCGTCGCTGTCCTACGCGTTGGCGATGCGGGTGGACAGCCCGCAGGAGTTCGCCCCGGTGGTGAACTCGGTCAACCTGCCGGTGATGCTGCTGTCCGGGATCCTGCTGCCGATGTCGCTGGCCCCGGACTGGCTGGACGGGCTCTCTCGGGCCAACCCGCTACGGTACGTGGTCCTGGCGGTGCGCTCGGCGTTCGTCGGGGACTACGGGGGCACGGTCGGCACGGGGGCACTGGCGGCGCTGGGCCTGACCGCGGTGTCGGTCCCGGTGGCGGTACGGCTGTTCCGGCGGGCCGGGGCGTAGCGGGCGGCCGGTCCGCGGCGGCGCGGCGGCGCAGCGCGGGTGCCTACCCGTACCGCGCCGCCGTCGCGCGGGCGCCGGCGGCGATCGCGGCGCGCAGCTCGGGCGGGCCCAGGACCTCCACCTCCGGCCCCAGTCGCAGCAGTTCGGCCACCCCCACCTCGATCGTCTCGATCGGGAGCCGGGCCCGCACCCGACCGTCGGGCAGCGGCTCCCCCGCGCTCGCCTCCACGACCTCGGCGACGTGCGCGCCGAACAGGGGCCGCACCATTCCCCGCGCGCCCTCGGTCAACAACACCTCGGCGTCGATCGGCCGCAACCGCTCGGCGAACTCTCGGGACGAGTCCTCCCAGTAGGCCGCCAGATCGAAGTCCGGATCACGCTCGAACACCTCGTCGAGCACGTGCAACTCCTCGATCCGCACCACCCGATAGGTGCGGTCGCGACGCTCCCCCGCCCCGGCCGAGCGCGCAACCAGGTACCACTGCCCCGCCTTGAGCACGAGCCCGTACGGTTCCAGCTCGCGGATGACCTCGCCGGCCCACCGCCGGTAGTGCACCCGGATCCGCCGATCGGTCCACACCGCGCCCGCGATCCGGGACAGCTCGGGCGAGCGGTCCGCCTCCCGGTACCACCCCGGCGCGTCCAGGTGGAAGCGTGGTCGGGCCCGCTCGACGCGCTCGCGCAGTTCGGCGGGCAGTCCGGCCCGGACCTTGAGCTGCGCGGAGGCGACCACCGCGCCCAGACCCAGTTCCGCCGCCGGGCCCGGCAGCCCGGCCAGGGACAGTGCGTGGGCCTCGTCGTCGGTGAGCCCGTTGATCCGGGTCCGAAAGCCCTCCAGGAGCCGATAGCCGCCCGCGGGACCGCGCTCGGCAACGACCGGCACCCCGGCCGCCGCCAGCGCCTCCACGTCCCGGTAGACGGTCCGGACGGACACCTCCGACTGCTCGGCCAACTCGGTCGCGGTGACGAGCCCCCGGTTCTGCAGGGTCAGCAGGATGGTCAACAAGCGGCTCGCACGCATGGTCGCAATTGTGGCGGAGCGGACCCCGGCGGCGCCGAACGGGTGAAATGCCCGGCCGAACCGGTGCACTCGGCTTCTGGATCCTCGATCGTGCGCCGTTCGTTGATCGAATATCGAGTGGACTCTGCACGACTGTGATCTCGGGGCCGGAACGAAACGGAGAACGGCGCCATGAGCGGCTTCCTCGACAAGGCCAAGAAGATGGCCGAGGACACGATGAACACCGGCAAGCAGAAGGTCGAAGAGGTCCAGGTCGGCCGGGACGCGTCGGCACTGCTGAAGAAGTTGGGCGCCGCGTACTGGACCGAGCAGCGCGGCGGCGGCTCGCACGAGGAGGTCACGCGGGCCCTGGCCGCACTCGACGAGCACGTGGCCAAGCACGGCGATGCGGCGCTGCACGGCTGAACGTCCCGGCCCGGGTCGGGGCCCGGGCACAACGAAGGGGGCCGGGTCCACGACCCCGCCCCCGCTTGTCCGTCGCGTATGCCCGCCGGCCGATCAGGCGACGCTGTCCCCTCGGGTCGCCGACGTGGCCCCCGCGAAGTCGCGGCGCGCGTCACCCGACGCGGCGTCGGCGGTGGGGTCCGCGAACGCCGAGGAGCCGTCCTCCTCGGCGTTGCGCCGCCGCCGGCGCCGAATGAGGGTGACGGCCCCGGCGACGATCCCGATCGCCACGATCGCGGCCCCTATCCAACCGGGCACGCTCGCCGCCGACGGGTACGCGCTGCCCGCGAGCCGGCCCAGCATGATCGAGCCCGGCACCCACACCACGATGCCGACCGCGTTCCACGGGGCGAACCGCCGATAGGGCATCCCCGCCGCCCCGGCCAGTCGCGGCAGCAGTGTGCGGGCGAAGGCGACCCAACGACCCAGCATCACCGTCACGCCGCCCGCGCCCCGGCCGCGGGTGAACATCTCCTCCGCCCGTTCCCACCGATGTTCACCCACCCTGCGCCCGATGCGCCCGGTTCGTATGCGTTCGCTGCGATGTCTGCCGGACAGGTAACCGAGAGTGTCCCCGGCGAGCGCGGCCAAGGTCGCGATGATCAGTACCGGCACCAGTGCCAGGTGTCCGGTCGAGGTGAGCAGTCCACCGAGCAGGAGCACCGGTTCCGCGGGGGCGAAGACGCCGAGCAGCAGACCCGTCTCGATGATGGCGACCAGTGCGATCACGACATAGGCGTATAGCGGCGGGAGATCCCCCAGCCGATCCACCCACTCGTGCACGGCATCCACGTGGAACCTCCCCGTTAGGCCGCTTGCCATGTGGCCTGACAAGCATCCGCCTTCAATGGTGTCAACGGATCCTGCGCGCGGCCGAATTCCCGCCTACTCCCCTGGCGGTATGGACCTGACAAAAGTCATCCGATCCCGCGCGTCTACGTTGGGCACCATGAACGACATCCAAATCCGGCCGGCGAACCGCGACGACCTGGCCGCCATAGTCGGCCTCCTGGTGGACGACACCCTGGGTTCGGGACGCGACTCGCAGGAGGACATGACCCCGTACCTGGCCGCCTTCGACCGCCTGTCGGCCGACCCGAACCAGGAGGTGGTGGTGATGACCCGCCCGGACCCGGAAACCGGCGCCCCGAAGGTGATCGGCACCCTACAACTCACCATCATCCCGGGCCTGTCCCAACGCGGAACGACCCGGGCCTTGGTGGAGGCGGTCCGCATCCACAGCACCGAGCGCGGCAACGGCCTCGGCACAACGTTGATGCACTGGACCATCCAACGCGCCCGAGAACGAGGCGCCACCCTGATCCAACTAACCTCCAACAACACCCGAGAAAACGCCCACCGCTTCTACCGGACCCTGGGCTTCACAGACTCCCACGTAGGCTTCAAACTCCCCCTGCAATAACCCCAAAAGCCCCACCCGACACAACCCACCCCCAAAACCAAGCCCCTCAGCCCACAAGCCCACCCAGCCGAGCCAACACGCCCCCAAGCACCCCGACCCCCACTGGAAGCCCCCAGCCGGGTCAACGCTCGAGGCCAAACAGCCCGGCCGGCGCTTGAAGCCACCCAGCCCGGCCGGCGCTTGAGGCCAAACAGCCCGGCCGGCGTTCGAGGCCAAAGCCCGCCGCACGGCCCGAGTGCGCTCAAGGCCAACCCGGCACCACCAGGCTCGGGCGCCTACTCGCGCTCCCCAAGCACAACGCGCACGCCCACCGTCCCCGCCACCCCCCGCCGCACCCGGCTCCCGAGGAGCGTCACCCACCCCACCACGCCGAACTTGCGCCGAATCAACCCCCGATACCGCTCCGTCCCGGCCGCATCCAACAGCGACGCGGTCCCCGGCACCGCCTCCCCCCGCACGCGCCCCCGCGCATCACACTCGGCGACCGTGACCCGCCCGCTGTTACGGATCCGCTTCACCTTCCCGGACGACCGCGCCGTCCACACCCCGAGCGCATCGCCGTCGCGGAACACCCACACCGGCGTTCCCACCGCCCGCCCGTCCCGGCGAAACGTGGTCAACAGGACGTATTTGCCCGCCGCGAGTCGATCCAGATCCTCGGGCGTTCCGGACGAAGTCATGCGCGCGAGTCTAGGGCGCACGCGCGGCGCGGAGGCGGCGCACACGAAGCCGTAGCCAAGATCGTCCGCCGCCCGACCTGCCCGGCGCGCCGCCGCGGATGGGACGATGATCCGATGTCGCGCACATCGGAGGAAACCCGCGTCCAGGTCCGCCCCGCCGTCGAGGCGGACGGGACCAGTCTTGCCGAGATAGACCACCTCACGTGGTCCCCCGACGTCACGCCCGCCCCCCGCTGGGCGGTCGACAAGGTCTTCTTCCGCGACGCCGACCACGTGCGCGACACCCTCGTCGCCCACGAGGACGACATCGTCGTCGGCTATGTGCAACTCGAACGCTCGACCCTGTGCCCGGCCTCCGGCCACGTACAGATCATCAACGGCCTCGCGGTACACCCCGACCACCAGGGGCGCCGGATCGGCCGACTGCTGCTGACCGCGGCCGAGGCCGAGGCGCGCCGGCGCGGTGCCCGCCGCATCACCCTGCGGGTGCTCGGCGGCAACGCGTCCGCGCGCGCCCTGTACACGGCCTGCGGCTATCGCATCGAGGGCGTCCTGGAGGGCGAGTTCCTGCTCGCCGGGCGTTATGTCGACGACGTGCTGATGGCGCTCGACCTCACGAACGAGGCCTAGCCGCCGCGTACTTGACCGCCTCGGCGACCGGCACGTCGCCGCCGACCGCTTCCAGCGTGCGGCCGATGGTCCCGGGCTCTTCGAGCAGTTCGGCCAGGATCGCCGCCACGTCGTCCCGACGGATCGCGCCGCCACCCTCGCGTTCGGACAGCGCGATCAGTCCGGTGCCCGGGTCGTCGGTGAGCCGGCCCGGGCGCAGGATGGTCAGGTCCAGCGCGCCGCGCGAGCGCAGATCCTCGTCGGCCTCGCCCTTGGCGGTCAGGTAGAGCGCGAAGTCCGGGTCGGTGTCGGGCGGCGGCGCGGTCGAGGCGCCCATCGACGAGACGATCACGTAGCGCCGCACCCCCGCGTCCTCGGCCGCGTCCGCCAGCAGGACCGCGCCGCCGTAGTCGACGGTCATGGTGCGCTCGCGGGTGCTGCCCGGGCCCGCGCCGGCCGCGAACACCACCGCGTCCGCGCCCGCCAGGTGCTCGGCGACCTCCTCGACCGGGGCCCGCTCCAGATCGCACACGACGGGCTCGGCACCGGCCGCGACCAGGTCGTTCGCGTGATCGGGGTTGCGAATGAACCCGACCACCGTGTGTCCGCGATCGGCGAGCAGGCGCTCCAGCCGAAGGGCGATCTTTCCGTGTCCACCCGCGATGACAATGCGCATGTATGACACGGTAAATTCACAAACCGGGACATTCACCACCGCCGACCCGCGACACGTCCAGGTTCCACTGATCGGCCGCGCCCCGGACCACGCCCCGGGCCCACGTCCCCGCCCAGGCCCCCGCACACCCACGCCCGCACCGCACCACCCTCACCCGGCGCGACTCCCACCCGCCCCTACAGTCACATGCCATGACAATCACTCCGGGCCCGACCATCGACACCGACCTCACGCACACCCGCGACCTGCTCTTCGCGTACTACAACGCGACCGCCGAGGAGGTCGGCCACGCCGGCTGGGCCTCCCCCGACCTGCTGCCCGAGTGGTGCCGCACCGATCACGACGACCCGGCCGACTACTACGCGCACCCCGGCGCCTACTTCACCGCGCACCTGGCCGGCCGGCCCGTGGGCGGCGTCGGCGTACATCTGCTCGACCCGGGAACGGCGGAGGTCAAGCGCCTGTACGTGCTCCCGCACGCCCGGGGCCACGGCACGGCCCGGGCGCTGATGACCCGCCTGCACGCACACGCCCGCGCCGTCGGCGCCGACCGCTGCGTCCTGGACTGCCTCCCGCAGCGCACCGGCGCGATCGCCCTGTACGAAGCCCTCGGCTACCGGCCCATCCCGCCGTACCGGGAGTACACCGCCCACGCGCCGCTGTCCTGCTTCGAACTCCGCCTCGACGCGCGGGGGTGAACCCGACTTCAGCTCGACGCCCGCCGACTGCCGAAGTCGCCCATGATCCCCCATTTGCCGTAACTTGCCACGTCGCTTCCCCGCACGATCGGGCGGATTTCGCCCTTTGACCTCCCCCGCGCCCCGCAGCCGTTCTATCGTCGCCCCGTTCGGTGTCACCCGTACGGAAGGGGCCGGTCGTGACCCGAGGAGGCATCGGTGCGGCGCGCGTCGGCAAGGCACTGGGGCTCGTCCCCCGCCAGGTCCGCCTCGCCGCCAGAACAGGACTGCTCGCCCAACACCAAGACGGCACCTTCGACGCGGACGCCGTCGCCCGCGCCGCCGCCGACCCGGGCCCCTTCCTCACCGCGCTGCAACGCGAGGAACCGCTGACCGCCACCGAGGCCGCGCAACGCCTCGGGATCAGCCGCGAGCGCTTCCGCCGGGTCGCCCGGGCCGCCGGGCTGGCGGTGGTCGACCGGGTAAGGGTCTCGCGCTACGGTCGCGACCTGGAGGTGCGCTACTACCGCACCGCCGACGTGGACACCCTGCACCCGCACATCGCCGCCGACCGCGAACTGCGCGAGGCCGCCCGTACCGTGTCCCGCTCGCTGGCCGCCGCCAAGGCCGCCGCCACCCGCGCGCACAACCGCGAACGGGCGCACCACGCGCGCAGCTATCTGGCCACGCTGTCCCCCGACCAACAGACCGACCCGGCCGACGCGATCGCCTTCGCCTGCGCGCTGGCCCGCCTGCACGGCACCGCGCCCGCCCGGCTGCGCCGCTTCATGGCCGACCCGCGCGTACGCGACATCGCCGAGATCGCCGACCAGTGCCGCTTCAAACCGGAGGAAATCGCGGAACTGCTCACCGCCGCCGCCCCGCGCGCGATCGCCGCGCTGCGCGCCCTCGCCCGGCCGCACCGGGTCTGGGCAACGCTCGGCGTGCCCGCCGAGGACATCGCCCACCGGGTGCCCTCGATCGATCACCACATCAGCGTCGACCTGCTGCACGAACTGGCCACCGACCCCCCGCGCTGGCTGCTCGAACTGCACGCCGACCGCGAACTCGAACACGCCTCCGCGGCGGTCACCCGCTGGTTGGACCGGGAGTGGCACGCCCAGCAGCGGCGCGCCGAGGCGGTGTGTCGCGCGGCCGAGGCGGTGATCGACCAGCTCGCCGACGACGCGGTCGCCGAACTGTTCGCGCTGCCGGTGGAGGTGATCGTGGAACTGCGTCCGCGCAGCAACAAGTGGACGACCGCGTACGTCGAGGAACTGCTGCACACCCGCCCGCTGTGGTTGCGCAGCCTGGCCCTGGCCCATGCCGAGATCGCCCGCCGCGCCGCCGCCCGCACGCGCCGCGAGGCGGCGCGCACCCAACGCCGCCTCAACTGGCGCCGCACCTGGGCGAGGGCCCTGTCCGTCCCCCTGGACACCGTGCCCGACACGGTCGAACGCCCCACGCCGGCGGCCCTGCACACCGCGCAAACCGACCCCCCGCCCTGGGCCCGCCCCCACTGACCGACCCGGAACCGGGTCGGCCGGGCCGCTGCGAGCCGTAGCGGTTCAGGCGGGGGCCAGGCCCAGCGCGGTGCGGGCCTCGCCGACCAGTTTGTGCGAGCCCAGGACCACCACCAGGCCACCCTCCCCGGCCAGCTTCCCGGCGCGGCCCAGCGCCGCCGTCACGTCCGGCTCGACCCAGTCCGAGCGCGCCGCCCCGGCCGCCGCGCGCAGCGCGAACAGCGCCGCCGGGTCGGCCGCGTCGCCGGAGCCGCTCCGGGTCATCACCACGGGCCACTCGACCGGCAGCGCGGCCAACATCCGCGCCGCGGGCTTCTCCCGCATGACGCCGAAGACGACCACCGGCGGCACCCGATCCGCGGCGCGCGCGTGCCGGGCGATCTCCGGCGCGACGGCGGCCAGCCCCTGGACGTTGGTCGCCCCGTCCAGCAACACCCGTCCCGACCACTGCCCCACGCGCGCCGACGCGACCAGTTCGAGCCGTCCGGGCCAGCGAGTCGTGGCCAGCCCCGCACGCAGGCGCTCGTCGCGGTACGCGGGCACATGGCCGCGCTGCACGAGCGCGTCCACGCCGGCCACCGCGAGGGCGAGGTTGTCGTACTGGTGCGCGCCCGGCAACGTGCACACCAGGTCGCGACGCACCCCCAGCGGCGTCCGTACGTCGAGGAGCGGCGCACCGCCCGGGCCGCCGTCCCGCGCCTCGACCAGGATCTCCCGCCCCAGCCGCCACACGGTCAGCCCCGTGTGCCCGGCCAGCACCTCCTCGGCCGCCGCGGCCGCCTCCGCCGACAGGCGGCCGAGCAGCACGTGATCCCCGTCCACGGTCGCGCCGACCTTGGCCCGGGCGATCTCCGCCTCGCTTTTGCCCAGCCGCTCGGTGTGGTCCAGGCCGACCCCGGTGAGCACCTTCACGTCGAGCCCGAACTTGCGCACCACCGTGCGCTGCCCGCCGATGTTGGCCTCGGCCGCGACCAGTTCGACCCCCGCCCGCCGAAAGTGCGCCGCCGCCGCGGCCGCGTGCAACGACGAGGCGTTGTAGGCCAGTCCGGTGGCCCGGATCGCGTCCACCGCCTCCGTACAGGCCGCCGCGTACTCCTCCTCCGACACCGGCACCCCGTCGACCCGGATCCGCTCGCGCGGCTCCTGCAGATGCGGACTCGGCATGCTCCCCACCCGCAGCCCCATCCCGTTCAGCGCCGCGACCGCGAACGCGCACGTGGACCCCTTGCCGTTGGTCCCCACCACCTGCATCCCACGCAGCGCCCGCTCCGGATGCCCCATCGCCGCCAACAGCTCCGGAAAGTGCCGCCCGTTCCCCCGCACGCGGTGATACTCCTCGACCACGTGCGCGCACTCGCGATAGTCCATGACCCCCGATCGTGTCACCCCGAGCCACCCCTCGGCCACCCACCGTCGCGACCCCCGGCGATCCGCAACGGCCGGGCCCCGTCCGAGAGTTGCCGGCAGCCTCGCGGTGTGCGGCACACGCCGCCGCGGGCGCTCGCGGGTGGTGTCGGGAAATCGGCCGACCGGGCGGCCGCGGCTCGATCCCGGCGCTTTCGGGGCTCCTCGTCGATGTGGCAACGGAGGGAGCCCGCTCGCGTGGTGGGGCCTCGTACGTGTACAACTCCTACAACACCCCCGTACGGCCCGCGCGCACGACACGCCGGGACTCCGGACGAGCAGGGTGCCGCGCCGCGACGCGTCGAAGCGGTGTCGTCGGCGGGGGCGAAATGGTGCGACGCGACCCATTGGGGGAACGATTGCGCCACCCGGCGGGCGCACACCACCCACACCCGTGTCACACCACCCCGGGGCCTGACCTGCACCGATACCACGTTTGCCCAGGTCAGTGCATTGTTGACACCGCGCCCGCATCGCCCAGTACGTTCGACCCGGTCCACCGCAGGACGACCGGCAGGAGAACACCCTCCCCGAGCACGCGCACGCCTCCGGGCCACAGGTGGCACAGCCACCGGGCGCCAGGTCCGGAACCGACGTGACACGCGCCCGGGAGGCCGCCCCACGCGGCCACGAACGGCAGAGCGGCACCCGTGCAGCCGCCCCGCCGGACGCGAGCACACCCCACGCCGGAAGGTGAGACCGCGGCAGAGCCCGGTCGCCCAGTAGACAACGACCACCGCGACCGACAGCCAGCCGGTCCGGGGCCGGCCCGAAGGGCGACCGGGTTCCCGCTGCCATCCACCCATACCGTCGAGCCACCCGCGCCGTCGAGCGGGCCACGGGTCTGTCCCAGGGCGAAACCGAATGGCCGGCTCGTCCGTTGTACCGTCACTGCATCACCCGCCCGGCGCGCCACCGTGTCGAGCACGACCGCAGCGATCCACGACGACCCGGCGAGGGGGCCACACGGTGCCGCAGTTCGACCGCGACGCGGCGCCCCGCGCCGGCCACGCGGATCGACAACGCCATCGAAGCCAACGCCATCAAGGAGATGATGTGACCGACCGCGAGCAGACCAGCTTCGCCGATCTCGGCAAGGTGCTCGTCATCATCCCCACCTACAACGAATCGGAGAACATCGAGCCGATCGTTGCGCGCCTGCGCGTCGCGGTGCCCGACGTCGACGTGCTCATCGCCGACGACAACAGCCCCGACGGCACCGGCGACATCGCCGACACCCTCGCCGAGCACGACCCGCACGTCCAGGTCATGCACCGCGCGGGCAAGGAGGGGCTGGGCGCCGCCTACATCGCCGGCTTCCGCTGGGGCATCGATCGCGGTTACGACGTCCTGGTGGAGATGGACGCCGACGGGTCGCACCAGCCCGAGCAACTGCCCCGACTGCTCGAAGCGGTCCGGGACGCGGACCTGGTGCTCGGCTCGCGCTGGGTGCCCGGCGGCGGCGCGGTCAACTGGCCCGGCCACCGCAAGCTCATCTCTCGAGGCGGCAGCACCTACTCGCGGCTGATGCTCGGCGTCGACATCCACGACGTCACCGGCGGCTTCCGGGCGTTTCGCCGGGACACCCTGCTGGGCATCGGCCTGGACGAAGTCGCCTCGCAGGGCTACTGCTTCCAGGTCGACCTGGCCTGGCGCGCGATCCGCAAGGGCTACCGCGTCCTGGAGGTGCCGATCACCTTCATCGAGCGCGAACGCGGCAACAGCAAGATGAGCAACACCATCGTCGCCGAGGCGCTGTGGCGGGTCACCGCGTGGGGCGTCGGCCGCCGGGTCGGCAAGTACGCGGACGAGCCGACCCCGGAACCCGCCCCGGACGCCGCCCCCGTGCCGGCCCCGGCCGGCCCGACCGACGCCGAAGCCGCCAGTACCTCCGGCACCACCACCGGTGCCACCCCGCCGAGGACGTGATCTCGTGAGTACCCCGCTGCGCCGAGCGGTCAAGCTCTTGCCGATCGTCGCCCTGCCGCTGGCCGAGATCTACGTGATCACCCTGGTGGGCGGCGCCATCGGCGCGGGCGAGACCTTCCTGCTGATCCTGGCAGGCATCGCGGTGGGCTCGCTGGTGATCCGGTACGAGGGCCGCCGGGTGCTGAACCGGCTTCGCGCGCTGGGCGAACGGGCGCAGCGCGAGGGCCAGTCCGACCCGGCCGTGATCGCGGCCCAGGGCAAGGAGGCGACCAAGGCCGCCGCCGACGCCGGTGTGGTCATCCTGGGCGGCGTGCTGCTGATCATCCCGGGCTTCATCAGCGACGCGCTGGGGCTGCTGTGCGTGCTGCCGTTCACCCGGCCGCTGGTCCGCCGGCTGATCGGCACCGTGGTGGCGGCGAAGGTGGCGAGCAGCACCCGGTTGAGCGGCATGACCCGGCAGGCCCGGATCCATCGCCCCGACGGCAAGATCATCCAGGGCGAGGTGATCGACCCGGACCCGCGGCGGGACGACGAACCACCACCGCCGCCGCGCCCGCTGCCCTGAGCGTGCCCCCGGGCGGTCGGCCGTTCGAAGACACGCGCCAACACGACGCCCGGGGCGCCACGACCGTGAAGGTCGTCGGCGCCCCGGGCGTCGGTGCCACCTGTCGACGGGATCCGCCCGGGCCCGGAGCGGGCTCGCGCGGGGATCGCTCAGGCGCTCTTGCGGTTGTCGCGCGGATCGTGGTGGAGGTTGATGCCACCCGACCGCAGCACGGCGAGGCGCTCGGCGAGCACCTCTTCCAGCTCTTCCCTGGTCCGCCGCTCCATGAGCATGTCCCAGTGCGTGCGTGTCGCCTTGTTCTTCTTCTCCTCGGGCGGCGCGCCGTCCACCAGCTGCGCCACGGCGCCGCAGCTGCGGCACTCCCACGTCGACGGGATCTCCGCCTCGACGGAGAACGGCATCTCGAAGCGGTGCCCCCGGGGGCATTCGTATTCCACGGTGCGACGCGGCGCCAGATCGATACCGCGATCGGTCTCGTAGCTGGTGGCGCCAAGGCGTGTGCCGCGGAGAGCTCGCTCACTCATGAATCGTGCCTCCTGGCTGGTAACCCACATCGACAGGTCTTGCTGTCTCGTCCGATTGCAGAACGCGTGACGGGCCCCGAAGATTCCCGACCGAGGGGTCGACGGGGACGGCTCGGGGTCCGTGACGGTGGGTAGCTACCCGAAAACGGATGATTCATCACATCACCGGGAGAAAGTGACATAAAACTCGCGAGGTTCACCGGAATCGCCCCGCGAACGCGCCGTCGGCGACGTGTACCGCCACGCAACGAAAACCCACGGGGTGTCACCGGTCGCGGATCTCCGCCCAGACGATCTTCCCGGTGTCGGTGGGCCGCACTCCCCAGTCGGTGGTGAGGCCGGCCACGATGCACAACCCGCGATGCCGCTCGTCGTGGCCGGGAGAGGCGATCTCCTTGGGCAGTCGCCCGTCGTGGTCGACCACCTCGACGATCAGCCGGCCCGGATGGTGGCGCAGCCTCAACTCCATCGGCGTGCGGGCGTGTTCGGCGGCGTTGGAGACGAGTTCGGTGACCACCGAGCAGGTCGTGTCGCTGTGGTCGACCAGGCCCCAGCGGGCCAGCGTGGCACGGACGAAGTCGCGCGCCTCGCGGGCCGAGCGCGGGGTGGGCGGCAGGTCGAGTCCGGCGGTGCGCTCGACGCTGTGCCGGGCGCGCACCAGCAGCAGCGCGACGTCGTCGGGCTCCTGACCGGTGAGCATCGTCTTGGCCAGCAGGTCGGCCACGTCGGCGACGGTGCAGGTGCCGCCGGTGGTGCCGTCGATGTGCTCGGTGAGTTCCTGGAGCCGGTCGGTGAGCGAGGCGTCGTGCGATTCGACCAGACCGTCGGTGTACAGCAGCAGCTGATCGCCGGCGTCGAAGCCGACCATCGCGTCCTCGAAGGTGGTGCCGTCCAGGCCGAGCGGGACACCGAGGTCGTCCTCGAGGAGTTCGACCTTGCCGTCGGCGCTGATCAGCGCGGGCGGCAGGTGTCCGGCGTTGGACCAGTGCACGGTGGCGTCGCCGGGGTCGTAGACGGCGTAGACGCAGGTGATGATCTGGTCCTCGCCGCCGAGCCCGGTCACCAGCCGGTTCAGATGCCGCATCACCTGCGCCGGCGGCAGGTCCATGACCGCGTACGCCCGGACCGCGGCGCGCAGCTGGCCCATCACTGCGGCGGCTTGCAGGCCCCGACCCATCACGTCGCCGACCACCAGCGCGATTCGCCCGGCGGACAGCGGGATCACGTCGAACCAGTCGCCGCCGACCTGCTGGCCCTTGGCTCCGGGCAGGTAGCGGAAGGCGATGTCCAGCTCGTCCAGGTCGGGCGGGACCTGTGGGAGCAGGCTGCGCTGGAGTTCCACGGCGGTATCACGGACGCTGCGGAACAGCCGGGCGTTCTCGATCGCGGTGGCGGCTTGGGCGGCGATGCCGAGGGCGAGTTGTTCGTCGCGTTCGGTGAACACGTCGGGCCGGGTGTGGCAGAAGGAGAACGCGCCCAGGTCCTCACCGGTGGCGGTGGTCACCGGGATGGTCAGCAGGCTGCGGACCGGGGGTTGCCCGGCCGTGCTGACCCGGTAGGGCAGCAGTCCGGCGGCGCCCGGGTCCTCGGTCAGGTCGCCGCGGCGCACGGTGGCCGGCGGCACGACGGCGGTCTGCGGGCGGGTGCGCGCCGCGAGGGTGGGGCGCGGGCGCGGGAGACGGTCGATCAGGGTGGGGTCGGGGCTGGTGACCGCGTAGCGGGTGTCGGCGACGCCGCCGGAGTCGTAGTCGATGTAGCGGAAGATGCCGTGTTCGGCGGCGATCACCGAGGTGGCGGCGTCGGTGGCGGCCTGGACCAGGCGTTCGAGGTTGAGTTCGCGGGTGAGCTTTTGGCCGACGCGGTAGAGCGTCTCGACGATCCGGGTCTCCTGGTCGAGCCGGCGCTGTTTGTAGGCGAGTTGTTCCTGCTGCGAGCGCACCCGGTCGCGGGCGTCGGCGGCGACCAGGGCCGCCTGCGCGGAGGTGTCCTCGTGGGCGGCCAGGAGTTGTTCGAGCGCGTCCAGGCGGGCGGCGGCGAGGTGTGTGACGGGGGTGTGCCGTCCCGGGCCGCCGGCGAACAGGGGCGCGGTGTTGAGCGGGAGCAGGGCCAGCCGGGTGGAGACGGCGACGGTGCGGAAGAGTTCGGCGATCCGGGCCGGAACGTACACGCGGGTGAACATCAGGACGGTGAACAGTTCGCCGTCCGGGAGCTTGCCGGCGTAGCCGACCACGGATTTTATGCCGTGGCTCCGGATGAACTCCTTGTCCGGGACGGCGCTGCCGGCCAGCGCGTCGGGGATGTGGGTGATGTCGTGCCGGTCCCATTCGGTGTCGCCGCTCAGCGGGCCGGCCACGATCTCCTCGACGGTGACCCCGAGTTGGGCCAGCATGGCGCTGATCATCGGCGCCCGGCGGACCGCCTCGGCGCTGGGGAAGGCGACCACCTGGTGCCGGCTCGAGCGGGTGCGGTCGCACCAGTCGGGGTGGTCGCCGGTGGTGGCGAGGAGGGTGAGGCAGCGCAGGTCGGGGTGCGGGACGAGGTCGGGTTGCCGACGCAGGGCGCGCTGTTCCAGGTCCGGGGTGAGGTTGCGCCAGGGCATGGTCTGGAACAGACGGGTGAGGACGAGTTGGGACCGTCCGGTGTCCGGGTCGCGAAAGGTGGTGCGCAGGTGCTGCACGATCGCCCGGGCGGCGTCCTCGGTGGTGGCCGATTCGGCGGTGACCCGGCGCAGTTCGGAACTGCACACCACCATGTCGCTGACGGTGAAGTTGGCGAGGTCGAACACTGGGCGTCCACGTCCTCCGTGGGGGTGCGGGGCACCATCATGGCGCGGCAGTGCGGGTGAAGTGATGTGTTTTGTGTATTTGGTGGCGTGGCGGGCGAAGACCGGGTACACGTCGCGGCCCTCCGAGCCGCGGTCGCTCGGAGGGCCTTCGGAAGCGTGGGGGCGGCGCGGCGTCCGGGGCAGGGGGCGCGCGCCGGGTGGTCAGGCGGTCGGTTCGGGCTCTCGCCGGCGTTCCTTGGCGAGCGAGATGGTGGGGTCCTCGACGGTGAGCGCGTCGGCGTGGTGCGGCAGCAGCGCGAGCAGGCGCCGGCGTTCGGCCTCGGGGGTGTCCTCTTCGAGCGGGTCCGGGGTGTGCGGGACCTGGATGCGCACCACCGGGCCGTTGCCGATCCGTACGTAGCCGCGCCCGGGTGGCATGTCCTCGCCGCCAAAGACGCCGGGGCCGGTGCCCAGGACGGTCCGGATGGTCTCGGGATCGAGCGGGCCGAGGACGACGCGCGCGTGGGTGTCGGCGATCAGCGCGGGACGCAGCCGGTCCAGGTGGGTGGGGCGGGTGCTGGTGATCACGCCGATGTGGGTGGCCCGGCCCAGGCGCAGCGGCAGGTCGAGCAGTTCCTGGGGGTCGGTGGTGCCTTGACCGGCGGCGAGGTCGCTGAGTTCGGTGATCTCGTCCAGGATCACCCACAGCGGACGCCGGGCGTTGTCCGGAACCGGCGTGCCGTGTTGTTTGGCGTGGGTGACGGCGGCGATCCGGCGCTCCGTCTCGTGCCGCAGCCAGGTCAGCGTCTCCAGGGCGCCGTGGTAGCCGGTCTCGATGCGCAGGATGTTGCGGCGCCCGGCCAGGCAGGCGTAGTCGCCGGAGCCGCTGCCGTCGATCACCACGATGTCGCCGTCGCGGGCGGCCTGGAGGGCGATGGTGCGCAGCAGGTTCGACTTGCCCGCGCCGGGGGCGGCGACGGCGAGCAGGTGCGGGTCGGTGCTGCGGTTGCCGGTGCGCCAGATGACCGGCGGGAGTTGGTGGGTGGCTCCGTCGACCCGGATCGGGGTGCGGCGGTTGGTGCTGTCCGCGTCGGTGATGCCGAGCAGGATCTCGCAGGGCGCGGTGACGAACTGCTGGGCCGGGACGGCGGGGGGCAGCGGGGGCAGCGCGGCGACGGTGAGGCGGTTGTTCTCGGTGTCCCAGTCGTGGAAGTACTCGCGGCCGCGGCCGAGCTTGGCCTGGAGCACCCGCTCGATCCGGGCGCGGGCGCCGGGGTCGTCGTCGGTGAAGTAGGGGCTGTAGGTGAGTTCGAGGCGGGTGATCCGGTCGCCGTCGAGTTCCCAGTCGCGGAAGGCGTCGCGGTAGGCGCCGCCCGGGTGGAAGAGCCTGGCCGGGTCGTGGTCGTCGGCGAGGTGCGGTACGAGGCCGTTGTAGACGGCCTGGAGCCGGAGTTCGGTGGGGTCGGGGCCGGGCTCGGGGGCGGGGGGCTTGTCCGCGTGGCCGAGCCAGGCGGCGGCGGCCAGGATCAGCAGCAGGGCGATCAGCGGGGCATACGGCAGGAAGTAAAGGGCGAGCACCGCGCCGGCGACGACCGCGGCCCCGGCCTTGCGCTTGTCCGCGGAGGCGTTCTTCCACCAGGTCCGGGCCCAGGCGAGTTGCCGGTTCAGGCCGCGGCCGAGGGTGAGCACGGGCGAGAAGGTGTCGCGCGTGTGCTGCTGGATCCGCGTGGCGCGCGAGCGGGTGGTGCCGATGCCGTCCTTGGCGCGCTGGGCGATGGCGGCGAGGGATTTGGGGCCGGGGGACATGAGGTCTCCGTGGGGGGGTTGGTGCGGGTAGGCGGGAGGCCCCGGTTCGGGGGACGATCCGGGGCCTGTGCGTGACGTTCGGGGAGCGGTGCGCCCGCCGCGCTCGCCTCGGCGCACGGGTGAGTCACTCGAAGGCGGCGCCTGTGCGAGGGCTTCACCGGTGCGCCGAGGCGCGGCGCCGGGGGTGCGGGCGCGGCGGCGGGGCGGCGGGGCGGCGGTTCAGAAGGTGATGCCGCTGAGGAGGTTGGCGATGCTGTTGGTGCTCGCGGTGATGTGGGGGGCGATCGAGCTGCCCGCCAGATAGAACCCGAAGAGGGCGCAGACGAGGGCGTGCGGGATGCGCAATCCGTCCTTGCGGAACAGGACGTAGGCGATGACGCCAAGGAACAGGACACCGGAGATGGACAGAACCATGGGGACTCCTTCGGGCGGTGCACTCAATGCGTGGGGGTTGGGGTGAGGATCCCGGTCCGGGCGATCCCGTAGAGGACCAGAACGGTGACGCCGAGGCGACCGGGGGTGGACAACGCCCAGAGGGCGAGGTGCAACGCGATCACCAGCGGGAGCGTGGCGATCGCGTAGACGGTGTGGAACGCGCGGGACTGCGCGTTCGTGGCCCGGACGGCCGGGGCGAGTGTGCGGCGGACGACCGAGACGAGGGTGGGCGCCGCGGGGGCGGCGGGGGCGGGAACGGGCGGGGGGACGGGGGTGGGGGTGGGCGCGGGGGTGTGGCCGGCGGCCTCGGGGGCCGGGTCGGCCGGGGACTTGGTGCGGGGGTAGGGCAGTAGTCGTTGCCGCAAGGGGGTGAGGCGCATGTGGGTGGTTCTCCCCGAGGTGCCGGGCGGTTGGCCTATCGACGTATTACTTAAAGTGCTCTTATCGTGACAAATGGTGCGCAGGTGTCAAAGCATCAAACGGGTGGAATCACCATCTTTTCCTTGACGAACCACCCGTATGGAGGACGTGCGGAACCGCTGGGCGCGGGAACGCGGCGGCTCGCGGCGCGGGGTGTGCCCGCCGGCGCGGCCGGCTTCTGGCAGCGTGTGGCCATGGCCATCCTGCTCGTGGTGCACCACACGCCCTCGCCCACGCTCGCCGAAATGCTGGAGGCGACCCTCGCGGGCGCCCGCGATCCCGAGATCGAGGGGGTGGAGGTGCGGGTACGAGCCGCCCTCACCTGCTCGCCGGTGGAGGTCCTGGAGGCGGACGGCTACCTCCTCGGCACACCCGCGAACCTGGGCTACATGTCGGGGGCGTTGAAGCACTTTTTCGACACTGTTTATTACGTGTGTCAGCACGAGACGACGCGGCGGCCGTATGGGCTGTACGTCCACGGCGGCAGCGACACCACGGGGGCGGTGCGCTCGGTCGAGGCGGCGGCGACCGGTCTGCAGTGGCGTCGGGTGCGGCCACCGGTGGAGGTGGCGGGGCCGCCGACGCGGGAGTCGCTGGCCGCCTGCACGGAGTTGGGCGCGGTCGTGGCGGCCGAGTTGATGTCGCAGGAGTAGCGGCCCGGCCCCGGGAGCGTCCTCCCCCCGCCCGGTCGCGGGCCACCCGGGGACACCCCGACGGGCTATCGACCTTGGGTCGGCACGGGTGGGAGGTTGATTCGGTGGCAGATTTCGCGAATCCGCACAAGACGACGGCCGACGACATCGCGCGGGCGCTGCGCCGCGCGGAGGCGGAACGGCTTCGCGGGGTCGAGGCGGCTCGGGGGGACGGGCCGGGGCCGGCGCGGGAGACGTTGCGGCGCGTGTTGGTCGCGCGCGAACTGGCTCGGATCGCCGGGAGACGACGCGACGGGGGGACGGCCGCGGGCGCCGATGGGCCGGCGGGTGGTACGACCGGGCCGGCGGGCGCGGCCGGGGGCGGTGTGCGCCACGGCGGCGGGGCCGTACTCGACGCGCTGCGTGGCCGATCCGCGGCCGCCGCGCCGGGCAAGACCCGCAGCCGGCCCGGCCGGCAACCCGCCGCCGTGCCACAGCCCGCGCGGCCGGCCGGCAAGTCGCCCGCCGCGCCGCGGCACACGACACCCGCCGCGCCGCGGCCGGCCGCGCCGCAGCCCGCCCCGGCGGGCGACGCCGTTCCCGATGCCGGGGTGCCGCGCGTGGACCTGGCCGAGACGGTACGCACGGCCCCGAGCAAGGCCGCCGTCTTCGACGCCCTGCGCGCCGCGACCGCCGAGCGCCGCGCCGATCCCGGTGTGCTGCGCGAGGTGCGCGCCCGCTTCGGTACCCAACCCGACGACCTCTGGCTCGCCGAGACGATCGTGCGATCCGGGCCGGAGCCGCTGTGGAGCACGGCCGACCTGGGCGAACGCAGCCGACGAGCCGGCGGCGCACAGCCGTGGGCGGCCGAACCGGGCAACATCGCGGGCGGCATCGAGGATCCCGACCCGGATCCGGATGTCGGCTCCGAGCGGGCGCGCCGGATCGCGCCCATTCCGGCGTACCTGTTCCCGGGGACCGACCCCGACCTGCGGGCTCTGATCATCGGTGGCGTCCACGGGAACGAGCCCGAGGGGCGGGAGGTCGTCGAGCGGTTGCGGGCCCGGTTGACCAAGGAGTCGGCGGAGGGGAGGCCGCCGCGGTACACCACGATCCTGGTGCCCGAACTCGTCGTCGCCACCCATCACGCCTACGGCGAGCGCCCCGCCTTCGAGAAGCGCCTGCTGCCGGCGGGCCGGGCGCGCTCCGCGCCCGGAAGGGTCGAGCCGAATCGGAACCTGCCGTTCCCCGGCACGAGTTACCAGGAAGCGCGGAAGCAGGGCGCCGGCGGGAAGCCGGAGTTGAAGACCCTGCCCATCGACAAGAACGGCAACCCGATCCGCGGCGGGACTCCCGCACCGGAGCCACAACCTCCGCGCGATACCGACAAGTTCCCCACCAGCAGCGTACGGATGTTGCCCGAGACGCGCGCCCTGCTCGCTCTGCTGGAGCGGTTCAAGCCGCAGCGCGTCGTCAGCGTGCACGCGCACGGGCTCACCACGAAGGAAGGCGACGCGCCCGGCGTATTCGTGGATCCTCGGGGCATCGACCCGCGCACCCAGGCGGTCACGGACAAGGCGGCCGGTGAAGCCGACGACAGGCTCACCGCCCGACTGGCCGGCAGGGCCGCCGAAAAGGTTCCCGAGGACCTGCGCGCCGCCGCGTTCGCGGGAAACACCTTCCGCAAGACCTCCGCACCGGACGCCGGCTCCCCCACCGACGTCGGCACCCCCGGCAATGTCCGCTACGCATCGAGCGCGCACGGCGAGGGCAATTCCCTGGGCATGTACGCCCCGGTCCCCACCTCCGCCCGGCAGGGCGCGACCACCATCACCGTCGAGGTTCCGGAATTCCCGACGAAGGCCGCACTGGACCAGGTCACCGCCGCCCATGCCGAGGCGATCGACGAAATCATCCTCCGCAACCCCACCTGACCACCCCACCACACCGCGACCGGCACGTTCGGTCCACGCGGCTAATCAGGGGGCGACTCGTCGGCGAGCCGGTTGTTGCGGTCGATCTCCGCCATGTGCGTCTCGGCCCAGACCCGTAGGACGGAGAGCGGTCCTTCGAGGGACAGGCCCAGCTCGGTGAGCCGGTAGTGCACGGCGGGCGGCACGGTGGGTTCCACGCGGCGCGCGACCAGGGCGTCGCGGACCAGGCTGTGCAGGGTGACGGACAACATCTTTTGGGAGATGCCCGGGATACGGCGCCGCAGTTCCGCGAAACGGAGCTCCCCCGGAGCCTCCTCGGCCAGCACCTTGACCACCATCGACGTCCACTTGGTGCCGATACGGTCCAGCAACCGGCGGGTCGGGCAGCCCGGATCGAGCAGGTCCCCGCGCTCACCGGGTCGCGGGTCACGTGCGCCGGGCCTCGACGTGGTCACCTGGGGCTCACCACCTGAAGCGAAAGTGCCGTCTTGGGGGGACCAGCGTAGTTCCCTAGCGTGACCTGGTCACCATCACTCACCAAGTACCCGGAGTTCCGCCATGCCCGAACTGCGCCGCGTCCTCGCCAACGATGTCGAACTGAACGTCGCCCTCTGCGGATCGGGCCCGGCCGTCCTGCTGCTGCACGGCTTCCCGCACACCTGGGAACTGTGGACGGACGTCATGGCCGATCTGTCCGGCCGCTACCGCGTCATCGCGCCGGACCTGCGCGGGTTCGGCGCGAGCGGCCGGGCCGCCTCCGGGTACGACGCGGGCACCCTGGCCGAGGACGCCGCGGCGCTGCTCACCACGCTCGGCGTGTCCTCGGCCGCGGTGGTGGGCATCGACGCGGGCACCGTGCCGGCCTTCCTGCTCGCCCTGCGCCGCCCCGATCTCGTCCGGCGCCTGGTCGTCATGGAATCCCTGCTCGGCAGGCTGCCCGGCGCCGAGGACTTCCTCGCCGACGGGCCGCCGTGGTGGTTCGGCTTCCACGCCGCCGCGCCCGACCTCGCCGAGACCGTGGTGGAGGGCCACGAGGCCGCCTACGTCGACTGGTTTCTCCATGCCGGCACGCTCGGTGACGGTGTGCGCCCCGCCCTCCGGGACGCATTCGTCCGCGCGTACACCGGCCGCCAAGCGTTGAGTTGCGCGTTCTCGTACTACCGGGCGCTGCCCGAGAGCGCCGAACAGATCGAGCAGGCGGTCGCCGGCTCGCGCCTGACGGTGCCGACGATGGCGCTGGGCGCCCGGCCCGTCGGTCCCGCACTGGAACGCCAACTCCGCCCGATCACCGACGATCTCACCGGACACGTCATCGAGGACTGCGGCCACATCATCCCGCTGCACCGACCGCACGCCCTGCTCACGCTGCTGCACCCGTTCCTGGCCGGCGACGCCGCACAGACGGCGTGACCGGGGCGGCGGGGCCGACATCGGCCCAAATCACGGGTCCCGGCCGGGGGAGTCGGTGTGACGGCGTGGGCCCACGCGCGGTTGAGGGCGGGGGCGCGCGGTGGGACGTCGCCGGGCGGCCGTGGCGCGGCGGGTGGGGTCGTGCCCGGGGCGGGGTGGGCGGCGTGGGCGGTGGCCCTTGGTCGAGCCGGCGCGGCCGTGGGTTGCCGCCAGGGCCGCCGCGACCGAGCCCATCGCGCCGACCAGTGCCGCCAGCACATCCCGCATGACCCCTCCCGAGGTGCGGAACCGGGTGTTCCGCACAGGGCCCACAGTGCCGAGGGTCGGCGGTGAGGCGCGGAGGGGGCGGGCCGGCTGTGGACAAGTCGGGGGTTGTGGAAACCGCGCTCTGGGTGCGGCCCGGCTCAGGCCATGATGGCCGCGCCGGAGAAGCCCGCGTAGGTGGTGGGGCGGGTGCGTTCGGTCTCGGCCACCGCGGCGGACAGGCGGCGGATGGCTTCGGTCAGGGTGGCCGGGTCGTGCGCGTAGGGCAGACGGACGTGGTGTTCGAAGGTGCCGTCGGTGCCGAAGTGGGTTCCCGCCGCCACCCGCACCCCGTGTCGGGCGGCGGTTTCGGCCAGGGTCAGGCTGGAGGTGCCGTCGGTGCGTACCCACAACGACAGGCCGCCCAGGGGCATCGAGAAGGTCCAGTCGGGCAGGTGCTCGGTCAGCGCGTCGGCCAGCGCCCCCCGGGCGGCGCGCAGCGCGGGCAGGCGCGTCTCCAGGATGGCGTCCTCGTGGTCGGTGATCAGGTGGTGGGTGACCAGCTGGTCCAGCACCGGGGCGCCGACGTCGAACGACGCGCGGGTGGCCGCGATGCGCCGAACCAGATCCGGGGTGGCCCGGATCCAGCCGATCCGCAGGCCGCCCCAGAAGGTCTTCGAGGTGGACCCGATGGTGACCACGTTGTTGGTCCGGTCGAACGCGGCCATCGGCAGCGGCCGGTCCGCCGGGTCGAGGTCCAGGGCCAGGTCGAGGCAGGTCTCGTCGACGATCAGCGTGGTGCCGGTGTTGCGGGCCAGGTCCGCCAACGTGCGCCGGATCCCGGGGTCGGCGAGATGGCCGGTGGGGTTCTGGTAGTCCGGGATCAGGTAGGCCAGTCGCGGCGCCGCGGTGCGCAGCGTGTCACGCCAGGTCTCCACGTCCCAGCCGGTGTCCGTCATCGGCACCGGGACCGGACGGTTCCCGGCCTGCCGGATCGCGTCCAACACATTGGCGTAGGTGGGTGATTCGACCGCGACCCGGTCGCCGGGGCCGGCCAGCGTACGCAGCACCAGGGTCACCGCGGCGAGGGCGCCGGGGGTGACCAGGATCTGGTCGGGCGTGGTGGGCACGCCGCGGCGGGTGTAGCGCTGGGCGAGCGTGTCGCGCAGCACCGGCAGGCCGCCGGGGAGGTAGCCGTGGCCCGTGGTGTAGGTGGGCAGCGAGTCGGTGGCGTCGGCGACCGCCTGGTGCAGCGCGCGGCCGGGGCCGGGCAGCGCCGCCACGCCGAGGTCGATCACGCCGCTGCTGGTGCTCGGGCTGAGCCCTCGGGTGGGGATCTCGGTGTGCGTACCGGGCAGGGTGGTCCAGCTGCCGGAGCCGCGGCGGCTGGTCAGGTAGCCGTCGGTGCGCAGCAGCTCGTACGCGGCGGCGACGGTGGTCCGGCTGATCCCGAGCCGGTCGGCGAGGCCGCGTTCGGCGGGCAACCGCGCGGTCAGCGGGATCCGACCGTCCAGGAGCAGGGCGCGGATGCGGTCGGCGAGTGTGCGGTACGCCGGGCCGGTGCGCGCGGCGGACTGGGTCGCGGTGGTCCAGGGGTGCAGGAGGTCGGCGAGGCGGGTGCTGCTGACGGTCAGGTGAGGCGCGCTCATCAGTCCACTCCTGTCGAATTGGCTATGGATCCGTGATCCGGTGTCCGCGATTCTTTCACCGTTGGCTCTTTTTTGGCAGTCAGGCGCGGAACAGAGGTGCACGGTGGCTTGGTCGTGGGTCCGACGTTTGGTCCAGTTGTACGCGGGGCTCACGCTGTACGGGTTCAGCATGGCGTTGATGATCCGGGCCGAGTTGGGCCTGGATCCGTGGGACGTGTTCCATCAGGGCCTCGCCGAGCGCACCGGGTGGAGCTTCGGCGTGGTGACGATCGTGGTGGGCGCCGCGGTCCTGCTGCTGTGGTTGCCGATGCGGCAGCGTCCGGGGCTCGGCACGGTGAGCAACGTGGTGGTGATCGGCCTCGCGGTGGACGCCTCGCTGCGGTGGTTGCCCTCCCCCGACGCGTGGGCCTGGCGCGCGGCCTTCCTGGTCTCGGGTGTGGTGCTGAACGCGGTCGCCGGCGGCGCGTACATCGGTGCCCGGCTCGGGCCGGGGCCGCGCGACGGCCTGATGACGGGGATGGTGCGGCGGACCGGGCGTTCGGTGCGGTTGATCCGGACGAGCATCGAGGTCGCGGTCTTGGCGGTGGGCTTCGTGCTCGGCGGCTCGGTCGGATTGGGCACGGTCTTGTACGCGCTCACGATCGGCCCGCTGGTGCAGGTCTTCCTGCCGCTGCTGACCGTGCCGGAGCGCACGACGGATCGCACGGTCGCGGCGGGCAGATCCGGCTCGGGTGAGCCGGCCGAGCCGGCGCCGGGGTCTTCGGGGACCCCGGCGCCGACGCCGGCCTGCTGACCTCGGTCGCGCCGGGGTACTCGCTCACGCCGGTGTTCGCTCACGCGGGGTCGAGCGCTCCCTCGGCCGCATACACCGTGGTGCCGCGTACGGCGGTGCGCAGGCAGCGCGGCAGCGGCAGTTCGGGATCCAGGTCGGGCAGGCCCGGGGTGCCCGAGCGCGGGTCGGTGGACCAGCCGGAGAGCCGGGTGTCGGGGGCTTGGACGACCAGTTCGGTGGTGTCCCACACCGCGTAGGTGGCGGGCGCGCCGGGGACGAGCACACCCGCGTCGTCGCGCCCCGCGGCGCGGTGACCGCCGCGTGTGTGGGCGGCGAACGCGGCGCGCACGCTGATCCGTTGCCCGGGCGTGCGGTGGAAGGCGGCGGCGCGGATCGTACCCCACGGGTCGAGCGGGGTCACCGGCGCGTCGGAGCCGAACGCGAGCGGGACACCGGCGGCGCTGAGCGCGGCCAGCGGGTTCATCAGCGCCGCGCGTTCGGCGCCGAGGCGGCGCGCGTACATGCCGTCCGGGCCGCCCCACGCGGCGTCGAACGCGGGCTGTACCGACGCGGTCAGGCCGAGTGCGGCGAACGCCTTCACCGCGTCGGCGTCCAGGAGTTCGGCGTGTTCGACCCGGTGCCGCAGGGCCCGGAACGCGGCCGCGTGCGGTCCGGCGATCAGGTCGCGCGCGGCGGCGAGGATCGCGCCGATCGCGGCGTCGCCGATGGCGTGGAAGCCGGCCTGGATCCCGGCCCGTGTGCACGCGGCGAGGTGTGTGGCCACCTGCTCGGCGTCCAGATGGGTCAGCCCGGTACCGGGGTCGTCGGCGTAGGGCGCGTGCAGGCACGCGGTGTGCGAACCGAGCGAGCCGTCGATGAACAGGTCGCCGCCGAGCCCGTGCGCGCCCAGGTCGGCACGCAGTGCGCGGGCGTGCTCGGCGTCGTGCGCGAGCGCCCCCCAGTAGCCCACGACGTCCGGGCCAGCCTCCTCGGCGGCCAGCGTGGCCAGCGCGCGGAAGTCGGCCTCGCCGGCGATCTCCGGCCCACCGCACTCGTGCAGCGTCCCGATCCCGAGCGCGGCGGCCCGCTCCCGCGTGACGCGGTGCGCGGCGAGCCGGTCGGCCGGGGTCAGCGCGGCGTAGGCGGCGGCCCGCGCGACGTGGTGCGTGGCACCGGTGAGCGGCGTGTCGCCGTGTTCGCCCGGGACCAGCGCGAGCAGCGCGGGCGAGCAGGCGGCGGAGTGCACGTCGGTCCGGGACAGGTACACGGTCGCGCCGCCGGCGGCCCGATCCAACTCGGCGGGCGTGGGCGGGCGTCCCTCGGGCCAGCCGGTGTCGTCCCAGCCGTGCCCGAGCACGACGCGGCCCGGCCCGTACAGCCCGCGCGCCTTCGTGTACTCCGCCAGCGCGGTCAGCGCGTGGGCCAACGACGGGACGCCGGTCAGGTCGAGCCCGGTCGCGGCGAGGCCGGTCGCGGTGGCGTGCACGTGCGCGTCGACGAACGCCGGGGTGACCAGCGCGCCGCCGAGGTCGAGCACCGCGTCGACGGCGTCGACGTGCGCCGCGGCCGCCCCCTCGGCGCCGATCCAGGCGACGGTGTCGTTCTCGACGACCATGGCGGTCGCGAAGGGATCGGCGGGACTGTGCACGGCGCCGTTGCGCAGGAGGAGCGTGGTCATGCCCCCCAGTGTGGCCCGCCTCGAGGCAACGCCGAGCCGGAGGTCACCCCTTCGAGCGGCGCGGGCTCGCCACGAACCGCGTCCGGGGCCGTCGGACCCGCCCCGCCGCCCGTCGGGGTCGGCTCAGAAGCGGGGGGCGCGGGCCTCGTACGGGGTGGACAGGACCACCGTGGTGCGGGTCGATACGCCTGCCTGAAGGCGGATCCGGGCCAAGAGCGTCTCCAGGTCGCCCGGGGTCGGGACGCGGACCTTGAGGATGTAGCTCTCGTCGCCGGCCACGCTGTGGCACGCCTCCAGCTCCTCGAGGTCCGCCAGCCGTTCGGGGGCGTCGTCGGGGGCGCTGGGGTCGATGGGTTTGACCGAGATGAACGCGGTCAGCGGCAGGCCGATGGCCTCGGTGTCGACCACGGCGGCGTAGCCGCGGATGATGCCGCGTTGTTCGAGTCGGCGTACGCGCTGGTGGGCGGCCGAAGTGGACAGGCCGGTGGCCTTGCCCAGGTCGGTGTAGCTCATCCGCCCGTCCTGCAGCAGCAGTTTGACGATCTGTCGGTCCAGGTCCTCCACATGAGGAACCTATGGCATCGGAGTGGGAAGTGCGGCCCCGGTGCGGTTCGGGCACGCTCCGGGCGCGGTGCCGGTCGTGCTCCGGGCGCGCTCCGGGCGCGCTCCGGTGTCGGCGCGCCGCCGCCGAGTGCGCCCCGCGCGCTGCGAGTCCCCCGTCCGGCGGCGGTCGACGCGGCCGGTTCGTCGGTGGCGCCGGCTACAGTGCGGACATGGCCACCGAGGAGCGCGCGCCCGCGCTCGATCAGCTCGACCGGGCGCTGCTGCGCGTCACCGCACGGGCCGACACCTCGGCCGCACGCGCCCGGCAACTGCGCTGGGTGGTGGGCGAGTTGCGCCGCGCACTGGTACAGGAGGGCTTCCCGGCCGAGGCCCGTGCCTCGCTCGCCGCGCTGCTGTCCGCCGAGCCGACGCGGTGCTATCTGGAGCTGGCCCAACGCGGCCGGTTGCGCACCCGCGCGGTCGCGGGCGCCGGCATCTCGACCACGGCCAGCATGCGCGTGCGGATGGACTGCCTGGAAATCCTGGCCCGGGCCGGATCGGTGCCGGTGGAACTGCCGGAGCGGCCGGCCATGCCCGAGCTCAAGACGCCGGTGGGCGCCCGGCAGCGCTCGCTCCTCCTGAACTGGCTCGGCGAACACGCCGACCGGGCGGGCGCGGACGCGGGCCGAATCCGCCTGTTCGCCCTGATCGGGGTGGTCCTGGACACCGGCGCACGGGCGGGCGAGCTGTGCGCAATGCGACTGGACGACCTGGGGCCGGATGAGTGCACCGTCACGATCGTGCGGCACCCGCAGGCCCGCACCGTCAATCCGGCCGTCACCGAGGTACTGCCGCTGTCCGGCCCGACCCGCGCGGCGCTGCGTCGCTGGTTGGACGTACGCGCCGACCTGGTGTGGCCGCTGCGCGGCGAGGTGGCCGCCGTGTGGGTGTCGGTGCGGGGCAACCACTCGGGCATCCCCGACGAGGACGGCAACTCCCGGCCCCGCCCCGCCGGAATGCCGCTGATGCCGCGCGGCCTGGCCCGGGCGTACACCCGCACCGTGGTGCGCCTGAACGTGGACATGGTCGGCCGCCCCGGCTGGGAACCCCTCCCCTATCGCCTGGAACAACTGCGCCGCGCGATCGACGCCGCGCCGATAGCGGCCACCGTGCCCGACACGGGTGGGCAACGCGGCGCGTGAGCGCGGAAATCGACCCGGATCAGTACTGCAACGTTCCGGTCGGGCGGACTATCGTCGGCGGAGCGCGCCGTCGCCTCGGCGCCGTGGCGACAGGGGGAGCCCATGAGCATCGCCGTCGACCCATGCTCCGCAACGGTGCAGCGGGACCTCGTCGAGGACTTCGACGACACGACCCGCCCCGGCCGGTCCTCGGACACCCCCGCCGCCCCGAGCGTGCGGCGCGCGTGCCCGGAGTGCGGCGTCGTACTGGTCCTGGACCCGGTCGCCGACGGCGCGACGGTGCCGGACCACGTGGTGTGCCCGAGCGTGCTGGACCCGTTCGGCATCCGCCCCTGCCCGGGCTCCGGCGCGACCGTCACCACCCCGGCCGACCGCCCCGTCGCCGGACCGCCCCCGGCGCTCCCCAAGTCACCGATCCGGACGCTGCCCCCGGGCCTGGACTGGCGCGCGCAACCCTTCTCGCACACGGCCTGACCCACCCGGGCGCGCGGCCGACTCGGGCGCCGGCACACACCCACCACCTCCGCCGGGTGTAGCACACCGTCTCCCGGCGGCCGTGGCATGCCCGCGCCCACACGGCGTTGACAGTGCTTCCGAGGCGTTACTAACCTCAAATAGATTTGCTTTCAAAGCAAAGCTACTTACGAAGTCTGCCCCGATCCCGGAGACAGCCATGCCCGAAACCAGCACCCACACCGATCCGAACGCGCCGATCATCGCCGAGTTCCGAGCCCACAACGGCCGCGTCGGCGGCATGTTCGAGGGCGTCACCCTGGTCCTGATCACCACCGCCGGCCGGCACACCGGCAAGCCGTGGACCACCCCCGTCGTCGCCGAGCGGGACGGCGATCGGTGGCTGGTCTTCGCCTCCAACGCGGGCGGCCCGCGCGACCCCCACTGGTACCTCAACCTGGTCGCCAACCCCCAGGTGACCATGGAGATCGGCACCGACGAGGGCCGGGTGAAGCCGTTCGCCGCCCGGGCCGTCCCGCTCACCGGCGACGAACGCGATCACCAATGGGATCTCCAGTGCACGCGAAACCCGGCCTTCCGCGACTACGCGGCGGCGACCACCCGAACCATCCCCGTGGTCGCCCTGCATCCCCTCGACCTGACCGGGGACCCGGCCCGCGCGCGGCTGATCGCGGAGCAGTTGATCCGTCACCACGAGGATCTACGGACCGAGATCGACCAGGTCCGGAGGCGGTTCGAACACGCCCTTGCCGGCGAACCGGTGCCGGACGCCCCCGACAACGACACCGACGACCCCGACGACCCCGCCCACCGACTGCGCCGCCACTGCCTGACCTTCTGCCGACACCTCCAGCTGCACCACATCCGCGAGGACGGCGCCTTCTCCGCCTTCGAACGCGAATACCCCGAGCTGGTCCCGGCGATCACCCGCCTGCGTGCGGAACACGCGGTCGTGGAACGAGCGTTGGCCGCCTTCGCGGCGCTCCTCGAACGAGCCGCCGGGCCGGACCGGGGGCCGGACGCCGAACCGGCCCACCTGCGCGCGGAGTTCGAGGCGGTGTCGGCCGGCCTGGAGGAGCACTTCGCCTACGAGGAGGCCCACCTGCTGCCGGCGCTGCGGGGCTGACCGCTCACCCCTCCTCGCGCGCGGCCCCGTTCTCATAGGCCCCGATCGTCCGCACGAACATCGCCCGATCGGCCGGCGACAGCGGGTCGAAGGCCCGGCGCCAGGCGTCGGCGCCGTTCGCGAGCCAGTTCTCGATCGCCGTCCGGGTCTCCGGGTCGTCGGTGATCGCCACGATCGACCGCCGGCGGTCGGTCGGATCCGTACGTCGTTCCAACACCCCCTGGCGGCCCAGGTCGCTGACCATCAGGCTCACCGTGGTCGGCGCCACCTCGAGGCGCGCGGCCAGCTGATTGACCGGCATCGGGCCGTCGAAGAGCAGGTACGCCAGCAGCGACAGGTGTCGCGGCGCCAGGTTCATCGACCGCAACCGCTCGGGGATCCGGGTGCGCTTGAGCCGGGCGGCCACGCGCGGCATCAACAGCAACATCGCCCGAATCGCCTCGTCGGTGCTGAGCCCCGCGTCGGGCCCCTCGCCCGCCGCCGACCCCGCGTCGGCCCCCGGCCCGGACCCCGCGGCGTGCTCCGTCGTCATCTCCGCGGCCTCCTCGCCTCGACCCGTCCGGCTTCGAATGCGAAGCGCGACCCCCCGGATCCCGCCACCGTACCCGACCCCCACGACCCGATCCCGAAAGGCGCAAACCATCATGCCCGGATCACCCCCACCGGCCCCGAGCGACTACTCCCCCCGCCGCCTGGCGGCCTTCGTCCTCACCCTGGCCGCGACCTTCGTGGACCTGGTCGACGCGAGCGTGCTCAACGTCGCGCTGCCCGCGCTGCGGGCCGACCTGCACGCCTCGACCACCCAACTGGAGTGGGCGATCGCCGGGTACACGCTCGCCTTCGCGGCGGGCCTGATCACCGGCGCGCGCCTGGGCGACCGGCTAGGCCGGCTGCGGGTGTTCCAGGTCGGCCTGGCCGCGTTCACGCTTGCCTCGGCGCTCACCGGCGCGGCCGGCGCGCCCGGTCCGCTGATCGCCGCCCGGGTCGCGCAGGGCGCGGCGGCGGCGTTGATGGTGCCGCAGGTGTTGGCGATGTTGCGGGTGGAGTTCCCACCCGAGGAGCAGTCCCGCGCGGCCACGCTGTACGGGCTGGTGTTCTCCGTCGGCGGGATCGGCGGCCCCTGCTCGGTGGAGCCCTGTTGCACGCCGATCTGTTCGGGCTCGGCTGGCGGCCGATCTTCTACGTCAACGTGCCGATCGGCGTCGCCGCGCTGATCGGTACAGCCGTTCTCGGTCGCGAGTCGCGGGCCGAGCGGGCGGCCGGCGCGGACGGGCCCGGCCTGGTGCTCTCCACCGCCGCGCTGCTCACGTTGCTGTTCCCGCTGATGGAGGGTCGGGCGCTGGACTGGCCGTGGTGGTGTGTGCCCGTGGCCGCGCTGTGCCCGGTCCTGCTGTACGCACTGCTGCGGCACGAGCGCGCGCTGGCCCGCCGGGGTGGGGCGCCGCTGTTCGAACCGGCGTTGTTGCGGCTGCGCGCCACCGCCGGCGGTGTGGCCGCGGCGACGTTGTTCTTCGCCGGTACCGCCTACACGCTCGTGCTGAGCGTGCACCTCCAGACCGGGGTGGGTCGGTCGCCGCTGCGGGCCGCGCTGACCATGGCGCCGTTCGCGGTCGGGGTGGGCCTGTTCTCGCCGTTCGCGACCCGCCTGCGGCCGCTGGGGCGGCGGTTGGCGGTGTCGGGCTCACTGGTCCTGGCCGGGGCGATGGGCGCGGTGCTGGTCGTGGTCGGGCACGAGGGCGAGCGGTTGCGGCCCTGGCATCTCGCCCCGTGGCTGCTGATCGGCGGCGTCGGCATGTCGATGGCCTCCGGCGTGCTGGTCGCCACCGTCCTGGCCCGCACTCCCGCCCGACACGCCGGCGCCGCGGCGGCGCTGGTCGGGACCGCGATCCAGGTCGGCGTGGCGGCGGGCGTGGCCCTGGTCGGCACGGTCTACTTCGGCCTCCTCGACGCGGGCCACTCGCCCACCGAGGCGGCGGTCGGCGGTCTGTCGACCGTGGTCGCCCTGTACCTGCTCGCCGCACCGGCCGCCCTCATCCTCCCCGGCGGCCGGCTCACCTTCACCACGGCCGCTGCCGAGCCGCCGCTCACCCGTTCCGCAGCAAGTCCTTCGCGATGACCATGCGTTGGATCTGGTTCGTGCCCTCGACGATCTGCAGGCATTTGGCCTCGCGCATGTATCGCTCGGCCGGGAAGTCGGTGGTGTAGCCGTAGCCGCCGAGGATCTGTACCGCGTCGACGGTCACCCGCATCGCCGTGTCGGTACAAAAGAGCTTGGCCATCGCCGCCTGTCGGCCGAACGGCAGCCCCGCGTCGCGCAGGCGGGCGGCGGCCAGGTACAGCGCGCGGCCCGCCTCGATCGTGGTGGCCATGTCGGCGAGCATGAACCGGATGCCCTGCTTGTCGGCGATCGGACCGCCGAACTGGGTGCGATCCTGCGCGTACTCGGCCGCCACGTCCAGCGCGGCCTGGGCGACACCGGTGGCACACGCGGCGATGCCCAGCCGGCCGCAGTCGAGGGCGGCGAGCGCGATGGAGAATCCCTGGCCCTCCGCGCCGATCCGCCGCTCGGCCGGAACCCGGGCGCCGTCCAGGTGGATCTGCGCGGTGGGCGAGGAGCGCATGCCCATCTTGTGCTCCGGCGCGGCGGCGGCCAGGCCCGGGGTGCGCGCGTCGACCAGGAACGCGCTGATCCCGTGTGCGCCTTCGGGCGAGGTACGGGCCAGGACGGTGTAGAAGTCGGCGACCCCGCCGTGGGTGATCCACGCCTTGGTCCCGGTGAGCGTGTACCCGTCGGCGTCGGCCGCCGCTCTGGTGCTCAGCGCCGCCGCGTCGGAGCCGGAGTGCGGCTCGGACAGGCAGTAGGCGCCGAGCAGTTCGCCGCCCAGCATCGCGGGCAGATGCTCGGCGCGCTGCTCGGACGTGCCGAACGTGGCGAGCGGATGGCAGGCCAGCGTGTGCACCGACACGCCGAGGCCGACCGCCAGCCACCCTGCGGCCAGTTCCTCCAGGACCTGGAGGTAGACCTCGTAGGGTTGCGCGCCCCCGCCGTACTCCTCCGGATAGGGCAGCGACAGCAGTCCGGCGGCGCCGAGGGTGGCGAACACCTCGCGGGGGAACCGTCCGTCGGCCTCGTCGTGGGCGGCACGTGGCGCGATCTCCCGGGCGGTGAGGTCCCGGGTGAGGTCGAGCAGGGCACGGGACTCGTCGGTGGGCAGCGTGCGCGGGACAGCCATGGGAGACGTCCTTCCGTGCGGTCCGGGGGTGGCCGGACCCGGCGGGTGGCCGGCGGCGGACCGGGTGGGGTTCGCCCCCCGGCCGTTGCGCACGATCGTACGGTGACGCCGCGCGCCCGCCGGGCACCGACGCGGCGCACCCGCGTGGTGGGCCTGCCACGCGCCTCGGCCGCGCCCGAGCCCGACCGCCGTCGGCGGCGCCGGCCTCCGGCCCGGGGTCCTCAAACGCCGGACGGGCTGATGTCACGTGAGTTGCACGGCGAGCTGGTGTCACGTGGGCCTTGCACACCGAGCTGATGTCACGTGGACCATGCACGCCGGATACCCACACGGCAGCGGCCGGCCTCCGGCCCGGGGTCCTCAAACGCCGGACGGGCTGATGTCGCGTGGGTTGCACGGCGAGCTGATGTCACGTGGGCCTTGCCGCCGGTTGCCCATCACGCTCGGTCCCCGGTCGGAACGCACTACCTCCAGCCCGTCCGGCGTTTGAGGACACCGGGCCGGAGGCCGGTCGAGGCGACAGGGCCGCGCACCACGAGTGCGTGGCCCGAACCCGGCCGGCCCGTCCCCGGCGTCCGTCCCCGGACGCCGGGCCGCCGTGCCCGAGCGACCGGAGTCCGGGGACGGTGGGCCGAGTGGACCGGCCCGCCTCGGAAAGGTCTGAACGGCTTCGAAAGCCCGTCGGATCCGCGCGGAGCACAGGCGGCCCCGAAGCACCGAAGCCTCGGCGGAGCCTAAAGCACCGTCAGGCCGTGCGGCCGCACGTTCATCGGGTCGCCGCCGTTCTCCCCGCAGATCACGATGTCCTCGATCCGCGCCCCGTGCGTGTCGGGGATGTAGATGCCGGGCTCGATCGAGAAGGCCATGCCCGGCTCCAGGGGCAGCTTGTTGCCCTGGACGATGTATGGGTGCTCGTGGCTCTCCAGCCCGATGCCGTGGCCCGTGCGGTGGATGAAGTACTCGCCGTAGCCGGCCTCGGTGATGATGTCGCGGCCCACCGCGTCCAGTTCCTCGCAGGTCAACCCGGGCCGTACGGCCGCGAGTTGGGCGGCCTGGGCGCGCTCCAGGACATCGTAGTAGGCGCGGAACTCGGCCGGCGGCTCGCCGACGGCGTACGTCCGGGTCTCGTCCGAGCAGTAGCCGTCCTCGGTGGTGCCGCCGATGTCGACCACGACCACGTCGCCGGTCTCGATCACCCGGTCGGACAACTCGTGGTGCGGGCTCGCGGCGTTGGGACCGGAGCCGACGATCACGAAGTCCACCCGGATGTGCCCCTCGGCGATGATCGCGTCGGCGATGTCCGCGCCCACCTCACGCTCGGTACGACCGGCCCGCAACCACTCGCCCACCCGCGCGTGCACCCGGTCGATCGCCGCGCCGGCCCGGCGCAGCGCCTCGACCTCGGCGGCCGACTTGCGCATCCGCAACTCGCGCAACACATCGCCCGCCAGGCTCTGTTCGGCGGTGGGCAGCGCGGTGCGGAAGGCGAGTACCTTCTCCGCCCACATGTGGTTGTCCAGGCCGACCCGGGCAACCTGCGCGGGCAGTCGCTGCGCGATCAGCGCGTACGGGTCGTCCGTCTCGGCCCAGCCGAGCACGTCGATCCCGAGCGCGCCCGCGGGTGACGCGAGGGCGGCGGGTCGTTCCAGGCCCGGGACGACGAGGAAGGGCTCGGCGGTGACGGGCACCACCAGGCACGTGAGGCGTTCCAGCGGAAGCGCCTCGTAGCCCGTGAGGTAGCGCAGGTCGGCGCCGGGCGAGACGAGCAGGGCGTCGAGTCCCGCGTCGGCGGCTGCCTTTTGAGCGCGGCCGAGGCGGTCGGTGGGGTAAAGGTTCGGGTCGTGGGTCACGCGCCCAAACATATGACATATCACCGGGCGTCCGGCAGACCCGACGCGGGTTCAGTGCGCGGCGGCGCGTCCCGCCGCGACCGCGTCGCGCACCGCGTCCCACAGATCGGCGCGCGCCCGCAGCGACACCGTGACGGTACCCGCGCTCTCGCGCCAGGCGCGGGCCGGGTCGGGGCCGGCGGCGCACAGTTGGGCGAGCAGGCGCAGCGCCATCGGGCCGTGGTCGTCGCCGTCCACCTCGATGTGCCGGGCGAGGTATTCGCGGAACACCGCGAGCCGGCCGTCGTGCATGTCGTCGAGCGTGGTGAGGTGGTCGAACATGCGCGGGATCAGCTCTTCGCGGCCGAGCGCGAAGGACGCGGCGACGCAGTGCAGCGGGGCGTGGGCGACGACCTGCCAGGTGCGGCACACGAACGCGGCGGCACCGGCGGGTGCGCCGCACGCGCCGACCGCCTCGGGGACGGGGACACCGTCGGCGATCAGGCCGAGGAAGCGGCGGGCCGGGCGGGTGTCGGCGCCGGCGCCGTCCATCGCGGCGAGGTAGAGCTCGAAGTGGCTGAGCGGGCCGAGCGAGGTGGTGTCGCTCTCCTCGCCGAGCACGATCTCGTTGACCATCCGCCGGATCTCCGCGTCGCCGCGCGGCACCCACGGCACCTCGACGCAGGTGAGCCGCCGCTGCAGGCTCTTGAGCAGGGACATGAAGTCCCAGACGGCGAAGACGTGATGCTCCATGAACACCCGGATCGCGGCGAGGTCGGTGAGCTCGCGGTAGACCGTGTGTCGGAGCACTCGTTGGCGTACGGGGGCGGTTTCGCCGAGCAGCCGCGCGATGTGGTCGGCCGGGAGGGTGTTCGCGCGGGCGCGCGGGAGGGTGGTGTCGGTGAGCGCGGTGGTGTCCATGACGACCGATCGTAGAGATTTCACCACTCGGTGAAACATTTGTGCCGGAGTGCCGGACACGCTGGGGATGCGCGTGCCACGATGTGCGGTTGCGCGGGCGTGCGTTGCCGGCTGGGCGCGGTGGGATGCCGGGGCCCGGCGCCTATGCCGATGCCGGGCGCCGGGTACGTCCGTCCGGGTGACGGCCGAACCGCCCGCCGGGGTCAGTCCTTCGGCGCGAGTGCGGCGGCCTGCTCGGGGGTCAGCCCCCAGCCCTCCAGGAGCGCCGCGTCGACGCGGCCGGACGCGTCCCGGGCGACCGAGGGGGTCCCGGAGAGCCGGGGCGCGGCGGCGGGTTGGACGGTGCCGTCGGGGCGGACGAAGGTGGATCGGGCCTGGTTGTGCGGGTGTTCGACCGCCTCGTCCCAGGTCAGCACGGGCGTTACGCAGGCGTCGACGGGCTCGAAGATCGCGGTCCACTCGTCCCGCGTACGGCCGGCGATCACCTCCGCGAAGCGTTTGCGCAGGAGCGGCCAGCCGGCGCGGTCCGACTGTTCGGGCAGGTCCTCGTCGGCGAGGCCGAGGCCGGCCAGGAGCAGGGCGTAGAACTGCGATTCGATCGCGCCGACGGCGAGGTAGCGGCCGTCGGAGGTGGTGTACACGTCGTAGAACGGCGCGCCGGTGTCGAGCAGGTTGGTACCGGGCTCGCCGTCCCAGCCGCCCATGCCGCGCATGCCGTGGATGAAGGTGCTCAGCGTCGCCGAGCCGTCGGTCATCGCGGCGTCGACGACTTGGCCGCGTCCGGTGGTTCGGGCCGAGATCAGCGCGGCGAGGATGCCGAACGCGCAGAACATCGCGCCGCCGCCGTAGTCGCCGACCAGGTTCAGCGGCGGCACCGGCCGCTCTCCGGCGCGGGCGAAGGAGTGCAGCACGCCGGAGATCGAGATGTAGTTGATGTCGTGTCCGGCACGCGGCGCCAGCGGGCCGTCCTGGCCCCAGCCGGTCATCCGGGCGTAGACGAGGCCGGGGTTGGCCGCGAGGCAGATGTCCGGTCCGAGGCCGAGCCGTTCGGCCACGCCGGGCCGAAAACCCTCGACGAGCACGTCGGCGCCGGCGATCAGCCGCAGTACGGCCTCGCGGGCGGCGGGGTCCTTGAGATCGGCCTTGATCGTGCCGAGCCGGCCGCGCCCGACCGCCATCGAGGGCACCGAGACGCCGTCGGGCCGGTCGACCCGGACGACCCCGGCGCCGGCGTCCGCCAACATCATCCCGACGAACGGCCCGGGCCCGATCCCGGCCAACTCGACCACTTTGACGCCATCCAACGCACCCATGCCGACTCCCAGCCCGAGCCCCCACCAAGAATTACGCGGCACAGTCAAGCAGATCGGTCATGATCTGTCCCGAGGTCGGCCACACCGAGATCCGATTCGGGCCGTCCCCGTGCCGGGCCGCCCTTCCCCGAGCCCCCGCTCCGGGGTGTCTTCCGTGTCGGTCGGGCACGGGCCCGGCCCGGCTCACGGCCTCGGGATGTTGCGGAGGTTGGTCCGGGCCATTTGGATCATCTGCCCCACGCCGCCGCTCAGAACGGTGCGGCCGGCGCTCAGGGCGAAGCCCTGGATCTGGTCGGCGGTGATCTTCGGCGGGATGGACAGCGCCTTCGGGTCGGTGACGATGTCGACCAGGGCCGGGCCCTTGTGGGCGAACGCCTCGCGGAGCGCGCCGCGCACCTTGTTCGGCTTCTCCACCCGCACCCCGAAGGCACCGGCCGCGCGGGCGATCGCGGCGAAGTCCGGGTTCTTGTTGGTGGTGCCGAACGGGGTGAGGCCGGCGACCATCATCTCCAGCTCGACCATCCCCAGCGACGAGTTGTTGAACAGCACGATCTTCACCGGCAGTTCGGACTGCACCAGGGTGAGCAGGTCGCCCATCAGCATGGAGAATCCGCCGTCGCCGGACATCGACACGATCTGCCGGTCCGGGTACGGGAACTGCGCGCCGATCGCCTGGGGCAACGCGTTGGCCATCGAGCCGTGCGAGAACGAACCGATCACTCGGCGCCGCCCGTTCGGGGTCAGGTAGCGGGCCGCCCACACGTTGCACATGCCGGTGTCGACGGTGAAGATCGCATCGTCGTCGGCCTCCTCGTCCAGGATCGAGGCGACGTATTCCGGGTGGATGGGCACATGCTTCTCCACCTTGCGGGTGTACGCCTTGACCACCCCTTCGAGGGCGTCGGCGTGCTTGTTCAACATGCGGTCCAGGAATCGGCGATCGGTCTTGGCCCGCACCATCGGGGTCAGCGCGCGCAGCGTCTCGCGCACGTCGCCCCACACCGCCAGGTCCAGCTTCGTGCGCCGGCCCAGGTGTGCGGGCCGTACGTCCACCTGCACGGTGGCCACGTCCTGCGGCAGGAAGGCGTTGTACGGGAAGTCGGTGCCGAGCAGGATGAGCAGGTCCGCCTCGTGCATCGCCTCGTACGCCGCGCCGTAGCCGAGCAGCCCCGACATGCCCACGTCGAACGGATTGTCGTACTGGATGTGCTCCTTGCCGCGCAGCGCGTGCCCCACCGGAGCGTTGATCCGCTCGGCGAACGCCATCACCTCGGCGTGCGCGCCCGCCGTGCCCGCGCCGCAGAACAGGGTGACCCGCCGGGCCTCGTCGACCATCCGGGTCAACGCGGCCAGATCCGCGTCGCCGGGGCGCACCGACGGCAGCGAGGTGGGCAGCGTCACCGAATAGCCCCGCTCCGGCGCCGGCCGCGCGGCCACGTCACCCGGGAGGGTGACGACGGACACCCCGCCCAGGCCCACCGCGTGCTGGATCGCCGACTGGAGCACCCGGGGCATCTGCTCGGGCGTGCCGATCATCTCGCTGTAGTGGCTGCACTCCACGAACAGCCGGTCCGGGTGCGTCTCCTGGAAGAAGGCCGTGCCGATCTCGCCGCCCGGGATGTGCGACGCGAGCGCCAGCACCGGCGCGTGTGAGCGGTGCGCGTCGAACAGGCCGTTGATCAGGTGCAGATTGCCCGGACCGCAACTGCCCGCGCACGCGGTCAGCCGACCGGTCAACTGCGCCTCCGCGCCCGCGGCGAACGCGGCCACCTCCTCGTGCCGTACGTGCACCCAGTCGATCGCGGCGTTGCGGCGCACCGCGTCCACGATCGGGTTGAGGCTGTCGCCCACCACGCCGTACAGCCGGCGCACCCCGGCCTGGGCGAGGATGTCCACGAACTGCTCGGCGACGCTCTGCTTGGCCACGGGGAGACCCTTCCGTCCGGCGACGACCGGGTCGGACCGGATCGGGCCGGGTCGGACCGCATCCGCCCGCCTCGGTGCGAGTGGTGACCGGATACGCCTACCCGTGCCGCGCCCGGCTATCCACGGCCGTCGGCCAGATCCCCGTACGCCTGGAACAGATCGGACAGCCGCAGCGTGGTCAGCTCGGCCAGATCCGGGCCCTCCGGCAACTCGACCAGGCGCACGTCCCGATACATGCAGCACTTCTCGTACAGGGTACGAACGAATCGGGCGTTGCCCAGTTCGTCGATCCAGCCCTGCTCGCGGACGTGCCCGGTGATGCTGCGCAACTCGGCCGCCGCGTCCTCGTCCCAGGTGTCACCGCCGCCGGCCGCCATCACCTCGGCGATCCGGGCCAGGTCCTCCGCGCCGTAGGAGGGGAACTCGACCCGGGTGGTGAAGCGCGACGTCAGGCCGGGGTTCGAGGTGAGCAGCCGGTCCATGCCCTCGGGGTAGCCAGCCAGGATGATCACCAGCCGGTCGCGGTCGTCCTCGGCCCGCTTGAGCAACACCTGGAGCGCCTCGTCGCCGTACGCGTCGCCCTTGGAGTAGCCCACGTTGGTGAGGCCGTACGCCTCGTCCACGAACAACACGCCGCCCAGCGCCGAGTCGATCAACTCGCTGGTCTTGACCGCGGTCTGGCCCAGATACTCGCCGACCAGGTCGGAGCGCTGCGCCTCGACCAGGCGATCGCTCTCCAGCAGGCCGAGCGCCGCGAAGACCCGGCCGAGGAGGCGGGCCACGGTGGTCTTGCCGGTGCCGGAGGGCCCGGAGAAGACGAAGTGCCGCTTGGGCGCCTGCGCGGGCAGGCCCTGCGCCTCGCGCAGCCGGGCCATCCGCATTTGCGCGGACAGCGCCCGGACCTGGCGTTTGACCGGCTCCAGGCCGACCATCGACTCCAATTCGGCGAGCACGAGGGCGAGTTCCTCGGGGGCCGCGGCGGGGCGCATCGGCGCCGCCCGGCCGGCCGCCCGCGCGTCGACGTCGGCCTGCGGGTCGGCCTCGCCGTCCGGGACGGGCTCCGGCTCGCGCTCGGTCTCCACCGCCGGCGGCGGCCCTGCGGGCGGGGGCGCGGTCGCGGGTATGGGCGGGAGCACGTCGGGCAGCGGGCCGCGACCGACCACGGGGCCGGCCAGGCGCGCGGTTATCCCGCCGTACTCGTCCAGCGGCTCGCCCGCCGCCAGCGAGGACAACCTCGCGGCGGTGTCCATGAACGACGGGTCGGCCTGGTGCACCGCGCGGTACAGGGGCAGCGCGGCCGGGGTGCGGCCGGTCTCCTCGTACGCGCGGGCGAGCCAGTAGCGCAGCTCCTTGCGCTGCGGGTGCTCCGAGCGGCAGCGCACCAGGGCGGTGGCGAGCACCTGTTCGGCCTTGGCGTACAACCCCAGGCGGACCCGGGCCATGCCGGCGAACAGGCCCGCCTCGACGCCGAGCAGCGCGTCGTCGTCCAGGCCCGCGGTGTGCCGGAGCAACTGCTGCCAGTCCTTGCCCAGATAGGCCCGACAGGCGAGCAGGAAGCGGGTGGCGGCGTCCTGTTCGGCGGGCGGGCACAGGGCGAGCGCGGCGTCCAGCTCGGGCAGGTGCCGGCCGTCCAACCAGTGCGAGGCGTGCGCGAGCGCGAGGTCGCGCGGGGTCTCAAGGACGAGCTGGACCCACCAGCCCAGCCAGTACCAGGAGTTGAGCGGCCGGCCGTACTTCGCGCGCTGCTCCCCGAAGCGCTCGCGATGGGTGTGCATGGCGACCACCGCGGTGGCCACCTCGACCTTGAGCGCGTGCAGCCCCAGCCACGCGTCGGCCATTCCCGGATCGGCCTCGACCGCGGCCCGGAACTGCACCTCCGCCTGGCCGTACTCGCCGGCGACATAGGCGTCCATGCCGCGCAACCAGGCCAGTTCGGCCGGACTACCGGTGCGTGCGCCACGTTCGGTCTGTCCCACGGTGGACCCCCCTTCCCCCGGCCGGTCCTCTCCGCGTGCCCGTGTCCCCGAGGGGACTTCGAGAGGATGTCGGCCCGCTGCCGATGAATCCCGGTGCGCCCATTCCGCTCGATCGGCGACGCCCCTTAAAGCCTCTCCCGTTCCGCTGTCCGTCACGCACGCATCGGTCACGGATGGTGTCCGTTTCGCCACGCGTTCGCCCCCCGGGGCATCGTACCGAGCGGGGGCGGTCAAGCCGAGGGGCGAATGAGACTCGAGGTGGTGAGTCGCGGCCGGCGGATGCGAGCCGGGGGTGCGGCGGGGGCGGTGAAGTCCCCCGGGGCGGACGCGAGTCGGCCCGGCGCACATGAGGAAGCTCCCGGTCGCGGGGGAACGATCGGGAGCTTCGTCTCGGCGCGGAACCCGGGGCCATCCCCGGTGTCGCCGCTGTACCGCAAGCTATGGCGATCCGGACACAACGGTCAAGCGTGCCACGCGGGCAAACCCCGGGACGGAATCCGATGTTGCCGGGACGGCCCTCGCAGGGGGATCGTGCGCCGGGCGCACTCCGGGGGTGCACTGCCCGCACGCTCTCGGTGGTGCTGACGCGCTCGTGTTCGTAACGCTACGGTCGGTATATGGGCAACCTCGGGGACGCGGGCGGAACGGCAACCGGGGGCGAACCGCAGTTTCGTCCCGGGGACAAAAGCGGCGGAGCCGGCCGCGCGACGGTGGCCGGAGCGGCGCCGCGTCGGCTGCCGCCACGGCGCCGCAAGGTCGTCGGGGGCGGCGCGAGCGCCCCCGAGCCCGACCCGACCCCGCGCGCCCGGGTCGCGGGCGCCTCGACCGCGTGGGAGGCGGGCAAGGACCCGCGCCCGCAGCCCACGGTCCCGGCACCCGCCGCGCCCCCGGACGCGAGCGTCCCCGGGCAGGCGGTACGGCCGGGCGGGCGACCGCTCGTGGACACCGCGATCGGCTTGGCGGGGCGGCTGGCGCAGGCCGCCGCCGACGCCAAGTACCGCAGCGACCTGATGCGCGACCTGCTGACGGGGCGCGGCACGGACCTGACGGGCTGGGCGGTACTGCCGACCGGACCGCTCCTGGTCGTGGTCGCCGAGACCGACCCGCCCGCGGCCGGCCGCGACCCGAGGGCGATCCGGGCCGGGCAGGAGGCACTGGCCCTCGCCTGGTCCGGCGCGGTCGGCGCACGAGCTCCGGAGGCGGCGGTCGCCGCGTATCCGCGCGAGGTGGTCACCCTGCTCGGCGCACCGGCCGACGGCCAGGCCGCCCGGCTGGTGACCGAACTCGCGGCCGTGGTGCAGGCGGATTGCGGCCCGGCGATCCGCTCGTTCACGACGGGGGTGAGCCGACCGGCGGAGTCACTCGACGCGCTGCCGGCCGCGTACGAGCAGGCCCGCCGCGCGGTCGCCGCCGGTCGGCGCATCCACGGCCCCGGCGCGGTGGCCGACTTCGACCAGCTCGGCGTCTTCCGACTGCTCAGCCTGATCCCCGATCCGAGTGAACTCGACCGCTTCGCCCGGGAGGCCCTGCGCACACTGGCCCACCCCCGCGACCCGGAGGCAGCCGACCTGCGCAACACACTGCAGGCGCTGCTCGACACGAACCTGAACGTGGCCGAAACGGCACGGCGGCTGTACGTGCACTACAACACGCTGCGGTATCGAATCACCAAACTGGAGCGCCTGCTCGGCCCGTTCACACAGGATCCCCATCTGCGCCTGAACCTGATGATCGCACTACAAATCGTCCGCATGCAGGGTCGCTGACGCTCCGGAGGGGGCGGGGGCAGGCTCGCGATGCGCGTCGGCTGCGCCGGACCTGGAACGGGGCGGCCGGCCTCCGGCCCGGCTGTCCTCAAACGCCGGACGGGCTGAGCGGGTTCGGGCGCGGGCAGGCGCGGCACGGTCCGTTGCGGGTGCGGGGGCGAGTGCGGGGGCGGCAGCGTCCGGTCGGGTCGAGCGCTTCCGGCGGCGGTTGCGCAATTGGTTGCGCGGCCCGGTCCGGAACCGATCTGAGCCGCGAGGCGAGCCGCCGCCGGCGCTCGGGGCGCCGAGACCGGGGCTCCCCACGAGACGGGTGCGTTGCTCGGCGAAAACCAGCCGGCAACGGCCGGGCGCGGCCCGGGTCCGGCAGGGTCGGGTTGGGTCGAGTCGAGTCGGGTCTGCCGGGGCCTTCCCAGGTGGGTCAGGTATTTCCGGCGAGCGTTGCGTCTCGGCGGCTGCGGGGGCCGGTCTGAGTCGCGGGGTCGGCCGCCGCCGGCGTGCGGGGCTCCGAGACCCGAAGCCCCCGATGAGACGAACCTGTTGGTCGGCAAAAACCGGCTGGCAGCGGCGGGGAGGGTGAAGGGTCGGGTCGAGTCCGCCGGGGAACCTTCGGGATGGGTGGGGTGTTTCCGGCGAAAGTCGCGCCTGGGTTGGGTCCGGGGCCGGTCAGAGTCGCCGGGTCGGCCGCCGCCGGCGTGCGGGGCTCCGAGACTCGAAGCCCCCGACGAGACGGGTGCGTTGGTCGGCGAAAACCGGCCGGCAGCGGCGGGGAGGGCTCGGGTCGGGTCTGTCGGGGGCCTTCCCGAGTGGGTTGGGGGCATTTCGGGAGGCGTTTGCGGGGGTTGGGGGCTGAAACCGGTTTGCGATGGGTGGCTTGGGGCTTCGCGTTTCGGTGACCTGCGGTTTTGCGGCGCCGGCACGGAAAATTGGGTATCGAGTGCCGGTTTCGTGCGCTCCGGCCTCTAAAACGCCGGCGTGGCGACCGAAAGTGCCCTGCACGAGTCGAAACCGGATCCCGAGCCCTCGAAACGGCTCCCGCCCAAAGCTGACCTGCGGTTTTCTCTCATGCTGAGGCAGCAGCACCCCACGCGATCCGGGTTCGTGAACTTTCACCACCCACACACCCACCGCACACCGAAAACACCCGCCCTCCCGGCTCACTCGGAAAGGCTCCCGGCCGACTCGACTCGACCGCCCTGCCTCCCCGCCGCTGCCGGCCGGTTTTCGCCGAGCAACACACCCGTCTCGTCGGGAGCCCCGGTCTCGGAGCCCCGCACGCCGGCGGCGGCCAACCCGGCGACTCTGACCAGCCCCGGACCGGCCCTGCACCCGACCGAGACGCCACGCTCGCCGGAAACGCCCGACCCACCCGGGAAGGCTCCCCGGCGGACACGACCCGAGCACCACCCGCTCGCCGCTGCCGGCCGGGTTTCGCCCACCGACGCAGCCATCTCGTGGGGAGCCCTGGTCTCGGAGCCCCGCACGCCGGCGGCGGCCCACCACCGACTCTGACCCGCCCCGGACCAGCCACCCGCAACCAAAAGCGCAACCCCCGCCGAAAGCAGCCGACCCACTCCGGAAGGCCCCCCGGATGACTCGACCCGACCCCTCACCCTGCCGCCGCTGCCGGCCGGATTTCGCCGAGCAACCCACCCGTCTCGTCGGGGCCCCGGGCTCGCCGCCCCGCGCGCCGGCGGCGGCCGACCACCGACTCCGGCCCGCCCCGGTGGCCCCCACGTGGCCACCCTCCCCCGTGCCGCGCGCCGCGCTACCGTGCCTCGGGGGCTGTGCCGTAGTGGTCGGCCAGGGTTCGGAGTTCGCGGGCCGCGGTGATGGCGGCGGATTTGCCGTTGGAGGTTTGGATGCCCATTACCGGCAGCGTGTCGCCGTTGGACATGTCGATGTAGACCCACGGGTCGCCCTGGCGGAGGTACACCCGGACGATCTGGGCCCATTCCAGATGTGTGGTCCGCAGCAGGTTGACCACCGTCACGCCGTCCGCGGCGGCGACCACCTTCGGGCGGCCCAGCATCACCATCGCGCCGAGTCCCAGGACGCCGGTGGCGGCGACGCCCATGCGTGAGCCGAATCCCCAGCCGCCCTTCTCCGGCAGCATCACCGCCAGCACGCACAGCCCGACCAGGATGATCGCGCCGAGCACGCCGGTGATCAGCCGACTGCGCCTGGCGTACCAGGTCCGCGGGAGCGGGGGGTCGACGGGGGTGGGCTCGCTCATAGGGAAACGGTTCTCCGGAGGTGGCGGTGGTGGGCCCGCCGGGTGACGGGCCGACCGGACGGGGTCAGAGGCGGCAGGCGTGGATCCCGGTGACCAGGATCGCCCGGGCGCCGATCTCCCAGAGGTCGTCCATGATCTGCTGGGCGTTCTTGCGCGGCACCATCGCCCGCACCGCGACCCAGCCCTCGTTGTGCAGCGGGCTGACCGTCGGCGACTCCAGGCCCGGGGTCAGCGTGACCGCCGCCTCGACCCGCTCGACCCGGATGTCGTAGTCCATCATCACGTAGCTGCGCGCGACCAGGACGCCCTGGAGCCGGCGCACCAACTGCTCCAGCGCGGGCGAGGTCTCCGCGCCGGCGCGGCGGATCAGTACCGCCTCGGAGCGCAGGATCGGCTCGCCGAACACCTCCAGGCCCGCCTGGGCCAGCGTGGTGCCGGTCTCCACCACGTCGGCGATCACGTCGGCGACGCCCAGCTGGATCGCGGTCTCCACCGCGCCGTCCAGCTTCACCAGTGCCGCGGCCTCGATGCCGTGCTCGGCGAAGTCGCGCTGGACGATGCCGATGTAGGAGGAGGCCACCCGCAGCCCGGCCAGCCCCTTCTTGCCCTGCTCGGCCAGCTCGCGCGCGATCGGCGCGGGCGCGGCGTAGCGGAACGTGGCCGGGGCCAGGCCCAGTTGCAGGATCTCCTCGGCCTCGGCGCCGGAGTCCATCAGCAGGTCGCGCCCGGTGATCCCGGCGTCCAGCCGGCCGGAGCCGACGTAGATCGCGATGTCGCGCGGGCGCAGGAAGAAGAACTCGACGTTGTTGTCGGGGTCGGTGAGGACCAGTTCCTTGGAGTGCTTGCGCTGGCGGTAGCCGGCCTCATGCAGCATCGCCGACGCAGGCTCGGAGAGGGAACCCTTGTTGGGGACGGCGATGCGCAGCATTGGATGACCCTTCGGGATGGTGCTGAACCGAGTGGAGCGGAACCGGGTGGAGCGAACCGGGTGGATCTCAGGGGTACGGCTTCGCCCCCGGCCCGGGCGGTGGGCCGGGGACGGCGGCTGTCACAGGTGAGCGTATACGTCCTGGAGGGAGATGCCGCGGGCGACCATCATCACCTGGAGGTGGTAGAGGAGCTGGGAGATCTCCTCGGCGGTGCGGTCGGCGCCCTCGTGCTCGGCGGCCATCCACACCTCGGCGGCCTCCTCCACGACCTTCTTGCCGATCGTGTGTACGCCGGCGGTGACGAGCTCGACCGTGCGCGAGCCCTCCTGGCCCGATTCCGCCTTGGCCCGCAGCTCGTCGAAAAGCTGTTCAAACGTCTTCATGGTGCCCATCGCGTGGTTGTGGGTGGCATGCCGAACGGCCCGGCCGACCTGCCGGTCAGGCCGAACGCCACGGTTCGGAGAGCGTACGCAACGCCATCGCGGTCGCGACGGCCGCCTCCACCGCTTCGCGGCCCTTGTCCTCGCGCGAGTGCGGCAGGCCGGCCCGGTCCAGGGCCTGCTCCTCGGTGTCGCACGTGAGCACGCCGAAGCCGATCGGCACGCCGGTGTCGAGCGCGACCCGGGTGAGGCCGTCGGTGGCGGCGGAGCATACGTACTCGAAGTGCGGAGTGCCACCGCGGATGACCACGCCGAGCGCGACCACCGCGTCGTAGCCTCGGCCGGCCAGCGCCTTGGCGAGCACGGGCAATTCGAACGCGCCGGGGGCGCGGATCAGCGTGGGTTCGGTGATGCCCAGCTCGCTCAGGGCCTTGACGGCCCCGTCCACGAGGCCGTCCATCACGGCGGTGTGCCACTGCGCGGCGACCACGCCCACGCGCAGGTCACGGCAGCCCTCGACGGTCAGTTTCGGGGCTCCTGCGCCACTCATGTCTGTCGTTGTCCTTCGGCTGGAACGGCTCGATGCCCGGTTGGTGCTGCCCGGTTGTGCACGACTGCGAGCCTGGTTGCGAGATGAGGATGGAGCGGTTCGAACGAGACGAACCTATCGGCGCGGCCGGGACCGCACCGCGCCCGTGTCACCGGTACGGGTGACGTCGGCGGCTCGGGAGAGCCGAGGGGTCACGCGCTGCTGACCGCGCGCCCCTTCGCGTCGACGGCCTCCGCGACCTCGGCGACCGACGGCAGGTCCGCGGTCGGGTCGCTCGGGTCCAGCCAGGGCAGGTCGTGGCCCATCCGGTCGCGCTTGGTCTGGAGGTAGCGCAGGTTGTCCGCGGTGGCGTGCACCGGCAGGGCGACCCGGCCGGTGATCTCCAGGCCGTAGCCCTCCAGGCCCGCCCGCTTGGCGGGGTTGTTGGTGAGCAGCCGCATCGAGCGCACGCCCAGGTCGACCAGGATCTGCGCGCCGGTGCCGTAGTCGCGGGCGTCGGCCGGCAGGCCCAGTTCCAGGTTGGCGTCCACCGTGTCGTGGCCGGCGTCCTGGAGTTGGTACGCCTGGAGCTTGTGGATGAGCCCGATCCCGCGCCCCTCGTGCCCGCGCATGTACAGCACCACGCCCCGGCCCTCGGCGGTGACCCGGTCCAGGGCGGCGTCCAGCTGCGGGCCGCAGTCGCAGCGCAGCGAGCCGAACACGTCGCCCGTCAGGCACTCGGAGTGCACCCGGACCAGCACGTCCTCGCCGTCGCCGATGTCGCCGGCGACCAGAGCGATGTGCTCGACGTTGTCGACCGTGCTGCGGTAGCCGATCGCCCGGAACGTGCCGTGCTCCGTGGGCAGTCGGGTCTCGGCGGCGCGCTCGATCGTGCGCTCGGTGCGGCGGCGGTAGGCGATCAGGTCGGCGATGCTGACGATCTTGAGGCCGTGTTCGCGGGCGAACGGGATCAGCTGCGGCAGCCGGGCCATCGTGCCGTCGTCGTTGACCACCTCGCAGATCACCCCGACCGGCGCCAGCCCGGCCAACTCGGCGAGGTCCACGGCCGCCTCGGTGTGCCCGGGGCGCACCAGCACACCGCCCTCGACCGCGCGCAGCGGGAAGATGTGGCCGGGTCGGGTCAGCTGGGTGGGCAGCGTGTCCGGGTCGGACAGAAGCCGCACGGTGTGCGTGCGGTCGGCGGCCGAGATGCCGGTGTCCACGCCGTCCTTGGCGTCGACCGAGACCGAGTAGGCGGTGCCCTTGCGGTCCTCGTTGACGGCGGTCATCGGGGGCAGCTTCAGCCGGTCCAGGTCGGCGCCGCGCATCGGCACGCAGACCACGCCCGACGAGTAGCGGATCATGAAGGCCATCAACGCCTGCGTCGCCAACTCGCCGGCGAAGATCAGGTCGCCCTCGTTCTCCCGGTCCTCGTCGTCCACGACGACGATCGCCTCGCCGGCGGCCATCGCCTTGATCGCGTCGTCGATGGTGTCGAGGGCCGACGCGGTGGGCGCGCCCATCTGCGCCGGCACCTCGATCTCGGTGGTTTCGCTGCTGGTCTTCACGCCGTTGCCCCTTCCAGGTGCCGTTCTGCCCCGCGGGCAGCCCCCTTGTCCCGGTACCGCCGGGAGCGGTTCCACCAGTCGACGAGTCCGGCGACGCACATCACGAGGAAGACGCCGTAGACCAGTCCGCTGAACACCAGACCGTGCTGCCAGGCGAGGGGTACGCCGACCAGGTCGACCGCGATCCACACCAGCCAGAACTCGAACAGCCCTCGGGCCTGCGCGAGCATCGCCACGATCGAGCCGACGAAGATGTAGGCGTCCGGCCAGGGCGCCCACGAGATGCCCGTGTGTTCGAGCAGTTGCGCGAAGCCGACCGTGCCCGCCGCCATCAGCGCGACCAGTGCGATCCGCTCGTGGGTGGTGCCGAAGCGGATCTCCACCTCACCGGTGTCGCGACGCCCGCGCGCCCAGCGCCACCAGCCGTACGCGGCGGCGACGATGATCACCACATTGCGCATCGCGCTGCCGCCCAGGTGCACGGAGGTGTTGGCGGCGATCAGCAGCGCCGCGCCCAGGATCTGTACCGGCCACGCCCACAGGTTGCGGCGCAGCGCGAGCCAGACGGTGGCCAGGGACGCGATCTGGCCGAGCAGGTCGGACCACGGCACCGGCTTGTTCGCGACGGTGAACGCGGCGTCGTTGAGCCAGCCGGTCACGATGCCCTCACCCCTGTGCCCGGTCCGTGGGTGCCCAGCCGCTCGACGTACTTGGCGATGATGTCGACCTCGAGGTTGACCGGGTCGCCGACGGTTTTCACGCCGAGGGTGGTGAGCGCGAGCGTGGTGGGGATCAGGCTGACGGTGAAGCTCGCGTCGTGCGCCTCGACGACGGTGAGGCTGATCCCGTCGACGGTGATCGAGCCCTTGTCCACCACGTAGCGGGCCAGGTGCGCCGGGAGGGCAATCTCGACGATCTCCCACTCCTCGCCGGGGGTGCGGGCCAGGATCTCGCCGGTGCCGTCGACGTGCCCCTGGACCAGGTGTCCGCCGAGCCGGCCGCCGAGCACCATGGGGCGCTCCAGGTTGACCCGCGAGCCGGTGCGCAGCGCGCCGAGGCTGGACTTGTCCAGCGTCTCCTGCATCACGTCGGCGGTGAAGGTGGCCACCTCGGGGTCGACCTTGTCGTCCACGACGGTCAGACACACACCGTTGACGGCGATCGAGTCGCCGTGTCGGGCCCCGGCGGTGACGACGGGGCCGCGGATGGTGATCCGGGCCGAGTCGGTCAGTCGCTCGATGGCCACGATCTCGCCGAGTTCCTCAACGATTCCGGTGAACATGCGTCAGGACTCCTTCGTACGGCCGGCGGAGTGCGGCCGTGGGCGGGCGGTGATGCGGATGTCGGTGCCGAGGCGCGTGACGTCGTCGACGTCCAGTCGCAACATCTCGGAGATGGTGCCGATTCCGGCCGGGCCCAGGGCGGTGGGTCCGGCGCCGAGCAGGGCGGGGGCGAGATAGCCCACGACGGTGTCGATCAGGCCGGCCGCGGCGAACGCGCCGGCGAGGGTGGGGCCGCCTTCGAGCAGCAGGGCGCGCACGTCGCGGGCGTACAGCTCCTTCAGCAGCGCGGGCAGGTCCAGGCCGGTGTCCGCGAGCGGTACGCGCAGCACGGCGGCCTCGGGCAGGTGTGCGGCGACCGCGTCGGGGCCGACCGCGATCAGGGTCGGCGCCGCGTCGTCGAGCACCCGGGCGTCGGCGCGGGTGCGGGCGTGGGTGTCCACGATCACCCGCAGCGGTTGCCGGGCGCCGGGTACGTCGCGCGCGGCCAGGTGCGGGTCGTCGGCGAGCTGCGTGCCGGAGCCGGCCAGCACCGCGTCGACGCTCGCCCGCAGCAGGTGGGTGTCGGCACGGGATTCGACGGAGCTGATCCAGCGGGCGCTGCCGTCGGCGGCGGCACTGCGGCCGTCGAGCGTGGCCGCGTACTTCCAGGTCACGTGCGGGCGGCCCAGGCGGATGGCGGTCAGCCAGGCCCGGTTGCCCGCCTCGGCCTCGGCGGCGAGCAGGCCGCCCTCGGCGTCGATGCCCGCCGCGCGCAGCACCGCTTTGCCGCCGGCCGCGGTCGGGTTGGGGTCGGCGACGGCGTAGCGCACCCGGCGGATGCCGGCGTCGATCAGGGCCTGCGTGCAGGGGCCGGTGCGGCCGGTGTGCGAGCAGGGTTCGAGGGTGACAAGGGCGGTGCCGCCGCGGGCCGCCGGACCGGCCGCGCGCAGTGCCTCGACCTCGGCGTGCGGGGCGCCGGCGCGGGTGTGGAAACCCTCGCCGACCACGGTGCCGTCGGGGCCGAGCACGACACAGCCGACCAGCGGATTGGGACTGGTGTGGCCGAGCGCACGGCTCGCCAGCGAGATGGCCCGGCGCATCGCCGAGGTCTCCTCGACCGGCGGGGTGGTGTTGCCCTCCACCTCGTGCCTCCTCGCGTTCGACGCGGGGCAACCGGGGTGTTTTCGGGCACAACGACACGACGAATCGACGCGCGGGGATGTCGGCGCACCTTGGGGTACGCGGGCATGCCGCAGTCGCTCGCCGCGCGCCACCTCCCATCCGGACTTTGACCGTCGGTACCGGAATTCCACCGGTTCAGCCGGCCGTCGCTCCACGTGATGCGGGGCGTCGACCGGGTCGCGGACTGTAACCGCCGGTTCGGATTTTCACCGACCCCGGAGCGCGCGTACGTGACTTTCGTACACCTCGAAGTGTGCCACGGCGGCCGACAACGTTGACCGTGGGCAACCTGTGCCGTCCGTCACGGCGCGTTCGTATATCCGAACGCGACTGCGGCGAGGATGATCTGACGATTCGTCAGGTCACTGGTCGAGGCGGTGCCCGCGGCGGGCCGCTTCGATGAGATTCTGTGCGCATGACCGTGCAGATCAATCCGAGCATCCTGTCCGCCGACTTCGCCCGCCTCGCCGACGAGGTCGCGCAGGTGCGCAACGCCGACTGGCTCCACGTGGATGTCATGGACAACCACTTCGTACCGAACCTCACCCTCGGGCTGCCCGTGGTGGAGAGCCTGATGAAGGCCACCGACACCCCCATCGACATGCACCTGATGATCGAGGACCCGGACCGCTGGGCGCCCGCCTATGCGGAGGCCGGCGCGGGCAGTGTCACGTTCCACGTGGAGGCCGCGACCGCCCCGATCAAGCTCGCCCGCGACCTGCGGGCCAAGGGCGCGCGGGCCTCGATGGCGCTGCGGCCGGCCACGCCGATCGAGCCGTACGAGGACCTGCTGCCCGAGCTGGACATGCTCCTGGTGATGACGGTCGAGCCGGGATTCGGCGGGCAGAGCTTCCTGGACGTGATGCTGCCGAAGATCCGCCGGACCCGGCAGCTGATCGCCAAGCACGGTCTGCAGATGTGGCTGCAGGTGGACGGCGGGGTCTCCGCCAAGACGATCGAGATGTGCGCGGAGGCCGGGGCGGACGTGTTCGTGGCGGGCTCGGCGGTCTTCGACGGGGCGGACCCGGGTGCGGCGGTGGACCGGCTGCGGGCGCTGGCGACGGGGGCGGCGGAGCGCTGCGCCCATTAGGGCGGGGTTGTTGTGCCCACGCGCCCGCCCATTGCGCTGCGTGAGCACGCTGCGGTTTTCATGGTTCGGGGCCGCCCACGCCGGCCCGTGAAGCTTCGTCACAATGAGTGAAAGCGACGCGGGGCTGTTGGGGTCTCTCGTCGTCCTCGCCGGGGCGGGAGACCTCAGCCGGTCGCGGACCAGATCGTCCAGTGATCGATTTCGGTGATGGGTTCCCCGGACGGGAGCCTGGACTCGATGTAGCCCGCCAGCGCGTCCAGTTCGGTGTCGGTCAGTTCGTGCAGGATCGAGCGGCCCGCGCGGGCGCGCAGGTCGGCGCCGACCTCTCGGGCGTCGGTGTAGGTGCGGCGGGTCTCGGCGAGCGCGGTGGTGCGTACGGCGGTGAAGCCGGCCTCGCGCAGTGCCGCCTCGACCGTGGCGCCGGTGGGGCGCCGGGCGGTCTCGATCGCGAGCAGCGCGGGGAACCGCTCGAAGAACCAGCCGCGCAGGTGGGTGGGCGTGCCGGGGCGGGCGACGTCGGCCGGGGTGCGGTCCTGGACGATCAGCGTGCCGCCGGGCGCGAGCAGCCGCCGGGCCTCGCGGAAGCATCCGGGGAGGTCGTCGAGGTGGTGGATCAGCGCCCGCTCGAACACGATGTCGGCGCCGCCGTCGGGCAACCCGGTGGCGTACGCGTCCCCTTCCCGAAACGACAGTCCTTCCCGCGGCGACAGCCCGGCCCGCTCCCGGGCGCCGGAGAGGATCGCGGCCGAGAAGTCCACTCCGACCGCGCTCGCCGCCCCCAGATCAAGCCACGCGGTGGTGTACACCCCGCCGCCGCAGCCGACGTCCACCACCCGCGCCCCGACGGGGTCCACGAGGTCGCCGACCAGCCGCGCCCAGTCCGCGCCGGCGGTGCGGTGGGTGTACGTGAGGCGGTTGGCGTGGCTGTGGAAGTCGATCGGCATGGCGGCCTCCCGGGGGCATGGCAAACTATCTCGATATCAAGATACTTCACGACGAGAGGATGCTTCAAGGTCTCGCCGGCGCCGCCGGATCAGGTACACGCCGGTACACAGGGTGACCCCGGTAAGCGCGGCGATGTGCTCGCGGCCGGCAAGGTTCGGCTTGACCACGACCTCGGCGATCATCAGCGCCCACACCCCCATGAACAGGATCGGCGCCCGGCGCACCATCGCGATGCACACCACCAGGCCGACCACCGCGGCCGAGGGGCCGGTGTCCATGATGTCGCCCTGGTGCGCGTCGATGCCGAGCAGGTGGTCCGGGCCGAGGCCGACCATCACGCGCGCGGCCAGCGTGCCCGACAGCGTGGCGACGTACGCGATCACCAGGGTCCGACGGGCGCCCAGGTCGAGTTCGGCCAGTCCGAACAGGATCAGCACCTGGATCAGCGCACCCCACACCGGCAGGTCCGGCGCGGGCACGAACAACGACACGGGGGTGCGCAGCAGCGCGAGCGGCAGCGGGATGCCCGCGCTCACCCCGCCCAGCACCCGCACCACGTCGCCGCCCCACGAGGTACGCCAGGCCAGCCAGAAGCCGAGGCTCAGGAGCACCGCACACACCGTGAGCGGAATCGCTTTCGGCCCATGCGCGCGCAGTTCGCGCACGGGCCGCGCGGTGAGTCTGGTCCATTCGCCGCGCACCGCCGCCCCCGTGCGGACGAGCAGGCCGGGGCGCGGGGTGCTGCGGGCGAGCGTGGACATGGGTACGGCGGCTCCTGCGATGGCGGGATGTCGCGACCGCCCGTGGTGCGCGTGGAACCGGAGGGACGGCCGGTGCGGCCGAGCCCGAAGTGACGACCACCCTCGCCGTTATGCCCCATTCAACCGGATTCAGCCGCGTATCATCCCATTCGGCGGGGCAACCGTCGACCCGGTCATCCCCTCCGACGCAGCAGGGCCAGATACATCGCGTCCGTGCCGTGCAGGTGCGGCCACAGTTGTACGTCCGGCCCGCTGCCCAGGTGCGGTACACCCGGGAACAGGGGGCGGGCGTCGATCAGCTCGGCCTCGTCCGCGCGCAGGATGTCGTCGACCACCACGCGGGTCTCGGCCGGGTGCGGTGAACAGGTGACGTAGGCGATCACCCCGCCGGGACGGGCCGCCGCGACCGCCGTGCGGAGCAAGGCGCGCTGGAGTTCGCCCAGTTCGGGGATGTCCTCGGGCTTGCGGCGCCAGCGCGACTCGGGGCGGCGGCGCAGCGCGCCCAGGCCGCTGCACGGGACGTCGGCGATCACCCGGTCGAAGCTGCCGGGTCGCCAGGCCGGCCTGGTGCCGTCGGCGGTGATCACCTGATGGTGGGTCAGGTGGCCGATCGCGTTGCGGACCAGGCGGGCGCGGTGGTGGCGGCGTTCGACCGCGAGCAGCGACACGTCGCGGCCCGTGGCGATCGCGGCGAGCAGGCCCGCCTTGCCGCCGGGGCCGGCGCACAGGTCCAGCCAGCGGCTCTCGGCGCCCTCGACCTCGGCGTTCGCCAGCGCGGCGGCGACGAGCTGGCTGCCCTCGTCCTGGACGGCGGCGCGGCCGTCGCGGATCGCCTTGATCGCGGCGGGGTCGCCCTCGGGCAGCGTGGCGGCGTACGGCGACCAGCGCCCGGGGGTGGCCCCGGCCTCGTACAGCTCGGCCAGTTCCACCCGGCCCGGGCGGGCCACCAGGGAGATCACCGGGGCGAGGTTGTCGGCGGCGAGCAGCGCCTCCATCGCGGCGCGGTCGTGCGGGTTGCCGCGCGCGCCCAGCGCGTCCCACAGCGCCTGCACGATCCAGCGCGGGTGCGAGTGCAGGACCGCGAGGTGGCCCTCGGGGTCGTCCTCGTAGGGCGGCGCGATCTGCCGCAACCACGTGTCCAGGTCCTGCTTGGACACCCGGCGCAGGATCGCGTTGACGAACTTGGCCCGGCCGTCGCCGAGTACCGCGCGGGCCAGTTCCACAGTGGCCGAGACGGCCGCGTGCACGGGGGTGCGCATGCTCAGCAGCTGGTGCACGCCGAGCGCGAGCACGTCCAGGACCGGCGGGTCGATCTCCTGGATCGGCCGGTCGGTGCAGGCCGCCACGATCCGGTCGTAGGTGCCCTGGCGGCGCAGTGTGCCGTGCACCAGCTCGGTCGCGAAGGCGGCGTCGCGGGGGATGATCCGGCGCTCGCGCAGCAGCGCGGGCAGCACCAGGTTGGCGTAGGCGTCGCGTTCGCCGACCGCGTGCAGGACGTCGTAGGCGGCCAGGCGCGCGGCGTCGGGACGCGGGCGGCGGTAGGGGCGTGCGGCGGGGGCGTTGGTCACGGTGCTCAGTTCGTGCCGAGGGTTTCACCGGGCTCGGGGTGTGCGCCCCGGGCCCAGTCGGTGGCGGCCATCATGCGTTTGCCCTGGGGCTGGACCCGGGTGAGTTCGACCGCGTGGCTGCCGGTACCCACGCGGACCACCTTCTTCTCCACCGCGATCTCGCCGGGGGCCAGCGCGTTGTCGCCGGCGCGCAGCCGGACCGGGGCGAGCTTCAGCCGCTCGCCGCGGAAGGTGGTCCAGGCGCCGGGGGCGGGGGTACAGCCGCGCACCACGCGATCCACGCGCAGCGCGGGTGCGGTGAAGTCGACGCGGGCGTCCTCGACGCCGATCTTGGGCGCGAGGGACACCCCCTCCGGGGACTGCGGTCGCGGGGCGAGGCTGCCGTCGGCGATCCCGTCCATGGTCGCCACCAGCAGGCGCGCGCCGGAGCGGGAGAGCCGGTCGAGCAGGTCGCCGCTGGTGTCGGTGGGCCGGATCTCGTCGGTGACCATGCCGTAGACCGGACCGGAGTCCAGGCCCTGTTCGATCTCGAAGGTGCACGCGCCGGTGATGTCGTCGCCGGCGAGCACGGCGTGCTGCACCGGCGCCGCGCCGCGCCAGGCGGGCAGCAGCGAGAAGTGCAGGTTGACCCAGCCGCGCGCGGGGATCTCCAACGCGGCCTTGGGCAGCAGCGCGCCGTAGGCGACCACGGGGCAGCAGTCGGGGGCGATCTCGGTGAGCCGGGCCAGAAATTCCGGGTCGCGCGGCTTGGCCGGGCGCAGGATCTCGATCCCGGCCTCGGCGGCCCGCTCGGCCACCGGACTGGCGACCAGCCTGCGACCGCGACCGGCGGGGGCGTCGGGGCGGGTGACCACCGCGACCACCTCGTGCCGGGACTCCAGGAGGGCTTCGAGTGCGGGGACGGCGACCTCGGGGGTGCCGGCGAAGACTAGGCGCATGGGGTTTTAGAGGGCCTTCCCGAAGGTGGAGTGGGGGGAGAACTTCACCTGGGGCGGGGCCTGCCCCGCCCACTCCGCCTCGCGCAGCGCACGCAGCGCGGACTTGCGCTGTTCGCGGTCGAGCCGGTCGATGAACAGGATGCCGTCGAGGTGGTCGGTCTCGTGCTGGATGCAGCGCGAGAGCAGCCGGGTGCCCTCGATGACGACGGGGTCGCCGTGCATGTTGAAGCCCTTGGCGACCACGCCGTACGCGCGCTTCGTGTCGTAGCGCAGACCCGGCAGGGACAGGCAGCCCTCGGGGCCGTCCTGTTCGTCCTCGGACAGGTCCAGGTCGGGGTTGATCAGGTGGCCCACCTCGCCGTCCACCTGGTAGGTGAACACCCGCAGGGCGACGCCGATCTGCGGCGCGGCCAGGCCGCTGCCGGGCGCGTCGCGCATGGTGTCGGTGAGGTCGGCGACCAGTCGACGCAGTTCCTTGTCGAACACGGTGACCGGGTCGGCCTTGCTGCGCAGGACGGGGTCGCCGAACAGGCGGATCGGCTGGACTGCCACGGGTGTGCTCCCCCATCGGTGGTCGGTCGGTGGTCGGTCGTACGGCTGCCGGCCGCCGGCGACCGCCGCGCGTGGTGGCGCGGCACACGAGGTGTGCCGCCCGGCGGTGTCGGTCGATCGGAACCGGAGAGCGGCAAGTCTACTGAGCGGGCGCGGCCCGGCTTCCGCATCCCGGGCGCGGGTCGCGGGCGGGGCGGGGCGCGGTACGTGCGGCGACCGTCCGCGTCGGTTTCCGGTCGTGGACGGGGCGGGGCGGGCGTACCCGCGGCGACCCTGGCGGGGTGGGGCCGGCGTACCTGCGGCAACCCCGTTGGAGGTGGCGGACACTCTCCGGGTGTGACGACCGAACAGGAGCATCAGGACGGGGACCACGTGTTGTGGGCCCGGGTCCGCGCGGGGGATCGCGACGCGTTCGCGGTGGTGTTCGACCGGCACGCGGGGGCGGTCTACGGCCACGTCCTGCGGCGGACCGGTGACGGCGGTGAGGCCGAGGACCTGACATCGGCGGTGTTCCTGACCGCCTGGCGCCGCCGTGCGGAGGTGACCTTCGACCGGGACAGCGCGCTGCCGTGGCTGCTCGGCACGGCGAACCGCACGGTGGCCAACCGGCGGCGCGCGCTCAAGCGTTATCGGGCGCTGGCCGCGCGTGTGCCGCTGCCCGACCACGAACCCGACCACGCGGACGAGGTGGCCCGGCGGATCGACCGCGAGCGGACGGCGCAGGCGTTGCGGCGTTCGGTGGCGAAGCTGCCCCGGCACGAGCGCGACGTGGTGGAGCTGTGCGTGTGGGGCGGCCTGGATCAGCAGGCTGCGGCCATCGCGCTGGGCGTGGCGCTGGGCACGGTCAAGGCGCGGATGCATCGGGCCCGGAAGCGGTTGAGCGGCCTGCTGGCCGAAGAGGGCGTGCACGCGAGCACGCACACAGGCATCGAGGAGGCACGATGAGCCCGTACGACGAGGACCGGCTGCCGGGACACGACCGGCGCCGGCGCGAGTTGCTGGCCATGCTCGACACGGAGCCGTCCGGGCGGCATCGGGCGCTGGTACCGGGAATCGCCGCCGGCGCGGTGCTCGCGATGTGCGCCGTGGGGGTGCTGGCCGCGGGGCCGTGGCGGGGGCCGGAGAGCCTGTCGGCCGCGGGGCCGGTGGCCGGCCAGGACCCGTCCCAGGGCGTGCCGAGGGAGTCGGCCAAGGCGGGCGACCCGGTGCCGTGGGACGTGGCGAGCCGAACCCTGGCGACGTGTCTGGACAACGGCCGGCAGGCCGCGGTCCCGCCCGCGCCGCCGACCGGATTCGGGACGTCGAAGCCGACGTGGCGACCGCCGGGGGCGACGATGTCGCCGGGGTCGGGATGGTCGCTGCCGCCGGGGATGCCGTTGGCGGAGGCGACCGTGCCGCCGTGGTCGGGCGATCCGGTGCCGCCGGCCGGAACGGGCCGGCCGACCGGGCCGGACGTGTCCCCGCCGTCGTCCGGGGGGCCCGCGAACGGGTCCGGGTCGCTGTACTGGCCGGACAAACCGGCCACGTTCCCGCCGGGCGCCACGGTGGACGGGGGGCCGCCGCCACCGCTGACGGCGAGCCCGACGGCGCACGGGACGCGGACGCCGAGTCCGGCCGGGCCCGACGCGTCGTTGTGGAAGGTGCGCGAGCCGGATTCGGCGTTCAAGCCGTACTTCACCGCCTGGGAGGAGATGCGGGGCGGCATGTTGCGCCCGATGGTCGTGGGCAAGGCGACCAAGCCGGGTCTGGTGGTCTGCCACGGGGAGGCGCCACCGGACTTCCCGGCCCCGACGGCGGCCGACGGCACCCTCGCGGGCCCGTTCGAAGTCCGTCGCAGCATGCTCCTCGGTCCGGTGAACGACCCGCCGCCCGCCTCCGCGGTGTCGACATGGTGGGGCAGGACCACGGCCTCGGTGGCCCGGATCGTGGTGGAACTGTCGGACGGAAGCACGATCGGCGCGGTGGTCCGCAACGGCGTGTGGTTCGCCGGCATCCCCGGCAACCTCGACGCCCCACCGCACATCCGCGCCTACGACGCGGCCGGCACCCTCCTGGCCGACCGCACGGGCGACACGGAGTCGCTGCGCTGCGCCACGGCCCCGACGACGAAGGGCTGCGGAAGCCGCACGCGCTGGGGGTAGCGCCATCACCCGCGAGATGGGCCAACGCCCGAGTGCTCGCGGCTCTGCGGGGCGGCGGGGCCGCGGGGTTGCCGGGCCGCAGGGCCGCCGGGCCGCAACCGCTGAGAAACCCGCGCGGGCATGGTGTCACTCGCGTCGGCGGGTCACACCGGGTGGGCTCGTGGCCACCCGGCGCGGCCTCGGGAACCGGGCCACGAGCCGGGCGCCCGGGGTGCCGCCGGGGCGCGCGCCGTCCGGGCGTACCCGGCGCCGCGCCCGACCGCGTCAGCCGATGTCCGGCGGATCGACCCTGATCAGTACCGGATCGGCGGTGCCCCGGGCCAGACGCAATGTCTGTGCCGCCTTCAGCGCGTGTGCCAGTTCCGCGCCACGGCCCGGTTCGATCCGGAGCAGGACCCGTTCGTGGCGCGGCGGTTCGGGCGTCGGCCGGGCCGCCGCGGGGGGCGGCGGCGTGGTGCCGAACAGGGCGCGGGTGAGTTCGGCGCGGGTGTCGGCGGCCCTGGGGTCGGGCCGGGCCGGCGCCGGCGGCGGGGTCCGGGCGACTGTCGGGGCGACCGGGACGGGCCCCAGTACGTCCACCCCGTCCGGCAGCCGCAACACCGCCAGGAAGTCGGCGATCCCGGCGGGCGGCCCGGTGACCGACGCCATCCGCGACACCGGCGGCAGGTTCAGGTCGGCCCGCTCGCCGAGTTCGGTCAGCGCGTACCCCTGCGGGTCCCACCGCACCAGCGCCTGCACCGGACGCAGCGTGGACTCGGCGACCACGACCAGCGTGCCACCCTCCCCCGCCGGGCGGACCAGGCTCGCCGCGTCCAGCCAGCGGCGCAGCGCCTCCTCGCCGGCGCGCAGGTCGGGGCGGGTGAGCAGGGCCCAGCCGTCCAGGAGCAGCGCCGCCGCGTAGCCGCTCGGCGCGACCGGTTCGGCCCCGGGCGTGGCGATGATCAGCGCCGGCAGGTCCGGCACGGTGGTCAGGATCGCGTCCCGCCCGGAGGTACGCACCGGCACGGTCGGGAACGCGCGGCCCAACTCCTCCGCGGTCCGTCGCGCGCCGATCACGCCCGCCCGGATCCGGTCCCCGCCGCACACCCGGCAATGCCAGTTCGGCGCCGGACGGGTACACCAGCCGCAGGTCAACACCCCGTCCCCGGAGGGCAGTTCGAGCGGCCCGGAACAGTGCACGCAGCGCGCCGGCTCACGGCAGCGCTGACACGACGTGCGCACCAGGTAGCCGCGTCGGGGCACCTGGACCAGGACCGGACCGCTGCGCAACGCGGTGCGCGCCACGTCCCAGGCCAGGCTCGGCAACCGCGCGGCGCGCGCCGCCTCGTCCCGGGCCAGGTCGAAATCGCTGCCGATGGTGCGTACGAGCGGCGCGGCGGCGCGGACGGCGGCGCGGTCGGCGTCCAGCGGCCGGGCCCAACCGGTGCGGACCAGTTGCGCGGCCTCGACCGTGGTGGAGTGTCCGCCGACGGTGAACGCGGCGTGCTCGCGGGCGGCACGCATGGCGAGCACCTCGCGCACGTGCGGGTGCGGCGCGTTCTGGTCGGCGTGCGAGTCGTCGCCGTCGTTCCAGACCAGGGCCAGGCCCAGTTCCACCACCGGCGCGAACATCGCCGCGCGGGTGCCCACGACGGCGCGTACCGTGCCCCGGTTGACCGCCAGCCAGCGCCGGTAGCGCTCCTCCGGTCCGAGTCCTGCGGTCAGCGCGACGTGCCGGCCCGGACCGAGCAGCGCGGTCAACGCCGCGTCGACCCGGTCCACGGCCTTGGCGTCGGGGACGACCGCGAGCGCTCCCCTGCCCCCGGCCAGGGTGGCGGCCAGCGCGCGGGCGATCTCGTCCGGCCAGTGCGGCCCGGGCAGCGCGGTCCACACTGTGCGCGGCGACTCCCCGGCGACGAGCGCGGCCAGGTGCGCGGCGCCGGCCGGGTAGCGCGACCACGGCCCGGGCGCGGGGGGCCCGGGCCGCGCCAACGGCTCCCCCGAGGACTCCGCCTCGGCGCGCGCGTGCCGGGCCGGCAGCGCGAGTTGCACGACGTCGGCGAGGCTGCCCGCGTAACGGTCTGCCACCGCCCGGGCCAGCTCGACCATCGGCGGCGCGAGCACGATCTCGGGCGAGACGACGCTCGCCAACGGGGCCAGCGGCCCGGCGTAGGTGCTGCGCTCGACCCGCTCGACGATCACCCCGTCGATCAACCCGCCACCGCGCCGCCGCCCGTCCACGACCTTGGCTCCGAACCGCACCCGCACCCGCACCCCGGGCTGGGCCTGCTCGTCCAGCTTGGCCGGCACCGAGTAGTCGAACAGCCGATCCAGGTGCACGAGCCCCTTGTCCACGACGACCCGGGCCACCGGCAGCCGCTCGGCCTGCGCCGGCGCCTTCGGCTTGCGCCCCCGCGCAGCCCGCACAGCCCGCCGAGCCCCCTCGACCCCGAACGCCAGCTGCCCGTCCCCGCCGCTGCCCCCACCGGGATCGTTCGTCGCCACATCGATCATCCTGACAGACGGGTACGACGCATCCACGCAGGTACGGACACCCCCGGCAGCCCGGCACCGCTCCCCTGACGGGCAACGGCACCCCGCTTCGCATACTTCCAGGTAGGAGGCGGAGGAGATCCGCACCTACCTTCGGCTCATGCTGGACGTCTGAAGCGTCATGCACGCCGGATCGACCCCGGCCGGGCGTGGCCTACTCCACCTCCACGCCGTGTGACTCCGCGACGCCCAGTAGGCCGTTGCGGAAGCCGTTCGTGGTGGGCGAGAAGGTCCAGCCCGTCTCGGTGCGGACGAAGGCGCCCAGGACCATGGCGGTTTCGCCGGGGCGGCGGGTCGGGATCGGGTTGGTGCCGAGGTTGCGGCCGTTCGCCTGGTCGAGGCGGGTGAGTTTGGTGCCGCGCAGGGTGCTCAGGTCGCGGCCGGGGGCGTGTTCCTCGTCGACGGCGGCGGCCAGGACCAGGCGGTCGGCCTCGCGGGGCAGCAGGGCCAGGTCGATCAGGAAGGCCACGCCGTCGCCGAGCCGTACCGCCCCTTCCGGACTGGCCGGGTTGTTGAAGAAGACGAAGTGCTCGTCGCCGAGCACCCGGCCGCGTCGGCATACGAACGCGCACGGGTCCAGCGGCGGCGCGGTCCCCGCGTCCCAGGCCACCTGGACCAGGAGCCGGCTGCCGGGCGCGGCGGCCGTGCCGGTGCCCGGGCCCAGCCGACCGCGCAGGCCGTGTCGGGCGAGCAGGCCGACCAACTCCGGCCCGGTGACCAGGCCCAACGGCTTGTTGCGGATGAACTCGTGGCTGCCGGGCCCGAATTGGGACGTGGTGACCAGCAGGCCCTTGTTCGCGCCGTGGTGCTGTACGGTCCCGGCCAGGTCGCGTACGGCGGTCGGCGGGACGGTGTGCCGGTAGCGCTTGACCTGCACCACGATCGTGCCGCCGCGGATCGGGTCCGGGTCCACCGCGACCACGTCGACGCCCTGGTCGCCGCTGCGCGCGGTGGTCGCGACCTCCATGCCCATTCGCTGGAACAGCTCGGCGATCAGGTTCTCGAACTCGATCGGGTCCATCACGAACAGGTCCGGATCGTCGTCCGCCCCGGGCCGCGCGGGCAGCGTGGGGGTGGGCGCCGGCGTCGGCGCCGAGGCGACGCTGTCCGCGAGCCGGGTCGTGCGTACCGGGGTGGGCCGGTCCGGGCGCGTCGACAGCGTGCCCTCCATCGCCTCCAGGCACGCGACCGCGTCCACCCGGTCCAGGCTGATGTGCCGGAAGTCCTGCGCGCGGGCGGTCACCGTGACCAGGTACGTGCGCCCGGGTCGGCCCGTCGCCGGGTCGATCGCCTGGACGAAGCCGTTCAGCACCACCGAGTCGAGGATGCCCTCGTGGTCGGCGAAGAACAGCTCGGCGAGAATCCGCAGCGCGCTCTGCGCGAGCACGTCGCGGTGGATCGTGCGCCGGTCGGTCGCCGTACGGGCGACCTCCTTCTCCTGGTCGTCGGTCTTCACGTAGCGCATCCGGGCCACCGCCGGCACCACGTCGACGGTCGGGAGTTCGTGGTCGACCACGAGCTGGCGCTGCGCGGCGTCGAAGGCCACCGTCGACTGGTCGGAGAAGCCCTCCGGCCAGTCCGGCGAGGCGAGCAGGACCCCCTCGAAGTAGTCCTCGATCGCCTCCGGGTCGCGCGCCGCGAGCCGCCGCACCAGGTCGTCGACCTGCTCGTTGCGCTGCGCGGCGAGCGCCCGCTGACCGTTGGCCCACTCCTCGAACTGGCGGCGGTAGTCGTTGTATCGCTGCTGCCGCTCGTATTCGGCGGCCTGCGCGGCCCGCAGGTCGTGCTCGTAGCGGGCCTGTGCCTGCGCCCGGTCCTGCTCGTAGCGCGAGTGCGCGCCGGGCGCGAACGAGCCCAGGCCGGACGGCGCGGCGACCTGATAGCGCGCCGGATCGGGCATCGGGATCGGCCGGGCCAACTCTCCCGGTTGGAACGGCGGGATCTCCACGGCGGCGCGCAACCGGTCGATCCGGAATCCCGGCGCGCTCAGCCGGGCCCGGAGCACGCCCTGGAGTTCGGCGACGCGCTCCTCGATCTCGGCGGTCCGGCGGGCCACTTCGGCCTCGCGGGCCTGCTGGTAGGCGCGCTGCGCCTCGCGGTCCGCGCGGGCGGCGGCCTTCTGCGCCTCACGGCGATTGCGCTCTTCCGCCCGCAGCTGTTGCTGCCGCGCGCGCAACTCGGCCTCGCGCTGCCGCTGTTGCTGCCGCTGTAGTTCGGCCCATGTCCCCAGCACGCCGGTGCTCCGCCGACTCGCCACGCTATCGCCCTTCCGCCCTGCACCCGTCCGCCCCCACGCCGGATGCCATCCTGCCGTGTCCGGCCGGTCGGCGCGAAGGCGGTCGGCGGGTCGATCCGCAGGCGGTCGGGCGAGGGGGCGGGCGGGCGGCGGAACGGAGCGGGACCGGCACCCCCTCGCGCGCCCGGGTCACGCCGAGCCGTCACCGGCCCCCGCGTGAACCGCCACCCCTCGAACCGCTGGACGAACCGCCCTTGGAGCCGCTGCCGGACGAACTGCCGCCCTTGGACCCGCTGGTCGAGCCGCCCGTCGAACCGCCGGACGAGATGCCCGACGTGCCGCCCGTGGCCGAACCGCCCGTGTTTCCCGTCGTGGCCGATCCGGAGCTCGTGAAGCGCGCGGGATCGGGCGTGTCCGTCGGTCCGGATCGGGTGGCGGTCGGCAGCGCGGTGCCGGGGTTCGTGGCGGTCGCGCTCGGGACGGAAACGGTCGTGCGCTTCGGCGGTTTCGGCCGCTTCGACGACTTGCTCCCACCGCCGCCGCATCCCGCCAGGACCAGTACGCCGGCGGTGGTCGCCGCGACGGCGACCGTCCCGGCCCGGAAGATTCGTTTCTTCGTACGTCGCATGCTGCACCCGCCCCCGTGGTCGACTGTCGTAGGACTGTAGCCGGCCCGACCGGCCGCCGCCGGCATCCCCTTCCCACGGCGGCCGATTCGGCTCATTCGCAGGCGATACCGTCCCCGTCCCGGTCCAGGTGCGCGCCGTAGCCGGGTTCGCCGCGGTGGATCGGCGCGGCGCCGGCGGCCCGAACCGCGCTGCAGTTCTTGTAGTAGACCGGCCCGTCGCCACCGGTGCTGCTGCCGCCCGTCGTGCCGGAGGTGCCGGAGCCGCCGGACGAACCCGTCCCCGCCGAACCGCCGCTCGACCCCGTGCTCTTGCTCCCCCCGGTGCCGGCCGAGTCGCCCGCCGGCGTGGCGGGTGCCTTCGACGGTGTCGGCGTGGAGTTCTTCGACGCCGCCGACGGCGACGGCGGCGACGAGGACGGCGGCGCGGAAGGTGTCGGCGAACCCGACGCGGTGGCGGTGGCCGTCCCGCCGCCGCTCTGCGAGGGCTTCGGCGAGCCGGACTTGCCGCCCCCGTCCCCGTCGCACCCCGCCAGTGCCAGGGTCAACACCATCGCCAACGCCGGCACGATCACCTCCGCACGCCGCCGCGTGGATCCGATTTTCGGCATGCCTGTGCCCGATATGCCCATCTGCGAGTTCCCCCCTCGATATGTGCCGCCCGGACTCTAGCCGCCATCCCCACCGCTGTCCGCCGGACCCGGGAGCCGGCACCGCTTATCACGTTTGGCCGGGTATCTGGACCGGGCCCCGGAACGCACCTACGGTGCCTGGATGGACCGATTGAGCGCGATGGATGCCGGGTTCTACTTCGTCGAGGACGAGAATGTGCCGATGCACGTCGGGTCCGTGCTGATCTTCGACGGGCCCGCCCCGTCGTACGGCGACGTGATCCGGCTGTTCGTCTCGAAGTTGCCGGACGTACCGCGCTACCGGCAGCGGGTACGCACGCTGCCGCTGCATCTGGGCCGCCCGGTGTGGGTGGACGACGAACACTTCCAGATCCTCTACCACGTGCGGCACACCGCGGTCCCCGCGCCGGGCGGCGCCGATCAGGTGCGCAACCTCGCCGGCCGGCTGTTCGCGCAGCGGCTGGACCTGACCAAGCCGCTGTGGGAGGTCTGGCTGGTGGAGGGCCTGGCCGACGGCCGCTGGGCGATCATCTCCAAGGTGCACCACTGCCTGATCGACGGCATCGCCGGTACCGACCTACTGCAGATCCTGCTCGACTGGCGCAAGGACCCGGAGCCGCCCGGGACCGAGGAGTCGGTGGACCTCGACCCGTGGCTCCCGGAGCCCGCGCCGAGCACCATGGATCTGATCGCGGACAGCCTGCGGGACGCCGTCGCGGCCCCGATCAAGCACCTGGCGGCGGTACCGGCGCTGGCCCGGGAGATGCGCAGCGGCTCGGAGCTGACCGACATCGTCCGAGCGCTGGCCCGCAGCCTGCCCGGCACCGCGCATCGACTCCTGGAGACCTCGGCCGGCTCGCTCAACGGCTCGATCGGGCCGCATCGGCGGTGGGTGTGGGCCGGTGCGGAGATCGCCGAGATCAAACGGATCCGGAAGGAGTTCGGCGGCACCGTCAACGACGTGATCCTCACCGCGATCACCCGGGGCTTCCGCGATCTGCTGGCCGGGCGGGGCGAGTTGACGTCGGATCAGGTGGTCCGCTCGCTGGTCCCGGTGTCGGTGCGGGCGCCGCGCGAGCGCAAAACGCTCAACAACCGGCTCAGCGCGATCCTGGTGAACCTGCCGGTCGGCGAGGACGATCCGGCGGCCCGGCTCCGCTCGATCCGCGAGCAGATGGACGACCTCAAACGCAGCCGACAGGCGGCCGGCGCCGATGTCCTCACCAATCTGGGCAACTTCGCCGCGCCGACTCTGCTGGCCCTCGGCTCGCGCACCGCGCTGCGCTTCCCCCAGCGCTTCTTGCAGACGCTCACCACCAACGTCCCGGGCCCGCGCGTCCCGCTGTACATGCTGGGCCGCCCGCTGCGCGAGCTATACCCGTACGTCCCGATCGCCAGCACGATGCGCATCGGCGTCGGCGTCTTCTCCTACCTGGACCACGTCACCTTCGGCATCACCGCCGACTTCGACGCGGTCCCCGACGCCCAATCCCTCGCAGACGGCATCCGCGCGGGCATCGACGAACTCCTCACGGCGGCCGGCGATTCCCCGTGAACAAGGCACCGGCGCTGCGCCTGTCCCCCGCCCGTGCCCACCACCCGAGGCCCCGCCCGGGCGACCCGCTACGGTACCGAACGGGGTGGAAAGGCGGGGGGTGGCACGGTGCGACGCGACGCGGAACCGGCAAGTGCGGCGACGGAAGCCGACGCGCCACGGGAGACGACACCCGAGGCAGGACCGGGGCCGAGCGAACGTACATCCACCGCGCCCCGTCGCGTGTGGGGCATCGCGGCCCGCGCCGTAGCCGCCGCGGTGCTCGTACTCACCGTCGTAATGGCCCTGATCGCCCGCGATCCCACCCCGGGCGACACCGACGACCTGTTGAGCGGCCTCCGCTCCGGACGGGTCGACGCGGTTGCCTACGACGCCGACCCGCGCGGCTTCACCGTGCGCTGGTCGGACGGGTGGTTCTCGCTCCGGGAGACGGAGTTCGACTTCGCGGCGCCTTTGTCGCATGGATCCGACGGTCACCTCCCGGGGCCGGGATTCGATCCGGCGACCGAGTTCCGTCGGGTGGTGGAGGCCGCGACACCGGCGGGTGGGCACGTCTCCGTCGACACATACACCAGTGCCCGCCGTCGCGGGCCCGACGATCTGCTGATGATCCCCGCGCTCCTGGGCTATCTCCCCTGGTTGTGGTTGACCCTCGCCGCGTTCCTGATCGGCTTCGGTCTGCTCGTGTCGATGGTGTACGGCGGCCCGCCGCAACTGATGGGCCGGGGCTGGTGGTTCTGGCTGTCCGTACTGACCGGGTTCGGATTCCTGGCCTATCTGCTGTTCGAACGGCGTCTGGGCGGCATGGCGCGCGCCGCGCCGCGTGAGGACACGATCGGGCGCCGGCCCACCGTCGCCGGGTGGGCGATCGTCGTGGGTTGTTGGGGCGTGGCGATCCCGTTCGTGTGGTGCACCTGATCGGCGTGACCGGCAGGGCGATCACCCGGTGGCGTGTGGGTGGCGGTACGCCGGGGAGTTCGCGGGAACGGCACAATGCCGGGATGAGTGCTTCGCGGGACATTCTTGGTCGGTCGGCTGCCGGGCCGGATCGTACGTTGCGGTATGGGTCCGGGGAGGAGCAGGTTGTCGATCTCTGGCAGGCGGCGGGTGGGTCGCGTGGGCTTGTCGTGGTGTTGCACGGGGGGTATTGGCGGGCGCGGTACGACCGGGGGTACACGTACTCGATGTGCGTCGCGTTGGCCGCCGAGGGGTACACGGCGGCGACCGTCGAGTATCGCCGGGCCGGGCAGCCGGGAGGTGGCCGGCCCGGGACGTTCGAGGACGTGGCCGCCGCCGTCGATCTGCTGGCGGCGCAGGTCCCGGAGCCGATGGTGCTGCTCGGACACTCCGCCGGCGGGCACCTCGCGGTGTGGGCCGCGCTCCGCGATCGGGTGCCGGCGGGTGGCCCGGGTCGGCTGTCCGCGCCGCCGGCCCTGGCGGGGGCGATCGCGCTGGGCGGCGTACTGGACCTGGACGCGGCGCTGAAGCTGAACCTGGACGACGGCGCGGCGGCCGAGTTCCTGCCCGACCACTCCGAGCCCGTGCTCGCCGAGACCGACCCGGTCCGGCTGGCGGCGGGCGGGGTCGGCGGGCGCCGGCTGATCCTGCTGCACGGCGACGCCGACGAGCAGGTCCCGATCGCGCTGAGCCGAACCTTCGCGGCCGTCTCGGGAGCGGACCTGCGCGAACTCCCGGGAATCGGCCACTTCGAGCCGGTCGACCCGCTCTCGACGGCCTGGCCGGAGGTCACCCGAGCGGTCGCCGACGTGCTGGGCTGACCGACGGCGGGCCCCTCGGCCACTCGCGGCTCCTCAGCCGCGATTCGCCAGCAACACCCCGACGCCGCCGATCGCGATCCCGGCCAGCGTGGTCACCCGCAACGACTGGTCGAGCAGGAGCCACGCGAGGAGCGCGGTCGCGGCCGGCGTCAGGAAGAACAGCGTGCCGACCCGACTGGCCGAGGACCGCCGCAACATCAGGTTGAGCAGCGTGAACACCCCGATCGAGTTGACCAGCACCATCCACGCGAGTGTGCCGAGGAACGGTCCCCACGCGCCGATGTACGGCGTCTCGAACAGCAGCGACCCCAGGCCGATGAACGGCGCGCTGACCAGGAACTGCACGGCCGTGCCGGTGCGCAGGTCGACGTCCCGCACATAGTGCTTCTGGTACACCGTGCCCACGCTGAGCCCGAGCAGCCCCACCACGGCCAGGACCAGCGCCGGGATCGACGTACCGGCGGGGCCGGAGACGGCGAGCACGACCCCGATCGTGCCCAGGCCGAAGCCGAGCCACTGCCGCACGCTCACCCGCTCGCCGAGGACGCGCCCGGCCAACAGCGCGATCAGCACCGGATTGAGCCCCTGGACCAGGGCCGCCACGGCGGCGGACATGCCGAGCGACAGCGCCGTGTACAGCGCGCCGAACTGGACCGCCTGGAACAGCAGTCCGGCCACCATCACGTGCCCGAGCCGTCGACCGCGCGGCCACGGCGCCCGAACGACCAGGGCGAACACGCCGAGCAGCACTCCGGCGAGCACGAACCGGAAGAACATCAGCAACAACGGCGGCGCCGCGCCCACCCCGATCGCGGCGACGATGAACCCGCTGCTCCACAGCAGCACGAACAGCGGCGGAACCGCCTTCCCGGCCGCGTCCCTGCGCCCCTCCCGCCCGGCTTGCCGCCCGGGTTCCCACCCGGTCCGATCCGGCGGGTGACCGACGGCCGTCGGTGCCGACCGGACGCCCGGAGCGACGTGTTGCCTGCTGTCCTGGGTGGTGTCTGCGACGGTCACTGGGACCCACTCCCGATCGACGAGAAGAATAACTGCCCAATCCGGTTACTCAGCCTGACCCGTCCGACACTAACCTGTCAAACGGGTTATCCTGAGAGGGTGGCCTACACCTTCAGCGGCGGCGACGTCGCACTCGATCTGATCGGCACCGTCCAGGCGCGCCGCACCGAGGCGCGCGACCTTCTCGACACGCCGACCTCGCTCGCGTCCTGGGCGGTCGCGGCCGGCCTCGTGGACACGCTTCCGGCGGTGGACGAACGCGGGCTCGCGAACACGATCGAACTGCGCGAGGCGATGTACCGGCTGGCCCTCGCCCGCGAGACACCGCAGGGGTACGCCGGGCCCGAGCGCGCGACGCTCAATCGCTTCGCGGCCGGCGAGCCGGTCCGGGTCGCGCTGACCGCGGATGGCCGAGTGGAGCGCACCGGCGACCTCGCGGCGGTGCTGGCCGAGATCGCCCGCTCGGCGATCACGTTGTTCGGCGGCCCGGACGCGGACCGGATCAGGGAGTGCGGGGCGCCGCTGTGCACCCGGCTCTATGTGGACACCTCACGCCACGGCAGCCGCCGCTGGTGCGACATGCGCGGCTGCGGCAACCGGGCCAAGGCCGCCGCGTTCCGCGCCCGCCACCGCGGCGAGCCGGAATCCGCCGACGCCTGAGCGGAGTCGGCGCGCGCCGGCTCCGCGGGCGCGCACACGACCGGCCGGGTCGGGCCCGAGCGCGCGACCGCCCCCGCGTCACCGCCCGCCGAGCGTCGACGCCAGGATGCGCAGCGCCCGGTCCACCACGTCCCGATCCGCGCCCGCGATCGGCTCCAGGAGCCCGTCGAGCGCGTCGATCCGCGCCCGCATCGCCGTCCGGGCACAGCGCCGGCCCGCCTCGGTGAGGCAGACCAGCACCGAGCGGCCGTCCTCGGGGTTGGGCCGGCGCTCGACCAACTCCTTGCGCGCGAGCCGGTCCACGCAGTGCGTCATGCCGCCGGAGGAGTACATCACCAACGGCCGCAACTCCCGCAGTGTCAGGCCCGGTTCGTCCGGCCGGGTGGCCAGCACGGCCAACACCATGTACTCCGGCGCGGTCAGGTCCAGCGCGCCGATGCTGCGCCGGTCGAACTCCTCCATCGCGATCATCGCCTGATGCATCCGCACCACGAACCCGACCGAGGACGCCTCCACGTCCGGCAGTACCGCCGACCACGCGGCCACCACGGAGTCGGCGTAGTCGGCCTGTGCATCGCTCACGTCGTACTCCCTGGCAGCGCAACCCCACTCGGTCCCGGCCGCCACGGTAGCGGCGAAGGCCCCGGGCCGGCGCTAACCGGCCGGTGCCGTGCAGGGCGCGCCGCCGCACACGTCGACGACCCGCCCGCCGGCCAGGAAGATCGCCTTTTGCTGCCGCGCCACCGGCGAATTGCGCGGGTCCGAGTGCGGATCGTGCCCGTACTCGGGCCCGATCGGCGGCGTATTGGTCACCGGCGGAGCGGGCGAACCGCTGTCCCAGACGACCAGCGCGGAGCCCCGGTACGGCCCGTGCGGCAGCGGCCGGATACCCCAGTACGGGTCCCGGTCCGGGTTGCGCCCGGCGGCGATCGCGGGTTCGTGGATCCGCGCGCCGATCGTGCGCGCCTCGACCTCGGCGGTCACCGTGGAGACCTGGTGGTCGCCGAACGCGATCTGCATCAGCACGTCGTGGCGCGGTGTACCGGGCAACGATCCCCGGCCGAGGCCGCTCGCGTAGCCGTTGGTCTCGCCCCGGTCCCAGAGCATCTGGAACAGCGAAAGCACCACCTGCTGGTCGAGCCGGTCCGGATAGGTCGCGTCCAGGATCCGTCCGTACGGCCCGAAGTCGGAGCTGCGGTTGAGCAACACGCTGTAGTTCATCCCGGTGACCCCGAGCACGCCGCGCTTGATGTCCCGGGACACCGCGACCAACGATCCGCCGAGGATGCCGCCCTGGCTGTTGCCGTCGAAGACCAGCCCCTTCGAGGTGTCGATCAGCGGTCGGCCGGCATCGGTACGAAACGCCGGGTCGGCACTGAAGCCGCGCTCGTGGATCATGTCCCGGCCGAGGAACAGCGCGTTCAGGAACCCCTGTCGAGTGCGATCCGGCACCGCGCCGAAGCTGCCGAGGTCGGCCAACGCCCGGGCGACGGTGGGCAGATCCTCGTCGGCCATGCCGATCCACTTGGTCGCGCAGAACGTGATGCCGTGCTCGGCGGCCATCGCCTTGACGTTGCCGCCGCCCACCTCGTTGTTGCTGCCGAGCAGACCGTGACCGTACAGCGACGCCTGCGACGGGGTGTCGAACGCGCTGCGCGGAATCTCGCAACGGAATTGTGCCTGCTGGGTGTTGCCCGGCAGTTGGCGCGGCAGCCCGTCCCGCCCGAGGTTGAGCGTGGAACCGGTGGGCCCGCCGGGGCGATCGAGGTAGCTGGGCACGGTGACGGTCCCGGTGACCTCGCGGGCGATCCGCGAATCCTCTTGCGGCGTGGTGTTCTTGACACCCGTTACGGTGAACTGCGGTGCCTGATCGCCGAGTCGGCCGAAGGCGTCGTCGCGCATCCGCAACATGCCCGCGGTGAGGTTGTGTTCGCTCGCGACGGTGAAGTCCCAGGCCAGGTACAGGTCGCGGCGCTCGACACCGGCCCGGTCCAGCCGGTCGAGGACCGGCCGCAGGCGCGCCTGGCGAGCCGCCAGGGGGTCGCGGCGCGGGAGGGTGCGGCCGGCGACCTTGGCGAACGCCTCGGGCGCGGCGAGCGGTCGGCCGTCGGCGCCGCGCAGGTCGCGCAGGCCGACCACGTAGTGGTGGCCCGGTACGAAGTTCCGCGCGGGGTGGACCAGCAGCGCCTGCCGGGTCGGTTCGACGGCGTTGGCGTCGAGTTCGGCCCAGTACGGCCATCGTTCGCCGGTATCGGTGTCCAGGACGACGATCGGTGCGTCGCGGGCGAGCGAGGCGCCGACGTCGGTGACCGGGGCCGCGCCGCTTCGGCCGAGGTCGACGCCGGGGACCCGGGTGGTCAGCGTCGAACCGGGCGAAAAGCCGTCGTTGCGATTCCACGCGTCGGGGGTTGCGCCGTGCGGCATCATCGCCGCCGAGAAGGCGACCCGCCGCCCGGTCTCGGTATGCCGATCGGCTTTCGTGTGCCAGTCGTTCGGGAACGGCAACAAACACGCCGCCGGGTCGATCGGGTCGCACCCCGGTTCGCCACCGGGGCCGTCCGGGTGGGCCTCGGCGGCCGGTGGCGCCAGGAACACCAGGAGCAGCGCGGCCACCGCGACGATCGTCGCGGGCATCCGGCGTCGGGAACGCACGCGGGGGTGGGGCAGGGTTCGGCTCACTATTCCTCCAACTCCTACGGCGAGGGCTGTGCAGGAATATCAACCGACATCTTGCAGGCCGGGCGGCACGAGGGGAACGGGCAGCGCGGGACCCGGCGATCGGCGCGTGGGCGTCGCCGATCCACACTCGTACGGCGCAGCCCCGAGCGCGGGCGCCCATCCGCTCGACGACGATGGTTCGATGACGCCGTCCCGGACGCAGCCGCGCAGGCCAGGGCAGGCGCGGGCGTGACCGCCGTACTGGTCGCCGCCGGTGCCTTCCTGATGACCCTGCTCGGCGGCTGGGTGGCGCAGCGCATCGGCGATCGCCGGCATCTCGTACTCGGCCTCGCCGCCGGACTGATGCTCGGCGTGGTCGCGTTCGACCTGCTGCCCGAGTCGTTGTCGGCGGCGGGTGGGCGGATCGGCGGGGTGCCCCAGGCGCTGCTGATGTTCGTTCTGGGCTTTCTCGTGCTGCACGTGGTCGAGCGTTCGGTGGCGATCCACCGGGGCCACGAGAGCGAGTACGCCCCGCACGCCCACCACCACGGCCCGGCCATGGGCACCGACGGCCGGGTCAAGGGCATCGGACTGACCGCCGGCATCGCGCTGGTCGGGCACAGCGTGATGGACGGCTTCGCGATCGGCGCCGCGTTCCAGGCCGGCACCACCGTCGGCACGACGGTGGCGATCGCGGTGGTGGCGCACGACTTCGCCGACGGCTTCAACACGTTCACCGTCACCCGCATGTACGGCAACGACCGCCGCCGGGCCCTGACCCTGCTGGGCGCGGACGCCCTCGCGCCGGTGGCGGGCGCGGCCCTCACGCTGGCGTTCACCATCCCGGAGCACGCGCTCGGCCTGTACCTGGGTTTCTTCGCCGGCTTCCTGCTCTACCTCGCCACCGCCGACATCCTCCCCGAGGCGCACAGCCCACACCCGTCGGGCTCGACGCTGCTGTGCACGGTGGCGGGTGTGGGGTTCCTGTGGCTGGTCATCTCGTTGGCGCAGTAGGCGGCGCGGAGGGCGCGGGTCGGCTCGCCGCCCGTCCCCGTGTTCAGCGGATCGGGCCCATCCGTTCGATCAGGTCCCAGCGGTTTCCGTACAGGTCGCGGAAGACGGCCACTATCCCGTACTTCTCCCGGCGCGGCGGCTCCTCGAAGACCACGCCCGCCGCCAGCATGCGGGCGTGCTCGCGCGCGAAGTCGTCGGTGTACAGGAACAGTCCGACCCGGCCGCCCGTCTGGTCCCCCACCCGGGAGCGCTGCTCGTCGTCCACCGCCTTGGCCAGCAGTACGGCCGCCTCGTTCGGTCCCGTGCCGGGCGGGGCGACCACGACCCAGCGTTTCCCGTCCGCCATCGGGGTGTCCTCGCGCAGGTCGAACCCGAGCGCTCCGGTATAGAACGTGATCGCCTCGTCGTAGTCCCGCACCACCACCGCGACCAGCCCGAGCCGATTCATCGGCCCACCCCGACCGGTACCCGTGTGGCAACGCCCTCGATGGTCATGCGGCCCAAGCTACCTTCCGGGTCTGCCATCCGACCGGGACGGGTCGTCGACACACCGGCGGGTTGGTCCCGGCGGGCGCGGGGCCCTGCGCTCCCCTCGGATTCCGCTGTGGGCGGACCTTCTTGCCTTGCCCGCGTATCGGCGTAACTTGAATTACATGATTACAACGAAACAGGAAGCAGTGCGCGGCTGGTTCACCGGACGCCTGCCGGAGGGCCTGTTCACCGCGCTGGTCGAGGTGACCGTCGACCGCGAGGAGATCACCGTCATCGGCCGTATCCCCGAGCCGGAACTCGCCGAGGAGGTCTCGGCCGACGAGCGGGAGGCCGCGCTCGACGGGCGGATCGCCGAGTTCCGCGAGCGCACCCGCGAGGACCGCATGGCGGTGGCCCGCGAGGCCGAACGCCGCTTCGGCCGCAAGGTGTCGTGGGGCGTCGAGTGCGGCGGGACCCGCGCCCTCTACACCAACGTCTCCGTACCCGTGATGACCCGGCTCCGCCAGCCCGAACGTCAGGTCCTGGACACCCTGGTCGCGGGCGGCGTAGCGCGCAGCCGCAGCGACGCGCTGGCCTGGTGTGTGCGCCTGGTGCAGCGCAACGCCGACACGTGGCTGACCGACCTGCGCGACTCGCTGGAGCACGTCGAGCGGGTCCGCTCCCAGGGGCCAGACGCCCCTGGCGAGTAGGCCCGACCCCGCGCGCGCCGTGCCCGTCGTCCACCCGGCGACGCGGCACGGCGTACGGCACGCGGCGGTGGCCCCCTTCGGCCCGAGCGGCACCGGCGCCTCGGCCCGAGTGAGATCGGCGCTCGCAAACGAGAGCAGTGCTCTTGACTTGGAGCATGGGACGCAGAATGATGCTCTCGGGCGAGAGCGGTGCTCTCGCAAGCCACGGGGAGGCTCGCATGATCGTGCTCTATTGGACCGCGATGTTGTTTCTGTTCCTGGCCGAGTTGGCCGCCGTCGCGGCCACCGCCTACTGGGGGTTCACGCTCACCGCCGGATGGGCGGTGCGGATCCTGGTCGGGTTGGCCGCACCGACCGTGATGATCCTCCTCTGGGGTCGGTTCGCCGCCGCCAACAACGCCGATGCGCTGACCGGGCTTCCGCGCGTGTTGTTCGAGATCCTCTGGTGGGGCGCCGGCATCATCGCCTTCGTCGCTGCGGGCCTGCTCCCCGGCGCGATCGGCGTCGCCGTCGCCCGCCTCACCGGCCTCGGCGCCCAGCGCGGCAAGGCCCACGCGGCACGCCGCTGAGCCGCGCCCCCGGGCCATGTCCGGCGGCTCAGGCCAGGCGCCGGCGCAGCCAGTGCAGCGCGCCGTGGGCCTGGGCGCGTTGGAACGGACGCAGGGTCGGGAGACCGTCCGGGGCCGGCAGCAGGGAGTTCGCGGCGAAGAATCCGGCGGCGGCGGCCATTACGGCGGTGACCCGGTCCGGGTCCACCCCCCGGCGGGCCAGATGGGCCTCGATCGGGTCGATGGCGGTGTCGCCGTTGTGCATGATCACGCTCGGCGCCATCAGGACCACGTCGATCCAGGACGCCCCGCGCACGGCCCACGGCCAGTCGACGAACACGACCCGGTCCGGGGTCAGCAGCATGTTGTCCGCGCGCAGGTCACCATGCACCAGGGCGGTGCCCTCGGCGGCGGTCGGCCAATACGCCTCGTGCGCGGCGATCCGCTCGACGTTGGCGCACGTCCACGCGCCGAACGACTCGGGATCGAAGCCGCGTCGCCACGCCCCGAAGGTGACGCCCAGCGCCTCGGCGACGGTGGGCACCTCGATCGGGGACGGGTCCAGGACGGCGCCCAGGTCGGCGCAGGCGGCCAGGACCCGGGTCAGGTCCTCCGGACGCCACGGCTGCACGGGCGTGTGGCCGTCGATGTCCTCGAAGGCCAGTGCCACCCAGCCGTCGAGGTCGACCTCGGCGAGCAGGCGCGGCACGGGGGCGGCGGGAGGGAGGGCGGCGGCGACCCTGGCCTCGGCCCGGTGCAGGCCGGGCGCGTCGGGGTTCGCCTCGGCGCCGACGGCCTTGACGAATGCCCGTCGGCCGTCCGCGAGTTCGACTCGGGCGGCGATGCCGGGCGAGAATCCGCCGACCTGGGTGACGGCCCGCACGACCCGGGCGCCGAGCCGCGCCTCCACCGCCGCGCGCAGCCCTTCCGGCGCGGCCTCCCACGGCACGCGTACCCCGGAGGCCACGGGCGCGGCCTCGGACATCCCGGGCGCCTCCGCCTCGGGCGACGTCGTACCGGTCCGCTCTGCGCTGCTCTCGCTGGTCATCGGATCAGGATTTCCGTCCGTCGGCGCCCGGGCAAATCCTTATCCGGACCCGCACCGCGACCGGAATCGACGACCCGGGTCCGCGCCGGGCCCGATCCGTGTCGTTTCGCGCCCGGATCCGCGCCGGCGGCTCCGCCGTTACCGTTCCGTCCAACTTCGGACATGTGATGTCCACCTGGCACACCGTGGGCCGCCGCTACCGTGACGGCCATGATCCGCATCCCTGTTTCCCACCCCGGAGTCGTCCGGTGATCGGTTGGTTCGAAGCCGTCGTACTCGGCTTGGTCCAGGGACTCACCGAGTTCCTGCCGATCTCCTCCAGCGCGCATCTGCGCATCGTGTCGGCGTTCGCCGGCTGGGAGGACCCGGGTTCGGCGTTCACCGCCGTGACCCAGATCGGGACGGAAAGCGCCGTCCTGATCTACTTTCGCAAGGACATCGGCAACATCGTCGGCACGTGGGTGAAGTCCCTGTACACGCCGTCGCTGCGCGGTGAACTCGACGCGCGCATGGGCTGGTACATCATCGTCGGCACGTTGCCCATCGGCGTACTCGGCCTGATCTTCCAGGACACGATCGAGACCACGTTCCGCGATCTGCGGCTGATCGGCACCACGCTGATCGTGTTCGGTCTGATCCTGTTGGTCGCGGACCGAATAGCGCTGAACAACCGGGGCATGGACAAGCTCAACGGCAAGGAGTCGCTGATCTACGGCTTCGCCCAGTCGCTGGCGCTGATCCCCGGTGTCTCGCGCTCGGGCGGCACGGTCACGGCGGGTCTGCTGATGGGGTATCGCCGCGAGGTCGCGGCGCGCTACTCGTTCCTGCTGGCCATCCCGGCGGTACTGGCCTCCGGCGGCCTGGAGCTGTTCAAGATCGGCGAGGGGCCGGCGCCGGCGTGGGGGCCGACGATCGTGGCCACGCTCGTGGCGTTCGTGGTCGGCTACGCGGCGATCGCCTGGTTCCTGAAGTTCATCAGCACGCACAGCTTCACCGTGTTCGTGGTGTACCGCGTCGTCCTGGGCCTGGTCGTGCTCGGCCTGGTGATCTTCGGCGCCCTCGAACCGACGGCGGGCGCGGCGAAGTAGCTCCGCGCCGATCCAAAGAGCCGTTCGGCCCCGCCGTGTCCGCCCGTACGCCGGCATCGAACATCGTGTTCGAACACCACCGCCGTACACCGCGCAGACGGCGAGGCCGAACGGGCCGGCGTCGCTCGCGTCACTCGTCCCCGAGCATCGCGAACACGAAGGCCAGCCGTCGGTCGACCCACGGCGCCAGGATCCGGACCGGCTTCCCGCGCCCGTCCGTCGTCATCACCAGGTCGCCGGCCGCCTTCCAGGCGAGGACGCGCGGGCGCACCGGTCCGATCGAACCGTCGGGGCCGCCGAGCACCGTGTCGAAGGTCAGGCTCAGCGCGGTGTCCGCCGTATGGGCGGCCAGGCGGCGCGGATCGGTCGTCGCGAAGAGGTTGCGGCCGACGATCTCGGGCCGGCCGGGCTGGTCGATCCGCCAGGTGTGCTTGAGCGGTCGCCGGGTGGGCGGAACGCGCCGGATGGTGCCGAGGGGTTCACCGTCGGCGGCGCGGACCCGGTCGTGTCGTACGGCGTCGATCGTCTCGGCGGGGTCCACCGTGCAGAGCAGGTCGCCGTCGGGGAGGTACAACGAGCGGCGGTCGTTCCCGGCGAGCGCACACGGGGTGAAGAAGTCCCCCGGGCCGCCGCCGCGCAGGATCCGCACGCCGACCGCGGAACCGGCCGCACGATTGTTTGTCCCGTCGCTCGACAACGAGCCGTAGCGGAACGCGGTGACGCGCTGCCAGTCGGGCGCGTCGGGGTCGAACCCGGCATCGGAGTCGGCGTCGGGACCCGGTTCGGCGTCGGCGCCCGGTTCGGAGTCGCGACCCGGATCGCCCGCCGCGGCGGGATCCTCCGAGCCCGGTACCGGCGCCGTATCCACCCCGGCCGTCGGCTCCGCCTCGCCCCGTCCCCTGCGCCGCCCGAACACCATCCGACCCCGGCCCTCCTCCGTCACGACACGTCGACCCGCGCGCCGGTCGCACCGTCGTACGACCGGACCATCCGCGCTCGACCGTATCGGGCGGGCTCAGTCCACCCCGAAGTCGTCCCCCGCGTCGTCCTCCACCTCGTCGCCGAAGTCATCGTCGAAATCCGCGCCGTAGTCCTCGCCGAAGTCCTCCTCGAACCCGGCGCACACCGCCTTGCGGCCGCCGCTGCGCAACTCGACCCGGAAGCGCCGGCTCAACGCGGCGACCACGAGCAGACCGCGCCCGGCCTCGGCGTCTTCCAACACCTCCACCGGGGACGGCAGCGAACACGGCAGGTGATCCAAGACCTCGACCCACAACATCCGACCGTGCAGCGAGGCGGACACCTCGTAGTCGCCGTAGTCGCCGGCGTGTTCGACCGCGTTCGAGGCCAGTTCGGAGGTGACCCGGACCGGGTCGTCGGACTCGAACCCCACCCGCTCGCAGAAGCGCCGCACGTGGGCCCGCGCGGCGGAGACGGTCTGCGGTTTCGACACGAGCCGTACGGTCGAACGTGTCCTGGACACGGTGGTGGCCACGTCTCCCCCTCCAGTCGGTCGGGCTGCTGAGAGCACCGTGATCGAATACTTCCTGGAAACGGGCCCGAACTGCGATTTCCGGTCACCGACCGACCGCGATCTGGTAGAAACCGCGGCAAGATCGGTGGACTACTTGGAAGTTACCGAATCCGAGGCCCTTCCGGGCGGATCGTTTGGCAAAGAAAACCGCGCGTCGGACCGGACATCCCACACCCGGGCCGGCAACCAGCGGTCGTACCCCGGGAGTTCGTCGAAATCCCAGGTCAGCCTACCGAGCCGAGGGCGGTGGGCACGGCGAAACGCGGGACAACGACGCGTCGACGGAGCATCGAATCACCGACGACGAACGACCCGATCCCCAGCGGGGGTCGGGTCGTTCGTCATCCGGGCGAATGTTCGAGGGGGCCTGGCTCAGAAGCGGATCGAGCGCTCGATCGACTCGAGGTCCCGCAAGCGTTCGGTCGCGCTGCTCGGGGCCGAGGACAACATGTAGATCGGCACCACGCCGGTGTCGATCACGGTGACCCGGAGCCGGAACGGCGCCACGTTGCGGTCCTCGGGGGTGCTCTCGATGTCCATCAGCCACGCGTTGCGCCCGTCGAGGCGGGTCGCCTCGCTGGAGCGCACCACGTCCTGGGCCTTGGCCGGGTAGATCAGTTCGAGTTGGGCCCGGCCGACGGTCTCCGCCGTCTCCGGCATCGATCGCGGCCTGGCGGTCACGTACGCCTTGGTGTCGACCACGCCGACCATGAACGTGCCGAGCGGGTTGTTCGGGTCGGGCGTGGGCTTGGCCGTGGGGTCGCTCGTCTTGGGGTCGCTCGTCTTGGGGTCGACGGTGGAGGCGACCGAGGAGTACAGGCCGACGTACGGGTCCGGGGGCTTGGCGTACCAGCCCTGGGGCAGCACGTACGACACGTGCGCCTTCTCGTCGCGGATCTCGCCGGGCCGGGCCGAGCGGGTGGCCGCGGGGGGCGCCGACTCGCCGTCGCCGGCGTTGTCGTCGCCCGGTCCGCACGCGCCGACGGCGATCAACGCGGCCAGCGTCGCTCCGAGGGCCGCGCGCCTCATCCCAGGACCTCCGCGTCGCCCCCGTCGACCTCCACGTCGCCCGCCTCGACCGCTGCCCGGTAGGCCGCCTCGACCTCGCTCGTGGCCGCGCCCTCCCGGTCGAGCAGGTGCGCGTACAGCAGGCGCGAGCCGGCCAGGTCGGCGTCGATCGCGCGCCGGATGTGCTCCCGGGCGGCCTCGGTTCGGCCCGCGTCCAGTTCGGCGTCGCCGAGGTCGACCAGCGCGTCCTCCTGGCCCGCCTCGACCGCGCGGGTCAGCCAGGCGATGCCGTCGTCGACGGCGTCGCCGTTGAGCAGCAGCCGGCCGAGGTTGGCCATCGCGAACCCGTCGCCCGCCTCCGCCGCCGGGCGCAGCAGCGCCTCCGCCTCGGCGGCCCGGTCGAAGTCCTGGAGGAAGGCCGCGAAGTCGTTCGGCGCGTCGGGGTCGCCGGCCTCGATCGCCGAGACGTACCAGCGCTCGGCCGCCTCCGGCTCGTCGAGCGCGTCGGCGAGCAGGTTGGCGATCGGCAGCGCCCAGCGCGTCTCGCCCAGCCGGTGCCGGTCGATCAGCAGGTCGACCGCGGCCTCCGCCCGGCCGGTGACCTCCAACAACTCGCTCAGCGCGTCCACGGCCTCCGCGTCGCCCTCGGCCAATGACTGGCGCAGCACCGCCTCGGCGGTCTCGTCGCCGCCCGCGAACATCAGTTCGCCGGCCTTGCGCCGGGCTTCGGGCGCGCCGGCGTCGGCGGCTTCGAGGTAGAGCTTGACGGCGACGTCCATGCGTCCCTCGCGCACTGCTTGGTCGGCTTGGGCGAGGTGGTTCGTGCCGGACATGGTCCTGCTTTCGGATCGCGGGGCGTAGGCCCACGAGCCTGCCACATCACCGAGCTTTCGACGTGGTCGGCACGGACGGCGCCCGCCGAGGCCGGGCACCCGGCCGGTGCGTGCCGCCGCTCGGAGACCGGCGTACCGGCGCTCAGAACGGATGCGGCGCGATCTCCCCCCGCATCGTCACCCACTGCGTCTCGGTGAACGCCTCGATGTTGGCCTCCGGGCCGCCGAACCGGGCGCCCGTGCCCGATGCCGCCTGGCCGCCGAAGGGGGCGTTGGCCTCGTCGTCGACCGTCTGGTCGTTGATGTGCACCAGGCCGGTGGGAATCGCGTCGGCGACCCGCATCGCCTGCCCGACGTCGCCGAGGATGCCGAGCGAGAGGCCGTACTCGCTGTCCCGGGCCAGCGCGATCGCCTCCTCGACGGTGCCGAACGGGACGACCGGTGCCACCGGTCCGAACACCTCGTCGGCGTACGCGGGCATCGTCGGCCGCACGTCCGCCAGCACGGTCGGCCGATAGAACAGCCCCTCGTACGTGCCGCCGGCGGCCAAGCGCGCACCTGCGGCCACGCTGTCCCGGACCAGGCCGTCGATGCGGCGCAGTTGCCCCTCGTCGATGATCGGGCCGAGCGCCACGTCCTCGGTCGCGGGGTCGCCGACCGGCAGGTGATCGGCCTTCGCGGCCAAGGCGGCGACGTAGTCCGGGTACAGGCTCTCGTGGACGAGGTGGCGGCCGGTGGCCATGCAGATCTGGCCCTGGTGCAGGAACGAGCCCCAGGCGCCGGCCGCCGCGGCGCGGTCGAGGTCGGCGCCGGGGAGCACGATCAGCGCGTTGTTGCCGCCCAGTTCCAGGTGGGCGCGCTTGAGCAGGCGTCCGCAGGTCTCGCCGATCCGGCGGCCGGCGGCGGTGGATCCGGTGAACGAGACGATCCGTACCTCGGGGGCGGACACCAGGGCCGCGCCCGTATCGGCCCCGCCGGGCACCAGGTGCAGTACGCCGGCGGGCAGTCCGGCCTCCTCCAGGATCCGGGCGAGCACCACGCCACCGCCGATCGCCGTGCGCGGGTCCGGCTTGAGCAGGACGGCGTTGCCGAGCGCGAGCGCGGGCGCGACCGAGCGGATCGACAGGATCAGCGGGTAGTTGAACGGCGCGATCACGCCGACCACGCCCGCCGGACGGCGGCGGGCCAGGCTCCAGCGCGGCTGGGTCGACGGGAGCACCAGGCCCTGCGGATGCGCCGCGAGCGCCGACGCCTCGAAGCACTCGGCCGCGGCGAAGCCCACCTCGACGGCCGCCTTGGCCGGGACCGATCCGGACTCGCGGACCAGCAGGTCCCGGATCTCCTCGGCGTGCCGCTCGAACAACAGCCCCGCGCGGCGCAGTACGGCGGCGCGCTCGTCGTACGGCCGGGCCGCCCAGTCGCCCTGAACGACGGCGGCGGCCGTCGCCGCGCGGGCGACGTCGGCGGGATCGGCCGCGCCGACCACACCCAGCACCTTCCCGGTCGCGGGCGCGACCGCCTCGTACGTCCCTCCGGACCCGGGCGTCCACCGCCCGTCGAAGATCTTCCCGGTCCACGTGCCGTCGGCAAGCAACATGCGGCGTCCTCCCAGGCGATCGGCCGCGCGGGTCGCGGCGGACCTGCTCGCGACCTCGACGTGCCGGATACGCCCGGATGTTGCTACGGATTCCTCGCCCGCGAACCGATTCCTTCCACTCACCGGAAGGGTGGACGTGTCGTGTGATGGGGTGTCCTCATGACCGCCGCGACCTCGCCCGTGATCTCCCTCGGCTTCCGCACCGACCTGATGCTGCTCACCCTCCAGGGCAGCCGCGTCGAGGAGCGGGACGGCTACCGGGTCGTCCGTACGCCCGCCAACCCCACTTTCCACTGGGGCAACTTCCTCCTCCTGCCCGCTCCCCCGGCCCCCGGCGCCGCGGCCCGCTGGGTGGACACCTTCCGTCGGGATTTCCCCGACGCGGACCACGTGGCGCTCGGCGTCGACGGCACGGACGGTACCGCCGGCGACCCGGCCGACCTCGCCGCCGCCGAGCTGCACGTCGAGCGCGGCACGGTCCTGACCGCCGCGTCCCTGCGCCCGCCGGCCCGCCCCAACACCACCGCGACCTACCGCGTCGCCGACAGCGACGACGACTGGGCCCAGGCGCTCGCGCTCAACGAGGCCGGCAACACGGACTTCGAACCCACCGCCTACCGCGAGTTCGCCGCCCGCCGCCTGGCGGGCTTCCGCGCGCTGCAGGAACGCGGCCACGGCGCCTGGTTCGGCGCCTTCGAGGACGGCCGACTCCGCGCCGGCCTCGGCCTGTTCACCGACGGCCGAGGTCTGGCCCGCTACCAGACCGTCGGCACCCACCCGGACCACCGCAACCGCGGCCTGGCCTCCGGCCTGGTACACGCCGCCGCCGAGCACGCCGCGGCCCACTGGTCCGTGACCACCCTGGTCATCGTCGCGGACCCCGACTACGTGGCGATCGACCTCTACCGCCGCCTGGGCTTCGCCGGCACGGAAACCCAGATCCAACTCCAGATCGTCCCCACCTGAGCCCGCCGGGCATTGCGTCAGGGACGGGCGAAGCCGATGGCGGCTTCGCCGGTGTACATCAGGAACGTGAGGGTTTCCTGGAAGTAGAGGTGGATGCCCGCGTCGTCGTGGGACAGGTAGCCGATGGACAGGTCCTGGCCCAGGCGCAGTTCGTAGTCGCCACCCCGGGTGGACAGCACGAACGCGCCGTCGATGGCCGGAGCCCAGATCGGTTCGCCGGCCAGGATTCGGGTCAGGTGTTGGCGGATCGGGTAGCCGTGGTCGGCGGCCTCGTTGACCGCGGTGTACGCCTCCGGGCCGAGCACCAGGTGGTACGGGCCGTTGACGCCGGCCAGGCGCAGTTCGGTCAGCGCCCGGCTGACCGCGTCCGGATAGTCGCGGGCGTCGGTCGGGAGCGATACCGGCACGTTCGTGGATGCCCGGCGGATGCCCTCGATCGATGCCGCCGGGTAGCCCTCGAAGATCAGCCGGTCCTCGGTGAACCCCATCTTGCGCGCCGCGTCCTTGACCGGCTGCCAGTCCGCGTCGGCGGCGCCGCGCTCGACCGCGTCGACGGCGCTGCGGGCCACGGTGAACGGCACGCGCAGTTCGATCAGGGGGCGGAATCGGCGGCTGCGGGCGAGGACTCCGTCGGCGGGCGGCTCCAGGTCGGCCAGGTGGCCGGTCCCCACGCCGGCCGCCGCGCTGCCGTCCGGCCCGGTCACGTCGACGACGCGCCGGCCCGCGACGTGCTGCTTGAACGTACGCCTGGCCTCGTCCTCCAAGTCGGCCCACGCGGCGTCGGAGATCGGGGCGAGTTCGCGGTGGAGGTTGTTCATGGGGTCAGGCTCCTGGTTTCGGGGGCTGGTGCGGGGTGGGCTGCGGGGTCGACCGAGTCGTCCGGGCCCGGGTCGGCCGCGCCGAGTGCCCCGATGCCGAGCGAGCCGTCCGCGCGCAGCGCCGCCGGGGCCGGGTCGGCCGGAGCCGCGCGCTCGATCGGCGCGTCCGGCGGGCCCGGCGGGTCGTCCAGGAAGTCCGCCGTCGGCACGAAGAACAGCCCGCCGGTGACCGCCGTCGAGAAGTCCAGGATGCGGTCGTAGGTGCCGACCGGGCGGCCGATGAACATGTTCTCCAGCATCTGCTCGGTGACGCTCGGCGTGCTGGAGTAGCCGATGAAGTAGGTGCCGAACTCGCCGCTGCCCACCGACCCGAACGGCATGTTGTCGCGCAGGATGTCGCGCTCGGTGCCGTCCGGGTCGGTGATCGTGGTGAGCGCGACGTGCGAGTCGATCGGCTTGACGTCGTCGGGCAGTTCGAGGTCGGACAGCTTGGTCCGGCCGATCACCTTCTCCTGCGCCTCCACGGGCAACGCGTTCCAGGCCCGCATGTCGTGCAGGTACTTCTGGACCATCACGTAGCCGGCGCCGACGAAGTTCGGGTCCTCCTCGGCGGTGATCGTGACCGCCTCGAACGCGTCCCGCCCCTCCGGGTTTTCGGTGCCGTCGACGAAGCCCATCAGGTCCCGCTGGTCGAAGTAGCGGAATCCGTGCACCTCGTCGACCACGGTCGCCGCGCCGGCCAGCCGGTCGGTCAGCACGGTGGCCAACTCGAAGCACAGGTCGATCGACCGCGCGCGCAGGTGGAAGAGCAGGTCGCCGGGTGTGGACACGGCCCGGTGCTTGGCGCCCACCAGTTCGCGGAACGGGTGCAGCTCCGCCGGGCGCGGGCCCGCGAACAGCCGATCCCAGGCGTGTGAGCCGATGCCGACGACACACTTCAGGTCGCGCTCGGGGAGCCGGAAGCCGACCGAGCGGCGCAGTCCGGCCAGGTCGGCGAGCAGGTCGCGGACGGTGTCCTCGGCCGCGGGGTCGGCGTCGATGGTCAGGACCAGGAACATCGCCGTCGTGGCCGGCAGGCCCAGGATCTCCTGCGGCCGGGGCGGCGGCGTCGCGTCGGTCTGTACGCACATGCCGTGGCAGATCGACGGATCGCGCGCACGGCAAACCTGATTCGGCCGAGGCGATCATGGCCGGGGCGCGCCCGCGTGGGGGCGGGTGGCGCGACCGGGCCGCGGATCTGCTGGTGCGCCGGGGGCTCGACGAGACGACCGCGGACTGAACCCGGTGCGGTGGCCTCAAGCGCCGGCCGGGCTTTTTGGCCTCAAACGCCGGCCGGGCTGAGTGACCCGGCCTCCGGCCGAGGTGGCCTCAAGCGCCGGCCCGGCTACTTGGCCTCAAACGCCGGCCGGGCTGTTTCGCCTCAAGCGCCGGTGGGGCTGATTGGCGCCGGCCGGGCTGATTGGTGGTCTCGGTGGGGTGGGTGTCGGGGTGGCGTGGGATTACCAGGGGATTGGGCCGTTTTCAGACCGGAAGGTGGCCGCTGGGCCGTCCTTGGCCAGCGTTGCCATGTCGACCGCGATGGTTGCGCCCTCCTCTGCCGTGCGTATACCGGTGTGGCGGTTGAGGTCGGTTGCGCAGTAGCCGGGGCTTACCGCGTTGACCAGGATCCCTTCGGTGCGCAGTTCGTTGGCGTAGAGCGCGGTGATCGCGTTCAGAGCGCTTTTCGAGGTGCAGTACGGGAGGAGCATCGAGGAGTACGGGGACCATGGGCTGCCCGGGTCGGCCAGGTGGGTGAGGGAGCCGAGTTCGCTGGACATGTTGACGATCCGTGCGGCGGCGGAGCGGCGTAGCAGCGGGAGCATCGCGTGGGTCACCGCGATGACGCCGAACACGTTGGTCTCGTAGACCTGCCGGACGGTGGCGGCGACGGTTTCACTCGGCTTTTGCGGTCCGGCGGCGATCGCGGCGTTGTTGACGAGGATGTCGAGGCGGCCGAACGTGGCGTCGATGTACTTGGCTGCGGACTCGACCGACATCTCGTCGGTGACGTCCAGCGGTACGAACCGTACGTCGGCGCCGTCGGCGCGAAGCTCCTCGGCCGCCGCCTCGCCCCGCTCGGCATCGCGGGCGCCGATCAGCACGGTGATGCCGAGGGCCGCGAGCCCGCGCGCCGTTTCCTTGCCGATGCCCTTGTTCGCGCCGGTGATCAGGGCGGTCTTCTGCGAAGTCGTCGTCATGGCACCCAGCCTCCCCCGGCCCATGGGCGGCAGGGAAAGACCGGGCGACTCTGGATCTATAGTCCACGGATATGAATGAGCTGGAGGTGCGGGAGCTGAGGTACTTCATCGCGGTCGCCGAGGAGTTGAACTTCAGCCGGGCCGCGGAACGCCTGGGCATGGCGCAGCCCCCGCTGTCGAAGGCGATCGCTCGGATGGAATCCCGGCTCGGTGTACGCCTGTTGGAGCGCACCACCCGGCAGGTGCGGCTGACCGCCGCCGGTGGGGTGCTGCTCGACCAGGCCCGGATCGCGGTCGACGCGGTGCACGCGGCGGCCCGGCGGGCACGGCGGGCCGGTCAGCCGACGCCCCGGCTCGTCGTGGCGGTCAAGCCGGGAGGCGATGCGGGGCTGTTGCGGGAGATCCTCGACGCCTACCGGGGAACGGGTGCGCATCTGCCGCCGCCCGAAGTCGTCGTCGGCGGCAGCGGGGAGCCGATCGCCATGCTGCGGGACGGCCGTGCCGATGTGGCGCTGCTGCGCAGCCCGTTCGACGGCCGGGGGCTGGATTCCCAGACGCTCGTGGTCGAGCCGCGGCTGGCCGTACTCCCCGCCGCGCACCGCCTGGCCGGACGCCGGCGACTGCGGCCGGCCGACCTGGCGGGCGAACCGATCCCGCGCTGGAAGGGGGCCGCCCCCGCCACCCTCGCCTACTACACGGGAAGCGACGAAGCGGGAGCGGTCGACGGCCGCGCAGGCTCGGCGCCGGCCGACCCTCCCGAGGGGCCGCTCGTGGCCGGCATCGAACAACTCCTGGAGGTGGTCGCGCTGGGCCAGGCGGTGGCGTTCCTGGCGCTGTCCACCACGAAGCGGTACCAGCGCCCGGACATCGCATACCGGCCGGTCACCGGCCTCAGCCCCAGCACGGTCGTGGTCGCCTGGCCGGAGACCTCACGATCCCCGGCCGTCGCCGCCTTCGTCCGAGCCGCCCACGACGTCGCCGCCGACCACCCGGACCACCTGAGCGCACTGGCGTAGCGACCGGGGCACTCACCCCCGGGGTTCACCGCCCAGCCGCCACCGCCGCTCCCGTGCGGATCACCTGGCGGATGGCCTCGCCGCTTGCCAACGCCTCCATCGCCTCGTTCAGGTCGTCCAGTTCGACCGTGCCCGTGTGCAGCAGTTCGACCGGCATCTGCCCGGCCCGCCACAGGGCCAGGTACCGGGGGATGTCGCGGCGGGGCACCGCGTCGCCCATGTACGAGCCGATCAGGGACTTGCCCTCCCCGGCGAAGGCCAGCGCCGGCACCGCGTCCAACCGCCGACCCGGCGCGGGCAGGCCGACCGAGACCACCCGGCCGCCTCGGCCCACCGCCGCCAGGCAGTCCGCGATCACGCCGGCGCTACCGACCGCCTCGATCACCACGTCCAAGCCGTCGCCGACCAGGTCGCCGATAGCGCCCACCGCCTCGTCCGGGTGGTACGCGTGCGACGCGCCGAGCCGCAGCGCCAGGTCGCGCTTCGCCGGGACCGGGTCGACCGCGACGATCGGGTACGCCCCGGCCGCCCGCGCGCCGAGCACGGCCGACAGGCCGACCCCGCCCAGGCCGAACACCGCGACCGACTGGCCCGGACGTACCGCCGCCGTGTTGATCACCGCACCCGCCCCGGTCAACACCGCGCAGCCGAACATCGACGCCACCTCGAACGGCACGTCGCGCGGGATCGGCACCACCGACTCCTGCGCCACCACGGCGAATTCGGCGAACGCGGACACCCCGAGCTGGTGGTGCACCACCGCGCCGTCCGCGTCCCGGAGCAGGGCCGGCCCGTGCAGCAGCCCGCCCGAGCCGTTGGCCGCAGCGGCGGCCGAGCACAGCGCCGGCCGGCCCTCGTCGCACCGCACACAGTGGCCGCAGCTGGGCACGAACACGAGCGCGACGTGCTCCCCCGGCGCGACCCGGTCCACGGCGGGCCCGACCGCCTCGACCACGCCGACCGCCTCGTGCCCGAGCGCCATCGGCAGCGGCCGGACCCGGTCGCCGTTGACCACGGACAGGTCGGAGTGGCACAGGCTCGCGGCGGCGATGCGCACCAGCACCTCGCCCGCACGCGGCTCGCCCAGTTCCACGTCCTCGATCGCGACCGGCCGGCTCGTCCCGTACGGCCGGGCCTGCGAGGTCGCGCGCAGTACGGCCGCCCGCATCCTCACGGCGCGACCTCGCGCGGAGTGAGCCGGACCACGTCCCGGCTCACCAGCAGCGGCACCACCTTGCCGAGCACGATCTCCCGAAAGTGCGCGGAGGCGCAGTGCGCGGTGAAGTCGGCCTCGGCGTCGTACTCCTCGACGAGCACGATCGTCCGAGGCTCCTCCGTGCCCTGGTGTACGCGATAGCTCCGGCAGCCGGGCTCGGCCAGCGAGTGGCGGGTCATCTCGTCGAGCAGGGTCAGTACCTCGTCCTGCGCGTCGGGGTGGGTGAGATAGCGGGCGACGACTACGTAACTCAAGGGTGGTTCTCCTACGTACTACGGAGCGGAGGAAGCAGGGGGCGGGGGCGGCGCGGTCGCGCCGAGCCGGTCGCGCCGCAGGTCCCACAGCCGGGGGTCGGACGTGGCCACGGCGACCGCGCCGAGCGCGAGCGCGGCGGCCGCGTCCTCGGCGGTCTCCACGAAGCCCGCCGCGACGAACGGCGACATCGCGCGTTTGGCCTCGGGGGTCATCCGGGCCACGATCGGCGACGGCATGATCTCGACCAGGTCGGGACCGCCGCGCGCGATCGCGTCGGTGCTGCGGCGCATGTTGGAGCGGTCGGTGACGAACACCTTCTGCATGGTCAGCAGCCCGAGCGGGCGGCCCTTCTCCATCAGCGAGAGTCGGGTGCTGACCATGCCGTGAGCGCCCATCGCCTTGAGGAATTCCAGCGCGCCCTTGTCCTGGGCCAGGCCGGGGCAGCTGTCCACGTTGACGAACACCGTCTTGCCCGCCCTGCCGAGCAGCTGCACGATGTTCGGCAGCTGCCCGACCGGGATGGACGCGAGGATGCACACCTGTGCGGGCGCGCCGAGGAAGTTCTGCAGGCGCTGGGGTCCGATGATCGACGCGATCACGGGTACCTCGGCGAAGGCGGACGAGAGCACGGAGGACATCCGGGGCGCGCTCGCGGGGCGTCGGCTGGCGTTCATGACCTACCTGGGACTGGGTCTCGGCCGCCTCACGCGTCGAAGCGGTTGGGCAGGCCCAGTTTGCCAGGATTGAGTATTTGGGCCGGGTCGAGGGTGGCCTTGACCTTGGCGAACGTGTCGAACCCGGCACCGAGCGCGGCCGGCAGGTACGGGCCGCGCAGCAGTCCGCAGCCGTGGTGGTGGCTGAGCGCGGCGCCGTGCCGGATGAGCACCTCGTTGGCCGCGTCCCACACCGCGCGGTACCAGTCGCGGCGCCGGGGCCGGTCCACGTCGCCGCGCAGCGAGAAGTAGACGCAGGCGCCGTCGGTGTACGCGTGCGACTGGTGCGCGGAGGCCGCGAGCGTGCCGGGCACCGCCTGGATCGCCGCGACCACCTCGTCGTACACCTCGCCGAGCGCCGTCCACGACCCGGCCATCTCCAGCGTGTCGGCGACGAAGCCGGGCCCCGGGGTGAAGCCGTCGGAGGACTTGCCGACCAGCATGCGGTCCCGCAGCCAGCGCTCGAACACCGCGTCGCTGTCCAGTTCGGGGCCGTAGCTCAGGCAGACCTCCTCGCTGACCTTGAGCATCGCGTCGACCAGGATCGGGTCGCCCTCGTCGGCGATCAGCAGGAGGTTGGTCTCGGGGTGGTCGAAGTGCACCCCGCTCTCCAGCTTGTCGTACAGGCGCAACACCGCCGGGGTGGCGCCGCGCTGCATGATCTTGCGGCACGCGTCCAGGCCCTCGGCGAAGGTGTCGAAGCCGAACGCGAGCGCCTTGGCGTAGGTGGGCAGCGGGTGTACCCGGATGCGCGCGGAGACGATCACGCCGAGCGTGCCCTCCGAGCCGATGAAGATCTGCCGCAGGTCGGGGCCGGTGGCGGCGCGCGGGTAGTCGCCGTAGGTGGCGCGGGTGCCGTCGGCGTGCACCACGTCGATGCCGACGACCATGTCCTCGATCTTGCCGTAGCGGGTGGAGAGTTGGCCCGCGCCGCGGCAGGCGATCCAGCCGCCGACGGTGGAGACGGCGAAGGCGGACGGCCAGTGGCCGGTGGTGACGCCGTAGGTCTCCTGGAGTTCCTTTTCGAACAGGTCGCCGAACATGCCGGCCTCGACGTCGACGACGAGCGATTCGGCGTCGAAGGAGACGATGCGGTTCAGTCCGCACAGGTCGAGCACGACGCCGCCGTGCACGGGCAGCGCGGCGCCGGTGACGTTGCTGCGGCCGGCGGAGGCGGTGACCGGGATGCCGGCGGCGTGGCAGATCCGCAGTACGGCGGCCACCTGGTCGGCGTCGACGACGTCGACGATCACCGCGTCGGGGGTGGCGGGGCGGCCGTCGGTCTCGCCGATCATGGTGCCGGCCCACCAGTCGCGGGTACGGGCGACCACGTCGTCACGGTCGGTGTACACGGCCTTGGCCACGCCGCGCAGGTCCTCGATCACCGGGGCGGGCACCTCGACCACGCGGCCCTGGAGCGACGCGTCGCCGGTGCCGATCGGGGTGTTCCGGGCCCACTTGGCCGGGGTGGGCGCGCCCACGATGTAGTCGCCGCGGTTGAACGGGTTGGTGATGGTCTGCCTGCTGATCACTTCGCGGCTCCTTGGGATGCGATCACTGCGGATGTGGGTTCTTCGGGCTCGCCGAGCAGGACCGCCTTCTCGTGCCGCACGGCGGCGAGGTAGTCGGCGACCTGGCGGTCGATCTGCGCGGCGGTCAGCCCCAGTTCGGCGCCGAGCAGCCGGCCGACCTCGGGGGCCGCGGCGGCCGAGGCGTCGCGGGCGAACAGGCGCGAGCGGGTGCGTCGGGAGAGCACGTCGTCCACCGAGCGGGCCATCTCGGAGCGGGCCGCGTAGACGACCTCGGCCCGGATGTACGGCATGCCGGCGACCACCGGCTCGGCGAGCGTGGGGTCCTCGGCGAGCAGGTCGGAGACGAAGCGGGCCTCGGTGCCGTAGCGCTCGCCCAGGTGTGCGGCGAGGCCGCCGGATGCGGCGACCGCCTCGGCGTCGTAGCCGGCGCCGCCGATCAGCGGCAGGTTGGTGGTGCGGCTGCGGCCCTTGCGACCCAGGACCTGCATCACCTTGTCGATCACCAGTTCGCCCATGTGCCGGCTGGTGGTGAGCTTGCCGCCGGTGACGGTGACCATGCCGCCGCGGCCGACCGAGATGTGGTGGTCGCGGCTCATGTCGAGGGTGGCGCCCTCCTTGCCGCCGACCAGCGGACGCAGGCCGCCGATGCTGCCGATCACGTCGTCCGGGGTGAGCCGGCCCTCGAACGCGGTGTTGGCGCCTTCGAGCAGGAACTCCATCTCCGGGCGGGTGCAGTGCACGTCGTCGATCGAGCCGCGGTAGTCCTCGTCGGTGGTGCCGAGCACGACCGCGTCGCCCCAGCGGGTGCAGGTGGCGCGGCGGGCCCGGCCCGGGATGGGGACGGTGACCGTGCAGTCGATCCGGACCTTGTGCCACGGCACCACGATGTGTACGCCCTTGGCGGGTCGTACCTGCGGCCGGTGGTCGTCGTCGGCCAGTCCGTCGACGGTGTCGCTCCACACGCCGGTGGCGTTGACCACGGCGGAGGCGCGCACGTCGAAGCGCTCGCCGTCGACCTCGATCCGGACTCCGGCGGCCCGGCCGCGCTCGGTCAGGATCCGGTCCACCGTGGCGCCGTTGAGCACGGTGGCGCCCAGCGCGGCGGCGGTGCGCACGATGGTCAGCACCAGGCGGGCGTCGTCGGCGCGGCCGTCGAAGTACATCAGCCCGCCCTGGAGGTGGTCCGCGCGCAGCGTCGGCGCGTGGGCCAGTACCTCGTCGACGGTCAGCCGCTGGTGCAGCTTGCCGATCCGCCAGCCGCCGACCAGGTCGTAGGTCCACAGCAGGCCCTCGAAGCCCTTGGCGAGGCGGGCGTCGAAGACGCCCTCCTTCTCCAGGATCGGGAACAGGAACGGCAGGCGGTGCACCAGGTGCGGCGCGTTCTTGCGGAAGCGGTGTCTTTCCAGGAGCGAGTGGCGGACCAGGTTGACATTGCCCTGCTCGATGTAGCGCAGGCCGCCGTGCACCATCTTCGACGACTTGGAGGAGGTCCCGGAGGCGAAGTCGTCCTTCTCCACCAGGGCCACGTCCAGGCCGCGCGAGGCCGCGTCGAGCGCGGCGTAGGCGCCGGTGACGCCGCCGCCGACGACGAGCACGTCGAAGCGGTGGTCCGCGAGTCGGTGCTTGGCCCGGCCGCGGTCGAGAAGCAGCGGGGTGCCTCTCGTGGCCGCCGCCGACGCCCGTCGTGGCTTGCGGGCGGGCATCGAAATCACAATCAACTCCTGGGGTCTGTCCGGCGGTTCACGGTTCGCGCCGCCGGGTCGTACGGGCGGTTCGGCTCAGGCGGGGTAGCCGGCGAGCACGCTTCGCCAGGCGGCGCGCTGTGCGGCGCGCCGGTCGGGGGTGGTGGTCGGTTCGAAGATCCGGCCGCGTGGTTGGGCCTCGACCACCTCGTCGAGTGAGGACCACAGGCCCTCGCGTACCCCCGCCAGGTAGGCGGTGCCGCGCAGGCTGGCGGTGGCCGAGTCGGCGGCGCGCTCGATCGGCAGGCCGACCAGGTCGGCCTGGATCTGCATGAGGGTGTCGCTGCCGGCCACCCCGCCGCCCACCCGGAGGCGGGCGAACGGGGCCTGCATGGTGGCGGCGACGCCGTCGATCAGGTCGCACACGGAGTGCGCGATCCCGTCCAGTACGGCCCGGGCGACGTCGGCCCGGGTGGTGGCCAGGGTCAGCCCGCCGAGCGCGGCCCGTGCCTCGGGCCGCCACTCGGGCGTGCGGATCCCGGCGAGCGCGGGCACGAACCACTCGCGCGGGCCCGCGCCGGAGACGCTCGCGGCGAGTTCGCCGATCTCCGCCGGCGAGGCGAACAGGCCCAGGTCGTCGCACAACCAACGCAGCGCGGACCCGGTGGTCGAGCAGTACGCCTCCAGGCTGAAGTGCGTGGTGTCGCCCTGGCGCCAACCGGGCTGGGCAAGCACCCCGGCGATGCCCGGGATCGGCATCGCGGGGGTGCGGCCGGTGGCCGCGTCCACGAAGGTGCCGGTGCCGTACATGCACATCCCCTGCCCGGCGGCCAGTCCGCCCAGCGCGATCAGCGCCGCGTGCTGGTCGCCCATTACCGCCGCCAACGGCAGTTCCACGCCGAGCAGTTCGGGGTCGGTGCGGCCGTAGCCGAGGTCGTCGTCGGCGAACAGGTCAGGGAGCAGTTCGAGCGGGTAGCCCAGGTGCTCGATCCACTCGCGGTCCCACGCGTGTTCGCGCAGCAGGTAGGCGCCGATCGAGCCGGCGTTGCTCGCCGAGACCGCGTGCGCGGCCCCACCGGTGAAACGCCAGGCCAGCCAGGTGTCCACGGTGCCGAACACGAGCGTGCCGGCCTTGTACGCCTCGGCCACCTCGGGCCGCTCGGCGATCTGCCGCGCGGCCCAGTGGAACGGCGCCCTGCTGCCCACCGGGCGGCCGAGCCGGGCGAGCAGCCGCTCGTCCCACTCGGCCTCGTAGCCGAGCAGGTCCCGGGCGTAGCGCCGGTCCTGCCACACACACGCCGGCACCAGCGGCAGGCCGGTGCGCCGGTCCCACAACATGGCGGTGGCCCGCTGGGTGGACAGCGCGAGCGCGACGATCTCCACGCCGTCGGCGCGGGCCCCGGCCAGGGCCTCGCGGCACACGTCGAGGGTGGCCGACCAGATCTCCATCGGGTCCTGCTCGACCGAGTCCTCGTCGGGGTGGTCCACCGCGATCGTGCGATACGCCAGGTGGGTGACCGCCCCGGAGTCCTGCACGACTCCGGCGCGGGTCCCGGTGGTGCCCTCGTCCACGGACAGAATGCCCAGGCGCCGGCCGGGGTGGTGCAACGTCTTCGTCATCACAGCCCTTTCGGTGCGATATCTCCGCTTGATCCGCTTGATCCGCTTGATTCGAATGCGAGTCTCGCGTGACGGACCGACTTCAGCGGGTGACCAACGCGGGGTTCGCGGGCCCGGCCGACGGCGCGGCGATGATCGGCACGTTCGGGTCCTCGTCGGGCGAGACGGCCCGGGTCGGATCCCAGCGGATCGCCAGGCAGGTGAGCAGGCCGAGCAGCGGGACGACGGCCAGGACCATGAAGGTCTTGTCCAGCCCGATGCCGTCCTTGATCTGCGGGAACAGGTACAGCCCGGCCACGCTGCCGAAGCTGCCGATCATCCCGGTCACGCCGGTGCCCAGGGTGCGCACCTCGCTGCGGTAGGACAGCGCGGCGATCGACTTGCCGTTGGCGCCGGGACCGGCGGAGTGACAGAAGATGAACAGCGCCGGGAGGATGAACGCGATCCAGGTCGGCACCCGGTCGAACGTCAGCCCCATGCCGAGCAGCATCACGAACACGCCGCCGAAGCCGATCGCCGAGCTGATCCGCAGGCCGAGCCGGCGGGCGAAGTACGCGGAGAGCAGGCCGCCGACGATGCCGAAGGCGTTGAACACCATCGAGCCGATGGTGGCCTTCTCGAAGCTGTTGCCGAAGATGGCCAGGCTGATCACCGGCAGATACCAGCCGACGGCGAAGTACTGCATGGACTGGCCGAGCGAGATCGCCGAGGACAGCAGGGTGCGCGGCAGGTACGAGCCGCGGAACAGGATCCCGGCCTGCTTGATCCCCACGTTCGGCGGCGCCTCCTCGGCGTCGGCCTTGTCCGGCACGGCGCCGGCGACGGTGGGGGCGGCGGCGACCGCCTCGATGCCGTAGATGCGGCGCAGGTTGCGGACCGCGTCCTCCAGTCGGCCCTTCGTGGCCAGCCACGTGGGGCTTTCCACCAGGAACGCCCACTGGAGCAGGAACAGGGTCAGCGCGATCACCCCGGCCGAGCCGACCGACCAGCGCCAGATGTCGGCGCCGACGTCGAACTTGAAGCAGATCAGGGTGAGCAGCAGGTTGCCGGTGGTGGCGATGTACCAGATGCCCTGCCACAGGTTGAGCCGGCCGCGCAGCGACTTGGGCGTGTATTCGGCGAGCAGCGCCATCGCCACCGCGAAGTCGACGCCGTAGGCCACGCCGACCAGGACCCGGCCGATCCACACCACGAGGAAGTCGTCGGCGGTGGCCGCGATCACCGCGCCGGCCAGCGCGAACAGCTTGGCCAGCAGCAGCGGGGGCACCCGGCCGATCCGGGTGGCCAGCCAGCCGCCGATGGGGTTGAACAGGATGGCCAGCGCGGGTGCGGTGGCGGTGAGGATGGAGACCTGGGTGCTGCTCAGGTCCATCTGCTTCGTCATCGGGGCGAGCCCGGCGCCCAGTGCGGCGTTGGAGTACGCGTCGAGGAAGAGTCCCCCGAACACGAGGAACCAGATGACCCGGGACCGGCCGGAGATGGTCCCCTGCCGGTCGATGAGCGCGACGACGTCCTTGACGCCTCTGACGCTCGGCTGCTGTGCCATGTTCCCGTCCTCGGAAAAAAGGACCGGTCGGTGACACGCGAGCGCTAACGCGTAGGAGGGCACAGCGAAGCCACCGACAGGTGGTCTTCGTCTGTTCCTGCCAAAGAATGCTCTGGACCCTAGGAGGGACATCCGGGGGTGTCAAGGGTGGCGGTCGAGGGCCAAGATGGGAAAATGATCCACTCTGCCGCCGAGAACCGTTACCAATCCATGCGCTATCGCCGTGCCGGACGCAGCGGGGTCGAGTTGCCCGCGGTGTCGCTCGGGTTGTGGCACAACTTCGGGGACACCCAGCCCATGGAGGTCCAGCGCGCGGTGTTGCGACGCGCCTTCGACCTCGGGGTGACGCACTTCGACCTGGCGAACAACTACGGGCCGCCGTACGGGTCGGCCGAGGCCAACTTCGGGGTGCACTTCCGGGCCGATTTCCGGCCCTATCGCGACGAGCTGTTCATCGCCTCCAAGGCCGGCTGGGACATGTGGCCGGGGCCGTACGGCAACGGCGGTTCGCGCAAGTACCTGCTGGCCAGCCTGGACCAGTCGCTGGGTCGGATGGGGCTCGACTACGTCGACGTCTTCTACTCGCACCGCTACGACCCGGACACCCCGTTGGAAGAGACGATGGGCGCGCTGGACACGGCCGTCCGGTCCGGGCGCGCGCTGTACGCCGGCATTTCCAACTACGGTCCGGAAGAGCACCGCCGGGCCGTGCACATCCTGCGCGACCTCGGCACTCCGGTACTGCTCAACCAGTCGGCGTACTCGATCCTGGACCGCGAGCCGGAGCGGGGCGTGCTGGACGCGGTCGGCGAGACCGGGACCGCGCTGATCGCGTATTCCCCGTTGGCCCAGGGCCTGTTGACGGACCGCTACCTGAACGGCGTGCCGGCCGACTCGCGGATGGCGGTGGGGCACTTCCTCACCGAGGACGCCCTCACCGAGGAGCGCCTGACCCTGCTGCGCGCGCTGAACAAGCTCGCCGGCGAACGCGGCCAGACCCTGGCCCAACTCGCCCTCACCTGGATCCTGCGCGACCCGAGGGTGGTCTCGGTCATCGTCGGAGCAAGCAGCGTGCGGCAGCTGGAGCAAAACCTCTCCGTGGTCGGCCAACCCGACCTGACCGAGGCGGAGATCGCCGAAATCGACCGCCTCTGCGCACAGCCCTGACCGACCCCGACCCCCGCTGCCCCGACTCGTCGGCTGCCCGCCGTCGGGCCGGGGCGTGGGCGCCTTGTCAGGTGCGGTCGTGGAGGGTGACGTGGTAGCCGTCGGGGTCGGCGAAGGTGAACGTCCGCCCGAAGGGGCCGTCGATCGGCGCGGCGACGATGGCGTGGCCGTCGGCGACGAGGGCGTCGTGGATGGCCTGGACGTCGGTGGCGTGCAGCCAGATCGCGGCACCGATGCCGGGCCGGGCGGCGGACGCGAGATCGGTGCCGGGCACGATGTCGCGCAGGGCGAACGCGATCGGCTTGGTCTCGAAGACGACGGCGTGCGGGGGGCCGGCCGGCGAGCGGACGAGGCCGAGGTAGCGCTCGTAGAAGGCCTGCGAAACGTCGAGGTCACGCACCTGGAGCGAGATGAAGTCGGGGCCGGTGGCGGGCATGGCGATACTCCTTCGTTGCATGTCAGGTTCCTGACACGCACCAAGGTATGTCAGAATCCTGACATGAGTCAAAGCGGAGCGGGCGTCGACCTGGACACATCCCTGGGCTACCTGCTGAAAGAGGCTTCGAGCGCCCTGCGCACGGCCATGGAGGAGGTGCTGCGCCCCCTCGGGATGAGCGTGACGCACTACTCCTGCCTCGAACTGCTGGCCCAACGCCCGGGCCTGTCCAACTCCGAACTCGCCCGCGGCGCATTCGTGACCCGCCAGACGATGAACGTCCTGCTCCAGGCCCTGGAACGAGACGGTTACGTAACGAGGCCGGCGGAGGCCCCCGTCGGCAAGGCCCTGCCGGCGAGCCTCACCCCGCGAGGCCGCCAAAGCCTGGAAAAGGCAACCACGGCGGTGCGCTCCGTCGAACTCAAAATGCTGACCGGCATGACCGAGCAGGAACAATCAGCCGCATTCCGCAGCCTGCGGAGCATGATCACGGCCCTACAAAACTCCACCGAAGCCCCATAGCCCACCCGACGCGGCGCGGCTAACGATGCCCCGACTCGGGGGCTACTCCCCACCAAGTCGGGGCACTTCGCACCCCGGGACGCTCTAGCCACTCACCGTGGCATCCAACAACGCCTGCCAAGCACCGGCCGGCACGCCGATGTGCCCCCGGTCGGGGTCTTTGCTGTCACGAACAGCGGTTATGGCACGCACGGTCGCAACCTCCACGCAGTTGCTCTCCGCGCCGGAGTGGGACGACTTGCGCCACTGAACGGTGGCGTGGGAGGTGTTCATCTTGGTCACTCCAATTCTCGCGTCCGACAAGCACCGGGGAATCGCCTTCGGGCCGGGGCACTTCTGCATCGTCCGTGCAACTGAGCGCCCTGCCATCTGTGACTGGGTGGGGCGGGCGTCAGGAGTGCGTCAGATGCTCAGCGAAGCTGTGAGGGCCGCCCAAGAGGATGCGTCGACAACGAGGTAGCCGACATGCGGGTCCTTGGAGTCGCGGACCACACAGTCGGCGGACCGGGTCACGGCTGTTTCCACACAGTTCGCCCCACTGTCGGAGTACGACGACTTACGCCATTCCGATATGATTTCGCGATTCATGCGCCTTTATCTCCTCTTCGCGGCTTTCGCAACACTTCCGTCATGAGAGCTGCTGAGTCTGCGGCACTGTGGGCGGCCGTACGCAGGGCGTCGAAAACGAGAGTGTATCCCGACAGTTCTTCCGGCTTTTCGAGGTAGTGACTGCCCGTCAGGTCCTCCAGGAAGACAGTGTCCGCCACGGCGCGCTGGTCGAACGAGAACATCACGAACGGCCCACTCATCCCCGCATGCTCGACAGGACTGGTCGGCAGGATCTGAATCGTGACGTTGTCGCGCTCCCCCACCGTCAGCAGGGACTCGAGCTGCTCGCGATGGATGGCGGGCGTGCCGGCCATGCTTGTCACGGCGGGTTCCCAGATGATGGCGTGGAGCCGTAGACCGGCATCCGTCTCAATCCGGGCTTGCCTCTCGCGCCTGATCTCAAGCAGTTGTTCGGAGCGTTCTGGCGCGAGCATCGCCGGGTTGGCGCGCATTACCGTTCGAGCATATCCGGCCGTCTGCAAAAGCCCTGGGATGAGAGCGGATTGCCAGGTGCGAATGTACTGGGCATCCCATTCCAACCCGATGAAGTCGGCATAGTACGGCGCGATCGTGTCCCCGCCGTACGGCTCCCACCAGCCTTGTCTGTTGCTGTCCTTCGCGAGCTTTTCCAGGTATGCGCGCCGATGCGGATCGGTCACCGCGTAGTGATCCAATAGCGCCCGGAGATCGAGCACTCGGGTCGTAACAGCGCCGGTCTCCATCCGGGAGACCTTCGGCTGACTGCACGCGAGGATCGAGGCGACCTGAGCCGTCGTCAAATCGGCCGCCTCTCTCAGCTTCCGCAGCTCCGCGCCAAGACGCCGCGAGCGCACGGTGGGCTTGCCTCCAGCAGGCATGGATTGCGCCTTCCCGGTCGGGTGTTCCCCGTCTTCCGGTGAAGGCTAGCGGCCGTCCACGCGGCACCGAATGCCACTGCATCCTATGCAGCGAATGGCTTGCAGAGTGCATACGATGCAGCTACCGTCACCATCAGAGCACTCAGTACTCGCAAGATCACGAACTGTGATCCCGATGCTCTTCGGCGCCGTGCCGAGCGGCTGTTTCGTCGCGTCTTGATCGGCCCCGGCGTCGGTCTCGATCGCGCGTGGTCTCGAAGGGAGTGGCATGGCGAAGTCGACGCAACCGCCCGGTGTGCTGCGGACGTTGGGCCCGGATCAGTACGCCATTCGAGCGTGGGTCATCCGCCGGGCTCGTGCCCGGTATCCCCGTCTGGTTGTTCCGCCTGTCCCCTGCGGGCGGTGGCTGTGAGGTGCGAAGCGGGGTTCGTCGTCGGGGCGGACGGGGAGGCCGTCCGGGTTGTCACGGCGCGTGAACTGCCTCCGCATGAAAGGCCCTTGCCGCCGCGGTATGCCCTCGGTGAATGGGTCGCCCCGCTGCCCGGGCACGGCCACGACGGCTGTCCCGCCGGGCGGGTGGAACGCGGCGAGGAATGTGCGGGGCTCGCCGACGACCAGGTCGTCATGGTGCTTCCGCCCGGCGGCATGCCGTATGTACTGAAGGGTTCCGAGTTGTATCGGGTCAAGCCGCCGCATTGACCTTCACGTTCGCCCTGTCCGACTGCCCGGGGAAGAGCACCGGCCGGGGTCCGCACCATCCGAGCACTACCGACACGAAAGGTAGGGCACATGGCACGCGACGAGGAATACGAGATCACCGGCGGTACCGCCGGGTGTGAACACGAGTGGTGGCACTGGTCCGGCGAGGACCGGTGCAGGAAGTGCCCGGCGGTCCGCAAGCGGAAGTAGGCGGTACCGACCCGTGACCGACGTGAAAGGCAACGCATGGAACGCCGCTGGATGTGGAGTGAACTACCCGAACCGGTCCGGGCGGAAATCGAGTCGGTCACGGGTCCGGTGCACGAGGCGGAACCGCTTCCCGATGGGCTGACATCGCCGTTCGCGGCCGTGCTTCGGGCGCCGGGGCGAAGGGTGTTCGTCAAGGGCACACCGACCACGAACGGCAAAGCCGTCACCCACCAGCGGCGGGAAGCGTTGGCGGCCCCGTCGGTCGGCGGACGCGTGGCGCCGACCATGCTCGGGCACCTCGCGCCGCCCGGCTGGGACGTGCTCCTGTTCACCCACGTGGCCGGACGGCATGCCGATCTCGCCCCCCACGGGAAGGACCTGTGCTCCTTCGCGTACGCGCTGAGTCGAGCGGGCCGTATCCGCGCGCCACACGGGCTCGAACTGCCGCCGCTCGCCGATCGATGGGCGGAATACCTCACCCCGGGCGAACGCGCGCTGCTCGGCGGAACACATCTGCTGCACACCGATCTGAACCCGTGGAACGTGATCGTCGGAGACCACGGAAACGGCGCACGAACCTGCTTCGTGGACTGGGGCATGTCCGCCATCGGACCCGCGTGGGCGGAACTCGCCTACGTCTACATGTTGTTGCTGTGGTCCGATCACACACCGGATTCGGCGCACGCGTGGTTGCGACAGTTCCCGGCATGGCGGGCGGTATCCAACGCGGGCATAAAGGCGTTCGTCACCGGCGCAACCGCAGAAGCGCATGCCCGCGACCTACCCGACCAGGCCGGACGGTGGACCTCGCTACTCACACGGTGACCCACGCATGAAGTTCGGCCGACAACTTGCAGGAGTTGACGATGTGACCCGCTTCATCACCGCCCTCTTCGGAAGGCTGCGCCGATCACCCACCCCGCCGAAGCCCACCGACAAGCGCCCTCGGCCGACCAAGCCGAACCTCCGGGTACACCCCGCATGGCGCGACTTCGTACCACCCACCCCCACCACCGACACCCCACCGACGCAGGATTCGACAACGGTCGTAGGGCCCTACCTCATGACCCCAAAGGAACTCGCCGAACGACGCCGCCGCCGCAGCGAGACACCAATCAGCCCGGCCAAACCAGCCCCGCCGGCGTTTGAGGCGAATCAGCCTGGCCGGCGTTTGAGGCCAAGTAGCCCGGCCGGCGCTTGAGGCCACCTCGGCCGGAGGCCGGGTCACCCAGCCCGGCCGGCGCTTGAGGCCAAAAGCCCGGCCGGCGTTTGAGGCCGTCGGGGCCGCGTCGGGGGCGCACCCTCATACCCCCACGCGCAGCGCCGGGCGCAGGTCGGCCAACCCGACCGCCGCGAGCGAGGCGACCACGCGGCGGCCCGGCGCAGCCGGGATGGGCGCGGTCGTGCGCACCGCGACCACCGCGCAACCCGCCGCTTCCGCCGACGTGACGCCGACCACCGTGTCCTCGACCGCGACGCACGCGCTCGGCTCGACCCCGAGCGCGGTCGCCGCGGCCAGATAAGGGGCGGGGTCGGGCTTGGTCCGCGCGACGTCCTCCGCCGCGACGGTGACCGCGAAACGCGCCGACCCCAACGCGTCCCGCACCAGGTCCACCACGTGCCGCGGCGACGCGGACACGATGGCCAGCGGCACCTCGGCCTCGGCCAGCGCGTCCAGCAGGGCCACGACGCCCGGCAGCGGCTCGATCCGACCCCGCACCCGGTCGGTGAACGCCGCGTCCAACGCGTCGGACAACTCGTGTACGCACGGCCCCTCGGGCACCACCGCGTGCAGGTAAGTCGCGGTGTGTGCGATGGCGTGGCCCACCACGTCGGCCGTGTCGGTCGGTCCCAGCGCGTAGCCCACCCGGCCGGCCACGTGCTCGACCGCCTCCCACCACAACTGCTCGGTGTCGACGAGGGTGCCGTCCATGTCGAACAACACGGCGGCGGGCAGAACGCTGGACACACTGACTCGTTTCGACGCGCGATTCGCTGCGTGGAGCGCGGACGTCCCGACACTCTCAGCCCGACGTGAGCGCAGTACCAAGGCCGGGTTGCGGGCGCGTGAACGTGTGCGAACCCCGCCGTCACGCAGCGCGAGCACGTCGGTCGCAACGCGCGGCTACACCACCGCGGCGCGCAACGACAGGACGTCGGGCAAATGCTGCGCGATGCGCTCCCAGTGGTCGCCGCCGTGGTGCCCCCGGTAGATCTCGCCGCTGCGCGAGCCGAAGTAAAGGCTGGTGACGTCGGCGTCGTCGGCGCACATCGCGTCGCGCAGGACCGCCGTCCAGAACCCGTCGGGCAGGCCGTCGGACAACGCGGTCCACGTCTCGCCGGCGTCGTCGCTGCGATAGACCCGACAGCGCCCGTCGATCGGGAAGCGCATCGCGTCGGCGGTGAGCGGGACCACATACACGGTGTCCGGTCGGCGCGGGTGCACCACGATCGTGAAGCCGAAGTCGGCGGGCAGGCCCTCGGCGATCGACTGCCACGTCGCGCCCGCGTCGTCGCTGCGGTAGACCCCGTGGTGGTTCTGCAGGAACAGCCGGTCGGGCCGCTCCGGATGCCGGGCCACCTTGTGGACACACTGGCCGTATTCCGGATACTCGTCCGGCTGGAAGGTCACGTGGATCCCGGTGTTGGACGGATGCCAACTGGCCCCGCCGTCCTCGGTGACATAGACCCCGCCGGTGGACATCGCCACCACGATCCGGCGCGGGTCGGTGGGGTGCGGCAGCACGGTGTGGATCGCCTGACCGCCGAAGCCGGCCCCCCAGTGCGGACGGTGCGGGTGGTCCCACAACGCGCGGACCAATTCGAAGGAGCGCCCACCGTCGGCCGAGCGGAACAGCGCGGACGGCTCCACGCCGGCGTAGACCACGTCGGGCTCGGAACTCGCCCCCGGCACAAGTTGCCACACCCGCTCGACCGACGCGCCGGCGTCCGCCGGAAAACCGACCCGCCCCAGATCCGGTTCACGCCACGTTGCGCCGAGGTCGTCGCTGGTGACCACGATCGGGCCGAAGTGCTCGTTCACGACGCCCGCCATCACCCGGGGCGCCGACCCCCGCGTATCGATCGCGACCGAGTAGACGCCGGTCATCGGATGGTGCGGCCCGGTGAACTCCCAGGGCTCGGCGCCGTGCGAGCGACCGATCCACAGACCCTTGCGAGTGCCGACGGCAAGCAGGACGGACTTCGTCACGATGACCTCCAGGCAGCGATTCCCAGGTGGGAAACGCTACGCGCCACCGGTGACATTCGCCCGATTCGACGCTCTTGTCGGCCTGATTCCCCTACCCGAGCGCCGCGCTACGGCAGCGGACGCCGGCCCGCGAAGCCCAGGTCGGTGCGGTGGTACCAGCCCAGTTCCCGGTCCCCCTCCAACCAGCACAACAACACCGGTACGCCGTCCAGGTCGGCGGGGAAGTCGACGAGCAGCGGCGCGAAGCCCTTGAGTTCCGCGCCGGTCTGCTGGATCCGGGTCATCAGGTCGTCGAGCCGCGCCTGCATGCCCTTCAGCTCCGGCAGGCCGCCCAGTTCGGTACGGGTCCCGCCCGGCTCCAGCGCCGCGGCCAACTCCGCCGCGTCCGCGCGGACCACGATCAGTTCGTCGAGTACCGGCATCAGCCGGGCCAACTCCGCGCGTGCCTCGTCCACCGTGAACAGACCCATGGCGCACAGCCTCCCATGCCCGCCGGGGACCGATGTCGGCGCCGGGTCGCCGCTCGGCGCGACCGGGGGTTCGGCCCACGCGCCCGCGCCCCGCCGTTCCGTCGAACCGGAGCTAGACGCCCGGCCAGGAACCGTGGTTGGTGTGCACGCCGAGCACGCCGCCGGCGGCTTCGGCACGCGTCGTATTGTCCCGCTCGATGCGCAGACCGTCGTGTGCAACGGTCCGGGTGCGCGCACGATCACGCAGGCCGAGGAAGACGATCAGCACACCGACGACGAGGAGCAGATCGGCGACGAGAATGACGGTGATCACGGCGGCTCCCGAGGAGTGGATCGGCGGCCCGGCAACCCGGACCGCCCCTACATGATCCATGCCCGCTCCGACCGGGTCGACCCCTGTCCCGCACAGCGGGCGGCCAGCGCGCGCAATCGGGCCTCGTCGCCGTCCACCGAGGAGTCCAGGCGCAGGATCTCCTGGACGAAGGTCCGGTTGATCGGCCGGCAGCGGATCTCCTGGGCCGCCGTGGCCTCGGCGTCCAGCAGCGCGGTGACCGCCTCGCCGCGCCGGCCCAGCGCGGCCAGGGCCCGGGCGAGGTCGATCAGGTGCCGGGCCTGCCTGCCGCGCGGCAGCACGGCGAGCGTGGCCGGGTCCAGCCGACCGTCGACGGCCCGCCCGAACTCACCGAGCAGCACCTGCGCGGTGACCCGGCACAGCGGCACCTGGATCGCGCCGGGATCGATTCGCTCCGCCGCGTCGAGGAGGTCGCGCGTGCCCGAACGATCGCCGAGCCGCGCGGTGGCCAGCGCGGCGCCCAGCCGCAGGGTACGCAGCGCCGCCCGCCCGGCCGCGCCGCGCGGGCCCAACGCGGCGGCCAGATCCGCCTCCACCTCCAAGGCGAACTCGGCGGCGGCCCCGGCCCCTTCGTGCCCCACCATGGCCGCGGTCAGCCGATCGGCGGCGCGCGCGAGCACCACCGCGTCGCCGCTGCGCCCGGCCGCGGTGACCGCCCGGTCGGCGGCGCGCCAGGCCAGGTCGGCGTCGCCGAACACCTGCGCCGCGGCGGCTGCCAGGGTCAGCGCACCGGCGCGCACCACCATCGGCGCGAACGGATCCGCCGCCTCTCCCACCGCCGCGGCCCCCGTCCCGACCAGCATCGGCGGCACCACCCGGTCCAGGCACAGATAGTCGGCCGCGGCGTACGCGGTCCAGCCGTACGCCAACTCCCGCCGCAGCACCGCGAGATCGGCCGGCTCGACGGGGGCGCCCGCGGTCGGCGCGAGATCCGCCCGGCGCAGCGCGACCCGGACCGCCGCGAGCGGATCGTGGTCGACGCCCTCCCGGTTCGGCTCGGGAGGCAGCAGGCGGTCGATCCCGATGCGCAGGACCACCGCCGCCCGGGCGATTACCGACAGCCGTGGATCGGCCTGCCGGTGGCCGGCCTCCACGTCCTCGACCCAGCGCACCGATCGGCCCATCAGACGCGCGAATTCGGCCTGGGTCAGGCCCCTGCGCGTGCGCCAGTACGCGATCTGCCGGCCGATCCCACCCACCGTGTGCATGCCGTACCCACTCCTTTGGGTAGCGCCGAATGCGCGTTCGGTAACCTATGTACGGAATTCGCTCCGCCGCCCGCCGCTTGTGCGCTGTATGTGACGCACGGGTAGGAAGTTCCCCACGCACACTGCGTGGATTGTGTCGGGTGCCTCACCGGTACCTTCGGCCGGGTCGCGGCAACCGCAATTTCGGGCCCGGTTGCCCTTGCGGGAGAGTCGATGAGAAAACTGATGCGCGCCCCTCGGGCCGACCGGACCGGGGCGGCTCGCTCGCGGCCGCGTCGGACCTTCACCATTCGGACCCTGCTGGTCCTGCTGACCGTGGTGCCGCTGGTGTCGATGGTCGCCCTGTGGGCGATCGCGACCTATCGGCTCGCGGATCACGCGAGCGGTTTGGACAACGAGGTCTCCGTGGCCGAACGGGCGGGCACGCCCAGCTACAACACGATGATCTCGCTCCAGGCCGAACGGCGGCTGACCGCGGCCTGGATGGGCAAGCCCACGCCCGCCGCGGCCGACGCGCTGCGCGGGCAGCGGGTCAAAACCGACGAGGCCGTGAAGCAGTTCGTCGCCTTCGCCAAGAGCGGCGCGCGCGAGACCCCGGGCAACGCCGTGCGCCGCGCCCGCGAGGTGGCCGCGGAGTTGGCGCAACTCCCCGACGCGCGTCGCCAGGTGGACGCCATCGGCGCGATCGGCCGGGACCGCTGGATCAAGTTCTATACGAGCCAGATCGCCGATCAGATCTCGGTGGTCCAGGCGCTGGCCGAGACCTCCGACACCGGCGTCACCTACGCCGGGCAGTTCCTCGTCATCCAGTTCCGCGCCGGGGAGGCGCTGGCGCAGGAGGACACGCTGGTGTCGTTCTCGTTGCCCGCCGGACGGCTGAGCCAGCCGGACTACGCCGCGTTCGTGCAGAACGTGGGTGTGCGGCGGCACTCGATCGACGACGAGATCGAGCCCTTCCTGCCGCCCGAGTCACGGGCCGGCTATCTGGCGCTGACCCAGAACCCGGCCTGGCACGACCTGGTCTCGATGGAGAACGCGATCATCGCGACGGTCGACGCGCCGCGTGAGGCGCGCGCCACCGGCAGCGGTATCCCGATTCCGGCCGAACTGGCCAGCTGGCGCAGCGTGCTCGACCGACTCGCCGAGCCGGCCTCGGCCTTCGACTTCGCCCGTGTGGACCAGGTGTTCGCGGCCGGCGACGACGCCACCTCGGACACCTGGAACCAGGTGTACCTGCTCAGCGCGATCGGCCTCGCCTTCGTGGTGCTCGGCGGCGTGTTGTGCTGGCGGATCACCCGGGCGGTGCGGCGGCGGTTGTTCCTGCTGCGCGACGCGACGGTGGAACTGGGCACACACCGGCTGCCGATGGTCATCGAGCGACTGCAACGCGGCGAGCGGGTCGACCTCGCGGTCGAGGCGCCGGAGGTGGAGGCGGGTCGGGACGAGATCGGCCAGGTCGCGTCCGCGTTCAACGCCGCGCAGCGCGCGGCGCTGGACGGCGCGGTACAACTGGCCCGGCAGCGCGAGGGTTTCGCGAAGGTATTCGTCAACACGGCGCTGCGCACCCAATCGCTGGTGAACCGTCAGATCGGCGAGTTGGACACGATGGAGCGCCGGCACCAGGACCCGGAGCTGCTGCGCGAGTTGTTCACCATCGACCATCTGGCCACCCGACTGCGGCGATACGAGGAGAACCTCGTGGTGCTCACCGGCAACCGACCGGGCCGACGCTGGAGTCGCCCGGTCCGCATCGTGGACGTGGTGCGCGGCGCGGTCGGCGAGGTGGAGGACTACCACCGCGTCGAGGTGTACTCGGATCCGGACGTGCTGCTGTCCGGGCCGGCCGTCGGCGGGGTGATCCACCTGCTGGCCGAACTCGTGGAGAACGCCACGATGTTCTCGCCGCCGGACACGCCGGTGCATGTGCGCGCGGCGGCGGTGGCCAAGGGGTTGGTCATCGAGATCGAGGACCGCGGCCTGGGCATGGCCGAGACGGAATACGAGGCGGCCAACCGGCAGTTGGCGGTGCCGACCACGTTCGACGTGATCGCGCTCGCCGACGACGTGCGGATGGGCCTGTTCGTGGTCGCGCAGCTGGCGGACCGGTTGGGCGTCGGCGTGACGTTGCGTCCGTCACCGTACGGCGGCACGCTGGCCATCGTGTTCCTGCCCGACGAACTGATCACCCGCGAGGGCGGCGTCCCCGACGAAGCGGACCGCGCGGCGGGGCCGTTCGAGTCGGCGACGGCGATCGGGGCGGCGGTACAACCGGCTTCGGTGCCGGAATCGGTCTCGACGCACCAGGCGGACGAAGGCCCCGATTCCGTACCGGAGTCGCCGGGTCGGCCGCACCCCGAGCCGGTGGTGCGCGCACTGGACCGGGTACCGATGCCGGCCGAACACGCCGAGCCCGCGACCGCCGAACCCGACGTGTCGGTACGCCCGACCGCGCCGACGGGCACCGACCCCGGCCCGGTCGCCGCCCCGGAGCCGGTCTCGACCCCGGCTGCGTCTCCGAGGCACGCACGCGCGGCGACCGCACCCGCGACCACGCCCGCCGTCGAGGAGACCACCCCCGACGGCCGCCGTGCGCTGCCCCGCCGGGTGCGCCAGCGCAACCTGCCGATGCCACTGCGTACCGAGACCGCCACCACGAGCGAGGGAGGGGCCCGAACCGAGGCGAAGCCCTCCTCACCGCGGGAAGCTGCGGCTACCTTGTCCTCGTTCCGATTCGCGAGCCAACGTGCGCGCGAGGCATCCGAACCGACCGCGGCCGACGACGAGTCCGCGATCGCGACCGAACCCGGAACCGGGACCGAGCCCGCTCCGGGCGCGCGCCCCGCCGCCGGAAGCACCACGCACCCTGGGGAACCGTCATGACGAACACGCACGATCTCGCCGGCGGCATGGCCACCACCGCGACCGACAGCCGCCTGGACTGGTTGCTGACCGATCTGGTCAAGCGCGTCCACCAGACGCGGCACGCGATCGTGCTGTCCGAGGACGGCCTGCTGATGAGCCGGTCCGAGACCATCCCGCGCGACGACGCCGAGCAGTTGGCCGCCGCCGCGGCCGGCCTGCAGAGCCTGGCCCGCAGCATCGGCCGGGGTTTCGCGGGGGGTTCGGTGCGCCAGACGCTGGTCGAGATGGACGACGCCTTCCTCTTCCTCACCGCCGCGGGCACCGGCGCGCATCTGGCCGTGCTGGCCGAACAGAGCGCGGATGTGGGCGTGGTCGCGTTCGAGATGAACATGTTGGTGAAGAAGGTCGGTGAATACCTCGGCACCCGACCACGCGGTGACGAGGGCGGCACGCGAACCGGCGGTCGAGCGTGAGATCCGGGTGGGATCAGTCCTGGGACGAGGACGCGAGCCCGGTGGTGCGCCCGTACACGCTCACCCGGGGGCGGACCAAGGCGGTGCGCGACGCGGACCTGACCCTGATCACCCTGGTGACCACGGTCGACCCGGACGAGCCCGCGGTCCGGGCCCCCGGGCCCGACGAGTCCTCCCCGGGAGCGCGGCGCAAGCCCCGCGACGGGCGCGGCCGCCAACCCGAGCATCAGCGGATCCTGGAGTTGTGCCGCGAACCGCAGGCCGTCGCCGAGGTGGCGGCCCTGATCGATCTGCCGGTGAGCATCACCAAGGTGCTCGTCGACGACCTGCTCCGCGACGGCCTGGTGACCGTGCGCGCCCCGCTGGCCCTGGCCCGCACCCCCGATACCGCCCTGCTGAAAAAGGTACGTGATGGTCTCCTTCGGCTCTGACCGACTGCCCGAGCGCGCGGCGGCGGTCAAGATCCTGATCGCGGGCGGATTCGGGGTCGGCAAGACCACGCTGGTCGGCACGGTCAGCGAGGTTCCGCCGCTGCACACCGAGGAGATGATGACCGAGGTCGGTGTCGGCGTGGACGACACCGTCGGCATCGAGGCCAAGTCGCGCACCACGGTCGCGCTCGACTTCGGCCGCATCACGCTGTCCGAGGAACTGGTGCTGTACCTGTTCGGCGCGCCCGGACAGGAGCGGTTCTGGTCGTTGTGGCACGACCTGGCGATCGGCGCGCTGGGCGCGATCGTGCTGGTGGACACGCGCCGCCTGGAGGCCGGTTTCGGCAGCATCGACTTCTTCGAGCGGCGCGGCATCCCCTTCGTGGTCGCGATCAACCGCTTCGACGAGGCGGTGGAGTACACCGTCGACGAGGTCCGCGACGCGCTCGACCTCGATCCCGAGGTGCCGATCGTGCCGTGCGACGTGCGTACGCGCGGGTCGGGGCGCGACGTACTGCTCGCGCTCGTCGACCACCTCCTCGGCGTTCCGGTACCGGCCGGTGCCGGTCGGGCACCGGCCGGCGCGGCCGGCGGGTGAGATGTGATCGATCGCGTCGGGGTCAGTGCACCGTGACCCCGGCGCGGATGACCGGTCGGGCGGCCGAAGTGCCCAGCCCCTTGGGCCCGTAGCCCAACCGGGGTACCGCGGCCGGTTCGGCCGGCGCCCGGGCCGCGCCCGACCGCACGCCCTGTGCGATAGCGCCGATACCCGGCCGCGGTGCGGTCGGCAACCCCGTCCCGACCTGCCACGGGAACGGCACCAGCGGCCTGGGGTCGGCGTAGCGCTTGCACTCCCGATGCCACTTCAGGATCGCCGCGTTCCAGTCGCCGAGCGCCACGGCGTAGCCGTCCAGCGCTTCCCTGGCCGCCGAACTCAGCTCCAGGTCCCGGTGCATGGCCGGGAGTTCGGTCGCCACTACCCGCTCGAACTCGCGCATCCGAGAGGTCATCAGGTCGTTCACGATGGCCAACGCGTGGTCGAAGTCGCAGCCAAAGAAGTTCTGCACGACCAGGAGCAGGTTGTGCAGTTCCCCCTCGACCTCGATCTCCTTGCGGTAGGAGAACACGTCGTTGATCATCCAGCCGAAGTCGGCCGCCGAGTTCTCCATCGCCCGCACCGCCCGTGAGCGATAGGCCCGTTGGGGCACCACGTCGCCATGCGTCAGCCGGGACAGGCTCTTGGTCAGGTCGGCGCCGAACGTGAGGCGACGCATCTCGATGTAGTCGACCGGATCCGGGATGCGGTTCTGCGCGGTGTTGGCCAACTCCCACAACCAACTGTCCAGCATGTCGTCGACGGTGCACCGGAACCTGCGTCGCGACGCGGGCGGCATCGGGACCGCCGTGCGTGACCACAGGTCGGCCAGGGCGCGCTCGAGCGCGTCCTTCGGCGCGGGCGCGGCCTCGCCGTCGACCGGCATCAGGGTCTTCAGCCGTTCGGTGTAGGCCTTGGCGCGGGCCTGGTCGCCCGAGCGTCCGAAGACGATCGGGTAGTAGTCGTCGCCGTAGGTCCCCCACGCCAACCACTGGGCACCGAGGTCGAGTTGCTCCGACGAGGCGGCCGGCGCGATGCCCGCCGCGCACAGCGCCAGATCGAAGTCGCGCAGTGCCCGCTCGTCCCAGAGACCCTCGTCGAGGATGCCCGTGCGCCGGCTCCACTCGACGAGGTTGTCCCGGGCGCCGTCCAGGTGCGGGTTCAGGCGCGGCTCGAACGGGATGTGGAAGTCCGGGATCTCGTACGGCGCGACCGGCTGGAACGGCACGTGCGTGTAGCCGCGCAGGCCGCTGTGCAGTCCGGCCACCAGGCCCGGCAGCATGCGCGCCGCCGAGGTGCCGATGCCCTGCGGGCCGGCCGGCACCCCGGGGACCGTGGGGGTGCCGCCCACCTCCGTGGCGCCGTTCATGTACCGGCTGGAGCGCATGTGCCACTCGTGGCCGCCGGACTGCCAGTCCTGGAGGCCCTTGACGTAGGCCATCACATCGATGCGGGACTGCGGGTCCAGGCCGTATTCGGCGAACAGCGGCGGGAGTTCGGTGAAGGTGGTGTGCTCGAACTGGTGCAGGCGCGAGGTGAGCAGTTCGTTGACCGAGTCGGCCGCCTCCTGGGTGGCGCAGCCGAGGAACTTCTCGAAGACCAGGACGGCGTTGGCGTTCTCGCCCTCGTTCTCCACCTCGCGCTGATACGAGAACAGGTCGTTGCGCAGGTGCACGGCGTCGGCGAAGGTGTCCTTGAGCACCCGCATCGGCCGGCTCGCGGCGATCACGGCGGGCACCTCGGCGTTCGCGGCGTATTCCACCAGGTTGGCCGACCAAGGCGCGCCGCCCACCTTGCGGCGCATCTCGATGTATTCGACCGGGTTGGCCACCCGTCCCTCGTTGATGTTGGCCAGTTCCCACAACGACTCCTCGAGCAGCGCCTGCGTGCTCGCGGCGAACCGCTCGCGCCAGGCCGGCGACATGCTCGGCACGGTCCGCGCCCACAGGTCGGCCAGGCCCTCCTCGACCTGGTTGATCGGCTCGGGGATCGGCGTGCCCGGGTCGACCGGCATGAACGCGCGCAACCGCTCCAGGTATGCCTTGGCGCCGGCCGTGTCGTGGGTGCGCTTGAACACGTCCAGGAAGTGGTCGTCGAAGAAGAAGACCCAGACGTACCAGTCGGTGACCAGGTCGAGCTGCGGGCCACCGCAGTCGGGATGGGTGTACGCGCACAGCAGCGCGTAGTCGTGCGAGTCGAAGTCGTGCTCGTCCCAGATGTTCGAGCCCTCGATCATCCGCATCCTGCGGGCCCACGCCTTGGAGTGCACGCGCGCGCCGTCGAGATGCGGATTCAGTCGTGCCGGGTACGGCACGTAGAACTCCGGGAGTTCGAAGGGTTGTGACATCGGTGCGCCCCTTTCGCCAGGGCACACCGTAGGGTCACGCGCGGTCGAACGGGTCTTCGTCACGCCGGTTCTCCCTCGATCAGGTGAAACCGGAGCGGCACAGGATTGACGATCTTCACCGGCAGGCATAGGGCGCGCACGCCGGGGCCGTGGGGGCGCATGGCAGGCGCGCGGCACGGCGGGTGAGGATGGGACGCATGACGACATCGCAGCGGCTCACCCGTATCCCCGCGCCCGAGGGCGTCGCACCGGGCCGGGGGTACACCAACGTGGTCATCGGCACCGGCCGAGTGGTCGCGATCTCCGGACAGATCGCCCTGGACGAACACGGCGACCTGGTCGGCAAGGACGACCCGGGCGCGCAGGCCCGACAGGTGTTCGAGAACCTGCGCCGCTGCCTGGCGGCGGTGGGCGCGACCTTCGACGACGTGATCAAACTGACCTACTTCCTCACCGACATCGCCGACCTGCCGGCCGTTCGGGCGGCCCGGGATGCGTACATCGATCCGGAGCGGCTGCCGGCGAGTTCGGCGATGCAGGTCGCGGCCCTGGTCCGGCCGGATCTGCTCCTGGAGATCGAGGCGTTCGCGGTGCTTCCCGAGGCCGAACCGGCCGCCGAATAACGCTCGGCGCCGGCCCGCGGCCGGGCGCGAATCGATGCCGGCATCATGGCCGGGCAGGTCGGCCCGCCGTGCGCGCGGGCTCCCGACGGTTCCCGAAGGGTGGCGGCAAGTGCTCGTGCAGGTGAGCGTGGTCGACGACGAAGGCATCGAAGTAGCGGCGTTGCAGCGGTGGTTGGCGATGGACCCCGATCTGCGCGGCGGCGCCGTGACCAGCTACGCCGAGGACGACACGACCGGCACCATGGGCGCCACCCTCGACGTGGTCAACGTCGTGCTCAGCAACGGCATCGGCCTGTCCGGCCTGCTGGTGGCGATCGCCGGCTGGCGCCGCTCGCGCGCACCGATCACGGGCGCGGGCGGCCCCGACATCGTGGTGCGCCGGGGCGATGTGGAGGTCGTGTTGTCGGCGGCGACAGAGGACGACATCGCCCGGGCCGTACGGGCCCTGGAGGCCCCCGACGGCTCCGGAAGCCCCGCGTAACGGCGCGCTCCGGCTCCTGACGGGCCATCAAAAACGCCCGACGGCCGACCGTTCGGCCGACCGTCGGGCGTGCTCGGGGATACGCCCGGCTGAGACGCGGCTAGACCAGCGCGTCCACCGGCTCCGCGGCCAGGACGCCGGCCGTGATCGCCTCGTTCAGCCATTCCGGGAATTCCAGGAGGAGTTGGTCGTACAGCTCCGCGTCGCCGAGCGTGCGCGGATCCTGCCCGGCGTGGAAGAAGCCCGCGTTGTCCACCACGCGCTGCTCCGGCACGGTGAGTTCGTCCAATTTGCGCAGGAAGTCGAAGCCCTTGGACTCGGGGTCGCCGAAGCCGAGGAACTGCCAGAAGATCGGCAGCCCGGCCGCGTCGCACAGCGCCTTCGCGGCGGCCGGCCGGCTCGTCGGCGCGCCGTCGGTCTGGAAGATCACCAGGGCCGGGTCGGTGCTTCCGGACGCGCGGTAGTGCTCGACCACCCGGGCGATCGCCCAGTGGTAGTTGGTCCGGCCCATGTGCCCGTAGGAACCGTGCAGTTCCTCGATCCGGCCCACGTGGTTGCCGGGGTCGAGGTCGGCGACGCCGTCGATGTCGGTGGAGAAGAACACCATCGGGACGACGGCCTCGCCCAGTTGCCCGGACAGCGCCAGCGTCTGGTCGGCCAGGTGCTGGACGGTGCCGTCCTTGTAGTAGGAGCGCATCGAACCGGAGCGGTCCAGGACGAGGTAGACCACGACGCTGCGGCCGGTGAGGCCGCACTTGGCCACGGCCGCCGCGGCGGCCTCGGCGCGGCCCGAGGTCGCGGGCGCGGGCTCCTCGGCGCGGGCGGACGGGACGGGGGCGACCGCGGTGGGCGTCGCGGCCGGGGCCGGCTCGGTCTCGGCGGCGGGCGCCGCGGGCGCCACGGCCGGGGACTCGACCTCGGCGGTCGGCGTGACGACCACCTCGGCCTCGGTCGGCTCCGCCTCGTCACGGGTGGTGATCGACTGTGCCGGTACGGGGATCGACACCGGGGCGGGCTCGGCGGCGACCGACTCCGCCCGGGACTCGGGGATGACCACCGACTCGGCGACGACGGGCTCGGACTCGGGTACGTGTACCGGCACCGGCTCGGGCTCGGGGACCCGCACGGGCTCGGGCTTCGGCTCCGGCTCCGGTTTCGTCAGGGCCGGTGGTTCCGGGACGAACTCCGGCTCCGGCGTGGTCGGCGCGTCCGACGTGTGGTTCGCCTCCGCTGCCGTGCTCGCCTCGACCGCCGTGGCCGGCTCCGGTGCGGGGCGTGCCGCCGGCTCCACGACCGCGTCCGTCGCCCGGGGTGTCTCCGCCGTCTCGCGGGACGCCCGCGAACGAAAGACGTTGCGCAGCAGACTCCTCAAACCCATCGGCGAATCCTTACCTGTGTGAGGGACGCCGCCCCGATCATCAGGACGGTTACGTAAGGCTAGTCATGGCGTCCGCCGCCCGGCGGCCGACCCGCGCGTACGACACCCGACCGCCCCCCGAACAGCCGAAGGATTTCCCCTCACACGCCGGCGAGCAGCACGAACGCCGCGTCCACGGCGGCGCAGGCGGCGGCCACGTCGTCGTCGGTGAGCGCCGCCGAGACGAACCAGCACGCCGAACCGGCCGCGTTGACATGGATTCCGCGCTCCAACAACGCGTATCGGAACAGCGCGTAGCGTGCGTCGTCGTTCGCGGCCGGGCCCCCACCGGCCCGCGTCGACGCACCGTCGGCAAGGAAGACCACCTGGAACATCGCGCCGACGCCCTGCACCACACAGGGAATTCGCCGATCCCGGGCGGCCCGTCGGATCGCCTCCATCACCCGGGTGCCGGCCGCGTCGATGTGCGCGGTCACCGCCGGATCGCCGAGTTCGCGGAGCGTGACCAGCGCTCCCGCCGCGCACAGCGGCGAACCGTTGTACGTGCCACCGTGCTTGATCCGATTGGCCCCGATCTCGCTCATCACGTCCTGTCGGCCGACGAACGCCGCGATCGGCAGGCCGCCGCCGAGTGCCTTGGCGTAGACGGCGAGATCGGGGATCACGCCGAACAGCCCCTGGGCTCCGCCGGGTCCGGTGCGAAAGCCGGTACACACCTCGTCGAAGATCAGCAGGATCCCGCGTCGGGTGCACTCCTCGCGCAGCGTCTCCAGGTATCCGGGCACGGGCATGGTGCACGCGTTGTTGGCCATGATCGGCTCGCAGATCACCGCGGCGAGTTCACCCCGATGCGCGTCCAGCACCTCACGCAGGATCTGCGCGTCGTTCCAGGGGCAGACCACCACGTCGGCGAGCACGCCCTTCGGCACGCCCGGCGAGTACGGGTGGGCGCGCGGTCGCGCGTGCGGTCCGGCCTCGGCGGCGGGCGGCTCGGTGGAGACCGCGAGTGTGTCGGCCCATCCGTGGCAGTGGCCCTCGAACTTCAGCACCCGGTCGCGGCCGGTGAAGCCGCGCGCCGCGCGGATCGCCCCCTGGATCGCCTCGGATCCCGAGTTGGCGAACCGGACGAGGTCGGCGCACGGGATCATCGCCCGCATGGTTTCCGCCAATTCGATCTCCGGCACGGTGCCCGCGCCGAACATGGTGCCGTTGGCCAACACCTCGGCCACCGCCGAGGCGATCCGCGGATTGGCGTGCCCCACCACCGCGCAGCCGTACGAAATCAGGTAGTCGACATACTCGTTCCCGTCCACGTCCCAGATGTGCGCACCCTTTCCGCGCGCGATATACAGCGGATAGGGATAGGACCCGGTGGTGGTGATCCGGCCGGACGAGGCCGTTCCGCCCGCCAGGGATCGTCGGGCCCGGTGGAAAAGCGCCCGGCTGGTTTCGGTCGACTCGGCCGAGATCACGAAATTCGCCACCTTCGCTCGCGACGCCCGCCGGGGACACCGCGTGGGTTTTCTCCGCCGCCGGTGCTCCCGGGGGCCCGGGATCCCGCGCTCGCCCGGTCCGAGCGCGCGCGGTCCGGGATCCGACCGGCGGTCGGCTTCGAGCAGGGACATCGGCCGGTCCGGCGAAAAGCCCGGTGTCTCCGGATATTCGGGCTCGGTCCATCCGTCGATTCGGTGTTCGGCATATGGAATTCCCCCGCTTCGGTCGTGTCTCTCGGTCGGCCGGGCAGGTGGTCGCGGAAAGCGGAGGGTCATCTCGCATTTCCTGGTGAAAACCACGTGACCGAACGGAAAACGGAGCCTGATCGAACCGATACGAGAAATATCCACAAGGGGACCGACCCATGCGCGGGTCGGACGGATTGGCCGAATCACTTCCCCGGCCGGCCGCGCCGACCGCGCGCCCCGGGCGCGGATTCACGCCACGCGGCGAGGACCGGCCACTGGCCGTCGGGCTCGGCCGGCGGGGGTTCAGCCGAGGAAGGTCAATCGCACCGTGCGGTCCGGGTTGTCCCGGTTGGTGTCCACCATCGTGACCGACTGCCAGGTGCCCAGAGCGAGTTCGCCCGCGATCACCGGCAGGGTCGCGTGCGGCGGGACCAGCGCGGGCAGCACGTGATCGCGTCCGTGGCCGGGGCTGCCGTGTCGGTGTCGCCATCGGTCGTCGGCCGGCAACAGATCCGCGAGCAGCGCGAGCAGGTCCTCGTCGCTGCCCGCGCCGGTCTCCAGGATCGCCACCCCCGCGGTCGCGTGCGGCACGAAGACGTTCAGCAGTCCGTCCCGCCCCACCGCCGTCTCGCGCAGGAATCGCGCACACATCCCGGTCAGGTCGTACACCCGCTCCCGCTGCCCGGTACTGACCTCGAACACCCGCGACACATTCGTCTCCGCCATCCCCCCATGCTCACCCGAACCCGGACCGCCGACGCGCAGCCACACGCTCTCCCGGCGGATTCCTTTGCTTTCGGCCGAATACGTACGGACAATGTGCGGCAGTACCTACCTGTCGGTAGGGAACTGTCCGAGGAGGGGGAGGCGCATGGTTCGGCGCTACCAGTGCGGTCTCGACGCCGCCATGGACGTCATCGGCGGCAAGTGGAAGGCGCTGATCCTGTGGGCGCTGCACACCGAGGAGCGGCGGTTCGGGGAGTTGCGGCGCGCGGTGCCCGGGATCAGCGAGAAGATGCTGATCCAGCAGCTGCGCGAGATGGAGACGCGGGGCATCGTGCACCGCGAGGTGTATCGGGAGGTCCCACCGAAGGTGGTCTACTCGCTGACCCCGCTGGGCGAGTCGCTCAACGAGGCGCTGTTGCCGCTGGGCGTGTGGGGGCAGGACCACGAGGAGCACATCACCGCCACCGCGCGCTCGACCACCGCGGCACCGGATCCCGCGCGGCCCGCCGCCTAGCGGTCGTTTCCGGGCGAAGTTTCCGGAATCGGCGAATGCCCGGGAATAGCGTCGAAGGGTCTGCTATACCCGCGCGGGCGCACTCTGGGTGAGTCGTTGTTGACTTTTCGTAGCACCCGCCGTAATTATTTCGGCAGCGAATATCCGGATTGTCTGCGACGTCTTCGTTGAGCCGCCGGGGTGTGAATATATGACCGAATACGTCCGAGTGTCCGAACAGCTGGCGCTGCCTCGCGGCCGGGTCGATCCGATCATGGCGACCGCTCGGCGGCTCGACACATATCCGGTCCATGTCTGCCTCGACGAGAACACCGCGCTCGCGCGCCTGTGCGCCGAGATCGACGGCCGCCGGGTCGCGCTGGTCACCGACGACACCGTGCTCGCGTTACACGCACACCGCCTGACCGAACGCCTGATCGCCGCCGGACTCGACGTGGTCGCCACCTCCTTCCCGGCCGGCGAGGCCAGCAAGAGCCTGCGCACCGCGAGCACGCTGCTCGACTGGCTGGCCGAAACCTCGCTGGTACGCCGGGACATCCTGCTCGCGGTCGGCGGCGGCGTGGTGATGGACACCGTCGGCTGGGTGGCCAGCGCGTACATGCGCGGACTGCCGTACATCAACGTGCCCACCACGCTGCTCGCGCACGTGGACGCGGCCCTGGGCGGCAAGGTGGCCATCGACCACCCGTCCGCGAAGAACCTGATCGGCGCCTTCTACCAACCCCGCGCGGTGGTCTCCAACGTCGGCTATCTGAGCACCCAGGACGATCGTGGGCTGCGCGCCGGACTGGCCGAGGCGATCAAGACCGGGATCATCGCCTCGCCCGAGTTGTTCGAGCTGATCGAGCACCGGCACGCGGCCCTACTGGCCGCCGAACCCGGGCCCACCGCCGCCCTCGTGCATGCCTCCAGCGTGATCAAGTGCCGCCTGATCGCCCGCGATCCGTACGAGCGGGACCTGTGTCGGCCGCTGAACTTCGGGCACACCATCGGACACGCGGTGGAGACCGCGACCGGCTACGGCCCGGTCCTGCACGGCGAGGCGGTCGCGTTCGGGATGGCCTGCGCGGCGCGCATCGCCGAACGCCGTGGGCTGCTCGACCCGGCCCTGCTCGCCCGGGTGATCGCACTCCTCGACCGGGTGCGACTGCCCACCACGCTCGCCGCGTTGCCGGCGCCGCTCGATCCGGCGTCCACCGTCGAGGCGCTGGGGCAGATCCGCAAGATCCGGGACGGCCGGCTGCGCTTCGTGCTGCCCACCGCACTCGGCGAGACCGTGATCACCGACGACGTCACCGACGAGGAGATCCACGCCGCGCTCGTGGTCTCCACCGGATCCGAGGCCACCCTGGCGCGCACCCACGGAGGTATCGATGGCTGAACCCGCCGGGCTGGATGTGTTCGTGGTCGGCGGGGTCGGCGTGGACGTCATCGTTCGGGTGCCGGAACTCCCGTTGCCGATAAGCGATTTCAAGGTGCCGCCGATCCGCAGCTATGTCGCGCACACCGGCAACGGGGTGGCCCTGGGCTGTCGGGCGTTGGGGTTGCGCACACACCTCGCCGCCGTGCTCGGCGAGGACCCGGAGGCGGACTTCGTGCTCGCGCACTACGCACGGCACGGGCTGTCCTTCGCGCATGCCACCGACCCCGCCGGCACCCCGCGCAGCGTGAACCTGGTCGGTCCGGACGGCGAACGACTCTCACTGCACGACAGCCGGCTGCCGAAGGACCTGGTGGTCGACCCCGATCTGTACCGCCCCGCGCTGGCCCGGACCCGGCACGCGCACGTGTCGATCGGCGGCTGGTCGCGGGCCGCGCTGGCGGAGGCGGTCGAGGCGGGCGTGTCCACCTCGACCGACCTGCACGGCTGGGACGGGAAGGACCCCGCCCGGGCCGACTTCGCCTACGGCGCCGAACTGGTGTTCACCTCCACCAACCGGCTCGGCGACCGGGTCGAGGAGGCCGCGCGGGACCTGCTCGCCCGGGGCCGGGCGAAGATCGTGATCGCGATGGCGGGTGGTCGGGGCAGCTATCTGGTGGTGCCGGATCGGCCGCTGTGGCACGTACCGGCGTTGGCCATGCGGGCCGACGAGGTGGTGGACACCAACGGGGCCGGGGACAGCTACGTCTCCGGCTTCCTGTACGCCTACCTCGCCGGCCACGACTGGGCCGCGTGCGCCGCCGCAGGCACTCATGCGGGGGCGCACGCGGTCCGCACGGCCGGTACGCACACGTCGTTCATCACGGCGGAAGAGCTGGATCGTGCGGTGTCCTGAGCGGCGGGTTCGGAGTCACGATCCCGCTCGGGGTGACGATGGCGTCGCGGACCGTGCTGCCGGCGGCGACCGTGGCGCCCGGCAGCACCACCGAGCGCAGTACGGTCGCGCCCGGTTCGAGGTGACAGCCCGGGTGGAGCACACTGCCCTCGACCCGCGTCCCCGGTGGTATCCCGGTGCCCAGCAGACTCCCGTCGGAGTACCGGGGGAACCCGTCCCCCAGGCCCGCGAGGGTGCGCGGCAGCAGGTCGGCGGGGATCGGGTGCGGCGGGTCGAGCAGCCGCAACTGCTCGTCCCGGTAACGCTCGACCGTCCCGATGTCGGCCCAGTGGTCGGCCACCCGATACGCCGTCACCCGGTCGCCCCTCGCGATCATCGCGGGCAGTACGTCGCGGCTGATGTCGTGTTGCCACCCCGTCTCGCCACGCGCAGCCAGTACCGCCAGCACCTCGCGCAGCGCGGCGATCCGGAACACGCAGAACGCGGTGAACACCAGGTCGGAGGTCGGCCGCGCGGGCTTCTCGACCAGGGCTCGGACCCGGCCGTCGGGATCGGTCTCGACCATGCCGAACAGGTGCACCCAGCGGCGCTCGATACGCTGTACGCCGATCGTGCAGTCGGCGTCGGCGGCACGATGCGCGGCCAGCATCGGCGCATAGTCGAACACGTAGACGTGGTCCGCGTGTTGGATCAGCAGATCGCGCGCGCCGGGGGCGAACAGGTATTCCGCGTTGGCCAGCAGCGCGTCGGCGGTGCCGCGTTCGGCGGACCGGGCGGGCAGGATCGCGCCGGGGCCGGATCGGGCCAGGGCGTCGTGCGGACCGAAGTGCAGCCGGGTACCCGGGTGTTCGTCCCAGTGTGCGATCAGGTGCCGGACCAGGTCGGACTCGCGGTGCTGGGAGAGCAGGACCAGTTCGGGCAGGCCGGAGCGGATCGCGTTGGCCACGCTGAAGTCGACCAGGCGGCAGCTCGCGGCGTACGGAACGAGCGGTTTGCAGACGGTCGCGGTGAGCGGGCCCATACGCTCGCCCAAGCCGCCCGCGAGCAGCCCGCCGCGTACTCCGTCGAGCGTCACCAAGTCCGCCCCGGAGCGACACCGGCGGGGATCAGCGTGCGCAGCAGCGTCAGCGAAGTGGTGATGCCCTGCTCCGTCGGCAGTAGGGCGTCCTCGTGTTCCACGTAGATCACTCCCCGGTAGTCGTCGTCGAGCAGCGCGGCCACGATGGCCGGCCAGGGCAGGGCGCCGGCGCCGAGGGCACGGAAGCGGATCGCCGGGCCCGGGCCGTAGCGCGACCAGCCCGCGCCGCGCGGCGGCTCGGTGTCGGCCCAGCGCTGGAGGTCCTTGGCATGCACCGCGGCCAGTCCCCGACCCCAGCCGCGAACACAGGCCACCGGGTCGTATCCGACGGCGGCGAGGTTGGCGGGGTCCACGCACACATGCACCCCGCTCGCGGCGGACAGCAGCGCCCGCGTGCTGACCGGGTCGTACGCGACCTGCTTGGGATGCGGCTCGATCACCACACGTACGCCCAGCGTGTCCGCCAATTCCAGCACCGGGCGCGCGGCGTGCACCCACGCGTCCACGTTGTCCTGCCAACTCACCTCGCTGCCCGACCAGGACAACCAGCGGGCCAGATCGGGCACGCCGAGCATGAGCCGCACCAGCGGTGCGCCCACCCCGGCGGCGAAGCGCACCGTCCCGAGCGCGGCGCGCAGCCCGAACGCCCGCTTGGCCTCCGCACTGCCGACCAACACCGCGTCGGTGTGCGGCCCGTGCGGGCCCAGTACGAGCTGGGTGTCCCGGCTGTTGCTGACGCACCCGACCTCGACGCCGGCCGCCGCGCACCGCTCACGCACGTCACGCTGATGGCGCGGATCCTCGAGGCGGGCCGCGTCCACGAGCGCGAAGGCGCGGTCGACGGGCAGATCGACGACGTCCACTCCGACGTCGCGGGCCACCGCCAACGCCCCCGCCAGTCCGGAGGGCGCCAGCGCGGCGAGACAGATCCCGAGCCGAATGGGCGCGGTGGCCGGGGCGTTTCGGGCCGCGGGCGGGGCGGATGGGGCCGGTGGGGTGGGGTTGTGGTGCTCAGCTCCGGTGGGGCTCTGGTCCTCGGGTCCGGTGGGGTTTCGGTCCTCGGCTCGGGCGGCGTTCCGGTCCTCGGCTCCGGTGGGGCTTCGGGTCATCGGCGGTCCCCCTCGTTCGGTTGCGTCTCGCGTCCTCACAGGTGGCGGATGTGTGCCCAACCCTTGGGCGGCGAACCCTCGTTCGCCCGCAGGGCGGCATACACCGCGTCCACGGGATCGGCGATCACGGTCGGCGATTCGGCCGCGCCGAGTTCGGTGACCACACGCCGGCTCAGCTCGGCCGCGTACGGCGGACACCCCCGGAACACGCCGCCGTTGAGCACGACGCGCCAGGTGCCGCTCAGGCCCGCCGCGTCCCGGGCCGCGCGGACCCCGTCGACCAGATCGTCGAGGCCGGCCCGCACCACCTCGCCCGCGACCGCGTCGCCCGCCTGCCACGCCGCGCACACCTCGGGCGCCAACGCGGCCACCGCGCTCTTGGGGAACGGCTCCGCGGCCAGCCGGCGGGCCAGTTCGCGCGGACCCCGGGCGGCGAACAGCGTGGTCGGCCGCCCGCGCCCGTCCGCGCCGCGCACGGCGGCCCGCAATCCGGCCGCGCCGAGCGCGTACGCGCTGCCCTCGTCGCTGCCCAGATACTCGCAGCCCCCGATCACCACCGGCGGCCCCGCGTCCGGCCCGGAGCCCGCCACGCAGGCCGATCCGGTCCCGGCCACCACGACCACCCCACGCCCGGCCGTCGGCGGCGCGAGCAGCAGCGGCGGTACGTCCCCGGAGACCACCAGCCGCCCCACCAGGCCCTGTTCGCGCGCCAGCACCGCCAATCGATCGATCTCCGCCGGCGCGGTGTCCATGGTGATCGTGGAGCTCGCGAACCAGCCCAGCGCGGGTGCCCCCGCCAGGTCCGCGGCGATCTCGGCCAGCAGCCGCGCCAGCGTCTCCTCGGCCGCCGCGCCCGCCGACGCGGGGTTCACCGACTCCCGGGTGTACCGCGCGTCGCCCACCCTGGCCGTGGTGCGTGTGCCGCCGGCGTCGATCGCCCAGTACTCCACCGTCGAAAGCCTCCGCAGTCCGTCGAAATCGCCCGCCGCCGGTCACGCTATCGGTGCGGAAGGCCGGCTCGGGGTAGTGGTGGGGAGATACGGTGGGCGACACTCTCGGTCACCTGTGACGGACGGAGTGTGCATGCGATACGGCGGCGGTGTGCTCGGTCTGCTTGCCCCGGCGACGAGTTGGGGGCTGTTCTGGGGCGGTTGGGCCGCGCTGCTGCCCACCCTCCAGGACGAACTCGGGTTGGACGACGGGAATCTGGGCCTGGCGCTGTTCGCGGTCCCGGTGGCGGCGGTGCCCGCGATGTTGCTGACCGGGCCGCTCGCGCGGCGGCTCGGCCCGCGTACGTTGCCCCTGGTCACCCTCGGGTTCGCGCTCGGCACGCTCGCCGTCGCGGTGGCCGGGTCGCGCTGGACGTTCGCCGCCGCGCTGTTGCTGGTCGGCGCGACCAGCGGGGCGATCGAGGTGGCGCTCAACGCCACCACCGCCGCGCGCGAGGCGCTCACCGGCGAGCGGCTGTTCCACCGGGTCCAGGCGGCCACCCCGCTCGCGATGGTCCTGGCCGCCCCGGCGGTCGGTCTCGCGCTGCACGCGGGGGTGTCGGCGCGGGCGATCCTGGTGACGATCGCCGTACTGGTCGCGCTGAGCGCGGTGGCGGCGATCGACCGCCGGCACTGGCAGGAGGAGGCGGCCGGACCCCCCGGATCGGAGCGCGCCGAGCGGGCGAACGGCCGTCTCCTGATCGCGCTTTCGGTGGTCGGCGCGGTCGGCGGCACGGTGCTGCTGATGGAGAACACCGTCGAGCAGTGGGGCGCGATCCACCTCACCGACAACCTCGGCACCGGCCCGTTCCTCGCCTCGTGCGGCCCGGCGGTCTACATGGCGGGCCTGTCCGCCGGCCGCCTGCTCGCCCAGTGGCGCGGCGAACAGGTCGGCGACGCCCCGCTGATCGTCGGCGGCGGCGCGCTCGGCGGCCTGGGCCTGGCGCTCGCGGCGGCGGCCTGGTCCACCCCGACCACCCTCGCCGGCTTCGCGCTCGCCGGCGTCGGGCTGGCGCCGGTGTTGCCCACGCTGCTCGCCGCGACCGGTCGCGCGGTCGCCCCGAGTCGGCGCCCGCAGGCGATCTCGCTGGTCACCACCGTGTCCTACGCCGGCTTCCTCGGCGCCCCGCCGCTGGTCGGCACCCTGGCCGGCCGGCTGGGCCTGGGTACGGTCCTCGGCATCGTGGCGCTGTGCGGGGTGGTGGTGATGGTGGGCGCGCGGTCGTTGCGGCTGCTGCCCGCCGAGACCGGCCCGGGCGCGTCCGGCCCGGACGGCGATCCCGATGATCCCGACGATCCGGGCGGCTCCGGCGGCTCCGGCCGCTCCACCGACGGTGATCGCTCCACCGAAGGCGACCGTTCCGAAGGCGACCGTTCCGAAGGCGGCCGTTCCGACCCACCGCACCACCCACGTCCGCCGCACCGGAAGGGAGTCGCCCGATGACCCGGGTCCTGCTGTTCGGATCGGGGTACATAGCCGGCCACGTCGGCGCCCGGTTGACCCGCCTCGGCCACGGCGTCGTGCTCGGTTCGCGGCGCCGCCCGCGCACCCCGGAGACCCGGGGGCTGCGCTGGCTTCCGGTGGACGTGGCCGATCCGCGCGAGGTGCGCACGGTGGTCGACGCGGTCCGCCCCGACGCGGTGGTGGCAGCGCACGGGCCCTCGGACATCACCCGGTGTGAGGCCGATCCGGCGGGCGCGGCCGCGGTACACGTCGCCGGGGCCCGACACGTGGTGGCGGCGCTGGCAGGGCGGGCCGCGCGGATGGTGCTGATCTCCACGGACAACGTCTTCCCGGGCCACGCGGACAGCTGCGCCGAGTCCGCGCCGACCTCGCCCGCCAACGCCTACGGGCGGGCCAAGCTCGCCGCCGAGGCCGCCTACCTGGCCGGCGGCGACGCGCTCGTGTTGCGGGTCAGCCTGGTGTACGGCTGGGACCGGGCCGGACTGCGGCCGAACTTCTTCACCACGTGCGCCGAACGGCTCGGCGCGGGCGAGCCCGTGGCAGTGCCGGACGAGCACTGGAACACCCCGGTGCTGATCGACGACGTCGCGGCCTGGACCGCCGCGCTGCTCGACTCGCCGCACACGGGCGTGGTGCATCTGGGCGGGCCGCGGCGGCTGTCCCGGGTGCAGTGGGCCCGGCACATCGCGGCGGTGCACGGCGTGGACCCGGCGCTGGTGACCGCCGTGCCGCAGCGGGACACCGGGTACGCCTGCCGCCCGCGCAACGCGTGCCTGCACAGTGAACGCGCCGCGCACCTGCCCGAATTGCACGGCCTGGACCCGGTCGACGTGTTCGCGGCCGACGCGGCGCTGATCGCGGCCGTGGTCGGGCCGACCGGATCGATCGCCTCAGCCGCTCTCGACGCTTCAGCCGCTCTCGGAAGGGACCAGCCCTGATGGACCGTCATCTGTTCCTGGCCAGCAAGCGTGCCGCAGTCAGCTTCGCCCCCGATCCGGTGACCGGCGCGCTGCGTCCGTGGCTCGCGCCAGGCGGTACCGGCAACGTGGTCGCCGAACAGGCGGGCGTGCTCGACGTGACCTGGATCGCCAGCGCGGACAGCGACGACGATCATCGGGCGGCCCGGGAGAGCCCGAACGGCCTGAGTCTGCGCCTGCGTTCGGGCCGCGACATCCGGGTCCGACTGCTGCGGCACGACCGGGAGACCTTCGACGTCGTACAGAACTTCATGACCGCGCAGCTGATGTGGGCCGCGAACAACTACGGCTGGGACCGGTGGACAACGCCGACCTTCGGCGCCGAGACCTATACCGCCCTGGAACGATTCACCGAGTTCACCGAGGACTTCGCCGGTGCGCTGCTCGCCGACTCGGCCGATGTCGCCGATCCGGTGTACCTGGTGCACGACTACCAACTCGTGGGCGTACCGGCCCGGTTGCGCGCCGTGCGGGCGACCGCGCCGATCCTGCTGTTCGTGCACATCCCCTGGCCCTCGCCCGACTACTGGCGGATCCTGCCCCGGGCGCTGCGGGTGGGCCTGCTCGAAGGCATGTTGCCGGCGACCACGATCGGCTTCTTCGCCGAGCGGTGGTGCCGCAACTTCCTGGACTGCGTGGCGGATCTGATACCCGATGCCGACGTGGACCGCAACGCGGGCGTGATCCGATGGCGCGGCCGGCGCACGGGCGTGCGCACCATGCCGCTCGGCTACAGCCCGCGCGCGCTCGACGCGGACCATCCGCGCCTGCCGGCGGGGATCGCGGAGTGGGCGGGCGACGCGCCCCTGGTGGTGCACAGCGGCCGGACCGACCCGATGAAGAACGCCGAACGCGCCGTCCGGGCCTTCGTGGTCGCCCACCGCCGCGAGCCCGCGGTGCGCTCCTCCCGGATGCTGGTCCGGATGAATCCGAACCGGCTCTACGTCGAGGCGAACGCCGACTACGTCCGTCGCGTGGAGTACACGATCGCCGAGGCGAACGCCGAACTGGGCCCGGACACCGTGCGATTGCACTGCGACAACGAGGTGGAGCACACCATCGGCTGCTTCCGCCGGGCCGACGCGCTGATCTTCAACTCGACGGTGGACGGCCAGAATCTGAGCACCTTCGAGGCCCCGTTGGTCAACGAGCGCGACGCGGACGTGATCCTGTCCGAGATGTGCGGCGCGGCGGAGATCCTGGCCCCGGTGTGCCGCACGATCAACCCGTTCGACCTGGTCGAGCAGGCCGACGCGCTGATCGGTGCGCTGACCGCGTCCCCCGCCGAACGGGCGGCGGCGGCCGAGCGGCGACGCAAGGTGGCCGAACCCTGGACGCTCGAAGCCTGGGTCCGCACCCAGTTGGAGTGGCTCGACGCGGACCACCGCGATGACTGAGTCGGCCGAGGAGCGCGCCGCCGCGACCGCCCGGGTCGCGCAATACCGGCTGGGCGATGAGCAGTTGGTGCGCGGCGAGGGCATCCGCTCGTGGGACGCGAGCGGCCGGGAATACCTGGACTGCGTGTCCGGGACGTTCAATCTGATCCTCGGCCACCACCATCCCGAGGTGATGGCCGCCGTCCGGGCGCAGACCGAGGAACTGGTCTTCGCCTCCTCGTCGTTTCGCACCGAGTCCACCGACCGCCTGATGCGCGACCTGGCCGCGCTGGCCCCGGCCGGTCTGACCCGGGTGAACCTGCGCAGCAGCGGCGGCTCGACCGCCAACGAGGGCGCGATCCGCATCGCCCAGCACCACACCGGCCGGCGCGACGTGATCGTGCCGTTCCGGGGCCACGTCGGCCAGACCATCGCCGCCGCCGGGTACAACGGCAGCAGTCGGATGCGGGCGCCGTTCCACATGCCGCCGCTCGGCGCGGTACACGTGCCCGACGCCTACTGCTTTCGCTGCTTCTACCGGCAGACCCCGGACAGTTGCGGCATGTTGTGCGTGAGCCGGATCGAGGACTTCATCACGTACGCCAGTTCGGGCAGCGTGGCGTGTGTCCTGATCGAGCCGATCAGCGGAATGGGCGGCAACATCGTGCCTCCCCCGGACTACTTCCCGGCCCTGCGGGCCCTGTGCGACGAGCACGGGATCGTGTTGATCTTCGACGAGATCCAGACCGCGTTCGGCCGCACCGGGCAGATGTTCGCGGCCGATCTGTTCGGCGTGGTGCCGCACATGATGACCGTCTCGAAGGGGCTGACCGGCAGCGGACTGCCGCTCGCGGCGATTGTGACCGAGGAGCGCATGGCCGACTGGGACCGTTCATTGCACGGCTTCACCTACGGTGGCCACAACCTGGCCGCCGCGGCGGCGGTCAAGACGCTGGAGATCGTCCGACGCCCCGGTTTCCTGGAGAACGTGCGCCGGACCGGCGCGATCCTGACCGAGCGGCTGTGCGCTCTGCAACGGGAGCACCCGATGCTCGGCGACGTACGCGGGCCCGGGCTGATGCTCGGCCTCGAACTGGTGCGCCCGGACGGGGGCAAGGCCCCGGAACTCGCCCACACGTTCCAGCGCGCGTTGCACGCCCGGGGTGTACTGACCCGGGTATCCGAGCACGGGCTCGGCAATGTCATCGAGTTGCGTCCGCCGCTGATCCTGACCCCCGCGGAGGCGCATCTGATCGCCGACCGATTCGGCGAGGCGCTCGCGATGGTGGCCGCCGAAGCGGTCGGGCGGACCATGCCCGCGCCCCGCGTCGGCACCGCTCGCCCGGATCGGGCCGGATGAGGGTCGAGTTGGGCCCGCACGGCCCGCACCTGCGGCTCGGCCGACCACACCCGCCGGCGGGCGAACACCGGGTGCGGATCCGGATCGCGTTGGCCGGTCTGTGTCGCTCCGACCTCAAGGAGGTGGCCCGCGAGCGGCACGGTCCCAGTCAGTTCGGCCACGAACTGGTCGGCGTGGTCGCCGAGTCCACCCTGCCCGAGGTGCTGCCGGTCGGTGCCCGGGTGGGCCTGGATCCCAATGTGCCGCTCGCGCGCACCAGCGGCTTCGCCACCGAGATGTACGCGGCCGGCCCGGCCGACCGGCTGACCGCCGCGCTGCCCCGGATCCCGGCCGAACTCTCGGACCGGCAGGCGGTCTTCGCCGAACCGCTGGCCTGCGCCGAGCACTGCGTCGCGGCCCTGGTCGGGCACACCGGCATCCCCCTCCTCGGTCGGCGCGTGGTGGTGTTCGGCGCGGGCGCGGCCGGTCTGTGGATCGCCCGCCTAGCCGAACTCGCGGGCGCCGAGGTCACGTTGGCCAATCGCAGTGCCGACCGCACCGAATTCCTGCGGGCGCGCGGTTTCGAGGTGCGGCCGAGCGTGGGGCTGCCGTCGTCGGCGTTCGCGCTCGCCGTGATCGCGACCAGCTTCGTGCGCCCGGAGATTTTGACCGAGGCCCTGCGCACACTCGTTCCCGACGGGCTGGTTCTGCTCTACGGTGGCACCGCCCCGGGCGATCGACTCCCGGACCTGGCCTGCGATCTGGACCGGGTCCGGCGCCGCGAGCAGGTGGTGCGCACCACGTGGGCGGGTCGGCCGGTCACCGTGGCCGGCAGCTACGGCACCGGCCGCGCCGACTTCGCCGCCGCGCTGGCGGTATTGCCGAAGCTGCCCGTGGAGCGCCTGGTGACCGCGGAGATCACCCTCGCCGAACTCCCGGCCGTTCTGCGCGAACAGGTGAGTGGTCGGCCGCTGGGCAAGACGCTGATCCGACCACGAGCCGCGACCGCTCCCACGAACGCGACGTAGGATCCGGGACATGACGATCTCTCTGGGTGATTCCGCCCGCAAGCTCCTCGACGCGGCGCACCCGGCCGTACTGGCCACCGTGAACCGGGACGGCAGCCCGCAGACCTCCGTGGTGTGGGTGGGTCGCGACGGCGACGACGTCCTCGTCTCCACCCAGGCCGGCCGGCTCAAGGACCGCAACCTGCGCCGCGACCCGCGCGCGAGCCTGACCATCTACGACCCCGCCGACTCCGAGGTCTACGTCGAGGTACGCGGCACCACCACGATCACCGAGGACGTCGGCCGCCGGCTCGCGATGGAGTTGGCCGAGAAGTACGAGGGCCCGGGCGCCGGCGACGAATACCTGAACCTCCCGCCGGAGTCGGTGCGCGTGGTCGTGCGCCTGACCCCGACCCGGATCACCGGCACCGCGACCGACTGAGCACCGCTCGACGACCCCGCCAGGGTTTCACGCCCGGCCCGGCACGCCGAAGCCGCGCAGGGCCCAACGCGGGCCGTTGCGGGTGAGGTCGACCCGGGCCAACGGGCCGGCGTCCAGGTGCCAGAGCACGCTCGCGGGGGCCCGCAGCGCGTGCACCGCGACGGCGCGCGCGACGGTCGGGTGGGTCACCGCGATCACCCGCGCGTGCTCCGCCGCCCGGCCCAGCTCGTCCAGCCACTTCCCGGCCCGCGCCGACACCGAGGCCAGGGACTCGCCGCCGTGCGGGGCCGCGTCCGGATCGGCCAACCACGCGGCCACCCCGGCCGGATCCGCGGCCAACACCTCGTCGAGGGTGCGGCCCGCCCAGTCGCCGTGGTCGCAGTCGCGCAGCGCCGGCTCGACGCGTATCTCGGCCAAGCCGAGCGCGGCGGCGGTCTCGGCGCAGCGCAACTCCGGCCCACGCAGCGCCCGCGGCGCCCGTCCACTCGGCGGCCGGGCCTGCTCCCGGGCCGCCGCCAGGCCGGCCGCGGTCGGCGGCTCGTCCAGCGGGAAGGCCGCGCGCGCGGTGGCCGCGGTCGCGGCATGGCATACCAAGGTGACCCGTGTACTCATATCCGTGTACTCACCCCAGTCCGCCCGGTTCAAGACTTGCACAAGTCTGCCGTCCGGAGCCCCAGGCCCGTTGACCCGCTCAGGCGGCGGCCCCTAGATTCCGATCGACCTCGCGTCGCGACGAGGAAGCCGGTGAGACCCCGGCACGGACGCGCCACTGTGATCGAGCCGTCGACCCGCGCAAGCGGGGTTCCGGCGGCCGTGAGTCAGACCCTCCCGCGACGCACCCCGCACACGGGCGCGTTGCCCCGAAGGAGGATTCCGTGGCTCAGGCTGCCGTTCCCCGTCCCGCCGCCACACCGATCACGATCCCGGTCCGGGCGATCGTGCCCTGGGCCGCGTTCGCGGGGGCGTTCCTGCTGTTCCTGATCTACTTCGTCGCCTCCGAGCAGGGCGCGGTCGCGCTTTTCTCGGGTACCGGTGTGCACGAGTTCGTGCACGACGGGCGCCACCTGCTCGGCTTCCCCTGCCACTGACGGCCGCGCGATCGTGCGGCCGCACGGTCGCGCCGTGAGGCACGTTCGGCGCGGCCCTCGGTCGAGGGCCGCCGCACAGGGAGTCGACATCGCGCATGGTGCGAAATCTGTTGATCCGCGGCATGCTCACCGGCGTTCTCGCCGGGGCACTGGCGTGGGTGTTCGCGTGGGTCTTCGGTGAGCCGCAGATCCGCGACGCGATCGCGTTCGAGGAGCACGGGCACGAGGGCGGCGCGGCCGGCGATCATCCCGAGGAGGAGGTCGTCGGTCGGGGCGTGCAGAGCACGATCGGCATGCTGACCGGGGTCGGTGTGTACGGGATCGCGATCGGCGGCCTGTTCGCGCTGGTCTTCGCTTTCGCGTACGGCCGGATCGGCCCGTTCCGGCCCAGGGCCACCGCCGGGTTGTTGGCGCTGCTCGGCTTCGCGGCGGTGATCGTGGTGCCGTTCCTGAAGTATCCGGCGAACCCGCCGGCCGTCGGCGACGCGGACACCATCGGGCGGCGTACCGCGCTGTACTTCGGCATGCTCACGCTGTCCGTACTGTTCGCGGCGGCGGCGGTGATCCTGGCCCGGCGGCTGACCGACCGGCTCGGGGCCTGGAACGCCGTCCCGCTCGCGGTGGCCGGCTTCCTCGTCGCGGTGGGCATCACGATGTGGGCGATGCCGACGGTGAACGAGGTGCCGGCCGAGTTCTCGGCCACGGTGCTCTGGCGTTTCCGGGTGGCCTCGCTCGGCGTGCACGCCATCATCTGGACCACGTTCGGCCTGGTCTTCGGCCTGTTCGCGGAACGCGTTCTGCGGCCCGCGGCCGATCCCAGGCCCGAACCCCGAGTCCCGGCCGCCGCCGGTTGACCGGGCCGGTCCACCACGGTGTCGCGACCGAACCCCGGCCGCGACCCCGCCCGCCGGTCGGGCCATCCAGGGCCCGACCGGCGAGCCCGCAAAATCCAGCCCGGCCGGCGTTTGAGGCCGGCTCGGCCGAAGGCCGGGTCACCCAGCCGAGCCGGGCGCATGACGCCAAGGGCCGGGCGGGACCGGGCCCGCCCGGCAAACTCCCGGTAATCCACGCGCGTGGCGCCCGCCGCCTCCGTACGCTGCGAGACCATGCGCAAGATCGTCGTCGTCGGCGTCGGCGGAACCGGCAGGCCCGAGTTGGCCGACGCCCTGGGTACCCGACTCGACCTCCCCGTCACCCACCTGGACACCCTGTACCACCGTGAGGATCGAACCACCGCTTCGGCCGAGGAGTTCGCCGACGCGCAGCGCGCGCTGGTCGCCCGGTCCGAGTGGATCGTGGTCGGCAACTACGCCTCCACACTGCCGATCCGGCTGCGGGCGGCGGACGCCGTGGTCTTCCTCGACATCCATCCGCCGGCCGCGATCACCGCGATACTGGCCCGCCGCCGGCACCCCGAGGCGGGCGATCACGACCGGCTCGACCCGAGCGTGCTGCGCTCGGTCCTGGCCTACCGGCACTCGGTCCGCCCCCGGGTGCGCCGACTGCTCGCCGCGCACTCCGCGCCGGACGTCCCGGTGCACACGTTCACCACCCGTCGCGCCGCCGACCGCTGGCTCGCCGGCCTGCCGACGAGCGGCTGAGCCGCGACGGGCGGGCGGTCAGCGGCTGTCCCGCTGGTCCAGGCCCGACCCCGGCGCTATCTCCGGCGCGTCGAGCAGCGAGGACTCGACGCCGCCGACGCCCCAGCCGTACGCGAGCTTGTGCACCTCCAGCACGAAGAAGGAATCGGTGGAGAGCACCCCGTCGATCAACAACAGGCGCCGGTTGAGCAGATCGGTGAAGTGGTCGGTGTCCCGGCAGATCACCTCCACCATCACGTCGTACTGTCCCGCGACCATCACCACGTACGACGTCTCGGGCAACTCGCGCAGTTCCCGGCACACTTCCCGGGCGCTGCCGGGCCGTACCCGCATGCCGATCATCGCGAGCCGGTCGAACCCGATGGTGAGCGGGTTGGCGATGCCGACGATCTGGAGCGTCCCGCTCTCCTCCAGGCGCTGCACCCGATAGCGCACCGAGGACGCCGGGATGCCCAGGTCCTCGGCGATCTGCTTGTACGCACGCCGGCCGTCGGCCTGGAGGATGGCGATGATGCGCCGGTCGATGTCGTCCAGCGGGCCTGCAGGGGTCATGCGGCTGCTCCGGGTCTGCTGCGGCGCCGGGTTCGGCGCGTATGCCTGGTCCTGATCTCCGGCGGCCATCTTCCCCTGTTCCTCACGGCCTTCGGGTCCGGCGCCCGGGTGGTTCACGAGTCGAAGCCCAGTCCGAGTCGGTCCAGCGAGCGCAGCCACAGGTTGCGGCCCCCGTGCGCGTCCTCGCGGGCCATCGACCAGCGGGTGGCCTGGATGCCGATCCAGCGCGCGGGCTCGGGCGGGAACGGGATCGGCTTGCGCTTGATCATGGTGAGTTCGGTACGTTCCGACCGGGTGCCGGCGAGCAGGTCCAGCATCACCTCGGCGCCGAACCGGGTGGCCCCGACGCCGAGTCCGGTGAAGCCGAGCGCGTAGCCGACCCGGCCGGCCGCGGCGGTGCCGGCGAACATGCAGAACCGGGTGGTCGAGTCGATCACGCCGCCCCACGCGTGCGAGAAGGCGACGTCGGCGAGCGGCGGGAAGGTCGCGGCGAACTGCTCGGCGAGGATGTCGAACGTCTCCGGGCGCTGGGTCAGCGCCTCGTCGACCCTGCTGCCGAACGGGTAGATGGCGTCGTAACCGCCCCACAGGATGCGGTTGTCGGCGGTCTTGCGCAGGTAGTGGAACTGGTTGCCCGCGTCGGTGACGCCGTGTTCGCCGGTCCAGCCGATCGCGGCGAGTTGTTCGTCCGTGAGCGGCTCGGTGGTGAGCGCGTAGTCGTACACCGGGACCATGCTCAGGCCGAGCCGGCGCAGCAGCGGCGGGTAGATGTTGGTGGCGAGCGCCACCCGACGGGCGGCGACGAGCCCGTAGGCGGTGCTCAGCCGGACCGCGTCGGCGGGCTTGGTGTCGATCGAGGTGACCTCGGTACGCTCGACGATCCGCACACCGGCGTCCAGGCAGGCTCGGCGCAGCCCCCAGACCAGGCGCGCGGGGTCCAGGAGCGCGTAGTCGGGCTGCCACACGCCCGCCGCCCACAACGGCGAGTCGACGTAGGCGCGCAGCGCGTCCCCTTCCAGGTATTCGGCCTTCTCCCCGTAGCGATGGGCAACCCCCACCGACGCCCGCAGGGACTCGGCCTGCCAGGGGGTGGCGGCAACGGCGACCTTGCCGAAACGCCCGAACCCACAGTCGATCCCATGCGTGTCCAAGTCACGCTCGAACGCATCGAGATTGCGCGCACCCAGGCGCTGCAACGTATCGATCTCATCCGGCCACCGTTGCAGCCCGTTGGCCAACCCATGGGTAAGACTCGGCGAGCAGAACCCCCCGTTGCGGCCACTGGCGGCATGCCCACAGGTGCCCTGCTCCAACACCAGTACATCCCGCCCGGGATCCCGCTGCTTGGCGATCAACGCGGTCCAAAGCCCGGTATACCCGCCACCAACCACGGCCAGATCAACCCGAACATCCCCCACGAGCCGCGCCAACGGCTCGGGACACTCGATCCGATCCAACCAAAACGGCTCCTGGGCAGCATTACGCAAGGCAATGCGGTGACTCGGGGTCATGCGGTTCCCTACGGGGTAGTGACCGGTATTCGTAAAGGCAAGCCAAAACGCGGCCTCAACCGCCGGCCAGGCTGACTGCGTCCGGCCTTCGGCCGAGGGTGGCCTCAAACGCCGGCCCGGCTGGATTTCGCAAACCCAGCCATCGACAGCCCGGCCGGCGTTTGAGGCCAAATAGCCGGGCCGGCGCTTGAGGCCACCTCGGCCGAAGGCCGGGTCACACCCAGCCCGGCCGGCGCTTGAGGCCAAGCAGCCCGGCCGGCGCTTGAGGCCAAGCAGCCCGGCCGGCGCTTGAGGCCACCCTCGGCCGGAGGCCGGGGTCACCCAGCCCGGCCGGCGTTTGAGGCCAACGGCGGCTAGAGGTTGATCACGCCCGTGCGGAGGTCGGACATGTCCAGGAGCGTGTGCTTGCCCCCGATCCGCCCCCACCCCGTACCCCGATTCCCGGCCCCGCCGAACGGCATGTTCACGTCCCAAAAACACGTGCTGTCGTTCACCACGACCTGCCCCACCGCCATCTCCTCCACAAACCGATACGCCGCCCGCATGCTCCGCGTGAACACGGCCCCCTGAAGCCCCAACTTGTCGTCGTTGGCCAGCCGCAGCGCATCGTCCTCGTCCACGGCAGTGATGATCGGCACGACCGGCCCGAACGACTCCTCCCGCGACAGCAGACTGTCCACGGGGACCTCGTCCACCACGGTGAACTCGTAGTACAACTCCGTCGGCATCCCCACCCGGCGCTTGCCGCCCAAAAGCACCTTCGCGCCCCGCTCGTGCGCATCCGCGATGTGCCGATCCATCTTCGCGGCGACACCCTCGTTGTTCAGCGACCCCAAGTTCGTGGCGGCGTCGAACGGGTCACCGAGCACCACGTCCTCGGCGGCCCGCAACACCGCCGCCACGAACGCGTCGTGTACCGCGTCGACCACGATCACCCGCTCGGTGGCGCAGCAGACCTGCCCGGCGCACAGGTACGCGCCGTACACCGCGGCCTTGGCGGCGGCGGCCAGGTCGGCGTCCTCCAGCACGACCAGCGGCCCGTTGCCGGAGCACTCCATGATCGAGCGCTTGAGCCCGGCGGCGGCCTGGATCTTGGCTCCGGTCGCGGAGGACCCGATGAAGCCGATCGCGTCGATGCCGTCGTGCCGCACGAGCGCGTCGCCCGTGGCGCCCTCGCCCGGGAGGATGTTGATCAGACCCTCCGGCACCCCGGCCGCGACGAACGCCTCCATCGCCTTGAGCACCGTCAGCGGCGTGTTGGCCGGCGGCTTGACCACGTGCGCGTTGCCCGTGGCCAGCCCCGGGGCGACGAACTCGGCGAGCATGAGCAGCGGGAAGTTCCAGGGGGTGATGATGCCCCAGGTGCCGACCGGCGCGTAGAAAGTCCACATGCGCTTCGTGCCGTCGGTGGAGGGCATCGTCTCGCCGTGCAGCCGGACCGCGTCCTCGGCGTGCAGGTGGAAGAGCTGCGCGGCCTCCTCGATGTCGGCGACCGACTCGGCGAGCGGCTTGCCCTGCTCCAGGGTCTGGAGGCGGGCCAGCTCGTCGACCCGCTTGGTGATCTCGTCGCCGATGCGGTGACACAACTCCGCGCGCTGCCAGACGTTGACCCTGGCCCACGCGCGCTGCGCGGTGTTGGCGGCGGCGACGGCCCGGTCCAGGTCGGCGGCGGTGGGCACCGGGACGGTGGCCACGTGCTCGCCGGTTACCGGGCTGATCACGTCGTAGCCCTCGGTGCCGGCGCCGTCGACGTAGGCGCCGTTGATGAAGAACTGGTGGCGGGCGGGGCCGTTGCTGCTCATGCGGGGGGATCCCTCTCTGTCCTCGGGCGGCGTATGTTCAGACTTCATCAGCAACTTTGACCTGTCAATAGATCTCAATGAGCAACTTCGACTGCTCTCATTTGTCGAACGAACAAAGAAGAACCCTTGACGTGGTTGAAAACCCGGATCTATAACAGGGCCATCAGCAGGGCCACCGGCAGGGCCGACGACGGCGTCGACAGCAGCGCGTCCGGAGCCCGCGACCCCCTCCCCCAAGCGGCCGTCCCCCGGGAACCTCCACCGGCCGCTCCCACCCCGCGAAGGGGAAACGTATGTCCGCAGCACCTCACCCGGCCGCCCCCGGCTCGACCGGTACCGCCGCCGACACCGTGGTCGACCCGCCCGCGCTCGCCAAGAAGATGCGCTGGTACGACGGCTTCGCGATGTCCCTGACCATGCCCGCCGCGCTGATCGCCTCGCTCGGAGCCTCGATCGGCGGCCTCGGCGCGTGGGGCGCGATCGCCCTGTGGGCCGGTTCGATGCTCCTGGCCACGATCGCCAACTGGATCTACACCGAGTTGGCCGCGATGTTCCCCGAGTCGTCCGGCGGCATCGCGCACTACGCGACCGAGGGTTGGAAGAAGCGCGCGCCGTTCGTCGGCCCGCTGGCCAGCATCGGTTACTGGTTTCCCTGGACCACCGCGCTGTCCGTGTACGCGGGCATCATCGGCTCGCTGGTCCAGGCCCAGTGGTTCCAGGGCCAGGACTGGACCCTGGACCTGGGCTTCGCCGAGCTGACCTTCCCGATCGTGGTCGGCATCGCGGTGATCGTGCTGCTCTTCGGCGCGGCCATGTTCGGCCTGCACGTCGCGATGTGGGTCGTCTACGTCACCGGCGGCATGCTGCTCGTCCCGCTCGTGGTGTTCATCGTGCTGCCGTTCGCCAGTGGCGACTGGAGCGCGAGCAACCTGCACTGGAACCTGCACGGCGCGGCCGGCATCCGCGAATCGTTGGTGTGGCTGTACGTGATGGCCTGGACGTCGTTCGGCGTCGAGGTCTGCGCGACCTTCGCGCCGGAGTACAAGGACACCGTCAAGGACACCTCGCGGGCGCTGCGCGCGGGTGTGCTGTTCTCGCTCGGCGTGTTCATCCTGCTGCCGCTGGCGCTGGCCGGCTATGTCGGCGAGGAGAAGATCGGGCTCGACCCGACCACCTTCTACGTCGGCGCGTTCAACGACCTGGTGGGCGGCGCGGCCGACCTGATGGTGGTCTTCCTGATCGCCTCGCTGCTGCTGATCATGATCACCGGCCTGGCCGACGGTTCGCGCGTGCTCTACAACATGGGCAAGGAGGGCACCACGATCAAGCAGGTCGGCGTGCTCAACCGGCGCGGCGTGCCGGCGCGGGCCCTGATGATCGCCCTCGTGGTCAACGTGGTCATCCTGATCGCGCTCAAGACCCCGCTCGCGATCATCGTGACCGGCAACCTGGGCTACATCCTGACCCACGTACTGGCCATCTCGGGCTTCGCGATGTTGCGCCGGGACCGCCCGGACCTGGCCCGGCCGATCCGGCTGCCGAACTTCTTCGTGCCGCTGGCCTGGCTGCTGGCCGCGTTCCTGGCCGTGGTGTTGGTGGTCGGCGCAACCGGGTTCTCCATCACCGGCTACGGCGGCTTCAAGGAACTGGGCATCGCCTGCGGCGTGTTGGTCGTCGGCGTGGCGCTATGGCTCTACCGCACGAGAGTCCAGGACCCCCGCGACGCGGCACACGTGGGCGCCGCCGCCAAGCGGTAGACCCGCTCCGCCCAGGCTTTCCCGCACACGGGGCCATCGCGCACGTCGCGGTGGCCCCGTGTCCGCTCCGCCAGGGCACACTCGAACCATGTCTGCCGAACCGTCATCCGCGTATGTACTGCCGTCCCACGTCGAGGTGGTCGCCCCCGGGATCCATCTGCGGGAGTGGACCGACGCCGATCTGCCTTCCCTGGTCGAGTTGTTCGACGAAACCGAGATGGCCCGCTGGACGCCCCTCGCGTCCCCGTTCGATGTCGAGGCGGCCCGGGCGTTCCTCGCCAAGGTCCGGCGGACCCGGGCGGAGCAGCGGGCGATCCAGCCGGCGGTGACCGTCGACGGTGGTCGGCCGTGCGGCGCGGTGATGTTGTTCGTCGGCGACGAAACGGTGGGCGATTGCGCCGAGTTGGCCTACGGGATCGGCGCCGGTCATCGTGGGCTCGGTCTGGCCGCGAAGTCGGTGCGGTTGATGACCGAGTACGCCTATCACCCGGTCGGCGTGCCCGAGGTGGTGCTGCGCATCCCGGCGGACAACGTGGCGAGCATCGGCGTCGCCCGGGCCACGGGATTCGTGCGCGCGGACGCGCCGCCGGTGGGTCGGGATCGGCGGGGCGTCGAACTGGAGTTGGATCTGTGGGTGCACCGAGCGGCCGAGCCGGAGCACTGAGCGCCCCGGGTGGGAAGGCGAGCGCTCTCGCGGCCCACCACCGCCGGGCTACGAGGCGGTGTGCTGTTTCTGTTTCGTGGTTCGGCTCGTTTGTTTCTTCGCTCGGTTGCCGCAGGTGTTCATCGAGCACCAACGGCGGGTGCCAGGGCGGGATTCGTCCAGGAACAGCACTGCGCAGAGCGGGCCGGCGCAGGCCCTGACCCGGGCGATCGCGGCGGAGTCGACCAGGTCGATCGCGTCCCGGGCGATTAGCGACAGGGTGGCGGCGACCGGGTCCGGCGCACTCCAGCGCACACGGCCCCACGTGTCCACCGCCGGGATCGGCGTCGGGGCGGCGGCGGCGCGGTTGACCCGCTCTCGGGCCAGGGATCGCCAGGCGGTCAACCCCTCGCCCCGGCGGGCCACCACGATCAGTTCGTGGATGGCCTCGCGCAACTGCCGGGCGTCGGCAACCGATACGGCGGCGAAAGGGGCGACGGCGACCACCCCGCCGCTCGGGCCGAACTGCCGCACCCATGCGAACAGAGCTTCCGTGTCCGGTAGTTCCTCGTTCTCCTGTGGTGTGCCCCGGCGGTTGAGCGTGCGGACGAAGTCCAGGGCGAGCCTGCCCGCTCCGTGGCGGAATCGACGGGTGTCGGCGGCGGATCGCGGCATACCCGCCAGCGTACTCGCGAACCGGTTTGACCAATATGGCCTGGAACGACGGCGCGGGGTGCCGCGGCCCGCTATTCGGGGGCCGCCGCGATCCGGTCGCGCAGTTCCAGATAGCGGCCGCGGCGGTCCGGGCGGGCGTGCGCGGCGGCCTTGCGCAGCGCGGGCAGGGCCGCGACGCCGATCCGGGCCAGGCCCTCGCCGGCGGCTTCGCGGATCACCGGGTCGGCGTCCGCGAACAGGGCGATCAGGGACGGTACGGCCGGCTGCCAACCGGCGTGCGACAACGTGCGGATCGCGCCCCGGACGACGTCCCGTCGCGGGTCGTCGAGCAACTGCTCGGTGTGTCGCAGGTATTCGGCGCGGCCGAGCACGCGTCGCGAGATCCGGTGTGCGTGCAGGCGCACACGCGGGTGTGCATGGCCGAGCAACTCGGCCACCAGGGCGCGTACTTGTGGATCGGCGCCGTGTTCGTCGGCGAGCCGGGACAGGGCCCGTCGGGCCTGCTCGGGCGCGTCCGCCCGTACCGTCGCGATCAGTTCGCCGCGGGTGGGGCGCTCGGCACCGGGCGGCACGGTCCGGGTGCGCAGGGACACCAGGGCAAGGCCGTTGCGATCGGGACCGGGTACCCGGAGTACCCCGCCGACCAGGGTCAATCGATCGGCGAGTGCCGTGCGCCCTTCGACGCGCAGCCGACGTACGGTCTCGGTCAGTTCCGGGGTGCGCCGCATCGTGCGGTCGAGCAGCAGGTCGAGACAGCCCAGGCCACCGGCGTCCAGGCGGGTCCGGAGGGCTTCGGCGAGGACGTCGGCGGACATGGCGCGGGTGGCGGAGAGTACCGCCGTCCGGGCCGTGGGTGTGCCGTGCTCCCACCACGAGACGAGGTGCGGGGCGGCGCGTTCCAGGTGCTCCGGGGCCATGATCGCGCACAGCCGCGCGGCCCGGGTGCGGGCGAGGTCGGCGTCCGGGTGGGCGAACACGCCTGCGGGGTCGGTGTCGTCGGCGAGGTCGAGCAGGGTGGGGGCGTGGGGCCGCAGGAGGTGCGCGGGCAGGTCGACGGCGCCGCGCAGGTGGGCGTCCAGGACGACGCGTCGGGTGGCCGGCTCGGCCCAGGTGCACAGGATCTCGGCGGCGGCCCTGCGGCGGCGCGAGTCGGCGGCGGCGAGCAGGGTCACCAGACGCTCCCGTTGCGGGGTCGAGCGTGGCTGGTCGAGGTCTTCCACGTGCGGGAGACGGGCGGCGGGACCGGTGCGGTCGAACCGGTGGGCCCGGGCGGCCCGTTCGGCCGACACCCACGGCGGCGCGTCGATCGGCTGGAGTTCGGTCAGCCAGTCGAGCAGGAGCACGCGGGTGTCGGGCGCGGCACTCGGGAAGACGTCGATCAGGGCGGCGATCCGCGCCCGGGAGTCCGGGACGGCGCCGAACTCGGCCTCGGCGCCGACCTCGGTCGCGGCCTCGGCCTCGGTCTCGGTCGCGGTCGCGGTCGCGGTCCGGAACGCGGCGAGCGTCTGCGGCGAGCGCACGGCGGCATCGAGCCCGGACCGCCAGGCGTCCAGCAGCGCGACCCGCTCGGGACCCTCGGCCTCCGCCCCCTCGGCATCCGCCCGCCCCTGCGGCCGGAACGCCTCGTCGAGCACCACGACTTCGGCCTCCCAGGGGTTCGGCCCCGGACGCACCCCGGCCAGTGCGCGCTCCACGTCCTCGCGGGTGCGAACTGCTCCGCAACAGCGCAATACGGCCAGTGGGGTCGGGCCCGCGAAGGCCGGGTCCGGCAAGGCGCGGATCCGGCGGGCGAGGTCGAAGGCGGCGATCTCGGTCGACGAGCCCGCGATCGCCTCCAGGATCGCGCCGACGCCGTCCACCGTGCCGAGTTCGGCCGCGAGCACGTCGTACGCGTCGGCGAAGGCGGCGCGCTCTGCGTCCGACCACGGCGCGGGACAGGCCGCCACCACGAACCGCAACACCGCCGCCCGATCGGCCGTCCGCCATCGCGCCAGGCCGAGCAGCTGCGGCAACGCCCCCCGCAGGGCGCCGTGTTGGTCGGGCGTCGACGCCTGCGGCCCGCGCCGGACCAACCGCAACACGGCCGGCACGTCGTGGTTGGGCCGAGCCCGGCGGGTCATGGTGAGCAGATCGGCCCGGAGCCCCCGGTCCTCCTCCGACGCCTCGGCCACCGGCTTCGGCACCGCGATCCCGTGGGCCGCGAACTCCTCGGCCAGATCCGGGATCCCGCCGTCCCGCACGGCGAAGTCCCCCCGCGCCAGACCGACAAGCATCGGCTCCGCGACCACCGAACCTCGACGACTCAGCCCCGCCATGGCACCGGTGGACCACTCCCGGTCCAGGGCCTGGATCAGCAGCGCACGCTCCCGCGCGTCCGTCGCCCGCTCCGCCGCCGCCAGGACCCGCGCCCGGTACGCCGGTCCGAGCACCTCCCGGAGCGCCGCCGTCAAGGAGTCGCGCAGGCCCGGATTGTCGTGCCGCCCGAGCCGCCCCAGCAGCAGCGGAACCTGCCTCGGCGTGCCGGCGTCGATCAGCGCCTCCGCCGCCGTCTTCCCGACATTCATCACCGGGTGCTCCAGGCACGCCGCGATCGCCTCCCCCGCCCACCGGGCCCGCATCCGGCCCAGTGCGCGCAGGGCCTGACGCACGGTCCGGGGATCCGGGGAGGTGGTGAGCGGAATCAGGCTCGCGGACAACGAACGGGCCGCGTCCGGGTCCCGGGCGATCAGCGCGATGGCGTGCTTCCGCACGTCCGGGTCGCGGTGCCGGATCAGGTGGTGGATACGGTCCTTGACGCCGGGCTCCGCCCGACGTGTACCGCACCCGGTCGCCTCCTGGCCTCGGGACAGAAGTTCGAGCAGGACGACCAGTTCGGCGTCGGTGACGCCTTCGCGGTCGATCAGGTCCAGGGTGATGTCGCGGACGAGTTCGGCGCGCGCCGCCTTCGGGTCGGTCGCGGCGAGCAGACACACCGGGCGCAACACGCGGCGCCGGTAGAGGCGTTCGCCGAGCGCGCCGATCGCCTCGACCACCTCGTCCGGCACCACCGGCTCGGCGACCTCCTCGCCCCGGTTCGCCACCAGGTCGCTCACCACCCGCAGCAGCAGGTCGGCAAGCGCCGGAAGGGTCCGGGCGTCGCCGTTGCGGGCGAGCCGGCACAGGGCGGCGACCGGGTGGTCGGCGTCGATATCCGCGGTGAGCAGGGCGAGTTCGTCCGGGTCCGGCATCCCGAGGTCGGCCGCGATCCGCTCGGGCAGTGCTCGCCGGTCGAGCCGGGCCCGCAACTCCCGGCGCCGGTGCGGGTCGTCGGTGAGGTGCCACAACACCTCCAGCGCGAGGTCGGCCACCCCGCGCAGATGCGGCACCACCACGCCGCCCGGGTCGGCCACCCCCAGCCCGTCACGCAACACCGCGACGGTACGCGGCCCGCCGATCGCCTCCAACGCGCGCAACGCGGCCCGGGGCGCCCGGGGCAACGCGGCCAACACGGCCTCCTCCGCGCCCGTGTGCCGCAACGCGCGAAGGGCGGCCAATACGGGCTCCGGCCGGCCGGCACCGGCCAACCGAGCGGCCAAAACCTCGCCGACCGGCAGATCGGGGGCACCCTGCGCGGCCAGCGCGGACAGCAGTTCCACGCATCGCGGCCAGTCCGGGTGGTCGTCCGCAACCGAGATCAGCACGCGCAGCGCCTCGTGCCGCACCGTGTACAGCACGATCGCCACGTCGACCGCGGTGACGCGGTGGTCGGCGAGCGCCATGGCGATCACGGTGGGCACATCCTCGTCCCGGACGAAGTGCCCGCGCCGATGCATCGCCCCCAGGCAGGCCACGATCGACTCGGCGAACAACAGCGGATCCACCTCGGCGATCACCAACAACCCGCCCACATCGCCCCGTTCGGCAAAGTCGCCGATCGCGGCGAGGGCCCGCTGCCGCTGCCGCCCCGGCAGTCCGGGATCCGCGGCCACCTCGCGCAGCAGCCCGATCGCCCCGAACCGCGCGGCGACCTCCACCGCGTCCGGAAACTCCGGCAGCAGTCGGCGCAACGCCCGCTCCATCCCGGCCGGGATCTCCTCGGCGGCCCACGGCGCGGCCAACTCCACCAACGCCCCCGCCACCACCTCGGCACCGGCGGCCGGATCCAACAACTCGACCAACCGGGCGCGGGCCTGCCCCGGCCCGATCAACGCATCGGCCAACGCCCGCCGCACCACCCGCAACGCCGCCGCGCGCAACACCGAATCCGACCGCGCCGACAACCCGTCCAGCAGGGCCTCGACATCGTCCACCGCACCGGCGTCGATCCCCTCGACCGCCCGGTACAGCTCCTCTCCCGCCGGCTCGGCCCGCACCGTCGCCTCGGGCCGGGCCACGATCTCCGCCCGCAGCCAGGCGATCCGCACCCGAGCCGGCCACCCGGCAGTGCGCCATTCCGGGACGGGGACACGCAACCGCGCGTACACCTCGGCCAGCGCCAGGGCCGCCTCGGCCGATCCGGCCGACACATGCGGCAGCAGAGCAGCCGCCTCGCGATCCGCACCACCCCCGGGCCGCCCGACCCGCTCCCGCAGCAACACCACGCCGAGGTGGCGCAGCGTCGGATCCTCGTGCGCGACCAGACCCCGAAGCACGGGGATCGGGCACGGAACCCCGTCGAAGTACGCCGAGAGCCACGCGGCGTCGGCCCGCGCCACCGCATCCGACACGGCGTCCTGCTCCGGGATCGTCATCGCTCGATCCTAGGCAGGCCCCACAGCACGCGACGAACGGGTTTTCCCACCCACCCCGATGCTTGCCGTCCACACACCGGGCCGGCTAGGTTCGCCGTCCGACCGCCGAAAACCCTCGGCGCCACGCACAAAGCACACCCACCGACCAATACGCGAAGCACCGAGCACCGAGCACCGAGCACCACCCATGGAGCCCCCTTGCCGACGACCTACCTCACGGCACTCACCGACCCGAAGCGAAGCCCCAGCGCCCACCGGCTGGCCTGGCTGGCCGCCGACACCCACGGCATCCCACGCGGCTCCGCCTTCCTGCGGCTGTTCGACAAACCCGGCCAGGACCACCTGGCCGAGGTGGAGGTGCACGTACACCCGGCCGAACGCCGCGACGGCGTCGGTACCGCTCTGCTCCACGCGGCCGTCGAAGCCGCCCGGGAGGCGGGCCGCCGCTCACTGCTCGCCCAGGCCAAGGCGGACTCGCCGGGCGCGGCGTTCCTGTCCGAGCGGGGATTCCGGGACGTGCTGACCCTGATCTACACCCGGCTGTCCCTGACCGACCAGGAGCCGGGCGACGCGGCGTGGGCCGCGATCGCCGAGCGGGACCACCCCGGCTACCGGCTGCACTCCTGGGACGGCACCGTCCCGGACGCACTGGCCGAGACCTTCGCCGCCTCCCGCCGCGCGATGGACGACATGCCGATGGGCGAGACCGACTACGGAACGGTCGTCTGGGACGTGGAACGCCTCCGCGCAGCGGCCCAGGCCATCGCCGATCGCGGCGAGCTGCTGCACACCGTCGTTGCGATCGACACCGCCGACGACACCATCGCCGGCTTCACCGAGCTGGTCGTTCCCGGCGACGGCAAGGGCGACGGTCAGCACTACAGCACAGGTGTCCTGCCCGAACACCGAGGCCACGGCCTGGGCCTGTGGATGAAGGCCGAGGCCATCCGGCAGGCCCGGGAACGCCACCCGAACCTCACCGCGCTGCTGACCGACACCGCCGACGCCAACCACGCGATGCGCGCCATCAACGACACCCTCGGCTACCGACCGACCCACCGGTCGACCGAGTACCAACTCGACCTACCGGTGGGTTGATCGCACCGACGAGCACAGCCGGCGCAGGGGAGAATCAGCAGGGCCCCAGGTCCTGCCACACCCCCCACTGCCCGGTCGTACCCGGCTCCTCACCCTGCGTCCACCACTTGGCCTTCCACGAATGGCCCTTGTAGGAGACGGAGTTGCCGCTCTGGTAGACCGCCGCCCGATCCCATGCCGCGATCGTGCAGTTGCCCGGCGGGGTCGTCGTCGGGGGGGTCGTGGTCGGCGGTGTCGTGGGCGGCGTGGCGCCCGCGAACCGTACCGAGAACTTGGTGAAGTCCCAGGGCGCCTGCGGAACGCTGCTGCACACGCCCGACGTTCGCCCGCCGTTGTCCGGTGGCGTGCACTGCCGGTCGCGGTTGACCGACCAGTTCGTGAAGCGCGCCATGTGGTGGCTGATCGCGTAGTCGTAGACCGTCTGGAAGTCCGCCTGGTAGAAATACTCGCCGGTGTCGCTGCGCCCGTTCATCTGCGAAATGCCCTCGTGGGCATAGGCGGTGGCGGCGTCCCAGCCGAACGTGCTGCGCAGGACGGAGTTGAAGTTGGTCAGCGCGGAGGTCTGCGCCGCCGCTCCGTTGAAGCCGCCGTCGAACGGCATGATCGAGAAGTTGTCCGGCGTGAAGCCCTGCGCCTTGGCCTCGTTGAGCATCTGCTTGCCGAACCAGCCGGTGCCGTCGGCGGTACCGGCCGTGGTCACCGAGATGTAGATGCCGGGATTCTTCTGCTGGAGAATCTTGGCCGCGCCGATCTCGTTGTGGATGGCCGCGCTGTTCTCGTACTCCGGCTCCTCGAGGTCGAAGTCGAGCGCCTTGAGGCCGTATTTGTCGACCACCTGCTGGTACGCGGCGGCGGTCGCCTCCGGTGTGCCGCAGGTCTGACCGAGCTTGGTACCGCCGTAGCCGCCGATGGAGACCGAGACGTCACCGCCCTTGGCCCGGATCGCGGCGATCACGCCCGCCACCGCGGTATCGGTGGAGACCGGCTTCGTTCCGTCCCAAGTCGGCGTACAACCACCGCCGTTGGGCGCGAGGACAAACGCGAGCTGGAACGCCTTCAGGCCGGTGGCGTCCATGACCGCACCGGCGTCCGGCGGGTCGTTGTCGAGCGGCATGAGGTAGGGGGCGGCGGCATACCAGTTGCTCCCGACGCCGCCAGGCGCGGACGCGGCGGGCCCTGCGGCGGTGGCTCCACCGGTGAGCGCGAACATCGACAGCAACCCGGCGGACGCGGCGGCAGCGGCAAGTATGGGGACGAAACGACGTGCCACGGGGGACTCCTGTGGGGGACTTGGTATAGACCAATGGCCAAAGCGTGGCCCTCCCCTCCCGCACCGTCAATACATTGGACTGGACCAATTTTGCCGCCGTCCCCCGCCCTCGTCCCGCCGCCCCGGTCCCGCCGCCCGCCGACCGTCGGGGCCGCCGAGGCAGACGGAGGCGGCCCGACGCGACGCCCGGCGACGAGCTACGCGCGCCTCGGCCTCGACGGCTCGTCCCCGAATGTTCGTCCGGGCGTTCCCGGGGTGAGCAAACCAAGTCGTCGGGTGGTTCCCGCCGTGGCGCAGGGTGGGGGCGTGAGGCCGCGTCGGGGGTGTGGCCCGAGCGTGGTGCCCGCCGGAATCCGACCCGACACTCGGCTCCCCCCGCGATTCCCTCGCCCCACGCCCACCCCGGCGGGGTGTGTCCTTCGCGCAGGTCGAGCAGGAGGTGTCGCGTCGCATGTGGCGATGTGAGACAGGTCACCGGGAAGTTCATCCGACTTGGTCTGGACCTTTCGTGGTCCGACGCGGTTATATTCAACCGTCTTTAGTAAACCGAGCATGCAATAAATCCACGCCGAGCAGGCGTCGGAGAGCCGAGGGGGCGTCCGTGAGCAGCATGGCGACAATGCCGGACGAGACGGCGGTCTTCGGCGAACCCAAGTACTGGCAACTGCGCACCTCCCTGCTCAAGGCGATCGACGAGGACTTCAACTCCGGCGACATCCTCCCCAACGAGCGCGACCTCGCCGCGCGCTTCGGGGTCGCCCGGGCCACCCTCCGACACGCCCTGGAGCAGCTCGAGCTGGAGGGCCGCCTGGTCCGCAAGCGCGGCGCGGGCACCACGGTCGCCGGCCCTCGCGTCGACGTCTCCCTCGGCGCCGACGGCGAGGGCTGGCCGGGCGTGGACCTGCGCGACCGCGAGGTGATCGACTGCGCCACCGTGCCGGTCACCGAGGAATTCGCCGACACCCTCAAGGGCCGCCCCTCGGCCCTGGTCCACCGCCTGCGCCGGCGCCAGTTCTCCATGCGCCAGGTGGTCGGCCTGGAGTGCCTCTACGTCTCGCGCGCCGTCGTGCCCTCCCTCTCCACCCGCGTCCCGAACTTCGAGCGGGCCTCGCTGATGTTGCGCCAGCTGCGCGGCCACCGCCTCGAAGGACGGCACCGCGCGGTCGAGTTGGCCGTGGCCGAGGCCGAGGAGGCGCGCTACCTGGAGCGTCCGCCCGGTACCGCCGTCCTGGTCGTGACGACGACGTACACCGCGCTCGGCCGCACCGCCGCGGTCACCGTGGCCACCTACCGCGCCGACACCTGCCGGCTCGCCTTCGCCGAGGCCGGGCCGACCGCGCTGCGGCCCGCGTCCTGATCCCGACCCGAAATCTGGGTACCATCCGCGCCTGAGCGACGACGGCGTGCATGACGGGCGCGGCGGCCCGGACGAACGTCCCGTGTGACGACGCGGGGAGAGGACAAGAGCTGTGGCACAGGCGACCGGCGGGGATTCCTCCGTGGTCCGGCGGATCAATTCCGCGGCGACCCTGCGTGCGTTGCGCGGCGGCGAGGTGCTGACGGTGACCGCCCTGATGGAGGCCACCGGTCTGTCCCGACCCACCGTCGAGGGCGTCGTCGACGGTCTGCTCGCCGAGGGCCTGGTCGTGGAGACCACCACCGCCGAGGGCGAGGACGGCAGCCGTCCGCGCGGCCGTCCCGCGCGGCGCTTCCGGTTCCACGCGGAGGCCGGCCACCTGCTCGGCATCGACGTCGGCGTACACCGCATCCGGGTCGTCCTCGCCGACCTCGGCGGCACCATCATCGGCCGCGCCGCCCGCACCGTCGAGGAGGGCTGCGAGGCCGAGGACCGCCTGGAACGGGTCCGCGCCACGGTCAGCGAGACGCTGCGGCGGGCCCAGGTCTCGCGCAATTCGCTCTGGGGCGTGGGCGTCGGCACCCCCGGCATCGTGGACACCGAGGGTGTGGTCACCCTGTCCTCGGCGATGCCCGGCTGGACCGGCCTGGACCTCGGCGGCCGGCTCGGCCGCTCGTTCAGCTGTCCGGTCCAGGTGGAGAACGACGCCAACCTGGCCGCGATCGGCGAGCGCTGGAAGGGCGTGGCGGTCGGCTCCGACGACATCGTCTATGTGATGGCCGGCCTCAGTCCCGGCGCCGGCTCGTTCATCAACGGTCGGCTGCACCGAGGCTTCGGCGGCGCGGCCGGCGAGATCGGCGCGCTGCACCTGCTCGGCCGCCAGGTCACCCCGGAGAACCTGCTCTCCACCACCGGCACCCCCCTGCCGCCGCTGGACGAGGCGGCCGTCGGCGAGGTGTTCCGGCACGCGGCCGCGGGCGACCGCACCGCGGGCGAGGCGGTGGACCGGTTCGTCCAGCGCCTGATCCACGACGTCACCGCGCTGGTCCTGGCCCTCGACCCGGAGATCGTGGTGATCGGCGGCTGGGCGGCCGGCCTCGCCGACGCCGTACCGCCCCTGACCGCCGAACTGCGACGCCTGTGCCTGCGCATGCCGCGCGTCGAACTGTCCGCCCTCGGCGCCGACGGCGTGGCCCTGGGCGCCGTCCGCGTCGCCCTCGACCGCGCCGAACACCGCCTCTTCGCCGTCGAACACACCGGCTCGGCAAGGGCCTAGAGCCACCGGTATACCCCCGACGCGGCACAGGCACCCGGCAGACACCCGGCCTGCGCACGTCCACCTATCCCGCGTTCCCGCCCGCCCACGGGTCGGAGCCGGCCACCGCCCGCTCGCCGAGCGCCCGCCCGGTCATCGGCCGTCCGCGATCCCGACGTGCACGCCGTGCAGGGTGGGGGTGTCCAGCTCGTCGAGCAGCGCGATGGCGAAGTCGGGGTAGGAGACCCGGCTTTCGGCGTCACCGTCGGCCCGCCGCCACACGCCGGTGCGCGTACCGGCGTGATCGAAGTCGCCGGCCGGGCTCAACACGACCCAGTCGGGCCCGCCGCCCGCCTCGCGCAGCACCGCGTTGCCCTCCCCGTGTGCCAGGTAGAACTGCCGGTACTCCTGCGGATATCCCGCCGTGTCCATCAACAGCACACCGGACGCCGTCGGCAACACCGAGGCCAGCCCCACCCACGCCAGCCGCCGCACGCCCGCCCGGTCGAGCCCGTCGCGCAGCGCCCGCACGGCGCGCGTGAAGAAGTCCGCCGTAGGCGCCGCCGGGTCGTACACCGCCGCGATCGCCCCGTCGTGACCCGCCGCGAGTTCGGCCACCGCGTCCGCGTCCGTCACGTCACCGGCGACCACCCGCACCCGCGCCTCGGCCAGGTCCCCGTACTTCGCCGGATCACGCACCACCGCGGTCACCCCGTGCCCACGCCGCAACGCCTCCGCGATCGCGGCCCGACCGGTACGACCACCTGCGCCGAAGACGATGATCTCGCTCATCGAAAACACCCCCTGTCCCCGGGTCGATCCCTGTGTCGACCACCGCCGCGCACGCTATCCGGGGTCGTGGTTACCTCCTGGATACCGACTACGGTGGACACATGAGCGAGGCCACAAGGGAACTCACAGGGGAGCCACTGCGCGCGGACATGTTCGACCCGGTCTGCCCGTCGAACCTGTCCCCGATCCGGTTCGGCGACAAGTGGGCGGGGATGATCATCCGCTGCCTGGAGGGCGGTCCGCGGCGCTTCTCCGAGTTGCGCGTACCTATGCACGGCGTCACCGCGAAGGTGCTCACCCAGTCCCTGCGCGCGCTCGAACGCGACGGCCTGATCAGCCGTACCGCGTCCGAGACCCCGGTTCGGGTGACCTACGCCCTCACTCCGCTGGGGCGCGGCATGCTGGTCCCGATGGCCGCCGCCTGCGAGTGGGCCGCGGCCCACTGGGACGAACTCCTGGACGCGCGCGAGGCGTCGATGAACCTGGACCGCACGGCCTGACAACGGTGCGGGCCCGGGGTGGCGCCACCCGAGCCCGCCCCCGACTACCGCGTCTCCGTCACCTTCGCCAGCGCCCGCGGCGCGTCCGGGTCGCACCCGCGCCCCAACGCGATCTCGCGCGCGAGCAGTTGCAGCGGCAGGATCTCCAGGATCGGCGACACCTCCTCGGCCACCCCGCCCGGCAACACGAAGCCCCGGCCGTACTCGGCCACCGGCTCGGCCGCGCCGACCACGAACAAGTCCGCTCCGCGCTCACGCAGCCGGTCCAACACCGGCCGCAGCGCCCGGCCGCCCGCACCCTCCGGCGCCACCGCCAGTACCGGCCAGCCCCGGTCCACGATCGCGAGCGGCCCGTGCATGAGGTCCGCGCCGGAGAACGCCTGGGCGCCGATGTAGCTGGTTTCCATGATCTTCAACGCCGCCTCGCACGCGGTCGGATACCCGTAGCCGCGCGCGGTCGCCACGAGCCGGTCCGCGAACCGGTACCGCTCGGCCGGCGCCTCGATCTCCGCCTGCCGCTCCAGGATCGCCCGAGCCGCGGCGGGCAACCCGCGAGCCGCCTCCCCCGTACCGCCCCGGATGTGGTCCACGAGCAGGAACAGCGTGAGCAGTTCGGCCGTGTACGTCTTGGTCGCGGGCAGCGCGAGTTCGGGGCCGGCCAGCACGTCCAGGTGCAGATCGGACTCCTGCGCCAGCACGGAATCGGCGTTGTTGGTCACCGCCAGGGTGAACGCGCCGTCCTCGCGGGCCTGTCGGGCGGAGGCGATCAGGTCCGGCGAACCCCCCGACTGGCTCACCGTCACGACCAGGCAATCGGCGAGCCGTTGCCGGGCACGGTACGCGGTCGTGGTGGACATCGAGGTGAGCCCGGCGGGCAGGCCGAGCAGGACCTCGGTGAGGTAGCGCGCGTACAGCCCGGCGTTGTCGGACGTCCCGCGCCCGGTGAACAGGACGAACCTCGGGTCGCGGGCCCGGATCTCGGCCGCGGCGGCCCGGATCGGCCCGAGCCCGTCGGCCAGGATCCGCGCCAACCCCTCGGGCTGCGCCGCGATCTCACGGGCCATCACCGACCCGGGCACGGGGGAATCGAGCATGCGGGTGCTACCTCCGGACTGCGGCGACCCGCCCCGGAACGACCTCCGGCGCGGTGTTCCGAAGGTATCCACCGCGCCGAGCACCGGGCAATATTGGTCTAGACCACTATCGAAGGCAGTCGAAAGCCACACGAAGACCACGCGAAAGTCAAACGAAAGGCGGGCACGCGCCCCGCGCATGCCCGCCGCTTCCGCCCGATCCGGCTACGCGTTCTCGCGCGCCCGCCCGGCGACGACCCCGTCCAGGTCGGCCTTGCGCAGGTCCACCGTGCCCACCGGCACCGGCACCGGCACCGGCGTCGACTCGCGTCGCGCGTGCCGCCTGGCCCGCAGCCACACACCCGGCATCGCGCCGAGCATGCGCACCTTGGCCACCGGTACCGCCAGCACGGCCCGCGCCCGCTCCCGGGGCCCGTCCGTCCAGGCCAACCACCCCGGCCGGGTCCGCCCCGCGAGCAGACCGAGCACGATCGCCGCACCCACCGCGATCAGGTGCTCACGGCCGGCGAGGTTGGGCAGGATGATCGACTCCAGGACCATCGACCCGCCGGTGATGGTGAAGAGTATGGGCGCGCGGTGAATGATCGAGAGATACGTGAACAGGCCCACCACCGCCGCCGAAGGTCCGGTGTCCAGCACGTGCGCCGCCGAGGACGGCAGGCCGAGCGCGTGGTCCGGGCCGATCGCGATCATGATCCGGGCGCCCATCGTGCCCGCGAGCGTGGTGACGTAGGCGACCATCAGCGTGCGGCCCGCGCCGAGCGAGAGCTGGGCGATCGCGAACGCCAGGAAGAGCTGGGTGATGCCGGCCCACACCGGCAGGTTCAGCGCGGGCACGAACAGCGAGATCGGCGTGCGCAGCAGCGCCAACCACAGCGGCAGGTCGGCGCTGACCCCACCGACGAGCCGGACCACGGTCTTGCCGGCCGGGGTCTGCCCGATCGCGTGGAAGAAGATCACCGCCGAGCTGGCCACCACGGCGAGCGCGAGGCCCTTGCCGCGACTGCGCCACAACTGGCGCACCGGGTCGGCCACGATGCCGCGCCACTCGCCGCACAACGTCCGCCACAGGAACAGGAGCAGTTGCCACGGAGCGGACCACAACACGCCGCGGACACCGCCGCGGTCCACCTTCGAGGGGGCCGTCGTCTCGGTTCCGCCGATCGTCTCCACCGCGTCGGGCCGCCGTGACTCGATGAGGGTGCCCGCAGGCGCGGACCCGCCGGCGGCGACATCGTCGCCGTCGTCCCGGCGATCGTCGAGAACGCGCAACACTGCTGATCAACCCCCAACGACTCGTCGAGTCCGACAGCACCGGACCCGAGCCGGTGGTGATGTGGTGTTCACCACGCCCTGCCCTCTGCTGCGTCATCGTAGGACGAGGACACGACACACCGGTCGGGTGGGTTGACGCGGGGCGGGCGCTCCGCGGTTGCGACAGATTCCGGTCGACCGGGCGATGCGGGGGGCGGTGAACCGCTCTTCCGTCTCAAAGATTACCGACTTTCGCCGTCGGCCACTGTCAACCGAATCGATGACATGACCGGGTCTGCGTCATCATCTGGTCGTACGTTGCGCCTCCTCTCCCGCTCCCACCTGCACCGATGCGGAACGCGCCGCTTCGGTAACGCCGGAATCGACCGACCCATCCGATCGGTTGGCAGGCCTCCGACGGCACGGGAATCACCAACTCGGGCCCACGCAAGGCGAAACCGTCCGAACGCGGAGGGTGATATCCGCAGTCGGACGGTCTCGTCGACGGTCGGTGGCTCGAGTCTGTGGGAGCGAGGGTGAAATCTTGCCCAGCCAACACTCAGGAATTGCCCAGCCTTTGCCCATCTCCACCCGATCGGCGGCCGGCCCGGGCCGCGTCCGCGCCTCCAGGCTCCGTTCAGCGCCTGCGTCAGGCCCCGTTCAGCGCCTCGGTGGGTGGCAGTCGCGCCGCGCGTCCGGCCGGGTACAACCCCGCCAGTGCGCCGATCGCCACCGATGCCGCGACGCCGCCCAGGATGGCCGGCCACGGCAGCACCAGCGGCCACCCCTTCGCATGCGCGTACCCGCTCGTCACGATCAGCCCGAGCAGCACGCCGGCCACCCCGCCGAGGCCGGACAGGGTAACCGCCTCGGTCAGGAACTGGAGGCGGATCTGCCCGCGCCCGGCGCCCAGTGCCCGCCGCAGACCGATCTCCTGGCGGCGTTCCAGTACGGAGATGACCATCGTGTTGGCCACCCCGACCCCGCCGACGAGCAGTGCCACCGCGCCGAGTCCGACGAACAGGCCGGTGAAGGTGTTCTTGGCAGCCAACTGCGCCTCCAGCGCGTCCGACGGACGGCTCACCTTGACCGCGCCGGGATCGGCCGGGTTGGCCGTCGCCGCGAGCACGTCGCGGACGTTGTTCACCGCGTTCTCGTCGGAGCGCTCGTAGATCCGGGTCGGGTGCCCGTCGAAGCCGAGCAGGTCCTTGGCGCCCTGCCAGCCGACCAGCGCGGACCGGTCCACCTCGGGGGCCAGCGGTACCGGCTTCAGCACGCCGATCACGGTGAACCAGCGGTCGCCGATCCACACCTGCCGGTTCGGCCCGTCGACCCCGAGCAGTTCCGCCGCCCGTGCGCCGAGCACGACCGTGGGGTAGCGGGAGGTGGCCGCGTTGAACCACTGCCCCTTGCCGACCCGGCCGCCGATCGTGCCGAGCAGATCCTCGCGGGCCGCCGCGACGGTGATGCCCTTGGTCTCGCGCGGGTCGATCCGGTCGGTGCGGCGTACGCTCCGGCCCTCGAGTTGGGCGGTCGCGCTCGCCGAAGTCACCGGACCGATCCGGCGCACCATGTCCACGGCCTCCTCGGGCAGTTGCAGCCGGGTACCGAACATGTTCTCGCCCGGTCCGACCGAGAGCATGTTCGTGCCCAGGCTGCGGATCTGGTCCATCAACCGGGCCTGACTGGCCGCGCCGATGCCCAGGACGGCGACCATCGCGGCGATCCCGATGGCGATGCCCAGACCGGACAGGATCGCGCGCATCGGCCGACCGCGCACACCGAGCAGGCCGACCCGGACCACGTCGACCGGACCGAGCCGGGCGGTGTCCGGGAGCGGGACGAGTGTGGACCGGGGGCCCCGGTCCCGGCCGAGGATCACCATCCGGCCACTCCCACCGGCTGCGCGCTCGGCACGCCGCTGTCCGCGTGGATCCGGCCGTCCAGGATCTCCACCCGCCGGGGCAACGACCGGGCGATGCCCGGGTCGTGCGTGATCACCACGATCGTGGTGCCGTCCGCGTGCAGTTCGTGCAGCAACCGCATCACCGTGGCGCCGGAGCGCGAGTCCAGCGCACCGGTCGGCTCGTCCGCCAACACCAGCGCGGGACGGGCCACCAGCGCGCGGGCGATCGCCACCCGCTGCCGCTCGCCGCCGGACAACTCCCGCGGCACGTGGTCGAGTCGACTGCCGAGACCGACCCGGGTCAGCGCCTCGGCCGCGCGTTCGCGCCGCTCGCGGACCGGAATCCCGTGGTAGTAGAGGCCGTTGGCCACGTTGTCCACGGCGGTGAAGTGTTCGGTGAGGAAGAACTGTTGGAACACGAAGCCGATCCAGTTCGCGCGCACGCCGGAGAGTTGACGATCCGTCAAGCCGGCGATGTCGTGGCCGAGCAGGCGCACCACACCCTCGGTCGGCCGGTCGAGGGTGCCCATCAGTTGCAACATCGTCGACTTGCCGGACCCGGACGGCCCCACCACCGCGAGCAGTTCGCCCGCCTCGATGGTCAGGTTCGCGTCGATCAGGGCATGCACGCCACCCGGATAGGACCGGCCGACGCCGTCGAGTTCGATCACGGGCGCCGCGCCGCCGGGGCCGGGGGCCGTCGACTCGGCCCCGCCCGGCGAGCTTTTGCGGTACCTCCTCATGCCTTGGGCACCCCGACCTTCAGTCCCTCGGTCACGCCGTCGCCGGTGACCTCGACCCGTCCGTTGGCGAACATGCCGAGTTCGACCTTGAGCAGCCGGGTGCCGCCGTCGGGTTCGACCGCCTCGACGCCGTAGCCGCCCTCGGCGAGGGCGAGCAGCGCGTTGACCGGGACGGTGAGCACGCCCTTCTTCTCCTTGCCGGTGAACCCGACGGTGACCGGCGCGCCGTCCAACGTGCCGGCGTCCTTGGGCTGGTCGAGTGCGATGTCCACGGGGATGGTGGCCTTGTCGCCGCCCGAGGGTGCGCCCGGGGACTGGTCGCCCTCCTTGGCCACCGTGCCGACCTGGGTAATCGTGCCGCTCGCGGTCTTGCCGCCGGGCAGGGTGACCTGGACCTTGGCGCCCCTCGTGGCGAGCGTCTGCTTGTTCACGGGCAGGTTCACGGTGACCCGGCGGCCGGTACCACTGGCCTTGAGCAGGGACCCCTGCGAACTCGCGCCGAGCGTGGCGTTGACCTCGCCGACCCGGACCGAGTCGGGCAGCACCACCGCGTCGCCGGGATCGAACCGGCCGGTCTGCCTGTGGCCCATGTCCTTCTGCCACTTCTTCAACGCGGCGGCCGTCGCGTCGGTGAACTTCTCGTCCACGGTGAAGCCGCCGTAGCCCAGCGCCTGGAGGTTCTGCTCCAGTTCGCGGACGTCCACGCCCTTGTCGACACCGACCGACAACGCCCGCCAGAACGGCGTCTCGCCGTAGAACAGCGGCACCTTGGTGCCGTCCCGGCCGTAGACGCGGTCGCCGCGCACGAGAGTGTCGCCGACGCCGGGGAGCCAGGTGATGGTGCCGGGGCCGGGGTTGTTGCCGCCGTCGGGGGGTGGGTTGCCGGTGCCGGAGGAATTGCCGGTGCCGGGAGCGTTGCCGGTTCCGGACGAGTTTCCGCCGCCGGTCGACGAGTTGCCGCCGCCGGCTGCGGAGCCTCCACCTCCACCTGAGGTCGAGCCTGCGCCGGGGCCCTTGCCCGGGTTGGCGCCGGGGTTGTTGCCCGTGCCCGCGTTCTGGCCGGAGTTGCCCCCGTTGCCGCTCTGCGGCTTGTTCGCACCGCCGCCCGGCGTCTCCGGGTCCGCGCCGGGCGGCGCCGCGTTCACCGAGTAGGTGCCCGCGTAGCCGAGCTTGCCGTCCACGTTCTGCCGGTCGACCAGATCGGCGCGGGTCACCGGTACGGCGTCCAGTTTCGTGCGGTTGGCGGATGCGTCGGAGCCATCACCGCCGTCCGACAGCAGTACCGCCGCCGCGCCGCCCGCCGAGGCCAGGACCAGCGCCGCCGCCAGTGCGCGCCGCCGACGGCGCCGGCGCCGCTCGCGCGGGTACGCCGTACGATCCGGGGCCACCGGCTGCGACGTGCTCTCCTCCTCGAGCTGCTGCGGGGTGTCGATCGAAACCACGAGGCGGCCCCTACTTCTGCTTCTCGAACGGCGGGACCTTCTTGCTGCATGTCTCGATCGCCTTCATGACCTTGTCGTCACTCCCGTCGATCGTCATCGCGACACCACCACCACCGCCGTCGTCCATGTTCTCCACGCCGTTCTCCCGCATGCAGGCCGCCCGCTTGGCCTGCCACTCCTTGTACTTGGGGTCGTTGGGGTCGAAGTCCTGCTTGGGCTGGAACTTCTCGCACGCCTTCATCGCGTTCTCGGTCTTGCCCATGTCCCCGTTGACGGTCATCGCCGGCATCCGCATCGCGCCGCCCTCGCCCTGCTCCGGGTCGGGCATGTCGATGCCGTTCTCGCGCATGCAGCTCGCGAACTTGACCATCTGCTCGTAGCGCGCCTTGGCGTCGTCCTTGCCGGCGCCCGGCTGACCGCCCGCCTTCTGGTCCTTGCCGGCGCTGCCGCCGCCCGAGGCCACCTTGTTCTTCGCCGACCCGCCGTCGTCGCCCCCGCACGCGGCCGTGGTCACGGCGAGGCCGCCCACCAGAACCATGCAGGCCGCCCACCGCACCACCAGGGGCCGTCCCGATCCCGTGCGCCCGAACCTCGTCATCACTGCCGCTCCCGCCTGTGGTCCCGCCGCCGTCCGGCCCGATGGTCCGGACGCCCGGTCGCACGCACCGCCCACGGCGTCGTGGACGGGATGTGTGCGACAGCAGGTCTACGTGGCGGCGGGTTTCCCGGCCGTCACCCGAATTGGTTATCCGGAGCTAACACGGGGTCGCGTATAAACGGTGGGGGTCGATTCGAAGTCGCCCATTTCCCCCCATCGGCCCCGAAGCGGAGCGACGAAACCTTGCGAGTCCTGGTGACCGAGGACGAGGAACTGCTGGCCGACCTGGTGGCCCGAGGGCTGCGCCGGGCGGCGATCGCGGTCGATGTGGCGTACGACGGCGAAAGCGCGTTGGAGCGGCTGGCGGTCAACGACTACGACGTACTCGTGCTCGACCGCGACCTGCCCGGCACGCACGGTGACGAGGTCTGCCGGCGGGTGGTGGCCGGGCGGCTGCGCACCCGGATCCTGATGCTGACCGCCGCCGGGACCGTACCCGAACGGGTGGCCGGGCTGCGCCTCGGCGCCGACGACTACCTGCCCAAGCCGTTCGAGTTCGCCGAACTCCTCGCGCGTGTACAGGCGTTGGGACGCCGGGCGACGCCGGCGGTGCCGCCGGTACTGGAGAAGCACGGCATCGTGCTGGACAGCGCGCGGCGCCAGGTCACCCGCAACGGCGAATACGTTCGGCTCGCGCACAAGGAATTCGCCGTGCTGGCCACGCTGATGGCGGCCGACGGCGCGGTGGTCAGCGCCGAGGAACTGCTGGAGCGGGTCTGGGACGAGAACATCGACCCGTTCTCCAACACCGTACGGGTGACCATGTCCAAGCTGCGGGCCAAGCTCGGCGACCCCCAGGTGATCCGGACCGTGCCCGGCGCGGGATACCTGATATGAGCGGCGTGGTGACGGTGCGCGGCCTCGCGGGCGATCTGCGACTGCTCAGACGGGCGGTGTTCCGGCGGCCGTCGGCGCGGGCGCGACTGGCGCTGATGTACGGCGGCATGTCGCTGGTGGTCGGGACGGTGCTGCTGGGCATCGTGTACTGGTTCGTCGATCAGCGTGTGTCGCAGCGGCTGCCGACGGCGATGGCCAGGACGTTGTCGATCGACGCCTCGGGCAACGTGGCCCCGTACAGCCCGGGCACCCCCATCCAATACGCGCCGGCGCAGGTGGCCGAGCCGGGGGCGTACGCCCAGTACGCGCTGCCCGTGGAGCGGATTCGCCGGGCCAGCTCGGTCGGCCAGGAGGTGACGATGAGCCAACTGCTGACCGTACTCGGCGCCGCCCTGCTCCTCCTCGCGGCGGCCTCGATCCTGGTCGGGTGGTGGATGTCGGGCCGCGTACTGCGCCCGGTGCACGGCATCACCGCGACCGCGCGCCGGTTGTCCGAGCACAATCTGCACGAGCGGATCGCGATGCCCGGGCCGGACGACGAGCTCAAGGAACTCGCCGACACGTTCGACGGGATGCTGGATCGACTGGAGAAATCCTTCGACAGCCGGCGGCTGTTCGTCGCCAACGCCTCACACGAGTTGCGCACCCCACTCACGATCCAGCGCACGGCGATCGAGATCGGCCTCGCCGATCCGCACTCGCCGGCGGACATCGTCGAGACCCGCGAGCACCTGCTGGCGTTGAACCGGCGCACGGAGCGGCTGATCGACGGCCTGCTGAACCTGGCGGTGAGCGAGCGCGGGAACGTCCGGGCGTCGCCGGTCGCGCTGGACGAACTGACCGCCGACGTCCTGCGCCAAACCCGCCCGGCGGCCGAGCGGGCCGGGGTCCGGGTGGATGCCAACCTGGCCGAGAGCACGGTCGCCGGCGACCCCCTGCTCCTTCGCCAACTGGTCACCAATCTCATCGAAAACGCGGTCCGCCACAACCACGCGGGCGGCTTCATCACGATCGGCGTCTCCCCCGGCTCGTTCCGAATCCGCAACACGGGCCCGGTAATCCCCGCAGCCCGCATCCCCGACCTCTTCGAACCCTTCCACCGCTTCCGCCCCAACCGCACCGGCTCCGCCAACGGCTCCGGCCTCGGCTTGTCCATAGTCCAAGCCATAGCCCACGCCCACGCAGCCCAAATAACCACAAGAGCCAACCAACACGGCGGCCTATCAATAGCAATAGCCCTCCCCACACCCCCCGCCCGACAAGCACCCCCAGTCGACCCACTCGCCACACAACCCACCCCCACCGCGTGAGGCCACCCAACGCAACCAGACACCCGTCGCCGGCGTCATCGCGATGCTCGCCTCCGACGACGGCGCCTTCATCACCGGCACCGAAATCCGAGTGGACGGCGGCACGCACGCCTGACGGGCCGCGCGTCGGCTCAGCCGTCCACGCCCACGCGCCGCGCCACCGCCGCCGGCAGGGGGTACAGCTTCTCCGGCGGCAACAGGCGCTGCGCCTGGGCGACCCGCCCGTCCTTCACCAATCCCGCCAAACGCCTTACCAGAGGCGTCAGATCGGTGATCCCGACGACCCACTCCTCATTGAAGATCCGGATCAACCCGCGTCCGATCCCCACCTGAATGCTGTAGTGATTCAGCGCCGCACCACGCAACGACCGCTCCGGATCCCACTGCACGTGCACATCGGCGCCCGCCACCGACCCCTCGGTCGACACCGCCCGCGCCAGCGCCTCCTCGAACCCGGCCCGAGTCATCCGCACCGCCAACACCCGTTCCTGGCCCGCCTTGCGCCCCCAGTCACTGCGGTGCATCAGCCAGCGAAACGACGGCTTGACCCAGGTCATCCGCCCGAACGAGAACGGCGCCACGAACCGGCCCTCCCGCAAAGCCGGTTCGGCGATGGCCGGCGCATACGCCTGGTACACCACCAACGAACGCGCATCGAAGTCGGCCCGAATCTGACGCAACATGACCATGCCCCGACACGCTGCCAGCCCCACCCTCCACCGGCCACGCATTTTCCCGGCCCACCCCGATGTGCCATCTCTCACTACAACCTTCGGCCGGCCTCGAATGTCCAACGCACCGGCAAATCAATCGAATCGGCCGATCCCACCCCCCTTGCAGCACCCAGCGAACCCAAATGACCACCCTCCGTGGAATCGCGAATCAACGACGGCTCGATTCCCGTTGCGGGCACCCCAGTCAACTGGTTGCCTTCCTTCGCCCGGTGATCCCGGCGACACGAGGAGTGCTTCAGTGGCCATGTTCCGAAGGAAACCCACACACGACCGGCGTCGACTTCCCACCCTGGTGGGCGGTATCGCCACCGCGGTGCTGGCCGGTGGCCTGTTGACCGTTCCGGCGTCCCCCGCGTCGGCGGCCGGCGGCCCGACGAATCTGCGGATGAACCCGGTGCCGGTCAACGGCTCGACGGGAACATGCGGTTACGTCGGCGCGATCAACCTTGTCAGCACCCTGGACCTGTTCGCGACGGTCGGCGAGGCCAATGGTCCGCTGATCGGCGCCCGCTTCGAACTGCACGAGGTCGGGAACGGCGACCCGACCACCTTCGACAGCGGCTGGGTCTCGGAGTCGTCCGGCACCCACGAAGCGCGGGCATACATCCCGGCCACCCTGCTCACCAACGGCAAGACCTACGCCTGGACCGTCGAATCGGGCCCGGCCGGCGCCCCCGACCCGGACCGCGCCGCCGGCTGCACGTTCACCTACGACGCCACCGCCGCCGCCCCGCCGACCGTCACCAGCACCGACTTCCCGGCCAACGGCGGCGGCAAGTACGCCGGACAGGCGGGAGTGTTCGTCTTCGGCACCGGATCCGACACGGACGTGACCGCCGTCGAATACGCCCTCAACGGCACCATCCCCGTCGGCGGAGCCGCACGAGCCATCTACGACGCGGCCTCCGGCACCTGGCGCACGCCGCCGGTCACGGTGGCGCAAGGGGGAACCAACCGCCTCTACGCCCAAACGGTGGACCGCGCCGGCAACCGCTCGCAACAAACGACCTACACCTTCTATGCCCCGAGCAACCCCAACCCTCCCGGACCCAAACCGGGCGACATCACCCGAGACGGCAAGGTCGACGTGCTCGTCACCGACGGAGATGGCGCGCTGCGTTTGTACAGCGCGGGTGACGACCCTGCGGCCGGCGGTCGAATCGCGGGAACAGCCGAAGAAGGGCCCATGGACGACTACTCGTGGACGGGCGCCGGCGTCTCACACCGCGGCGGGGACTACGGCGACGATCTGTACGCGTTCGCGTCCGGACGGATGTACCTCTACCGGAACTCGCCGGGCCAGTCACCCGCCGACGGCTGGTTCAGCACGGCCCGCATGGCCGTGGTGGCCCGCCCGAGCACCTGCGTCGATCCGACCGCGAACGCCTGTGCGTCGTATGCACACGACTGGAACCACGTGAAGCAGATCGTTGCTGCCGGCGACGTGGACGGTGTCCTGACCGGCCAGGGCGGCAAGTTCACGAACGACCTGTTCACCGTCGAGGACGACGCTGCCGGGAACGCACGCCTTTGGCTGTTCAGCGGTGCGGCGAACCCCGGTTCGCTCACCCGCGCCATCCCCCTCGGCCCCGCCACCCGGCAGAACCAGGACATCATGGTCCCCGGCGACGTCACCGGCGACGGCCTGCCCGAACTGTGGGTCCGTGACCGCACCAACGGCAACGTGTACCAATACGCCTCCGTCAAAAAGACCGACGGCACCGCCGACCTCGACGCCTACACCGCCGCGCCCACCCTCATCGGTACCGGCTTCGACACCACCGCCCACCCCCAGGTCTCCACCGATGGCGACTTCGACGGCGACGGCAAAGCCGACCTGTGGGCCCGCACCCCCAACGGCAACACCTACACCTTCCCCGGCGGCAACTCCCCCGACGCCACCGGCAACACCTTCGGCCCGGCACAACTGATCGCCGGCAACTGACCCACCACCGGGGCCGCCCCAACCAAGGAGGCGGCCCCGGTCGTATCGGCGTCAGATGCGGCCGTAGCGCCGCATCGCCTCCTCGGGCGCCTCGGGCTTGACCCTGCCCCGGCGGGCCAGCATCCGCAGGGTGCGGATCACGATCGACGGCGCGTCCACCGCGAAGTGGGCGCGGGTCGCGGCCCGGGTGTCGGACAGGCCGAACCCGTCCGTGCCGAGCGAGGTCCATTCCTGCCGGACCCATGGCGCGATCTGGTCGGGGACGGCGCGCATCCAGTCGCTCACCGCCACCACCGGCCCGGTCGCGTCCGCCAAAGCCCGTGTGATGTGCGGGACTTGGTCCTCCCCGGCGGCCAGCGCCTCGCGGCGCAGTTCGGTCCACGAGGTCACCGACCACACCTGGGCCCGCACGTCCCAGTCCTCGGCGAGCAGCCGCCGCGCCTCCAGTGCCCACCGCACCGCCGTGCCACTGGCGAGCAGTTCGGCGTCGGCCTCCGCGTCGGCGACGGGCGCGCAGCAGTGCATGCCCCGCAGGATTCCCTCGACCGCCCCGCCCCCGGGCATCGCCGGCTGCGGCAGCGGCTCGTTGTACACCGTCAGGTAGTAGAAGACGTCCTCGCCCGTGGGGTGTTCGGGCGTGGCCGTGAGCATCCTCCGCAACCCCTCCCGCACGATGACCGCGATCTCGTACGCGAATGCCGGGTCGTACGACACGCACGCCGGGTTCGTAGACGCGATCAACTGCGAGTGTCCATCAGCGTGTTGCAGCCCCTCGCCGGTCATCGTGGTCCGGCCGGCGGTCGCGCCGATCAGGAAGCCGCGCCCCATCTGGTCGGCCAGCGCCCACAGTTGGTCGGCCACCCGCTGCCACCCGAACATCGAGTAGAAGACGTAGAACGGGATCATCGGCTCGCCGTGCGTGGCATACGCCGTGGCCGCCGCCGTGAACGAGGCGAGCGCGCCGGCCTCGGTGATGCCCTCGTTGAGGATCTGGCCGTCCACCGCCTCCCGGTAGGAGAGCAGCAGTTCGCGGTCCACCGCGTCGTAGGTCTGCCCGTGCGGCGAGTAGATCCCGGCCGTCGGGAACATCGACTCCATGCCGAACGTGCGCGCCTCGTCCGGCACGATCGGCACCCATCGCCGACCCACGACGGGGTCGCGCATCAGGTCCTTGGCCAGCCGGACGAACGCCATCGTGGTGGCGATCTCCTGCTTCCCCGACCCCTTGAGCAGCGCCGCGAACGGCGCCGACGTCAGCGCCGGCGGCTCCGGAAGCGGGGTGAACGCGGTACGCCGCGCCGGGACCGGGCCGCCGAGCGCGCGCCGCCGGTCGGCCAGGTAGCGGGCCTCGGGCGAGCCCGGTCCCGGGTGCAGGTACGGCGGCAACTCGCCGTCCAGGTCGGCGTCGGACACCGGCAGGTCGAGCCGGTCGCGCATCACCCGGAATTCGTCTTGGCGCAGCTTCTTCATCTGGTGGTTGGCGTTGCGCGCCTCGAAGCCGGGTCCGAGCGTCCAGCCCTTGACCGTCTGCACCAGCACCACGCTCGGGCCGCCGCGATGCTCGACCGCCGCCCGATAGGCCGCGTGTACCTTGCGGGGTTCGTGTCCCGCCCGCGAGAACCCGACCACCTCGGCGAGCCGCGGATCGGCCAAGTGCGCGGCCACGTGGTGCAGATCGGGGGTGCCGCCGAGCAGGTTGTCCCGGATGTAGGCGCCATCCGCGGCCGAGTAGGTCTGGAACTGGCCGTCGGGCGTGTGTTCCAGACGGCGGATCAGCTCGCCGTCGTGGTCGCGGGCGAACAGGTCGTCCCAGGCCCGACCCCACAGCGCCTTGACGACATGCCAGCCGGCGCCGGCGAACACGCTCTCCAACTCCTGGACCACCCGCCCGTTTCCGCGCACCGGGCCGTCCAGGCGTTGCAGGTTGCAGTTGATCACGAAGACCAGGTTGTCCAACCCCTCGCGGGCGGCGAGCGTCAGCGCCGCGGTGGCCTCGGGCTCGTCCATCTCGCCGTCGCCGAGGAAGGCCCAGACCCGGCTGTGCGACGTGTCCTTGATGCCGCGGTGGTGCAGATAGCGGTTGAACCTGGCCTGGTAGACCGCGGCCAGCGGGCCCAGGCCCATCGACACGGTCGGGAACTCCCAGAATCCGCCGAGCGATCGCGGATGCGGATAGGACGGCAACCCGCCGCCGCCCACCTCGCGCCGGAACCGGTCGAGCTGATCGACCGTCAGGCGCCCTTCCAGGAAGGCCCGGGCGTACACACCGGGCGATGCGTGTCCCTGGAAGTAGATCTGGTCACCGGGGCCGCCGTCGGCCCGCCCCCGGAAGAAGTGCTCGAATCCGACCTCGTACAACCAGGCCGCCGACGCGTAGGTGGCCATGTGCCCGCCGAGGCCGAAGCGGCTCGCCCGGGTGACCATCGCGGCGGCGTTCCACCGGTTGTACGCGGTGATCCGCTCCTCCAGGGCGAGGTCGCCGGGGTAGGCCGGCTCGGCCGCGGTCGGCACGGTGTTGACGTACGGGGTGCGTGTCACGGGCGGCAGGTCGAGGCCGTGGTGCGCGCCGTGTTCGAGCAGGCGGGCGAGCAGCAGGCGGGCTCGGCCGGGGCCGGCGGCGCGTACGACGGCGTCGAGCGATTCGGCCCATTCCGCGGTTTCCTCGGGGTCCCGGTCGGGGAGCTGGTCGAGCTGCCCGGGCGGGATTCGGCTCGACGTGTGGGGTGACATCCGGGCCGCCTCCTTCGTATCGGTGAAGTCGGTGAAGGCTTCCGCGCGGGCCTCCGGGAGGCCGCTGCGTGCCGGCTTCCGACTGAAGCCCGGCGGCGAAGCATATTCATTCTGCGCAATGATCGATCATTGCGCAAAAGCCGCCCCCTCCGCCTACACTGGCGCGATGACCGAGCCGCGCCCGACCGCCGAGCCGCCCCGCCCGACCCTGGAACGCCGTCCGCTGCGCGAACAGATCCGCCAGTACGTCACAGAGGCCGTGGTCGCGGGCCGCTGGGCACCCGGCGAGCGCATCGTCGAACGCCGCGTCGCGGTCGAGCTGGGCGTCAGCCAGGCACCCGTACGCGAGGCGCTGCGCGAACTGGAACAGCTGGGCCTGGTCGAATCGGAGCCGAACAAGGGCGTACGCGTGCGCTCCTTCAGCGAGGCCGATCTGCGCGAGATCTACCCGGTCCGGGCCGGCCTCGAGGAGACCGCGGCCCGGCTGGCGCTGCCGCGGATCGACGACGAACGGCTTGCCGCGCTCGATCGCCACGTCGCCGCGCTGCACGCGGCCTCGACAGCCGGTGACGCCGCCGCGCAGGTCCGGCACGGGGTGGCCTTCCACCGCGAGATCGTCGCCGCGTCGGGGAACGCGCTGCTCGGCTCGGTGTGGGAGGCGCTGGGCATCGAGGTCTGGACGACGCTGTCGATCCGCGTGTACCGCATGGACCTGCACGAGAACGCGGCCGACCACGAGCCGATCGTCGCCGCCTTCCGCCGCCGGGACCCGGCCACGGGCGAACTACTGCGCGAACACGTACTGGGCTACGGCGGCTGCGCGTTGTTGCCGTAGGCGCGACCGGGTACAGGGCACGCCGGGGCGCGTCGGGTGCGCGCGGGCCCGTCCGCCCCCAGGCTCCCGCCCCCGAACGCGCCCCGCGCCCTCACCCCAGGACGCCGCGTTCCGCGCGCATGTGCGGCGCGACCACATTGCGCGGCCGGTTGAAGAGGATCACCGTCAGCTCGACCACCGCGACCGCGAGCGCCACCACGAACGCGACCAGCGAGAGGTAGCCCCCGAACGCCGCCGGGCTCTCCCCATCCGCCGAGAACCACGGCGACACCGCGATCACTATGGACATGCACCACATCTGGATCGCTACCAGCGCCATCGCCCGCACCAGCCCGCGCCGCGCCGGGTCGCCCAGCGGCAGCGCCCGGAACGCGAGCATGACGTCGTCGGCCACACGCGCGCTGCGCCACAGGTGGCTCGTACGGTTCGTCAGACCCACCGAGGACATGAACGCGAGATAGGTCAGCCACAGCCGCATGCGCACAACCTCTTCCCCCGCGACCCGACGTGTGGCTTCGTGTCACACGTGTCACCACCATTCTTGCCCAGCCCCTTCGGCCCGTGCACGGGGCCTCCGGTCAAAAGGGACAACGATGCGGTGTGTGAGGGTGTTGGGGCCACCGCTGGGAGCGGTGCGCGCTACTCGGTGACCGGGTTGCGCCGCTCGCGCTCCTCGACCGTACGCCGGTGCTCCTCGACGTTGCCGGTCAGCGCCTCGGTGCGATGTCCGCGGGCGATGTAGTCGAGGACGACCGCCTCGATCGCGTCCTGTGCGTTGCGGACGCCGGACAGGACCATGACCTCGATCACGGCGTTCGCGTCCAGGCTGATGTTGACCTTGGCCATCGACGGCTCCCTCGACTCGATCCGCTCCACACGATCGCACGCCTGCCCGCCCGTCGGCGCGACCGCTCCACCGCCGAACCGCCGCGGATCCCCGGGGTATCGCACCGCACGACCGTCGGATCACCCGCGAGAGGGGACTCTATCGGCCGTTAGGGGGGTTGGCGTCGTCGGCGCGACTGAATTCGTCCCGAACAGGTGGATCCTCCGGGCATGTGCGCTTGTGTACGGTCCCTGCCCCCGTGTCGAAGGCGAGTCGGATACCTGTGACCTCGGAAGACCCCCTCGTCGTTCTCTCCGGCGTGAACAAACACTTCGGGTCGCTGCACGTGCTCCGCGACATCGACCTGACGGTGGCCCGCAACGAGGTGGTCGTCCTGATCGGCCCCTCCGGCTCCGGCAAGTCCACGCTGTGCCGCACGATCAACCGGCTGGAGCCGATCGACTCCGGCACGATCACCATCGACGGCCGACCACTGCCCGCCGAGGGACGCGGACTTGCCCGGCTGCGGTCCGAGGTCGGCATGGTGTTCCAGTCCTTCAACCTGTTCGCGCACAAGACGGTGTTGGAGAATCTGACCCTCGCTCAGCTCAAGGTGCGCAAGCGCAGCAAGGCCGAGGCGGAGAAGAAGGCCCGCGAACTTCTGGCCCGGGTCGGACTCGCCGACCAGGCGCCCAAGTATCCGGCGCAACTCTCCGGTGGCCAGCAGCAACGGGTCGCGATCGCACGGTCGTTGGCGATGGATCCCAAGATCATGCTGTTCGATGAGCCGACCTCCGCACTGGACCCGGAGATGATCAACGAGGTCCTGGAGGTCATGCGCACGCTCGCCGTCGAGGGCATGACGATGGTCGTGGTCACCCACGAGATGGGCTTCGCCCGCTCGGCGGCCAATCGGGTCGTGTTCATGGCCGACGGACAGATCATGGAATCGCGCACGCCCGAGGAGTTCTTCGACCACCCGGAGACCGACCGGGCCAAGGACTTCCTGTCCAAGATCCTCAAGCACTGACGGGGGATCGGACATGCGCACCCACACCGCCATCGCGACCGGCCCCGGCACCGCGGCGGGCACCGGCGCGCCGCCGCGCCGCCCGTCCCGCTCCGCCGTGGTGCTGCTCGCGGCCCTGCTCGCCGTCGTGCTGCTCGCCGCGTGCGGCAAATCCGGTACGCCCCCGCCCAAGGGCCCCAAACCCAAGGACCTGCCGTCGTATCAGGTCGCCACCGACGTGAACATCGACTCGCCCACGTTCCGATCGGCCAAGTCGCGCGGCAGGTTGGTCGTCGGCACCAAGGCGGACCAGCCCTATGTCGCGGCGCAGGACCCGGCGACCGGCTATTACTCGGGCTTCGACGTCGAGATCGCCAAGATGATGGCCGCGTCGCTGGGCTTCGGGGTGGACCGGATCGAGTTCAAGACGATCACCTCCGCCAACCGCGAGACCTCGTTGCAGAACGGCGAAGTCGACTACTACGTCGGGACGTACACGATCAACGACAACCGCAAGAAGCTGGTCGGCTTCGCCGGGCCGTACTACATCGCCGGTCAGGCGCTGCTGGTCCGCAAGGACGACAAGTCCATCAACGGTCCCCAGGACCTGGCCGGCAAGAAGGTCTGCTCGGTCGCCGGTTCCACGCCGTACCAGCGGATCGTGGCCAACTACCCCAAGGCGACCGCCGTCGCCTACGACAGTTACTCGGTCTGCGTGGACAACCTGATCAGCCTTCAGGTCGACGCGGTGACCACCGACGACACCATCCTCAAGGGGTACGCCGCGAAGGTGCCGGACCAACTCCGGCTCGCGGGCGAGCCGTTCTCCAAGGAGCCGTACGGGATCGGCGTGCCACGCGGGGACCGCACCTTCCGGCTCGCGCTGGACGACGCGATCGTCGAGCACGAACAGAACGGCGACTGGAAGCGCGCCTACGACTCGACCCTCGGCCTCTCCGGCGTACCGGCACCCCCGCCGCCGCCCGTGGACCGGTACTAGCGGAAGGCGTCGACCATGAATGTCCTGCTCGACAACTTCACCCTGTTCCGCAAGGGCTTCGTCGGTACCGTCGAACTGACCCTGGCCGCCGGGCTGATCGCACTGGTGGTGGGTGTGCTGATGGCCGGATGCCGGGTCTCGCCGGTGCGACCGCTGCGGTTGCTCGGCGGCGCGTGGGTGACCGTACTGCGCAACACCCCGCTCACGCTGCTGTTCTTCGCGGTGGTCCTGGGGCTGCCCCGATTCGGCGTGGTACTCCCGTTCTTCACCCTCGCCGTGCTCGCCCTGGGCTGCTACACCTCGGCGTTCATCTGCGAGGCGGTGCGGGCCGGCATCAACACCGTGCCGGTCGGTCAGGGCGAGGCGGCCCGGAGTCTGGGCATGAACTTCGGCCAGACGCTCAACCTGATCGTGCTCCCGCAGGCGGTGCGCGCGGTGATCCCACCGGTGGGCAGCACGATGATCGCACTCGCCAAGAACACCGCCATCGCCGGTTCGTTCAGCGTGGTCGAACTGCTCGGCACGTACCGCCCGCTCAATGAACTCGGCTACGACATCGTCGCCACGTTCCTGTGGATCGCGGTCGGCTACCTGATCATCACGCTGACGATCAGCGCGGTGTTCCGGTTCCTGGAGAAGCGTCTGGAGGTGGCCCGATGAGTGTCGAGACGTCGGCGCTGTACGACATCCCCGGCCCGAAGGCCCTGACCCGGCACCGGACTTACGGCTGGATCGCGACCGCCGTGCTGCTCGGCGTGCTGGCCTGGGTGATCTACAAGCTGATCGACACGGGCCAGTTCGCGAGCGACAAGTGGGCGCCCTTCCAATACGTGGGCGTGCAGAAGCTGTTGCTGCGTGGTCTGTGGCACACGATCCAGGTCTTCGCGTGGGCGGCGGTGTTGTCCCTGGCGTTCGGCGCGCTCTTCGCCGCCGGGCGGCTGTCCGACCATCGGGTGATCCGCTGGATCGCGGGCCTGGTGGTGGAGTTCTTCCGGGCCATGCCGGTGCTGGTGATGATCTTCTTCATCTTCATCGCGATGAAGGTCGAACCCCGCCTGGCCCTGATCGCCGGCCTGACCCTGTACAACGGCTCGGTACTGGCCGAGGTCTTCCGGGGCGGAGTCAACGCGGTCCCCAAGGGCCAGAGCGAGGCGGCCTACGCGCTGGGCATGCGCAAGACCTCGGTGATGATCCACGTGCTGATCCCCCAGGCCGTGCGCACCATGCTGCCCACGATCATCAGCCAGTTGGTGGTCACGCTCAAGGACACCTCGCTCGGATACCTGATCTCCTACGAGGAATTCCTCTACGCCGGCAAGCAGATCGCCACCAACCTCGACTACAGCCTCCCCTTCATCCCGGTGGTCATGGTGATCGCCCCCATCTACATCGGCATGTGCATGCTCCTGTCCGGCCTGGCCCGCTACCTCGAAAGCCGCCGCCGACAACCCAGGGGCACGTAACCCCTGGGCCGGCCACGCCGATGACAGGCTCACCCGTGCGAGCGAGCCTGTCATCGGAGGCTCAGGCGGACGGCGGTTCGGCGAAGGCAAGCAGAACCCGACGCCGCACACGGTCCATCTCGACGATGCGCACGACCGCCTCTTCATCCACCGCGACCACCGGATCCGAAGGCGCCCCCGTCGGCTCGCCCGGGCCGCCCGGGTCGACCGCCCCGCCGGGCACCTCGGGCTCGACCCGCCACCCGGTCCGAAGTACGAACCCCGTGATTCCGCCCCCGAGATCGACGACCACGCCCGGGGGAATCACCTTGACGACCCGTCCGGTGACCGACTGGAGGACATCTCTGGCGTGCGAAGGAAACCGAGGACGCCGTCGGGAGCACAGTCCGGATCCACGAACACCCCGACGTCGTGGAGCCCGGTCGCGACCACCCCGGTGACGATGTCTCCGATCCGGAGCGTGGCCAGGAACGTGTGGCGTTCCTCGGCCGCCGTCTCGTTGCTCCGCCAACGGGCCCGGAGCACGCCGTCGGCGTCGGGCAGGACGCCGGTGGACAGCGGTCGGCGGTCGACCTCCCGCACGGGAACGAGGGCGGCCCGGTGGCCCGGGGCGGCGGAAACGTAGGGGTTGGGGACGTCCGCACGCGCCATTTGCGGCTCAGCGACGCATTCGGGATGGAATCGTCCGTTGGGGTGTTGTCGAACGAGCCAGGCGAGCCGCTCCCGACGCGCGATCCCCGCCCGGACCTCCTCGGCGTCCTCGGACAGGTCCGGCCAGACCGCCAACCGGGCCCGAGGCGTCAGTCGTGTGCGCGTGGAGCGGATGTCGGCCTCGTCGGTGAGGCGATACCAGCGGTACGCATTGCCGAGGTGGCACTCCTCCAGGAGCACACCGCCTCGGTCGGCGATCAGGCCGGCCACCTCGGTCCAGAACGCCTCGTCGGCGGCACGATCGTCGACCACCCGGTCGCCCGCCGGATCGTACGGCGAACTCGCGACATGGTTCACGAACAAGCCCAGCACTCGGGCTCGGGCATCGGCCGGCACCCGGGCCGGGCTGTTCCGGTGCCCTCGGGCGAAGCGCGCCGAAGGCACCGGAACCGTCGGGATGTGGCCTCAGGCGCGGGTCGGGATGCTCAGCGTCGAGGGGTCGTTCCGGGGTGAGGTGAAGGTGAGTTGGCTGCCGAGGGGGTTGTGTTGGAGGTAGAGGGGGTCGACCGTGTCGATGACCGCGGCCAGGCTGTGGCCGGCCGGGACGTCGTAGGACGTGGCGGTCAGGTCGAGGTCGATCGGGAAGGGGATGCCCGGGGTTTTGGCGTGGAAGGTGTATGGGGCGTGGGTGACGAGTTTGCCGATGCCCAGCGGGCCTACGTCGTATAGGTAGGCGAAGATCGTTCCGCTTTCGTGGGATGCGGTGATCGTGGTGTGCAGCTTGGTGGTGCCGCGGACCCTGGTTGCCGTGGCGTATCGGTCGGATTGCCAGACGGCGGCGAAGGCCCTGGGCAGGAGCGGGATCGACGCGGTCGGTGGGGCCTTGAGGAACTGGTCGAGGATGCTGGACAGGAAGATCGTGCCGCCGTCGGCCCCGGAGTCGATGCCGGTCAGGATGCGGCGGGTGTCGGTGAGCGCGAGGGTGCGGGTCGCGTTCGCCGCGGCGGGCCAGTTCGGGTAGCCCTCGTAGCCGCCGCCGGTGCGGGACTTCAGCTGTACCGCCGGCTCCCGGTCGATGCCGTTGTCGATGCCCCTGAGGTGGTGGTCGAGCCAGCGGGTCGAGTCGGCCCAGACGTCGTTGGGCAGGCCGAACAGGCCGCCCGCCTCGGCGGTGGCGTGGTCGCCGGGGCGGAATTCGAGGCGCTTGGGGCCGGTCAACCCGCCGAAGAAGTCGGCGTATTGGTCGGGCGGGAAGAGCGAGTCGCCCCACGCGTTGCCGAGCATGATCGCGGGGGCGTTGGCGTTGATCCGGTCGAGGTAGGTCGCCGGGGAGCGTTTGGCGCCCCACGCCAGCATCTCCGGCTCCTTGGCGAGATTGCCGGAGAGGAAGTTCTCCAGGATTTCGGTGAGTTCGGCGCTGGGCCGGCCGGTGAGGAAGCCGGCTCCGCCCAACAGCGCTGCGGCCTGGGCGTGTTCGGTCCGGCCGGCGTAGATCGACTCGATCAGGTCGGCCCAGCCGCTCATCGCGACGACGGCCTTGATCCTGGGGTCGAACGCGGAGGCCAGGAGGCTGATTCCGGCGCCGTAGGAGACGCCGGCCATGCCTATTCGGGCCGGGTCGGCGGGCGTGTTGGCCAGCGCCCAGTCGATCACCCTGGACGCGTCGGCGATGTCCGGCGGCCCGGCGGTCTCGATCTCGCCGCCGGATTGCCAGAATCCGCGCGAGTTGTAGCCGATCACGACGTAGCCGCGGTCGGCGAGTTGTCGTGCGGGGACGACGTATTCGATCTGGGGCATCGCCCAGCTGGTCGGCAGTACGACCACCGGGTAGCGGGTGCCGGGCGCGCCGCCGGTGGGGGTGATGACGTTGGCGGCCAGCTTGGTGCCGCCGTCGCCGGGGATGTCGACGAAGCGCGGGGACGAGCCGGCGGCGGACTGCACGACCGTCGCCGTGGTGGGGATGGGGGCGGCGCCGGCCGAGGCGACCTGGCCGAGGGCGGTCCCGGCGAGGAGCGCGGCCGAGACGACGGCGGCCGCACGAGCGCGTGGGCGCAGGCGGAATCGACCCATCAGGGTCTCCTGACGTCATGGTCGGGGCGTGACCCGACCCGCGAGAATGCATGGTGAGGCGACGCCAGGGGACGGCGTCGGGGGGTGACTCACGAGTAAGTTACGCGCCGGTAAACCAAGACGGAAGTGCCACGCGGCGATCGACTGAGGCACCGCCCCGCACCCGAGTACGGTGGTCCCGGCACGTGGGGCAAGCGGGGGTGAACGTGGAGCGCGCGCAACATACCGAACGCGCAGCGCGGGTCGAGCACATCGACACCGACGCCGACACCGAAACACGGCGCGCCCGGGACCGAGGCGAACGCGGCCGGCTCCGCTGCATGGATGCCTTGGCGGATGACGCGGCCCGCCGCACCCTGCCCGGGGCCTCGGAGGCGACCGGCGGGCCGAACCGGGTCGGCGGCCCGCACGCGACCGTCCGGCGAACCACACCCGGCAGGGCGGACCCGAGCGCCGGCCCCCACGCCCTCCCCGAAGCCCTCACCCTTCTCACCGAAGCTCTCGCCGCGCTCCCCGCCACCGATCCGTGCTGGCCGGAATTCGCCTACGCGGCCGGCGTTGCCTACGGTGCTCTGGCGGACCACGACGGCGATGCCGACACCCGGGACCAGGCTCGGGTCTGCTTCCGGCGGGCCCGTCGTGCCGCGGCGGCGGATGCCCACCTCTTTCAGGCCGCCACCCACGTGGGTGACGCCCGCGTCGGTGCCGGCCCCGCCGCCGGCGAGTGGCGTGCCCTCCTCGACCCGCCCCCCGCCGCCGAGATCGCCGTCGCACTGCGCCGCCTCGGCGCCCACGCGCTGGTCCAACTCGTCCCCGGGGCCGCCGTGGTCAGCGGCGTCGACGGCTCGACCCGGCTCCTCGACCTGCCCGGACTCGACTACGGCCTGGACCTGCCCGACGGCGACCCGGAGCACCTGTCCGACTTCCTCGACGCCCTCTGTGCCTGGGCCTGGGACGCGGTGATGGCCCCCGTACTCGCCGCCGTCACCGGCACGTTCGGCCGCACGCCGTCCCTGGTCCTGCTGCCCACGGGCCCGTTCGCCTCGGTGCCCTGGCACGCCGCCTGGTCGACCGTCGACGGCCGCCGCCGACACGCGCTCCAGGTCGCGCAGATCTCGTACATCGCCTCGCCCCGCCTGCTGTGCGACATCGCCGCGCGCCCGACGGCCGACCCGCACCACAACCGACACCGCCCGATCGAAATCGGCCACACCGCCGGCGACCCGATCGTGTTCGCCCCCGACCGCGCCGCCGGATCCGCCGCCGAGCACCTGGCCGCCGGCGCCCACACCGTGGTGTCCACCCTCTGGCCCGTGGGCCCGACCACCGCCGCGCTGGTCCTGTACATGGCCCACCACTACCTCAACCGCCGCGACCTCCCGCCGGCCCAGGCGCTCCGCACCGCCCAGCTCTGGATGCGCGACCCCAAACGCGGGATCCCCACCGCGATGCCCGCCGAACTCGCCGCGCAGGCCCGGGAGATCACCCCGAACGACCTCACCGGCTGGGCCGCCTTCACCCACTCCGGCCAGTGAGCCGCCGCACGCCGACCCCCACCCCGCCTTCCCAAGCCCCCCGCCGGGAGCGTACTGTTCGCCACGCCATCGCGGGAGCTCGGACCAACCGGGCTGAGAGGGCGGCATGGGGTGTCGGCGGCGAGCCGGCGCACACCCCGGGGCCACCGACCGCTTGAACCTGTCCGGGTAATGCCGGCGTAGGGAGAGCAGGTAGAGCCATGTCGGCTCCAGCAGTGGACGACGCACGCCCCGCCGCGACACACCCGGCGACCGAGGCTCCGCTGGTCCTGGACACCGCGCCGCCGCGCACCCTCGGCTTCCGCGACCAGGCCGCGTTCTGGGCCAACCTCGGGGTGAGCCTCCTCGGCTTCTCCGGTGCCCTGTTCGTGCTGGCCCCGGCGGGCTATCCGCAACTGTCCATGGTCGCCGCGATCGTCGCGGCGATCGGCGGCACGCTGCTCGGCACGCTCATGGTCGCCGTCGCCGGCATCCCCGGCGCCCGCAGCGGCGCGCCCGCGATGACGGTGCTGCGCGGGTTGTTCGGCACGAAGATCTCGTATGTGCCGACCGTGTTCAACATCGTCCAGTGCATCGGCTGGGGCACCTTCGAGCTGCTGGTCATCTCGCTGGGCATCGAGGCGATGACCGACGGCGACGGTCCGCACTGGCTCTACATCGTCGCCGCCGGCACGGTCACCACCGCGATGACCCTGCGCCCGCTCGGCATGCTGCGTATCCTGCGCCGCTACGTGACGATCGCGGTGGGCATCGCGATGCTCTACTTCTCGGTCCAGCTGTGGCGCGAGGGGCTGCCGCCGATGACCGAGGGCTCGTGGTCCGGGTTCTTCCCGGCGATGGACGCCGCGCTCGCGGTCGCGGTCTCGTGGGTACCGCTGGCCTCCGACTACACCCGCCACTCGCGCGGCACCAAGCCGGCGTTCTGGGCCGCGCTGAGCGGATTCTCCGTCACCAGCATCTGGTGCTACCTGCTCGGCCTGGTCGCCCTCGCCCAGGTGGGCGGCGACGCGGACAAGATCTTCGACTCGTTCCTGGGCGTCACCGCCGGTTGGGTCTTCTTCGCGGTCCTGGTCATCCGCGAGGTCGACCAGAGCTTCGCCAACGTCTACAGCACCGCGATGTCGATCCAGAACCTCGCGCCGCGCGTCGACCGCCGGATCCTCTGCCTGGGCGTGGGCGCGCTGGTCACTGCGTTCGCGCTGATGGTGAACGACTTCGACACCTACGCGAGCTTCCTGTCCCTGATCGGCTCGATCTTCATCCCGCTGCTCGGCGTGCTGGCGGTGGACCTGTTCGCCGGTCGCGGTCGCGCCGGCTGGGATCTGGGCGATCACGCGCCGGCCCGCTGGGTGATGCTCGCGCCGTGGCTGCTCGGCTTCTGCATGTACCAGCTGATCAACCCCGGCACGGTCGAGTGGTGGGTGGACTTCTGGACCCCGATCCAGGACACGCTCCACATCCACGCCCAACGCTGGACCTCGGCCTCCCTGTTCTCCTTCGCCCTCGCCGGCGCCACCGCGTACATCGCGGTCGCGTGGGACTGTCGGCGAGCGCCCGCCACGCGCTGAGCCAAACCAGCCGGGTCAAGCGGGTCAGCCGGGTCAGCGGGCGATGGCAACGGCGAACGGCCGGAAGCCGTGCCGGCGTATGACGTGCGGCACCACCAGGATCATCGCCTCGGTGGCGCGAGCCGTACCGATGCCACCGAGGTCCTCGATCCATCCGGACCGCCATCCCAGGTCGCCGAGCAGACCCGCCACGGCCCTCTTCGCCTGCTCGTCGTCGCCCGACAGATAGGCGGTCGGCGGAGTGGCCAGGGTTTCGGGCGCGGTCATGACCATGAACAGCATGGTGTTGAGCGTCTTGACCACCCGCGTGTCGGGCAGCGCGGCCTGAATTCGCTCGGCGAGGCTGCCGTCGGGATAGACCAGCTCACCGGGCAGCCCGTCGTCGGTATCGCGGGTCGCGTTGGAGACGTCGACCAGGATCTTTCCGGCGAGTTCGGCGCGCAGGTCGGACAGCCGCCCCAGGGCGGTGTCCCCGGGCGTCGCGTTGATCACGATGTCCGCGGTGCGAGCGGTGGTGCGCTGGTCGGCAAAGGAGATGCGGGGGTCGGCGGCGCCGGCGGCGTCCTCCGACGGGCTCCGGTGGCCCAGGGTGACGCGGTGCCCGGCCGCGGCGAATTTGTGGGCGAGGTTCGCGCCGACGCGGCCGGCGCCCAGGATGCCGATGTTGGTCATGACGTGATGCTCCTTGCGGTATTGGCGGGAAACGAACAGCAGTGATGCCCGGGCCGCTCAGGCGACCGCCGACAGCACCCCAAGCGCCGCAGCGTGAATACCGGGCGCAGCGGCGAGGAAGTCCGGACTACCCGTGGTCCACGGCTCACCCGCCAGGTCGGTGACGACACCCCCGGCCTCGGCAACCAACAAAGCGCCGGCGACCAGCCCGGACCGAACATCGGAGAACTGCCAGAACGCGTCCATACCCCCGCCGGCAACGTGAATGAGCTGCAAGGTCGCAGGAACGGACACCCGTACGACAAGGCCGTTGACCAGCATCGCGGTCACCGATTCGCCGATCCGCCGGAATGTGTTCCCGTCCTCCCCCGGCCTGGCCTGACCGGTCCCGGTGAGCGCGGCGCCGAGGTCGGTCTTGGCGGACACCTTCAAGGGACGCCCATCGAGCCACGCGCCACCGCCCGCGGTGGCGGTGTACGTGTCACCGGTCAGCGGCAGGTGGACCACGGTCAGCACCGGCCGGTTGTCGCGCACCAGGGTGGCCGTGACGCCCCAGTCGGACATCCCGTGTACGTGGTTGATGTTGCCCTCGGCCGGATCGACGACCCACCACTCCCCGACCGGGAGCGGACCGCCGGCCAGCTCGTCCTCGGCCCACCGCGATCCGGGCCGCGCCCGCAGCAGCGGTTCGCGCAGCACGTTCAGCACCGCGTCGTCGTTGGCGTGGATCTCCTCGACGATCTCGCTCGGGCTCACGGCTCGGGCATGCGGGGTGTACCGGTCGCGCAGGATCGCACCGGCGGCCCGCACCGCGGCGGTCACAGCCGGCATCAGCGGCGTGTCGGCGTCGAAGGGCAGGGCTGTACTCATGATCGGCTCCCGGGTTTCGGTGGTTGCGCGCGGCTTCCGCTCGCCCGCACTTCGAAGCTAGAACCGCCGCCGATTAACAACAAGTGCATGCTTCTCACTCGTAGAGTTACTCCCATGCAACTGGATCTGAACCTGCTCACGGCCCTGGACGCGCTCCTCGAAGAGGGCAGCGTCGCCGGCGCCGCCGCTCGCCTCCACGTCACCGCGCCGGCGATGAGCCGCTCGCTCGGCCGTATCCGCAAGGTCACCGGCGACCAGATCCTGGTCCGCACCGGCCGCAGCATGGTCCCCACCACCCGCGCGCTGGCGATGCGTGCCCAGGTCCACGTCATCGTGCAGCAGGCCCACCAGTTGCTGTCCGCGCGGCAGGAATTCGAACTGCCGGTCCTGCAAAGGGTGTTCACCGTGCGCTGGCACGACGCCCTGACCGACGCCTGCGGCACCGACCTGATCGCCGCCGTGCACCGCCAGGCCCCCGGCGTGCAGGTGCGGCTGTCCGCCGAACCGGGCACGGACACCCCCGAACTGCGCCGGGGCGAGGTCGACCTCGAATCCGCGTCCGCCCGGCCGACCCTGCCCGACATCCGCCACCGGCTCATCGGCCGGGACCGGCTCGTCGTCGCCGTCCGCCCCGGCCACCCGCTCACCGAAGGCCCCGTGAGCGTCGAGCGCTACTCGGCCGCCGACCACGTCACCGTCTCGCGGCGGGGGCGCCTGCGCGACCCGATCGACGACGCCCTGGCGACACTCGGCCACGAACGACGCGTCGTCGCCGCCGCGCCCACCGCCGCCCTCGCGATGCGGCTCGCCCTGGACACCGGCCTGGCGGTCTGCCTCCCGGACGCGGTCACCCACACGGCCCGCGAGCGACTCGGCCTGATCACCGTGCCGCTGCCGGTCCCGATGCCGGCCACGCCGCTGTACCTGCTGTGGCACCAACGCCACGACGACGACCTCGCACACACCTGGCTACGCGACCTGGCCACCGAGACCATCCGGGCGCTGTTCCCGCCATCCACCCAATAGCGGCACGAAAACCAAGCACCACAAAGCAATCTGACGACGCATCAGACGCAGGCTCGGCATCCCCTTGCCCTTGGCTTACCCGCCCTCCTCCCGCGCGAAATCGGCCCCGGTGTCCTGGCTCGGACAGCAACGGAGACAGGAGGAAGAGCTTCCGGGGCCTCATCCGTCCCCACGTCTTGATCCCGATCGGTCCCAGGCGGACTCAGGCGCGGTAGTGGTCGGCGATTGCGGTGAAGGCGGCCTTGGGCTCCCAGGGCAGGTCGGGGTAGGTGTCGCCGTGGCGGTCCTCGAGGATCTTGACGATGCCGAGGCTGGCGAGGTCGAGGTCGTCGCGGGGGTCGCCGTCGGGGCGGTGGGGCAGGTTGTATAGCGCGAAGAGGAACACGAACGCGCTGTCGACGCCCTCGGAGTCGAAGATCTCCAGCAGTTCGCTCAGGTACGCCGCTTGGCCGGCCTCGTCGCGCTCGTACTCCCCGATCAGCCGGAGCGGCGCGCCGGTGGCTCCGTCGGTTTCGAGAACGCCCATGCTGCGCGGTGCGACATCACCCGCCCCGCGCCAGGTGGCGGTGCCGAAGCCGGTGATGGCGACCGGTTTGGTCTGGGCGACGAGGCTGCGCACGGCGTCGCGGAAGCGGTCGGCCACCTCCGCGGAGCGGATGAGTTCGAAGGTCGTGAAGTCGAACAAGTCCCAGTCGACGCCCTCGAACTGGATGGCGGCGTAGGTGACCTTGCCGTGGAAGCGCTCGCGGACCACCGCCACGGCTTCGCGAAGGAAAGCATTGAGACGGCTGCCGACTGCGGCGATTCTCTCGGGCCGACGGGCCGGGTCGCCCAGCAGCAGGCCGAGTCGCTCTTCGGTGCTGTCGCCTTCAAGAAACCCATGGTTCATGACGGTCAGTTCCACGCCGGTGACGAACACGACCTCGGCTCCTTGCCTGCGAAGTCGCTCGGCCCGTTCCGCGCAGTCGGCGAGCAGGATGAGGATGTCGTCGGGCGTCAGCTCCAGCGGGTAGGGCGAGAACCAGATCTCCAGTCCGAGTTCGGCGGCGTGGCGGGCGGCGAGCTCCAGGCGGTCCGGGTCGCCGCCGGTGAGATGGACGGCGTTGCAGTGGAGATCGTCGCGGATGATGGTCAGCTCCTTCCTGACCTGGTCGGGGTCGAAGTGCTCCCGGGAGTAGCTGCCGTTGCGGAGGAAACCGGTGTCGTAGCAGATGCCCTTGGCTCGCATGCGTCTGATTCCTTTCTGCGGAGGGCCCGAGCGTAGGGACAAATAATGCGTGCACGCAAGTTTGCGCACACGCATTGAGGCTGGGATACTTCGAGGGTGACGACAAGGCGGACCGGTCTGCGCGAGCAGAAGAAGCAGGCCACCCGAGTGGCACTGCGCGAGGCGGCACTGCGGCTGGCCCTCCGGCACGGGCCCGACAACGTCCGCATCGACGACATCGCCGACGCGGCCGGCGTATCGCCGAGGACCTACAACAACTACTTCTCCAGCCGCGAACAGGCGATCGTCGCCGCCGTCACCGCCGAACGGGAGTCACGGGTCGCCGCGGCGTTGGCCGCCTGCCCCGCCCACACCCGCCTCGCCGCCGCCGTGGCCGACGCGATCCTGGAGCAGTACACCGAACCGCATGACCGCGACGCGCTGCTGCTGATCACCACCAGCCCCGCGCTGCGTGACACGTTCCTCGACGCCGCCGTCGCGATCGAACACCCCCTCGCCGCCGCGATCGACCAGCGCCTCGGCAACACCGGCACGCCCACCGCCCGCGTGCTCGCTGCGAGCGTGGCCGCTGCGGTTCGCGTCGCACTCCAACAGTGGCTCCAACCCCCGGCCGCACCCCTCGCCACCGGTGGGCTCGTCGTGCCCTCCGGCTCGCTGCCAGACCTGCTCCGCTCCGCGCTCGCGACACTCGAACCCGCACTCGACGCCGCCGAAATGCGGGCACGGCAGGGCTCGCAACAGTGAATCCACCCCACTCGCTCCGACGCGCGGGTGCGTCCGAGCGAGCCGCAGCGTTCTTTCGTCATCGATGAACCGGGCACTACGGCAGTGTCCCCGCCGATCGCATCCTGGGCCGGGTGGTACGCCACCTGGGATCGGTTCGAGCCGACCCGAGCGCGGCCGACGACGGACCGGGCTTCGGTGGGTGAAGGTCGTTCCGGAGGTGTGCCGACCACAATGGCGTGACCGCACAAGGCGCGCGCCGGGCTCAGCGCCTGGCGCGAGCTATGAGGTGGGCCCAGGCCGCCGGGGGGACTGCGATCGTGGGAGAGTCGACTACCTTGGCGTCTCGGACTCCGATGACGTTTCCGAGAGACGCGACCTCGACACAGTCTCCTCCTCCGCTATAGCTGCTGGTTCGCCACTGCGGAAACCTGCCGACCATGTTGTCTCCAGATCCACGAGCCTTTGCGCGATCAGCGCGATCGACGCTTCGGCGCCGAGCGCCTCTGCTTGCAGCCGATCGTAGGCGAGGGAATAGGCGGCAAGACAGGACGGCCGACAGGTCCACGAGTCCCCGGTCAGCCCTTCGCAAGAGACCACGCGACGTCCACCGAGGTCGTAAACGGTGAACTTTCCTGCCATTCCCGGATGCGCACCGATGTCACGCGGCAGGATCTGCACCGTGATGTCGGGTCGCCGAGTCAACGTCACCAAGAGATGGGCAAGTTGGCTGTGTAGCACGGCCTGCCCACCCACCGGACAGTGGAGCGCGGATTCGTCGAGGATGAACCAGAGACTCCGCGAGCCGTTGCGCTGGGCTTCCAAGCCAAGCTGGCGACTCATACGCAACTCCGCACGGCGGATGATCTCCTCCTCGGATACCGCCGGAGAGCACGCCCGGAGCGCAACACAGGCATATTCGAAGGTCTGGAGCAGCCCAGGCACGAGGCCGGCGGTGTAACTGCGGATCGCCACTGCGGCTCGCTCGACCGTGATGATGCGTTCGAATCGCAGTCCGGTCGTAGCCTCGCCTGGTATGGCACGCCACCAGTCCGGGACATCCTGATCCTGAAGTTGCTGGATGATCTCGGCCGCAGCGCCGTCGATCTCGTCCTGACCACGCTCCCGATACACCTCGGCACGGAAACCCAGCTCCCCAAGGGGTCGCTGAAACAGCTCCTCCAAGACGAGTTGGTAGTCAGGAGTAGGCCGTGGTGGCGCTGCGCTCTCCCAGCGGCGAACCTGACGGACACTCACCGCCAGGCACAGGCCACATTCTCGCGCCTTCTCCTCGAATGCCTCGGCAAATCGCCGCTGCGAGTGCAGTTGAAGGGCCTTGCGGGCCGCGACGAACGTCGGGTTCCCGGGCTGGCTCGGGCGGGTCATCTCACCCCCAGGGTGGTCGCTGAGCCCAAGTTAGCCGTGCCGGCCTGCGATATTCCCCGGTTTCGGATGGATCACCCCTGGCGAATCGTGGCGCTCCTCCCTTGACGTCAAGTCGGCTTGAAGTTCTACGTTCGAGGTGAACGCTCCCGGCGGGGGAGCCTCCGGATGGAGCGGTAATGGCGAGCTATACCGAGGTCGAACGTGCGTACCTGACCGGGCAGAGTCTCGGGCGGCTCGCCACCGTCGGGCCGAAGGGCGCCCCGCATGTGCGGCCTGTCGGCTTTCGGCTGAACGACGACGGGACCATCGACATCGGTGGGCCCAACCTCAGCTCCAGTCAGCGGTGGCGCAACGTCGAGCGCAATCCGGGCGTCTCCTTCGTCGTCGACGACATGACGCCGGACGAGCCGGGTGCGTACAAGCCGGGCTGGGGGCGCGGCGTCGAGATCCGGGGCCGCGTCGAGCTGCTGCGGGACCACGAACCGCCGCTGCCCCTCGACTTCTTCAGCAACGAGGTGATGCGCATCCACCCCGAACGCGTCATGGGCTGGAACCTGGAGGACCCGCCGGGCGACCGTTCCTGACCGGACGCGCCGACATCGCCCGCCTCCACGGGCGATGTCGGCCGTCGCGCCTACCCTGGGCGCATGAAGATCCGCCGCGTCGTACCCAGCGTCACCGCCACCGATCTCGGCCCCAGCCGGGAGTTCTACCAGGACTTCCTCGGCTTCGAGGCCGGCATGGACGAGCCCGGCTTCCTGATGTTGCGCTCGCCGAGCAACCCCACCGCCCAGGTGATGGTGGTCGTCCCCGACGAGTGTGATTGGGACACGCAGTCCGGCCGCACGGCGATGTCCATCGAGGTCGAGGACGTCGACGCGGCCTACGCGCAGGCGCGCGAGCGGGGCTACGAGATCGTGTACCCGATCACCAACGAACCCTGGGGCGTACGCCGCTTCTTCGTGCGCGACCCCAACGGCAAGGTCCTCAACATCAACATGCACATCCAGCAGCCGAGCTGACGCGGGCAAGAGCTCGAATCAGCGCGCGGCGATCGCCGCCCCCAGCGCGTGGCCGCCGAAGCCGTCGTCGGCATGCTGGGCCGCCCACCAGTCGACCATGCGTTCGGGGGTCATCGTGGTCCAGTCCGGGGTGTCCTCGACCATCGCGTAGCCCATCGAGCGGGCCACCCGCACCAGGTCCGCGCCCGCCGGGTGGCGCTCGGCCTCATAGCGCGCCAACACGTCCTCCCACGAACCGGCCGGCCCCACCTCCCGGCACGCCGCCTCGAAGGCCACCGCGTCCTGGATGCCCTTGACCGCACCGCTTGCCACATGCGGCCGGGCGATCGCCGCCGCGTCCCCGGCAACCAGCATGCGTCCGCTCGTGAACCGGTCCACCACAAGGTCGTTGATCGGCTGGATCAGCGTGTCGCTCTCGGGCGTCGAGGTGACCAGGTCGGCCCAGAACGGCGGAAAGTACTTGCGGGCCAACGCCAACAACGCCGGACGCGGGTCGGCCGTGCCGCCCACCGAGCTGTACAGGCCCCACGAGATCCGGTCTCCCCCACTGCTCGGGATCCGGTACATCACACCCTGGCCGTTCGGGATGCAGATCGAGATCAGGTTGTCGATCGGCTCGTGGTTCCACGCACAACTCCCGCGCCACATCGCATAACCGGCGTATTGCGGCTGGATCTGCGGGAACACCGCCGTACGCACCGCCGAGCCGTAGCCGTCCGCGCCCACCACCACGTCGTAGCGCTCGCTCGTACCGTCGGGCAGGTAAATCTCGCCGTCCGTACCGACGGTGACCGGTGTACCGCCGCGATAGTCGACCTCGGCCGGCACCCGGCGGCGCAGTCCGGCCCACAGCTGGCCCCAGTTGTACATCCGGAACGCGGCGGGCTGATCCCACAACGATCGCCCGCGTGCCGACTCGCCGTCGTCGAGCAGCCAGATGCGCCCGTTGACGTTTCGCCAGGGCGTGGTGTCGTCGAGGTAGCCGGCGGCGACCAGTTCGGCGTAGCGGTCCACGTGCAGCGCGATGCCCACTCCCCGGTCGGCGAGTTCGCCGGTGGTGCGCTCGTACACGGTGACCTCGGCCCCGCCGCGCGCCGCAGCGAGCGCGAAAGCGCAGCCCGTGATGCTTCCGCCGACCACTGCGACCCGACCTATCGGCATGCCCATCTCCCTTGGTTCACGTCCGACTTCGCACAGGCGTCCGGACCGGGCCGGACCCGGAAGGACCCTACGGGATGGCGGTCGCGATCCGATCACGTACACCGACCAGTTGTGCCCGGCGCGTCTCGTCGAAGGCGATCTCCGCCTCCGCGCTGCCCTCGTACGCGGGCAGTCGGGCGTGGTCGTCGATCAACGCGGTCAGGCGCGGCAACGCACCGATGGCGTGTGCGCCCATGTCGGCCAGCACCTGGAGCGCGAGTTCGCCGACGAATCGATCGCCCGCGACAGCCGACATCTCGGCGACCAGGCGCGCGGTGAACTCGGCGTCGTCAGGCCCCAGATGCCGCCACAACACGCCGGCAACCTCATACTTGCGCATCGGTTCCCGCTCGAACAGGAACATCGCCTGCCGGGCCTGGCGTTCGGTCGGACCACCGTGCGCGACCAGCCCCATCAGCGTGTGTGCCTTCCGGCGCCCGGAGGCGTCGGCCTCGACGGGCTGTGCGGCCAACCAGGCGTCGGCCTCGGCGCGCCCCTCGGGCAATCGACGCGCCGCGAAAACAGCCTCCAGATCCGGCAGGGGCAACAGTCCACCGGGTGAACCGAGTTCGTCCGAGAGTCGCCGCCCGACACCGTCGGTGCGCCCGGCCCAATACCCTGCCGCCGCCCGCCACATGTCGCGCGACAGCCGCAACACCCGCAGGCTCTCGGCACGCAGCGCGCCGTCAGCGTCGTCGGCCTCCTCCGCCATCCCCACCAACGCCGGCAGCAGTTCCGTCGGCCCCGTACGCCACAGCCTGATCGCCTCCGCCGCCATGTCCAGCCCGACACACCGCACGTCCCGATCCTCGGCGGCCAGCAACGACCGCGCGATCTCGTGGCACTCCTCCTCGTCCCCGAGCAGCCGCCAGGCCCACACCGGGCCCACCCGCACGTCCATCGGCCCACCATCGCGCCGCAACCGCCGCACCGCGTCCCCGAGATCGGCCAGGATCGCCTGGCACCACGCCTGCCGCCAGGCCCAGGGAAGGTCCCGGTCCCCGAGCAGGACCAGCGCCGCCGTCACCCGCACCGCCGGATCGGCGTCCTCGGCCAGCACCATGGCCGAGTCGTCGAAATCCCGCCCACGGCCGAGCAGCGCGATCGTGCCGGCCACCCGCACATCCGGATCGGCCGCCTCCGGCAACCACGCCGCCACGGCCTCGACCTCGGCCGTCGCCACGAACAGCCGGGCCGCCGCGACGCGCACGGCCGGCTCGGCATCGGTCAGCCACGACCACGCCCGCTCGGCCACCGACGGCCAGACAACCCCGAACTCCGCCAGATCACGCAGCAGTTCGATCGCGCACAAACGCGCGTCGACCGGTCCCACGTGGGCAAGTCCACATAGCAGCCGGGCCATCGGACCGTCACGGTCGGCCCGCACCGCGTCGAAGATCGCCGCCCGCTCCGGCCCGAAGCTCGCCGCAGCCCCCGAGGTCACCGCCCGCACGCACGCATGTTCGTCGATCACCGGCCGACCGTGTCACACCACCCCGGCCGAGCCAAGCCGTTTCCGACCATGAACCCCTGCACGAGTCACGGCCGTTCAGGCACCCAACGACACCCGACGTCGCCCGACCGCCGCCCCCTCAGTGCAACTCACCCTCCGTCTCCACGTGCCCCACAACCTCGCTCGCCACCGCCCCCGTCGACGCCGACGCCGACGCCGTCAAATGCATCGTCATCCGCACCACCACGCCCTCCGCGCACTCGGCCACCTCGACCTCGTCGCACAGCGCCCGCGCTATCCACAGTCCCCGCCCCGGCGTCTCCTGCTTGTCGGTCAGCCGAGGGAACGCGCGTCGACGGCAACCACCGTCGGCATGGCCGCCGTCGGCACGGCCACCGTCGACACCGCCGCCGTTCGCGCCGCCCCCATCGTCCCCGGCCGCGTGGATCTCGCAGACCACCTTCCCGGCCCTGGGCACACAACGCAGCAGCGCGGGCCGGGAGTCCGAGGTGACGGCGCACGCGGCGATCTCGTGTACCGCGAGCACCAGGCAGTCGGGGCGGTCGTCGCCCAGGCCGACGGCGTCGGCGTGCCGGCGCACCACGGCACGGACCAGGCACAGGTCCGACGCGCCGAACGGTAGTACCTCCACCGGTCCGGCACCGATCCGCGCACGGGCGTGGGCGCGATCACGGTTCGGGCCGGTCACTGCACTCCCCCACTGCACTCCCCGGAAGGTCGGTCCTCGTCCACGATCAGGCCGCCGACCCCGCTCCACCCGAGCAGGTCGACCACCTTGCGGACCGCCGGTCCCGCGGCGCGCAGGACCAGGTGCCGGTCCGGGCCGAGGGCGGTGGCGGCCCGATACAACGATTCCATCGTGCCGAGGTCGGCGAACTCCAGTGCGGACAGGTCGACGACCAGGTCCCGGCCCGAGTGGGCCATCGCGCGCCGCAGCGCGTCCTCCAGCAGGTCCCGGGTGCCCACGTCGGCCTCGCCGACCAGACGCAACCCCTTGGTGGTGTCGGTGACCTGGAGGGTGGGCGGACGTGCGCGACCGGTGCCGGCGACGAGCGGGTGCAGCCGTTCCTGGGCGTCGATCTGTACCGAACTGAACTCGCGCGGATCGTACAGGCAAATGCCCATCGCCCGGCGGCTCGGCAGGCCGAGGCCGGCGAGGCGTTCGAATTCGAGCAGGTCCGCGTGTTCGACGCCGCCGGCCCGACCCCACGTCATGTCGCCGCACACGCGCAGGCCGCGAAAGCCGTCGGCGAGGGCCTGATCCACGGCCGCGAAGAACGTCTCCGCCATCCCCTCGGGTGTGAACTCACCCTCCCACAACGGCGTTCGGCCGACATCGACGACCACGAGCGAGCCGTCGGCCTCGCGGTCGTCGGGTCGGGTGGGTCCTTCGGACAGCGCACTCATCAACCAGGCCCGGTCGCGCCTGCCGAGCAGGCACATCACCCGGTCCTCGGCGGACAGTCCGTCCCTGATGTAGCTGTGCACCGCGAGCCGCGTGACGGCCTCGTCGGCCGACACGAAACAGCAATGGCTGCCGTACTCCATCGCTCCCACCGCGGCCACCGTGGCCCCGGCCTGGGAAGTGTCCATCTGCGTATGCCCCCTGGTCGTGACACGCCTCGGGCCGGACCCGGGCCCTCGTCTCGCACCAGACCGTAGTACCCGAAGACCACATCACCGGGCGCAAACGGTCAAGAAAGCTTCTTTGGGGGGTACCAACCCACCGGACAGGGCACAATTTTTGGTTTCCGGCCGGTACCTCGGCCCTCCCGGACCGCCCGGCGGCCGACCCGTCGCGTCGTCGAGCGCGCCGGCCGGCCGATCGTGAACCCGATCGGGTGACACCGGCATCGGTTGGCCCAATACCGCGTGGGTGATGGTCGTTCGGCGACTAGCGTCCTGACGATACCCACTCGTCCCAGGGAAGACATTGACCACGCGTGCCCCGGCGCAGCGCGCCATCGGGCCCGACTCGCCGCGCGTCGACACCGTCGACGCGACGTCCCGTCAGGCCACTTGTGAACACCTGCAAGGAGTTGGCTGAGCCATGCGCGTCGCCATCACCGGAGCCACCGGATTCCTCGGTCTGCATCTGCTCCGCGAACTGCTGGACCGCCACCGCACGATCACCCTCCTGTCCCAGGCGGGCTCGCGCGGCGTCCTCGACCGGATCCGGGCCTTTCTGGAAGTCACCTCCGCTCCCGACGAGTTGGTGCGGCGACTCCCCGAGCGGCTGCGGATCGTCGAGACCGATCCGAGGTTGCCGCGACTGGGCCTGGCCGGGCCCGAGTTCACCTCGCTGGCCGATTCGATCGACGTGATCTGGCACTGCGCGGGCGACCGCCGACCCGACGCCACGATGGCCGAGTTGTGGCCCGACACGGTCGACGGCACCCGCAATCTGCTCCAGTTGGCCGAGGCGGGTCGGCGGCGACCGCGCGTGTTGCACATCGGATCCGCCTTTGTCGCGGGCGCCCGTCGCGACGGCACGATCAAGGAGCAACCGGCCGACGACTCGGCGGGCTTCGAGAACGACTACGAGCGGGCCCAGTACGAGGCGGAGACGCTGGTCCGGGACTGGGCGGCGCGGCTGGGGCGTTCGGCGCTGATCCTGCGGCCGACCACGCTGGTCTCGGATCGTCCCGGGGTGCCGGCGAACTCGCTGCGGCACGTGGTGGAGCGGGCCGCGGTGACCAGCGGGTGTGCGGCGTTCGGCTGGGCGGCGCGGCTGCCGGGGCGGATGCGACCGGTGTTGCGGCTGCCGGCGGCGCCGGACGGCCGGCTCAACTTCATGCCGGTGCACGAGGCGGCGCGCATGATGACGCGGTTGGCCGATCTGACCGGCTCCGGCGGCGTGGACACCTACCACGTACGGCATCCGCACGACGTCCCGGTCGAGGTGGTGCGCGAGGTGCTGGCCGAATTCCTGCCGGTACGCCTGCGGTTCGTCGCCGAGCCGCCCGCGCGGCCCACCGGCGTGGAACGGCTCGCGGAGGCACACGCGGCGTGCACGCCGTATCTGACGCACCGTCGGGGCTATGACGACTCGGGGGTACGGGCGTTGCTCGGCGAGCCGAGGTCGGCGACCGCGGTGGATCGGGACTACCTGGTCGACTGTGTCCGGCCGGGGCGCGGCGGGCGGCGCGACACCGCGTTGGAGCGGGCGTATCGCGATCCCGGTCGGGCCGGCCGGGCCGGGTCGGTCGAACTCGGCGCCGTACTGCGGTTTCGCGGCCTGGCGCCGACCGTGGCGGACCTGCGTCAGGCGGTGGCGGCCCGGTTGTGGCGGGTGCCGGTCCTGGCCTACCGCTCGGATGGCACGTTCCGGCGGCGCGGGCCGGTGGACCCCGATCGGCACGTGCACGTGTACCCGGTCGGCCCGGGACGACTCGGCGCGGCGGTCGACGCGTCGTTGGCGGATCGGCTGCCCCGGGACCGTCCGGCGTGGGAGGCGCGGCTCGTACACGGCTACGCGGGCGACGAGTGGGCGGTGGTGTTCAAGGCGCACCACACGCTGCTCGACGACGCGTCGGTGGTCGAGGTGGCCCGGCGGTTGTTCGGGGTGGAGCCGATCGAGGCGGCGGCGGTGACCCCGCACGGGCCCGCCGTGCTCGGCGTCCGCGACCACGCGCGCCGCCTGTCGCCGCCGTCCACCCGGCCGTTCACGACCCGGGGGGCGACCGGCACGCGGCGAATGGCCTGGCTGGACCTGGACCCGGAACGCCTGCACGCGGCGTCACGGCACGGTCGCGGGGTCGGTCCGGACGACGTCTTCCTCGCCGCACTCGCGGGCGCGCTGCGCACCTGCCCCGGCGTACCGTGGCGGCGCGGCGTGCGGCCGGTCTGGGCGCTGGTGCCGTCCCCGTCCGGCACGATGGGCGCCCCGGAGCCGGGCAACCACGCCCGGCCGGCCCGGGTCCGCCTGCCGTGCGATCAGGCCGACCCGATCCGTCGCCTGCACCTGGTCGCGCAGGACAAGGCCCCGCCCGTCGACCGCTGGGGCCTGCGTACCGCCGTGTCCCCCTGGCAGATCGACCTGGCCGCCGGCTCCGCCCACCACTGGCCCCGCCATTCGTACGCCTTCCGCGGCTCCCCGGTGTTCGACGCGATCCCCCTCGGCGGTGTGCCGCACAGCGCCCCGATCGGCGTCTTCCTCGGCTCCTTCGACGACACGATGCACATCACGGCCCTGGTCGACACGTGCCTCCCGGCCGGGTTGGCGGACGATCTGTGCGCGGCGTGGTCGGACTCCCTGGCCGAGCTTGCCCCGTAGACACCGCGCGCCGGGTTCGACGGCACCGACGGGGTCGGTGCCGTCGAACCCGGTGGTCCCACGCCGTGGCCCCGTCGTCCCACGACTACCGCGACTACCGCGACTACCGCGACTACCGCGACGCGAAGGTAGCCAGCACGCCTCGCACAGCCGTCCCGTCCGGCCGGGTCCAGCCCGCGACCAAGCGCCCCGGCGCGCTCTCCTCGGCCCCGACGGGCCGCAGCACCCGGTTCACCCGAACATCGAGCACGCCGGCCGCGCCACCGCCGTACACCGTCACGGTCGGGTCGGGCGTGTCGCTCTCGGTCTGATGCTGCGGCGTCGCCTCCCCGCGCAGCACCGCGTGCAACTGCCCCATCACCACCGGGTCCCGCACGCCGTCGTAGATCCACCGGGTACCGAGCACGCCATGCTCGGAGACGCCGATCAGCGCGTCGTCGGAGGCACCGTCGAGCGCCGCGCCGCGATAGGCCATCGGCACGAGATACGCGGCCGACTCCGGGGCGCCGGCCTCCACCACGATCATGAACTCGATCCCGACCTCGCCCGCCGGGTCGTCCAACCGGAATCCACCGGCCCGGATCCGCTCCGGCGCTTCGGCCCCGCCCGCGTACCAACTCTGCCGGGGCAGCCAGTCGGCGAGCAGTTCCAGTTTCCCGGGCGTCATGGTGGTGTGGTGGATCGAGGCCATGCGTACTCCCTCACACATCGGTTCGTGATCGAATCCGATCGAATCTATCCGGCCCCGCTACACCAGCAATCGCCACACGTCCCGGTCGGCGGTGCCGCTCCAGGCCGGGTCACCGTGGCCGTAGTCGGGGATCACCGTGAAGGTGACCTTCGGATTGCCGCCGTCGCGGATCAGGTTCGCGCCCATGGGGTGGTCGCCGCGTCCCAGGGCGGTGTTGATCCAGGTGACCTCGGCGGTGATCGCCGACCAGTCGATGCGGTACACCGATTCCTCGCCCGCCCAGATCGCGGTGAGGTCACGCAGCAGCGCGATCGGGATCAGACCGCTGCCGAGACGGGCGGTGGCGTCGGCCCAGGTCGCGAGCGGGCTGTGGGTCAGCGTGAACCGGTCGTCGGACGGTGTCGCACCGAAGGCGAAGGTGCCTGCGGAAAAGCCCTGTTCGTAGATCCAGTTGGTCGCCCCGGGCAGCTTGGCGGTGTGGATCAGGGCGAAGTGCGCGAGCGCTGCGTTGGTGAACCGACTCGTCGGATCGACCGGTCGCGGGACCGCGGAGGCGCCGTTCGGGTCGCCCACCGCACGCGCCAACAGCCCTTTCAGACCGGGGTCGTTCGTGTACACCCCGCCCGCGAGCTGAACGTCCAACGCCGCCCTGGTCTGCGCGGCGCGGACCGCGAGGTCGCCCTCGTACGGCCCGGTCGTGTCCAGCACCATCACCCGGGCCGGCCTCGGCGCCCGATCCGCCGCCAGGTCCAGGGCGAGCGCGGCGCCGGCGGAGTGGCCGAGCAGGTCGTACGGCACCCGCAGCGCCGCGTCGACCGCGTCGATCACCGTCCGGGCGTCCCGCTTGTGCGCGGCCAGGCCCCACTCGGCGGTGAGGTCGGCGGCGGTCGCGCCGTTCTCGCGCGGAGAGATGCCGATCACCAAGTATCCGTGCGTGCGCAGGTGATGGGCGAGGTTGTGGGTGCTGGGCGTGAAGAAGTTCGACGCGAAGTCGAGGCCGCCGCCGGGCAGCAGGTAGGCGACGCGCCGTGGCACGTGCCCGGTGTCCACGACCACGTCGATCACCAACGGCACGGCCGCGTCCCGCAGTTCGAGGGTGGTACGAATCCAGCCGGGCCCGTGCTCGCGCCCGCGCACGACGAGTTCGCCGCCCGAGTCGCCCAACGCGCCCCCGATCCGCTCGACCGCGGATGCCGCCGGGTCCCGCGTCCCGGCTCGTGCGCTGCCCATGCCCAAACCGAGCAGCATCGGTGCCGCCAACACTGTTCTTCGCCGCATGTGGGTCCCCGACTCCCGATCCGACCGGCCCGCCCGCGCACGGGCCGGCCTTCAGCCTGCCGACTGCACCCGATGTGGTCAACGATCGGGCCCGGGACATCCGCCCGACGAGCCGGCATCATCGCCACCATGGACAGACCTGGTGACGGGTGGTTGACGATCACGGCGTATCGGAACGTGCGGGGCTGCCTCGGACCGGCGGCGGCCGTACGCGCTTGACTGCGTGAACGCGGCATCGACTGGATGCCCTTCGCCGACGAGGAGATCCACATCGGGCTCCTGTGCGGGGTCGGCCCCGACGGCGGTCGGCAATGCTGGTACGACATCCGCGTACCCCCCGAGGCGCTGCGCCGGCTCGGCCTGCATCCCGATCAGCCGTCGGCCGAGGTCATCGGCCCGTCGCCGCCGCGCTGGTGGCACGCGGCGGCCGAACACCACGCCCGGGGGCACGGCGGCTGGTAGGTGGAGACGGCATCCCGGGCCGGGTCACGCGACCCCGCCGGCTATCCCGGCTCGTGGCCGTCGTCCGTCCCCGCGAAGCGGGCCGCAGCGATCAGGTGGGGGTCGCCGGTGCGGAGGGCGTCGGCGACCAGGGACGTGGCCAGCGCCGGATCGTGCCCGGTGACCTCGAGGTAGGGCAACGCGCGCAGTACGGCGCGGCGTTCGTGGGCGTCGCCGCGCCAGTACAGGGTGCGCAGGTGCGCGGACAGATCGTGGTGGGGCGTACGCGCCGCCAGCTCGGCCAGGGCCAGGACCCGTGCCGCGTCGTCGCAGGTCCAGCCGGGCAGGCCGATCAGCGGGGCCCGGCCGCAGGTGCGCCCGGCGGCGGCGAACACGGTGAAGTCGGCGAGGCTGGGCCAGTCCTGACTGCCGGGTTTGGCGGAGGCGGTGAACGCGCTGCGCAGATCTGCGATCGGCGGGTGCGGCATGGGCGGATCCTCCCGAGGGCCGGTGACGCGGGTACGCACGTGTCCTGTGCAGTGCGTTCCCCATCCGGGAAGCTCCCCAATCGACAAACCCCGGGATCCCCGCGCCCACGATGTCGCCCGCCGGAGTCGGCTCACCTTCCGGGGGGGCGCGTGGGGGCGCTCGGGGGTGGTGCAGTCTTGACCTTCAGCGGACCGTTCGTGGGCTGACGTGGGCGTTCGTGAGATCTACGGTTGGTTCATGGTCCGTGAACCGCTCGTCGAGGTCAGTGTCGTGATCGCCGCGCCCACCGAGGCCGTGTGGCACGCCCTCGTGGATCCGGACTCGCGCGCCATGTGGTGGAGCTATCTCGACCTTGACGCACGCGTGAACGGCCGGCTCTCGGAGCGCTGGAGCGGGGCCGACGGCGAGGCGCGGTTGACCACCGGTCGGGTCGAGGCGCTCGATCCCTGCCGGCTGTTGCGCTTCACCTGGGCCGACGACGACTGGGCCGTGTCCACGACGGTGACCATCGAGCTGACCAGGGCCCGCCCCGGCACCCAGCTCCGGGTCCGCGAGACCGGCTGGAGCCGCCTGCCCGACGGACCGAGCCTGGCCGCCGCCCACCGCGACGGCTGGGGTGCGCACGTCGAGGACCTGCGCCGCTTCGCCGAGGCCACCGGCGGCCCCCGCTGACCCGGTCGGTTCACCCCACCCGTACGTCCACGCTCCGCCCGTCGGGGTCGGTCAGCAGATGGCGCCCTCTCGGAAGCGGCGAGTCGGCGGCGAGCACGAGGCCGAGCCGCAGATAGCCGGTCAACCGGTCCGGCCGCGCCGGATACAGCTCCATCACGGTGCCGTCGTCGAGGGTCGCGGCGTAGTGCTCGGGACCGCTCCCGTGCCGCTCTCGGACCAGGGCCAGACCGAGCGACGCGTAGAACTCGCGGCACGCGTCGAGGCGCGACGTGTAGACAACGATGAGGCCGAGCGACACGCCGGCGAGTCAATCACGATCGTGGCCCGCCCGGTAGCCGGGGCTCGCACGCCGGGCAGGGTCCTCCGTCCGAGGTACACGGTCGCCGGTGGTTGACGCGAGGGCGGGCGGTAGGGTTGTCCCGCCGCTCGGACGACGAGCGGCGGAGCGAGCCGTCCCCGGTTCGTGCCCTCGGTGCCGCCGAAGGCGCGGTCGGCCGGCTGCACCACCCTTGGGAGTCATCGTGTTGGACGCACTCGGCGCATTCGCCGAACTCACCCCTTTCCTCGCGGTCGCGGTCGGCTTCACGTTCGTGATCCGAGGCATCCTGCGCGCGGATCGGCGCGAGCGCGAGCACTACGCGAAAAAGGACGCCGAGACCCGCGCGCACTCCTCCTGACCGTCGGGAGGGCCGCGCCCGTGGGGGCCGCCGTGTCGCCCCTACACATCGGCCCCGTCCGCGCCCGGGCGGATAATCCGCGCGCCGGATCGCACACCCGCGCCACGGTTTCGCCCGACCCCCGGTGCGCAGGTCGCGGATACTCCATGGAGCCCGCAAGGGCGGTGAAATGTACGGGGCTTCGGGTCCCGGTCTCCGCTGCCGCCTCGATCTCGGCGGGTCACCCACTCTTGCGGTATCGGCGGCCCGAGGCCGAAACCGACCGCGGCCGCCGGGTCAACCGACCCGGCGGCCGCGTGCGTTTTCGCGATGACACCCGGTCCCGGGTCAGGCCGCCTCGGCGCCGCCCCGCTCCTTGTCGATCAGCTCCTGGAAGTCCACCGTCGCGCTCGCCGGCGGCGGCGTCACGTCGACCTTGGTGCCCCAGTCCCGGTAGTCCACCGTGCTGCCCAACTCGCCGACCTCGGTCGGCGTGCGCACCGACTGCCGGACCGGGAGGTCGGTCTTGGCATCGATCCACACCTCGATGGTCGACGACGTGGCGCCGATCGCCTCGTTCGCCGCGCGCAGGCTCTCCAGGGTCTTGGGGCTCAACCCGAGTGCTTCCGCGCCCAGTCGACTGGCCTTGGCCATGTCGACCGTGCCCTTGTAGTGCACGGTCGGCCGACCGTCCACGTCCTCTTTGCCGACCTCGGCGATGTCGCCGGACCCCTTGAGCAACGACAGTTGACTGGTGGGGTCCTGCTGGCCGAAGCCCTTGTTCATCAGTTCGCCCACCGCCGAGAGGGCACCGGTCTTGTCCAGCGAGCCCAGCGCGGTGAAGTCCATCTTGAGCCAGGACTTGCCGCCGGATTCGGCGGCGAGCGCCGAGCCCATGTTCATGTACATCGCGGTCGGCGTCACCAGCGTCTCGACCTTCGCCGGCATGCCCGGGGTGCCCTGTGGCATCGCCATGGTCATCCGCAGTCCGCCCGCGTCACCGAACCTGATCGCGCCCTGCGCGCTCGAGCCCTTGCCGCCGGGCAACTTCTGCTGCACCGTGATCGCGACCGATTCGGTGCCGTGCACCTTGTCCACCGCGGCGAAGACCGCCGCCGCGGCTCCCGCGTAGGCCTTGGTCCCGCCCCCGTCCCCGTTCGACCCCTCCGCGACCGGGCCCCGATCGCCGGAGCCCGACTCGTTCCCGCATGCGGCGGTCACCAGCAGCAGCGCCACGCCGCCGATAGCCGTACCCAGCCCCCGCCGCAAACGCGGTCGCGTGCGTCCGGTCATGTGTTCATCCCCCTGATGATCGACTACGCCGATCAACCTACCAACGCGTTCGCCGGAAAGTGCGGGAGAGGTACCGGGGTCACCGGCCGGTACGGCGCACCGGCGCCCGCATGGCGACCGGCACCCACCGCGGCCGGCCGTCGACCCCCTACCCCGGTATCACTCGCGGGTTGGCGCCGCGGTGTGATGCCCACCCGGTGGCCCGCCTCCTAGCGTGGAATCCACGGCGCCGACCGAGCGCCCGCCGGCAACGAACCGGTACATCCCGGCCCCCGCCGGAGCCCGCGTGCCCGGCTCCCTGCACCCACCCCAAGGACTCGCCATGGCATCCACCGTCGTCCGTCCCGCCCCCGACACCCGGCCGGCCGCCCAGACCCCGGCCCGGCTCCGTCGCCCGCTCCGCCGGTTCGCGCCGGCCTCGGTGTCCGAGGCCGCCCGACGCTCCGCGTACGCGTTCCTCGCGCTGCCACTCGGCCTGATCGGCATCGTCCTGACGCTCGGCGGCCGTTCCTCCCGCGCCGGGCGCCTGCAACTCGCCGCGGCCCGCCGATTCCTGGACCCGCACACCGCTGACGGCCGGCACAGCGGCGCCACGACCGACCGGGGCGCCGTCCCCGGCGCCGTCCGGGTGCTCCGCCACGCCGTCCTCGACACGGCGCTGGGTGTGCCGATGCTGATCCTGGCCGCGTACGCCTACGGCAACACCATCCGCAACCTGACCTACCCGATCTGGTACGGCGACACCGACTACCACGACGCCTGGGGCGGACCCTCCCTGGCCGGCGTCTGGGCCGTACACGCGATCGGCGGCCTCGCCTTCTTCGCCGTCTGCCTGTGCCTGATCCAGGGCCTCACCCATCTCCGGGCAGCCGGTGCACGTCATACCTTCCGCACCGAAAGCCGAGCCTGAACCCACCCGAACCGACACCAACCCCCATCCGGCCGCCTCCCCGCGCCGACCCCCGGACGCCACCATGCACAACACCCTCGACGCCGACTCCATCCCCGCCCCGCCCCACCGACCGCCCGTTCCCGGCATACCATCACCAACCGTGAAGATCGTTCGGCCGGCGACGATCCGGTCCGCGCTGCGCGAGGCGGTGTCGCCCTCCTCGGTGGCCCCGCTCCCGCCCACGCGCCGCACGGTGTGGGTGTTGACCCTGGCCGCCCTCGTGCTCACCGTCGTGGGGTGGCTCGACCTCCACCAGCACTACGACATGGGCGCCCCCGGGACGACGATCGCCGCGATCGCCCGCGCCGTACCGGTCCTGCTGTGCCTGTATCGCCCGCTGCCGGCCTGGTGGTTGGCCCTGGCCGCGGCGATCGCCACCGCAGTACCCACCCACCCGGTGTCCTCCGCCGAGCCGTGGCCGTGGGCCGTGACGTCGGTGTTCTCCCTCGTCGTGGTGCTCACCGTGGTCGCCCTGCGCGCCCCGCGCCGCGTACTCCTCGTATTGTGGCTGGCCCTGCTCGCGTCGGGCATCGTGCTCGCCGCGACGCGCGGCCCGATCCGGATCGACGAACTGCTGCCGATCACGATCCTGTCCGCACTGGCCCCGCTCACCGCCGAGGCGATCGGCAGCCGGGGCGACGCCCAGCGCCGACTGGTCCTGGTCGAGGAGGTCGGCCGTGCCGAACACGCCCGGCGCGCCCTCCTGGAGGAACGCGCCCGCATCGCCCGCGAGTTGCACGACGTGGTCGCCCACCACATGTCGGTGATCACCGTGCAGGCGGACAGCGCGCCCTACCGGATCGCCGACCTGCCGGCCGCCGCCGTCGACGAGTTCGGCACGATCGCCGGCGAGGCACGTCGTTCGCTCACCGAGATGCGCCGGCTGCTGCACGTGCTGCGCCAGGACGCGAACACCGGCGCGGAAGACGGCGGCCCCGCGGCGGAGCACAGCCCGCAACCCGGCCTGGCCGACCTGCCCGTACTGATCGAGACCGCACATCGCGCCGGCCTGGACGCGCACCTGTCCATCGCGGACACCGTGCCCGCGCCGGACCGGGTCCCGGTGGGCGTACAACTGTCCGCGTACCGCCTGGTCCAGGAATCGCTGAGCAACGTGGTCCGCCACGCGCCCGGCGCCACGGTACGGGTGACCCTGTCCGGCGACGCCTCGGCGCTGCGCATCGACGTCCGCAACTCCGCGCCCACGCACGGCGGTCGGCCCGTCGAACCCGCCTCCACCGAGGCCGACACGGGCCGCGGGCCGGCCGCCGGCGGCCAGGGTCTGATCGGCATGCGCGAGCGAGTCGCCATGCTGGCCGGGGAGTTGCGTACCGAGGCGCTACCCGACGGCGGCTTCCACGTCGCCGCCCTACTGCCCCTGCCGCCGGCCGACACCGGCTCGGCCCCGTCGACCCCTGGAGTGGCATGACCACCGTATTGATCGCCGACGACCAGTCGATGATCCGCGCCGGCTTCGCCGCGTTGCTCGCGGCGCAGCCGGACCTGGAGGTGGTCGGCGAGGCGGCCGACGGGCGCGAGGCAATCCGGCTGACCCGCGAGACGCGGCCCGACGTGGTGTTGATGGACGTACGCATGCCGGTCCTGGACGGCCTGGCCGCGACCCGCGAACTCCTGGGCACGCCGGGCGAGTGCGGCCCGCTGCCGAGGGTGCTCATGCTCACCACGTTCGACATCGACGACTACGTGTACGAGGCGCTGCGCGCGGGCGCCAGCGGCTTCCTGCTCAAGGACGCGTCCCCGGCCGACCTGATCGCGGCGGTGCGCATCGTCGCGGCCGGCGACGCGCTGCTCGCGCCCTCGATCACCCGTCGGCTGATCGAGGACTTCGCCCGCAACCGCCCGATCACCCGGCCGAGTTCGACCCGCCTGGGCAAGCTCACGCCGCGCGAGACCGAGGTGCTGGGACTGGTCGCGCAGGGCCGCTCCAACGGCGAGATCGCGGCCCACCTCTTTCTCGCCGAGCAGACCGTCAAGACCCACGTCAGCCGCATCCTCGACAAACTGGACCTGCGCGATCGGGCCCAGGCCGTCGTCTTCGCCTACGAGAGCGGCCTGATCGCCCCCGGCGGCACGGGCCTGTCCCGCACACCGCACCAGGGCTAGCCCGCACCCGGCCCCGAAGCCGACAACGCGGGGCAGCCCCCGAAGCGCCGCGTCGACCCCGGGCGCGATTCGCTCGCCCAGGGCCGACCCACTCCCGTACTCCGGCGCCTACTCCGCCTGCGTCCCCAGGTCCCGAAGTTCCGGGCGCTCCAGTCGCCCCGGGTCGGCGAGGATGTTGATCTCGACGATCTTGTCGCCCACGATGGTGAAGTCCATGACCCCCATCGGCCGGCCCTTCGGCGCGGTGAACAGCCCCGGGGAGCCGTTGACCAGCACCGGCCGCGCATACTGCGCCATGCGGGCGAAGGACAGCGCCTGGGCGACCACCGCACGGGCGCCGCGGACGAGTTGCGACACCCCGAGCGCGCCGTCCCCGGTGTCGGCGCGCAGCAGCACGTCGGGGTCGAGCAGATCGAGCAGGGCCTGGAAGTCGCCGCCGCGCGACGCCGCGAGGAACGCGTCCACCACCCGGCGCTGGCGCGGCAGATCGGGCTTGGGCGCCGCGCCCTGGACCCGACGGCGGGCCCGGCTGGCGAGCTGGCGCGTCGCGGCGGTGGACTTGTCCACGATCGGCGCGATGTCGTCGAACGGCATCGCGAACATGTCGTGCAACACGAACGCGAGCCGCTCGGCCGGCGGCAACGTGTCCAGTACGACGAGCATGGCCAACCCGACCGAATCGGCCAGCACGGCCGACTGCTCGGGGTCGGCGCCGTCCGCATCGGTCACGATCGGGTCCGGGACGTGCGTGTCCCACTCGTCCTCGCGCCGCGACTTGCGCGAGCGCAACATGTCGAGACACACCCGGCCGACGACCGTGGTCAACCAGCCCGCCAGATTCTCCACGCCGGAGATGTCGGAACGATCCAGCCGCAGCCACGCCTCCTGCACGGCGTCCTCGGCCTCGCTGAGCGAACCGAGCATGCGATAGGCCACCGCCCGCAGATGCGCCCGGTTCTCCTCGAACCGCTCGGCCACCAATCCCTGCTCCGTGATCATCCGCTTTCTCCCGTCCGGTTCCACCGCCATCACGATCACCGATTTCCAGACGATATGTCACCAGCCCCCACGTCCCGAACAGCCCTCCCAACCCCCCACGAATGCCACGTCGGCGCCGCACCCAACCCACGCCCCGACCCGGGCGCGCCGACGCACGGACGAAGGTACGCCCGCCGCCGGAGGCCCTTCCGCGCAAACGGGACGACGGGGCTGCCGGAGCCGGCCGGGCCGGGTGCCACGCCCTACGGCCGACCGCCGGCCTCAGCCGATCCACACCAGGTTGATCACGCTCACCATCACCCGCTTCTCCTGCACGATGTACGTCGCGAACCCGTGCGCCGCGAAGGCCGCCTCCAGGGTGTCGCGCAGCCCGCCGCTCATCCGCGCCCCCACGGTCCAGGGGTCGGACCGCAGCCGCCGCTCCAACTCCGCCCAGGCCCGCCGCGCGGCGGCCGGGAGCGTACGCCGGATCGCCTCCGCCTCGACGTGGTACTCCATGCCGTAGCTCACCCCCGCACCCGCAACCACCGGCCGTCGGGGCGGATCGTGCGGCCGGCGGCACCCGGATCTGCGGAAACGCTCATACACCCAAGCGTCGCACCACCCACACGGTCGCCCACCCGAGACCCGGAATCCCATCCGGCACGCCTGCGCGCCGCCGCGAAAAATGGATGTCGCCCGCCCGGCCCGCACCCCTAGGCTTCGGACACGAAGAAACGCACCTCCCGGTGCGCAGACAAGCGGCTACTTCCTTCCCAGAAGTGGGACCTGGTCCCACCGCCGCGCGTCATCTCGATCTCGGGAGGTTCAACGTCGGGGTGCCCGGTGCGCAGACCGGGAATTCTTCCTTTTGTTGGGGTGGTCCCGGGTTCGAGTCCCGGTCGCCGGTTCGCCGGTGGTAGCTCAGCGGTAGAGCACCTTGAAAGCCCGGTCGCCTCGATCTCGGGCACCTCGGCGTTGTCACCTCCCCCACATTCCACGGGGGATCACCATGTCTCGATTCAACCGGCTCCGAGGCCGCCCGGCCGCCGTCTCGCCGGTGCGCAGCACGGGCTCGAAGACCGTCACCCACCAGGGCGGCACCGGCTACACCCGCGACGCGCGCAGTGAGTTGTTCCTGCTCGCGGTGGCGAACTTCGTCGGCACCGACACGTTCTACGAGAGCGGTGGCACCCGCGACGACCGGTTCACCCAGCTCGTCCACGAACTGGCGGTCTACGACGGCGAATGGCTGCTCGGCCTGCTCACCTGGCTGCGCCGCGACGCCAACATGCGTACCGCCGCCATCGTCGGCGCCGCCGAAATGACGCGCGCCCGCCTGGAGTTCGGGCTGCCGGGCCTGTCCCGCCGGGCGGTGGACGCGGTGTTGCGCCGTGCCGACGAGCCCGGCGAACTGCTGGGCTACTGGACCTCGCGCTACGGCCGGGCCATTCCCAAGCCGATCAAGCGCGGCATCGAGGACGCCGTGCGCCGGCTGTACACCTCGCACGCGCTGCTCAAGTACGACACCGCGAGCAAGGGCTACCGCTTCGCCGACGTGCTCAACCTGACCCACCCGCGCCCGGCGGCGGACAAGCCGTGGCAGGGCGCGCTGTTCGGCTACGCGCTCGACCGCCGGCACCACCCCGACACGGCGACCCCGCCCGCGTCGGACCCGGTGCTCACCGCGCGCGCCGAGCTGATGGCCGTCCCCGCGGCCGAGCGCGCGGCGCTGCTGCGCGCTCCCGACGCGGCCGAGCGGCTGCGCGCCGCCGGCATCACCTGGGAGGCGCTGGCGGGTTGGCTCCAGGGGCCGATGGACGCGGCGGCGTGGTCGGCGGTGATCCCGTCGATGGGCTACATGGCGCTGCTGCGCAACCTGCGCAACTTCGACGAGGCCGGTGTCGACGACGTCCTCGCCGCACAGGTCGCGACTCGGCTGGCGGATCCCGAAGAGGTCGCGCGTTCACGGCAGTTGCCGTTCCGGTTCCTGTCCGCGCACCGCGCCGCGCCGTCGCTGCGCTGGGCGTACCCGCTGGAGCAGGCGCTCGGTCACGCGCTGGCGAACGTCCCGAAGCTGCCCGGGCGCACGCTGATCCTGGTGGACACCAGTTCCAGTATGGAGTCGGGCTTCTCCCGGGACGGCACGCTGATGCGCTGGGACGCGGCGGCACTGTTCGGCATCGCGATCGGTCAGCGCTGCGGGTTTGCCGACGTGGTGTCCTTCTCCAGCACCCGGCGGTACTGGGAGGACCAGCCCGGCGCGCACACGAAGAGCTATCCGATGCGTCGCGGCGAGTCGTTGCTGCGCTCGCTGGATCGTTGGAAGCAGGACGGCTACTTCCTGGGCGGCGGCACCGACACCGCCCTGGCGCTGCGTCGGGAGTACCGGGCGCACGACCGGGTGCTGATCGTCACCGACGAGCAGGCCGGGCACGACACCCAGGAGGTGACCAGGTCCATCCCGGAGAACATTCCGCTGTACACCTGGAACCTGGCCGGCTACCAGGCCGGGCACACCCCGTCGGGCAGCCGCAACCGGCACACGTTCGGCGGCCTGACCGACGCCGCGTTCACCATGATCCCGCTCCTGGAGGCGGGCCGGGACGCGCGGTGGCCGTGGGAGGCGACGGCCGGCAGCGCCGGCTGAGCCATGCCGGGCGTCGCACGACGCAACGCCCGGCGCGACCCGATTCGATCCGAAGCGCCCGCGCGCCCACCTCGGGCCCGCGGACGCTTCGTTCACGCGCGCAACTTCACCCGCACCCCGCGCAGTTGCTCCAGTTCCCGACGCGGGAAGGGCCGTCTCCAGTCCGCGTACCACCCGTCCTCGCCCCGATCGGCGTGCACCCGGTCCAAGCCGCGCGGCACGCAGCGGGCCGGCGCCTCGATCGGGTGCCGCGCCTCCCACGACACCGTGCCGGGCCGCGAGCGCCGCGAGGTGTCGGGGGATTCGACGACCCGGATCTCGACCGCGTCGCCGTCCGGGCTCAGATGCCACAGAAAGCCGTTCGGCTCGGCCTCGAACTTCACCTTGTGGTCACCCGACTCGCCGAGTGCGAGCCGGGTCACCGCGCCGATCAACTCCTCGGGAGCGGGGCTGATGTACGAGACGAGCATCTGCGCCTCCGCATCCGCGTCCGCGACGACGCAGTCGGCCCAACCGGCACCCGACAGAGTCCACGTGAACGACAGCGATGCCTTCATTCCGGACATGTTGCCGGCCAACGAGGCACCGGGGCGCGAATCGCCCGAATCCGACCCGCGCCATCGGTCTCGCCGCGGATCCGTACGTCGAGCACCGCCGCCGCGCCCACCCGCGCGTCCCGAACCGCCTCGGCCCGCACCGCCGCGTAGTACAGCCCGAACACCGCGTCGGCGGCCCCACCCGGCCCCGCCGCGGCCTGCCCGGCGGCCAACGGGCCCGGGTCGCGCGGGACCCGATACCGAACCGTCCACACCACCTCGGCCCCCGGCCCGATCGGCGCGCCCGGCTCCGGCTCGGTGACCGCGACCCGTTCCGTGTCGAACACCCGGATCCGGAAATGCTCGGCCCGCCGGCCCCGGTTGCGCACCAATAGTCGTGCCTCGACCACCTCCCCGGGCCGAGCCGCAACCCGCGCGCGCTCGAACCCGACCTGCACGGCGACCCCCGGATCGCCCACCCGCTGTCCGGCCAGATCGGCTCCGCACAGCGGCCCTTCGCAATAACCGTGACGCTCGTCCGGGACCTCGGTCCCGCACAGTCGGCAGTGCCCCGTAGCACTCATCGCTGCCCCCGAAAAGTCGATCCCCCCGTCCGCAGAGACGGCCGCCCGACCATCCCCGTTCCGTGTCCACCCCCGGATAAGGGAAGGCCCTCGTTCCCTCACCCGTCCCCGCACGGTTGTGGCCCGTTACCCGCCGGTTCCCTTCCCGCCCGCCGGGCCCTTCCCGCTCCCTCTTCCCCGCTTTCTCTCCCTTCCACCTGATCGCAACCTGCACTAACGTGCCGCCACGCCCGCCCCGACCACCCCCACGGCCCCGGCCGGACCGGCATTTCCGGCCGTACGGCGCCCGGCGAACGGCCGGCCGCGGGACACGAAGCACCAGACACGACAACGGAGTCCCCATGGCAACCCCCCTCAGCGGCGCCAAGATCGTCGTCACCGGCGTCACCGGCCAGGTCGCCGAACCCGTCGCCACGATCCTCGCGCGCGACAACGAGGTCTACGGCGCCGCCCGCTTCCAGGACGACGAGGCCCGAGCGCGCCTGGAGGCCGCGGGCGTCACCTGCGTGCGGATCGACCTGGCCGCCGGCGACGTCGCCGCCCTGCCCGCCGACGCCGACTACGTGGTCAACTTCGCGGTGGCCAAGAACGGCGACTGGAACCTGGACCTGGACGCGAACGCCGGCGGCGTACTGTCGCTGATGGAGCATCACCAGGCGGCCCGCGCGTTCCTGCACTGCTCGTCCACCGCCGTCTACCAGCCCGCCGGCCACAAGGAGTTGGCCGAGCACGCGGCGCTCGGCGACAACCACCGGGTCTGGTCGTTCCTGGAGACGTACAGCATCTGCAAGATCGCCGCGGAGGGCGCCGCGCGGTGGGGCGCGCGCCGATTCGCGCTGCCGACCACGATCGCGCGCCTGTCCGTGCCCTACGGGGACAACGGGGGCTGGCCCGGCATCCATCTGGAGATGATGCTCGGCGGCGTGCCGATCGACGTGCACTCCAACACGCCCAGCATCTACCACCCGATCCACGTCGACGACATCGCCGGCACCCTGCCCGCGCTGTTCGCGGCGGCGACGCCCGAGGTCACCACGGTCAACTGGGGCGGCAGCGACCCGGTGAGCATCGAGGAGTGGTGCGGCTATCTCGCCGAACTCACCGGCGTGAAGCCCGAGTTCAACGCGACGGACGAGACCATCGACTCGGTCACCCTCGATCTGACCGCGATGCACGCGATCACCGGCCGCACCACCGTGCACTGGAAGGACGGGATGCGCCGGATGGTCGAGGCACTGCACCCGGAACTGCTCGCGTAGCGCCGGGCGGCTCCCGCCGCCGGGATCAGGTGAGGATCGGATGCTCGGTGACGGGCCCGAGTACTCGGAAGCCCAACTTCCGGTACACGGGCTCGCCTTCCGCCGACGCCTGGAGCACCGCGACCGAGTGTCCCTCCGCGACCGCCGTGTCGAGCGCGGCCCGGGTCAGCGCCGCGCCGTAGCCGCGCCGGCGCTCGGCGGCCACGGTCGCGATGTTGTACACACCCGCGACGCCGGCGTGCAGGAACACCTCGGCGGTGGCCACCGGGCGGTCGTCCACGTAGCCCACCAGGTAGCGCGCGGTGGAGACCAGGGCCGCGTCGGCGGTCAGTTCGGCGAAGCGCACCACGTCCGGCACGGCCGGTGTCCACAACGACGCGAGCACCCCCGCGTAGTCCAGCAATCCCCCACGCGTACGCACCGCTTCGATCCGCAGCCCCGCCGGCCGCTCCCCCGCGCCGGGCTCGCTCGGGGCCAACGCCGCCCACATCGCCACCTCGCGCTCGCTCACCGGCAGCCCGTACGCCGGCAACCGCTCGGCCAGATCCCCCGGCCGCGATCCCTGGGTGACCCACCACGAGAACGGTCGCCCGGTCTCGGAAACCCGGCGGACCGTACGTTCGACGACCGCCCCCACCGTCTCGGCGCTCGCGCGCGTGCCCGCGACGATGTTGTACGTGTCATGCCCCAGACCGCTGTCCGCGACGATCACCTCGTCGTCCTCGAACACGCGCATCCCCGGGGTGACCCGGTGCAGGTGGCACGCATGCTCGGCGAGATTGCGATCCATGGCTTCGATGTGTGCATGCATGCGAGCATTCTCGCCGGTGCCGGTTCCCGCGCGGCGATCCGATGCCCGCTATTCATCTCCGGTCGGTTCACATTGTCCGCCGCACACGGGACCATGGAGAGCAACTGCCTCATGGCGGCTGCCCGATGGCGACCGCCCTACAGGCAGGTAGGGAGGAGCACCATGGACGGACTCGTCGTACTCGCCGTGTCCGTGTGTCTGCTCGGCCTGACCGTGCTCCTGGTGGTGCGCTCGCTCGGCCGACGCGACCTCGGCACCGCACCCCCGGATCTGCTGCGCGAGGACGCACTCGCCGACCTCGAAGAGGCCGAGTGGACACCGAGGGACGAACACCCCCGACGGACCGACACCGCCGTCACCCCGGACCCGCGCACCTGCCGGTGATCGCGGGCCCGGGTCCGGTCCGGCGGATCGCCACGACCCGCTACGGCACCTCAGGCACCTCCGGTCCCGGAGGTGCCTCGGGTCGGGTCTGGGTCCGGCCGGCCGGGGCGTTCGGCGGCGGTTCCGCGTCGGCGGCCACCACTTGGGCCCGGGCCCGATCGATCCGCCGATGCCAGCGCGCCACCCCGGGGTCGTGGGCCGGGTCGGCGGACCGGGACAGCGCCACCCCGTAGCCCAGTTGCGCGCGCTGGAGCCGACTGCGCGCCCGGGCCGCCTTGCGCCCGTGCTCGCGCCGGGCCGCCTCCACCGCGTCCTTGCGGGTCTTGTTCGACGCGAGCGCGGCCAATTCGCCCAGCGGCAGCAGCTCCGGCTCGTCGCCCACCGCGCGGGCGAACCGCCGGAACTCCTGCCGGGCCGCGAGCCGGTAGACGTAGCTCGCCACCGCCAGCACCACCAAGCCGTTGAGCACGATCTGCACGATGGTCAGGTACCAGTCGGTGCGCCGCAGCACGATCTCCACGAGCGGCGAGTTGTTCACGAAGTGCAGACCCCAGGCGACCACGTACAGCGCGATCGCGGCGGCCACGCGCACCGGCGGCGACCGCCGCACGCCGACCAGCACGTACGCCACGCCCGCGCCGGTCATCGCGGTGAACGCCGCGTGGCTCCACAACCCGTTGACGACGGCCCGGACGAAGAAGCTGGCCACGACGCCGCCGGTCCAGATCTCGCCGGACTGGATCGCCGCGTTCAGCCCGTACAGGATGTTCTCCACGACCTGGAAGCCCAGGCCGACCAGCGCGCCGATCACGAAGCCGTCGAGCACGCTCTCGAAGACCCGGCGGTTGATCAGGATCAGCGTCACCACGCCGAGCAGTTTCAGCGTCTCCTCGACGATCGGCGCGGAGATCGAGGCGCCCCAGTCGGTGGAGAACTCCGGATCCAGCTTGGCCAGATAGCTGAGCAGGTTGTCGTTGGCCACCAGGGCGAACCCGGTCGCCACCAGGCCGCCCCACAACACCGCCGCCACACAGAACGACAGCGGCTCGCGCTCGAACAGGTCCAGGTGGGTGATCACCGCGAGCGCCGGGATCAGCCACAGCGTGTTGATCACCACGCTCAGCACCAGCGCGCCCGACGGAGCCGCCGAGGACAGCCGGACGAAGTTGGGCACCACGCTCGCCGCACCGAGCGCGAGCACGATCGGATACAGCCAAAACGCCGCGCGCGTGGGCTGCACGATGCCGCCCGCGTCCCGGCGACCGCGCCGGTCGGTCAGCGGAGCCACACTCACGACGCGGTCACCTCCACCGAGTCGAGCATGGTCACCACGTCGTCGGCGATCGCGGCGGTCAGCGGCGCGGTGTGCCGGGCGGTGAGCGACACGCCCAGTCCCTGGCCGCCGGCGACCAGGACGGTCAGCGCGCCGGCCACGGTGTGTCCGGTGATCGGCGCGACCAGGCCGGTGAGGCCGCGCGCGGTGGTCACCTTGGCGGGGTCGCCCCCGACCCGCCCGCGCCCGGTCGCCGCGTAACGGCGCGCCGCCGCCCGGAACGCGCCCGCCGCCGAGGACTGCCGGCCCAGCGGGGTCAGCCGATACGTGGTCGCCCCCTTGACCAGCACGCTGACCAGATCGGCCTGGGACGCGCCCCGGTCCACCTGCCAGCCGAGCGCGGGTTGGTACCGGAAGGTGCCCAGCGTGACCACCTGCCCGGCCCGTACCGGGGCGGCGCCGACCACGGAGCGGTTGAGCAGGTAGGGAACCGCGATCAGGATCACCATCACGACGGCGACGACGAACGTCGCCCGCAGCCCGTGCGGCCCCCGCGTCAGGCGTGACCACAACCTGCCGGGATCCGGTTTCGAGGAGTTCGACGAGTTCGCGGAGTCGGGGGAGGGCGGTCGCGGGACCGGTGCTGTGACGGACAAGCGCGGCTCCTGTCGGTGGGAAACCTGCGGGGGCAGGGTCTGCACCGGTACCCCCACCACTTGGGAAAGTCACTCCGCCATCGGCCGAAGGAGTGATCCGGGCGCGGGGAAATCACGACAACGCTGTTTACGTCCCGCCGATTGATGGACGGCTGTTACAGAGCAGCCCGATCACCGTTTCACCGCCCGGTTAAGGTCGTTTTTGTCAACAGCACCCCCCTGACGCCTGCCGGAGCTCTTCCCTTGAACCCCCTTTCCGCACGCCGTCCTCGCGCGACGGCGCTGCTCGGCGCCGTACTGCTCGCGGTGACCGCGGTCGCGTGCGGCTCCTCGTCCGGCGACTCCACGGTCGACCACGCCAAGAGCACGGCCACGCCCCGGCAGTCCGGCGGGCAGTCCTCCGGTCAGCCCGCGAAGCCCGCCGGCCCCAGCAAGGTCGTCATGCCGACCGGGCCCACGACGAACTTCACCACGGCGACGAACACCACCGTCGGGCCGATCATGATGACCAGCTACACCGGCCCCAAGTCGGGCGTCACCGGCAAGGTGTGGGTGTGGCTGCCGCCGGAGTACAACGACCCGGCCTTCGCCAAGCACGGCTTCCCGGTCCTGACGCTCTACGCCGGCGGACAGAGCAACGGCTACAACACCTGGACCGACAACCAGCTGCCGATCCAACAGATGGCCGTAGCCGAGACGAAGGCGGGCAAGACCCACCCCTTCATCATGGTGATGCCGGTGCAGAACCTGGAGAAGGACGAGAAGCGCAGCCTGGAGTGCAGCGACATCCCCGGGCAGCCGAAGATGGGCACGTGGATGTCACAGGACATCCCCGACCTGGTCAAGGCCAACTTCCGCACCCTGCGCGACCCCGCGGGCTGGGGTCTGATGGGTGCCTCCACGGGCGCGTTCTGCAGCGTGAAGCTCGCACTCCAAAACCCCCAGCAGTTCAAGGTCGCGGTGCCGATCGACGGCTACTTCAACCCGGACAGCCCGCTGTGGAAGGGCCACGAGGCGGAGCGGCTGGCCAACAGCCCCGATCACATGATCACGGAAGGCAAGGCGAACATCGACGTGCTCGCGACCGCGGGCGGCGGGGACCCGGCCGAGGTACGCCTGGTCAAGGCCTTCGCCGCCAAGGCGGCGGCACCCGTTCGCATCGAGTATTACGAGCAGCCCGCCGGCAGGCATCTCACTTCGCACTTCAAGAAGATGATTCCCGACCTGCTCGGCTGGCTCGGCCGGCACATGTCCCCACCCACCGCCGACTGACCGTGTCCGGATCGTCGCTGAATCACCCTGGAAGACGACAGTGAGTCTGACCGGTACCCCCTTCTACATAACGACCATCGTGCTGGCGATAGCGGCCGTGGTATTGGCGCTGTTCGCGTGGAACCACATCCCGGGCCCCAAGCCGGTGAAAATCATCGCCCGGCTGTTCATGCTGGTCACCTGCCAGTTCACCGCCATCCTGATGGTCTTCGTCATGGTCAACAACGCGAACAGCCTCTATGACACGTGGGACGACTTCCTCGGCACGGGCGGCAGCCACGTGGTCGAGGCGCGCGAGCCCGCTCCGCCGCCGGCGCCCGAGCAGAAGCTGCTCACCAAGTTCGATCCGGCCGGTGACGGCAAGATGGGCGAGGGCGTCCAGGAGACCACCCTCAAGGGTCCGCAGTCGGGGGTCGAGGCCGAGGTCTACGTGTGGCTGCCGCCGCAGTACAAGGATCCGGCGTTCGCGGACAAGAAGTTCCCGGTCGTCGAACTGCTGCCCGGCTACCCGGGTTCGGCCAAGGCCTGGTTCGGCACGCTGGAGGTCAACAAGCAGCTCAAGAGCATGATGGCCAAGGGCGAGGTGGCCCCGTTCATCCTGGTCTCACCGCGCACCAAGCTGCTCGCGGGCCAGGAGGACACCGGCTGCGCGGACGTCCCGGGCAAGGCCAACGCCGACACCTGGATCTCGGGCGACGTGCGGCGCATGGTGATCGACAACTTCCGCGCCGAGTCCGACCCCAAGCACTGGGCCATCGCGGGCTACTCGGCCGGCGCCCACTGCGCCACCCGAATGGCCCTCCTCCACCCCGACCGCTACGGTGCCGGAGTCAGCCTGTCCGGCTACAACGACCCCAAGGGCGAGTCCGACTCGGTCACCTCAAAAGACCCGGCCCTGCGAGTCTCCTCCAACCCACTGACCATCCTCAAAAACGCCCAACAACCCCCAAAGATCGCCCTCTACATGGCCGGCGAAAAGGGCGACGGCCTGGGCGACGCCCAAGCCCTCAAAGCCGCCGCCAAGCCCCCCACGGCCATCACAGTCGCCGAAATCTCCGGCGGCGGCCACGGCACAGACGTCTGGCGCCGAATGGTCCCCGACGTCTTCCGCTGGCTGACCAAAACGATGGTCTGAACAAAGTCAACTAAACTCAGCCCGGCCGGCGCCTGAGGCCGAACAGCCCGGCCGGCGCCTGAGGCCGAACAGCCCGGCCGGCGCCTGAGGCCGAACAGCCCGGCCGGCGCCTGAGGCCGAACAGCCCGGCCGGCGCCTG
>NZ_JBIRUB010000004.1:488263-557759 GCF_044334985.1 Embleya sp. NPDC020630
TGAGGCCGAACAGCCCGGCCGCATGGCGCGGAGGCGTTACACCTCGCGTACGTGGACCCCCGCCCCCTCCGCCAGGAGCGAGTGCAGGGACAGGAACACCTTCCGCGCCTCCACCGCGTTCCAGTCCGCCGGCAACAACTCCGCCGGCAACCCCGGGTCCAGATACGGCAACCGCCGCCACTGGGTGAGCATCGGCACATAGGCCCGAAACGCCTCCCCCGGCGAAATCACCGCCCGCCCCCCAAGCTCCGCCGCAACCGGCCCATACGCGTCCGTGAACAGCGCGTACTGCTCCTCGATCGCCTCGAAGTCCCACCACTCCCCGACCGCCTCGCCGAGCCGCGTCGCACTGGCCGCATCCCCCGTGAACAGGTGTACGTAGTCCGCCAGTTCAACCCGCTCCAGCGTCCGCCGAGCGTCCTCCAACAACCGCGCCGGCGCGATCCACACCCCCGGCGACACATTGCCGAACCCCAGCCACGTCAACCGCGACCGCAACTGGTGCCGATGCGCCCGCTCCGACTCCGGCACCGAGAAGATCGCCAGCACCCACCCGTCCGACAGCCGCGCCGGCTCCAGATTGCCGAAGATCCGCCGGTCGCCCTCGTCGAAGATCGACTCCATCGCCGGACTCAGCCGATAGCCGGTCCCCTCCCGCCGCTCCTGGATGAGCGTGCCGCGCTTCTTCAGCCGCGAGATCGCCGACCGCACCGCCGGTGCGTCCACGCCGAGTTCGCCCATCAGCACGATCAGGTCGGCGATCGAGATCCACCCGCCGAGCCCACGCACGAACGCGCCGTACACGGTGTTGATCAGGGAGCTGGGCCGGGCCGAGGTCTCCGCCATGGTCGCCTTCCTCGCGGAGTCTGGTTCGGCGGTGATCCTATCCGGGCGCAGGCCCCGCCCCGGCGACCGGCGTACCCTCGGCCGCGCGCCGCCGCAGTTCCCCGCGCCGCAGCTTGCCGGTGTTCGTACGCGGCAACTCGTCCACGAACTCGACCAGACGCGGGTACTTGTACGGCGCCATCGTCTGCTTCACGAACCCCTGCAACGCCCGCGCCGTCGCCTCGTCCGGGCTCACCCCGGGGTGCAGCACCACATATGCCTTGACCACCAGCCCCCGCCGCACATCCGGCGCCCCGACCACCCCGCACTCCGCGACGTCCGGATGCGTACCGAGCACCGCCTCGACCTCGGGCCCGGCGATGTTGTACCCGGAAGAGACAATCATGTCGTCACTACGCGCCTGATACCAGAAGTAACCATCCTCATCCCGCACATACGTATCACCGGTGATATTCCACCCGTCACACACATAATCCACCTGCCGAACGTCATCGAGATAGCGACACCCCGTCGGCCCCTTCACCGCCAGCTGCCCCGGTGTCCCGTCCGGCACGGGCGAGCCGTCCGGCCCGAGCACCACGGCCCGAAAACCCGGCACCGGCAGCCCGGTCGCCCCCGGCCGGATCGCATCGTCGGCCGCGGAGACGAACACGTGCAGCAGTTCGGTGGCGCCGATCCCGTCGATGATCCGCGTCCCGATCGCGTCGTGGTACGCCTGCCACACCCCGACCGGCAACGCCTCCCCCGCCGACACGCACCGCCGCACGCCCGCGAGCAGGTCGACGAGCCCGGCGCCGAGGATGGCCCGATACGCGGTCGGCGCGGTGAACAGTACGGTGACCCGCCGCTCGGCCACCACGGCCGCCAGCTCCTCAGGTGTCGCCCGCTCCAGGAGCAGCGTGGCCGCGCCCACCCGCAGCGGGAACACCACCAACCCACCGAGCCCGAAGGTGAAGCCCAGCGGCGGCGTCCCGGTGAACAGGTCGGTCGGCTCGGGCCGCAGCACATGGGCGGAGAACGTATCGGCGATCGCCAACACGTCCCGATGGAAGTGCATCGTCGCCTTGGGCCGCCCGGTCGTCCCGGACGTGAACGCGATCAGCGCCACGTCGTCGCACGCGGTGTCGACCGCCTCGAACACGGTGCTCTTCGCGGCGCAGCGGGCGGCCAACGTACCCTCCCCCGCGCCGCCGTAGTCGACCACGCGCAGTCCGGGGGTGTCGGCGGCCTCCAGCTCGGCGGTGAAGCGGTGGTCGCACAGGGCGACGACGGGTCGGGCGATCCGGTGGATGGTGTCGAGTTCGTGCGCGCGCAGCAGCGGCATGGTGGTCACCACGACCGCGCCGGCCTTCAGCGCGCCGAACCAACTCGCGACCAGCCAGGGGTTGTTGGGACCGCGCAGGAGGATCCGATGACCGGGCAGCACGCCCAGGTCCTCGGTCAGCACGTGCGCGATCTGGTTAGCGCGGGTGAGCAGGTCGCCGTACGTCCAGGTCTCCGTCGCGGTGACCAGGCACCGCCGTTCGGCCCCGAGTCGGGCGATGGTGTCGTCGAGCAGGGCCGAGGCGCAGTTGAGCCGGTCGGGATAGCGCACCTCCGGCACATCGAAGACCAGTTCGGGCCACTGCTCGGCGGGCGGCAGCCGATCCCGGCAGAACGTGTCGACGTGCGCGGAGGGACGGAGCTGCATGAGGGCACCTCATCCTGTTGCCATCGTGACGACAGTCAACGGTACGCGACACCCGCGCGGGATGACATCCCCTCGGCACACCCGCAGCCGCCTCGGCCCACCACCCCATCAGCCCATCACCCGACGGCCCGACCACCCGCCCCACCCTCAGGCCGACCCCCCGTTCACCACCAGCACCGTGCCGCGCCCGATCGCACAGACCGTCTCGGTGCCATCCTCCGCGCACATGATCAAGGTGCAATCGCACACCGCCTGCCGCCGCCCCGCATGCACCACGTGCGCCTCGGCCCGCAACATCACCCCCTGCGCCGGTCGCAGGTACTGGACCTGGACACTGCCGGTCAGCACCGCCGCCCCCAGCGTGCTGCCCGCGGCGAACGTGATCGTGTTGTCCGCCGCATACGCCAGCACGCCGCCGTGCAAGTAGCCGTTCTGCTGCCGGAGTTCGTCCCGCACGTCGACCTCCAGGACGGCCCGCCCGGCGCCGAACCCGGTAACCCGGGCACCGACGAGCCGGCTGAACGGCTGGGCCGCGAGCACCTTCTCCGCGAAGTCGAGCCCGAGGGGGCCGCTCGACGGGCCGTCGGGGGTGTCGGTCATGGCGCTAACCACCGTTCGTTCGGGAGCCGGATGCCCGACCATCGATATCAGAGTCGGCCCGCCCGCCACCGTGCACCCTCGGGCACAATCGGGACGTGTTCGAACTGCTGCCGGGCGTGGGCGTGGTACTGCCGCGCGGCGCCGGCATGTTGCGCTTCGGGATGAGCGAGCAGCGGGCCCAGTGGACGTTGTCCACGGTCTTGGACGTACGCGCCTACTGGTCCTGCGCCGGCACCCGCTACCACGACGACGGCCACCGGAGGTTCTGGAGCTTCGGCGGCTCCCTGGGCACGCTGCGCGTGGACGTGACCGGCTCCGAACACGGGTGCCGCACCATCGCCTTCGAACGACTGCCGGGCACGACGACGGATCCGGTGGCATGGCGGGACGTGGACCTGTTCGGGTATCCGGCCGGCGAGGTCGAGGCGGCGCTGCCGGGGGCGGCGGAGCGCGAGCGGATCGGGCTGCTGCTGGACCCGCCCGCCGCCGGGTCGGCCGCGTCGACCGACGACCGGCCGACCCGGGTGCGCCTGACCACCGAGGACGTGTCGGCGTACCGCCCCGGCTGATCACCCCCACCCGCCGGATGCGCTTCGTCACACGGCACCACGATGGCGAATTTGGACAGCTTCCCTTACCGTAGGCCCCCGTTTCGGCCCGGCCCACAACAAGGAGAGCGACGTCATGGCGCAGGAAAAGCTGGGTGTGGCGATCGTCGGGACCGGATTCGGGTGCATCACCCACCTGCCGGCGTTCCGGGACGCGGGCTTCGAGGTACGCGCCCTCGTCGGCCGGGACCCCGCCCGCACCGCCGAGCGCGCCGAGCGCTTCGGCGTCCCGCACGCGTACACCGACCTCGACGCGGCGCTCGCCCTCGACGGCGTGGACGCGGTGAGCGTGGTCACTCCCCCGCACACCCACGCCGAGATCGTGCTCGCCGCGATCGCGGCCGGGAAACACGTGGTCTGCGAGAAGCCGTTCGCGAGCGACGCGACCCAGGCGGCCCGGATGCTGGCCGCCGCCGAACAGGCGGGCGTGGTGCACCTGTTGGGCACCGAGTTCCGCTGGCAGTCGTCCCAGGCGCTGCTCGCCCGGCTGATCGCCGCCGGTGCGATCGGCGAACCCCGGCTCGCCACCTGGCTGTTGCACATCCCGGTACTGACCGGCCCGGCCGCCGAGGTGCCCGCGTGGTGGGGTCGGGCCGAGGACGGCGGCGGCTGGCTCGGCGCGCACGCCTCGCACTGGATCGACCAGATCCGGCACACGCTGGGCGAGTTCGAGGGGGTCAGCGCCGGCCTGCCGCTGGTCGCGGATCGGCCGGGGCAGAGCGCGGAGGACACCTTCAATGTGCGCTTTCGCACGGTGACCGGAGTGGAGGGCACGCTGCAGAGTTCGGCCGGGGTCTACGGTCCGCCGCTGATGACCACGCGCGTGGCGGGCACGCACGGCACGGCCTGGGTCGAGTTCGACGACGTGTGGCTCGGCGACGCCGGCGGCGACCGCCGGGTGGACATCCCCGAGGACCTGGCCAACCCGGACCCGATCGCGCCGCCGTCCGACCTGATGCACACCGCGTACGACCTGCTGCACTCGATGGGCATCGACCGCGCGCCCTACGCCCGCCTGGCCGGCACCTTCGCCGCGCTGATCGCCGGCGACCCGATCCCCGACCACCCGCGTCCCGCCGACTTCGCCGACGGCGTGGCCGGCCAACGTGTCCTCGACGCGATCCGCGCCTCCGCCGCGTCGGGCGGCGCGTGGGTGGCCTGCGGCTGAGCGCGCCCGCGGCTCAATCGCCCCGGGTGTGCGAGTTCAGTGGAGTCGGGTGGGCGTGATGCAGCGCGGCCAGGCCGTACAGCACCCGTACGTCCGGCCAGTCGACCTCGACCCGGTACCGGTTCTCGAAGTCGTCGTCGAAGAAACGGAACACGTCCGCTCCACCGCGCGTCCACCGGGTCTTGATCGGCATCCGGGGAAACTCGCCGCCGAACAGGATGGCCGCCGCCATCACCGCCCACACCGGCGAGAACAACCACCACCAGCACCAACCGACCACCTCGCCCTTGACCGCGTACAGCGGTCCCCCGTCGGGCAGTTCGACGTGCCACGAGGTCCGCCGCGGGGGCAGCACACTCCCGCGGCGACGGGTGACCCGCCCCAGCGGCTCACCCGCCGGGCCGAGGATGCGGTAGACGGCCCCTGTGTCGTCGGCCGACTCGGTCTCGACCGTGATCGCGGCCGACTCGCGCCGGGGGTCGGCCCACAACGTCAAGTGCCGCCAGTCCTTGTGCCGCCCGCCCCCGTCCGGCCGGGCGTCGTCGATGTACAGCAGGTCCTCGAAGCTGTCGTGCCGCGCGGAATCCCGCCGCATCCCCAGCGCCGAACCCCGCCAGACGTCCTCCGGCAACTTACGAAGCGCCATCGAACCGTGCCGTCCCCGTATCCCGAACACGGCACCTCGCGCGACACCGACCGCAGACCTCATCCGCTCCCCCGAAAAGCCCCGACGACCCGCGCCGACCCGATGGCGACTCCATGGCGCCAGACGGATGGTACGGCCTACGGAATCGTTCGTTCCGACCGGAGCGGGTGGTCGAACCGATCGAGCAGCAGGGCGAGATACCTCTCCAGCCGAGCACCCAACAGGTCGGATGTCAGGTCCGCCCGTCCCGCCTCCCGCCACGGCACCGCCACCTTCTCCGCGTCCGGGGCGAACGCGAGCGCGTCGAGCAGCCGCCAGTACAGGTGGTCCGCCGGATCATCGGCGAGCCGACCGCCGGCCGCGAGGTAGGCGGCGGGGAAGCACATCCCGACGGCGGGCCCGTGCAGCAGGGCCAACGCGGTCGAGCAGTGCGCCACGTCCAGATCGGGCGGTCCCCACGAGGTCTCGACCCAGTCGACCACGCCGGAGATCCGCACCTCGGCGCCGTGCCCGGCGAACAGCACATTGCCCGGATGAAAGTCGCGGTGCAGGAAACACCCCTGGTACGTGGGTGGTTCCCGGCGGATCAGCTCCACCGCCCGACGCCAGACCCCGGCCCGGCCGGTCGCGACCGGCACGCCCACCCGCTCCGGCGCGGTCCAGGCCTGATAGTCCCGGGGCCGGGTGTCCTCGGTGACCGGCACCGCATGAATCGCCACCAATTGCCGGGCAAGCAGGCCGATCCGCGCCGCCGCGCCCTCCTCGCCCAGCCGAATCCCCCCCGGGAGCAGCGACATCAGCAAAGACGGATGGTCGCAGTACGCGCCACGCGCGTCCACCGCCAGGCAGCGCGCCACCGGGACGTCGATCGCGGCATCGACATCGGCGAGCAGTGCGAGGATCGCCGCCTCCCGAGCCAACAGTGCCTCGGCGTGCCGGAGAAAGAACGGTTTCACGAACGAGCGCAGTACCAGGGCCCGTTCCCCTTCGCCCCCGACAACCCGCAGCCGCCGCATGACCGACGTCCACCCACCGATGAGCCGTTCGGCCGCCACCACCCGCTCGCCCGCCGGCAACGCCCGCTCGACCCACGCCCGCGTGGCCTGCCACTGCGCCGCGTCGCCGCCGCCATCCCCGTCGCCGATCACGCCGGGAGCCTAACGCGTGTCTTCAAACCCCCGTCGGGCTCCGCGACGCCCGGCACCGCACCTCGCCGCCTCGGAGAAACAGGCGAATGGAAACCACTATGCACCTGCTTCTCCGGCACGCCCCGATGCACGGCATCCGCCCTTCGGGCTCCTCGCTGCGCCCACGCCGCGGAGCCCGACGGGGTTTGAAGACACGCGCTGGGCCCTCCGACCGAAACGGCCACCGCATCACACGGGCCGTGGGCTCACACCTCCAATGCCTCCGGGCGCAGGTCCAGCCGGCGCAACAGCTGGGCGTTGAGGGCGACCACGACCGTGGACAGGCTCATCAGGATGGCTCCCACCTCCATCGGGAGCACCACGCCCGCCCAGGCCAGGACGCCGGCGGCGAGTGGGACGGTGACGATGTTGTAGCCGGCCGCCCAGACCAGGTTCTGCCGCATCTTGCGGTAGACCGCGGTGGACAATCGGCGTACGCCCAGCACCGCGCGGGGGTCGTCGGAGGCCAGCACCACGCCCGCCGACTGCACCGCGACGTCCGTGCCCGCACCGATCGCGATGCCGACGTCGGCCCGGGCCAGCGCCGGGGCGTCGTTGACACCGTCGCCGACCATGGCCACCCGCAGGCCCCGGGACTGGAGTTCGGCCACCTTGGCGTCCTTGTCGCCGGGCAACACCTCGGCGAAGACCTCGTCCACCCCGAGCTCTCGGCCCACCCGGGCGGCCACCTGGCGCGCGTCCCCGGTGAGCATCCCCACCCGTACCCCGGCCGCATGCAACTCCCGCACCGCGTCCCGGGATTCGGGCCTGATCTCGTCCTCCAGGGCCAACGCCCCGACGACCTCGTCGTCGGCCGACACGTACAACACCGCCGCGCCGCGCCCGACCCACTCGTCGGTGGTCGCCGCCACCTCGTCGGGCACCCGGCCCCCCGTCTGGCGCAGCTGTGCGGGCCCGCCGACCCGGACTCGGACGCCACCCACGTCCGCCTCGACCCCGCGCCCGGTCATCGACCGGAACCCGGTCGCGGCGTCCGGCCGCCCGCGCTCCTCGGCGGCCCTTACGATCGCCCGGGCGAGCGGGTGTTCGCTCTCCCGCTCGGCCGCACCGGCGAGCAGCAGCACCTTCGATTCGTACCATCCGGGCGCCGCGACGGCCCCGGTCACCGCCGGCGCGCCGCGCGTGAGGGTACCGGTCTTGTCGAACAGCACCACGTCGACGTCACGCATCCGTTCCAGCGCGATGCGGTCCTTGATCAGGATGCCCTGCCGCGCCGAGAGTTCGGTGGAGATCGCGATCACCAGCGGGATGGCGAGGCCGAGCGCGTGCGGGCAGGCGATCACCAGGACGGTAACCGTACGCTCGATCGCAGATCCGCCCTCGCCGAGCAACGACCAGGCGAGCAGGGTCAGTACGGCCGCGCCCGCCGCGTAATAGAACAGCAGCGCCGCCGCCCGATCGGCCAACGCCTGGGCGCGCGACCGGGATTGTTGCGCCTCGGCGACCAGCCGCCGGATCCCGGCCAGTTGGGTGCCCTCGCCGGTCGCGGTCACGGTGACCCGTACCGCGCTGTCCATCGCCACCGTGCCGGCGACCACGGTGTCCCGCACTCCGCGCGGCACCGGCCGGGATTCGCCCGTGATCATCGACTCGTCGAACTCGGCGGCGCCTTCGGCGATCGTCCCGTCCGCCGGTACGCGCCCACCGGAACGCACGAGCACGGTGTCGCCGATCTCCAGTTCGGCCGCCGGGACGCGCTCGAACTCCCCGCCCGGTCCCACTCGTTCCGCTTCGTCGGGGAGCAGTGCGGCAAGCGCGTCCAGGGCTCCCGAGGCGGCGCCGAGGGCCCGCATCTCCAGCCAGTGGCCGAGCAACATGATGTCGACCAGCAGGACCAGTTCCCACCAGAAGTCCAGGTCGTGCGAGGCGATCTCCAGGGTGGAGGCCCAGGACGCGCCGAACGCGACGGTGATCGCCATCGCGATCAGGGTCATCATCCCCGGCTGCCGCGCGACCAGTTCGTCGCGGGCGCCGGCGAGGAACGGCCATCCGCCGTAGCCGAACACGACGGTGCCGAGCAGCGGCGGAATCCAGGAGGATCCGGTGAACGAGGGCTCGTGGTAACCGAGTACGTCCGCGAGCATCGGGCTCAACACGAGCACCGGGACGGAGAGCAGCAGACTCAGCAGAAACTTCCGCCGAAACATCTCGGTGTGACCGGCGTGCCCGCCATGCCCCTCGTGCCCCTCGTGCCCGGCGCGCTCGGCGTGCCCACCACCATGCGTGCCGGGACCCACCCGCCCCGCCCCGTCGGCGAGTTCCGCGTCGCTCGGACCCCCGTCCCGGCTCGCATGCTCGTCCCGGTCGATCCGCCCGCGCTCCATCATGATCCCTTCCCTCGACTCCTCGGCCGCCGCCAATCCGTCACATATACCACCCAGGGGTATATAAAACCCCGACCGACCCGCGCTGATTCCTTGTGATTCCGACAGAACCGTCCGCATCTCGGGCCCGCGGCGGTATAACCAGAGACCAGCCCCTCTCCCCCGGGAGGCCAAAATGGTGCGTCAACCCCGGTCCCGCAGCGTCGACTGGTTGTGGTGGGCGACCTCGTCGGGTGAACTGCAGCCCTTCCTGGACCATCCGGACCACGATCAACAGGAGATAGCCCGGGAAAAGTCGGCGGTCGCCGTACAACTGGCCCGCCTCGGCGACCCACTCGTCGACTGTCTGGCGGCAATCGCCCCCGACGTCCTCGCCGATGCCCTGTGGCGGTTGCCGAACCCCACCCGTACCGACACCCTGCGTGCCCTGCGGGTGCCGCCCGCCCGGCGCCCCACCCCCGCGATCGCGGAACACGCGCTCAAGCGGCTGCGCAAGCAGACCGCGAGCGTGCGCGGCTACACCGCCCAGGTGGTCACACTGCCCGTACTGCGGGTGTTACTGCCCGCGACTCTCGACACCGACCCGGACGCCCTGGACGGCGAGATCCTGGAGAGTCTGAAGACCTCGGGGTTCACCCCCGACCTGGTCCGGCTCACCGCGCTCGCCGACTGGGGCTTCAGCTGCCAGGCCGCCGCGCTGCTGCGTCTCGCCCTCACCGAGGCCGATCTCGCGCTGCCCGGCTGGCCCGCCGACGTGATCACCGACATCGTGGCCGCCTGCCGCCGGTTCGAGGAGTTCTGCCGCAACCGGATGTGTGGCGGCGAGGAACCCCCGTCCCCGCTGCGCTCGCTCGACGACGCGCTCGGCCGGGCCCGGGCCGCCGCCGACTCGATCACCGCCGCCGTCGCGGCCGGTCGGGCCCCGGAGGACGCCGACCTGACCATGCTCACCCACGTGGGCCCGGCGTTGACCGAGGCCCGCGAGGCGGTCGGCGCGCTGGTCGGCGCCGACCCGGACACCCTGCCCGAGGACCGACCGGGCCTGGCCGCCACGATCACCGCGCACGAAGCCGCCGTACACGCTCGCGAACTCGCCGACGTGGACCGCTTCCGACAGCTGGCCGGCCCACCCGCGCACGAGCCGGCGATCAACGAACTCCGCGAGCTGGCCGCCGACCTGAGCGAGCGTCACGAGAGCTGGGAACCGGACGACCGACGCCGCGTGTGCGCCCTGGCCGATCTCGGCGCGCTGATCGACGCGATCGCGGCCGACCGGGACGACGGCGTGGACGAGCTGGCCGAAACGGTCCGCCCCCACCTGCCCGACCCGACCATCGTCAACGCCGCGTTACGCGGCCGGTTGTCCTGGCACCGGACATCGGACCCCACCCCGAACACCGAGGCCGAGACCGAGGCCCCCTCCGAACCGGCCGGCGACGCCGAAGAGCCGCCAAAAGCCCCGCCCCCGGCAGCCGACACCGCGTCACCCGAAACGGAGGACACCCGGGAGGAGCAGGTCGACCCGGTCGAGCGAGACGAGAAGGCCGCATCGGGCGCCGGCACGAACGAGACGACGGCGCAGCCCGACGAACCCGAGCACGCCGAGGGGACGGGGCAGCCCGGCCGAACCGGCCGGGCCCCACAAAGCGACTCCGCCGACCCAGGGCCCACGACCGCCCCCGACCCCGGATCCGTCGCCCTGCTCGGCGAGCTGATCGGTCGCGGTGACTACGCCTCCGCGCACGCCCACGGCACCGACGATCCGGAACGCCTCTCCGCGCTGCGCGCCCTCGCCCTCGCCGACGGCGCGCGTTCGGACACCGGCGCGCTCGCGATGTCGCTGCGGGACGAACTCGACGAGATGGCGATGCGCTCGCCCAGCCACGACCGGGCGACCCAGCTGCTGACCGTGGCCGCCGCCGCCCGCGCCGCCGTGTTGTGTGGGCACAGCACGTACGGCCTGCTCCAGGAGGCCGCCGCCGGCCTGAGCGACCTGCCCGCCGTGGCCGGCCTGTCCCGACACATCGCCACCGGCTCCGCCCAGGGCCTGCTCGGCGGCTCGCGCAACCTCGGCGCCCTGGCCGCCCTGGCCGAGGCCGAGGCGGGCGCCGCGACCTGTGCCGCCGACGCCGCCGAGGCCCTGCGGCATCCGCGCCACCTGCGCTTCCCGCGCGCGACCTCGATCGCCCAGCTGTGGTGGCGTCCCGAGGACGGCCTGCTCGGTCGCATGTTGCGGCTCGCGGGCGGCAACGACCGGCGCGATCTGGAGGAGGTCGCCGAGACGTTGCGCCGGCTCACCAAGCATCACGAGCTGGAGAACCGGCTGTCCGCGATCGACGAGGAGTTCCGCAACGGCAAGGGCCACCGCCTGGAGGGCCCGGCCCGCCGGCGACTGCTCGAATACGCGCGCGAGTCGCTGGGCACGATCGGCCGCTGGGTGGACGCGATGCGACGGGTGGTCGAGACCGAGGCGGAGGCCGAGTCGTGGATCGCCGGCCCGCTCACCGATCTGCGCCACACCCTGATCGCCGACCGCCCCGACGCCGAACGCGAACTCGCCGACCTCGCCGCGCACACCGGCGACCCGGTCGTCGCCGGCGCCGCCCGAGCCGCCGCCGCCAGCCTGGCCGCAACCCTGGACCTCCTCGACGGGCGTCCGCTCACCGGCCCCGAGCCCGCCCCCGCATCGATCCTCGGCACTCCTCCGGAGCCCGCCACGTCCGCGGACCACCCCACAGAGCCACCACCCACATCCGCACCCCTCCCCCGAACAACCGTCGACCCCGGGCTCGACGAAACCCCGCCCACGGGACTGGCCGCGGCCCGAATACCACCCCGCCCCACCGACCCCCCACCGTCCGACCCGACCGCCGCGACCCACCTACTCCCCCCGGACGCCCACTGACCCGCGAGGACGCCCGGGCCGACCAGCACACAACCCCGAGCCCGCACCACACCGAGCACGCACGTCCGGGCCCGCGCCCCCATCAGGCGCAACCCACCCCGGGCCCACACCACATCCGCACCACCGCACGCGGCCACACCATCGGCCCCAGGGGTCCGCCCACCCTTGGCTCACCGATCACCGACCCCGGCCGCCCGCGCGCAGCCGTCCACCGGCGGCCCTACGGGACCTCTTCCTCCGGGATGATGTGCATCGCCGCCTCCTCGGCCCCGGCCGCGCCGCCGTCGATGCCGACATCGCGGGCGATCGCCTCCGACTCGGTGTCCTCGTGCGCGCCCTCGTCCGCCGCGACCAGCCGGCCCGCCCTGGGATCGGGGCCGCCCTCCCACTCGTCCGACACCGCGTCGTCGTCGGCGATGTCCGGCTCCTCCTCGGCCAGCAGCTGGTCGAGCGATTCGCCGCGTCGGGACTCCTCGGGCGTATTGCCGTACCGCTCCGCCGCCGACCAGCGGTCGGGCGGCACGATCCCGGTGTCGAGCGGGTCGTACGACAGGTCGTCGGTGGACAGTGTGTCCTCGGGGCCGAGGACACCGTCGTCGCCGGGAGTGTCCGGGGAATCCTCGACCGGGTCCCACGTGTCGTCGCTCATGGCCTGCCACCTTCCCTGATGTGCTCGTGCCCGCGTGCCCGGGACACAACCCTGTCCCCGGCGATCCGAGTACGGTGCCCAGCGTCCGCCGGTTCATTCGAACCTGTCCGGCGACGCCCCCGCCTGGTGGTGCGCGGCGGCACCGCGGTCGACCTGGAGGTGGTAGCGACCCCCGGCCGCGGCGCGGCGATCGGCTGGGGCAATCGCGACACCATGGCCGGCGCGATCCGCATCGCGAACTGCGCCGACGGCACGAACGTCGCCGGCGAACCGGCCTGGGTCGCCTTCGCCGGCGGTTTCCACGTCGACCGCCCCGGCCGCGTGACGCTGATCGTGCGCTCGCGCGGCCTCCGGACCGGGGCCCACGTCCCGGTCGGCGCAGACTGCTGAGCGGACCACACCCGTCCGGCCGGTTGGAGACGGCTCGCGCATCCATGGCTTACGGCCCACCCGAGCGCTCGTTCCAACGAAGTAGGCGGCTTCACCCGTCTCATGCCTGAGGCTGATTTTTCCTGACGGATTTGGACGATCTTTGACCGCCGGCGCAGGGTGGTCCCGGGGGTCAGGGACGGAAGGCCCGGTCCTGCACGGCCGGGGAGGGAGCGGACACGATGCACGAGGCAGCGAACGGGATGCACGAGGCGCAGACGCGCGAGACGAACCGCGACGATTGGCGGACCCTGCACACCGGGACCCGGGAGTCGGCGGCCCGAGCGCTGCGCGCCGACCTGCTGCACGCGGGCATCAGCGAGGCCGACCTGTCCCGACGGGTGACCGAGGCCTGGGCGGGCTCCGTGGTGACCGTCGCGAGCACCGGCCGGCAGTTCCGCGTCACCCGCACCGTCGCCGCCGCGCCGACCGTCTCACTGGGCGACCGCGGATCGAACTGACCGGACGGGGCCGCCCGAAGCCGAGACGGTCCGAGACGATCCGAGGCGGGACCTTCCACCGCACCCCCCTGCCGTGCTGTGCTGTGCGCCATGGTCGATGAACCCACATACCCCACGGTTCCGCACCGGCACCGAGGCGTCCCCGCTCACGAGGCGGAAGCCCGCAGCCGTGCCTTCCACGACGTGATGGCCGAGCGTCGAACCGTCCGCGACTTCTCGTCCCAACCGATCCCGGACAACGTGGTCGAATGGGCGATCCGTACCGCCGGCACCGCGCCCAGCGGCGCGAACGTCCAGCCCTGGCGCTTCGTCGTGCTCACCGATCCCGAGCGCAAGCGGCGGCTGCGCGAGGCCGCCGAGCAGGAGGAGCGCGAGTTCTACGCACATCGCGCGTCCGAGGAGTGGTTGGCCGCGCTCGCCCCGATCGGCACCGACTGGCACAAGCCGTTCCTGGAGGACGCGCCGGCGGTGATCGTGGTGTTCGAGGTGCACAAGGGACCCGACTCGCCGCGCCCGTACTACACGAAGGAGTCGGTCGGCATCGCCGTCGGCCTGCTGCTCGCCTCGCTGCACCAGGCCGGACTGGCCACGCTGACCCATACGCCGAGCCCGATGCGCTTCCTCAACGAGGTGTGCGACCGCCCGCCGGAGGAGCGCGCCGCGGTGGTCATCCCGGTCGGCTACCCGGCCGAGGACGCGCGCGTCCCCGACATCCACCGCAAGCCGCTGGACCAGGTCCTGGTCCGCCTCTGACCGCGGGCGCGGTCCGGTCCGAACCATCCCCGGGAGCCCTCGGCGCGACCCGAACACCTGCGCCGAGGGCCGCCCCTCTGCGATCCTGAACCGGCACGTTCGGGTCCGGATCAGCCGTACGAACGGGGGGCGTTGATGAGTGTCGTCGCGGGAAAGATCATCGACGAATCGATCGTCGTGGCCGCCGACTCCCAGGTGACCTGGGGCCAGGCCAAAACCGAGGGCACCAAGCTGTACAAGATCGGCGAGAACCTGATCTTCGGCGGTGCCGGACTGTTGCGCGACATCAATCTGATGCGCCTGTTCCTGGACACGCACACCCCGTCGTCCGCCGAGGAGCGCGACGTCCTGGAGTTCTACGCCGAGTTCGTCGAGTGGGGCAAGCGCAAGCTGTCCAGCTTCGAGCCCAAGTCGGAGTTCATGTTCGCCTTCGACGGCAAGCTGTTCGAGACGGGCGGCGACTTCGACGTCTTCTACTACGACTACGGCGCGATCGGCTCGGGGTGGGAGTACGCCCGGGCCGCACTGCACCTGGGCCACACCCCCACGCAGGCGGTCGGCGTCGCGTGCGACCTGACCATCTTCTGCATGCCGCCGGTGACCGAGTTCCGCATACCGCGCCATCCGCAACAATCCGCCGGTCGGGAGCACGAGGCCATCTGAGGACGATCTTCCGTGGGGCCCGCCGCAATCCGGAGCTAACCCTGTGTTTACGTGGACTCTCGTAAGCTCTTGCACATGTCCGAACAGCCCATCCCGGCGGACCTGATCGAACTGCAACGCGCGCGTGACGCCGCTTACGAGGCGATCGCCCGATCCGCGGGGCAGGTGTCCGAACACGAGCTCGCCCGCCTGTGGGCCGCGGCCCACGACGCGGTCGCGGCCCTGCACGCCCATCCGGCGATGATCACCAACGCCGACCGCACCCACCTGATGACCCGCCTGCGCCGCGCCGCCCAGGCCGCCTGACCCACCGGCGCGTCCCCGGCCATCGCCGCCCGAGGACGCAGCCGGCGCACCGCGGCCACGCTCGGCGCCGAGCCCACAAACGCCGCCGGCCGCGACGCCGACCCCCGAATGGGTCGGTGTCGCGGCCGGCGGCGCGCGAGAAATCCCCGGGCTCAGAGGCCCGCGGCGGCCTTGAGCGCGTCCACGCGGTCGGTGCGCTCCCAGGTGAAGTCCGGGAGGTCGCGACCGAAGTGGCCGTAGGCCGCGGTCTGGGCGTAGATCGGGCGGAGCAGGTCCAGGTCGCGGATGATCGCGGCCGGGCGCAGGTCGAACACCGTGCCGACGGCGGCCTGGATGGTCTCCACCGGCACCGCCTCGGTGCCGAAGGTCTCCACGAACAGGCCGACCGGAGCGGCCTTGCCGATCGCGTACGCGACCTGCACCTCGCAGCGGCGCGCCAGTCCGGCGGCCACCACGTTCTTGGCCACCCAGCGCATCGCGTACGCGGCGGAGCGGTCCACCTTCGACGGGTCCTTGCCGGAGAACGCGCCGCCACCGTGGCGGGCCATGCCGCCGTAGGTGTCGATGATGATCTTGCGGCCGGTCAGCCCCGCGTCACCCATCGGGCCGCCGATCTCGAACCGGCCCGTCGGGTTGACCAGGAGCCGGTAGCCCTCGGTCTCGATGCCCAGGCCGCTCAGCTCCGGCTCGACCACGTATTCGCGGATGTCCGGCGCCAGCAGCGAGTCCAGGTCGATGTCGGCCGCGTGCTGCGAGGAGACCACGACCGTGTCCAGGCGGATCGGCCGGTCGCCGTCGTACTCGATGGTGACCTGGGTCTTGCCGTCGGGACGCAGGTAGGGGATGGTCCCGTTCTTGCGCACCTCGGCCAGGCGCTTGGACAGCCGGTGGGCGAGCGTGATCGGCAGCGGCATCAGCTCGGGCGTGTCGTCGCACGCGTAGCCGAACATCAGGCCCTGGTCGCCCGCGCCCTGGCGGTCCAGCTCGTCCTCGTCGCCGTCGACCCGGTTCTCGTACGCCGTGTCGACGCCCTGGGCGATGTCGGCCGACTGCGCGCCGATGGACACCGAGACACCACAGGAGGCGCCGTCGAAGCCCTTCTTCGAGCTGTCGTAGCCGATCTCCAGAACGCGCTCGCGCACGATCGTGGGGATGTCGGCGTAGCCCTGGGTGGTGACCTCTCCGGCCACATGCACCTGACCGGTGGTGATCAGCGTCTCGACGGCGACCCGACTCTTGGGGTCTTCCTTGAGGAGAGCGTCCAGGATGGAATCGCTGATCTGGTCGGCGATCTTGTCCGGGTGACCTTCGGTCACGGACTCAGAGGTGAACAGGCGGCGGGACACATCGCTCCCTGGGGTTGCAGCGGCTGCTGGCTCTGACAAGTGGGCCCGACCATCCCGACGAGTCCGCACCGGAAGGCACGGACGGGAAGGAACGGACGGGTCCACCGAAATGCTGGAGCCGAGTTTATCCCCCCGACCCCCGCAAGCGGGCGGGGTGCCCCCCGAGAACATGGGCGTGGCGTTGCTCACTTTGTGTCAAATTGCAGCCATCAAGCGTAGGGATCGACCGGCGAACTAGCCGAAACGGGACACGACGAGGTCCCAGACGACCTCCGCCAAGTCCTCCTTCGGGCCGTGCGGAACGGGTGTCTCGGCGCCGTCGGCGGCCAGGATCACCGCCTCGTTGACATCCGTGCCGAACGTCAACTCCTCGCCCACCCGGTTGACCACGAGCAGGTCGCACCCCTTGCGCGCAAGCTTGGCGCGCCCGTTGGCGAGTACGTCGTCGGTCTCTGCGGCGAAGCCGACCACCACCTGGCCGACGCGGGCCCGGTCCCGGGAGATCTCGGCGAGGATGTCGGGATTCTTCACCAGCGCGATCGGCTCCGGCTCCGCGTCGGTCTTCTTGATCTTGCCGCCCACCCGGTTCGCCGGGCGGAAGTCGGCGACGGCCGCGGCCATCACCACGCAGTCGGCGTTCTCGGCCGCCTTGGTCACGGCCTCACGCAGCTCCACGGCGGTGCCCACGTGCACCACGTCGGCGCCCGCAGGGTCCGGCAGGCCGGTGTTGGCCTCGATCAGGGTGACCCGCGCGCCGCGGGCGATCGCGGTGCGGGCCAGCGCGTATCCCTGCTTGCCGGACGAGCGGTTGCCGAGGAAGCGGACCGGGTCCAGCGGCTCGCGGGTGCCGCCGGCGCTGACCACCACGTGCCGTCCGACCAGGTCGGGCGCGGTGACGCCGCGGGCCAGGGCGCGCCGGACCACCTGGAAGATCTGCTCCGGGTCGGGCAGTCGGCCCTTGCCGGTGTCCTTGCCGGTCAACCGGCCCACCGCGGGCTCGATCACGATCGCCCCGCGTCGGCGCAGCGTCGCGACGTTGTCGACGGTGGCCGGGTGCTCCCACATCTCGGTGTGCATCGCGGGCGCGAACACCACCGGACATCGCGCGGTGAGCAGCGTGTTGGTGAGCAGGTCGTCGGCCAGCCCGTGGGCGGCCTTGGCGAGCAGGTCGGCGGTGGCGGGCGCGACCACGACGACGTCGGCGCTCTGGCCGATCCGTACGTGCGGGACTTCGTGCACCGCGTCCCAGACCCCGGTGGCCACCGGCTGCCCGGACAGCGCCGACCACGTGGCCGCGCCGACGAAGTGCAGCGCGGACTCGGTCGGCACGACCCGGACCTCGTGGCCCGACTCGGTCAACCGGCGCAGGAGTTCGCACGCCTTGTACGCGGCGATGCCGCCGGCGACGCCGAGGACGACGCGGGGTCGGGGTCCGCTACTCATCGCTGCTCCTGCTCCTCCGACGCGGCCGGCCCGGGTGCGACCGGCACGGCGAGCCTACGTCACGGCCCGCGACGGCCCGATCTCGCCTCGCGCGGGCCGGTGTTGCGGCCGCGATGCCGGGCGGGATCTGAGTACGAAAGCGGATGTCCCGCCGGGAGTGCGCTGCCAGCATCGGTGGCCACGAACCCACCGGGGGAGACGACGTCGATGCTGAACGAACAGGTCCTGGACGACCCGACACGGTGTCCCGGCTGTGTGGTGCATCTGGACGAGCCGCGCACCGAGCGCTGCCGGCAGTGCGCGATCCTGCTCACCGGACCGGCCGCCGATCAGCTGTGGCAGATCAGCGTGTCGGCCGCACGACTCCTGCGCCAACGCGAGGCCCTGCTGACCCGGATGCGGGCGGAGGCGCGGCGGACGCGGCACACGCCGGCGCCGGCGCGGCCGACACCGGCGGGCGCGCCGACGGCCGTCGCCCCGGACCCGGCGCTCCCGGCCCAGCGCACCCCGGCGCCCGCACCGGCGCCCGCAGCCGCGCCGACGCCGGCTCCGGCGCCCGTCGGTCGGGTCCGGCAGAGTGCCGAGGTCGGGCGTCGTCGGGTCGCCCGGATCGTGCTGGGCTCGGGTGTGCTGCTCGTGGTGCTGGCCGCGCTGGTGTTCGTGGCGGTCACCTGGAACCACACCGGGACGGCGGGTCGCGCGCTGGTGATGGGGCTGGCGCTGGTCCTGGCCGCGGCCGGCACCGGGCTCGCCGAGCAGCGCGAACTGCCCGCCACCGCCGAGGCGATGGCCGCGCTGACCGTGGCGATGGGACTGCTCGACGGGTACGCGGCGTGGACCGCCGACCTCGCGGGTCTGCGCAGCGGGGACGCGCTGCTCGTGTCGGCCGGCACCCTGCTCGCGGTCGGCGGCGCGGCGGCGCTCGGCTCGCTGGTCGCGCCGCTGCGCGCGTTGCGGATCTCCGCCGCGCTGCTGTTGCAGGGGCCGCTGCCGCTGGTGATCGCCTGGTTCGGGGTGGAGCGCGGGTCGCTGCTGCCGCTCGCGATCGGGCTCGGGGCGCAGGCCGCGGTCGATGTCGCGCTGCTGCGCCGGACCTACTCCGACGCCGCGCGCGGGTTGCGGATCGTGGCCGAGGTCGGGGTGCTGTGCTACTGGCTGGCCGCGGTCGGGCTGACGCTGGACGAGGGCGCCGGCGGGGCACCGGCGGGCACGATGCTGGCGCTGGCCGCGCTCGCCGGCGGTATCGCGTACACGCTGCGCGAGGCGCCGGTGGTGCGGCATCTGGCGTCGGGGAGCGCGATGGTGGGCGCGCTGGCGGCGGCCGTGCTGCTGCTCGCGTCGCTGCCGGGGCGCGACTCGGGCGAGTCGGACACCCCGGTCGCGTGGGTGGGCGTGGTGCTGCTCGCGGTGGTCCTGGTCGCGATGGCGCCGCTGTTCGCGGTGCCGCGCGAGTTCCGGGCCGGGCCGCTCGCGGTGCTGGTGCCGCTCACCGTGGTTCCGGCGTTCTGGGTGGCCGCGGCGCCGCTGGTGGCCCTCTTCGGTCCGATGACCTGGCTCGGCCGGCCCTGGAGCCTGTACCCGGTCGACGCGCATGCCCGGGACGCGCTCCTGTCCGGCACCGCCGGCTGGAGCTTCGGCGCGGCGCCGCTCGCGCTGCTGCCTCTGGCGGCGCTGACCGGGTTCACCGCGCTGACCCTCCTGCGCGGCCGGCCCGGTGCGACCACGACCCGCGTGATCGGCGCGATCGCCGTCGGGGCGCTGCCGGTGGTCGTGCCGCCGGCGCTGGACCTGCCGCTGTGGGCGGCGCTCGGCTGGCACGTGGCGGTCGCGATCGGGTGGGCCTGCGCGGGGCGGGTGCGGCCGTGGTTGCCGCTGCTCGCCCTGGGCCACGGTGTGCTCGCCCTCGTGTGGGCGACGGCGTACTGGCAGACGTCGATCGTGGTCTGGGCCGTGGGCGCCGCCGGCCTCGCGCTGGTCGCCGTCCTGTCACCGGGACGCCGCGCGAGCGAGCCGAACGCGGCGCCGCCGCCGGCGGATTCCACGCCGACGAGCGAAACGAACAACTCGGATGAACCAGCACAAAAAGGCGTCGACTTCTACAAAAAACCACAAACGGCTCCATCAGCCGCACCCGCCGGCATCCGCCCTGCCCCAGGCTCCGACTCCGACTCCGGTCCCAATCCCGCCCTCGTCCTGCGCGTGCCCATGCGCCGGCTCGTCCGTCCGCTCGCGGCCGGGGCCGCGCTCGCCCTCGCCCTGTCCGACGTGGCGATGGCGACCGGGCACGCGGGCATCCGGACCACGCTGGTCGCTCTCGCCCCCGCCGTGCTCGGCGCGCTGGTCGCGCTGATCGCGGTCGCGCTGCGGCCCACCGCGCGGACCACCCGGGCACTGACCCTGGTCGGCGGCGTCGGCTGGACCATCGGCGGCCTGGTCGCGGCCCGCGCCCCGGGCCCGTTGGCCGTCGTGCTCGCCGCGGGCCTGGCGGTGTGCCTGGTCGGCGCGCTCCGCGACCGGCCGGTGCCGCGCACCGCCTGGGCCGCGGTCGCCGCGCTGTGCTGGGTCGGCGCGAGCGCGGCCGGCACGGCCGCCTTCGGCGCGGATCGACCCGCCGTGGCAGTCGCCGCCGTGCTCGCCGCCGCCCTGCTGTTCCCGCTCGCCGCCACGCTCGCCGGCCCCCTTGCCTGCCCGTCCCCGATCGTGCTCGCCGTCGAGGCCGCGGCGGGTACGACCCTGTTGGTCGCGCTGTCGGCCGGCGCGCCGACCTCGCCCGTCGCGTTGGCCGTCGCGACGGCGGCGGCCCTGTGCGGCGCGCGGTTCGGCCACCCGGCGCTGCGGCCCGTCTGGCCGCCCGCCGCCGTCGTGCTGTTCACCGCGACGGTGCCGGCCGGGCTGTACCGGCTCGACGCGTCGAACGGCGCGACCGTCCTGGCCTCGGCCGGCACGGCGATGCTCCTGTACCTCGCCGGCGCCCGGCTCCCCCGCCTCGGCATGGCCGTCCCGATCGCCGCCGCCGCGGCCGTGTGCGCCGCCGGCACCGCGACCCTGTCCGTGGCCCCCGAGCTGATCTGGCTCGTCCTGGCCGGGGCCGGCCTCACCGCGCTGACCACCCCGGCCGGGCCGCTGCGTGGGCCGGCCCGGATCGCCGCGGTGCCGCTGCTGTTCGTCGCCTACTGGGTCCGGCTCGCCCTGTTCGACGTGCCCCATCCGGAGGCGTACACCGTGCCGCTCGGCCTCGCCCTGCTGGTCGAGGGGCTGCGCCGGCGGCGGGCCGATCCGGACACCACCTCGTGGGCGGCCTACGGCGCTCCGCTGGCGATGTTGCTGCTGCCCTCGTTGCCGCTCGCGGTGGGGCAGGGCGAGCCGATCCGGCCGAGCCTGCTCGGGATCGCCGCGATCGGCACGCTCCTGGTCGGTGCCCGATTCCGGCTCCGGGCGCCGCTGTTCCTGGGCGCGGGAGTGCTCGCGATCATCGGTCCGGTGCACTTGGTGCCGCATCTGGCGCCGGTGTACGACGCAGTGCCGCGCTGGGCGATCCTCGGCACGGCGGGGCTGCTGCTGATCGTGGTCGGCGCGGGCTACGAGCGCCGGGTCCGCGACCTCAAGCGGCTGCGCCGCGCGGTGGGCCGGCTCAGGTAGGCCGGGGTCCGGTCCGGCTCAGGTCCGGGCGCGCAACTCGTCCAGGACCTCCGCCACACACGCCGGGTCCGCCCGGTACGGCAGATAAAAGCCCAGTCGATCGGCGACCCCGTAGGCGCGCGAGGCCAGTTCGGCCGCGACGTCCTTGGGCTCGCCGATCGCCACCACCCGGCTCAGCAGCGTGTCGTCGACCGCGTGCGGGATGTCCGACCAGCGGCCGGCCCGGATCAGCGCGTGCAGTTCGACCTGGAGCGCCCCGTATCCCTCGACGTCGAGCACCGGCCGATAGGCGGGCGTGGAGGCGTAGAACGCGACCATCGCCCGCGCGCCCTTGATCGCGGCGCGCATCTCCTCCTCGGTGCGCCCGGCGGCGACGATCACGTCGAGCATCACCGAGAACCGCTCGCGGGTGCGCTGCGACAAGACCAGGCCGTCGTTCACCGCGTCGGTGAGCGGGCCGCGCACGAACAGGTCGGTGTTGAGCGGGTGCACGAGCAACCCGTCGGCGTGCTCGGCGACCGTGGTGATCATGCGCCGACCCACCCCGCCCGCGAGCAGCGGCGGCAGCCCGTACGGGTTCGGCCCGGGGCGCAGCGTCGGCGGCATCAGGGTCAGGTCGAAGAACTCGCCGTGGAAGTCCAGCGGCGTCTCCCGCTGCCAGCAGGTGAGCACCGCCCGCACCGCGCGCAGCGTCTCGGCCATCCGGGCCGCCGGGCGCGACCACTTGGCACCGTAGCGGCGTTCGATGTGCGCCTTGATCTGGGTGCCCAGGCCGAGCCGGAAGCGGCCGTGCGAGGCCAGGTGCAGGTCGTACGCGGTGTGCGCGAGGTGGGTCGGGCTGCGCGGGAAGGCCACCGCGATGTTGGTCATGATGTCCACGCCCGCCGCGGCGGCGGGTACCAGCGGCAGGAAGACGTCGTTGGGGCCCTCGAAGGTGAAGACTCCGTCGAAGCCGGCCTCGCGCAACTCCCGGGCCCGATCGCCGGCACGGGCCAACGGCGCGTCCAGCAGGGTGTCCACCGCCAGGCGGCGCGGGTTCGGTTGCGGCGTCGGCGTGTCGCCCTCGATCCGGTCCACCCTGCTCCCCCACCCTCCGGCTCACCCACGTGTGCGGGCCGAAATACACCGAGGGCCCGACAGTTTCCCGTCGAACCCTCGGCGATGCGTCGCGTGACGCGCTCAGCCCTCGATGGGCTCGGCGGTCAGCATGCCCGAGTTGATCTCGCGAAGCGCGATCGACAGCGGCTTCTCGTGCACGTGCGTGTCGACGAGCGGACCCACGTATTCGAGCAGGCCCTCGCCGAGCTGCGAGTAGTAGGCGTTGATCTGCCGAGCACGCTTCGCCGCGTAGATGACGAGGCTGTACTTGGAGTCGGTCGCCTCCAGAAGCTCGTCGATGGGCGGGTTGATGATGCCCTCGGGTGCGGTGGAAGAAGCTGACAAGGCAGGGGCCCTTCGAAAAGCTGTGAAAGCTGTGGGTGAAAGTCGGGCTGCCTGGTGCCGTCTGGCGACTACTGCCGGGCAGCCCGAACGATCAAGATACGTTCATCAAGGCTAGCAGTTCGCGTACGACGTCTTCGACGGACGTGTTGACCAGCGTCATGTCGAATTCGGATTCCGCGGCCAGCTCGACCTTCGCGGCGGCCAGGCGCCGCTCGATGACCTCGGGGGATTCGGTCCCCCGGCCCACCAGACGGCGGACCAGTTCGTCCCACGAGGGCGGGGCGAGGAACACCAGGCGTGCCTCGGGCATCGCCTGCCGCACCTGCCGGGCGCCCTGCAGGTCGATTTCCAGCAGGGTCGGAACATCGGCGTCAAGCCGTTCGAGCACGGGCTGTCGCGGGGTTCCATAACGGTTCCCGGCGAATTCGGCCCATTCGAGCAATTCATCCGAGGCGATCAGTTTGTCGAACTGATCGCCGTCGGTGAAGTGGTACTCCACACCGTCGGTTTCCCCTGGACGGGGTCTACGTGTGGTCGCGGACACAGACAGCCAAACCTCGGGGTGACGGCGGCGCAGGTCGGCGACCACCGTGCTCTTGCCGACCCCGGAGGGGCCGGAGAGCACGATGAGTCGACGGGTGCCGTGCACGGTACGGGGATCGATGCCGGCGCCCGCGTCAGGACGCGGAGCCACCGAATTCCCGTTCGAGTGCTGCGATCTGGTTCGTGCCGAGACCGCGGACGCGCCGGGTCTCGGAAATGTTCAGCTTCTCCATGAGCTGCTTGGCGCGCACCTTGCCGACGCCGGGGAGGGATTCCAGGAGGGCGGAGACCTTCATCTTGCCCACTACCGGATTGTCCTTGCCCTCCTTGATGACGTCGCTGAGCGAAGCACCGGAGTTCTTGAGCCGGTTCTTCACCTCGGCGCGCTCCCGCCGAGCCGCAGCGGCTTTGGCGAGCGCATCCGCGCGTTCTTCGGGGGTCAGGGGTGGGAGAGCCACGCCGTGTCACCTCGGACTTCGTTGCGATCCTCAAGGCCGCCCGGCTCGGACGGCCACCAACAAACAGTGGAACCTAGCTGGTCAGAGCGTCCGCGGCAACGCGCGACACTCCACCGGGCCGGCTCACGAGGGAGCCTAGTCGGCGAATCGGTCTGCGTCGCCCGAATCGATGGGAAAAGCCCGGCTACCTGCACCAAAACCCAAACCTGACGGAGCGTCGAACGAATCCGGGCCCCCGGGAGGCACATCCACACCCCCGCACCCCCTCCCACCACCCTTGCGCGACGGCACCACGATCGACCCCCTGCAACCGACGAGCCATCCGGCCGGTCGGCGGAGCAAGCGGGTCGACGCGCACGAAGCCGGTCGGCGCAAAGGAAGCGGACCGACGCGACCCGAGCCGGCCGACGCGGCGGGCGCGGCGGGAGCCGGACCGCACGGACGGGGGTCGGGAGTGGGAGCGGGGCGGCGCGAAGGGAGAAGGAGCCGGTCGGCACGGCCGCCGCAGGCGGCGGGCGTCGACGCGGGCTCGCGCGGACGGATCGGCGCGAACAGGAGCGGCGCGGATGGAGCGGGTCGGCGCGGAGAGAGCCGGTCGGCACGGACTGCGGGCGTCGACGCGGACGGCAGGCAGCGGTGCGCGGCAGCGCGGGCGTGCTCGGCCGCGCAGGCGTCCGGGGCGGCCCTCGGGGGCCCGGTGGCCGGGTTCGGTGCCCTGGGGCCCGGAGGGGTGGGCGGGCTCTGCACGGCCGTCCCAGTGGCATCCGTGGGCCATCCCACGTTCGCGCTCCGTCCACCGGGTGCCGGTAGGGGGCGACGAGTGCGGACAAGCGGGATGAACGGGGCGGGGCGCCGTGGCCCCCGCCGCCCCGCCCCGCCCCGCCCCGCCGCTACCGCGCCGCCAGGCCCGCCGCGATCGTGCGCGCCGCCTCGGCGACGTCCGCCGCACCGGTGATCGGCCGGCCGATCACCAGCAGGTCCGCACCGTCCGCCAACGCCTGCTCCGGCGTGGCTACCCGACTCTGGTCGCCGCGCGCCGCCCCGGCCGGTCGTACGCCCGGCGTGATCAGCACGATGCCCGCCCCCACCTCGGCCCGCACCGCCGCCACCTCGCGCGGCGAGCACACGATCGCCCGGGCGCCCGCCGCGACCGCGAGCCCGGCCAGCCGCCGGGCCGCCTCGATCGAGGGACCGGCCAGCCCGACCGCGGCCAGGTCGGCCTCGGCCATCGAGGTCAGCACGGTCACCGCGACGATGTTCACCTCGGGCGCCGCATCCGCCGCGGCCCGGATCATCGCCGTCCCGCCGCTCGCGTGCACCGTCAGGTACGTCGGCGCCAGCCGGGCCACCGAACGCACCGCGCCGGCCACCGTGTTCGGGATGTCGTGCAGCTTCAGGTCCAGGAACACGTCCCGGCCGCCGCTCGCCTCCCGGGCGCCCGCCACCGCGTCCGCGCCGTCGCGCAGGAAGACCTCCAGGCCGACCTTGACCGTGCTCACGTACGGGCCCGCGGCCTTGGCCCACGCGAGCGCGCGGTCCAGGTCCGGGGCGTCCAGGGCCACCGCCACGGGTGCGAGGTTGCTCATCGGAATCCCACTCTCCTCGACATCGAAAATTCGTCCGCCCACAGATCCGGACACGGACCACGCCCGGGGCCGGACACGGCGATGCCGGCACGAACCCCGTCCGTACCGGCATCGCCCCCACCCACGTCTCGCGCTCAGCGGTGCGCGTACCCGATCGCCGCCTCCAGCGATCCGAAACCGCGGGCGATCAACGCCGCCCGCAACTCGTCCAGGATCCGCACCGGCGAGGACGGATCGTTGAAGATCACCGTGCCCACCGACACGGCCGCCGCACCGGCCAGGATGAACTCCAGCGCGTCCAGACCGGTCCGGATGCCGCCCATGCCCACGATCGGCACCTGCGCCATCTGCCCGTCCAGCATCGCCGCGTGCACCTGGTAGACGCAGCGCACCGCGACCGGCCGCACCGCCGGGCCGGAGAGCCCGCCGGTGATGCCCGCGAGCACCGGCTTCATCGTGTCCGGGTCGATCGCCATGCCGAGCAGCGTGTTGATCATCGACAGGCCGTCGGCGCCCGCCTCGACGCACGCCCGGGCGATGTCCACGATCGACGTCACGTCCGGCGAGAGCTTGGCCAGCACCGGCACCTGCGGGTCCGCCACGTCGCGGACCGCCCGGATCACGTCGTAGGACGTGGCCGGGTTGCAGGCGAACACCTGGCCGCGGTTGGCCACGTTCGGACACGAGATGTTGGCCTCGATGCCGACCACGCCGGGCGCGCCCTTGAGCCGCTCGGCCAGCGCCACGAAGTCGTCCACGTGCCCACCCGCGATGGACACGATCGTGCGCCCGCCGCGCGCCGCCAACCAGGGCAGGTCGCGCTCGACGAAGGCGTCGATCCCGGGGCCCTGGAGGCCGATCGAGTTGAGCATCCCGGACGGCGTCTCGGCCATCCGCGGGGTGGCCCGACCCGAACGCGGGTACGGCATGATCGTCTTGGTGACCACCGCGCCGATCGCGGCCGGCTCGAAGAACTTGGCCAACTCCTTGCCGTACCCGGCGCAGCCCGAGGCCGTGGTCACCGGGTTCGGCAGCAGGGTGGAGCCGATCCGGGTGGCCAGGTCGATCCCGCCGCCGGGCAGCATGATCGTGGACGGCGGCGCGTCGTCGAAGTCGCCCGCGTCCTCGTTGTCGGCGAAATTGTCGGCGAAACCGCCGTAGCCGTCGGTCATCAGTGCGCTCCCATCGCCGCTGCGCCCTCGATGTCCGCCGGAATCGTGCCGGCGTCGTCCCAGCGCACCTTGGTGCCGTCGAAGCACGGGCCGTCCACACACGAGCGGACGAACCGGCTGACGCCGTCGTCGCCGACCACCGGGAGCACGCACGTCATGCATACCCCGACGCCGCACGCCATCGACTCCTCGACCGCGGTGAACACACGCGCGTCGTGCGCGCTCGCCACCTCGGTGACCGCGCGCAGCATGCCCATCGGCCCGCACGCGTAGACCACGTCGGCCTCCACCGCGGTCAGCACCTCGGGCAGTGGCCCGGTGACGAAGCCGCGCACACCCTCCGAGCCGTCGTCGGTGGTGACCACCACGTCCTCGGTGATCGCCTGCGCCTGGTCCACGCCGTACAGCCGCTCCGCCGTCGCCGCGCCGAGCACGAAGGCGACCGAGCCGCCGTCGGCGACGATCCGCTCTGCGAGCGCGAACATCGGCGCGCTGCCGTAGCCGCCGGCCACCATCACCGCGCTGACCGGCTCGGCCGGCAGCGGGAACGGCGTGCCCAGCGGCGCGACCACGTTCACGCTGTCGCCCACCCGAAGCCGGGCCAACTCGCGGGTGCCGCGCCCGGCCTCGGCGAAGACCACGTCGATGGTCTCGGCGGCCGGGTCGGCGCGGTGGATGGAGAACGCGCGGCGCAACAGCATCGCCGAGTCCACGCCGCCGATCGCCACGGCGACGAAGTGACCGGGTTCGACGCGGGCGGCGATCCCGGGGGCGCGCAGCACCAGGCGGTGGTACGCGCCCGCGGGTTCGCGGCCGACGATCTCCGCCTGCACCTGCAGGGGAAGTGCCATCGGTGTCGTCAGCCCTTTCGGTGGGACGTGATGTGGTCGGCGTGCTCCTGGAGCGAGCGGACCCCGATGTCGCCCGCGATCAGCGACTGGATGCCCTGGACCGCCGCGGCGAAGCCCTGCACCGTGGTGATGCTGGGGATGCCCCGGGTGACCGCGGCGGTGCGGATCTCGTAGCCGTCGAGGCGACCGCCCGTGCCGAACGGGGTGTTGACGATCAGCTCGACGTCGCCGTCGTGGATCAGCTGCACGATGGTGCGCTCGCCGTCCGGGCCCGGGCCCTCGCTGTGCTTGCGCACCGCGGTGGCGGGCACGCCGTTGCGGCGCAGCACCTCGGCGGTGCCCTCGGTGGCCAGGATCTCGAAGCCCATGTCGTGCATGGCCTTGACGGGGAAGACCATGGAGCGCTTGTCCCGGTTGGCGAAGGACACGAACGCGCGCCCCTTGAGCGGCAGCGAACCGTACGCGCCGGCCTGGGACTTGGCGTAGGCGGTGCCGAACACCGCGTCGATGCCCATCACCTCGCCGGTGGAGCGCATCTCGGGGCTGAGCACGGTGTCCACGCCGCGGCCCTTGGTGTCGCGGAAGCGGTTCCAGGGCAGGACCGCCTCCTTGACCGCGATCGGCGCGTCCATCGGCAGCGTGCCGCCGTCGCCCTCGGCCGGGAGCAGGCCCTCGGCCCGCAGTTCGGCGATCGTGGCGCCGAGCGAGACGCGCGCGGCGGCCTTGGCCAGCGGCACGGCGGTGGCCTTGGACACGAACGGCACGGTCCGCGAGGCGCGCGGGTTGGCCTCCAGGACGTAGAGGATGTCGCCGGAGAGCGCGAACTGGATGTTGATCAGGCCGCGGACCCCGACGCCGTGCGCGATGCCCAGGGTGGCCGCGCGCAGTCGCTTGATGTCGTGCGCGCCCAGCGTGATCGGCGGCAGCGCGCACGCCGAGTCGCCGGAGTGGATGCCGGCCTCCTCGATGTGCTCCATCACGCCGCCGAGGTACAGGTCCTCGCCGTCGTAGAGCGCGTCCACGTCGATCTCGATGGCGTCGTCGAGGAAGCGGTCGACCAGGACCGGGTGCTCGCTGACCAGGCCGGCGTTCTGCTCCAGGTAGGTCGCCAGGGAGGGTTCGTCGTAGACGATCTCCATGCCGCGCCCGCCGAGCACGTAGGAGGGGCGCACCAGCACCGGGTAGCCGATCTCGGCGGCGATGGCGCTGGCCTCGCCGAAGGAGAACGCGGTGCCGTGCTTGGGCGCGAGCAGTCCGGCCTCGGCCAGCACCCGGCCGAACGCGCCGCGCTCCTCGGCGAGGTGGATCGCCTCGGGCGAGGTGCCCACGATCGGCACGCCCGCGTCCTTGAGCTTTTGCGCCAGGCCCAGCGGGGTCTGCCCGCCGAGCTGGACGAGCACACCCGCGACCGGTCCGGCCTGGGTCTCGGCGTACACGATCTCCAGCACGTCCTCCAGGGTGAGCGGCTCGAAGTAGAGCCGGTCGGAGGTGTCGTAGTCGGTGGAGACGGTCTCCGGGTTGCAGTTGACCATCACGGTCTCGTAGCCCGCGTCGTGCAGCGCGAAGGCGGCGTGCACGCACGAGTAGTCGAACTCGATGCCCTGCCCGATGCGGTTGGGCCCGGAGCCGAGGATGATCACGGCCGGCTTGGTGCGCGGCGCGACCTCCGTCTCCTCGTCGTAGGACGAGTAGTGGTACGGGGTGCGCGCGGCGAACTCGGCGGCGCAGGTGTCCACGGTCTTGTACACCGGCCGCACACCGAGCGCCTGGCGCACCTCGCGCACGACCTCCTCGCGCATCCCGCGGATCGCCGCGATCTGCCCGTCGGACAGGCCGTGCCGCTTGGCCAGGCGCAACACCTCGGGGGTGAGTTCGGCCGCGTCGCGGACCTCGCCGGCGATCTCGTGGATCAGGTACATCTGGTCCAGGAACCACGGGTCGATCCCGGTCGCCTCGAACAGCTCCTCGGGCGTGGCACCGGCCCGGATGGCGTCCATGACCACGTTGATCCGGCCGTCGGTGGGCTTCTCGGCGGCGACGAGCAACTCGTCCTTGGCGCCGACCTCGGAGACGAAGTCGAACTGCGAGCCCTTCTTCTCCAGCGAGCGCAGCGCCTTGTTCAGCGCCTCGGTGAAGTTGCGGCCGATCGCCATCGCCTCGCCGACCGACTTCATGGTCGTGGTCAGGCGGTCGTCGGCGGCCGGGAACTTCTCGAAGGCGAAGCGCGGGACCTTGACCACGACGTAGTCGAGCGTGGGCTCGAAGCTGGCCGGGGTCTCCTTGGTGATGTCGTTGGGGATCTCGTCGAGCGTGTAGCCGATGGCGAGGCGTGCGGCGATCTTGGCGATCGGAAAGCCGGTCGCCTTGGAGGCCAGCGCCGAGGAGCGGGAGACGCGCGGATTCATCTCGATCACGATCACCCGGCCGTCGTCCGGGTTGACCGCGAACTGGATGTTGCAGCCGCCGGTGTCCACGCCGACCTCGCGGATGACCGCGATGCCGATGTCGCGCAGGTTCTGGTACTCGCGGTCGGTCAGCGTCATCGCCGGCGCCACGGTGATCGAGTCGCCGGTGTGCACGCCCATCGGGTCGAAGTTCTCGATGGAGCAGACGACCACGACGTTGTCGTGCTTGTCGCGCATCAGCTCCAGCTCGTACTCCTTCCAGCCGAGGATGGACTCCTCCAGGAGCACCTCGGTGGTCGGCGACAGGGTCAGGCCCTGGCCGGCGATCCGGCGCAGGTCGTCCTCGTCGTGCGCGAAGCCGGAGCCGGCGCCGCCCATGGTGAAGGAGGGGCGCACCACGACGGGGTAGCCGCCGAGGGTGTCCACGCCCGCGAGTACGTCCTCCATCGAGTGGCAGATCACCGAACGGGCCGACTCGCCGTGTCCGATCTTCTCCCGCACGCGCTCGACCACGCCCTTGAACAGGTCGCGGTCCTCGCCCTTTTGGATCGAGTCGAGGTTGGCGCCGATCAGTTCGACGTTGTACTTCTCCAGCACGCCGTTCTCGCTGAGCGAGACCGCGATGTTGAGCGCGGTCTGCCCGCCGAGGGTGGGCAGCAGCGCGTCGGGGCGCTCCTTGGCGATGATCTTCTCGACGAACTCGGGGGTGATCGGCTCGACGTAGGTCGCGTCGGCGATCTCCGGGTCGGTCATGATCGTGGCCGGGTTGGAGTTGACGAGGATCACCCGCAGGCCCTCGGCCTTGAGGATGCGGCACGCCTGGGTGCCGGAGTAGTCGAACTCGGCGGCCTGGCCGATGACGATCGGGCCCGAGCCGACGACCAGGACGGACTTCAGGTCGTTGCGCTTAGGCACTCTTGGTCTCCATCAGCGTGACGAAACGGTCGAAGAGGTAGGCGGAGTCGTGCGGTCCGGCCGCGGCCTCCGGGTGGTACTGCACGCTGAACGCGGGCCGGTCGAGCAGCCGCAGGCCCTCGACCACGTCGTCGTTGAGGCACACGTGGCTGACCTCGGCGCGCCCGTACGGGGTGTCCGAGACGGTGTCCAGCGGCGCGTCCACGGCGAAGCCGTGGTTGTGCGCGGTCACCTCGACCTTGCCGGTCGTGCGGTCCTGCACGGGCTGGTTGATGCCGCGGTGGCCGTACTTGAGCTTGTAGGTGCCGAAGCCGAGCGCGCGCCCGAGCAGCTGGTTGCCGAAGCAGATCCCGAAGAACGGGGTGCCCTGGTCCAGGACCGCGCGCAGCAGCTCGATCTGGTGGGTCGCGGTGGCCGGGTCGCCGGGGCCGTTGGAGAAGAACACCCCGTCGGGGGCGACGGCGTTGACGTCCTCCAGGGTCGCGGTCGCGGGCAGCACGTGCACCTCGATGCCGCGCTCGGCCATCCGGTGCGGGGTCATGCCCTTGATGCCCAGGTCGAGCGCGGCGACGGTGAAGCGCTTGGCGCCGATCGCGGGGACCACGTAGGCGGCGTCGGTGCTGACCTGTTCGGCGAGGTCGGCGCCGGCCATCTCGGGGCTGGTGCGCACCCGCTCGAGCAGCGCGGCCTCGTCGGCGTGCGCGGCGTCGCCGGAGAAGATGCCGACCCGCATCGCGCCGCGCTCGCGCAGGTGCCGGGTCAGCGCGCGGGTGTCGACGCCGCTGATGCCGACCACGCCGTAGCGCGTCAGTTCGTCGTCGAGCGAGCGGCGCGAGCGGTGGTTGGAGGGCACCCGGGCGGGGTCGCGGACGACGTAGCCGGAGACCCAGATGCGCGACGACTCGGGGTCCTCGTCGTTGACGCCGGTGTTGCCCACGTGCGGGGCGGTCATCACCACGACCTGGCGGTGGTACGAGGGGTCGGTCAGGGTCTCCTGGTAGCCCGACATGCCGGTGGAGAACACCGCCTCGCCGAACGTCTCCCCCACCGCGCCGTAGGCGCTGCCGCGAAATGTGCGTCCGTCCTCGAGGACGAGCACCGCAGGCGTCGTGGCCCGTCCGGTCATTGCGGTCACGTGACCGATCCTTCCTGGTGGTTCATTACAGCCGCGCCGGCGGTCGCCGGCGGATCCCCGGCGATCAGCCGGGTGATGGTCTCGATCCACGCGTCGTGGTCGTCGGGGTGGTCGCCGCGAAAGCCCGAGTCGAGCGTGGTGTCGCCGAGCGTCCAGGTGATCACCAGCAGGCCGCCCTCGGGCAGCACCTTCCCGGCGATGCCCTTCTCGTGCCGCACACCGGTGAGCGCGGCGGCGGGAACGAAGAAGTCGGTCGCGGCGGGTCGCTCGACCACCAGGCCGTCGGCGCGCAGGGTCAGCTCGACCGGGCTGCGGGTGCCCAGGCCGTGCGCGACCACCCGGTCCAGCCAGTCGCCGGCCGTGGTGCTGCCGAAGTAGCGGCCGACCAGGGGCGGCAGCAGCGGCGCGGCGCCGGACTCGGGCACGGTGTGCAGTTCGGGCAGTGCGGCCTGGCGTTGACCGCGCTTCTTCCAGGCGCGCCACATCAGCAGGTAGATGCCGAGGACGAAGACGAGGCAGATGCCGATCCAGAGGATGCGACCGCCCCAGTCCGTCACCTCCGCCGACTTGCGGTCGGCGGCGAGCAGCAGCAGGTCGTGGTGGGCGTTGCCTGAGGTCACGCGAGCTTCCCGTCGATCACCGTGGGTACGCCGCGCAGGAATGTGGCGACCACCTTGCCGGGCAGGACCAGACCGGCGTAGGGGGTGTTACGGCTGCGCGAGGCGAGTTCGGACGGTTCGACCGTACGCCGTGCGCCCGGGTCGACCAGCACCAGGTTGGCGGGCTCGCCGACGGCGATCGGGCGGCCGTGCCCGTCGAGCCGGCCGATGTCGGCGGGGCGGGTGGACATGCGGTCGGCCACGCCCGCCCAGTCGAGCAGGCCGGTGTCGACCATGGTCTCCTGCACGATCGACAGCGCCGTCTCCAGGCCGAGCATGCCCATCGCGGCGACCGCCCACTCGCAGTCCTTGTCCTCGCTGGGATGCGGGGCGTGGTCGGTGGCGACCGCGTCGATCGTGCCGTCGGCGAGGGCCTCGCGCAGCGCGGTGACGTCGGCGGCGGTGCGCAGCGGCGGGTTGACCTTGTAGACCGGGTCGTAGCTGCGCACGAGTTCGTCGGTGAGCAGCAGGTGGTGGGGGGTGACCTCGGCGGTGACGTTCCAGCCCTTGGACTTGGCCCAGCGCAGGATCTCCACGGAGCCGGCGGTGGAGACGTGGCACACGTGCAGGCGCGAGCCGACGTGCGCGGTGAGCAGCACGTCGCGGGCGATGATCGATTCCTCGGCGACGGCGGGCCAGCCGCGCAGGCCCAGTTCGCCGGAGACGGTGCCCTCGTTCATCTGGGCGCCCTCGGTCAGCCGGGGCTCCTGCGCGTGCTGGGCGACCACGCCGTCGAACGCCTTCACGTACTCCAGGGCGCGGCGCATGATGACCGCGTCGTCGACGCACTTGCCGTCGTCGGAGAACACCCGCACGCGGGCGGCGGAGTCGGCCATCGCGCCGAGTTCGGCCAGGCGCTTGCCTTCGAGGCCGACGGTGACCGCGCCGACCGGGTGCACGTCGCACCGGCCGCTCTCCTGGCCGAGCCGCCACACCTGCTCGACGGTGCCGGCGGTGTCCGCGACGGGGTCGGTGTTGGCCATCGCGTGCACCGCGGTGAAGCCGCCCAAGGCCGCGGCGTTCGCGCCGGTGGCCACCGTCTCGGCGTCCTCGCGGCCGGGCTCGCGCAGGTGGGTGTGCAGGTCGACCAGGCCCGGCAGGAGGATCTGCCCGGCGGCTTCGACGACGGTGGCGCCCTCGGCGGTGAGGCCGGCGCCGATCCCGGCGATCAGGCCGTCGCGGATGAGCACGTCCTGCGCGTCGCCGCCGAGGACCTTGGCGTCCTTGATCAGGTAGGTGCTCACTGGGCGATCTCCTCGGTGCCGGTGCCGCCGTTCGACGCGCTCGCGGCGCCGGGGGTGCTGGGGGTGCTTGCGGTGACGCTGCTGGGGGTGCTCTGGGCGGGTTCGTTGCCGCCCAGGAGCAGGTACAGGACCGCCATGCGCACGCTGACGCCGTTGGTGACCTGCTCGACGATGGTCGAGCGGGTCGAGTCGGCGACCTCGGCGGCGATCTCCATGCCGCGGTTCATCGGGCCGGGGTGCATCACGATGGCGTGCTCGGGGAGCATCGCCATGCGACGCAGGTCCAGGCCGTAGCGGCGGGAGTACTCGCGCTCGGTGGGGAAGAACGCGGCGTTCATGCGCTCGCGCTGCACGCGCAGCATCATCACCGCGTCGGACTTGGGCAGCGGCGCGTCCAGGTCGTAGGACACCGTGCAGGGCCAGGTCTCCACGCCGATCGGGAGCAGCGTGGGCGGCGCGACGAGGGTGACCTCGGCGCCGAGGGTGGCCAGCAGGAGCACGTTGGAGCGGGCCACGCGGCTGTGCAGGACGTCGCCCACGAGGGTGATCCGGCGGCCTTCGAGGTCGCCCCGGCCGCCGGCCAGCCTGCGGCGCATGGTGAACGCGTCGAGCAGGGCCTGGGTGGGGTGCTCGTGGGTGCCGTCGCCGGCGTTGACCACCGAGCCGCGCAGCCAGCCGGAGCCGGCCAGGCGGTGCGGCGCGCCCGAGGCGTGGTGGCGGATGACGACGGCGTCGGCGCCCATCGCCTGAAGGGTCAGCGCGGTGTCCTTGAGCGATTCGCCCTTGGAGACCGAGGAGCCCTTGGCGGAGAAGTTGATCACGTCGGCGGACAGGCGCTTGGCGGCGGCCTCGAAGGAGATCCGGGTGCGGGTGGAGTCCTCGAAGAACAGGTTGACCACGGTGCGGCCGCGCAGCGTCGGCAGTTTCTTGATCGGCCGCTCGGCGATGTGCGCGAGTTCTTCGGCGGTGTCGAGGATCAGGATGGCGTCGTCGCGGGTGAGGTCCGCGGCCGAGATCAGGTGGCGCTTCACTGGCTACTTCTCCGCGTCGGTGTGGGCGGCGGGGTCGGCCGCGCGGGTGCCGAGCAGGACCGCGTCGCGGCCGTCGTACTCGGCGAGGTGGACCTTGACGGTCTCGCGCTGTGAGGTGGGCAGGTTCTTGCCCACGTAGTCGGCGCGGATCGGGAGTTCGCGGTGGCCGCGGTCGACCAGGACGGCCAGTTGCACCGCGCGCGGGCGGCCGATGTCATTGAGCGCGTCGAGCGCGGCGCGGATGGTGCGGCCGGAGTAGAGCACGTCGTCGACCAGGACCACGAGCTTGCCGTCGATGCCCTCGGCGGGGATCTCGGTGCGCTCCAGCGCGCGGGCCGGGCCCAGGCGCAGGTCGTCGCGGTACATGGTGATGTCGAGTGCGCCGACGGGGACCTTGGTGCCGTCCTCGATGGAGGCGAGTCGTTCGCCGAGCCGGCGGGCCAGGGCCACGCCGCGGGTCGGGATGCCCAGGAGCACCACGTCGTCGGCGCCCTTGGCGCGTTCGACGATCTCGTGGGCGATGCGGGTCAGTGCCCGGTTGATGTCGGAGGGATCCAGGACCGTACGGGCGGTGGCCGGGTCGAGGTCCTTCGGACGGGCGGCCGACGTGCCGCCAGGGGTGTTTCGGGGTGCTGTCATGAAAAACAGACCTCCTTCCCCGTCTCACAGGACGGGCTTTAAAGGACGCCGGGGTACGTCCCTCACAGTATCAGCCAACATCATCAGTCTTTCGGCGGCCCGGACCGGCGGATCGAGCCGGGGCATATGCCGTGGAAGCTCGCGTAAAGGTGCCTCTCACCTGCATGAATCCGGCTTTGTAGGCCGTTCGGCTTGACGGACGCAAATTACTCTGCGTAACCTCACAATGAGTCACCACCGGGCCAAACGCGACAGTCGCGACGTGCCGAACCTCGCAGCTTCGGGGAGAGTTCGAGGTACAGAAAGCCGGCCCGGAGGTAGCCACCCCATCGGTTCGGCCAACCACCGGTGGACCTTCACGGTCAGTCACCTGTTTTGGGAGCGAGATGTCCAGCGACTACGCCAAGCAGCTCGGGGCGAAGCTCCGCGCGATCCGGACCCAGCAGGGCCTGTCCCTGCACGGCGTCGAGGAGAAGTCCCAGGGCCGCTGGAAGGCCGTCGTCGTCGGTTCGTACGAACGCGGCGACCGTGCGGTAACCGTGCAGCGCCTGGCCGAGCTCGCCGACTTCTACGGCGTCCCCGTGCAGGAGCTGCTGCCCGGCGGCACTCCGAACGGCGCCGCCGAGCCGCCGCCGCGCCTGGTGCTCGACCTGGAGCGGCTGCAGACGGTCCCGTCGGACCAGGCCGGCCCGCTCCAGCGCTACGCGGCCACCATCCAGAGCCAGCGCGGCGACTACAACGGCAAGGTGCTGTCGATCCGCCAGGACGACCTGCGCACCCTGGCCGTGATCTACGACCAGTCGCCGAGCGTGCTGACCGAGCAACTGATCGGATGGGGCGTGCTCAACCCGGAGGCGCGTCGGGCCGTGGAGCACCAGAGCAACGCGTGACGATGTAACGGCGGAGCGCGACTTCGCCGGGCGGGAAACCTTGCGGGAACCTCGAAGGGTCCCGGAGCCGATCGGCTCCGGGACCCTTCACCTTTTGTACGCTCGGCGGCCTCAGCCGGATTCGCGGACCACCACGCGCGGGTGCACGACCATGCGCCCGCCGGGCCGGTAGTCGCGGCCCCGGATCAGCGTGGTGATCGCGTCCGAGGCGCCGGAGCCCATCGTCCGGGTGTGCATCGAGACGCTGGTCAGCCGGGGCCAGACCAGGTCGCAGAACGGCAGGTCGTCGGCGCCGACCACGGCCATGTCCTCGGGCACCGACCAGCCGCACTCGCGCAGCGCCGAGATGATCATCAGGGCGAAGTCGTCGTTGCCGGCGAAGACCGCGGTGGGCGGCTCGCTCTCGCGCTGCCACTGGCGCACGATCGCCAATACGTCATCGCGCACGTAGCCCACGTCCACCCGGCGCAGCGACACGCCCGCGTCCTCGGCGGCGGCCTGGGCGCCCGCCCAGCGCTCCTCGCCGAGGAAGGCCAACGGTCCGGACGGGACCAGGCAGGCCAGTCGGCGGTGGCCGCGGTCGATGAGGTGGCGGACCGCGACGCGGCCGGTGTCGCGGTTGTCGAAGATCGCGGTGGGCACGTCCGGGTGTTCCTCGCGCCCCCACGCGAAGATCGCCCGCACCCCCGCCCGCTTGAGCACGTCGACCGCGCCGCCGGTGAGCCGATTCGATTCCGCCATCACCGCGAGCGGGCGCAGCGCGGCCCACTGGCGGGCCGCGTCCGCGCCGCGCGAGGTGCGGTCGGCGTGGATGAGCAGGCTCAATTCGTGCCGGTTCAGCGCCTCGGTGAGTTCGTCGATGAACGCCTCGAGGAGTTGCCCCATGGGTTGCAGCGGCAGCGGGAAGAGCACCACGTCGCTGTTGCCCGAGCGCAGCGACCGGGCAGGCGCGCTGGGCGCGTAGCCCAGTTCGCGCACGGCGAGCATCACCCGCTCGCGGGTCTGCGCGCTGACCCGGACCCCGGGCGGCGAGTTGAGCACGTAGCTCACGGTGGACCTGGACACGCCGGCGAGTCGGGCGACGTCCGAACTGGTGGGGGGTTTGGCCCCCGCCTCCGGCACGCTCATCCGCGACCCCCCGGGCGGCAAGTGACCGACTTCGTGCTCGTCATCTCGACGACACCCCCTACCGCACCCGCGCGCGGGGCCGGCCCGCGCGCAACCGATGACCACCGGATCACGGGGACGCGCGATCCGTTACCGCTTGGTTAGCCGGCACAACCTTGGCCGTAATCGCTCGAATGCGCTACTGACACGTGTCGGTCGTTACAAGATCACTCGCAGTGACGATTCGCTGCACAGCGCACTTCGTTCACCTTTTGAACGATCAAATCGTTATCTAGTCGGGCTGATTTCACGTTGTGGACCCATTCCCCTGCTTATTCGTGTCACCTAGGCTCCGATCCCAACACCACGTCAAACGATTCGGGACCTCCGTGCAGGGAGGTTCGAGTCCCCTCCATCGGACGGTCCACATGAGTTCGACCACCACAGAGGAGCCCGGCTCCTCGTCGCCGGCACCGGTGTCCGCCGCGGATCCGGAGAACACCGGATACAAGGTCGCACCGCTCTACGCCACGTTGCCCCTGGCCAACGTCGCGCTCTACATGTTGTGGCTGGGTGTGGGGATCTACCTGCTCCCGGCGCAGGTGATCCACATCAAGGGCGTTCCCGACCAGGAAGCGCTCAAGTGGCCGATCTTCTGGGGCGCGCTGTTCGCCACGGTCGGCAACCCGCTGTTCGGCAAGCTGTCCGACATCACCCGGTCGCGCTTCGGCCGCCGGTCGCCGTTCATCCTGTTCTGCGCGATCGTCGGCGCGATCGCCCTGTGCTTCCAGGCCAACGCCGACTCGATCGCGGTCGTGGGCCTGACCTGGGGCATCATCCAGTTCATCATGAACGGGTACCAGGCGGCGCTGACCGCGGTCATGCCCGACCGGGTGCCCGCGAGCAAGTACGGCATGTTCTCCGCGATGATCGGCCTGGGCATCCCGGTCGGCACAATCGTGGTCTCGCTGCTCCTCGCCGGCGTCGACCTGAACATGATCGGGATCGATGCCCAGATCGGCGGGTTCGACGGGAAGTTCGCCGATCCGGCCGACGGCGGCGCCAAGGGCTTCTACCTGATTGCCGCGATCCTGGTGGCCGCCGCGGTGATCTTCGTGATCGTCAGCCCGGACCGGTCCACCAAGGGCCTGCCGCGCGAGAAGTTCGAGTTCATCGGCTTCGTCAAGGGCTTCTGGGTGTCGCCGCGCGACCACGCGGACTTCTTCATCGCCCTGGTCTCGCGCCTCGGCGTGATGCTCGGCTACATGGTGGTGCTGCAGTTCAACTACTTCATCCTGCTGATGTACGTCAAGATCCCGCCGGGCGAGGTGTTGGCCAAGCTGGGCACCCTGACGGTGATCAACTCCGTGGTGACCATCGCCGCCGCGATCGTGATCGGCCCGATCGTGGACCGGGTCGGCCGCGTCAAGCCGTTCGTGGTCGCCTCGGGCGCCGGCGCGGCCCTGTCCCTGGCCATCCCGATGATCTGGGCCACCGAGGACGGCATGATCGCCTTCCAGGTCGCCAACGGCCTCTTCTTCGGCATGTACATGGCCGTCGACATGGCCCTGATCACCCAGGTCCTCCCCCGCCCCCAGGACGTCGGCAAGGACATGGGCCTGATCAACATAGCCAACGCCGGCCCCCAAATCGCCGCCCCGTTCCTGGCCCCCTTCCTGGTCGACGACCTGGACTTCGGCTACAAGGGCCTCTTCGCCTTCGCCGCCGCGATCTCACTGCTCGGCGCTTTGCTGGCGCTACTGGTGAAGCGCGTGCGGTGAGGGAGCGGGGCGGGGGCTGCCGACGGCAGGCGGCGGGGCGGCTGCGGGCGGAGGGGTGAGCCGAGCAAGGGGGTGGGCTGCCCGGCCAAGGGGGCGGGCCGGGCAAGAAGCGGCCCAGCCGAGGGGGCGGACCGGCCAAGGAGCGGCCCAGCCGAGGGGGCGGACCGGCCAAGGAGCGGGTCACCCAAAGGGGAGGCCGGCCGAGGGCCTGCCCGGCCCAAAGGCAGCCCGGCCATGGAGCGGGTAGGCCAAAAGGCAGCCCGGCCGAGGGCCAGCCCGACCCAAAGGCAGCCCGACCAAGGAGCGGATCGGCCAAAAGGCAGCCCAGCCGAAGGCAGCCCGGCCGAGGGCAACCCCCGGTCAAGGAGCAGCCCGGCCGAAAGGCGGGTCGGCCGAGTGGCAGCGCGGCACCGCCGAACCCCCGGCCCGCCCCGACCTGGCCGAGCCACATCCCCCGTCTGCCCCAACCCGGCCCCGACCCGGCGGCTGCGGCCGACTATCGGTTGGGCGTCGGGCTGGGCCAGGCGGGCCGATCAAGGGACAGCCCAGCCGAGGGTGCAGGCTGGCCGAGAGGAAGCCCGGCCAAGGGGCGGAAGGGCCGGCCGAGGTGCAGCCGGCCGAAGCCGGCCCAGCCGAGAGGCGGCCCAGTCAAAGGGCACCCGACCGAAGGCAGCGCGGCACAGCCGAGCCCCGGGCCACCCCGACCCAGTCGAGCCGCATCCCCCACCTGCCCCAACCCGGCTGCTGCGGCCGACCATCCGTTGGGCGTCGGGCCGGGTCAGACGGGCCGGCCAAGGGGCAGCCCGGCCGAGGGGGCCAGCCGAGGGGGCCGGGCCGGCCTAGAGAAAGCCCAGCCAAGGGGGCGGAAAGGCCGGCCGAAGTGCAGCCCGGCCGAAGCCGGCCCAGCCGAGAGGCGGCCCAGTCAAAGGGCACCCGACCGAGGGCAGCGCGGCACAGCCAAGCCCCGGGCCGCCCAGACCTGGCCGGGCCACATCCCCGTTGCCCGATCCGGCCCCCCAACCCGGCTGCGGCCGACCATCGGTTGGCAATCAGCCCGGGTCTGGCGGGCCGGGACAGCGGAATGCCGTGGCGATCTCGCTCCGGACGGCGTGGGACGCGGGCCCATCGACGAGCCTGGCCCTGCGAAATGCGGCAGGACCGCTGAGGGCGACGCGGGCCCACGGACGGGCCTTGCACCACGAAGTGCGGCAGGAACGTCGAAGGCGATGCGGACCCATCGCCGGGCCTGGCCCTGCGAAATGCGGCAGGACCGTTGAGGATGACGCGGGCCCACGGACGGGCCTTGCACCACGAAGTGCGGCAGGAACGTCGAAGGTGACGCGGACCCATCGACGCGCCTGGCCCTGCGAAATGCGGCAGAGCCCCCGGGCGTGATGAAGGTGAGTCGTGGTGGGCGTGATGGAGTGGTTTCTCCTCCGCTGCGCTCCGTCGGGGCGGAAGGGGCGGAGGAGGTTGCCGCTGCGCGGCGCCCGGGGTGGTTCCGGCTCCGCTGCGCTCCACCGGTGGCGGAGGGGGTGCGGCTCCGCTGCGCTCCACCGTTGCCTGGGTCGGCGCGGCCATGGGTTGTGAGTCGACCCCGCCGGGGAGCGGGTCGCGGGAGCAGCGCCCTCCAGACGCCCCACTTCCGCGTCCAGGACCTACGTGCAGGCTCCAGGCCTATAACCGGGTCTGGACCACTTCCCGGTTCTGGACCCACTGCTGCGTCCTGGACTCGCTCCTGTGCCTTGGCCTCGCTTCTGTTCTGTGCCTTGGACCCGCCTCCGGGCTCAAGGCCCACCGCTGTGCCGTGGATCCACTTCTGCGCCCTGGACCCGCTCCGGGCTCTGAGCCCACCCCTGTGCCGTAGACGCACCTCCGGGCTCAAGGTCCACTGCTGTGCCCTGGACCCGCCTCCGTGAGCAAGTCATCCAAGCCCACCGCTGCACTCTGGACTGCTTCCGCACGGGCTCACCCTGCTGCGTCCCCGGCCTGGCCCACTCCTCGACTCGGGTCCGGAGGGCCTGGGCAGGCGGTGGAGCGCAGCGGAGCCGCACCCCCTCCGCCACCGGTGGAGCGCAGCGGAGCCGGAACCACCCCGGGCGCCGCGCAGCGGCAACCTCCTCCGCCCCTTCCGCCCCCGACGGAGCGCAGCGGAGGAGAAACCACTCCATCACGCCCACCCCACGACTCGGCCCCAACCACCCGGCCGCGCCCCGGCCCCGCCCACTCCTCGACTCGGGCCCGGAGGGTCCAGGCAAGCGGTGGAGCGCAGCGGAGCCGCACCCCCTCCGCCACCGGTGGAGCGCAGCGGAGCCGGAACCACCCCGGGCGCCGCGCAGCGGCAACCTCCTCCGCCCCTTCCGCCCCCGACGGAGCGCAGCGGAGGAGAAACCACTCCATCACGCCCACCCCACGACTCGGCCCCGACCACCCGGCCGCGCCCCTGGCCCGACGCCCCGCCCCCTCTGCCCCCGCCCCCGGCTCCGCCTCAGCCCCCGTGCAGTTCGCCCGCCGTCCAGCGGTCGGCGAGCAGGGTGGCCATGTCGTCCCAGGCGGCCTCGACGATTCGGGACAGGCCGGCGGTGTCCATGACCTCGCGCTCGGTCCATTCGTCCATCGCCACCCGCATGACCGAGTGGTACAGGGTCACCAACAGCGCCGGGCGACGGTCGAGTTCCGGGTTCAGGCCCTCGCGGCGGGCGATCTCCGCCGCCATGCGCCGCTCCAGCTCGATCGCGTTGCGCAGCGAGGCGGCCAGCAGTACCGGGGTGCCCTCGATCAGTCGGCGCATCCGCAGGAACTCGTGGCCCCCGCCGTCGTCCGGCTCGTCGCCGAACTCCGACAAGACCTCGGTACCCGCGCGGCGCAACGCGGTCAGCGGTGCCTCGTCCGCCGGTCGGGTGGCCAGCGCGGACAGGAACAACTGCTCGAACTCCATCGCCCGGGCCAGCGCCACCTCCTCCTTGCCCGCGAAGTAGCGGAAGAACGTGCGCCGGGAGACCTCCACGGCGGCGACGATCTCGTCGATGGTCGTGGCGTCGTACCCCTTGCGCAGGAACAGCTCCTGCGCGGCGTCCACCAGGGCCTCGCGCGTGCGTTCCTTCTTGCGCTCGCGCAAACCCGTCGCGGCGCCGGCCGTGTCCCGCACGTTGCGTCTTCCTCTCCTTGGTCCCTGCACAGTATGGCACTTGTCACTTCGTGCAACTTGAGTGATTTGGCTACTTGGCACACAGTGCCATATCGTTCGATGGTTCGATACGACGCTGAACACGGATGGATGTAGGGGACGTATGAGCCAGACTTCGACGGCGGCGACACCGGACGCACCCCCTCCGGATCCCTCCGCACCCCCCGCCCGCAAGGGCATGCAGGGCCACCCCTGGCTCACCCTCCTCGCGGTCGCCTTCGGCGTGATGATGGTGGCCCTCGACGGCACCGTCGTCGGCATCGCCAACCCGGCCATCTCCAAGGACCTCGACGCCTCGCTCGCCGACCTGCAATGGGTCACCAACGGCTACCTGCTCGCGCTCGCGGTGTGCCTGATCCCGGCGGGCAAGCTCGGCGACCGCTACGGGCACAAGACGATCTTCCTGATCGGCGCCGCCGGGTTCGCCGCCACGTCGCTGCTCATCGCGTTCTCCCAGTCGGTCTCGATGCTGATCGCCTTCCGGGTGCTCCAGGGCGTGTTCGGCGCGCTGCTCCAGCCCACCGCGCTCGGTCTGCTGCGCAACAGCTTCCCCGGCAACAAGCTGAACATGGCCATCGGCATCTGGGGCGCGGCGATCTCCACCGCCACCGCCGCCGGTCCGATCGTCGGCGGCCTGCTCGTCGAACACGTCAGCTGGCAGTCGGTGTTCTACATCAACGTGCCGATCGGCGTACTGACGCTGGTGGTCGGCATCTGGGCGCTGGCCAACAGCCGGGTGGCCGGTGCGAGCAACCGGATCGACTACCTCGGCGTGGTGTTGTTGTCGGTGGCGATGTTCTGCCTGGTGTGGGGCGTGATCAAGAGCGGCGAGAAGGGTTGGGGCAGCGCCTACACGCTCGGCTTCATGGCCGGCGCGGTGATCCTGCTCGTGGTCTTCGCGCTGTGGCAGACCCGGGCGGCCGAACCGCTGATGCCGATGGGGATGTTCCGCAACCGGTCGTTCTCGATCGGCATCGTGCTGATGATCTTCATGGCGTTCGCAATGTTCGGCGCGATGTTCTTCATCACCTTCTACCTCCAGGGCGTCAACGGGCTCAGCCCGACCGAGACCGGCGTACGGATGTTGCCGATGTCGGTGGTGATGATGATCGGCTCGCCGATCGGCGGCCTCGCGATCACCAAGCTGGGCCCGCGAATCCCGATCATCGCCGGCCTGGCGCTGTCCGCGACCGCGATGGCGCTGCTGGCCCGGCTGGGCGAGGACGCGAGCTTCGGCGCGACCATGGTGCCGTTCGTGCTGCTCGGGTTCGGGCTCAGTCCGATCATGGTGGGCGCCACCGACATCATCGTCGGCAACGCCTCGCTCGAACTCTCCGGCGTGGCCTCCGGGATCCAGCAGGCCGCCATGCAGGTCGGCGGTGCGCTCGGCACGGCCGTGCTCGGCGCGGTGGTGGCGGCCAAGGTCTCCTCGGTTCTGCCGGACCGGTGGCCCGCGGCGGCCGGCGACTACGCCACGATGCCGCACGGGCAGCGTGAAGGCATCGAGGGTTCGGTCGCCCAGGGATTCCCGCCGCTGCGCCCGGACCTGCTGGGCGACAAGCAGCTCGACGGCCCGGCGACGGCGGCGATCCGACACGCCTCGGACACCACGTTCCTGGACGGCATGCAACTGGCCTTCACCATCGCCGCGATCACGATGGCGGTCGGCATCGTCCTGGCCCTGTTCGTGCGCCAGGGGGAAAAGCGCGAGGGCGCGGTCGCCGTACACGTGTAGCGGCCGGCCACCGCCTTCCGCGCCGATGGCCCCCAGCGGGAGCCGCCGAGCGGCGGTCGCGCTCGGCGTACCGGGCGCGGCGTGCCGATCGGCATGGCCTGCCCTGCCCCACCGGCTCGTTGCGGCATGATCCATGGGTAACGGTCATTCGACCCGCGCGCCGTTCCCGACCTCGGTCGGGGGCGGCGTCGTGGGTTTCCCCGGCAAATTAGACAGGTATTCTTACTTCGTGCAGCAAGACACCTCCTCCGGGCCCGAACTGGTGACGTTGCTGGTCACCGCCGTGCGCGGGATCAGCCAACTGTTCTCCGACCGCATGACGGCCGCGGGCTTCGACGAGATCCGGCCCACGCACGGCTTCGCGCTGACCCTGATCGGCGAGGACGGCACCACCGCCACCGAACTGGGTCGCCGACTCGGCATGACCAAGCAGTCGGCCGGCGAGGTGGTCTCGCACCTGGCCCGACACGGCTACGTCGACCGCAAACCCGACCCCGCCGACCGCCGCGCCCGCCGGATCACCCTCACCGAACGCGGCCGCGAGTGCCTGCGGGTGATCTGGGCCGAGTTGTCGTGGATCCAGGGCGCCTGGACCAAGGCGGTCGGCGACGACGGGGTCGAGGTCCTCAAGGACGGCCTGCGCGCGGGCATGCGCCAACTCGGCGCCTCCGGCGAACTGCCCGACAACCTCAGCCAGGCGTGGTGGTGGCGCGACGCCCGCAGCCTGTAGCCCGCGCCGTCCTCACCCCGACGCCGGCACCTTTCGGCGCCGGGCCAGGTAGGTGTCGGTGACATGGGCCAGTTCCACCGGCTCCGCATACTCCCCGACGAACTCCCTTACCCGTGCCAGCATTTCGCCGCGCTGCCGGTCCCCCATCGCGCTCACGTAGCTGAAGGTGGCGATCCGCTCCACGATCGCGTCGTGGGTCAACGACTCTCGGCGCCGGAACAGGGTCCGCTTCGCGGGCTCGAACCAGGGGCTGCGGGCGATCGCCGGGCGGTAGTCGCACAGGCCGCCGAACGGCCATTCGGCCACCTCGTACAGCCGGTCCACCAGCGCGTTCTCCTGATCCCGCTCGTTCCACAGCAGCGCCAGCACCCCGTCCGGCCGCAACACCCGCGCGATCTCGCGCAGCGCGGGCTCCGGCTCGAACCAGTGGAACGCCTGGGCGACGGTGACCACGTCGACCGCGCCGTCCGGCAGCGGTATCGACTCCGCCGTACCGGCCAGCACCGGCACCCCCTCGACCACCCGGGCGAACGTCTCGCGCATCGCGGCCGACGGCTCCACCGCGGTGACCCGCGCCCCGCGCTCGGCCAGCAACCGGGTCAACTTGCCGGTACCGGCGGCCAGATCGAGCACCGGGGTGCCCGGCCCGATCCCCGCGCCGGCGCACAGATGATCCATCGCCTCGTTCGAGTAGGACGGTCGCGCCCGCTCGTACCGATCGGTGCCACGGGCGAATCCACGGATGCCGAGATCGTCGGTCGTCATGGCGCGCATTCTCGCCGCGGCCCCGCGCCGCCGACAAGGGCTCCGTCAGGGCCTGCCGACCAGTACCACCGCCGCCAGCACACACGCCGCCACCGCCGTCAGCAGCGTCGCGCGAATCGCCCGATCGCCGACCGCGGCGGAGCCGCCCCGAACCGCGTGGTCGACCTGTCGATGCCGCAGCAGCCCCACCACGTACACCCCGAAGCCCGCCGCCATCACCACGAACCCCGGCACCATGAACCACCAGCTCCCCGGCACGTGGCCGGCCCGTACCAGCAGCGCGCCGTTGGCGACGAACGCCAGCGCCGTGCGCGACCACGCCATCCGGGTGCGCTCGGGCTGCAGCCCCGGATCCAGGGGCGCACCCGGCAGCGCGGCGCGGTGGCGGGCCATCAGGACACGAGCATGAGCACGACACTCAGCACGATCACGATCGCCAGACCCGCCGAGACCACCAACGGCAACGCGGAGAACGGCAGCGCGCGGCCCAACCGCATCGCCCGCTCGACCTGGTACCAGCGCCGATACGCGGTGGCCGACAGGGTCAGCGCCAACCCGACCAGGGCCAGCCCGAGCACCAGGCGCTGCGCCCGCGGGGCCAGGTCCGGCACCAGCTGCACCACCGCCACCCCGCCCGCGAGCAGGGAGAGCGCGGTGCGGATCCAGGCCAGGAACGTGCGTTCGTTGGCGAGGGTGAACCGATAGTCGGGCTCGTCACCGATATCCCGCAGCCGGGAGCCCTTCCGATCGGATTTCATGATCTTCATTATCGGCACAGGATCCGGGCCGCCTCATCCGGGCCGGCGCGAACGCAACGAGCCGCCCACCCGGGCGGGGTGGGCGGCTCGACGGGTCCGGCGGCGGACGCCTGCTAGCGCAGCAGCGTCGGCTTGAGATCCTTTATCCGGGCCAGCAGGCCGTTGACGAAGGCCGGCGACTCGTCCGTGGAGTATTCCTTGGCGAGTTCGACCGCCTCGTCGATGGCCACGACGTCGGGGACGTCGCTCTCCCAGAGCAGTTCGTAGATGCCCAGGCGCAGGACGTTGCGGTCCACGCCGGGCATCCGGTCCAGCGTCCAGCCCACGGCGTAGGTGCCGATCAGGTCGTCGATGCGCTTGCGGTGCTCCTGGACGCCCTCGACCAGCCGCATCGTGTACTCGGCGACCTGCGGCTCCGCCTTGTCGGCCCGGAAGCGGCCGACCCAGTCCGCGAGGATGGTCACCGGATCGACGCCGCGCTGGTCGGCCTCGAACAGGATCTGCAGCGCGCGCTTCCGGGTCTTGCTGCGGGCACCGGCCACTAGCTGTTCACGCGGCCCAGGTAGTCACCGGAACGGGTGTCGACCTTGACCTTCTCGCCCGTGGTGATGAAGAGCGGAACCGCGATCTCGAAGCCGGTCTCCAGCTTCGCGGGCTTGGTGCCACCGGTGGAGCGGTCGCCCTGGACACCCGGCTCGGTGTACTCGATGAGCAGTTCGACCGAGGCCGGCAGCTCGACGTAGAGCGCGGCGCCCTCGTAGATCGCCACCGTCGCGTCGAAGCCCTCGAGGAGGTAGTTGGCGGCGTCGCCGACGGTCTCGGGCGAGATCGGCAGCTGCTCGTAGGTGTCCGTGTCCATGAACACGAAGTCGGCGCCGTCCTTGTACGAGAACTGCATGCCGCGCTTGTCCACGGTGGCCGTCTCGACCTTCGTGCCGGCGTTGAAGGTCTTGTCCACGACCTTGCCGGAGAGGACATGCTTGAGCTTCGTACGAACGAACGCGCCGCCCTTGCCGGGCTTGACGTGCTGGAACTCGACGACGGACCAGAGCTGGCCGTTGTCGAGCTTGAGCACCATGCCGTTCTTCAGGTCGTTGGTCGTGGCCACGAGTGTGGTGTCTCCTGCGTGCTTCTGGGACCGGATTCTCGCTCGTCGGACGAGGCGGCGGGCGCCGGCCCGCTACAGGACGAGCAATTCCTTGGTCGTGATGGTGAGTAGCTCGGGCCCGCCGTCTTCGAGCGGACGAACCACAAGGGTGTCCTCGATGCGGACACCGCCGCGACCCGGGAGATAGATCCCCGGTTCGACGGTGACCGGCATGCAAGCGTCCAGCTTACCGGTCGCGGTCGGACCCAGATGCGGGTCCTCGTGGATCTCCAGGCCGACGCCGTGTCCGAGGCCGTGTCCGAAGAAATCCAGGAAGCCGGCCTGCGCGATCACATCGCGCGCGGCCTTGTCCACCGCGACCGCCTCGACCCCCGGCACCAACGCCTCGCGGCCCGCCTTCTGGGCGGCGAAGACCACACTGTAGATCTCCTGCTGCCATGCCGCGGGCTCGGTGCCGATCACGAACGTGCGGGTCATGTCGCCGTGGTAGCCGCGGTAGCGCGCGCCGAAGTCGATCTTGAGGAAGTCGCCGTCCTCGACCCGGCGGTCCCCGGGGTCGTGGTGCGGAATCGCCGAGTTCGGACCGGTGGCCACCACCGTGGGGAAGGCCACCGCGTCGGCGCCGTGGTCGGCCATGCGCCGTTCCAGCTCCATCGCGATGTGCCGCTCGGTCCGGCCGACCAGGATCGACTCGATCATCTCGCCCAGCGCCCGGTCGCCGATCTCACAGGCGATCCGCAGCGCGGCGATCTCCTCGGGATCCTTGATCCGACGCAGGTCCTCGACCACCCGGCCCAGGTTGACCAGCTCCCCGGCGGCGCTCTCCTCGGCGAGCACCCGACCCAGCTCGCGGTACAGCTCGACCGTGACGTGCTGCTCCTCGATGGCCAAGCGGACCGCGCCGGAGCGGGCGGCGCGGGTGGTCAGCGCCTGCGCGCAGGCCCGCTCGACCAGCAGTTCGACGCCCGGTGACTCCTCGGCCGCCTGGGTCGCGTAGCGGCTGTCGGTGCACAACACCGCGCCCGGGCCGCTCCCCTCGCCCGGTGCGCCCGGTGTGTACACGAGCAGCGCGGCGTTGGAGCCGGTGAACCCCGTCAGGTATCGCACGTTGACGAGGTTGGTGATCAGGGCGACGTCGGCGCCGGCACCGGCCAGGCGGGAACGCAGTCGATCACGGCGTCGATCATGGGCCTCGGGCATGGGAACAGCGTAGTCCCGTGAGGTGGGGGTAGCCCGGTGTGACTCGGCGGGACTGCATCCTTCGGGCTCGGGTCGACGTCCCGCGGGCGCGGACCAGCGCAATCGCCCGATATCCGGACAGCGGCCCGGGCCCGGTTCTACCCTTCCTGCGAGGGGGTGGGCTTCTGTGGAAATCAGCGGAAATGACGGAACTGCCACATCTGCGGCGGATGAGCGGTTGGTGAGTCGACTGCGCGCCGCCTCGGCGCGCTACGCGGCGGCCGAGGCGGACCGGACCACGATCGAGCGGCGGCGCGCCGACGGTCGGCGATTCCCCGACGACGACCACCGGCTGCAACTACGCGCGGCCCGGCTGGTGGAGCAGCACGAGGTGCCCGGGCAGGTGCTGCTGGCCACGTCGCCGCAGGAGAGCGGGCCCGGGCTCGCCGAGCGCATCATCGGCGCCACCAACGATCTGCAGAGCCTGAACTTCCTCGCCCGCGGCATGCGCGCCGCCGCGTGCGTCGCGCGGATCTGGTACGCCACGGGCGGGCCGGTGCAACCGCAGGCGACCGGCTTCCTGGTCTCGCCGCGCCTGCTACTGACCAACCATCACGTCTTTCCCGACGCGGCGACCGCGCGCGGCGCGTTCGCCGAGTTCGGCGCGGAGATGGGCATCGACAACGACCTGCCCTTGCACACCACCCGCTTCACGCCGGACCCGGACACGCTGTTCCTGACCGACGAGGATCTGGACTTCGCCCTGGTGGCGCTGCGTCCGGGCGGCGACGGGCGGCCGGCCGGGCAGGTCTTCGGGCATCTGTGGCTGCTCGCGGCCGAGGGCAAGCTGGTGATCGGCGATCCGGTGAACGTGATCGGGCACCCGGACGGGCGGCTCAAGGAGATCGCCATCCGGCAGAACCGCTTCACCCAGCGCTTCGACGACTTCATTCAGTACGAGACCGACACCGAGCCGGGCAACTCCGGCTCGCCGGTGTTCAACGACCAGTGGGAGGCGGTCGCGCTGCATCACAGCGGGGTGCCCGCGCACGACGCGTCCGGGGCCGTGCTGAACCTGCACGATCAGCCGTGGCGGCCCGAGCAGGGGCAGGCCGAGATCAAGTGGATCGCCAACGAGGGGGTGCGGATCAGTGTGATCCTGGCCCGCCTCGCGGCGCTGACCACGAGTGACGCGCAGCGGGCGCTGCTCGCCGAGCTGGGTCCCGGCTCGGGCCTGGGCTCGGCACCGGCGCTGCTGTCCACGGTGCCCGCTCCCCGGCCGCCGATCGAGGTCACCGAGGCGGTTCCGGTCGCCGGGGCGACGGGGCGGCCGGAGGCGTTCGGGGGCCGGCTGCGTCTGGTGTTCGTCCACGGGCGCAGTCAGCAGGGGCGCGATCCGGACGAGTTGCGGCGCGGCTGGGCGGCGGGGCTCAACAGCGGTCTGACCCTGGCGGGGCTGGCGACCATCGATCCGGCCGACGTGTGGTTCCCCTATTACGGCGACCGGCTCGTGCAGGTGATGGAGTCGGCGCTGCCGGGCGAGGCGCCGCTGTCCGCGTCGGCGCAGGAGTTGTACGACCGGCTGCTCGACGAGGCCGCGCGGCGGGCGGGCATGCCTCCTCCGGAGGCGGCGGAGCCTGCGACCGAGAGCATCTGGGACCACGTGGTGCGCACCACGCGTGAGCCGCTGGGCTGGATCGCCGCGCACACCGGGGTGGACCGGCTGGTGATCAAGGCCGCGTTCAAGGACGTCGCCGCCTATCTGGATCAGGACGACACGCGCACGGCCGTGCTCGACCAGGTGCTGGCCGGGATGCCCGCGGACGGTCCGGTGGTGCTGGTCGCGCACAGCCTGGGCACGGTGGTGGCGATGGATCTGCTGACCCGGCTGGGGCCGGCGGTGCCGGTGGCCGGGTTGATCACCGTGGGCAGCCCGTTGGGGATGGACACCGTCTATTCGCGGCTGCGGATCGGCGGGCCGCATCTGCCGCCGATCGCGGGGCCGTGGTTCAACGCGTGGTGCCCGACCGATCCGGTCGCGATCGGGTGTCCGCTGGCGGACGACTGGAGTGGGCTGGTCGCGGAGTGCGCGGTGGCCAATCCGCTCGATCGTGCGCACGACATCGGCGCGTATCTGGGGCACCCGGAGGTGGCGACGGCGATCGGGCGGTTGCTCGGGTGAGGTCCGCGCGGGCGCGGCGCGGCGGCCCTGCCCGGGGTGTCACCCATGTGGGTGGCACCCCGGCCGGGAGCGGTGCTCAGCCGTCGAGTTCCTCGGCGAGCGCGCGCAGCGCCAGGCGGTAGGAGCCGAGGCCGAAGCCGGCGATCGTGCCGCTGGCGACCGCGGCGACCACGCTGGTGTGCCGGAAGCTCTCGCGCGCGTACGGGTTGGAGATGTGCACCTCGATGAACGGCGCGGTGCGCTGGGCGACCGCGTCGCGCAGCCCGTAGGAGTAGTGGGTGAACGCGCCGGGGTTCATCACCACCGGGATGCGGCCGTCGGCGGCCTCGTGCATCCAGCGGATGATCTCGCCCTCGTCGTTGGTCTCGCGGACCTCGACGGCGAAGTCGAGCTCCGCGCCGAGGCGTTCGCACTCGGCGACCAGGCCCTGGTACGAGGTCGCGCCGTAGACGTCCGGCTCGCGGCTGCCCAGCCGGCCGAGGTTGGGGCCGTTCAGGACCAGCACCCGGCGCGCGCTCACGCCGATACCTCGGCGTAGGCGGCGACCAGGAGCGTCGGGTCGGGGGCCTCCAGGACGACCGGCTTGGCCAGGCCGTCCAGGACGATGAAGCGCAGCATGTCGCCGCGCGACTTCTTGTCCACGCGCATGGTCTCCAGGAGCCGGGGCCACGCGTCGCCGCGGTAGGTCAGCGGCAGTCCGACCGCGGCCAGCACGGTGCGGTGCCGGTCGGCGGTGGCGTCGTCGAGGCGACCGGCGAGCCGGCCCAGCTCCGCGGCGTAGACCATGCCGACGCTGACGGCCGCGCCGTGCCGCCACTTGTATCGCTCGGCCTTCTCGATCGCGTGCGCGAGGGTGTGGCCGTAGTTCAGGATCTCCCGGCGGCCGGACTCCTTGAGGTCGCCGGAGACCACGTCGGCCTTGACCCGGATGGCCCGGGTGATCAGCTCGGCGGTGTCCTTGCCGAGCGGGTCGCGGGCCGCCTCGGGGTCGGCCTCGATCAGGTCCAGGATCACCGGGTCGGCGATGAATCCGGCCTTGATCACCTCGGCCAGGCCGCTGACGTAGTCGTTGCGCGGCAGCGACTCCAGCGTGGCCAGGTCGGCGAGCACGCCGGCGGGCGGGTGGAACGCGCCGACCAGGTTCTTGCCCTCGGCGGTGTTGATCCCGGTCTTGCCGCCGACGGCCGCGTCGACCATGCCGAGCAGCGTGGTGGGCATCGCGATCCAGCGCACGCCGCGCAGCCAGCTCGCCGCGACGAAGCCCGCCAGGTCGGTGGTGGCGCCGCCGCCGATGCCGACGATCACGTCGGAGCGGGTGAAGCCGGTCTGGCCGAGCACCGACCAGCAGTAGGCCGCGACCGCGACGTCCTTGGCGTCCTCGGCGTTGGGCACCTGGATGGCGATCGCCTCGTAGCCCTGCGCGGCCAAGTCCTCGCGGACCGCCTCGCCGGTGGCGGCCAGCGCCTCCGGGTGCAGGATCGCCACCCGGCGGGCGGAGGTGCCGATCAGCGCGGCGAGTTCGCCGAGCAGGCCGGTGCCCACGAGCACGTCGTAGGGCTCCGAGGTGCCGCCGACACGGATCCGGACGGGTTCGGCGGGGATGCCGCTCATCGCTTCACGTCTTTCTCGGGCGTGGTGGGCTCGGGTCGGGCCCGGTGGGATGCGGTCTCGAGGGTGCGCCCGATCTCGGCGGCCACGTCCTCGGGAGTGCGGCCGGCGGTGTTCACCGTGACCGCGGCGACCTCGGTGTACAGGGGGCGGCGCGCGGCCATCAGCTCGCGCCAGCGGGCCCTGGGGTTGCCCATCAGCAGCGGGCGCGGCGCGTCGAGGCCGACCCGCTTGACCGCGTCGGCCAGGTCGACGTCGAGAAAGACAACGTGGTGGCCCGCCAGGAGGTCGCGGGTGGCCGGGTCCAGGATCGCGCCGCCGCCGAGGGCGAGTACGCCGGGGTGGCCGGCCAGCGCGTCGGCGACCGCCCGGTGTTCGAGCGCGCGAAAGTGCGGCTCGCCCTCGTCGACGAAGATGTCCGGGATCGGCTTGCCCGCCCGCGCCTCGACGTCGGCGTCGGTGTCGCGAAAGCCCACCCCGTGCGCCTCGGCGAGCAGCAGACCCACCGTCGTCTTGCCCGCGCCGGGCGGACCGACCAGGACCACCAGTGGGCGCTCGCCCCGGTCCCGGCCGTGCGTGGTGTTCACGCCGTCGGCGATGTCCCCGGCGTCCCCGATGTCTGCCATGGCGCTACCGAATCTCCAGCGCGTCCAGGTAGCCGCGCACGTTGCGGGCGGTCTCGTCGACCGAGTCGCCGCCGAACTTCTCGGTGACCAGGTCGGCCAGCACGAGGGCCACCATGGCCTCGGCCACGATGCCCGACGCGGGCACGGCCGCGACGTCGGAGCGCTGGTGGTGGGCCTGGGCCGGCTCGCCGGTGCGCACGTCGAAGGTGGCCAGGGCGCGGGGCACGGTGGCGATCGGCTTCATCGCCGCACGCACGCGCAGCACCTCGCCGGTGGACATGCCGCCCTCCACGCCGCCGGAGCGGTGCGAGGTGCGGCGCGCGCCGTCGGCAGTGTTGACGATCTCGTCGTGCGCCTTCGAGCCGCGCACCCGGGCCAGTTCGAAGCCGTCGCCGAGTTCGACGCCCTTGATCGCCTGGATGCCCATCAGCGCGCCCGCGAGGCGCGAGTCGAGCCGGCGGTCCCAGTGCACGTGGCTGCCCAGGCCCGGGGGCAGTCCGTAGGCGAGCACCTCGACCACGCCGCCGAGCGTGTCGCCGGCCTTTTGCGCGTCGTCCACCTCGGTGACCATCGCGGCCGACGCCTCGGGGTCGAAGCAGCGCACCGGATCGGCGTCCAGGCGGGCGGTGTCGTCGGGGCCGGGGAACACGCCGGCGGGCGCCTTGGCCGCGCCGAACTCGACCACGTGGCTGACGATCCGGATGCCGGCGACGCGCTCCAGGAACGCCTTGGCGACCGCGCCGAGCGCGACCCGGGCGGCGGTCTCGCGGGCACTGGCCCGCTCCAGGATCGGCCGGGCCTCGTCGAAGCCGTACTTCTGCATGCCCGCCAGGTCGGCGTGGCCGGGGCGGGGGCGGGTCAGCGCGGCGTTGCGGGCCTGCGCGGCCAGCACCTCCGGGTCCACGGGGTCGGCCGACATGACCGTCTCCCACTTGGGCCACTCGGTGTTGCCGACCATGATCGCGACCGGGCCGCCCTGGGTGAGGCCGTGCCGGACGCCGCCGAGGAAGGTGACCTCGTCGCGCTCGAACTTCATCCGCGCGCCGCGCCCGTAGCCCAGTCGGCGGCGCGCGAGCGCGTCGGCGACCAGGTCGGTCGTGACGGGCACGCCGGCGGGCAGCCCCTCCAGGGTGGCCACGAGTGCGGGGCCGTGCGACTCCCCGGCGGTCAGCCAGCGTAGGTTGCCCACGAATGCTCCTTCTTGCGCGTCACGCGTGCCTGCTCCGGACGGCGGCACGAAGGCCCGGCACGATGCATCGAGCACCACCGGACAGGATCCGCCCGGCGAATCTCCACCCGAATCCTTTCATGCCGGAGGCGGGCCCCCATCCCCGCGTCCATCTTCCGGACAGCGCCGCATCGTCCGGCGCCGTCTCACCAGGCGAGATGCAATCGGGACAACTCGGCGCCGCACAACACGCCGCCGAGCGCGCCGAGCAGCAGCCAGGGGCCGAACGGCAGCCGGCTGTCCCGGCGGGCGCGGCCCACGAGTATCAGCGCCCCGGCGGTCAGCCCCGCGAGCAGCACGGCCAGGAACGCGCCGGTGACCAGCACGCCCCAGCCGAGCCAGGTCAGATGTATGCCGAGCACGCCGGCGAGCTTGACGTCGCCCATGCCCAGGGCACCGCGGAAGAGCGCGGCCAGGCACAGGTGGTAGCCGGCCAGCGTGACGCCGCCGAGCAGGGCTCTTCGGTAGGCGGTGAAGTCGCCCAGGGCCAGCGACTCCATGCCGAGCAGGGTCAGGCCGGTGGCCAGGGTGACCAGCAGCACCGGGTCGGGCAGCCGCAGGGCACGCACGTCGACCACGGCGAGGGTGACCCCCGCGACGGCGAGCACCAAGAACGCGAGCAGGTCGAGTCCGGGCCCCAGACGCCAGGCGAGCAGGGCGCAGACGAGCCCGGTCAGCGCCGCGAGCGGCAACGCGCCGAACCGCCCGCTCGCGGCCGACACGGGCTCGACGGGCAGGGCCGGCGGGCGACCGGGCGGGGCGATGCCGCCGACCGAACCGGAGCCGGGGCTTCGGGCGAGCAGGAGATGGATGGGACGGGGCAGCCCGAGCCCGGCAACAAAGCCGAGCAACGCGCACAGGAGAGTGAGTCCGAGGAACACGCCTGCGACGATACGCAGGATCGTACGCCGGTCACGTTCCGTCGTCCCCAACCCCGGTCGGACGATCACACCACATCCGAAACCTGGGGACAACGCGTCGCCACGCCCACCCGAGCGCGGCTCGCTGCGTCCGTCAGCCCCGGCCCACCAGGGCCGCCTCGCCGGCTGTGCGCATCGCGGTGAGGGGGCCCGGGTGGCCCGTCATCAGTTCGACCTGGAGGACCGCCTGGTGTACGAGCAGGTCCAGGCCGCCCACCACGGTGCCGCCCGCGTGTCCCCACGCGCCCGCGAGCGCGGTGGGCCACGGGTCGTAGAGCACGTCGAAGAGCACGCCGGGATCGGCCGGCACCTCGATCGCGAGATGGTCGACCGCGCCCTTGGGCGTCGTCGCCACCACCAGCGGCGCGGCCAGCGCCTCGGCGGCCTCCGTCCACGGGCGCACGGTCACCGCGACGCCGAGCCGTTCGCCGGCCGCGTACATCTCGCGCTCCCGCTCCGCACCCCGCACGTACACCCGCACCGGCCCGTCCGTGACCTCCCGCAACGCGGCAAGCGCCGAGGTCGCGGTGGCACCCGCGCCCAGCACCGCCGCCGACCCGACCCGCTCCACGCCGCGCTCGCGCAACGCAGCGACCAGGCCCGGCACATCGGTGTTCTCGCCCACCCGACGGCCGTCGGCGGTGCACACCACGGTGTTCACCGCGTCCACGTCCCGCGCGACCGCGCCGATCTCGTCGAGCAGCGGCCGGATCGCCCGCTTGAGCGGCATGGTCAGCGAGAGCCCGGCCCAGGACGCGTCCAACTCGGCGACGAAGCCCGGCAGAGCCGCCTCGTCGATCTCGAACGCGCCGTAGGACCAGTGGGTCAGACCCAGTTCGGCGTACGCGGCCCGATGCAGGACCGGGGACAACGAGTGCCGGATCGGCGAACCGAGCACGGCGGCGCGGCGCGGGGGCAGGGGTGGGGTCGAGGGCGTCACGAGGTCGGGTGTTCCTTGATCCACTTCGCCAGCTCGGCCTTGAAGTCCTGGAACTCGGAGTCCTTGTCGGTGAACTTGGTCGTGCCCACGATCGGGTCGACGGTGACGAAGTAGAGGTACTTGCCCGCCGGCGGCGCCAGCGCCGCGTCGATCGCGGCTTTGCTCGGGCTGCCGATCGGCCCGGGCGGCAGACCCTTCTTCACCCGCGTGTTGTAGGGGTTGCTCGCGTCGTTGAGTTCCTTGTTGGTGAGCTGGATGTTGCTCTTGCCGAGGTAGTAGTTGACCGTCGAGTCCAGACCCAGCGACATGTTCTTGCCGAGCCGGTTGTAGATCACCTGGGCGACCTTGCCCTTGTCGTCGGTGGTCTTGCCCTCGGCCTCGACCAGGCTGGCGATGATGATCACGTCGTACGGCTTCTTGCCCATCGCCTGCGCCTTCGCGGCCAGACCTTCCTTGTCGTACTCCTTCACCGCCCGAGCCACCATGTCCTTGAGCACCACCAGCGGGTCCATTCCGGGCGCGGCGATGTACGAGGCGGGGAACAGGAAGCCCTCGATATTGCCGCCGGCGTAGTCCGGCAGTCCGAGCGAGGGATCCTTCGCGGCGGCCTCGACCTTCTCCTTCGGCACCTTGAGCGTCTTCGCCAGGGACTCGAAGACCTGTGCGGAGCGCATGCCGGGCCGCAGGATGAAGTCCTGCTTGTTCTTCGGGTTCACCAGGATCTCGAAGGCCGACTTCGCGGACATGTGCTTGGCCATCGTGTACGCGCCGGGCTGGATCTTGGACGCGCGCTGGTCCTTGTCCTCCCGGGCGACCTTGGTGAACGCCTCGACGCTCTTGGTGACCCCGACCCGCTTGAGTTCGTTGGCCATCTGCGGGGTGGCCCACCCCGGCTTGATCTCGACCACGAGCGAACCGGAACCGTTGCCGCTGTAGTCCGGCGGAGGGCCGAAACGGTCCTTCAGGAAACCGTAGGCCCAGTAACCGCCGCCGCCGAGGATGGCGAGCACGACCACAAGGGCCAGGGAGACCGCACAACCGCTGCGGTTCTTCTTCTTGCGGCCTCGACCGCCGCGCCGCCCGCCGCGCGAACCGTCGTCCTTGCCCCGTCGCCGACTGCGCGGCTCCGACTCCATGCGCAGTCCGAGATCGCTCATGCCGTGGGCCTTTCAGAGTCGGAGACGGACCCGGCCGGAGTGGGAGGCACGGCCTGGCCCGGAGGACGTCCGGAACCTCGCTCGGTGTCGAGCGCGTTTTGCAGGATCACGATCGCGGCCGCCTGGTCGACGACCCCGCGGGCCTTCTTCGCCTTGACGCCGGAGGCCTGGAGCCCTCGGGTCGCGGTGACGGTGGTCAGCCGCTCGTCGACCATGCGCACCTCGATCGCCGGGTCGAGCCCGGCCACGAGTCGGCCGGCGAACAGCCGTGCCTTGGCCGCGGCCGCGCCCTCCTTGCCGGAGAGCGAACGCGGCAGCCCGACCACGACCTCGATCGCCTCGTACTCGGCGACGATCTCCAGGACCCGGGCCACGTCGCGCCGCCCGGCGGGCACGGTCTCCACCGGGGTGGCGATCAGTCCGTGCGGGTCGCTGGCCGCGACGCCGATGCGAACGTCTCCCACGTCGACCGCAATTCGTACTCCGCGTCTCAAGGTCGGTTCTCCGTCACAGACTCTGCGTCACTGACTATTCGGGCATGACGCCCCGGCATGCAAGTCCCCCGGGGGTGCGGGAGTCCGGTTCCAGACTTCCACACCCACCGGGGGAACGAGGGTAGGGGACGACTCAGGATGTACGTTCGGCGACTGTCCGGGTGACCGCGGCCAGCGCGTCGGCCACCTTCGTCGGGTCCGAACCGCCGCCCTGGGCCACGTCGTCCTTGCCGCCGCCGCCTCCGCCGAGGGTCTGCGCCGCGACACGAACCAGCTCGCCGGCCTTGACGCCACGCTCGCGCGCGCCGTCGTTGGCGGCGACCACGACCATCGGCTTGCCGTTCACGACCGACACGACCGCGACCGCGGCCGGGCGGGTCGCGAGCCGGCCGCGTACATCCAGCGCCAGCTTGCGCAGGTCGTCGGGCGTGGTGCCGTCGGGCAGCCGGCCGACGGCCAGCGCCACGCCGTGCACGTCCTGCGCGCCGTCGACCAGACCGGCCGCGGCCTGGAGCACCTGGGCACCGCGCAGCGCGGCGATCTCCTTCTCCGCGTCGCGCAGCTTGGCCATGATCGAGGCGACCCGCTCGGGCAGTTCCTCCGGCCGGCCCTTCACCACGTCGGTGAGCTGGTTGACGATGGTGTGCTCGCGCGCCAGGAACTTGTACGCGTCGGCGCCCACCAGCGCCTCGACCCGGCGCACACCGGCGCCGATCGAGGACTCGCCGAGCAGCTTGACCAGGCCCAGCTGCGCGGTGTTGTGCACGTGCGTGCCGCCGCACAGCTCCTTGGAGTAGTCCCCCATGGTGACCACGCGGACCCGGTCGCCGTACTTCTCGCCGAACATCATCACGGCGCCCTGCTTCTTCGCCTCGTCCATCGACATCACCTCGGCGGTGACGTCGAGGTTGCGCGCGAGCACCTCGTTGATCTTCTGCTCGACGTCAGTGAGCACGCTGCCCGGCACCGCGCCCGGCGCGCCGAAGTCGAAGCGGAAGCGGCCCGGCGCGTTCTCCGAGCCGGCCTGCGCCGCGGTGGGGCCGAGCGCGTCGCGCAGCGCCTGGTGGGTCAGGTGCGTGGCGCTGTGCGCGCGGGCGATGGCGTTGCGCCGGTCGGTGTCGATCTGCGCCAGCGCCTTGGCGCCGACCACGACCTCGCCGACCTGGACCCGGCCGCGGTGCACGGTGACGCCGGCGACGGGGGTCTGTACGTCGCGGACCTCGACCACGGCGCCGGTCTCGAGCCGGATGCGGCCGGTGTCGGCGAGCTGGCCGCCACCCTCGGCGTAGAAGGGGGTGTGGTCGAGCACGACCTCGACCTCGTCGCCCTCCTGCGCGGCGGGCGCGGGCACGCCGTCGACGAGCAGGCCGACCACGGTCACCTCGTTGGCGGTGTCCAGGTAGCCGGTGAACACGGTGCCGCCCGCCGAGTCCGCGACCTCGCGGTATACGGACAGGTCGGCGAGGCCCTGCTTGCGCGCCTGCGCGTCCTTCTTGGCCCGCTGCCGCTGCTCGTTCATCAGCCGGCGGAAGCCGTCCTCATCGACCGCCAGGCCCTGTTCGGCGGCGATCTCCAGGGTCAGGTCGATCGGGAAGCCCTCGGTGTCATGCAGCAGGAACGCCACCTCGCCGGGGAGCACGCGCGAGCCGGCGCTCTTCGCCTTGACGATCGACTCGTCGAGCAGCGCGGTGCCCTCCTGGAGCCGGGCCAGGAAGCGCTTCTCCTCCGCCACCGAGACCGCGTCGATGCGCTCGGCGTCCTCGACCAGGTTCGGGTACTGCGGGCCCATCGCCTTGATCGTGGTCTCGACCAGGTCGTGCAGCGTGGCGCCCTCGGCGCCCATCAGCCGCATGTTGCGGATCGCCCGGCGCATCATCCGGCGCAGCACGTAGCCGCGGCCCTCGTTGCCCGGCACCACGCCGTCGCCGATCAGCATCACGGCGGTGCGCACGTGGTCGGCCACCACGCGCAGCGACACGTCGGTGGTGTGGTCCTGCCCGTAGACCTTGCCGGTGAGTTCGGCGGCGCGGTCCAGGATCATCCGCGAGGTGTCGATCTCGTACAGGTTGTCGACGCCCTGGAGGATGCACGCCAGGCGCTCCAGGCCGAGCCCGGTGTCGATGTTCTTCGCGGGCAGGTCGCCCAGGATCGGGTAGTCGTCCTTGCCGGTCCCGGCGCCGCGCTCGAACTGCATGAAGACCAGGTTCCAGATCTCCAGGTAGCGCTCGCCGTTGACCGCCGGGCCGCCTTCCTCGCCGTACGCGGGGCCGCGGTCGTAGTTGATCTCCGAGCAGGGGCCGCACGGTCCCGGCACGCCCATCGACCAGAAGTTCTCCGACTTGCCCAGGCGTTGGATGCGCTCGGGGGGCACGCCGATGACGTCGCGCCAGATGCGTTCGGCCTCGTCGTCGTCGAGGTAGACGGTGATCCACAACTTCTCCGGGTCGAGCCCGTAGCCGCCGTCGGCGACCGAGTTGGTCAGCAGCTCCCAGGCGAGCGCGATCGCGCCCTCCTTGAAGTAGTCGCCGAACGAGAAGTTGCCGCACATCTGGAAGAACGAGCCGTGCCGGGTGGTCTTGCCGACCTCCTCGATGTCCAGCGTGCGCACACACTTCTGCACGCTGGTGGCCCGCTTGAAGCTCGGCTTGACCTCGCCCAGGAAGTAGGGCTTGAACGGCACCATGCCGGCGTTCACCAGGAGCAGCGTGGGGTCGTCCGCGACCAGCGACGCCGACGGGACGACGGTGTGTCCGCGTTCTTCGAAAAAGCGCAGCCAGCGCTTGCGGATCTCTGCCGACTCCATCAGGTGCCGTCCCTTCGGTCGTACCGTGCCTTGCCTTCGTACAGCTCGCGCGGGTCGTAGTGGTCCCGCCCGTCGTGCCGGTGCTCGTGCGGCTCGCGCGCCCCGGGCAGTATCCGCCGGCTCGGGGCGGGCGGCAGGGCCGCGGCGGCGACGTCGGCGCCGATCGCCCGGTACAACTCCTGCTCGCGCTCCGCCATGCCCGCGCGGACCTCGTCCGCGAAGTACTTGATCGCCTCGCCGATGCCCGTGACATTGTCGGCGACGCCCTCGGGCGTGTACTTGTACGCCTTGTCCTTGACCTTGCGCGCGGCCCAGACGCCGGCGCCGGCGCCGACCGCGATCCAGAACAGTCTCGCCATCGGTCAGCCCCTCCCGCGCATGCTGCGCTGTCGCGCGACCTTCTGCGCCTTCGCCGCGGTACGCACCCGGCGGCTGAGCTCGGCGCGCTGCTGCGCGGACAGCGCGCGGCGCACACCGTAGCTGAACGCGGCGGTCTTCACGAGTGGCCCGCCGAGCGTGGCGGCGACCGTGGAGGACAGCGCGGTGGCGTTCGTGGTCATGGTCTGCACGTTGCCCGCGATCTGGTCGACGCGACCCATCTGGGCGTTGGTCGCCCGGACCGTCTCGGTGACCTCGTCGAGCAGCGGGACCGCCCGGTCCGCCACCCCTGCGACCAGGGTCGTGGCCTCCTTGAGCACCTTCGCCAGCTTCACCAGAGCCACCGCGAGAAAGGCGACCAGGATCGCCCAGAAAACGGCGATGATCATCAGCGCGACTTCGCCACCCGACACCGTCATGCGCTCCTTGATGAGTGGGATCAGTCGAGGCGGCGGATACGCGTCGCCCACCTCGGAAAACCCGACCCTACCGCGACCGCGCGGGTCCCCTCGTCCGAGGAAACCCGCGCGGTGGGCGTGGCGTGTGTGGCGACCCGGCGTCGTATGCGGATCGACCTTCGGTGTCGGTTTGTCGACGTCGTCGATCAGCGGGAGTAGTACTCCACGACCAACTGCTCGTCGCAGATCACCGGGACCTCGCGGCGCTGCGGGAGGCGGTCGAGGCGGGCCATCAGCTTGTCGAGGCGGGCCTCGATGTAGCGCGGGGTCTCGGCGGCGGCGAAACCGCCGGCCTGGACCACCTGGAACAGCGGCTTGGCGCGGCTGCGCTCGCGCACGGCGACCACGTCGTCGGGCTTGAGGCGGTAGGAGGGCTTGTCCACCTTGCCGCCGTTGACCTCGATGTGGCCGTGGGTGACCATCTGCCGCGCCTGGTAGACGGTGCGCGCGAAACCGGCCCGGAGCACGAAGGCGTCCAGGCGGCGCTCGAGGTCGACCACCAGCTCGTCGCCCGTCTTGCCGGCGTGCTTGTTGGCGCGGTCGAACGCGGCCCGCATCTGGACCTCGGAGATGTCGTACTGGAAGCGCAGGCGCTGCTTCTCCATCAGCCGGGTCTTGTAGTCGGAGGTCTGCTTGCGACCGCGGCCGTGCTCGCCCGGCGGGTAGGGCCGGTTCTCCAGGTACTTGGCGGCCTTGGGGGTGAGCGCCACGCCGAGCGCGCGGCTGCGGCGGATCTTGGGGCGCGTCTGGTTGGTCAAGGTCGGGTCCTCCGTGCGGGGCCGTTCGGGCGGTTCGGGTGGTCGGGGCGATGCGGGTGTGGCCGGTCCGGTCCCGGGTCGAGGCGCCGGGCCGGGGCGGTGGGCCGCCGGTCGGGCCGTCTTGCCAAGATCGGGGTACTTAGGTAAGCCTAACCTTAACGAAGACGCGGCCGGTAGCCCACTCGGGGGTCGCAAACGAGCGCCGTACCTGAGCGCCACACCTGGAGGACGCCATGTCTGTTCCCACCGAGGCCAACGCCGGGCGCACCGATGTCTCTTCCCGGCGGCCGCGCACCGCGGAGCGGGCCCGCACCCTGGCCGCCCACGCCGGGTCGGCCACCCTGGACCTGCCCGGCGACCGGGAGGAGCATGTGATCCCCGCCGCACGGGCCGTCGAGGCCGACGGCTCGCTGCTGCTGCTCGTCCCGAGCGAAACCGCCGCGGTGGTGCTGACGTCCCGGGACGACGTGGCCGCCGTGCTGCACCTGGTCGACGTCGCGCCGGTGGCCGTACCGCACCGGGTCCGCGCGCACTGCTGGATCGCGGGCTGGCTGAGCATCCCCACCGGCCCCGACGCCGAACGGGCCGCCGCGCTGTTGGCCGAGGCGGCCCCCGACCCCACCGCGTCCGAGCGCGCCGGGACGGTCGCGCGGCTGGAGGTCGGCGAGGTGCTGGTCGACGACCTGTGGGGCACCGGACACGTCGAGCCCGACGACTACGCCGACGCCGCGCCCGACCCGCTGGCCGGACACGAGGCCGAACTGCTCCAGCACCTGGCCGCGGCACACGGCGACGACCTGTGCCGGCTGGCGAACGTGGCGGGCGCGCCGGCCTGCGCGGACCGGGTGGCGCCGGTGTCGCTGGACCGACACGGCATCCGGCTGCGCACCGGCGGCCCGGACCGCACCTGTGACGTGCGCTTCGAATTCGAGCACCCGGTGGCCGACCCGACGGAGTTGGGGGGTGCGCTGCGCCGGCTGCTGCATGGGGTGCATGGGGAGGGCTGAGGCTTTCGGCCGCTTCGGGGCGGGCGGGCGTGGGAGCGGTCGTCCGGCTCGCGCGTCTCGCGCGAGGTGATTCGGTTCGGGGGTTCGTCCGCCGACGCCGCCGGCCCGTGGCCTCGCATGATGCGGCGCCCGCCGGGCAGTCTCCTCCTCCGTGATCGACTGTGCCGAGCCGGGGCTCCGGTCGGGAACCGGCTAACGTTTCCGGTCGCGGCACCGGGTGGCGATCCACCCGGACGGATCGCCCCGGCGGACCGGTCGACGGTGCCGCCGGCGCGGGCCGGATCGCGGCGGCAACGGCGGAAGGGACGACACGGGGTGTCGGAGCAGCACTCGCGACACGAACCGGAGGGATCGGCGGACGAGGTCGGCCGCGCCCATCCGGGCCCTCGCGCGCCCTGGGAGCCGGAGCGGCCGGCGACGCCGCGATCCGGCGCCAGCCCGTGGCAGGACCGGCTGCGCACCCAGCTGCGGTTCAGCGGGCACACCGCGAGCATCCCGATCGTGCCCGCCCCGGAAAAGCCCGAAGCCGGCCCCTCGGTCCCGCGCGTGCTCGATCTCGCGCTGCGCACCGGCGAGTTGCTGCTGGCCAGCGGCGAGGGCGGGGAGGACGTCGAGGCGGCGATGCTCGGCATCACCGACGCGTACGGCCTGGAACGCTGCCAGCCCAATGTGACCTTTGTCGCGATCACCCTGTCCTACCAGCCCTCGCTGGTCGAAGCACCGGTCACGGGCGAGCGGGTCGTGCGCCGCCGCGCCGTCGACTACACCCGGCTCGACGAGGCACACCAGCTGGTCGAGGCGATCACCCGGTCCGAGTTGACCCTGGAGGAGGCGTACCACCGCCTCGCCGACATCCGCCGCAACCGACACCCCTACCCGCGCCCGCTGTTGCTGCTGTCCGCGGGGCTGATCGCGGCCTTCGCGAGCGTGATGGTCGGCGGTGGACCGATCGTGGCCGTCGCGGCCTGCGTCGCGGCGCTGATCGGCGAGCGGTTGGCGCAGCTGCTCGCCGAGCGCGGCGTCCCGGAGTTCTACCAGTTCGTGCTCGCCTCGATGCCGGCCGCCGCGATCACGGTGGTGATGATCAAACTCGGTGCGGGGATCAACCCGTACGCCGTGGTCACCGGCGGGCTGTTCGCGTTGCTGCCGGGGCGGGCCCTGGTGGCCGCCGTACAGGACGGACTGACCGGCTTCTACATCACCGCCGCGGCCCGGTTGCTGGAGGTCTTCTACCTGATCGTCGGCATCATCGTGGGCATCTCGATCGTGCTGTACATCGGCGACCAGGTGGGCGTGAAGTTCACCGTCGAGGGGACGTTCAACCCCAACGGCAACCCCCGCATCGTGCAACTCCTCGCGGCGGGCGGGGTGTCGCTGACCTTCGCGGTGCTGGTCCAGGTGCGCCGGGTGCTGCTGCCGATGGCGGCGGCGGGCGGCGCGGTCGGCTGGGCGGTGTTCCAGGTGCTGCGCGAGGCGGGCGCCGCACCGGTCCTGGCCACGGCGGTGGCCACCGGGCTGCTGGGGCTGCTCGGGCAGTTGCTCGCCCGGTGGGGCGGGACGTCGGCACTGCCGTACGTGATCCCGGCGATCGGCCCGATGTTGCCGGGCAGCGCGATGTATCAGGGCATGCTCGGCCTGGCCCTCGGCCACACGGACAGCGGCTGGCGCAGCCTGGTGAACGCGGCGTCCCTGGCCCTGGCGCTCGCGGCGGGCGTCAACGTCGGCTCCGAGGCGGCCCGCTTCGTCCTGCCTTCCCCGCCGCCGCGCACGGGCCGCGAGATGCGCCCGGCATCGAAGCGCACCCGGGGCTTCTGAACGACGGAGGCGGCGGGGGTGCGGGCGGCCGCGACCGTGTCCGTGTCCGCGGGAACGACCCGGGTGGTGGGGGCGTTCGGGTTTTGGGGCTGTGGTCGTGGAGGCCCCGTTTCGACGCCAGTGGGCCCGGGTGCCGGGGCCACGCCGACAGCATGGAGGGCTCCGCATGCCGGACGCGCACGCATCCACCGGGCCGTTCGCCGCGCTGCGCAGGTGGTCGCCGCCGCGCGACACGCCCGTGCGCGCGGTCGTCCTGGTCCTGCCCGGTGGCCGCGCGCACGGCCGGCAACCCGCCTCCACCCGCAACCTGGCCTATCGACGCATGGTGCCGATAGCCCGCTCCGTACACCGCGCGACCCACGCGGCAGGCGCCGAGACCTGGCTGCTGCGCTACCGGGTGCGCGGCTGGAACGAACCCGATCGCGACCCGGTCCAGGACGCGTGGTGGGCCCTCGACGGCATCCGTACCCGATACCCCGACGCCGAGGTCACCCTCGTCGGCCACTCGATGGGCGGCCGCACCGCGTTGCGGGTGGCCGGCCACGAGAGCGTGCGTACGATCTGCGCGCTGGCACCCTGGATCGAGGACGACGAACCGTACGCACAACTCGCCGGCCGGGACCTGGTCGTCGTACACGGCACGGCCGACCACACCACGAGCCCGAAGGCCTCGCACCGCTACGCGCTGGCCGCTCGCGAGGTCTCCGACCGCGTCTGCCGATTCGAACTCCCCGACGGCCACGCGATGATGCGCCGCGCACCGGCCTGGACCGAACTGGTCCGCCGCACCGTGGTGGGCGCGGTCACCGGCCGCCTGGACCCCGAGATCGCCCGCGCCATGCAAACGCCGGCCCCGGACGGCCTCCGCGCCCCCGCCATCGGCGCGATCGGCGCGAGCAGCTAGGACCTGGCTCCAGGCCCCGTCATTCGGCGCCGATAGCGGTCAGGATGTCGGTGCGGGCCGCGGTGCGGGCCGGCCAGACGGCTGCGACGACGCCCACGACGACCCCCAGGGCGAGGAATCCGGCGACGCCGGCCCAGGGCACGACCAGGACCAGATTCGGCAACTTGTCGCGCAGCGTGCCCAGGATCCCCCAGGCCAGGAACGTCCCGACCAGCAGACCGAGCACCGCACCGAACACCGAGATGACCGTCGACTCGACCCGGACCATCGTGCGCACCCGAGAGCGGTCCAGTCCGATCGCGCGCAACATGCCGATCTCGCGGCGGCGTTCGAACACCGACATGGCCAGGGTGTTGATCACCCCGAGCACCGCGATCAGCACCGCCATGGCCAGCAGCCCGTACATGATGTTGAGCAGCAGGTCGACCGTGCGACTGAAGGACTTCCGGATGGCCGCACGATCCTCCACCTGCACGAGCGGGTTGTCGCCGATCGCACGCTCGATCGCCCGCGTGGTCGCGGCGCTGCCGCCGCCCTCGACGCGCACCATGATCGAACGGATGTCGCGGTCGACCGTGTGCCGCTCCAGCAGCGCGGCCGGCACCGTCACCTTCGTCAACTGTTCGAGGTCGCCCTGGATGCCGCCGACCTTGACGGTGCCCCGGGCGCCGTCGGGGTAGCCGATCGGGATCACCGAGCCGACGCCCCATCCCCGCCGCTTGGCGATGTCCGCGCTGATCAGGATCTCGCCGCGGCGCAGCGCGTCGGCGGCGGCGGTACGGCTGCCGGTCTCGGGCGCGGCGAGGCCGTCGAAGTCGATCAGGTGCTCGATGCCCTTGGGGTCCACTCCGATCACCGCCGCCTCGTGGCCGTCCAGCAGCACCGAGTCCCGGATCAGCGGCGAGATCGCGGTGATCCCGGGCACGCGGGCGACGGCGGCCGGCACGCCGGTGTCGAGCGAGGCGCCGTTGACCGTGCCGATCCGGTAGTCCGCGGCGATCTCGGCGATCGCCCGTTCCTCGACGGCCTGCCGGATCGACGCGCCGAGCATGGTCAGGCCCGCGATCAGGGACAGGCCGATGGTCAGCGCGGACGCGGTGGCGGCGGTACGTCGGGGATTGCGTACCGCGTTGCGCCGGGCCAGCCGACCGGCCACGCCGAACACACGATCCAGCAGCGGCGCGCCCACGGCGATGGCGGGGCGGGCCAGCGACGGGGTGAGTACGAGGACGCCGATCAACAGCAGGAACGCACCGAGCGCGACCGGGATCCGGCCGCTGTCGCCGGCCGCCGAGCGCCCGTACACGGTGAGCGCCGCACCGACCGCCGTCACCAGCGCCCCCAGCGCACCGCGGCCGCGCTGTCCGCCGCGGCCGGCCGGTCGCTCCACCACGTTCAGCGCGGCGACCGGGGGGATGCGGGACGCCCGCCGAGCGGGCAACCACGCGGCGAGGAGGGTGACCGCACCGCCGACGAGCAACGCGACCGCGATCGTATGGCCCTCCACGACCAGCGGGCCGGCGGGCAGATGTGCGCCGAACCGCTCCAGCAGCGCCCGGAGCGCACCGGCGAGCGCGATGCCGGTGGCGAAGCCGAGCAGGGAGGCGATCACGGCGACGGCCGCGGCCTCGAACAGCACGATCCGGGTGACCTGTCCGCTGCGGGCGCCGACCGCGCGCAACAGGGCCAGTTCGCGGGTACGTTGGGCGACCAGCATGGTGAAGGTGTTGGCGATGATGAAGGTCGCTACGAACAGCGCGATGCCGGCGAACGCGAGCAGCGCGATCGTCATCTGCCGGGTGCCGGCCTCGATCATGTCCACCTGCTCGCGCGCGAGCGTACGTCCGGAGGCGACCCGCAGATTGTCCGCGTCCGGCACCACCCGCCGGGCCGCGGCGCGCAACGTCGCCTCGCTCGTACCGGGAACAGGGACCAGGTCGATCTCGGCGTAGCGCCCCGGCTCGAGCAGCAGCCGCTGTGCGGTCGCGGTCTCGAACAACACGAGCGAACCACCCGACGACACGCGCGGATCGTCGGTGGTGAACACCCCGGTCAGCCGGGCCGCGATCATCGGCCCGCCGAGCGCGACGCGCACGGTGTCGCCGACCCGGAAGCCGCCCTTGTCCGCGGTCCGCACGTCGAGCGCGATTTCGGCGGCGGCGGCCGGTCCGCGCCCGGACCGCATCGGAAAGCGGGGATCGGTGCCGTCACCGAGCGGCACGAAGTTCGTCCCGATCGTCGTCCACCCCGACCCGAGCAGGTCACCGTCCCGGTCCACCACGCCGGTGAACCCCTCCAGCACACCACGCGCCCGCGCGACACCGGGCAGCGCGCGCAGCCGGGCGAGGGTGTCGTCGGTGAGCGTGGGCTCGGGCCGACCGTGCGCGCGCGAGCCGGTGCGGTCGACGTTGTCGTCCAGGACGGCGACGGACACGTCCGCGAAGCTCTTGGAGGCGGTGTTCTTGAAGGCCCGCCCCAGGGTGTCCGACAGAACGAGCGTGCCCACGACGAACGCCACACCGAGCAACACCGCGACGGCGGTCATCGCCAATCTGGTCCGGTGTGCAACGACATTGCGCAGCGCGAAACGAAACACGGGCAACTCCAGGAGGACCGAGCACGAACAGCGGAATCCCGCTCATCCTCACCCGCCCCCACCAGCACGGACGTCCCCCACGGGTAGCCCTTCGCACCCCCGGATCCATCCCCCTGAAGCCCGACCCGACCCCCACAAGACGGACCCCACGCACCACCTGCACGCACGTCCCGAACGCAGGCCCCGACGCCGGTACGGAGCCACCGAAGCGGCAAACGCGAGGCGACCGGCACGACGCGCGGTCGCGTAGGCCCGAAGCGGGCCGCCGCACACCGGTGTCCCACGACAGCCCGCACGCAGTCCGGGCCGACCGCGTGCGCCGGCACGGGCCTTCTCCACGAGGTCCGCACCATCCGGGACGCCCCACCCGGAGTCACTCACCTCGCAACCACCTCCACCACACCGACCACCCGACGCGCATCGCCCCACGCGTATGGGGTGCTCGCGGTTCGGTCCAAAGGCACCCGCGAAGGCGCACGCCCACCGTCGCGGACGCGGACGCGGGGCGGCGCGGACGCGAGCGCGGGGCGGCGCGGACGCGAGCGCGGGGCGGCGCGGACGCGAGCGCGGGGCGGCGCGGACGCGAGCGCGGGGCGGCGCGGACGCGAGCGCGGGGC
>NZ_JBIRUB010000004.1:557858-615981 GCF_044334985.1 Embleya sp. NPDC020630
CGGCGCGGCGCCCCGAGTGGGGCGCCTTCACCTCTGTCGGGGCGGACGCGGGCCCTTCCCGCCGCGCCGAGGGGGCGCGGCGTGGGGTGGGGTCCTCGCGTCAGTCAGGACTTCGGCGGGGTCGGCGTGTTCAGGCGGGTGCGGAGCCACGTGGTGATGTCGGCATAGCGGGCCTCGGCGCCGTGGCGGGTGGGCTCGTAGTAGGTGCGGCCGTGGATGGCGTCGGGCGCGTATTGCTGCGCCGCCACGCCGTCGGGGTCGTCGTGCGGGTAGAGATAGCCCTGCGCGTGGCCGAGTTTGGCGGCGCCCTTGTAGTGCCCGTCCCGCAGGTGCGGCGGGACGGGCCCGGCCAGTCCCTTCCGGACGTCGGCGAGCGCGGCGTCGATCGCCAGGTAGGCCGCGTTCGACTTGGGTGCGAGGGCGAGGTGGATGACCGCCTGGGACAGCGTGATCCGCGCCTCGGGGAAGCCGATCAGCGCAACCGCCTGCGCGGCGGCCACCGCGACCTGGATCGCGGTCGGATCGGCCATCCCGATGTCCTCGCTCGCCGAGATCATCAACCGCCGGGCGATGAAGCGCGGGTCCTCCCCCGCCTCCACCATCCGCGCGAGGTAGTGCAGCGCCGCGTCCACGTCCGAGCCCCGGATCGACTTGATCAGCGCGCTCGCCACGTCGTAGTGCTGATCCCCGTCCCGGTCGTATCGCACCGCCGCCCGGTCCACCGCGCTCTCCAGCGTGGCCAGGGTGATCGATTCCTCGCCCTTGTCGGCAGCCGACCCCGCCCCCGCCTCCAACGCGGTCAGGACACGCCGCGCGTCACCGCCTGCGATCCGCAGCAGGTGCTCCTCGGCGTCCGAGTCGAGGGTGAGCGTCCCGGCCAGGCCCCGCTCGTCGGTGAGCGCGCGCTGCACCACCTCGCGCAGGTCGTCGTCGGTCAACGACTCCAGGGTCAGCAGGAGCGACCGGGACAGCAGGGGGCTGATGATCGAGAAGTACGGGTTCTCGGTGGTCGCCGCGATCAGCGTCACCCATCGGTTCTCCACGGCCGGCAGCAACGAATCCTGCTGGGCCTTGGAGAAGCGGTGGATCTCATCGAGGAACAGCACCGTGTCCCGGCCCTGGGAGCCGGCGTGCCGACGCGCGTCCTCGATCACCGCGCGCACTTCCTTGACGCCCGCCGTGATCGCGGACAGTTCCACGAACCGCTGACGGGTGACATGGCTGACCACATAGGCGAGCGTGGTCTTGCCGGTACCGGGCGGCCCCCACAAAATCACCGAACTCGGCGCGGTGACCCGACTCTCCGACGCCACCAGCCGACGCAACGGCGACCCCTCACCCAACAGGTGCCGCTGCCCGACCACCTCGTCCAGATCACGCGGCCGCATCCGCACGGCAAGCGGCGCAAGCGAGGGGTCCTTGGCCTGCCGCGCCTCGGCGGCAGCAGTAAAAAGATCGGCATCCACCCAACGACCCTAACCCCCACCCCCGACCCCACCCCCTCACAGCAACCACCCACGAAAACCCACCGGCCGGCCAGAATGCCGGTCCGGGGCCGGCCCGAGTCGATGATGACCCGCCGCCGGCGTCCGGGGCTCCAAGACCCGGGACCTCCGGCGAGACGAATGCACTGCTCAGCGAAACCCGGCCGGCAACGAGGGCACGGAGGTAATCGAGTCGAGTCTGCCAAGGACCCTTAAGGAGCGGGCCGAGCGTTCCCAACGCGCGTCGCACCCTTGGTCCCGAGTGGCCGGTCCGGGGCCGGCCCGAGTCGATGATGACCCGCCGCCGGCGTGCTGGGCTCCAAGACCCGGCCTTCTGGCGAGACGGATGCGTTGTTCGGCGAAAAGCGGCCGGCAGCGGGGAGTGGGAGAGCGCTCAGGTCTGGTCTGCCGGGGAGCGTTCCCGAGTGGGTCGGCATTTCGGGGTCGTTTGGGAGGAGGGTTGGGGTCCGGAACCGGATCTCGGCGGGTGGTTGGTGAACCTCGAGCTTCGGTGACCTGCGGTTTTGCGTAGCCGGGGCGAACCGTCGGGCGCCGAGTGCCGGTTTCGTGTGCTGCGCCCCCCACGCCGGAGCAGAAACCGGAACCACCCGATCGGAGCCGGCCGCAGGCGCCGCAACCCCACAGATGCCATCGAAGAGACCGAAAGCGCCAAGCGGAGGCCAAACCCGGATCCCAAGGCACCCCAAACCCTCCCCCGCCCGCACTGACCTGCGGTTTTCTCTCACACCGAGGCAACAGCACCCCACGCAATCCAGGTTCGTGAACCTCCGTCACCCACATGCCCACCGCCCGCCGGAAACACCCGGCCCCACGGGAAGGCAGCCCGGAGAACTCAACCCGACCACCACCCTGCCCGCCGCTGCCGGCCGCTTTTCACCAAGCAACACGCTCGCCTAGCCGAAAAGCCCCAAGTCTCGGAGCCCCGCACGCCGGCGGCGGCCCACCACCGACTCTGACCGGCCCCGCACCAGCCACCCGCAACCCAAAGCACAACACCCGCCGGAAACGCCCCGACCCACCCGGGAAGGCTCCCCGGCGGACTCGGCTCAACCGCCCTCCCTCCCCGCCGTCGGCAACCGCTTGTCCTGCCCAGCAATGCGCCCGTCTCGTCGGACACACCTGTCCTGCTGGGAATCCCAAGCCCTCGAACCACCCGCGCCCCTGACCGGGACCGCCTCGACCCGCCGGCCCGCCGACCGGCGGCTCGGCTCGGCTCGGCACGACCCAGGCAGGGGTGGGGCGCAAGGAACCGCAACCCACTTTGCCGCCATCGGTGTTGCGCAGCGAAGCCGGAGCCCCCTCGGCGCCGCACAGCGGCATCCACCTGTCCCCTCTCCGCCCCCGCCCCCGCCCCCGCCCTCCGAGAGCGCAGCGTAGGAGCGCACGCTCAGCCTCCACATCTCACGACACGCCCCTACGCCGTGCGTGAACTACCGCTCTCGCCACGGACCTCAACCCCCAGGCCGGCAGCTCTGGGTGCGAGGCGGCCTCTGCCCGGCGGCGTTGACCCGACCCCGCGAAAAGCTCCCGTCCGCGTCGCCCCCGCGCCGCCCCGCCCCGCACCGCCGCCGCGAGTGTCGCGTTTCGGCCCAGGTGTCGCGATGGCCCGCCGCCGGCCCGTCCCCGCGCGGGGCCGGGTTCGCGGGCGGCGTGGTCAGCGTAGGACGCCGGCTGATTTGGCTGTTTGGAGCCATTCGGGGAATTCGTTCATCAGGTTGTCGTAGAGGGTGGCGTCGGGCATGCGGCGGGGGTCGGCGCCTGCTTCGAAGAAGCCTGCGTTGTCGACGACGCGGTACTTCGGGGCGGGCAGGTCGTCGAGGCGGTGCAGGAAGCGGAATTCGTCTCGGCCGAAGCCGATGAACTGCCAGAAGATGGGCAGTTCGGCCGCCTTGCACAGAGCCTTCTCGGCGGCCTTGGCGTTGTTCGGCGCGCCGTCGGTCTGGAAGATCACGAAGGCCGGGTCGGTCGCGCCGCACGAGCGGTAGTGCGCGATCACCGCCTCCATCGCGGACACGTAGTCGGTGGTGCCCATGTGGCCGAGCTTCTTGTGCAGCGCGGCGATGCGGCCCCCGTAGTTGTCCAGCGAGATCTCCTCGGCCGCATAGGCCTTCGTGTCGAAGAAGATCACCGGCACGGTGCCGTCGTCGTCGAAGTGCGCGGCTGCGGCCAACACCCGGTCGGCGAGCGCCTGGACGCTGCCGTTCTTGTAGAACGGCGCCATGCTGCCCGAGCGGTCGAGCACCAGATAGACCGCCGCCCGCACGCCGGCCAGCCTGTTCTTCTCCAAGCTGACCCCGGCCGCCTTGTAGAGGCTGACCAGGCCGGGCGCGGAACGCTCGATCTTGTCGAGGCTGACCGCCGAGCCGCTGCCGCTGCGCACGGTGGCCGAGGGTGTCGCGCCGACCGGGGGCGGGGCCGCCGGGGCCGGTGCGGGCTTCGACTTCTTGCGACCGAACAGCGAGAAGGGCATGGCGAGGCTCCCAGCAGTCGAACGAGTCGGGTGGCCGCCCCCTCCCGGGGGCTTCCCGCGCCTACGCTCCCAGATGCCCCGCCCCCACGAACAGGGGCAGATCCCTCACGAATCGGCCATGTCGCACCCCGCCCGCCCACGCCGAACCCGTTCGGCCGTCCACCCCGGCGGTACCACCACCACCTCGCCCACATCCCCCGCCCAGATCACCTGCGGCCCGAACGCCTCGGCCAGCGCGACCACCGCCCGCTCCACTGCACCCTCCCCCGGAGCCCGGCAGGTCAGCCCGGACGCCGGCTCGTCGGCGCCGATCCGCTTGCGCTCACCCGCGACCGCCAGCGCGAGCCCGCCCAGATGATCGCCGTCACCACCCCCGGGCCGCTCCGGGAGCGGATCGGCCACCTCTGCGCCGTCGACCCACAGACTGAACCAGCAGCGCGCCGACAACCCTTCGCCCCGCAACACCCCCAACAGATCGCCGACTTGCGGATACGACGCGGCCCGCGCCTCCTCCAGGAGGTCGGCCGGCACCGGCATGCCGAACGACTCGACGAACTCCAGACCCCCCTCGCCGTCGGTGAACCACCGCAGCGGATTGATATGCACGGTGTGGCTCATGCGACCTCCCGATTCGAGCCCCGACCTCGACCCGCTCCAGCATCCCGCCCGCCTCCGACATGCGCGGCGACCCGAACTCCCGCCTCGGCCCCGGTCCCGGCCCCCGTCCCGACGGCAACGGGCGCACCACCTCCGCCCGTTGCACCGTCGCCGGCCCCGCCGCTCGCCGCCCGCTCCAACGCCGCCGCGCGCCGCCGCCGCGACGCGTAGAACCACTCCTGCCATTCCCGCGTGCCCTCGATCGCCTGCACGCGCGCCATCGCGTACAACCGCACCGGCGGCGAGCCGCGATATCGCATGTTGGCCATCGTCCCGTCGGGTTCGGTAAGGAAGCGCCCGATGGCGCCCTGCGTCCAGCCGCGCCCCAGCACGGTCGACCGCGTCACGTACTCCGCCGGCACCCGCCGCTTGGTCAAGTTCACCGCCATGTCGGCCTCCCCGAGGTAGTGCGAACCGATCCCGACGACCGGCTCGACTTCCAAGGTAGGCACCGACGCCCGCGCTTGCTTCTCCCCTGTGCAGAAGCGTTTTTCCTACGCCCGCTCCCGTCTCCACACGTCCCGTCCCATCTCCACACACCCCCGCCCAGCCTCCACACACCCCCCCACGCCGAAGGGCGGCCGAGCCATTGGCCCGACCGCCCCACACAACATCCACCGACAGGCGGTTACGCCTTCTCCGCACCCGCGTCAGCAGCCGCGCCCGCGCCCTTGGCACCGGCGTCCCCGGCCACCGACTTCGGCTTCGCGTCGATCCCCGCCTCCCGCCGCTGCTGCACCGTGATCGGCGACGGCGCCCCGGTCAACGGATCCCCACCGGAAGCCGTCTTCGGGAACGCGATCACATCGCGAATCGACTCCGCCCCGCCCAACAACGCCACCAACCGGTCCAACCCCAGCGCGATCCCACCATGCGGCGGCGGCCCATACGCGAACGCGTCCAACAGGAACCCGAACTGCGACTGCGCCTCCTCCTCCGACATCCCGATCGCCGCGAACGCGCGCTCCTGCACGTCCCGACGGTGGATACGGATCGAACCGCCGCCGATCTCGGTGCCGTTGAGCACGATGTCGTACGCGTTCGACAGCGCCTCGCCCGGGTTCTTGTCGAACCCGTCCAGCCACTGCGCCGTCGGCGCCGTGAAGGGGTGGTGAATCGCGTGCCAGCCCTGGTGGTTGCCGGCCGCGTCCTCGATCGGCTCGAACATCGGGAAGTCGACGACCCAGAGGAAGTTCCACTTCGACTCGTCGATCAACGACCCGCGCCGGGCGATCTCCAACCGCGCCGCGCCCAGCAGTTCGAGCTGCGCCGTGCGCCGCCCGGCCGCGAAGAAGATGCAGTCGCCCCTGCTCGCCCCGGTCGCCTCGACCAGCCCGGCCAGGTGCTCCTCGGACAGGTTCTTGGCCACCGGGCCGCGCAGTTCGCCCGTCTCCGCGTCGACCAGCACATAGGCGAGCCCGCGCGCCCCGCGCGCCTTGGCCCAGTCCTGCCAGCCGTCCAGCTCCTTGCGGGTCTGCGCGGCGCCGCCGGGCATCACCACCGCGCCGATGAACTCGGCCTGGAACACCCGGAACGACGTGCCCTCGAAGTAGGCCGTCAGGTCCACCAGTTCGCACCCGAAGCGGGTGTCCGGCTTGTCCGAGCCATAGCGCGCCATCGCCTCGGCGTAGGGCAGCCGGGGCAGCGGCAGCGCGATCTCCACGCCGTGCACCTCGCGCCACACCCGCGCGATCAGCTTCTCGGTCAGCGCCAGGATGTCCTCGGCGTCGCAGAACGACATCTCGACGTCCAGCTGGGTGAACTCCGGCTGCCGATCGGCCCGGAAGTCCTCGTCACGGAAACAGCGCGCGATCTGGTAGTAGCGCTCCATGCCGGCCACCATCAACAGCTGCTTGAACAGCTGCGGCGACTGCGGCAACGCGTACCACGAACCCGGCTGCAACCGCACCGGCACCAAGAAGTCGCGGGCGCCCTCGGGGGTGGAGCGGGTCAGGTACGGCGTCTCGATGTCGAGGAAGTCGTGGTCCTCCATCACCTCGCGGATCACCCGGGTGACCTTCGAGCGCAGCCGCAGGTTGCGCGCCATCGACGCGCGCCGCAGGTCGAGGTAGCGGTGCTTGAGCCGCACCTCCTCGTTGACCGTGCCCGGGGTGTACTCCTCGATCGGGAACGGCAGCGGCGCCGCCTCCGACAGGATCTCGAAGTCGTCCACGACGACCTCGACCGCCCCGGTGGGAATCTCGGTGTTCTCGTTGCCGTCGGGACGCACCCGCACGTCGCCGGTGACCCGTACGCAGAACTCGGAGCGCAGGTTGTGCACCGTCTCCAGGTCGCGGAAGACCACCTGCACGGTCCCCGAGGCGTCGCGCAGGTCCACGAACGCCACGCCGCCGTGATCGCGCCGCCGGGCCACCCAGCCGGCGAGCGTCACGGTGTGGCCGGCGTGCTCGGCGCGGAGCGTCCCGGCGTCATGGGTGCGGATCACTGAAGCTTCTCCTTCAAGACGGTGACGACCTGGTCGAGCGGAACCGGGGTCTGGTCCCCGTTCGACAGGTCCTTGATCTGGGCGACGCCCTCGGTGAGGTCACGATCGCCGACGACGATGGCGTAGCGGGCGCCGGACTGCGACGCGGCCTTCATGGCGCCCTTGAGCTTCTTCCCGCCGAACGCCATGTCGGCGGGGATGTCCTCGATCCGCAGCTGGGTGACCATGGCGAACACCGCGCGGCGGGCCGCGTCGCCGATCGCCACGCCGTAGACGTCGCAGTCGGCGGGGGTCTCCACGGTCTGGCCCTCCGCCTCCATCGCGAGCATCGTGCGGCCGATGCCCAGCGCCCAGCCCACCGAGGGCAGGTCGGGGCCGCCGAGGTCCTCGGACAGGCCGTCGTAGCGCCCGCCGCCGCCGATCGCCGACTGCGCGCCGAGGCCGTCGTGCACGAACTCGAACGTGGTGCGGTTGTAGTAGTCGAGGCCCCGGACCAGCCGCGGGGTGTCCTCGTAGGCGATCTCCAACTCGTCGAGCATGCCGCGCACGAACGTGTGGTGTTCGGCGCACGCCTCGCACAGGTGGTCGGTGATCAGCGGGGCGTCGGCGATCAGCGCCTGCACCTCGGGCCGCTTGTCGTCGAGCACGCGCAGCGGGTTGATCTCGATCCGCGCGTGCGTCTCCGCGTCCAGGTCGAGCGCGCGCAGGAACTCCTGCAGCTTGGCCCGGTAGACGGGGCGGCACTCGCGGCAGCCGAGCGAGTTGAGCAGCAGCCGGAAGTCGCGCAGGCCGAGCTTTTGGAAGCCCTCGGTGGCCAGCGCGATCATCTCGACGTCGACCAGCGGGTCGTCGCTGCCGATCGCCTCGGCGCCGACCTGGGTGAACTGCCGGGTACGGCCGGCCTGCGGGCGCTCGTAGCGGTAGTACGAGCCGAAGTACCACAACTTCACCGGCAGTCGGCCCGCGTACAGGTTGTGCTGGAGCACCGAGCGCATCACCGCCGCGGTGCCCTCGGGGCGCAGCGTCAGCGAACGGCCGCCGCGGTCCTCGAAGGTGTACATCTCCTTGGTCACGATGTCGGTGGACTCGCCGACGCCGCGCAGGAAGAGGCCGGTCTCCTCGAAGGTGGGGGTCTCGATGTACTGGAAACCGGCGTCGCGCAGTTCCAGGCCGAACTGGATCCGGATCCGGTTGAACGTCTCCGAGTACGGCGGGAGCATGTCGAAGGTGCCCTTGGGGGCGTTGAAGGTACTCACGGTATGAAAATCCGTCACATTCCTCGGTGCGGTCCCGCGGGCGGCGTCAGCTCTTGCAGATACGGATTGCTCGCGCGCTCGCGGCCGATCGTCGTCTGGGGGCCGTGGCCGGACAGGACGACGGTCTCGTCCGGCAGGGGCAGACACACCCGGGACAACGAGCGCAACATCTGCGCGTGATCGCCGCCGGGCAGGTCGGTGCGTCCGATGGAGCCGGCGAACAGCAGGTCACCCGAGTACAGGATGGGCGGGATGTCCGCGCTTCCCTGGGTGCCGAAGGCCACCGACCCCTGTGTATGGCCGGGCGCATGATGGACCGTCAGCTCGAGGCCCGCGAGTTCGAGCACGGCGCCGTCGGTGAGCAGGCGCACGTCCTCGGGTTCGGTGAAGGTCATCCCGCCGAACAACTGCTGTCCGACGCCGAGCGACAGGCCCTTGGCCGGGTCGGAGAGCAGGTCGCGGTCGTCGGGGTGGATCCACGCGGGCACCTTGTGCTCGGCGCACACCGGCACCACCGAGAACATGTGATCGATGTGCCCGTGGGTCAACACCACCGCCACCGGGCGCAGCCCGTGCTCGCGGACGATGTCCTGTACGCCGTCGAACGCGTCCTGCCCGGGGTCGACGATCACGCACTCCTCGCCGGCGCCCGGAGCGACCACGTAACAGTTGGTCTGGAAGGACCCTGCGGGGAACCCGGCGACGATCACGTTCGTCCTCTCGGTCTCGGGGTCTTCCGGCGACGGGGGCAAGCACGGAAGTATGCGGCGGACGTGGGAATCGGATACGAGACTACCGGCGCGCGGGGGCGGATCGCGAACCGGTTCCGGGGGTGCGTGCCTAGACTGTGCGCGAGCTGCGGCCGGTTCCGCACGTGTGGGATCACCGCAGGTCGGGACCGGTGCACCGATCCCGTCACGGTGCCGGAAGCCGTCGTCCGGCGCAGGCTCGGTCACACGGCCGTCCGGGTCGAGTCCCATCCACATCGAGTCCGTTCGAACCATTCGAATCCAGGAGAGCACGCGGTGGTCACCAAACAGCAGCGCCAGCGACAGCTCGCGCGCGAGAAGTTCGAGCGCCAGCAGCAGCGACGCGGGACCGCGCACGCACGCCGGCGCCGACGCAATCAGGTCGTCGCCGCGGTCGCGGCGGTGGTCGTGGTGGCGGGTGGCGGGGCGTGGCTCGCGGTGGCGACGAGTGACGACGACAAGGACGACAAGAAGACGAACGCGGCGAACACTCCGCCGAGCACGCAGCCCTCCGCGCCGCAGTCGCCGCCGCCCGCCGCCAAGCCCAAGACGTGTGCGGCGCCGGCGCCGGGCGAGCCGACGAAGGAGCAGTTCGGCGCGGAGCCCGCGATGTCGATCGACACCGCCGGCGCGTACACGATGACGCTCAAGACCACCTGCGGCGAGGTCAAGGTCGCCCTGGACGCGGCCAAGGCGCCGCACACGGTGAACTCGTTCGCGTTCCTGGCGGGCAAGAAGTTCTTCGACCACACCAAGTGCCACCGGCTGACCACGGGCGGCCTGGCGGTGCTCCAGTGCGGCGACCCGACCGGCACCGGCACGGGCGGTCCGGGGTACAAGTTCGTCGACGAGAACCTGGGCACCGCCGGCGCGGACGGCACCGCGGCCTACCCCGCGGGCACGGTGGCGATGGCGAACTCCGGTCCCGGCACCAACGGCAGCCAGTTCTTCCTGGTCACCGGGGACAGCAAACTGCCGCCGAACTACACCCCGTTCGGCAAGGTCACCGGCGGGATGGACGTCCTGCAGAAGATCGCCGCCGCGGGCACCGAGGACGGCGGCAGCGACGGCGCGCCGCACGAGAACGTGGTCCTCGACAGCGTGACCGTGGCCAAGTAGCAACCGACCGCACGCGTGTTCCACCGCGACTCCCCGGGCACGGCCCGGCCCGTGCCCGGGGGGTCCTGTGTAGAGTGCGCCGCATTCAGCATCGAAGGAGGCCGCTGTGAGCAGCGACCCGTGGGGCCGCGTGGACGAGCAGGGAAACGTCTTTGTCAAGACGGCGGACGGTGAACGCTCCGTCGGTTCGTGGCAGGCGGGTTCCCCGGACGAGGCCCTGGCCTACTTCCGGCGCAAGTACGAGGGACTCGCCGTCGAGGTGGAGTTGCTCGCGCGGCGGGTACGGACCACCGACCTCGCGCCCAAGGACGCCCACCACGCGATCGAGCGCCTGCGCGCGAGCATCGTCGACGCGAACGCGGTCGGCGATCTGGAATCGCTGGTCAAGCGCCTGGACGCGCTGGTGACCGTGGTGGATTCCAAGCGCGAGGAGCGCAAGGCCACCCGCGCGAAGGCGCAGGAGGAGGCGCAGGGCGCCAAGGAGCGGATCGTCGCCGAGGCCGAGCAGCTGGGCCAGAGCACGGACTGGCGACCGGCCGGCGAGCGGCTGCGCGCGCTGGTGGACGCCTGGAAGGCCGTGCCGCGCCTGGACCGCAAGGCCGACGACGAACTGTGGCACCGGTTCTCCCAGGCCCGGTCCAACTTCGCCAAGCGCCGCAAGGCGCACTTCGCGGAGCTGGACGGTCAGCGCGACAGCGCCAAGCGGGTCAAGGAGAAGTTGGTCGAGGCGGCCGAGGCGCTGTCCACGTCCACCGACTGGACCGACACCGCGGCGCGCTACCGCGACCTGATGAACGACTGGAAGGCCGCCGGCCGGGCCCAGCGCGACGTCGAGGAAGAGCTGTGGCAGCGCTTCCGGGCCGCGCAGGACGTGTTCTTCGCGGCGCGCAGCGAGGTGTTCGCCGAGCGCGACTCCGAGCAGCGGGAGAACCAGGCCGCGAAGGAGCTGCTGCTCCTCGAGGCCGAGACGATCCTTCCGGTGAAGGACGTCAAGGCGGCCCGGGCGGCGCTGCGCTCGATCAACGATCGCTGGGAGGCCATCGGCCACGTCCCGCGCGATGCCCGGCCGAGGATGGAGGCCCGACTCCAGACGGTCGAGCGGGCGATCCGCGAAGCCGAGGAGGAGCTGTGGAAGCGCACGAACCCGGAGGCCCGGGCTCGCGCGCAGGCCGCCGTGGACCAGATCCAGGCGTCCATCGACAAGCTCACCCAGCAGGCGGAGAAGGCCCGCGCGGCGGGCAACGAGCGCAAGCTGCGCGAGGCCGAGGAATCGATCGCGGCCCGCGCGCAGTGGCTGGCCGAGGCGAACAAGGCGCTGGAGGAGTTCTCCGGCTGAGCGGGTCGAGCGGTTCGAGTCGCGCGGGCGCGCGCGTACGCGGATCCCTCGCGTAGGCGCGGCCGGCGCCGCGACGCGGCGACGTACACCAGGCACGGGCGGACCCGGATCGGCGATCAGCCGGTCCGGGTCCGCCCGTGCCTGCCATCGGCCCGTTATCGGTCCGCCCCCGTCCGACGCGCGAGTGCCGGCCCCGGGCCGCCGCTCGCTCTCGCGGCGGGACACGCAACCCCTCGGCGCCCGCCGCACCCCCTCGGCCGCCGAGCCGACGCGATCGGGCGATCAATCGATCCGCGTCCGTCCCTCGCGCTGTCGGCCCCACCACGTCCGACGCGCGGATGCCGCAACCGGGCCGCCGCTCGCTCTCCTGGCGGGGCCCGCCGCGCAGCGCGCGCACCCGCGGCGCGTCCCCTCGGCCGCCGAGCCGACGCGATCGCCCGTGTCCCTCGCGGGTCCGCCTCACCGGTCGGCGTGCGCCGAGCCGGTCCGACCCCGCGCATCACCCCGGGACACCTCGCGGCCGTCGATCTTGGTCCGACAGTCCCGGCGCGGCCCGGCCCACCGCGTTCGCGGCCCGCCTTCGGTCACACCCACGACCGACCGCTCCCGAACCGCCCCACCCCGCCCGCAGGCATCGCGGCGGCTCCGAGCGCCGCCCACAGCGCCCCGCCTCGCTCCCCCGGATGCGATGACCGAGCGGCGCCGGAAAACCCTCCCGACGCCGCCTCCCGCCCCGTGACGGGCTACTGCTGCCGCCCGCTGGTCACCCGGTACGCGTCGAACACGCCCTCGACCCCGCGCACCGCCTTGAGCACGTGCCCCAGGTGCTTCGGATCGCCCATCTCGAAGGTGAACCGGCTCACCGCGACCCGGTCGCGCGTGGTGGCCACCGACGCGGACAGGATGTTCACGTGCTGGTCCGACAACACGCGCGTGATGTCCGACAACAACCGCGACCGATCGAGCGCCTGCACCTCTATCGCCACCAGGAACACCGAGGACGCGGTCGGCGCCCACTCGACGTCGACGATGCGCTCCGACTGCCGGGACAACGACTCCACGTTGCCGCAGTCCTGGCGGTGCACCGAGACGCCGTTGCCCCGGGTGACGAATCCGATGATCGGATCGCCGGGCACCGGCGTGCAGCAGCGGGACAGCTTGACCCAGATGTCGTCGACACCCTTGACCACCACGCCCGGATTGCCGGTCGAACGCGGCCGGCGCCGGGTGGTGGTCGGCCGGGTCGCCTCGGCCAGGTCCTCGGTCGCGCCCTCCTCGCCGCCCAGCGACTCGACCAGGCGCTGCACGATGGTCTGCGCCGAGACGTGCCCCTCGCCGATCGCCGCGTACAGCGAGGAGATGTCGGGGTAGCGCAACTCGTGCGCCAGCGTCACCAGCGTGTCCCCGCCGCCCGACATCAGCCGCTGCAGCGGCAGGCCCTGCTTGCGCATGGCCCGGGTCAGGCCCTCCTTGCCCTGCTCGATCGCCTCCTCGCGGCGCTCCTTGGAGAACCACTGGCGGATCTTGTTGCGCGCCCGGGGCGACTTCACGAAGCCGAGCCAGTCGTGGCTGGGCGCCGCGGTCTCGCTCTTGGAGGTGAACACCTCCACCAGGTCGCCGTTGTCCAACCGGCTCTCCAGCGGCACCAGCCGCCCGTTCACCCGGGCGCCGATGGTGCGGTGTCCCACCTCGGTGTGCACCGCGTAGGCGAAGTCGACCGGGGTCGAGCCGGCCGGCAGCGCTATCACGTCGCCCTTGGGCGTGAAGACGAAGACCTCCTGGCTGGAGAGGTCGAAGCGCAGCGACTCCAGGAACTCGCCCGGATCCTCGGTCTCCCGCTGCCAGTCCAGGAGTTGGCGCAGCCACGCCATGTCGTTGGCCGGGTCCTCGCCCTTGCGCGCGGACTTGGTGTCGGTCTTCGCGGCGCCCTTGGCGCCGACCGCCTCGGCCTTGTACTTCCAGTGCGCGGCGATGCCGTACTCGGCGCGGCGGTGCATGTCGAAGGTGCGGATCTGCAGTTCGACGGGCTTGCCCTCGGGCCCGATCACCGTCGTGTGCAACGACTGGTACATGTTGAACTTGGGCATCGCGATGTAGTCCTTGAACCGCCCGGGTACGGGGTTCCAGCGCGCGTGGATCGTGCCGAGCGCCGCGTAGCAGTCGCGGACCGAGTCGACCAGGACCCGGATGCCCACCAGGTCGTAGATCTCGGTGAACTCGCGGCCGCGCACGATCATCTTCTGGTAGACCGAGTAGTAGTGCTTCGGCCGCCCGGTCACCGTCGCCTTGATCCGCGCCGAGCGCAGGTCGCCCTGCACCTGGTCGGTGACCAGCGCCAGGTATTCGTCCCGCTTGGGCGCGCGCTCGGCGACCAGGCGCACGATCTCGTCGTACATCTTGGGGTAGAGGATGGCGAAGGCCAGGTCCTCCAGCTCCCACTTGATCGTGTTCATGCCCAGGCGGTGCGCCAGCGGGGCGTAGATCTCCAGCGTCTCGCGGGCCTTGCGCTCCTGCTTCTCGCGCTTGAGGTAGCGCATGGTGCGCATGTTGTGCAGCCGGTCGGCGAGCTTGATCACCAGCACGCGCGGGTCCTTGGCCATCGCGATGACCATCTTGCGCACGGTCTCGGCCTGCGCCGCCTCGCCGAACTTGACCTTGTCCAGCTTGGTCACGCCGTCCACGAGCATCGCGACGGTGTCGCCGAAGTCGCGGCGCAGCGCGTCGAGCCCGTAGTCGGTGTCCTCGACGGTGTCGTGCAGCAGTCCGGCCATCAGCGTCGGCGGGTCCATGCCCAGCTCGGCCAGGATGGTGGCGACCGCGAGCGGGTGGGTGATGTACGGGTCGCCGCTCTTGCGCCGCTGGCCGCGATGCCAGCGCTCGGCGGTGGTGTAGGCGCGCTCGATCTGGCGCAGGTCGGCCTTGGGGTCGTTGACCCGAACCACCCGCAGCAGCGGCTCCAGGACCGGGTTGTAGACGCTGTTGCGCTGCACGCCCAGGCGGGCCAGGCGGGCGCGGACCCGGCTGGGCCCGTCCACCCGCAACGAGCGCGAGCGCTCGCCGGTGCGCGAGGCGCCCGCCGCGCCGGGTGCCGCCTTGGCGACCGGTCGCGGGCCTCGGGCCTCGGGTCCGGCCGCACCGGCGGCGGGGCCGCTGTGGCCGTCGCTGCCGCGGGGACCGTCGGCGCTGTCCTCGGACGCGGGGCCGCGGGCGTCACCCGCGCCGGGCCGGTTCGCGGGCGGCTCGGCCGAAGCCGAGGGCCGCTTCTGCGGCGGTTCGGCGTGCGCGTCGGCGCGGGCCCGGGCGGGAGCCTCCTCTGCTCCTCCGGCGCTGACCGGCGGATGACCCGCGGGTCCCGGTGTGGCACGTGTGGCGTCGTCCGAGGGAGCCGCGTGTTCGACGGCATCCCCCGAGGACGACGCGACGGGCGCGACCTCGTCCGGCAAGGGAACTCCTCCCACAGATGACGGAAATTCCATCGTACTGACCCGCGCCGTCGACACTCGGCCATCCGGTTCGGCGGCCCCGAAACGGCGGAGGCCGGAGGCTCCCCACCTGGGGCGCCTCCGGCCTCCGGACACCGGCCGCGGGCGGCGTGTCACACGACGATGAACGACTCCAGCGCGCCGTCCGGCAACACCGGCGCGAGCCGGGCCCGGCCGGCCAGGAAGCCGAGTTCGAGCAGGACCTCGACCCCGACCACCTCGGCTCCGGCCCGCCGGATCAGGTCGATCGTGGCCTCGACCGTCCCGCCGGTGGCGAGCACGTCGTCGATCACGAGCACCCGGTCACCGGCCTCGAACGCGTCCTGGTGCACCTCGAGGGTGGCCGAGCCGTATTCCAGCTCGTAGGACTGCGCGTAGGTGGCGCACGGCAGCTTGCCCGCCTTGCGCACCGGCACGAAGCCGGCCCGGGCGCGCAGGGCGACCGGAGCGGCGAGGATGAAGCCGCGGGCCTCGATCCCCACCACCTTGTCCACCCGGCCGGCGCAGCGCTCGGCCAGCGCGTCGACCAGCGCCGCGAAGGCGACCGGGTCGGCGAGCAGCGGCGAGATGTCCTTGAACACCACGCCCGGCTTCGGCCAGTCCGGCACGTCCCGGATCCGGCTGTCGAGCAGCTTGCGCAGCTCGTCGGGGTCGGTGGCCATCAGCGCTTCCTCTTGCCGGCGGGACGGGTGCGCGCCCGGCCGCGCGCGGCGCCGGCGCGAGGCGCACCGCCCTGCGCGGGTACGGTCTCGTCCTCGTCCGCCTCGGTCTCCTCGTCCACGTCCGGGTGACCCTCGGCCTGGTCCGCGGGGATGCCCGCGGCCTCGGCGGCCTTGGCCGCCTTCGCCTCGGACGCCCGACGCTGGGCCACCTTCTTCGCGAGCAGCCGCATCTCCGGCGAGCGCTCCTTGAGGTCGGCCAGTATCGGCGTGGCGATGAAGATCGACGAGAACGCACCGGCGGCCAGACCCACGAACAGCGACAGCGCGATGTCCTTGAGCATGCCCGCGCCCAGCAGCCCACCGCCGACGAACAGCAGTGAGGCGACCGGAAGCAGGGCGACCACGGTGGTGTTGATCGAGCGCACCAGGGTCTGGTTCAGACCCGCGTTGGCCGCTTCGCTGTAGGTGCGCTTGGTCTGCTTCGTGATGTTCTTGGTGTTCTCCTTGACCGTGTCGAATACCACGACCGTGTCGTACAGGGAGTAACCGAGAATCGTCAGCAGACCGATCACCGTGCCCGGCGTCACCTCGAAGCCCACCAGGGCGTACACGCCGATGGTGATCACGATGTCGTGGATGAGCGCGACCAACGCCGCCACGGCCATGCGCCACTCGAAGGCGAAGGTGAGGTAGATCACCACCAGGATCATGAAGATCACCAGGCCCTGGAGGGCCTTCTTGGAGATCTCCTTGCCCCAGCTGGGACCGACCACCTGCGTGTTGATCTTGTCGGGCGCGACCTTCAGATCCTTGGCGATGGCTGCCGCGATCTGCTTGGTCTTGTCCGCGTCGGACTCGGCGAGCTGGATCCGCAGACCGCTGCCGCCGACCTTTTGCACTATGGCCTCGGTGCCGTCGGTGAACGGCTCCACCGCCTTGCGCGCGTCGCTCTGCGAGGCCGGGGTGTCCTGGATGGTGTAGACGGACCCGCCCTTGAACTCGATGCCCTCGTGCAGCCCGCGGCCGAGCAGGCCGCCGACCGCGAGCACCAGGATCAGCGCCGAGATCGAGTACCAGATCTTCTTGCGGCCGACGAAGTCGAACGAGACGTCACCGTGGTGCAGCCGGACGCCGATGTTCTTGATGTCACCGAAGCGACTCATCACGCCTCCTTCACGCCGGCGGCGCGCCCACGGGGGCGACGACCGCGGTACGACTGGCGCTGATTGGCGCCGAGCGCGACGGGGTCGAGGCCGGACCACTTGTGGCCGTCCGCGAAGAACCTGCGCCGGGCGAGGATCGTCATGAGCGGCTTGGTGAACAGGAACACCACCACGACGTCGAGCAGCGTGGTCAGGCCGAGGGTGAACGCGAAGCCCTGGACCTTGCCGACCGAGACAACGTAGAGCACCGCGGCGGCCAGGAACGACACCGCGTCGGACACCAGGATGGTGCGCCGGGCACGAGGCCACGCCTTCTCCACGGCGGGTCGCAACGTGCGACCCTCACGGATCTCGTCCCGGATGCGTTCGAAGTACACGATGAACGAGTCCACCGTGATACCGATCGCGGCGATCGCGCCGCAGACCGCCGGCAGGTTGAGTGCGAAGCCGATGCTTCGGCCGAGCAGACACATGATGGCGTAGGTCAGGGCCGCCGAGACCACCAGACTCGCGATGCTCACCAGGCCGAGGCCGCGGTAGTAGAACAGCGAGTACAGGATGACCAGGACGATGCCGATCGCACCCGCGATCAGACCGCCCCGGAGCTGGTCGCCACCGAGCGAGGCGGACACCGTGGTCACGTCGCTCTTGGTGAAGGACAGCGGGAGCGCGCCGTACTTGAGCACGTTCTCCAGGTCCTTGGCCGAGCTGCGCGAGAAGTCGCCCGAGATCACCGCGCTGCCGCCGGGGATCTCCGACTTCACCGACGGCGCGGAGACGACCACACCGTCCAGGTCGATCGCGAAGCGGTTGGTCGGGTACTTGCCCTGCGCCAGGTCACCGGTGATCTTGGTGAACTTGCCGGTGCCCGAGTCGCTGAACTTCAGCTCGACTTCCCAGCCGCCGACGGAACCGTTCTGCGGCAGCTGCGCCTTCGACGAGGACACGTCGGTGCCGGGGATCAGCACCGGGCCCAGGATGTACTTCTCGGCGTTCTCGCCCTGGGTGCGGCTGCACGCCACGGTGGGCTTGTCCTCCGGAATGGGCTCCGAACCCAGGCCCCGGTTCTCCGGGAGGTTGCAGTCCAGGTTGGTGAACTTCGCGCGCAGCTCGGGCGTGATGCCGTTCGCGTCGGCGCCGGCCGGCGGGGTGTTCGCAGGAGGCGTCGCGGGCGGAGTGGTCGCGGGGGGAGTCGTCGGCGGCGGCGTCGGGGCACCGGACGCGTCCTTCAGGTTCGGGATCACCCGACCCTGCGGCTTGTTCGACTCGGCCGCCGGCGGCGTACCCGCGGGCGGGGTGCTCGCCGGCGGCGCGCTCGCGGGCGGCGTCGACGGCGGGGTCAGCGGCAGCTTGGTCCCACTCTGGGGAGCGACCGGGGCCGCCTCGAGCACGGGACGGAAGAAGAGCTTCGCGGTCTGTCCGACCTGCTCCGCCGTCTCCTTCTCGTTCTTGCCCTTGGGGATGCTGATGACGATGTTCTTGTCGCCCTCGGTCTGCACCTCCGCCTCGGACACACCGAACGCGTTGACGCGCTGGCGGATGATCTCCACCGCGGTCTGCATGTTCGTCTTGTTGACCGCGCCGTTACGGCCCTGGTCGGCCTTTGCGGTGAGCGTGACACTCGTGCCGCCCGCGAGGTCGATGCCCAGACGTGGGGTCTTGTCCCCGGTCGAGAACATGATCGCGTACAACGCCACGATCACGACCCCGATGAAGGCAAGGACCCGTCCCGGGTGCCCTCGGGAACTCGATTTCGGTGCTGCCACCTTCGCCCAATCTCCCTCTCGATGCCGCCGCGTCGGGATTGCCCCACGGTCGCCGGCACGGCACGGCGCCCGACGGATGGTCGGGCGCTCTCGTATCCGGGGTGTCACCCCCGGTCACATGACTGTATTGCTCCGCGGTGGCCCTGGGACCACCGCGGCCACCACGAGCCGAACTAGTCCTGCTTGTCGTCCTTGCGCAGCCGGTCGCCGGTCTCGGGCGCCTTGCTCGCGCCCTCGGCCTTGGTCACGTCCACGGTCTTGCCGTCCGCGGCGTCGGCGTCCTCGCCGGCCTCGGGCTTCTTGTCCAGACGTACGGCGTCGTCGCCGGCCTCGGCGGCGTCGTCGTGCTCGTCGTCGACGTCGTCGTCCTCGGGCTCGTCGCCGGAGGACAGGACCGCCGCGATGGCGCTCTTCACGAAGCGGCAGTGCACGTCGGGGGCCACCTCAAGGATGACGGAATCGTCCTCGACCTCGGTGACCGTCGCGTACAGACCCGCGATCGTACGGACCTCGGCCCCCGGAACCAGCGAGTTCTGCGTTTCCATGGCCTGTCGCTGGCGTGCCTTCCCGGGCTTGATGATCAGGAAGTAGAACACCACGACGATGATTACTGGCAGGAGGAGGGTAAGCGGGTCCACGGCTTGAAACGATTCCTTCCCAAGGCCGCGCGGCGGCCCGGACGGTGACACTCGGCCGGCCACGGCGCGGCAGCCTCGGCGGAGTCTAGACGGGTACTTACTACAGGAACAACGACTACCGGCCGCATGCGTTCCCGACACGCAGCGGCCTCACTCGGTTGCATCCTTACCGGTCACGGCGCCGTTGTCGAACAACACGCTCTGTTGTGCGCCGTGCCGATCGGGCAGCGCCCCCTGTGGGGGGTTGAGTCCCAGATGCGACCACGCCTTGGCGGTGGCCACCCTGCCGCGGGGTGTGCGGGCCAGGAAACCGCTGCGGACCAGGAACGGTTCGGCGACCTCCTCGACCGTCTCGGTCTCCTCCCCCACGGCCACAGCCAACGTGGACAGGCCCACCGGACCGCCGCCGAACAGCGTGGTCAGGGCTTGGAGCACGGCCCGGTCCAGCCGGTCCAGGCCCAGCGCGTCCACCTCGTAGACGTCGAGCGCGCGGGCCGCGATGTCCCGGTCGACCTTGCCGTTCGCCCGCACCTGCGCGTAGTCGCGGACCCGGCGCAGCAGCCGGTTGGCGATCCGCGGCGTGCCCCGCGAGCGGCCGGCGATCTCCGCCCCGCCCTCGGCGGACAACTCGACGTCGAGCAATCTTGCCGAACGATTCAGCACCCGTTCGAGTTCGGCGGGCGCGTAGAAGTCCATGTGTCCGGTGAAGCCGAACCGGTCGCGCAGCGGCGGCGGCAGCAGTCCGGCCCGGGTGGTCGCGCCCACCAGGGTGAACGGCGGCAGGTCCAGCGGGATGGCGGTGGCCCCGGGTCCCTTGCCGACGATGATGTCGACCCGGAAGTCCTCCATCGCCATGTACAACATCTCCTCGGCGGGCCGCGACATGCGGTGAATCTCGTCGAGGAACAGCACCTCGCCCTCGGACAGCGAGGACAGGATCGCGGCCAGGTCGCCGGCGTGCTGGATGGCCGGGCCCGAGGTGATCCGGATCGGTACGCCCATCTCGGCCGCGATGATCATCGACAGCGTGGTCTTGCCGAGTCCGGGCGGGCCGGACAGCAGCACGTGGTCCGCGGTCGCGCCGCGGCCGAGCGCCGCGGTCAGCACCAGGGACAACTGTTCGCGCACCCGCTCCTGGCCGATGAACTCGTCCAGGTTCTTCGGGCGCAGCGCGGCCTCGACGGCCTGCTCCTCGCCGTCCGCCTCGGCGGTCACCAGGCGTTCGCCGTCCTGCGTCATCGTGTTCCGCCCAGGGTCGTGGTCGTACGGCCTGCGTTCATCCTGCCGGACGCCGGCGACATCCCCGGCACCGCGCGTGCCGCGTCGTGGCCGGCTCGCCGGGCGGGGTTCATCGGCGGTTCAGGCCGCGCAGGGCCGATTTGAGCAGGGCGCCGATGTCGGGGGTCGCGGCACCGTCCGCCTCGGGGGCGACCGCGTCGACCGCCTCCTCCGCCTCGCGGGCGGCGTAGCCCAGGCCGACCAGGGCGGCGTGCAGCTGGTCGCGCCAGCCCGCGCTCACCGGGCTGCCGACGCCGACCGCGCCGGTGGGCGCGCCGAGCTTGTCCTTCAGGTCCAGGAGCAGCTTCTGCGCGCCCTTGGGGCCGATCCCGGGCACGGCGGTCAGCGCCCTGGCGTCCTTGGCGGCGACCGCGGCGCGCAGCGCGTCGGGGCTGTACACGGCGATCATCGCGAGGGCCAGCTTCGGGCCCACCCCGTTGGCGGTCTGCAATACCTCGAACGTGCGCTTCTCGTCGTCGTCGGCGAAGCCGAACAGGGTGAGCGAGTCCTCCCGGACCACCAGCGACGTGGCCAGTCGGGCGGGTGTGCCGACCCGCAGGCCGGCGAGCGTGGTGGGCGTGCACTGCACGGCCAGGCCGACCCCGCCGACCTCGACGACGGCGGTGTCGGGGCCGATGCCGGCCACCGTTCCGGAGACGAACGCGATCACCCGAGTGCTCCTGCGTGGTTGGTGAGGTGGGGCGGTACGGCCGGGGCGGCCCGGTCAGCGGCGGGTGCCGCGCGGGAGCCGGCCGGCCGGGGTGCGGGCCGCGGCGACCGCCGCCGCGAGCCGGTCGGAGGCGCCGCCGCGCCAGATGTGGCAGATCGCCAGCGCCACCGCGTCGGCGGCGTCGGCCGGTTTCGGCGGACCGTCCAGGCGCAGGATACGCGTCACCATGGCGCCGATCTGGGCCTTGTCGGCGCGCCCGCTGCCGGTCACCGCGGCCTTGACCTCGCTCGGCGTGTGCAGCGTGACCGGCAATCCGCGCCGCGCGGCGCACACGATGGCCACGGCGGAGGCCTGCGCGGTGCCCATCACGGTGCTCACGTTGTGCTGGCTGAACACCCGCTCGACCGCGACGCAGTCCGGGCGGTGCCGCTCCAGCCACTCCTCGATGCCCTGCTCGATGCCCAGGAGTCGGGCGTCGATCGTGGCATCGGCAGGTGTGCGCACGACGCCGGCCTCGATCATCCGCAGCGGTTTGCCCACCGCGCCGTCGACGACCCCCACGCCGCATCGGGTCAGACCGGGGTCGACCCCCAAGACCCGCATGCCGCGCCCCTCTCGTGTCGTACTCGCGTCGCGTTCGCGGCGTTCCCGTGTGGTTGCCGCGTCGTCGCCGGTCGCGCCGCGCCGACCGGCACCCGATACGAACACGTGTTCGCCCGAGGAAACCCTAGTGCAGCCGCGCCGATCCCCTCGGTATCGCCACTCCGTGATCACTCGTTCGAGCGACACGTAGGCTTGCCCCGGTCGATAACGCCCCGATGACAGCCCTGTGACGATCGTTCCCCAAGCGGCCCGGTCGCCGACGGGGAGCCCGCACGGGCAGCGCTAGGGTCGCTTGCAGACTGCTCCCCGCTCGCCGCCCGGAAGGTTTTCATGCCGTCGCCGTCCATGCCGGTCGTGGTGACCCCGCCGGCCGCCGAGAAGGGTGCGACCAGGATGCCGGCGGCCCCCGACACCGTGTTCGCGGACGGTTTCGCCGAGCGTGTGCGACTCGGCGGCGCGGAAGTGCTCGGCCGCGCGCGGGCGTCCTTCCGCCCGGCCCGCACCGCGGTGTTCGGGTACCTGATCGCGCGCGCGATCAACCTCGTCGTGCTCGCCCTGATGGCGCTGGCGACGGGCAAGCCGTTCTGGTCGAAGCTCGGCTCCTGGGACGGTGCGTGGTTTCGCGACATCGCCGACTTCGGCTACGTGGACAAGATCCCGGTCTCCCCGACCGGCAAGCCGTACTGGACCAACGTCGAGTTCTTCCCCGGCTACCCCTGGGCGATCCGCCTGGTCAGCGACCTGACCGGACTGTCCGCGCTCAACGCCGGGATGGTCGTCACCGCGGTCGCCGGCGTGGTGGCCGCGTGGGGGTTGTACGCGCTCGGGCGCGAACTGACCGGCAGCCACCGGGTGGCCACCCTGTTCGCGCTGCTCTGGGGAGTGGCGCCGGGGTCGATGGTGCTCACCATGGTCTACTCCGAGGCGCTGTTCGTGGCGTTCGCCTCGTGGGGCCTGCTGGCGGTGGTGCGCCGCCAGTGGACCCTGGCCTGCGTGTTGTGCCTGTTCGCGGGGCTGACCCGCAACACCGCGTTCGCGCTGGTCGCGGCGCTGGGGGTGACGGCGCTCGCGATCGTGCTGCGGCGGCGGGAGGACGGCGCGCGGGTGGGCCTGTTGGCGCCCGAGGCGCGGCGCCCGGTGCTGGCCACGCTGATCTCGCCGCTGGCCTGCGTGGGCTTCATCGCGTGGGTGGGCTGGCTGGCCGGGCGCCCCGACGGGTGGATGTGGATCCAGGACAAGGCGTTCAACCTGCGGTTCGACGGGGGCATAAGCACCGTCCAGTGGATGAACAAGTACCTCACCCACCTGGGCCGACCGATCTACGTGGTCTGCACGTTCGTGATCATCCTGTCGGTGGCGCTGATGATCTGGTCGTTCCGCGACCGCCGGATCCCGCTGTCGGTGCACGTCTACGGCGCCGTGGTGATGTTCCTGGCGCTGACCACGAGCAACGGCTGGTTCTTCCACTCCAAGCCGCGCTTCATGCTGCCGGCCTTCACCATCCTGCTGCCGCTGGCCCGACTGATGGTCAAGTGGCCGCGCGGGGTGGTGATCTCGATCCTGGTGGCCGGGGCGGCGTTCTCGGGGTGGTACGTGGGCTTCCTGCTGTACGTGATAAACACCAACCCGTAGCCGGGAGGCGAACCCGAATGTATGTGGGGCCGACGGCAACCGCCGTCGGCCCCACATACATTCGGGAAATCCGACCTACTCGGCGTTCACGCGCTCCATGACCTCGTCCGACACGTCGAAGTTCGCCCAGACCTCCTGGACGTCGTCGCTGTCCTCCAGGGCCTCGATCAGCCGGAAGATCTTGCGCGCGCCGTCCTCGTCCAGCTCGACCGAGACGCTGGGCAGGAAGTTGGCGTCGGCCGAGTCGTAGTCGATCCCGGCGTCGACGAGCGCGGTGCGCACGGCGACCATGTCGGTGGCCTCGCTGACCACTTCGTAGGTCTCGCCCAGGTCGTTGACCTCCTCGGCGCCGGCGTCGAGCACCGCACCCAGGATGTCGTCCTCGCTCAGGCCGTTCTTCGGCACGATCACGACGCCCTTGCGGGTGAACATGTACGACACCGACCCCGGGTCGGCCATCGAGCCGCCGTTGCGCGTCATCGCGACCCGCACGTCGGACGCCGCGCGGTTGCGGTTGTCGGTCAGGCACTCGATCAGCACCGCGACACCGTTCGGTCCGTACCCCTCGTACGTGATCGACTGGTAATCGGCGCCGCCGGCCTCCGCACCGGAGCCGCGCTTGACCGCGCGGTCGATGTTGTCGTTCGGGACCGAGGACTTCTTGGCCTTCTGAATGGCGTCGTAGAGCGTCGGGTTGCCGGCGACGTCACCGCCGCCGGTACGAGCCGCCACCTCGACGTTCTTGATCAGCTTGGCGAAGAGCTTTCCGCGCCTGGCGTCGATGACGGCCTTTTTGTGCTTGGTGGTCGCCCACTTCGAGTGGCCGGACATCCGCCTCTACTCCTTCGGGTCGCGGGTGCGCTGCACGGACCTGTACAGGCTGGAAGATCCTACCGGCGCGCGGACTCAGAGCGTGGCACGGACCATGTCCACGAAGTACGCGTGCACGCGCCGGTCGGGGGTGAGCTCGGGGTGGAAGGACGTGGCGAGCAGGTTGCCCTGGCGAACGGCCACGATCCGGTCGCCGTACGGCTCTGCGCTCAGCCGGGCCAGCACCTCGACCTCGGCGCCGACCGACTCGACCCACGGGGCCCGGATGAACACGCCGTGGATGGGGTCGCCGCCCTCGAGGCCGGCGAACGGGACGTCGGCCTCGAACGAGTCGTTCTGGCGCCCGAACGCGTTGCGCCGCACGATCATGTCGATCCCGCCGACCGTCTCCTGGTCCTCGCGGCCGTCCAGGATCTTGTCCGCGAGCATGATCATGCCCGCGCACGAGCCGTAGACCGGCATGCCCTCGGCGACTCGCGCGCGCAGCGTCGGGAACAGGCCGAAGGAGACCGCGAGCTTGGACATCGTGGTCGACTCGCCACCGGGTATGACGAGCGCGTCGAGGTCGGCGAACTCCTCGACCTTGCGCACCGGGCGCGCGATCGCGTCGAGTTCGGCCAGCGCGATGGCGTGTTCGCGCACGTCGCCCTGGAGGGCGAGGACACCGATGATGGGAGTGGTGGACACGTCAACCTCGTCCGGTCGTAGGTACCGAGCCGGGCCCGAACGCGGATCGCGTTCGGGCCCGGCCCACGGCATGTGCGAAGTGCTGCGGGACTACCAGCCGCGGCCGGCGTAGCGCTGCTCGGCGGGGAGGGTGTCGATGTTGATGCCGACCATCGCCTCGCCCAGACCGCGCGAGACCTTGGCGATCACGTCCGGGTCGTCGAAGTGCAGGGTGGCGTCCACGATCGCCTTGGCGCGCTTGGCCGGGTCGCCCGACTTGAAAATGCCGGAGCCGACGAACACGCCCTCGGCGCCGAGCTGCATCATCATCGACGCGTCGGCGGGGGTGGCGATGCCGCCCGCGGTGAACAGCACCACCGGCAGCTTGCCGGCCTCGGCGACCTCCTTGACCAGCGCGTACGGCGCCTGGAGGTTCTTCGCGGCGACGAACAGCTCGTCCTCGTCGAGGACCGAGAGCGCCTTGATGTCCTTGAGGATGGTGCGCATGTGGCGGGTGGCCTCGACCACGTTGCCGGTGCCGGCCTCGCCCTTGGAGCGGATCATCGCCGCGCCCTCGGTGATCCGGCGCAGCGCCTCGCCGAGGTTGGTCGCGCCGCACACGAAGGGGGTGGTGAAGCGCCACTTGTTGATGTGGTTCGACTCGTCGGCCGGGGTGAGCACCTCGGACTCGTCGATGTAGTCCACGCCGAGCGACTGGAGCACCTGGGCCTCGGCGAAGTGGCCGATGCGGGCCTTGGCCATCACGGGGATGGACACGGCGCCGATGATGCCGTCGATCATGTCGGGGTCGGACATGCGCGCGACGCCGCCGTCCTTGCGGATGTCGGCCGGCACGCGCTCGAGCGCCATGACGGCGACCGCGCCCGCGTCCTCGGCGATCTTCGCCTGCTCGGCGTTGACGACGTCCATGATCACGCCGCCCTTGAGCTGCTCGGCCATGCCGCGCTTGACCAGGTCGGTGCCGGTCTGGGGGGTTGCGGGGGTGGTGGACACGGATGACCTCACACAGATGCGATCGACGACGGTTGGCTCCATCGTACGGGTGATGTGGATCCTAATGTCATGCCACCCCGGCGAATTACCCGGGCCAATCTGTCCATGGTGGCCTGCACGTGGCTCCTGTCAGGACCCACCGGGCTGCAATGTGCGGGGTTCCTCGTCGTCCATCTCGAAGGTGACGGGGTACGGGGCGTGGCCGGCCAGCCGCAGGTAGCGCACCAATCGGTGCCGGCGCACCGCCCGCGCGCCGCGCACCGCGTCGTTGTGGAATCGCCGCGCCATCGGCACGCGGCGCACCGCGGTCTGCAGTTCCGCGACCAGTTCCTCGCCGCCGGGCCGGGCCCGGAGGTCGTCCGCCTGGGCCGGGTCCTCGAACAGGAACCGCAGCGCTCGGGTCAGATCGCTTTCGGCGACCTCACGCTCCTCCTCGGCGGCGTTGCGCGCCTCGTGCGCGGCGCCGGCCAGCACGAGCGAGGACGCCGGATCCAAAAGCCCCGAGGTGGCGATCTCCTGCGCCACGGCCGAGCGCCGCAACAACTGCGCGTCCAGGGCCGCCCGACTGGAGTCCACCCGCGCGTGCAGCCGATCGAGCCGCCCGGCGGTCCAACTCAGGTACACCCCGACCGCGAGCACGGCGATCAAGATCCAGATGACAGTCATCACCCGGCGACCCTAGTACGCGCCGCCGGGGGCGCTCACTACGCCGCGGGTGCTCCGGCGGTGACGGTTTCGTAGACGCCGAGGATGTCCGTGCCGACGGTCTCCCAGTCGTAGCGCCGCACGTGCTTGCGCCCGATCTCGCGCAACTCGTCGCGTCGCGCCGGATCCCGCAACAGGCCCACCGCGGCCGCGGCGAGCGCCTCGGCGTCCTCCACCGCGAACAACTCCCCCGCCCGCCCGCCGTCCAGCACCTGGCGAAACGCGTCCAGGTCGCTCGCCAGCACGGGCGCCGCCGCCGACATCGCCTCGACCAGGATGATCCCGAAGCTCTCGCCGCCGGTGTTCGGCGCCACGTACACATCGACGCTGCGCAACAGCCGCGCCTTGTCCAGGTCGCTGACCATGCCGAGGAAGGTGACCTGCCCGCGCAGCCCCTCCGGCAGATCCTCCACGGCCTCCTCGGCGTCGCCGCGCCCCGCGACCAGCAGCCGCACGCCGGGAAACGCCTCGACGATCCTGGGGAACGCCTCGATCAGGGTGGGAAGTCCCTTGCGCGACTCGTCGATTCGTCCGATGAAGCCGATGGTGGGCGCCTCGGGCGTGCCCTGCCACGCGGGCTCGACGGGCGCGTCGGCGAAGAAGCCGACATCGACCCCGTTCGGGATCACCACCGCGTCGCCGCCCAGGTGTTCGACCAGCGTGCGGCGCGCGTACTCGCTGACCGCGATCCGCGCGCTGATCTTCTCCAGCGCGGGTTGCAGGATCGGGTAGGCCGCGATCATCGCGCGCGAGCGGGCGTTGGAGGTGTGGAACGTGGCCACCACCGGCCCGGACGCCGCCCAGCACGCGAGCAACGACAGGCTGGGGGTGGCCGGTTCGTGGATGTGCAGCACGTCGAAGTGCCCGTCGTGGATCCACCGCCGTACCCGCGCGGCGGACAGGAACCCGAAGTTGAGCCGGGCCACCGAGCCGTTGTAGCGCACCGGCACGGCCCGCCCGGCCGGCACCACGTAGTCCGGCAGCGGGGTGTCGTCGTCGGCCGGCGCCAGGACCGAGACCTCGTGGCCCCGGGCGATCAGGTTCGCCGCCAGGTCCCGCACGTGGTACTGGACACCACCCGGCACGTCCCACGAGTAGGGGCAGACGACGCCGATCCTCACTTGGCCCCCTCGATCCGGGCGAGCCGGCGTCGGTCCAGGTCGGCGAGCCACAGCGGCTGGAGCATGTGCCAGTCCTGCGGGTCGCGCGCGATCGCCCGCGCGTAGGCGTCGGCGACCTGCTGCGTCATCACCGCGATCTTCTCCCGGCGGGTGCCCTCGGCCGGAACCTCGATCTCCGGGTGCAGCGTGCCGCGGATGACCTTGCCGTCCCACGGGAGGGTGACCGGGATCAGCGCCGCGCCGGTCTGTACGGCCAGCGCGGCGGGCCCCGCCGCCATCCGCGTCGGCTCGCCGAAGAACGTCACCGGCACCCCGGCGGCGGTCAGGTCGCGGTCGGACAGCAGGCACAACAACCGGCCCTCGCGCAGCCGGCGCGCCAACGTGCCGAACGTGTTGCCGTCGCCGCCGGTCAGCGGCAGCACCTCCATGCCCAGCGACTCGCGATAGGCCACGAAGCGCTGGTAGAGCGACTCGGGCCGCAGCCGCTCGGCGACGGTGGTGAACGGGTAGCCCTTGAGCGTGATCCAGGCGCCGGCGTGGTCCCAGTTGCCCATGTGCGGGAGCGCGAAGATGACGCCCTTGCCGCGCGCGCTGCACTTGTCGAGCAGCGTGACGTCGCACTCCATGCGGGACAGCACCGTCTCCTGGTCCCACACCGGCAGGCGAAACGCCTCCTGGTAGTAGCGCAGGTAGGACCGCATGCCCTCGCGCGAGACCTCGCGAACGCGCTCGGGTGTGGCGTCGGGCCCGAGCACGCGGCGCAGGTTGGCCTCGAGTTGCCGCACTCCGCCGCCGCGCCTGCGCCACGCGACGTCGGCGATGCGACGGAAGATCGCGGCGGCGACCGGTTCGGGCAGCCGCTTGACCACGGACCAGCCCAGGGCGTACCCGGTGTCGGCCAGTCGCTGCCCGACCTCGGTCATGCCTTGTCACCTCCGGGCAGCGCGTTGTCGATCGCGGATGCCGAACGATGCACCGCGATCATCCGCTGGAAGACGGTGATCACGCTGCCCACGGCGATGAACCAGAGCGCCGCCTCCTGGATGTACGGCACACCGAGCCCGTCGAGACCGGTCGCCACCAGCGAGATGACCAGCCGTTCGGCCCGCTCGATCAACCCGGACACGTCGCACGCCAGGCCCAGGCTCTCGGCGCGGGCCTTGCAGTACGACACCACCTGGCCGGAGCCGAGGCAGACGATGGCCAGGATCGACATCCGCAGGTTGTCGCCGTCGCCCGCGAACCAGATCGCCAGCGCGCCGAAGATCGCGGCGTCCGCGACCCGGTCGAGCGTGGAGTCGAGGAACGCCCCCCACTTCGTCGAGCGCCCCAACTGGCGCGCCATGTTGCCGTCGACCAGGTCGGAGAAGATGAACGCGGTGATGACGAGCGTGCCGGTGAGGAACCAGCCGATCGGGAAGAACACCAGCGCCGCGACGACCACCCCGAGGGTGCCGATCAGCGTCACCGTGTCCGGACTCACGTTGTGGCGCAGCAGGAAACTCGCGAACGGGGTGAGCACACGCGTGAAGAAGGCACGAGCGTATTTGTTGAGCATCGCCTTCCCGAAGGATTGCCGGGGCGGCGGGGGATCCGAGGGACTCGACCCGCCTGGTGCGCCCATCGTACTGACGCGGTCGCACGTCCCGAGCCCCCCGTCATCCGGGCGTGCCGCGCCCGGGCGTGCCGCGTTGGAGAAGGGCGCGTACGGCGAGGACACTTGTACTCGGTCCGGCGTCGGGGCAATGCTGCCGTTCAGGAATCGATTTGCGGACGTTGGCGTACCGACGACCGACTTTGCACCTGCGCGTCCGGGACGTCTGCGACGACCGCACCAGATGGACAACCAGGAGGTGGCACATGGCGGATAAATCCGGAGCTAGCGCCGGAACCGTCGGCAGGGTAACCGCACCCGCGAGCCCGAAGGCGGTACGCAACGTGGTGCTGGTGGGCCACACGGGGGCGGGCAAGACGACATTGGTGGAGTCCCTGCTCGTGGCGACCGGGACGATTCCCCGGGCCGGTCGCGTCGAGGACGGGACGACCGTCTCGGACTACGAGGACATCGAACACCGCCAGCATCGGTCGGTGGCGTTGTCGCTGTGCCCCGTCGAGTACGAGGGCGTCAAGATCAACCTGCTCGACACCCCGGGCTACGCGGACTTCGTCGGCGATCTGCGGGCCGGTCTGCGCGCCGCGGACGCGGCGCTGTTCGTGGTCTCGGCCGCCGACGGTGTGGACGGCTCGACCCGGATGATCTGGGACGAGTGCGCCTCGATCGGCATGCCGCGCGCGATCGTGATCACCAAGCTCGACCAGGCCCGCGCCGACTTCGACGAGATGGTGCTGATCTGCCAGCGCGTGTTCGGCGACCCCGACTCGGACACCGTGCTGCCGCTCTACCTGCCGCTGCACGGCGAGGACGAGAGCGTGGCCGGTCTGATGGGCCTGCTCACCCAGCGCGTCTACGACTACTCCTCCGGCACCCGGCAGAGCCTGGACCCCGATCCGGAACACCTGCCGCTGATCGAGGACGCCCGCAACCGGTTGATCGAGGGCATCATCGCGGAGAGCGAGGACGAGTCCCTGATGGACCGCTACCTCTCCGGCGAGCGGATCGACGTGGACACGTTGATCGGCGACCTGGAGACGGCGGTCGCCCGCGGCTCGTTCTATCCGGTACTCGCGGTCGCGCCGGACGGGCTGGGCACCATCGAGCTGCTCGAGGGCATCATCCGGGCCTGTCCCGCGCCGCCCGAGCACGAGGTCCTGCCGGTCACCACGCCCGACGGCAAGCCGCGCGACCCGCTGACCTGCGACCCGGAGGGCCCGCTTGCGGCCGAGGTGATCAAGACGACCTCCGACCCGTACGTGGGCCGCATCTCGCTGGTCCGGGTCTTCTCCGGCACGCTGCGCCCGGACATGACGGTGCACGTGTCCGGGCACGGGATGGCCGATCGCGGCCACGAGGACCACGACCTGGACGAGCGCATCGGCGCCATGTCCGTGCCGCTGGGCAAGCAGCAGCGCTCGTTGAACCGGGGCATCGCCGGCGACATCGTCGCGATCGCCAAGCTGACCCGGGCCGAGACCGGCGACACCATCTCGGACAAGGACGATCCGCTGCTGATGGAGCCGTGGATGATGCCCGACCCGCTGCTGCCGGTCGCCATCCGCGCGCACAGCAAGGCCGACGAGGACAAGCTCTCCCAGTCGCTGGCCCGCCTGGTCGCGGAGGACCCGACGCTGCGCCTGGAGCACAACACCGACACCCACCAGCTGGTGCTGTGGTGCATGGGCGAGGCACACGTCGAGGTGCTGCTCGACCGGCTGCGCAGCCGCTACGGAGTCGCGGTGGACGCGGTGGCGCACCGGGTGTCGCTGCGCGAGACGTTCGCGGAGAAGGCGAGCGGGCGCGGTCGACACGTGAAACAGTCCGGCGGGCACGGGCAGTTCGCGATCTGCGAGATCGACGTGGAGCCGCTGCCGGGCGGGAGCGGGTTCGAGTTCGTGGACAAGGTCTTCGGCGGCTCGGTGCCGCGCAACTTCATCCCGTCGGTGGAGAAGGGCGTGCGCGCGCAGATGGACAAGGGGGTCGCGGCCGGCTATCCGATGGTGGACCTGCGGGTGACGCTGACCGACGGCAAGGCACACTCGGTCGACTCCTCCGACATGGCCTTCCAGATGGCGGGCGCGCTCGCACTGCGCGAGGCCGCCGCGAGCACCCGGATCCACCTGCTGGAGCCGGTCTCCGAGGTGCGGGTCACCGTCTCCGACGAGTACGTGGGCGGCGTGCTCAGCGACCTCAGCTCGCGCCGCGGCCGAGTGGTGGGCACCGAACCGATCGGCTCGGGCCGCACCCTGATCCGGGCCGAGGTCCCGGAGATCGAGATCAGCCGCTACGCGATCGACCTGCGCTCGATCAGCCACGGCACGGGCCAGTTCGCCCGCACCTACTGCCGCCACGACCCGATGCCCCCGCAACTGGCCGCGAAGGTCACGGAGGACGCGGAGTCCTGACGCTCGACCGCCTGCGGCACGACCGGCCGGTACGACGGGCCGGCCGGTCGGGTCGGCGCGCTGCCTTGGCGCCCCGCCCGTTCCCTTCAGGGGATCGGCAGCGGGCGGTCCAGGGCGGTCAGGGTCAGCAGTACGCCGGCCGACGTCCAGGCCAGGGGGGCCACCGAGGCGGGTTTGCCGTCGGCGGAGACCTTCTCGGGAAGGGAGCCGGCCGCGGTGCGGTGGTCGGCCAGCCAGTCGAGCCGCAGCCGGGCGCCGGCCCGGTCCCCGCTCGCCGCGCTGAACAGCGCGAACGACGCGGTCTCCGGGGTCCACGCCGCCGTCGGGTCGCCGGCCCAGTGCTCGCCCGGCAGGATGCCGCCGTTGGGCAGTGTCAGCCGTTCGGCGGCGCCGCGAACCGCGCTCGCGACCCCGGCGTCGGCCGGCGCGAACGGCGGGCCCAGCCACGTCACCGCCGTGTCCGCGCCGCCCTTGGCCGAGGCCGTGCGCGGGTAGTCGTGCCGGCCGAAGGTGTCCCGGATCGCGCGGTCGAGCCGTTGTGAGGGTGCGGCCCAGCGTTCGGCCGCGACCGGGTCGGTCCGGCGGGCCAGGTCGACGGCCGCCCGCAACCCGGCCGACAGCGGCGCGGCGGTGCCCAGGGTGACCTGGTCGGTCCGGGTCTCCCAGTAGTCCGGGCCGCGTGGTGGCAGCCCGTTCGGCCGCAGCCGCCCGGTCACCGCGTCGCCGGCCGCGCGCACCATGGGCCACAGCTCGGCGAGCGCGGCGGTCGTCTCGGGGGCCTTCGGGTCCTGGTGGACGTACCAGAACCAGACCGCCCACGGCACCCAGCCGTTGCCGTCCAATTGGGCGGCGCGCTTGTCCCCCACGGGGCCGCCGTCCAGCCGATAGCGCGCCTCCCAGGTGCCGTCGGGGCGTTGCAGCGTGGCCAGTCGGCGCAGTACGTCGAGTGCTTCGCGGCCGTGCCCGGTGGCGGTGTAGGCCGCCGCGACCCACGCGGCGTCGCGCGGCCAGACGTACTTCCAGATGCCGTACCAGGCGGCGGCGACCGACCCGTCGGGCTGGGTCAGGACGCGCATGTCGAGCAGTGCGCGCTCGGCCATCTCGCGGTCGCGCGGCGTCGCCCCGGGGATGGTGCCCCGGGCGAGCCAGGCGCGGTCGGCCTCGGTGGGCGCGACGCGCGGCGCGTCGGTGGGCAGCGCGATCGGGCCGTCGGGGCCGGATATGACGCCGCCGAGGAGCAGCGGCCGGGTGGTGGGCGGGGGTGGGGCCGCGCCGCCGACGAAGACGATGATGCCGGTGGCGAGCAGTACGCCGATCACGGCGATGCCGAGGGAGCGGGCCCTGCCGAGCGAACGCCCGGGTCGGGGCCTCCTGTTCGCCACGTTCGCCGTCTCCGCCCCCGGGCCCCCCGTCGCCTTCGTGGCAACCGGGCCGTTACTCGTTCGGCCCAGTCTAGGCATCGTCGGATCATCGTTCGAACACGCGTCGGCAGACGTCCCGACCCTCCACCGCGCCCTCGCCCGCATCGCGCCCGCCTCGCCGTACGACCCGTGACCACGAGCCGGAGCGGGCGGGGACGGATCAGCTGAAAGTACGACGAGTGTACGAAGTCGGATCCGGGTCGGGCTCGGCGACCGGCGCCAAACCGGTCGAACAGGTGATTCGTCGGCGCTCCGCGACCAGGGACCAGACGCCTGCGACCAGCACGGCCAGGCCGACCAGGACATACGCGTTGCCCACGAGCAGCTGCCACCCGTGCAGGTTCAGCTCCCCACCGTCACCGAACGGCACCGTCCACACGATCCCGCTCGGCAGCACCCCGGAGACCCGGGCCCGGTGCATCGGATAGGCGGCGGCCACGGCGAGCACCGCGACCAGCGCGAGCGTGGCGGCCGGGGCGCGGGTGCGCCGGACCCGGTCGATCAGCACCACGACCAGCGGCAGCGCCCACGCCCAGTGATGGGTCCAGGAGATCGGCGACACCAGCAGCGCGGTCAGCGCGCACAGGCCCACCCCCGTGAGCGCCGCCCCGCGCCGGGCCGCCCGCACCGCGAGCGTCATCCCGACCGCCGCGACGGACAGCGCGAGCAGCGGCCACAACCACCCGGGGGGCGTCTGGGCGCCGAACTGCCGGGTCACCGCGCCGTGCACGGACTGATTGCCGGGGAACTGGGCCAGTCCGATCCGGGTGTCGTCCAGGAACAGGCCGCCCCAGTAGTCCGCGCACTCCCGGGGCAGCACGGCGAACGCCGCCGCGAAGGTGGCGACGAACACGCCCAGTGCGGTCAGCCCCTCACGGACCCGGCCGGTCAGCAGCAGATACGGGATGAAGATCGCCGGCGTCAGCTTGAGCCCGGCCGCCAGGCCCACCCCCACACCGGCGAACCGGGCCCCGCGCGCCCGCGCGAAGTCGGACAGCACCAAGACGAGCAGCAGCAGGTTGATCTGGCCGAAGCGCAGGTTCTCCTGGACCGGCTCGGTCCACAACAGCACGGCGGCGGTCAACGCGGTCGCCTTCACCCGGTCCCCGCGCGACCCGACGATCCCCCACGCGAGCCACGTCGCAACCACGAGCAGCACGAGGTTGCCCGCCACCCCGATCACCTCGACCGCGCCCCACGGCAACCACGCCAGCGGGGTGAACGTCAGCCCGGCCCACGGCGTGTAGGTGAACGGCAACCGGCCGGGCCGGATCGTGTACAGCTCGCCGTCGCCGGCCAGCACCTCCAGGCCGCCCTGGCGATAGACCTTCAGATCGCCCAGCCACCACATGTCGGCGGAGCCGAACGTGCCCAGCAGCAGATACGCGGTGATCGAACACGCGGCCACCGCGAGGGCCGTCCGGCGGGTCACCCCGCAGCGTTGACGGTGTCCGGCCGCAGGTGGGCCGGCATCGCACACGCGGGCGTCCCGCCGGGCATGCGGTCGCGGTTGTCGGCCACCAGCCGGTACACCCCGTGCGCCGCGATGCTGACCGGTTGCACGCGCAGCGCCGCGCCGGCCAGGGCCCACGGGCCGCCCGCGCTCATCAGCAGCTTGGCCACCGCGTGGTGGCCGCCGTACACGGTGCCGACGGGGGTCACCCACAACACCTCGTGCTCGGCGCGGTGCTGCTCGACGCCCAACTCCTCCAGCTCGGCGAACTGCCAGGCCACCACGTCGGCGTCGAACGGAATGTGCTTTCGCGCGAACTCCACCGACCGGGTGCAAAAACCACAGTCGCCGTCGTACACGAGAACCGGTCGTGCGCTCAAAGTTCTTCTCCTCAACAACCGCTGACAACCACTGACAACCGCTCGGATCCTGCGGGTGGACGGGTCAGTCGACCGGCCAGGCGGTGGCCAACATCTCGCGGGTGTCCGCGAGCAGTTGCGGCAGCACCTTGGTGTGCCCGACCACGGGCATGAAGTTCGTGTCCCCGCCCCACCGGGGCACCAGGTGCTGGTGCAGGTGCGCGGCGATGCCGGCTCCGGCGACGTGGCCCTGGTTCATCCCGATGTTGAAGCCCTGCGCCCCGGAGACCTTGCGCAGTGTGCTCATCGCCAGCTTGGTGAACCGGGCGAGCTCTATCGTCTCGGCGTCGTCGAGGTCGGTGTAGTCGGCGACGTGCCGGTAGGGCACCACCATCAGGTGGCCGCCGTTGTACGGGTACAGGTTCAACACGGCGTAGACCTGCTCACCCCGCGCGACGACGAGCCCGTCGACATCGCTCAGCGAGGGAATCCGGCAGAACGGGCACCCGTCGTCGGGCGTCGGCCCCGACGGCTTGTTCTCACCCTTGATGTACGCCATCCGATGGGGAGTCCACAGCCGGGCGAAGGCATCCGGCCCCCCAACCCCATCCTGGATCTCGGGCTCGCTCGTCATGCCAGGAAGCATATGCCGTGGGCACACACCGACCACGACCCGGTGACGGGCCGGCGGCGGCCCGGTGGTCGCACTGCCGCGCGATCACCGGGCCGCCGCCGACGACATCGCGTCAGACCTGGACGCGCTCCCGGACGGCCTTGACGATCTCGGCCACCGCGGCGTCGACCGGGACGCCGTTGTTCTGCTCGCCGTTGCGGTAGCGGAAGCTCACCGCGCCGGCCTGGACGTCCTCGTCGCCCGCGAGCAGCATGTACGGGATCTTGTCCTTGTTGGCGTTGCGGATCTTCTTCTGCATGCGGTCCGCGGAGTCGTCGATCTCGACCCGGATGCCCTGCGCCCGGAGCTTGGTCGCGACCTCCTCCAGGTAGGGCACGTGCTCCTCGGTGATCGGGATGCCGACCACCTGGACCGGCGCGAGCCACGGCGGCATCTTGCCCGCGTAGTGCTCGAGCAGGACCGCGAAGAATCGCTCGATCGAGCCGAACAGCGCGCGGTGGATCATCACCGGCTGCTGCCGCGTGCCGTCGGCGGCGGTGTACTCCAGGTCGAAGCGCTCGGGCAGGTTGAAGTCGACCTGGATGGTCGACATCTGCCAGGTCCGCCCGATCGCGTCCTTGGCCTGGACCGAGATCTTCGGCCCGTAGAACGCGGCGCCGCCCGGGTCGTCGACCAGTTCCAGGCCCTGCTTCTGCGCGGCCTGGCGCAGCGTCTCGGTGGCCTCGGTCCAGTTCTCCTCGGTGCCGATCGACTTCTCCGGGTTCCTGGTGGACAGCTCCAGGTAGAAGTCGTCGAGGCCGTAGTCGCGCAGCAGGTTGAGCACGAACGTCAGCAGCGAGTCCAGCTCGCCCGCCATCTGGTCGCGCGTGCAGTAGATGTGCGCGTCGTCCTGGGTGAAGCCGCGCGCGCGGGTCAGCCCGTGCACCACGCCCGACTTCTCGTAGCGGTAGACGGTGCCGAACTCGAACAGGCGCAGCGGGAACTCGCGGTAGGACCGGCCCCGGGCCCGGTAGATCAGGTTGTGCATGGGGCAGTTCATCGGCTTGAGGTAGTAGTTCTGCCCCTCGTCCAGTTCCATGGGCGGGTACATGCCGTCGGCGTACCAGTCCAGGTGGCCGGAGACCTCGAACAGCTTGCCCTTGGTGGCGTGCGGCGTGTAGACGAACTGGTAGCCCGCCTCCTCGTGCCGGCGCCGCGAGTAGTCCTCCATCGTGCGCCGGATGATGCCGCCCTTGGGGTGGAAGACGGCCAGGCCGGAGCCGATCTCCTCGGGGATGGAGAACAGGTCCAGTTCGGCGCCGAGCTTGCGGTGGTCGCGCTTCTCGGCCTCCTCGAGGAAGGTCGTGTAGGCCTTGAGCTCGTCCTTGCTCGGCCACGCGGTGCCGTAGATGCGCTGGAGCTGCTTGTTCTTCTCGCTGCCGCGCCAGTAGGCGGCGGCCGAGCGCATCAGCTTGAACGCGGGGATCAGCCGGGTGGTGGGCAGGTGCGGGCCTCGGCAGAGGTCCTTCCAGCACAGCTCGCCGGTCTTCGCGTCCAGGTTGTCGTAGATGGTCAGCTCGCCGGCGCCGACCTCGGCGGACGCGCCCTCGGCGGCCTCTGCTGCGGAGCCCTTGAGGCCGATCAGCTCCAGCTTGTACGGCTCGTCGGCCAGCTCCGCGCGCGCGTCCTCGTCGGTGGTGACCCGGCGGGCGAAGCGCTGCCCCTGCTTGACGATCTCCTGCATCTTCTTCTCGATGCGCTTGAGGTCGTCGGGGTGGAACGGGGTTTCGACGTCGAAGTCGTAGTAGAAGCCGTCCTTGATCGGCGGGCCGATGCCGAGCTTGGCCTCGGGGAACAGCTCCTGTACGGCCTGCGCCAGCACGTGCGCGGCGGAGTGGCGCAGGATGTTCAGGCCGTCGTCGGAGCCGATCAGGACGGGCTCGACCTCGTCGCCGTCGACCAGGACGTAGGCCAGGTCGACCAGTCGGCCGGCCACGCGCGCGGCGACCACCGAGCGGTCGCCGTCGAAGAGCTCGGCGGCCGTCGTGCCCGTGGTCACCACCCGCTCGTCCCGGTCCGGGTCGCGGCTGATGGTCACTCGGGCTTCGGACACCGTTCGTCTCCTGACGTGTGGTTGGCGGATGTCGCGCGGCGCGGCTCGGCTCGCTGGTACGCCGATGCGCTCGCTCGCACACCGATGCTATCGAGCCGGGAGCGGGAACCTTGCCTCGGTTTCCCCATGCCGGGCGGGCGCCGGCCCGGCGTGGGGGTGCCGGGGCGGAGGTGTCGGCGGAGGCACCTGCGCAGTCGTGTCGCCGTCGCGGCGCGGTCGCGACGACGAAAGATCGCGCCCCGACTTCCCACAGGGTCACTCCTTCGGGTGAGAATAGGGCCCGTGACGCAACGGATGGCCTCGCTGGCAGTCCCGCTGCGGCCGGTCATCCGGCTGCTGGCCGGGGCTGTGCTGGCGTGCGCCGCGCTCCTGGGCAGCGCGTTCCCGGTCCACGCCGAGTCACTGCCGTCGACCGCGACCATTCCGACGGTGTGTCCCTTCCATCACTCGGCGCACGAGCAGCGGGACGCGGGCGGTCCGGACGACAAGGGCGACGGTTCGGGACGCTGCGGGGATCGCTCGCACGCGTGTGTGCCGGCCACCGTCCCGCCGCTGCCGCCGGTGGTCGCGCCCTCGCCGTGCTCGATGTTGCCGCCGTGGTTGGCCGATCCGGACGCCGTAGGCATCGCGCTCGCGCCCACGCCCGCCAAGGACGCCCCCGATCTGACGGTGCTCTGCGTCAGTCGTACGTGATCCGCGCGGCACACCCTCGCACGGTCCACAGACGTATCCCGGAATCGGAATAAGGCGGAGCCATGGGGCAACAGTCCCCCAACACCTCGAAGAAGCAGAGCAAGGCACAGCGATCCGCCAGGATGGCGGCGACGCGTGAGCGGGTCGCCGCGCAGCGCGAGGCGGAGCGCAAGGCCGCCAAGCGTCGTTCGGCGATCATCTTCGGCGCTTCCGGCATCGCGGTCCTCGCCCTGGTGGCGGGGTTGACCGCCGTGGTCATGTCGTCGAGCGACGACGACAAGAAGTCGAGCGCGAACAACGTCATCGCCGACGTGCGGCCCGACCCCAACACCAAGAGCGACATAGCCGGCGTGAGCGCCTACACCGCGGCGCAGGGGCACATCGCCAAGCCCAAGGAGGTCACCTACCGGCAGGTTCCGCCGGTGGGCGGCGAGCACGACCCGGTGTGGCAGAACTGCGGGATCTACGACGCGCCGATTCCCAACCGCAACGGCGTGCACTCCCTGGAGCACGGCACGGTCTGGATCACGTACCAGAACAACCTGCCCGCGGACCAGCTGGAAGTGCTGAAGTCCAAGGTCAAGGGCAAGACGTACATGATGCTGAGCCCCTACGACGGCATCGACAAGCCGATCGTCGCCTCGGCGTGGGGCCTGCAGCTGAAGCTGGACAACGCGAGCGACCCGCGTCTGGACCAGTTCATCACGAAGTACAAGGAAGGCAAGCAGACTCCGGAGCCCGGTTCGCCGTGCACGGGCGGGGTCGGGAAGCCGACCTCGTGAGGCCGCGCGCACGTGTCGCGACGATGATCGCGACCGGGTTGCTGGCCGTTCCGGTCCTGGCCGCCTGTTCCTCGGACGACTCCGGCAAGCCGGCCGCCCCGCCCGCGCCCGCGCGCGCGCTGGGTCCGGCGCCGGCGGCGGTGCCGAATCCGCCGGCGGACGACTCGGTGGAGGCGGGCTTCGCGCGCGACATGCGCACGCACCACGCGCAGGCCGTACAGATGGGGATGATGATCCGCGATCTGACCCAGGACGACGCGACGCGCAAGCTCGCGTACGACATCGCGCTGACCCAGCAGGAGCAGATCGGCCGGATGGCGTCGTGGCTCCAGATGTGGGGCCTGACGCTCGGCTCGACCCGGCCGGTCATGCAGTGGATGACGCCGGGTTCGATGCCGGGCCACTCCGGGCACGGCACGCCGGCCGCCGGTGCGGACACCCAGCTGATGCCGGGGATGGCCACGCAGGCGCAGTTGGACAAGCTGGCGACGTTGCACGGCAAGGACGCCGAGGTGATGTTCCTCCAGCTGATGATCGCGCACCACGAGGCGGGTGTGGCGATGGCCCGCGAGGGCCAGGCGCGCGCGCAGGTCCAGCAGGTGAAGGATCTGGCGAACACGATGGTCGTCGGGCAGAGCTCGGAGATCGACCTGATGCGCTCGATGTTGACGGAGCGCGGAGCGGGTTAGGCGCGGGGCGGGTGGGACGAGCCGCGGTGTACGCCCGGCTCGTCCCACCCGCCCGACACGCGTGTGGGGCACGGGATGTGCGTCCCGTGCCCCACACGTGTCGGATCGGGTCACGCCTCGGCGGTCGCCTCGCCGGCGTGGCGTCGGCGGCGGACCTCGCGCACGACACGTGCCGGCACGCCCACGATCAGCGGGACGGAGGCCCCCAGCGCCATGCCGCCGAGGGCGACCAGGAGCGGGCTGTCCTCGACGATGTGGCCGGCCAGCGTGCCGACCGTCATCGCGTACGACACCGAGATGATCGCGCCGACCAGGGTGGCCGCGCGGAACTGCGGCGGCGGGTAGCCGAGTCGGCCGGCGAGCATGTTCACCGCGGTCCGCCCGCCGGGCAGGAATCGGGCCGCGATCAGCGCCGACATGCCGCCCTTGGCGAGCGCGTTGCGGGCCAGGTCCATCGCCTTTTGTCGGCGCGGTCCGAGTACGGCGTCGCCCCCGCGGCGAAGCCGTGCGCGGCCGACCGCGTAGGCGCACTGGTCCCCGACGAAGGCACCGATCGCGGCGGTCAGCAGGACCATGGCCACATAGCGCACGTCTCCGTCGGCGACCGCTGCGGCGGCCATCACGAGTTCGTCGCCGGGCACGATGGGCACTACGGCGTCGATGGAGACGATCAGTGGCATCACCAGCCACAACCAGGGCGAGAACAGCAGCCCGGTGCCGGCGCCGGTCACTGGAGTACCCCCGACCACGCGCAGCGGATCGGGGGACGGGTATCGGTCACCGGGAGATCATCGCGCGATCGCCCATCCGGTGGAACATCGGGTCCGGGTCACCGACGCTCACGGGACGTGATACGGCCGGAAAAACACCGATCTCGACCCTCGGTTCGCACCGAAATTCGGGTCCTCGCCATGTCGACTTCCCGACATCGGCGCGCTTCGGGCAGCGGGGTGGGACCCCGTCACGACGCCGCGGCGTCGCGGCCCGACGGCGTCACGGCGTCACGGCGTCACGGCGTCACGGCGTCACGGCGTCACGGCGTCACGGCTCACGACGAACGCCGCTCGACCAGCGTCGTGCCCAACACTGCGGAGCTTCCCGGGCCCCCGCCGCCGATCCGTTCCAGCAGCAACCGCGTCATCAACCGACCCTGCTCCGCGACCTGTTGCCGCACCGTGGTGAGCGCGGGCTCGGCCCATCCCGCGACATCCGCGTCGTCGAAGCCGACCACCGCGACATCCTCGGGCACGCGCCGACCCGCCGCCGCCAACGCCGCCATCGCGCCGACCGCCATCAGGTCGGACGCCGCGAACACCGCGTCCAGGTCCGGCGCCTGGGCCAACAGCGTGCGCATCGCGGCGGCCCCGCCGGCCCGACCGAAGTCCGCGTGCGCGACCAGCGCCGGCCCGGGTACCGCGTCCAGATAGCCGCGCAGCCGGTCCACGCCCGCACACATGTCCTGAGGGCCGGCGATCGTGGCGATCCGCCGTCGTCCGCGCGCGCTCAGGTGCTCCACCGCGGCGCGCGCACCGCCCACGTTGTCCGCGTCCACGTAGACGAAGTCGGCGTCCGGACCGAGCGGTCGCCCGCCCACCACCACGGGCATGCCCGCGTCGTGCAGCCGACCCGCCAGCGAGTCGTCCCCGTGCAACGACACCAGCAGCGCCCCGTCCACGTGGCCGCCGCGCAGATATCGCTCCAACCGGTCCTGCTGCGCGGCCGTGCGCACCATCATCAGCACGAGCTGGTTGTCGGTGTCTGCCAGTTCGGCGCCCACGGAACGCACGATCGCGGACAGGTACGGATCACCGAAGAGCCGGGTCTCCGGCTCCTGGACGACCAGCGCCACCGAGTCGGTGCGCCGGGTGACCAGCGTGCGCGCCGCGCGGTTGGGTACGTAGCCGGTCCGCGCGATCGCCGCCTCGACCACCTCGCGCACCCGCGGGCTGACCTTGGGTGAGCTGTTGATCACCCGGGAGACGGTGGCGCGGGACACCCCGGCCACCGCCGCCACCGTCTCCAGGGTCGGCGGTTCGGCCGCCGAGGCGACCTTGCTCCGACCGTCATTCCTGGTCAATGCTCCCCAATCCGTCCGAGGCCGGCTCGGCTTCGGGCACCCGATCGCCGGCGATCAACGCCGCGTACCAGCGTGCGCTGTGCTTGGGCGTACGCCGACCGGTCGCGAAGTCCACGTGCACGATGCCGAAGCGTTTGGCGTAGCCGTACGCCCACTCGAAATTGTCCAACAAGGACCACACGAAGTAGCCCCGGACGTCCACCCCGTCGTCGACGGCCCGGCCCACCGCCGCGATGTGCGCCGCGATGTAGGCCGTGCGTTCGACGTCCTCGATCGTGCCGGCCGGGTCCATGCGATCCTCGTAGGCCGCGCCGTTCTCGGTCACCATCAGCGGCAGCCCCGGCGCCTCGGCCCGCAACCGGCTCAGCACGTCGTACAGTCCGCTCGGGTCGACCCCCCAGCCCATCGCGGTGCGCTCCCCCGGCACCTGCGCGAAGCGCACGTCCGCGCACGCGGGCCACGGGGAGTACGCGCTCGCGCCGTGCCCGTCGTCCCGGCCGGCCTCGGTGCCGCCGTCCTCGGCGGCACCGACCAGGAGCGGCGTGTAGTAGTTCACCCCGAGCACGTCGATCGGCCGGGCGATCTCGGCGAGATCGCCGTCGCGCACGAACGCCCAGTCGGTCACCGAGGCGGTGTCGCGGAGCACGTCCGCCGGATACTCGCCGCGCAGCAGCGGGCCGAGGTGGATCCGGTTGGCCAGGCCGTCCACCCGACGCACCGCGTCCAGATCCGCGGGCCGGTCCGAGAGGGGGCGCACCGCCGCCGGATTGAGCGTGATCGCGACGCGGTGCCCGGCCGGCAGTTCGGCCCGCAACGCCGCGACGCCGAGCCCGTGGGCGAGCAGCAGATGGTGGTTCGCACGCAGCGACAACTCCTGGTCGCTCGCCCCCGGCGCGTGTACGCCCGACCCGTGGCCCAGGAACGCGGAGCACCAGGGCTCGTTGAGCGTGGTCCAGTCGCGCACGCGGTCGCCGAGCCGCGCCGCCACCAGCCGCGCGTAGTCGGCGAACCGGGCCGAGGTATCGCGCGCGCCCCATCCGCCCGCGTCCTGGAGCGCCTGGGGCAGGTCCCAGTGGTACAGCGTCGCGTACGGATCCACGCCGTGCGCGAGGAGTTCGTCCACGAGCCGATCGTAGAAGTCCAACCCGGCCGCGTTGACCGGTCCGCTCCCGGTGGGCAACACCCGCGCCCAGGCGATGGAGAACCGGTAGGCGCCCAGGCCGAGTTCTGCCATCAGGGCGACGTCCTCGCGATAGCGGTGATAGTGGTCGGTGGCCACGTCGCCGGTGTCGCCGGCGTGCACCCGACCCGGGACGCGGCTGAAGGTGTCCCAGATCGACGGCGCCCGTCCGTCCTCGGCCGCGGCCCCCTCGATCTGATAGGCGGCGGTGGCGGCGCCCCAGACGAATGCGGGCGGGAAGCGGTCGGCGAATCGGGTCGACGAGGTCGGGGCGTGGTCGGTGGTGAGGGCGTGGTCGGTCATGATCGGATTTCCTTACGTAGGGGGTGGGTCGGCCGGCTCGACGGCGTGTGCTCAGCCCTTGACCGCGCCCTGCATGATTCCGCCGACGATCTGCCGGCCGAGCAGGCCGAAGACCACCAGGACGGGCAGGGTGCCCAGCAACGTCCCGGCGAGGATGATCGATTGGTCGTGCACGTATCCCCCGCCGAGCGAGTTGATCGCGACCTGCACGGTCGGATTGCTCGAAGACAGGGCGATGATCGGCCAGAAGAAGTCGTTCCACGTGGTCATGAAGGTGAGCAGGCCGAGTACCGCCATCGCCGGGCGGGCGATCGGTACGACGATCGACCAGAAGATCCGCGCGTAGGACGCGCCGTCCACCCGGCCGGCCTCGATCAGTTCGTCGGGCAGCGCCTCCATCAGGTACTGCCGCATGAAGAACACGCCGAATGCGGTGACCAGCGTGGGCAGTACGACGGCCTGCAACTGGTTCACCCATTGCAACTTCGCCATGATCATGAACAGCGGGATCAGCCCGAGTTGCGGCGGGATCATCATCGTCGCGACGGTGATTCCGAGCAGCGCGCCGCGCCCCCGGAACCGCAACTTGGCGAAGGCGAACCCGGCCAGCGTCGAACACAGCACGGTGCCGGCGGCGACGGTGACCGACACGATCGTCGAATTGATCAACGCCTGGACGATGTCGGCCTCGTCGAGGGCCTTGTCGAAGTTGGAGAGCAGGTTGCCGCCGGGCGTGAAGGGCGGCGGCACGTGGTTGATGTCCGCGTTGCTGCGGGTGGCGGCGACGATCGACCAGTAGAAGGGGAAGATCGAGAGCAGGGTCGCGAACCCCAGGATCAGGTATACGAGCGGCCCACCGCGGAGTTGACGCGAGCGCCTGGACCGACGGACGCGCCCGGAGCGCCGGACGTGATCTCGCGGCGGGGCAACGGATGTACCGGCCATGTCAGCGGCCCTCCCGGATTTCGCGACGCGAACGGCGCCGGGCGACAAGCGCGTTGGCCCCGATGACGAGAAGAATGCTCAGGAACGTGGTCCACGCGATCGCGGACGCCTTGCCGAGCGCGTAGTTGCTCCACCCGGTCTCGTACATGTAGAGCCCGATGGTCTGGTACTGGTGCGAGGCTCCGCCCCGCACCCCGATCGGGCCGCCCTGGAGCAGCAGCGGCTCGGCGAAGATCTGCATCGCGCCGATCGTCGATACCACGACGGTGAACACGATCGTGGGCCGCAGTCCGGGGATGGTCACGTGCCGGAACTGGTGCCAGGACTTCGCCCCGTCGAGCGCGGCGGCCTCGTAACGATCGTGCGGAATGGCCTGCATCGCGGCTAGATAGATCAGCGCGTTGTAGCCGACCCAGCGCCAGGTGACGATGGTGGAGATGGCGATCTGCGAGGTCCAGGTGCCGTTGTACCAGTCGACGTTGTCGACGCCGAACAGGCCGAGGAACCAGTTGACCATGCCGTAGTCCCGCCCGAACAAACCACCGAACACCAGCGTCGCGGCGGCGACGGACGTCGCGTAGGGCATCAGGATCGCGACCCGGAAGAAGGTCCGTCCCCGCAACCGACGGTTGAGCAGATGCGCCAGGCCGAGCGCCATGCACAACTGCGGCACGGTCGAGATCACGCCGATGGTGAAGGTGTTGCGCAGCGCCTTCCAGAAGAAGGGGTCGTGCCAGAGGTTGGTGTAGTTCTCCAGCCCCAGCCAGGTCATCTCATCCGGGTTCTGCAATCGGACGCGGTGCAGCGAGATGTAGCCGGTATAGAGCAGCGGGAACAGCCCGAAAGCGACGAAGAGCACAAAGAACGGCGCAACGAACCCATACGGGGACGCGGCATCGACGCGCCGCCGCCAAACCTGACGGGACGTCGGCAAATCGCCGGCCGCCCGAGAACGCGAGCCGGACCGGTATCGGGCCCCGGACCGACGCGGGGATCGAGTCGAAGCCGCAGAAGCGGAAGGTGGTGGAGCCGCCATCAGGATCACTCCGGACAGGGTGAGGTGGGTGGGCGGTCGTGGGGGTGAGCGGGTCGGGGTCGGACGGGGGGCGAGCGAGCGTCGGACGGGCGTGGGCGCGCGATCATCGGGCCAGGCGTGGAAGCGGGCGGGCGGACGAGTCGGGTGTGCGGTCGGGCGCCGGGAACGGGCACGAGGCGGGCGGGCGCGGGAGCGGGCAGGCGTCGGGAACGAGCGTGGGTCGGGTGGGTGTCGGGAACGGGCAGGGCGGGCGGGTATCAGAAAGAGGTGCGCGGCGAGTGGCCCGACCGAGGAGGGAGGGCCGGGCCATCGCAGGGAGCAGGCCCCGCAGCGACTCCCACTCGGCGCACACCCGCGAGCGCCACACCGCCGACCCGCGATCCCACGCGGAGCCACCCACTCACCTCAGCGCGAGGGCCGACCGCCGACTCAGCGCGGCTGACGGCCCCCAGGCCCAGCGCGAGCCTCGAACACCGGCCGGGCCCGGCGGTCAGCCACCCACTCGACACGGAATCCGCCCCCCGACGCGACCCGGGAGGCGCCCGCGTCTCGGGGTGGGGCCGACCACCCACTCAGCACCAAGGTCAACAACCCATCCGACACAGGCACCCCCTGGCTCAGTGCCGAAGTCGGCCACCCGCCCTGCGCGGAGATCGACCACCCGCTCGACAGGCGAACCCACCACCAACCCGAGATGGGCACCCCCTGGCTTGGTCCGGATGCCGACCACTCGCTCAACACGGCAGCCGGCCACCCACTCGACGCGGACGCGCACCCTCGCTCGGTTCAGCTACCGACCACCCGCTCCGCACCGAGGTCGACCACGCGCTCGACACGGAAACTGGCCACCAACTCGACATAGGCACTCCCTGGCTCGGTACAGGAGCTGACGACTCACTCAGCCCGAAGGTCGACCACCCACTCGACACGGGAACCCGCCACTGACTCGACGTGGGGGCGCTCCCCCGGCTCGGTCTGGGGGGCGACCGCCAGATCAGCGCAGAAGTCGGCCACCCGCCTCGGCACCGGGGCCCGGTCGGCCGCTCGACGCGGGACCGGCCGCCGATTCGACGCGAAGGCCGTCGCACCCTGGCTCGGTACGGGTCCACCGGCGGCCGGGCACGGTGGTCGGCCACCCCGCTCGGTACGGGGACTGGCCACTCGCCTCGGCGACGGGGCCGGCCATCGCTCGGCGTAGGGGACTGCCACCGGCTTGGCGCGAGGATCGGCCACGGACCGCCACCGTGGTCGGCCACCCCGCTCGCCGCGGCAATCGACCACCGGCTCGCCGTGGCGGTCGACCACCCGGCTCGGGTGCCGGGGGCCGGCCGCCGACTCGGTGTCGGCCTTCGTACCCGGCCCCGGCCGCGCGCACGTCGCCGGGCGTTGCCGCCGTCGTCAGCTTGCGAGGGCGTTTTTGACCGCGTCGCGTGCCCGCTTCCACGCGTCGTCCGGTTTGACCCCCTGGGCCTCCACGGACGTCAGCGCGGTGGTGATGTTGTCCTTGATGTCGTTGTGCCGAACCCCGGTGACCTGCACGGGCATCCGCTCCGCCGCCGCGCTGAAGATCGCTCCGATGGGCGCGTTGTTGAAGTAGGGATCCATCGTCGCCTTGACGCTTTCGATCGCCCCGGTCTTGGACGGGAAGTTCCCCTGCTTCCGGAACATCTTCGCCTGCTGCTCGGGCGCGGTCAGCCAGGCGACCAGTTCGGCCGCTTCCTTGTGGTGCTTCCCGCCCTTGGGGACGGCGAGGTACGAGCCGCCCCAGTTCCCCGTACCACCGGGCCCCGCGGCGACGTCCCATTTGCCCTTGCCCGCGTCACCGGCCTGGGTCTTGATGTACCCGATCATCCACGCCGGGCACGAGAGCGAGGCGAAGCCGTCGGCCGAGAACGCCTGGTTCCAATCGCTCTGGAACTGCTGCAAAGCGGCCGACAGTTTCCCGTCGGCGGCCTGCGCAGCGAGGTCCCACGCGTGCTTCACAGTCGGATTGGTGTCGTAGATCGGCTTGCCGGCCGCATCGTAGTAGGACTCCTGCTGCTGCCCGATGATCGCGTTGTACAACCCGGTCACACTGTCCAGGTAGTGCGTCTTCTTCGGCGCGTTCGCCTGGAACTGCCGCCCCAGTTCGACGTATCCCTCCCACGTCGACCAGCGCCGCGCCAACTCCTCCCGATCGGTGGGCAGTCCGGCCGCCCGGAACAGATCGCTGCGATAGCAGATCGCCATCGGCCCGATGTCCGTCCCGGCCCCCAGCACCTTCCCGTCGGCGGTGGTCGCCGCCTTGCTCTTCCACGGCAGGTACTCGGCATTGCCACCCGCGAGGCCCAGCGAGTTCAGATCCACCCACTTGTCGGCCTGGTTCCGCACGACGTCGGCGATCCGCCCGACCTCGATGCCCTGAATGTCGTCGATCCCGCCCCCACCGGCGAGCCGGGTCTGCACGGTACGCCAGTAGTCCTCCTCCTTCTCGGTGTCGTGCTGAACGATCTTGATGCCCGGGTGCGTCTGCTGATACTCGGCGTACAACCCGGCCTCCTCGAAGCCGAACGTGCCGAACAACCCGACGTTCAGGGTGACTTTGCCGTCCCCCGAGCCGGACCCCCCGTCACCCCCACACCCGGCGAGAACGGATCCGACCAACAGCGCGGTACACAGAGCGGACAGGGCTCTGACTCGACCACGAACGTAGCGCGTGCGCATGGAAAGACCTCCTGGTGACCCTGCATCCGGGACGGCGATGAGCGAGGTACGTCGTGCGGCGGTACGAAAACTGCGGCGGTGCGGTCGTCCATGGCGGCCCGACACCAACGGCCCGGCAACACGGAACACACGCCATCGACGCAGCCGGGCCCACGCCGTGAGAGCGCTCTCACAACGTGCTCAGGAGCCTGGCCTGCCCCATCACCCTTGTCAATACTTCAAAGACCCCACACCCACCCGAGCCCTAAAACCCGCCGAACGCCCGGAGCCCCGGGCTGCCTTCGTGATCCGAGACCTCTCGGCCCCGCACGACACGGTCGACTCGGACCTGGAGGCTAGGCAGGGCCGTCGAGGCTGTAGTGGTACTGAGTCGCTGTGGCTCGCTCGAGAGCGATGACCCAGGGGTCCCACCACAGTTCGGTGCCACCGGCGGCGGTGACGTCGTCGCCGGAGCGGTCCACGACGATCCCGTGAACGACGAAGAGAGCGGAGTTCGGGTAGGAGAGCGCGTGCCGGACTTCGTTGGCGGTCAAATAGACACCTTCAGGGGCGCCGGTCATGCCCTTGACCTCGACGTGCTTTTCGATGCCGTCCTTGTGGCACGTGAGATCCCAACTGCTGGTGTTCGCAACTACGGTCACGTCCCAGCCCTCGGCGCGATAGTGAGCTTCGGCCAACAGCATCGCCCGCATCTCGACGGCTCGATTCACCACGCTGTCCGACGAACGACCCTGCCCTCGAGCCGACTTACGCCCCTGGGCATCCGGTTCCCCCGATCGGTACGGTGCGGGGTCGGGAGCAACAGCGGCCCCGACGCCTGCCTCGACCTGCACTTCGAGCGGCTCCGAGATCTCGACGGTCTCCGGCCGGATGAGCATCTGCTCGAGCCGTTCGGCATCCCCGGCAGCCGGGACGTTCACAGTGAGTCGGAGACGTCGGCGCTCGTTGCCCCCTTTCGCACCCGGCTTCGCTCCGATCCTCTTCTGCGGACCCGTCAGAGACAGACGCAGTCCCCTGAAGTCTTTGACGGTGTACAGGTCGACGGCACGCCAGGCAGGCGAGAGCACACGCCGCTCTTCCAAGGGAAGGTTCTTGAGCGTGGTGTTCCTGCTGTCGACCGCAGCATCGAGCAGTCGGCCGTGTAGACCGCCTAGTCGGCGAAGCAGTATCTCGAGCGCCTGGGTGTAGTCCCGGTTCCGAGGAACGCCCTTGCCGCCACCCGCCGAAGCAAGCACCACGTCGTAGTGGTGAGGCTCCGCATGTCCCGGCGTTGGTTCGACGCTGAAGCCGGCAACAAGCGGACGACCGAAGTCGTCGAACACGGCCATGTTGTCTCCTCCGAAACTGCCAGGCGATACGTCCCTCGGCTATTCGACACGACGACTCCGACAGCCCTCACGGCTCCGCATGCCTTGACCCCGGCAAAGCCACGCCTCATCACCCTCCTGGTGCGGCGGAACCGGCCCCGGCCGGCAAGCACGTCAACGTCCGGCAGCGCATGCCTGAACTCACGCAGGACAGCGCCGGGAACGCCCGAACCGAACGGTGATCCGGCAAGTCGCCGAGACGCCGATACTTCCGCTGCGGGCCGGGAGGCTCCCGTTCGGCGGCGGCCTCACCTGCGCGCGCTCCGACTGCGGCGGCCGCCCGCACATGCCGGCCGCCGGGCCCTGCACGTGCCCCCGGGTTTGCCCTGCACGGCTGCCGCAGGCACCGACCGGACCGGCAGCGCCCCCGCCGTGGGCCTGGGCCCAAGCGCACGCAGTCGCCGTTGCCCACCACCCTCGTAGCCGCCACCACGCGCCGCGAGCACCCCGACCGCAGACCTGACGGACGCCCGAGGTCGCCACCGGACACCGCTCGCGCGGTCGTCCAGCACTTGGAGCAGACGAAAAAAGCCGTGCCGGCAGTCGGCATCGACGGGGATTCCGGGCGACCGTGAAGCGGGCCCGCCTGGCTGCGGAGTGGACCCGCACGAGCTTCGACCAAGCTTCGTGGCGCTGCTGTCCGAACACGGTATCTCGCTGGAGGTGGTCGCCCTGGTGGTCGATCGCGGCAGCACAATCACCACCGAGCCGGTCCATCGCAAGCAGCCGACGCCGGATATTGCGCAAGGAGCCGAAGCCATGGATGCCATCTTCGGCGAGGCTTCGGAGGACGCGTCGGACGAGGGCGGCAAGGCACACGACAAGGGCTGACTTCCACCTCGGTGGCTCCCTGTTTGGCTCCCGAACACGCAGAAGGGGTATCCGCGTTGACGCGGATACCCCTTCTGAGCTGGTGGGCGATACTGGGATCGAACCAGTGACCTCTTCGGTGTGAACGAAGCGCTCTCCCGCTGAGCTAATCGCCCGGGTGCAGGGAGAACATTACCGCATGGGTGGGGGCGGTTGTGACCGCCCTCCGCGGGTGGGGTGCGGGGGGCGCCCGGGGTCTGGGGGCGACTCGCTCGGGGTCAGAACGGGAGGGCCATGCCGTATTTCCACAGGTACAGGGCCACCGCGGCGGCGATCAGGAGCAGGCCGATCGCGAGCATGATCATGTTGCGGCGGCGGGTCTTGGGGTCGAGGGCGCGGGTGGCGGCCCTGGTGACCTTGTCCTTGGTCCACAGCAGCGTGCGCTGGGCCCAGACGAATTCGGTGCCCAGGACGGCGAGGCCGAGGAAGATGACCGCCCAGCCGGGGCCGGGCAGCGGGAGCATGATGATGCCGCCCACGATGATCGCGAAGCCGATGATGGCGACGCCGATCTGCCAGGTCATGTGCAGCGGCTTGGAGCGCTTGATGAAGGCCGGCGCGCGGGAGCCGAATGGTTTCGCCTCGGGCGCCCCAGTGGGTGTGCCGGCGTTCGTCGCGCCCTCGGATGCCGCTGCCGCGGCCGGGTCGTCCCGGTCGGCGGTGGGCTTCCCGGCGGCGTGCGCGCTGTTCTCCGCGACCCCCGTGTCCATCGTGCGTCTTCCTCTCTCGTCGTACCGGCCGTCGTCCACCGGATGCCTCCGTTCGCCCGGGGCCGGCACCGACCTCGGCCCGGCCTGGCTTGACAACGCTACAAGGGGGCAGAGGTTCGGTGCAGACCTTACGGCCGGGGACCGACCCGGGCGGGCCGGTCCGGGCGATCGGAGCGACCCGATCCGATCGCCTGTTCCCTTCCGGAAATCATGCGGGCGAACGTTACACCTCCGCATCGCTCTTAAGGAGTACCCAGACGCCCGTATATCGGGCAGAGACGTTTACAAGAGGTCCGCAGGTGGGATGTTGCGAACGCCGACGTGCGAATCCCCGAGCGCACACTGAGCGAAAGGCCATGGCGCTTATGAACACCACGGTCAGCTGTGAGCTGCACCTGCGCCTCGTCGTCTCGAGCGAGTCCTCATTGCCGGTCCCCGCGGGACTGCGCTACGACTCGTCGGACCCGTACGCCGTGCATGCGACCTTCCACACGGGTGCCGATGAGACGGTCGACTGGGTCTTCGCCCGCGACCTTCTCGCCGACGGGCTGCGTCAGCCCTCGGGCACCGGCGACGTTCGTGTGTGGCCCTCTCGGAGCCACGGACAGAGCATCGTCTGCATCGCCCTCAGCTCTCCGGAGGGCGAGGCCCTGCTCGAAGCGCCCGCACGGGCCTTGGAGTCGTTCCTGAAGCGCACGAACGCTGCCGTGGCCCCCGGCAACGAGCACCGCTTCTTCGATCTCGACCGGGAACTGTCGCAGATCCTCGCCGAGAACTGAGCTCTGGCACGGCGGACACGCCCCTGTCCGCGGCGCCGGGTTCACACGTCAGCGCTCCGCCGCACCCATCGTCCACACGGTGGGGGCGGCGGAGCGTTTTCACGTCCCGACCGGTGGAACGGCCACGCCGACGACCCCGGGCCGTCCCTCCCGCCCGACGAACGAACGGTCGGACGAGCGAGCAGGCGAGCAATCGGGCGCGCGAGCGGCCCGGCGATCCGAATACGCATCCGACCCGGGCGCGCCACAAAGAAAGCGCGCATTCGAACACATTTTCCGGCACGGCGCGCGCCGCATAGGCCGCGACTCGGGCAGGACTATCCCGCCGCATAGGCATCGCATCGGCACGGCCACAACCGCACACAACCGCACGGGAATGCGTTCACATTCACCATGCCCGATCGCTCCCGTTGTGCGTGGACACGGATTAGCACCTCACGCTGACCCGCGGTAACCGACGGTATCTCGGTGAAATCCGCAAATCGGGATTCCCCGACTTCAGATCCCGCGCCTGCGCAACAGTTCCTCGATCTCCGCGAACTCGTCGTCGCCCCCGCTCGCGCGCGACGATCGCCGTGAGCGCGGCGCGGCGGCCGGCTTCGGCTGTTGGCTGCGCGGCGGCGCGCCGCCCGAACCGCCCGCTCCCGCCGCCGGACCGCCGTCACCGAGCAGCGCCGCCAGGTCGGACGAGATGGCGGAGGTGGTGGACCCGGTGCCGCTCGACTCCGGGGACTTCTTCTTTCCGCCGACCATGCGGGTGATCATCAGCAGGATCACGGCGAACGCGAGGATCGCGACGCCGCCCCACGCCTTGAGGCCGAAGGCGAGGTCGGTCGCCCAGTCGGCGACCGCGCTGCCCACCCGGCGGCCCAGCGTGGCCAGGCCGGTCAGGTACAGGCCGATCGGGAACAGCGCCGCGGCGGTCCACCGCGTCGCGCTCAGGAAACGTCGTTGGCGAGCCTTTTGTACCGCGGTGACCAGGCCCAGGCCCGTCAGCGCCATGCACAACGCGCCGGTCACCACATCTGCGCCGGACATGCGCTCGGCCTCCTCGTTCGAAACCTACGAAGCTTCGTTGTCGGTCGGCGTCGACGGGATCGGTCGACGGCCGTTGCCGTCCTGCCTCCATCGTGGCCGTCTCGCTCCTCGAACACCACGATCGACGGTCGGTTCGGTACTCGGGGAGGACTCCGACCGACTCGTCTCCTCCCCGTGGAGTAGACCCAGGATCAGGGATGTTCCCGACTTCTCACAGGATGGGTTTCCCCCAATAACGCGTACGCGGCGCGAATCGAGCCCCGGTGAGCACCTTCGTGAACTCCGGGGTGCGGGCCTCGTCGGGCAGGTCGATGGCCAGATCGGGCAGTCCCTGGGTCGCCGTCACGTGGCCGGCGGCGCGCAGGAGCGTCGCGGCGGCCTCCGGGTTGCGCGCGGTCAGGGCCAGGACGACGCCGTGCGCGACCCACACCGCCGCACCGTCGCCCAGCGTGTACGGGGCGGGCGCGGTGGGGTGGTCGAGGCGGGCGTGCGCGCGGGCCCGGGCGGCGGGTTCGGACCATCCGGCCGCGCGCAACGTCGCCGCGCAGCGGTGCAGTTCCGCGCGGCACCACGCCTCGCGTTCGTCGGTGTCCATCATCCGCACCCCGTGCGGCAGGCCGGTGGCGCGCACCGGGGCCACCAGTCGGGTGCTGTCGGGCGCGTAGCCCAGGGCCGAGACCAGGCCGGTGGCCGCGCGGTTGCCCTCGGGCACCGCGGCGGCCATCCGGGTACAGCGCCGGCCGCGCATGATCTCCTCGGCCGCGAGCATCGCCACGCACCCGTGTCCTCGGCGGCGGCGCGACGGCAGCACCTGGATGTGCAGGATCCATCCGGTGCCGGTGCCCCACGGGCCGAGCGGGGTCAGGTGTACGCCGCCGACGGATCGGCCGTTGGCGCAGATCGAGTACACGCCGTCCCGGCCCGGTCCGGCCGGTCGCAGAGTGGTGGTCATCGCGTCCCCCCGCCTTGCCGATGTCGCGCCCCGTCATCGGCAGTGCTGCCCGCGCGCGGACCCGGTCAACCTGCGCCGGAGCGCCGACCGCGGGATCGGCGCACCGGCGCGGCCGGGGCCGGGGCGGGCCGGCGTCCGGCTCAGGGGTCGATGTCGGCGGCGGCGCGGGTGGCGAAGATCTCCATCGCCTTGCGGGTGAGCGGGCCGGGCGCGGTGAGGGTGCGCTCATCGATCCGGTGCACCGCCTGGATGTCGCGCAGCGACGAGGTCAGGAACACCTCATCCGCGTCGGCGAGCGCGGTCAGCGGCAGGTCGGTCTCCTCGGCGCCGACCCATTCGAGGACCAGTGCGCGCGAGACGCCGGCCAGGCAGCCGGCCGACAGCGGCGGGGTGACCAGGCGGCCGTCGAGGACCACGAACACGTTGGAGCCGGTGCCCTCGCACAGGTTGCCCGCGGTGTTCGCGAACAGCGCCTCGCTCGCGCCGTGCCGGGCGGCGTGGCCGAGCATCACCACGTTGTCGGCGTAGCTGGTGGTCTTGAGCCCGGTGGTCGGCGCGTTCTCGTTGCGGGTCCACGGGACGGTGACCACGGCGGTGCTCTCGCCGCGGGGTTTGGCCGGGGCGAGGGCGACCACCAGGGTCGGTGTCGCTCCGCCGCGCTCGGAGCCCAGCGGCGAGGCGCCGCCCGTGTAGGTGATCCGCAGTCGAGCGGTGCCCGGCAGCGGGTTGGCCGCCAGCACCTCGGCGCACGCGTGGCGCAGCAGGTCGAGGTCGGGGTCGGGCAGCCCGAGACCGCGCGCGGAGCGGGTCAGCCGGGCCAGGTGCCGGGTCGTCGCGAAGGCCTGTCCGTCCCGCGCCTTCAGCGTTTCGAAGACGCCGTCGCCGACGGTCAGCCCGTGGTCGTCCACCGGGACCACCGCGTGTTCGTCGTCGACGAGGCGGTCGTTCAACCAGATTCTGCTCATGCGCCCTCCGAGGTGTCCGCGGGGTCGTGTCCGACGCGATCCCGCGCGGCCCGATCCTGCCCGGTTCCGGGCTCGGGTGGGTAGCCGGGGGCGGCCGGCGCCGTGGACCGTGGGCGCTCGCCGGGGTGCTCCGGGGCCGTCGCGCGCTCGCGGGCGCCGATGTGCTCGGGGCTCGCGGGGTGCTCCCGGCCGCCGGCGTCCGCGGGGGCCGGCGAGTGCTCCGCCGCGGTGTCGGTCCGGTGCCCGGCCGCGACCGGCTCCGCCCGATACTCCCCCGTCGCGACCGCGAGCAGGTTCCGCGCCTTCAGGCGGGTCTCCTCCCACTCGCGCTGCGGGTCGGAGTCGTACGTGATGCCCGCACCGGTGCCGAAGCACAGTCGGCCGTCGCGGACGAAGAAGCTGCGTATGCCCACCGCGAGCGAGCCCTCGCGGCGGTCCGCGTCCACCCAGCCGATCGCGCCGCAGTAGGGGCCCCGCGGGACCGGCTCCAGCTCCTCGATGATGCGCAGCGCGCTGCTCTTGGGGGCGCCGCTGACCGAGCCGGGCGGGAACGTCGCGGCGAGCAGTTCGGGCCAGCCGACGCCGGGGGCCAGCGTGCCGGCGACGGTGGAGACGAGGTGGACCAGGCCCGGATGCCGTTCGACCACGCACAACTCGGGCACGGTGACCGAGCCGATCGCGGCGGCGCGGCCCAGGTCGTTGCGGACCAGGTCGACGATCATCACGTTCTCGGCGTGGTCCTTGGGCAGCAGGTCGGCCTCGGTTCGGCCGGTGCCCTTGATCGGGCCGGAGCTGACCCGGTCGCCGACGCGGTGCAGGTACAGCTCCGGCGACGCGCACGCGACGTGGACGCCGTATTCGGGCAGTCGGATCACCCCGGCGTACGGGGCGGGGTTGCCCAGCGCGAGCCGGCCGGCCAGGCCGACGATGTCGGCGTCGGCGGGCAGCGGGGCGCTGAGCATGCGGCACAGGTTGACCTGGTACACGTCGCCTGCGGCGATGTACTCGCGGATTCGGCGTACCCCCGCGCGGTACGCGTCGGCGCCGAGCGAGTCGGTCCACGTGTGGGCGGGCGGCCCGGTCCACGGGGCGGCGGGCAGCGGGGCCGGGCGCACGTGGTCGAAGCGGGCGCAGATCGGGTCGCCCTCGAAGTCGGCGACCACGGCCCAGAAGCCGTGCGAGTCCAGGGCTGCCGGGTCGCGGGTGACGTCCCGCAGTCCGGTGGCCAAGCGCCCGCCGAGGTGGGCGATGGGGGGAGGCTGGCTCACGTGTTCGTTCCGGGGTCGCGACCGCGGCACCTGCTTGAGGATCGGCGCGCGGGTCAGGACGCCATTGTAGGAGGCGGCCGATCGGCGCGGCCGGCCCGGGCGGCCCCGCGTCGGCCGCCGCGAGCGCGCCCCGCGCGCCGGTGCGACGCGCCCGGAAGTGCCCCGAATCGATTCCGCGTTCCCGTGTGACGCTCGGGCACGGCATGATGCGGCACGGGTGGATGCAACCCGGTGACCCCGAGACCGGTGACCACCCCTCCCGGTCGGTTCGCCCGACCCGTCGAAGTCTCCACCGCATCACGCGATCGAAGGACGTTCATCCGTGCACTGTTCCGCCTGCGACACCTGGTCTACGCGGGCCGACCGCTGTTCGTACTGCGGCGCCGTCCCGGCCGTCGCGCCGCAGCAGGCCGGCGCCGTGTCGGCCCCCGTGGTCACCGGGTCGACCGCGGCCCCGGCGGCGCCCTCGGCGCCCACGCCGCCGGATCCGTACGCTCCGCCCGCACCCGCGCCCACCGGGGCGTATCCCGCCGGGGTGTATCCGGGCGCCTATCCGCCCGCGCCGGGTGCGTTCGCGCCGCAGGCGCCCTACGGCATGCCCGGGGCGTATCCGGCCTCGCCCTTCGGGGGCTGGATGCCGCAGCCGTTCCGCTCGCTGCGCGGCCTCGCCGTGACGTTGTACATCCTGCTGCCGCTGTCGGCGGTGTTCGCGGGGCTGTGCGCGGCGGCGTTCTTCCACCGGGCCGACGTGCTCCGGCAGATCGTCGACGCCGGCGACCTCGGTGTCACGGACTCGCTGCGCACCCGGGCCGAGGACTCGGACTCGCTGGTCGCGGCGGCGATCACGTTCCTGGTGTTGTCGATGATCGCGACGGCGGTGCTGTTCATCATCTGGATGTATCGGGCCCGTGCCAACGTGGACCTGTTCGGCCCGTCGAAGCAGCACCTGTCCACCGGGTGGGCGGTCGGCGGTTGGCTGGTGCCGGTGGTGAGCCTGTGGTTCCCGAAGCTGATCCTGCACGACGTGTGGCGCGCGAGCGATCCCCGGACCGCCGAGCGCGGCGGTCGTACGCCTGGGCGGCTGCCGCTGTTGTGGACCTGGTGGGTGCTGCTGGTCGGCGCGTCGGTGTTGTTCTTCGCGAGCCGGCTGTCCTACCCGCTGGGTGACGACATCGACCTGTCGGACGCCGATCGGCTGCAGACCATCGACATCCTGTCGGGGGCCGCGGACATCGTGCTGATCCTCGCGGCGGTCGCGGCGATCTTCGTGGTTCGGAAGATCACCACGTTCCAGCACGAGCGCGAGGCGCTGGCGTTCGCGTCGGGGCTGGTCCCGGCTCCGGGAGCGGCGGGCGGTTTCCCGGCGGGGGCACCGACGCCGTGGGCGGCCTATCCGGCGCAGGCGCCGACCGGGCAGTACTTCGCTCCGCCGGTGCCGGCCGCGCCCGGTGCGCCCGGCGGGTTCGCGCCGCCGGCGCAGACCGCGCTCGGCGCGCCGCCGGTCCCGCAGGCTCCGGTGGAGAGCGCGACGGCGGCTGCGCCGGTCGCTCCCGCGCCCTCGGCCGAGCCCGCGCCCGCCGTGGCCACGCCGGTGGCCGCCCCGCCGCCGCGCCCTGCGGCGCCGCCGACGGCGGGGACCGAGGCTCCCGACGCCGCACCGGCTGCCGAAGCCGAGTCGAGCGACGCGGACGAGCCGGCAAAAGCGGCATCGGCCGTTGTCCCGGCCGCCGAAGCCGGGCCGGTCGAAGCGGCCACAGCGGTTGTACCGGCTGCGGAGGCCGAAGCGGCGACAACCGTCGTGCCGGCCGTGGAGGCCGAGTCGGTCGAAGCGGCCACAGCGGTCGCGCCGGCCGTTGAGGTCGAAACGGCTGATGCGGCGACGGCCGTCGTACCGGCTGCGGAGGCCGAAGCGGCGACAACCGTCGTGCCGGCCGTGGAGGCCGAGTCGGTCGAAGCGGCCACAGCGGTCGCGCCGGCCGTTGAGGTCGAAACGGCTGATGCGGCGACGGCCGTCGGTA
>NZ_JBIRUB010000004.1:616076-641666 GCF_044334985.1 Embleya sp. NPDC020630
ACCGTCGTGCCGGCCGTGGAGGCCGAGTCGGTCGAAGCGGCCACAGCGGTCGCGCCGGCCGTTGAGGTCGAAACGGCTGATGCGGCGACGGCCGTCGCACCGGCTGCCGAGGCCGAAGCGGCGACAACCGTCGTGCCGGCTGCCGAGGGCGATGCGGCGACTGCCGTCGTGCCGGCCGTGGATGTCGAGGCGGCTGCCGTGGGGGCGTCCGGCGAGCCGGTTTTGTTGGGGAAGTCGAGCGCGGGCGGGTCCGATGTGGTGGCGGGTGAGGCTGGGGCTTCCGAACTGCCGCAGGTTCCCGCTCAGTCGCCGGCTACGGCGGTCGATCGTGCGTCCGACGCGAGCGCGGACGAGGTGCCGGCTCCCTCGGGTCCGGTGGATGCACCGGCGCCCTCCGGGGAGCGGCGCGGGTGATCTCGGGGTGCCCGGCGCTCGCACGATGGGGCGCGGGGTCCGGCCGCCGGGTGCACAGCGGCTGAACACCTGCCGTCGTGACGGTGGTCCAACGCGCCGGGCGACTTCCCCGTCGGCGCTCGCCGAAGGCCGGTTCGAACCCTCGCGGTTCGGGCCGGCCTCGGTCGTTTTCGCAGGTTGCGCGGGTCGCGCGACGGGGTGCGCGGGGAATCGGTTTTTGTGATGGCCCTCGGATCCGCTAAAGTTCTCAACGTCGCCGGGACGCGGAAGCGCAGCCCGGGTCGACAAGCGGACGTGGCTCAGTTGGTAGAGCATCACCTTGCCAAGGTGAGGGTCGCGAGTTCGAATCTCGTCGTCCGCTCGGAAGAAGTAGAGGAATGTGGTGGGCAACCACTATGGTTCCTTCACTTGGTGGAGTGGCCGAGAGGCGAGGCAACGGCCTGCAAAGCCGTCTACACGGGTTCAAATCCCGTCTCCACCTCCAAGAGAACCCGGGCCTGGTGCCGAGGGTGATCTGCCCGCGCGATTAGCTCAGCGGGAGAGCGCTTCCCTGACACGGAAGAGGTCACTGGTTCAATCCCAGTATCGCGCACGCCGCACAACCGTCGTACCGCTACATCACCCGCGCGATTAGCTCAGCGGGAGAGCGCTTCCCTGACACGGAAGAGGTCACTGGTTCAATCCCAGTATCGCGCACGGGCAGTACCGAAGGGCCGGAGGATCTCGATCCTCCGGCCCTTCGGCTTACCTCGGCGGATGTTCGTGCGGCGGGCTCGGTACGAAGTCGGGCGCGGCCAGCCGGGCCAGTCGCTCGCGCGTCGGCTCGTCCTGCGGCACGTAGACGCTCATCCGCTGGCCCGGTGAGGTGGCGAGGTCGGTGGGCATCCCCCGCACGTGCAGCACCCCGACGTCGCGGTGGCGGAAGAGTTTGGTCCGGGTGCGGGTGAGCGAGACCGGATGGGCCGCCCAGGTCGTCGCGAACTCGGGACTGGCGTCGATCAGTTCGTCGACGAACGCGGTCCACAGCGGATCGCCGACATTGCGCGCGTAGCTGCCGCGCAACACGCCGACCACGCCCGCGCACTCCTCCCGCCACTCGTGGAAGGGGTTGCAGCACGCGGGCCGGGTGAACAACTCCCAGATCACATTGCGCCGCTGCCTCGGCGCCGCCACCAGGCTCGGGAACATCCGGGCGTAGAGCGCGTTGTAGGCCAGCACGTCGTAGCGGCCGTTCAGCACCACCGCCGGCAGCGTGGCGAAGTCGTCGAGGACGGTCTGGGCGTCCGAGTCGACCTCGTCCTCGGCGCGCAGCGTGGCCAGGCTGGGCACGCAGGCCAGCCGCTTGACGTGTTCGTACTCGACGGCGTCGAGCCGCAGCGTGCGGGCGATGCCGCCGATGACCTGGGCGCTGACGTTGATCAGGCGGCCCTGTTCGAGCCAGGTGTACCAGGTCACCCCCACGCCGGACAGTTGTGCGACCTCCTCGCGGCGCAGCCCGGGTGTGCGGCGCCGGCGGCCGGCGGGCAGGCCGACCTGTTCCGGGCTGATCCGCTCGCGTCGGCTGCGCAGGAAGGCGCCCAGCTCGGCTCGGGAGGCGGCGCGTTCGGGGCGGACGTATTCCGGCGCGGCGCGCCCGCCGTCGGCGATCGGAGCCGCTGCCGGCCCGATCGGCGGGTCGACCCGCTGCGGGGCGGCCGGGCGGTGGGTGGCGTCGGTGCGCGGGCTGCCGGTCATCCAACCATCCTGCGCCGATCGTCGCCTCGATTGCCAGGTGCCTGGTGATACCAGGATAACCAGGCTACTGGTCCGGGTACCCGGCGCCGGGCAGAGTCGCTGCCATGAACGATACGGATGTGAAGTCGGGCGGCGGCGCCCGGCACGGGGACGGGGAGCGGGTGACGACGCCGGCGGCCGGGGTCCTCGGATCGACCGCTCCCGACGAGGGAGGCTCCCGGGCGTCGACCGCCCGGGAGCGGCGACGGGCGGCGAAGGGCCTCCGGGAGGGCGGGAATCGGGTCGGGGGCGCGGGCAAGCTGCTGCTCGTGGTGCTGGTGGCCGGGCAGTTCATGGCGGTGCTGGACTCCTCGATCGTCAACGTGGCGGCTCCGGTGATGCGTTCGGACCTGCATGCGTCGGGCGCCGGGCTGCAGTGGGTGATCGCGGGCTACACGATCGTGTACGCGATGTTGCTGATCACCGGATCGCGGCTGGGCGCGATCTTCGGGTACGGGCGGGCGTACCTGGCCGGGCTCGGGTTGTTCACGGTGGCCTCGCTGGCCTGCGGGCTGGCCGGTTCCACCGGGGAGTTGGTGGCGTTCCGGTGCCTACAGGGCGCGGGAGCCGCGTTGTTGGTGCCGCAGGTGCTGACGCTGATTCAGCGCCGGTTCGAGGGACCGCGGCGGACGGCGGCGATGGGGCTGTACCAGACCGCGATAGCCGGCGGCGCGGTCGTCGGGCAGATCGTGGGCGGGGTGCTGGTCGACGCGGATCTGTGGGGCACGAGTTGGCGGCCGGTGTTCCTGGTCAACGTGCCGCTGGGGGTGTTGTTGCTCGCCGTCGGGTGGCGTGCGCTGGGCGGCGACCGGCCGGGGCCCGACGAGCGCCCGGGCTGGGGGCGGCTGGACGTGCCGGGCGTGCTGGTCTTGGCGCCGGCGATGTTGGCCCTGGTGGTGCCACTGGTGATGGGGCACGAGCAGGGCTGGCCGGTGTGGGGGTGGCTGGTGCTCGCCGCGGGGCTGGTCGGAATGGGCGCGTTCGCCCTGGTGGAGCGCCGGGTGTCGGCCCGCGGCGGGTCGCCGCTGGTGCCGGGCGCGGTGTTGCGCTCCCCCGGGCTGCTGTCGAGCGGGATCATGCTGCTGGTCGGGGTGGCGAGCTACAACGGCTTCCTGTTCACCCTCGCGCTGCACCTGCAGTCGGGGCTCGGCGACAGTCCGCTGCGGGCCGGTCTGACGTATGTGCCGTGCGCGCTCGGGTTCGCCGTCTCCGGGTTGTGGTGGGGGCGGTTGCCCGAGCGAATTCGGGCGCACCTGGGATATCTGGGCTTCGCGCTGGTGTCCGTCTCGTACGTGGGCATGGCGGCCTCGGTGCACGGCGGGCGGGACGGCGGCGTGGCGCTCGCGGTCGGCCTGGCCGGGATGGGCCTGGGTCAGGGCGCGGTGCTCGGGCCGCTGATGTCGAGCGCGCTGGGGCGGGTGCGGCCCGAGTACGCGGGTGACGCGAGCGGGGTACTGGTCACGCTGATGCAGTTCGGCGGCGTGGTGGGGGTGGCCACGTTCGGCACCATGTTCCTGTCCATGACGGGCGCCGGTGCGCACGCTTCGGCGCACGCGGCGGTGCTCACTTTCGTGGTGCTGGCCGTGGTGAACCTGGGCGTGGCGCTGTGGGTGGGACTCGGCATGGTGCGCCGGCGGGCGGGTCGGCTCGCGTGAGCCGGCGGTGTGCCCGTACCCGAACGTGTGTGTGCCGGACGGACCCGGTCGGGTCCGTCCGGCACACACAAACGGGGTCAGTCGTTCTCGGGCCAGCGTCTGCCCGCCGCGCGGCGGGCGTCCTGTTCGGGTGAGCTCTGCGCTCGGGCGGCCGCGCCGGAGCCGGTCGCGGCGGGCTCCCGGGACGCCTCGGCGTCGGCGGCCCCCTCGGCGGCGCGCTCCGCCTCCTCGGCGGCCTTCGCCTCCAGGCCGGACATGGTGCGCAGCGGCACTTCCTTGATGAAGAAGACCAGGAAGAACGCCACCGCCATCACACACGCCGCGATCAGGAACACCAGCTGCATCGCCTCGGAGAAGCCCTCCTTGAACGGCGCGGCCAATCTCGGGTCGAGGTGCTGGATGAACGACGAGTCGCTGAGCACGCCGGAGCCCTGCGCGCCGCCGGGACCGGGATGGCGGACCATCTCGATCACCGGCCCGTTGGCCGGATCGGCGAGCACGGCGGGGTCGGAGAGCGCGGACTTGAACGCGGGTGTCTGCGCGTCGCGGGTGAACGCCTCGGCGATCTCCCCGGAGACGTTGCTGAACAGCACGGACAGGAACACCGCGGTACCGGCGGTGGCGCCCATCTGCCGGAAGAAGGTGGCCGCCGAGGTGGCCACGCCCATGTCCCGGGGCGGTACCGCGTTCTGCACCACCAGGATCAGCGTCTGCATGCACTGACCGAGGCCGATGCCGAGCAGGACCATGAACATGCTGGTGGTCACGAGGGAGGTGCCGGCGTCGACGTAGAGCGCGAACAGGCCCATCGCTATCGCCGCGATGCCGGTGCCGAGGATCGGGAAGATCTTGTACCGGCCGGTCTTGGAGGTGATCTGACCGGACAGGATGGACGAGCCCATCATGCCGACCATGACCGGGATCATCAGCAGGCCGGCCTTGGTCGGACTGGCGCCCTTGACGATCTGGAAGTATTGCGGGATCAGCATGAACCCGCCGAACATCGCCATGCCGAAGATGACACCGATGAGCGACGCCAGGCTGAAGATGCGGTCGGAGAACAGGCGCATCGGGATCAGCGCGTCCTCGCCCATGCGGCGCTCGACGAGGATCCAGCTGATCACGCCGACCGCGCCGATCAGGTAGCAGGCGAGCGAGACTCCCGAGCCCCATCCCCATTCGCGGCCCTGTTCGGCGACGATCAGCAGCGGGACCACACCCATGGCCAGGGTGATCGCGCCGAACCAGTCGATCCGGTGCGGCCGGCGGGTGTGCGGGATGCGCAGCACCTTGCCGACCACGAGCAGGGCGACGACGCCGACGGGCACGTTGACCAGGAAGACCCAGCGCCAGCCCGCGATGCCCAGGATCTCGTCCTGGCCCGCGAAGAATCCGCCGACCAGCGGTCCGAGCACGCTGGAGGTGCCGAAGACGGCGAGGAAGTAGCCCTGGTAGCGGGCACGTTCGCGGGGCGCCACGACGTCGCCGATGATCGCGAAGGCGAGCGACATCAGGCCACCGGCGCCGAGGCCCTGGAGCGCGCGGAAGCCGGCCAGCTCGTACATCGAGGTGGAGAACGTACAGGCGGCCGAGCCGACCACGAAGATCGTGATGGCCGCGAGGTAGAACGGTCGCCGGCCGTACAGGTCGGAGAGCTTGCCGTAGAGCGGCGTGGCGATCGTCGAGGTGATGAGGTAGGCGGTGGTCGCCCACGCCTGCTGGCTGAGCCCGTGCAGGTCGTCGGAGATGGTGCGGATCGCGGTGGAGACGATCGTCTGGTCGAGCGCGGCGAGGAACATGCCGGCCATCAGGCCGTACATGATCGTCATGATCTGACGGTGGGTCAGGCCGCTGTCTCCCGCTGCGGGCTGTGGCCGGACCTGCGGTTTCGTGTCGGTCATGCGGTGGGGCCTTCCGGCGCGCCGGGCGCGGCGTCGCGCGCCGGCGCCTGTTCGCGTTCGAGGTCGTCGTTGAAGCGGGCCAGGAGGTGTACGAATGTCCGGCGTTCGTCGGTGGACCAGTCGCGGGTGACCCGATCCAGCTCGGCCTGGCGGCGGCTGCGGTACACCTCGAACGCCTGCTCGCCGGTGTCGGTCACCGCGAGCAGCGTGCCGCGGCCGTCGTTGGGGTCCGGGCGGCGCTCGACAAGACCGCGTTGGACCAGTGAGGCGATCTGTCGGCTGACCGTGGACACGTCCAGGTAGGTCATCGCGGCCAGGTCGGTGACCCGGCGGGGTCCCTCCATGACCAGATAGGCCAGCAGCAGCCGGTCTCCCCCGTCGGGAATCGGACCGCTTTCGGCGCGACTGCGCGCCTTGGCCGCGGCCGTGAGCCGCATGAGGCGCGCGAGTTCGCGTCCCAGTTCGTCGGGTGCGCGGCCGGCTGTCGGCTCGTCACACGGTGTCGTCGCGGTATCGATGACCGCCCCCCTTGTCGCTCGCCGTGCGTTATCTGCATGGCTCAACCAACAATACCGTGATTCGCCGTCGGGGCCGATTCGGCGGGGCGGGGCGAGGGCGCTTGCGCTGGCGCCGGGTGGTCGGCTAGTCGGCGGGGCCCGCGCGGGTGGACGCGGGCGGGAGCGGGGACGATACGGAGCTTGCGCGTGCGGGCGGCAGCGACCCCGGGCTCGTTCCGGGCCCAATGCCCGGCCCCGGGCGTGGGACGGACGAGGCGGTCGGACGACCGGTGCCGCTCGCGGGTGCCGTCGCGACCGCACCCGTCGGCCGCGCGCCGGCCGATCCGGGCTCGGCCCCAACCTCGGCCCCATCCACCGGCGCCGCCTTGCGCCCGGCTGCGCCCACCGGCGCCGGATTGCGACCGGCCGCGTCCCCGGGTGCCGAACCACGCCGGGTCGCGTCCCCGGATGCCGAGCCACGTCCGGTCGCATCCTCAGGTGCCGAACCACCCGAGGTCGCATCCTCGGGTGCCGAGCCATGCCCGGTCGCATCCCCGGGCGCCGAGCCATGGCCGGTCACGTCCCCGGGCGCCGAATCACGCCCGGTCACGCCCCCGGGCGCCGAGCCACGCCGGGTCGCGTCCCCGGGCGCCGAGCCGCGTCGGGTTGCGTCCCCGGGTGCTGATCCGCGCCCGATCGCATCGTCAGGTGCCGAACCGCGCCGGGTTACGTCCCCGGGTGCCGAGCTGTGCCCGGTTGCGTCCCCGGGTGCCGAGCTGTGCCCGGTTGCGTCCCCGGGTCCCGAACCACGCCCGGTCGCATCCCCGGGTGCCGGGCCGTGCCCGGTCGCATCCCCGGGTGCCGGGTCGTGCCCGGTTGCGGCGCCGGGTGCCGAATCGGGCCCCGTCGCGTCCGGCGAGCGCGAGGCGTTTCCGGTCGCGTTCGGGGGGTCGAGTGCCGGGTCGGGGAGTGGGGGTGTCTCGGGGGTCGGGGTGGGCGGCGGGGGCGTTGTGGTGGGGGGTGTGCGCTTTGTGGTGGGCTTTTTGGGGCTGGGGCGTTTGTCCGGGTCGCGGTAGCCGAGGTGGCGGAGTTCGTCGAGGGTCCAGCCGCCGGACAGGGCGTCGGACCAGGCCTGGAGTGCGCGTTGTTCGCCCGCCGCCGCGGCCTGGAGCAGGGGCTCCAACTCGGCGGTGGATGCGGCGAGTTCGCGGATCAGGTCGATGCGCCGGTCGAGCAGGGCACGGGCGGCCGACTCCGCGTCGCGGATCACAGCGTCGTCGATCATGCACGCACCGTAATGGGGTGGGGCTCACCTCGACCCGCCGACAAGCCGACGAGCCCTCGCACATCACCCGAACCGGGCGCCCCACGCGAGTGCGTGACGAGCGGCACGGAACTCGACCCATGCTCATCTGACTGCCCGTCAGCTATGGTGACGAGGTGCCTGTCTCGCGACTATTGGGCACTCGTGCGAGGTGCCCTGTCGGCGCCGCGCCGAGGGTCCGAGTGCCGGGGCCGGCCGCACGGCTGCAGCAGGCTCGGCCGGCCGGCCGACCGCGCGGCACATGTACGACCGCACGACAGGGAGTGAGTGACCATGCGCTTGGGCGAGGTGGCAGGCGCCGACCTGCAACGCTTCGGAAAGCCGCTCGACGGGATCCGGGTCCTGGCCATCGAACAGATGCAGGCGCTCCCCTACGCCACCCAGATGCTGGCCCGTCTGGGCGCCGAGGTGGTCAAGATCGAGTCGCCGGGCGTCGGCGAGTCCGGGCGCGCCGCGCTGCCGACGATGACCGATCCGCTAGGCCGCAACGTCGGCGTCACCTTCCTGCGCAACAACCTCGGCAAGCGCAGCGTGACCGTCGACCTCAAGCATCCCGAGGGCCGCGAGATAGTGCTGCGCCTGGCCGAGAAGGCGGACATCGTCTGCGAGAACTTCAAGCCCGGTACGGCCGGCCGGCTCGGCCTCGGCTTCGAGGACATCGCGGCCGTCAATCCGCGCGCGATCTACCTGTCGGTGTCCGGCTTCGGCAACACCACCGAGTCGCCCTACGCCTCCTGGCCCGCGTACGCCCCGGTCGCCGAGGGCATGGCCGGCCTGTACGACTTCAAGCGGGACCCGAACACGGCGCCCGTGGTGTCCCCGCTCGGCGCGCTCGGCGACTCCGGCTCGGCGCTGTTCGCGGTGATCGGGGTGCTCGCCGCGCTGCGCCACCGCGATGCCACCGGCGTCGGCCAGTACGTGGACATCTCCATGTTCGACGCCATGGTCGCGCTCAACGACGCGGGCATCAGCTACTGGTCGATGGGGCTCAAGGACCCGGGCCTGGCCCCGCTGATCAACCACTCGTTCCGGGCCTTCGACGGCTACTTCCTGATCCAGTGCGCCCGTCCGCACATGTTCGCGGCGCTGGCCGACCTGGTCGGGAAGCCGGAGTGGCGCACCGATCCCCGGCTGGGCGGGCCGCAGGCGTGGTTCGACCACATCGAGGACATCCTGCGCCCCGGCATCGAGGAGTGGGCCGCGGACAAGTCGCGCCTGCAGGCGTGCGCGGCGCTGAGCGGCGTCGGGGTCGCGTCGGGGCCGGTGTACAACCCGGGCGACGTAATCGACGACGAGCACGTGCGCAATCGCCACATGCTCGTCGAGATGGAGCGCACCGACGGGGAGCCGGCGCCGATCCTGTCCCCGGGCAACCCCGTCAAGCTCTCCCGTGTCGCCGAGGGTCCGGAGAGCCGGGTGCCGTGGGTGGGCGAGCACACCGCCGAGGTCCTGGGCACCGAACTGGGCATGTCCCGCGAGGAGATCGACCGACTCGCGGCCGCCGGGGCGATCGGACTGGAGACGCCGTAGCCGACGGCCCGACCACTGGGCACCGTGGCGGCAACCCGGACACCCGGCGCCGCCACGGCACCACGCAGCAACCGAGCAACCCCTGCAACCCCAGTAACCCCAGCAACGCGACGAACCCGAGTGGAACGAGGCGGAAGCGGAGAAATGACGACTGACGGAACCGCAGTTTCGACGGGACGCGGCATCCTCGGATACGGGGCCTACCTGCCCTACCGGCGCCTCGACCGCAAGACCATCGCCGCCGTGGCCGGCACCGGGGGCGGCAAGGGCACCCGTACGGTCGCGTCCTTCGACGAGGACACCACCACCCTGGGCGTCGAGGCCGCCCGCAACACGCTGCGCGCCACGCCCGGGGCCGACCCGCGCGCGCTGCTGTTCGCCACGGTCGCCCCCGCGTACACGGACCGCACCAACGCGACGGCGATCCACGCCGCGCTGCGCCTGGACGGGTCGGTGCCGGCGATGGACGCCACCGGCTCGGTGCGCTCCGCGGCCGGGCTGCTCCGGCTCGCCCTGACCGGCGCCGACAGCGCGCTCGTGGTCGGCGCGGACATCCGGGTCGGCCTGCCCGGCAGCCCCGACGAGGCGGCCGGCGGCGACGGCGCCTCCGCGCTCCTGGTCGGCGGCCCCGCCGACGGCCCGGTCCTGGCCGAGTACCTGGGCGGCGCCGCGGCCACGGCCGAGTTCGTCGACCGCTGGCGCACCCCCGGCGACGTGCGGTCGAAGCTGTGGGAGGAGAAGTTCGGCGAGAACAACTACCTCGCCGCGGGCCGCCGGGCCTGGACCGACGCGCTCAAGGCCACCGGCCTGACCGCCGACCGGGTGGACCACGCGGTGATCGCCGGCCTGCACGGGCGCGCGGTCGCGGGCCTCGGCCGCCGACTCGGGCTGCGCGAGGGGGCGCTCGGCGACGACCTCTCGGGCACCGTCGGCAACACCGGCGCGGCGCACCCGGGTCTGCTGCTGGCCGCCGCGCTGGAGGCCGCCGCGCCGGGCGCGGTGATCGCGCTGGTCGTGTTGTCCGACGGCGCCGACGTGTTCCTCTTCCGCGCCGGCGACGCGCTCGCGGCCTACCGGCCCACCCGCACGGTCGCCGAGCAGGTCGCCGGCGGCGCGCCGCTGCCGTACGGGAAGTACCTGGCCTGGCGCGGGCTGCTGCCGGTCGAGCCGCCGCGCCGCCCCGAGCCCGCGCGTACCTCGTCCTCGGCCGCGGTGCGCTCGGTGGACTGGAAATACGGCTTCGTCGGCGCCCGGGACCGGGAGAGCGGCGCGGTGCACCTGCCGCCGCAGCGGGTGTCGATGACCGGTGGCAACGTGGACGACATGGAGCCGGTGCCCACCGCCGATGTGCTCGGCACGGTCAAGACGTTCACCGTGGACCGGATGGCCTACTCCCCCAGCCCGCCCGTGGTGTTCGCCGTCGTGGACTTCGACAACGGCGGCCGGCTGCCGATCGAGTTGACCGACATGGACGCGAGCGAGGTCGCCATCGGGGACCGGGTCGAGCCGACCTTCCGCCGGCTGGGCACCGCCGACGGGATCCACAACTACTTCTGGAAGGCCCGCCCCGTGCGGACCGCCCGAGCCGCCGAGGAGGCATAGGCATGGGATCGCACGGCATCAAGGACCGCGTCGCCATCGTCGGGATGGGCTGCACACCCTTTGTCGAACACTGGGACCGGGGCACCGACGACCTGCTGATCGAGGCGACCGCCGAGGCGTTCGCCGACGCGGGCGTGCGCAAGGAGCAGGTCGACGCGTACTGGCTGGGCACCGCGCAGTCGGGCATGTCCGGGCTGACCCTGGCCAAGCCGTTGCAGCTCCAGGGCAAGCCGGTCACGCGCGTGGAGAACATGTGCGCGACCGGGTCGGACGCGCTGCGCCAGGCCGCCTACGCGGTCGCGTCCGGCGCGTACGACGTGGCCATGGCGGTGGGCGTCGAGAAGGTCAAGGACGGCGGGTTCCAGGGCCTGAACGCCTTCCCGATCCCCGGCGACGGCACCGCGCGCACCCTCACCGCGGCGGCCATGTTCTCGATGGTGGTGCCCGCGTACGGCGAGAAGTACGGGGTCTCCGAAGCGGAGATGCGCGAGGTGCTCTCGCACATCGCGGCGAAGAACCACTACAACGGCGCGCGCAACCCGCGCGCGCAGTTCCGCAAGGAGATCGCCGCCGAGAAGATCTCCACGATGCCCAAACTCGCCGGGCAGCTGGGCGTGTTCGACTGCGCGGGCGTCGCGGACGGCGCGGCGGCGGCGATCGTGGTCCGGGCCGAGGACGCGCACCTGTACACGGACAAGCCGCTGTACATCAAGGCGCTGTCCCTGGTGGCGGGCAACGGCTCGGGGGTGATCGACCCGGAGTACGACTACACCACGTTCCGGGAGATCGCCGCCTGCGCCGAGGACGCGTACCGCCAGGCCGGGATCACCAATCCGCGCGAGGAGTTGGCGATGGCCGAGGTGCACGACTGCTTCACGCCGACCGAGCTGGTCCTGATGGAGGACCTGCGGTTCGCCGATCGTGGCACCGCGTGGAAGGACGTGCTGGCCGGCGCGTTCGACCTGGACGGTCGGCTGCCGGTCAACCCGGACGGCGGGCTGAAGAGCTTCGGGCACCCGGTGGGCGCGTCCGGGCTGCGGATGATGTTCGAGGCGTGGCTGCAACTGCGCGGCGCGGCGCCGGCGGAGCGGCGGATCCCGGCGGACGGGCGCAAGTTGGCGTTGACGCACAACCTGGGCGGGTATCCGGGCGACATGGTGTCGTTCATCTCGATCCTGGGGAACGAATTGGGCTGATCCGCGCGGCGGCGGGGTCGACGCCGCGGACCGGTGCCCGGCGTCGCGACACGCCGTGTCGCGACGCCGCTGTTCGAATCCGGTCGGGTGGGGTGTCCGGTTCTGTTCGCGTGGCCCGCAAGGGGCTCGATCGTGGTCGCGATCGAGCCCCTTTCGCCATCTCCGGACAGCCGAAATGGGCAATCCGCCACAAGCATGCCGGTTACCGTGGTTTCATCCGCGTCCGGGCCTTTGATGTGCGACAGTTCATTGCACCCCTGCCAGGTCATGTCCGGAGGAGCGCGAGCGGATGCGCGAACGGCCCGAACACCCCGTGGACGCAGCCGCCGAAGCGGAGCCGTCCCGGTGGCGTGCGCACATCGGCCGGATGCGGGCCGAACTCGACGCCCTGCGGCGCGAATTCGGCTCCGGCGCGGGACCGGGCGGCCTGCCGGGCCCGATCCTCGCGGGTGAGGATCCCGCGACCGGCGAAAACGCGTATCGGCGCGGCCTGCTGTGCGATCTGCTCGCGGGCAGCCTCGGACAGGCGGCGGAGTACCTGGCCCGCCTGAGTCCGGACATCGACGACTCCGAGCACCGGCAGGCGGACGATCCGGGGCTCGCGGCCTGTACGCCGGCGCGCAGCGCGATGCGACCGTCGGATGTCGGGCCGGCGGCGCCCTTCACCGCCTCCACCACCTTGACGCCCTTCACCGTCGACGACGTCGAGGACGCCGCGCTGCCCTGGCGGCACCTGCGCCGGTTGTTCGTCGAGCCGGATCCGAGCGGCCTGCTGCCCGAGCAGCGCGGAACCGGCGCGTCGCGCGAGCCCGCACCCGGCTCGGGTCCGGTGGCCAGCGCCGAGTGGCATCTCGATCGCGACGACGTGCGCTGGTCGGCGGAGATGTACGCGCTGTTCGACCGGGACCGGGCGCTGGGACCACTGCCGCTGGCCGCGTTGGCCGAGCACGCGGCGGCCGAGGACCGGGCGTTCGTCGCCGACCTGGTGCGTGAATTGCTCGAACAGGCGAACGGCGTCGAGGGCGAGTTCCGGATCGTACGCCGCGACGGCACCCGGGTGTCCGTGCAGTTCGTCGGCGAGCCGGTCCTCGACGCCGACGGTACCCCGCACGCGATCTGGGCGCTGTTGCGCGACATCACCGAACTCCGACGCACCCAGCAGGCGTTGACCGAGACGCGGGCGCAACTGCTGGCCCAGCGGCGACTGTTGCGCTCGGAGCATCGCATCGCCGCCGAGTTGCAGCGGGTGGTGATGCCGTGGTGGACCCGGCCGATCGAGCTGCCCGGGATCGAGGTGGCCACCCGCTACTTTCCCGCCGAGCAGGACTCGAAGGTGGGCGGCGACTGGTACGACGCGCTCGCGCTGCCGGACGGGGACGTGCTGCTCGCGGTCGGCGACATGTCCGGGCACGGGGTCGCGGCGGCGTCCGGGATGACCACGCTGCGCGGGGCGCTCCAGGGGGTGGCGATGACGGGGGCGGGTCCCGCCGCGATGCTGGCGGCGCTGAATCGGATCGTGGTGCATACGCTGCCCGCGGACAAGGTGGCCACCGCCGTGTGTGCGCGATTCGCGCCGGCGACGCGGGTGTTGACGTGGGCGCAGGGCGGGCATCCGCCGCCGCTGCTGTACCGGGAGGGGGCCGGGCGGGCGCTGGCGGCGCCGTTCGGGGTGTTGCTCGGCGCGTTGGACGAGCCGGAGTTCGTCGAGGACCGGGTCGAACTCCGGTCCGGGGACGTGCTGTTGATCTTCACCGACGGGCTGGTCGAGCGACGTGGGCGCGGTACGGAGGAGGCGGTCCGCGCGCTCCTGGGCCTGGGGCCGCTGGTGCTCGGGGCGAGCGCGCGGACGTGCGTGGACGTGGTGCTCAGTCGGCTGGGGCACACCCGGTACGAGGACGACGCGTGCGTGATGGCGATGTGCGTGCGGTGAGGGTCGACGGTCGGGGACGGGCGGGCGGTGGCGGTCGGTCGTCGGGGCGTGGCCCGAGCGGTGTCGCCCCTGCCGGGTAACGCCCCCGCGCGGTGACGGCCGCCCGCCGGGTGACACCCGCCGTGCGGTGACGGGCGCGCGTCGGGAGACGGCTCGTCGAGCGGTGTGGGGTGACCCGTCGAGGGCGGTCGACCGATCGGTGGCCGGCCGGGTGGTGGTGGGGGGCGTTCAGGTGCCTTCGGCGAGTTCTCGGCGGAGCGCGTGTACCTCGGGGACGTCGCGGTAGCGGTCGGTGAGTCTGCGCAGCACCTCCAGGCGGTCCCAGGTGCGCTTGGAGCTGACCTCGCCGGCCGCGCGGACCGCGAGCCGGGCGTGGTGCGCGCCCCGGTCCGGTTGGCCGTCCAGAAGGCATGCCGAGGCCAGCGAGATCAGGTCGAAGGTCTTCGCCCGCTCGTGGCCCCTGGTGCGCAATTCCAGGGCCTTCTCCGCGTGTTCCTGCGCGCGTCCGGCCGCCGTCGGGTCCACCTCGGCCAGCGTGCGGTACACCAGCGCCTGCATGCCGTGCAGTTCGGCCGAGTCGAAGAAGGCCACCCAGTCCGGGTCCTGCTCCGGGCGCGACCGGCCGAACTCGGCCTCGGCCCGACCCAGCGTGCGCCGACAGTCCGCGGCCCGGCCGAGCGCGGCCTGCGCCCACGCCTCCACGGTGTGGAACATCGCGCGGGTGGTCGCGCCCGCCCGATCGCCCGCCGTGCGCTGCGCCAGTTCGATCAGCGCGAGCGCGTCGGCCGGGCGCTCCAGGTGCACCATCTGCCGCGCCGCGCGCGACAACGCCTCGGCCGCGCGTGGGAGATCGCCCGCCTCCCGGGCCGCGTGCGCCGCGATCACGAAGTAGTTCTGCGCGGTGGGGTCGAGTCCCACGTCGTGCGACATCCAGCCGGCCAGCGCGGCGAGGTTGGCCGCCACGTGCCACAGCCGGCGGGTGACCGGCAGCGGGTTGGGATAGGTCAGCAGATTGCCGACCTCGTTCAACTGGCCGATCACCGCCTTGCGTTGCAGCCCGCCGCCGCGATCCGCGTCCCAGGTGCGAAAGACCGTGACCGCGTTCTCCAGCGCGGTGACCTCCTCGGCGCCGATCGGGCCGGCGTCCGCGAGGCCGTAGGACACCGGATCGGTGGGCGCGCCGCGCGGGTTGGGCACCCCGAGCCCCGGGCTGAGCCAACGATCGAAGTTGGCCACCAGTGCCGGACCGGCGACCAGCGCGAACCCGCCGCCGGTGAAGCCGTGCCGGTTGAGCATCAGGTCCATGCCGGTGAACTCGGTCAGCGCGGTCACCGTACGGTCCGTACTCCACGGCAGGTCCTCTTGGACGACCTGCGCGTTGTGCCGGGGGCGGCCGGTGAGGCCGAGGTCCTCGGAGGTGACGACACGCCCGAGCCGCTCGGTGAAAAGCGCGGCCAGGACCCGGGGAACCGGGTCGCGCGGACGCTCGCCGTCCTCCAGCCAGCGCCGGACCCTGGAGGTGTCCGTGGCAAGCTGGGGATGACCCATCGCGGCGGCCCGCCGGTTGACGAGTCGGGCGAGTTCGCCCTTGGACCACCCGGTCAGGGCGAAGAGGTCCACCAGTTTGGTGTTGGGTTCCCGGCGCATTGCAAACCGCCCGTTGATGTGGGGACCGTGGCTCGAAAGCGTCCTCGGGAGGCCGCCTGCCGGACCGAGGCTAGCCGGGTCCGGAGCAGCCGGCTCCGATTCGCCAGGGTTCGCCAGGGTGCGCCACGTGGATCACCACCCGGATTCGGGAGTGTTGTGGATGGTGGATCCGGCACGTGGGCCCCACCCGTCGCGCGGCCGGATTCGCCCCTCGGCAGCGCAGGAAGGTTTACATGTCATCCACGACGTCCACCACCCCGGGCCGCTCGACCACCCCAGGATCCGCCGCCTCACGACCGGGCATTCCCGGGCCGAACAGGCGTATGCCCACCGGTGGTTCGGCACCCGCCGGCACGGTGGCGGCGTCGAACACGGCGATCTCGGCGAACGCCGCGGTCGCGACCGGCGCGGCCGTGGCCGCCGGTGGAGCGGGCCCGGGAGTACCTCGTATGGTGCAACAGGGTCCGGGTCCGGAGGCGGTCGCCGCGCTCGCCGCGCGGGTGTGTCCCGGCTTCACCGCCGGAGCGGTGCTGCGGCGCACGCCGCGCTCGTTGTTGCTGTCCGGCTCGGTCGGGCGCGGCCCGGTCGTGGTGAAGTACCTGACCGACCCCTCGCCGCACTGGCTCCAGCGTTTCCGGCACGAGGTCAACGCGTATCGCACGTTCACCCGCCAGCGGCCGCCGGTGCGGGTGCCGAGGCTGATCGCCGCCGATCCCGAGCGGCGCATCCTGGTGATGGAACACGTGGCCGGCCGGCCGGCAGCCAACGAGCGTCATCCGGGCACCGCGCTGGCCCGGGCCGATGTACGCGCCGTCCTGCACACGTTCGCCACCCTGAACCGGTGGAAGCCCCCGCCCGGGTCGTTCCCGCTCGCGTTCGACTACCCGGCCCGGGTCGACCGGTACCACAAGCTGGGCCTGCTCACCGATCGCGACGCCGGCGACCTGGCCCAGCTGCTTCGCGGCCTCAGCCGGGTGCCCGCGCAGTTCTGCCACGGCGACGCGGTGTTGTCCAACGTGCTGCTGACCGCGCAGGGCGCGGCGCTGGTCGACTGGGAGTCGTCGGGCTACCACCTGCCCGGCTACGACCTGGCCGTGTTGTGGACCCTGCTGGCCAGGGATCCGATGACCCGCCGGCAGTTGATCCAGACCGCCCAGCAGACCGGCTCGCCGGCGCGCGACGCGTTCCTGGTCAATCTGATGCTGGTGCTGGTCCGGGAGATCCGGCTCAACGACGTGGGTCCGGTCGGCGAGGAGCAGCGCCGGTTGTTGCGCCGGCTGCACGACGACTGCGGGATGGTCCGCCGAGCGGTGCGCGCGGCGATCGGCACCCGGTAGCGCGGACCCGCGGGCTCGCGGTGCGCGATGCTGCCCGCCCCGCGAGCCCGCGACCCTGCGGCCTCAGCCGCCGAAGGTGCCCGCGTCGATCGGCTTGAGGAGTTGGAAGACGTCGTCGGTGATCGGGCGATCCCAGGTCACGATGCGCACCAGGACGTTGTCGCTGCGGTCGAACTCCACGCAGGCGAGCCGACCCTCGGCGTACTTGACCTTGCGCACGATCAGCAGGTCGTCGCCGAGCATGATCGGGGTGTCCTCGGTGGACAACTCCTCCGGCATCTCCTCGTGGCCGAGGGCGGCGACGAGTTGCTGGGCCTCGATCCGGCCGACGCCTTCCTCCCGCGCGGGCGAGCCGGGCGGCAGGTTGCCGATCAACATCGCGGGGCCGCGGTTGGCCAGCAGGTCGTAGCGGACGAAGATCCCCTGGCAACTGCCGTCCTCCCCGGGCAACATGGCCACGACCACGGAACCGGGCCAGTCCCCGAACGGGATGGCGAGAACGTCGAAATCCGGCCCGGACGGGGGGCGGCGGCGCAGGAAACCCATACAGACATGCTAGTGGGCCCCCAACGTGCCGCCGGCCACACCCACCGCCGCACGCGCGCCGGTCGCGGCGGGGCGGCTTCCGGCAGCCGGGCCGCTGCGGCATCGAGCGGGGCGGGGCACCCTACCCGCCGGGAATCGGCGTCGGAAAAGCCCCAAGGCCCGCACCCTGCACGGGCGCGGGCCTTGCTAGGTCTGCGGTCCGTTGCCGGAGCCGCGGGACCGATTCAGAGCGGGCGAACCATCTCGGCCTGCGGGCCCTTCTGACCCTGCGTGACCTCGAACTCCACGCGCTGGTTCTCCTCCAGCGAACGGTAGCCGTTCGTCTGGATGGCGGAGAAGTGGACGAAGACGTCAGCGCCGCCGTCGTCCTGCGAGATGAAGCCGTAGCCCTTGTCGGCGTTGAACCACTTGACCGTACCGGTGGCCATGTCTTGATTCCTTCACGTAACCCACGGACACCACACCTCGTGATGCCCGGGTCGCGAACCGTCGAGTGGTCCCACTCCCCGCGTTACCCCGGGATGCCCTCGCTGTGAGGAGCGAAAAACGCCCACGGCTGTTGATGTCCGCAGGCGTTGGACGTGCGAGGGAACTACATCTACTGCTGCAACCGCGGACAACGCTACATGCCAAAGACTGCTCCGCAACAGCCCTTCGCAGTGCGAATCCGCCCGTCACCAAAGCGGTTAACGGGGGGCATAGCCGGCACACGCCGCACGGTTCATCCGCGTGGGTGACACAACTGGGCGCAACCGAGGGCTGACCAAGCGTCAGTCACGCGCACGCTCGGGGCGGGGCGCGCAACCGCACAAAACGCACGCCGACGGAGCGCACGCCGGCGGAGCAACGGAGCGAAGGGGCGCGCCGAAAGCCCCCGAAGCGCAGCCGGCGGAGCCGGGGGGCACCGTCGAGCCGAGGGGTCGGGCGGGAGCCGGGGCCGGCAGGTTCGGCGGGGTCGGGGCGGGCCGCAGTCGGGTTCAGGGTCGGCGGAATGGGGCCAGGATCGGGGTCGGCCGGACGGGGGCCGGGGCCGGAGGGTGCGGGGACTCGGGCGGCACGCGGGGGCGCGAGAGTCGAGGGGCGAGGGGGCCGGGCTCCGAAGGGGTCGTGGGGATCCGTCGGAATCGCTCGAACGCCCTTCGGGCACACGGATGTTCACGTGATTTTCGTGTCCGCGCCATCGTTTTCCCGTTGGGCCTTCGCAGCCCGTGCCTACCGTTTCGTCATGGCTGCATCGACTGCCCCGCCTGCGCCCCCGGCCCCCGCGTATGTGCCCTCGCCAACGCAGGTCGCGCCGGTTGCGCCGAGTTCGGACGGGGCGGTGGCCCGAATACCGCTGCGGCTGCCCCGGGGGCTGCGGCCGGTGGGGGCGGTACCGGCTCGGCTGTACGGGTTCGTGGCGCTTGTCCTGACCGGCATCGTCGTACTCGCCACCGGGATCGCGGTCGGCACCGGCAACGCCAGGTCCGGCCTCGACGAGGTCGCGCACACCTCGGCCCCCCGCGCGCGGGCCGCGGCCGACCTGTACTTCGCGCTCGCCGATCTGGACGCGCAGGTGGCCAACGTGCTCTTGGTCGGCTCCGACGAGCAGATCGGCAACCGGCAACTGGCGCTGCGGCAGATGCGCCAGCGGCGCGCCTCCGTCACCGAGAACATCCAGAAGCTCGCCGCGGGCGGCGCCTCCTCGCGGACGGTGCAAGCGCTGATCGACGGGCTCGGCAAGTACGACGCGTATGTCGCGCAGGCCCGCCTGGAGGACGATCAGGTCGAGAACCGCGCCATCGCCCGCCCGCCGGTCGTCGCGCTCAACTACTTCGTGAACGCCACCTCCCTCCTGCACGACGAACTGCTGCCGGCCGCCGAGGCGCTCGGCCGCGGCGCCGGCGAGAAGCTGGCCGCCGACGCGGACGCGGACCGTACGCACGCGCGCTGGGCGGCGCTGGCGATCGGGCTCGTCGGCCTGGTGCTCGTGGTGATCCTGATCGTCGGCCAGGTCTGGTGGGCCCGCCGCTTCCGCCGGGTGGTGGCGCCAGGGGTGGCCGCGGTGACCATCGCGGTGGCCGCGCTCACCGGCACGGCCGCCGTTCTGTTCACCGACCACGCGTCCCGGCTGCGCGACGCGGAGACTCAGGCGTTCGATCCGTTCCTGACGCTGGCCCGGGCCCGGGCGACGGCGTCGGAGGCCAACGCGGACGAGAGCCGGTTCGTGATCCTGCCCGAACGTGCCCGGGCGTACGGCCAGGCCTTCAAGGACAAGTCGATCGAGCTCGACAAGGCCGTGCCGAACCGGCAGGTCGCCACCCGCTTGGAGGCCTTCCGGCGCGACGATCAGGCACTGCGGGCGGCGGTCGCCGGAGGCCGGCTGGATGTCGCCGTCGGGCTGGCCACCAACGTCGGTCGCGGCAACCTGGCCTTCGACTTCTACGACTACCAGACCGCGCTGGCCGTGGCCGCGGAGGCGGAGCACACCGACTTCGAGAACCGCACGGACGACGCCGCCGACGCGCTGACCGGCTGGCCGTGGGTACCGATCGGGGTCCTCGGGGTGTGCGTGGTCCTGGTCCTGGCGAGCGCGCGACCGCGGCTGCGGGAGTACGCGAAGCGCTGAGCCCACGCCCGGCGGCGGTCGCGGCGGTCGCGGCGCGCGAGCGTAGGCGGCCCGTACCGTGGGGGCCGGACCGACCCGCACGGCGCCGCCGGCTCATATCTTTGCCACAGTCAAGTGTTGGCGACGGTCGCGGGCATCACAGTTTCCCGAGGGCCTCCAAACGATATTTCCTCTGGAATATCGACCGGCCCACGCCTTACGCTCCGCCCATGGAATTCAACCTTGCCGACCTCTTCGAGCGCGCGGCCGGGGAATACCCCGAACGCGAGGCGATCGTCGCGAACGGTGAACGCCGTACATATGCCCTTCTGGAGGAACGGGCGAATCGCCTCGCCCACCACCTTCAGGACTCCGGGGTCCGGCCGGGCGACCATGTCGCGGTCTACGCCTTCAACATCATCGAATGGGCGGAGGCGATGCTCGCGATCTACAAGATCCGAGCCGTCTGCATCAATGTGAATTTCCGTTATGTCGCGGACGAGCTGGCCTACCTCCTCGACCAGGCCAAGCCCGTCGCCATGGTCTTCCAGCGCCAGTTCACCGGGCGGGTCGCCGAGGTCGCGCCCAAGGTCCCCTCGCTGCGCCACCTGCTGGTGGTCGAGGACGGCACCGAGGGCGGCGCCGCCGACCCGGTCACCGCGGAGTCCCTGGGCGCGCTGCGCTACGAGGACGCGCTGGCGGCCGGCTCCCCCGCCCGCGACTTCGGCCCGCGCTCCGGCGACGACCTGTACCTGCTGTTCACCGGCGGCACCACCGGTCTGCCCAAGGGTGTGGTGTGGCGTCAGGAGGACGTCATCTTCGCCCTCGGCGGCGGCATCGATCCCACCAACGGGCAGCGCATCTCGCGGCCCGAGGAGATGGTCGAGAAGGGCCGCAACGGGCAGATGACCACCTTCCCGATCGCACCGCTGATGCACGGGGCGACCCAGTGGGGGGTGCTGCAGAACCTGTCCAAGGGGCACCGTGTGGTGCTCATCGACAAGTTCGACGCGCACAGCGTGTGGGAGCGGGTCGAGGCGGAGAAGGTCAACGTCGTCCTGATCACCGGCGACGCGATGGCCCGTCCGCTCCTGGAGGCCCTGGACGAACCGCGCGACGGGCGCGCGGCGTACGACCTGTCCGCCCTGTTCGCCCTGTCCTCCAGCGCGGCGCTGTTCTCGCCGTCGCTGAAGGAGGAGTTCATGGAGCGCCTGGGGATCGTGGTCAGCGACGCGATCGGCGCCTCCGAATCCGGCGCCAACGGGGTCGGCGTCGCGGTCAAGGGCCAGACCGAGCAGCAGAGCGGGATCACCGTCAAGGCGGTCCCCGACTCGGTCGTGCTCGACGAGGACCTGAACCCGCTGCCCGCCGGCGTGGTCGGCCGCCTGGGCCGCAAGGGCAACATCCCGCAGGGCTACCTGGGCGACCCGGTCAAGACGGCCGAGGTCTTCCGCACCGGCCCCGACGGCACCCGCTACGTGGTCCCGGGCGACTACGCCCGACTGGAGGGCGACGGCCGGATCACCCTGCTCGGCCGCGGCTCGGCGACGATCAACTCGGGCGGCGAGAAGATCTTCACCGAGGAGGTCGAGGGCGCGGTCAAGGCCCACCCCGAGGTCTACGACGCGATCGTGGTCGGCATCCCGGACCCGCGCTGGGGCCAGACGGTCGCGGTCGTCGTCCAGCCCCGCGAGGGCCGCACCCCGAGCCTGGCGGCGATCCAGGAGCACTGCCGGACCAAGATCGCCGGCTACAAGGTGCCCAGGGTGATGCGCGTGGTCGAACAGACCCAGCGCACGCCGACGGGAAAGCCGGACCTGCAATGGGCGCTGGCGATCGCGTCGGCACCGGAGGAAAACAATTCCGCTTCCGCTTCCGACTCCCCTTCCGTCTCGCCTTCCGCTTCCGGATAGACCCACTACTGCCGTCGCCGCGACCCGAAAGGTTCGCGGCACGAAAATGAGACGCCGAATACACCGCCCGGGATTTCCCGGGCGGTGTATTCGTATATCGGCTCAGACCGCCCGCTCGCGCCCCTCCCAATAGGGATCCCGAAGTCGCCGCTTCTGCAACTTCCCATTCGGATCGCGCGGCATCGTCTCGACGAAGTCCACGCTCCGGGGCCGCTTGTAGCCGGCCACCTGTCCGGCACAGAACTCGAGCAGTTCCTCGGCCAGGGCGGGACCGGCCGCGAAGCCCTCGTTGGCCTCGACGACGGCCTTGACCTCCTCGCCCCAGTCCTCGTGCGGGATGCCGAACACCGCCACGTCGCCGACGGCCGGGTGCCGCAGCAGCGCGCCCTCGATCTCGGCGGGATAGATGTTCTGACCACCGGAGATGACCATGTCGATCTTGCGATCGCGCAGGTACAGGTAGCCGTCCTCGTCGAGTAGGCCCACGTCGCCGACCGTGAACCAGTCGCCGATCCGGCCCTTGCGGGTCTTCTCGTCGTCGTGGTGGTACTTGAACGTCCCGGCCCGCATGAGCATGTACACGGTGCCGACCTCGCCGGCCGGCAGCCGGTTGCCGTCGTCGTCGAAGATGCCGATCTCGCTGATCGGCCAGGCCTTGCCGACCGTCCCGGGCCGATCCAGCCACTCCTGCGCGGAGCAGAACGTGCCGCCGCCCTCGCTGGCGGCGTAGTACTCCTCGACGCACGGCCCCCACCACTCGATCATCGCCCGCTTGACGTGCTCGGGGCAGGGCGCGGCGCCGTGCACGGCGTGCCGCAGGGACGACACGTCGTACTTGGCTCGCGTCTCCTCGGGCAGTTGCAGGAGCCGGTGGAACTGGGTCGGCACCATGTGCGTGGTGGTGACCCGGTAGCGGTCGATGAGCCGCAACATCTCCTCGGGCCGCCACTTGTCCATCAGCACCACGGCGTGGCCGATGTGCAGCGACTGCTGCGCGTGCTGGAGCACGGCGGTGTGGTAGAGCGGCGAGCCGACCAGGTGCACGTTGTCGTCGTACGGCTTGACGCCGTAGATCAGCAACGTGCCGCCGTAGCGGGCCTCTTCGGGCGAACCCCCGGACAGCGGCCGACGCACGCCGCGGGGGCGGCCGGTGGTACCCGATGTGTAGTTCATCGTCACGCCCACGCTGCGCTCGGTCGGGGGTTCGGCCGACTGCCCTTCGCTCAGCTCAGCGAACGCCCGAAAGCCCGGCACCGCCCCGACGGCGAACCGCGCCGCCGCCGGCACCCCGGCCTCCTCGGCCGCGGCCACGATCGTGCCCGCGAAGCGCTCGTGCCCGATCAGCACCTTGGCTTCGCTGTCGGCGAGGATCCAGGCGATCTCGGGACCGACGAGGTGATTGTTGACCGGCACCAGGTACATCCCGGCCTGCGCCGCCGCCATGTAGGCCACGATGTACTCGGCACAGTTCGGCAGGATCGCGGCGAACACATCGCCCGTCCCCAGCCCGGCCGCCCGCAGACCGTGCACGAGCCGGTTCGACGCGGCGGCCAACTCCCGCGCGGTCCACTCGGCGCCATCGGGATCCACCAGCGCGAGCCGGTCCGGATTGGCCTGCGCATGGGCCCAGAAGCCGTTCGCCACGTGCGGTTCCCTTCGAGCTGCCCGGTTACTTGACAATGTCTGACATTGTGACGGGAGCGGGCCCAGAAAGAAAGGGTGCCTTACTGATTCCTGACGAAGCCGGGCCGGGACGGGGGCTCGGTGCCCGGGAAGTCGGGTACCTCAGTCGCCGGAACCGAGCTTCGGCAGCCGGTCGGGCGACGGCTGAACCTCCGGACCGAGCCGTTCCATCGCCCCTCTGATGTGCGGCGACGGGTACACCGCACGAATCACGGGCGTCGCGGCCCCGACGACCCGACGCAGCACCTTGAGCCCGGGCCGAGCCACCACCGACGGCAGACCACGCGTGCCGTACAGCTCCTTGGCCCAGTCAGGCAACGCGGCGTACGCCAACTCGGCGACCTGCCGCCACAACACCTCACGGCCGAGCACCAACATCAACGGCACCGGCGGTCGCCGCAGGAAGTCGAACACGTCCTGCGCCTCGTCCGACATGGCGAGCTCGGGCCGAATCCCGTCGAAGTAACGATCGAGGTCGGCCGACGACCCGGGCACGTCGTCCGCGGCGAGCCCGACCAGTTCGGCCGAACGACGCTGCTCGTCGACGTAGCGATCGGCGAGCGCGTCGGTGAACGGGAACCCGGCCTGCCGGGCCACGGAGAGGTAGGACCCCACCTCGGCGCAATGTACCCAGCGCAGCAACTCCGGGTCGTCTATGCGGTACTTCTCCCCCGTGGCGGGGTCGACGGCCCGCAACCCGGCATGAATCCGCCGCACCCGGGTCCCGGCCCGCTCCGCCTCGACCCGGGTCCCGTAGGTGGTCACCCCGACGAAGTCCGCCGTCCGGAACAGCCGCCCCCAGGGGTCCTTCCGAAAGTCCGAGTTCTGCACCACGGCCCGCACCGCCCGAGGATGCAACGCCTGCAGGTAAAGCGCCCGCACCCCGGCCACCCACATCACCGGATCCGCATGCAACTGCCAGGTAACGGAGCCCGGCCCGAACAACCCGGCCACCTCGGACCCGTAGGCCGCCTTGGACCCATGGGCCGCCTCCGGCACACCGGCAACCTCGGACCCAGCCACCTCGTCAACGCCCCACCTCACGTCGCCCACCGACCCACCTTCCCGACCCCGACCCGAAACCCGAACCCCGCCTGGCTCTACGAGGGTACGACCCCGGCCGCACGCCCCCGAGCCCCGATTCGGTCGGGTCCGCCGAGGAGCCTTCCGGGGTGGGTCGAGTGATTCCGGAGCGCGTTGCGCCTTTGGCTGCGGGGGGCCGGTGCGGGGCCGGTCAGAGTCGGCGGGTGGGCCGCCGCCAGCGTGCGGGCTCCGAGGCTGGGGGCCTTCGGCGAGGCGGTGTATTGCTCACCGAAAACCGGCTGGCAGCAGGGGCGGGTGGGGGCTCGGGTCAAGTCCGCCGGCTAGCCTTTCCGAGTGGGTTGGGGGCGTTGAGGAGAGGGTCGGGGTTCGAAACCGGATCCCGAGACACCTCAAACCCTCCCACTCCGCACTGACCTGCGGTTTTCCCTCACACCGAGGCCACGACACCCCACGCCATCCGGTTTCGTGAACTCTCGCGGCTCATACATCCACCGCAGCTCGAAATGCCCCGCACGACCCACTCGGGAAGCCTCGCCGGCGGCCTCGACCCGAGCACTCACCGCTCCCCGCTGCCAGCCGGTTTTCCGGTGAGCAAGGCGCCGTCTCGTCGCAAGGCCCGGGTCTTGGAGCCCCGCACGCCGGCGGCGGCCCACCGGCCGACTCAGACCAGCCCCGCACCAGCCCACGCAACCAAGAGCGCCACGCGCGCCGGGAACGCCCGACCCACTCGGGAAGCCTCTTCGGGCGACTCGACCCGAGTGCCCTCCCGCCCCTGCTGCCGGCCGGTTTTCGGTAAGCAACGCGCCTGCCTCGTCGGGAATCCTCCGTCTCGGAGCCCCGCACGCCGGCGGTGGCCCACCACCGACACAGACCCGCCCCGCACCGGCCACCCGCAACCCGAAGCGCGACGCACGCCGGAAACGGGAAACGGTATCGGGAAACGCAAAAGGCCCGTCCCTTTCGGGACGGGCCTTTCACACGTAAATTCCGGCGGCGTCCTACTCTCCCACA
>NZ_JBIRUB010000005.1:0-150132 GCF_044334985.1 Embleya sp. NPDC020630
GGAGCGCGGGGTCCAGGGCCATCCCGGCCGCGTGGTGGTGCGCGCGTGCGGTGGTCGAGTCGACGCCGACCAGGCCCAGGTCCACGTCGCCGCGGGCCGCGGCCTCCGCGATCATCGCGTCCATGACGGACTGGAAGATTCCCGTGCGGGCCCACATCCGGAACCGGTCGTAGATCGTCGACCAGGAGCCGTAGCGATCCGGGACGTCCCGCCACGGGCTGTTGGTCCTGAACCGCCACATCACCGCGTTGAAGTAGCTCCGCAGGTCAGGGATCGGTCCGGACACCCCCAGTGGCAGGTGCGGCTCGACCAACTCCCATTCGCCATCCGACAGATCACCCCGGGTCATGCCGTCCGGTCTACCGCATTTCCCCGGACGCCGAGGCCGGAATGACCCGATCGTGATCCGAACTCAGAACAGGCCCTAAGCGCGGGGGTCGGGGTGTGCGCCTGCGAGCGCGTGGGGGTGGATGCCGTTGTCGATGGGCGCGGAACCCGCGACCGACATCCGACCGCAGCCACCAGCGCATCTTCCACAGCCCCTCCCGCACGCGCAGGCCCGCCTGCGGGCGCCGGCGGCTGCCTCGGAGCCCGCCTCGGCGACACCCCTCATGTGGGTGAGGACGCGGTCGAGGCCGCGCGCGCCGGCGCGCCTGTGTCCGCAGGCGCAGGCGCAGATTCGGTGAGATCGACGGACGCGGTCGCAGGGTGCGGACGGCGCTCGCGACGGATGCTCGTCGCGATCGAGACGGATCGCAGCACGGTCTACCTCGCGACGCCATCCGCGCGCGAGCGCGAGTGGCTGCGGACAGCCCGCCTGGAGCGGCGTGGTTGGGCTGTGTACCGCCTCTGGAGCGGGGACTGGATTCGCGACCCGGACAAGCAGGTTCGCAACATCGTGGCGCTTCACCGGTCGACGGCGGAGGCCGTGCGGATGGCTGCGACAAAGGAGTGACACCGGCGTTCGACCCGGCGCGTCCCCCTCCTCCCGATTCGTGAGCCCGCACGATGTGATGCGAGGCATACGCGGACGAAAAGGATGACTCAGTGAGCGGATCGAGCCGGGACGCCGCAGCCGCGCCGCGCGTGGACCCGGTCGTCGCGGGCATCGGCTTCGCCGCTGTTCTCGCCGTCGTCCTCTGGGGCGTCTTCGCGAAGGGTTCTCTCGATACGGCGGCATCGACCGGCCTCGACTGGACGATCCGCAATTTCGGTTGGTTGTTCGTCGTCGCCGCCGACCTCTTCCTGGTGCTCGCGGTGTTTATCGCCCTGTCGAAGTACGGCCGGATCCGCCTGGGCCGAGACGACGACGAACCGGAGTTCGGCACGGGAGCCTGGGTCGCGATGATGTTCAGCGCGGGCATGGGCATCGGGCTGATGTTCTACGCGGTGGCCGAGCCCATCCAGCACTTCACCACGCCGCCACCGGCCTCGGGAGCGGTTCCGGAGACCCCGGGCGCGGCCGGGGCGGCGCTCGAATGGACTTTGTTCCACTGGACGTTGCACCCGTGGGCCATCTACGCGATCGCCGGCCTCTCCCTCGCGTACGCGACCTTCCGGCGTGGTAGGGGAAATCGGGTCAGCGCGGCGTTCGTACCGCTCCTGGGCCGGCACGCGGACGGTGCGGCGGGCCGGGCGATCGACCTGCTCGCCATCTTCGCGACCGTGTTCGGCTCGGCCACGAGCCTCGGTCTCGGTGCCCTTCAGGTGGGCAAGGGCCTCGACCTCACCACCGACATCGAGGACACCTCCACACTGCACGTGGTGATCATCGTGGCCCTGACTGCCGCGTTCGTGGTGTCCGCGTTCAGTGGGATCCATCGCGGCGTCAAGTGGCTCAGTACCGCGAACGTGCTGCTCGCGCTGATGCTCATGTTGTTCGTCTTCGTGGTCGGCCCGACGGTGTACGTCCTCGGCGTGTTGCCGGCCTCGGTCGGCAGCTACCTCAACGACCTGCTGACCACGGCGACCCGCACCGGAACCTTCGGCGGCGACGCGTGGATGGGCTCCTGGACGATTTTCTACTGGGCATGGTGGCTTTCCTGGGCCCCCTTCGTAGGGACGTTCATCGCACGCATCTCGCGCGGCCGGACCGTCCGCCAGTTCGTGATCGGCGTACTACTCGTACCCAGCGGGGCAAGCACCGTCTGGTTCGCGGTGATGGGCGGGACCGCGCTGCGGATGCAACAGACCGGCACGGCCGACTTGGTGGCCAAGGTCGCCGAGGGGCCCGAATCGGGGCTGTTCGCGATGCTGGACGCACTGCCCCTGTACGGCGTCACCGCGACCGTGACGATGGTCCTGGTCGGGCTGTACTTCGTCACCGGGGCCGACTCGGCGTCGCTGGTGCTCGGTTCGCTGACCAGCCGGGGCTCGCTCAGGCCGGGCCGTCTGCTGGTGGTCGTATGGGGCACCCTGATCGGCGCGGTCGCGGCCGTACTCCTGGTCGCGGGCGGGCTCAAGTCCCTCCAGCAGGCGACCATTCTGGTCGCGTTGCCGTTCGTGTTGGTGATGATGGCGTTGTGTGTCGCGCTGTTGAAGGACCTGAACAGCGATCCGATGGTCGCCGCGGGTCCGCGACGGATGCGGGCGCGCGGTCTGTCGGACGCGGTACGCACGGCGGTGGGCGCCGAAGACGACGGTGTCGAGGCGGAGGCATTCCATCGACACCACGGCGGGATCTGAGCGCGCCCGATCCGACTTGAGGGCGGGGCCGTGGCGGGCACGCGGGCACCGTCCGCCGAGACGTGGATCCGCTCGCGGTGATTCGCCGCTGGTGCCGACCGCCGCCGAACCGGCGGCGGTCGAACGGCGGATGACCACACGATCGGGGGTCGGTCGCGGCGACCGAGCGGCCGACCTCCGATCGGTGCCGGATGTCGATCAGCGCTGGACGTCGATCACGATGCGGCTCGGGTTGGTCAGAACGGACGTGACCACCTGGTGCACATTGCTCTTGTAGCCGATGCCGACCTTGAGCTTGCCTTCGAAGTCGCAGGTGATCGCGTATCCGGTGAGCGAGGGCAGGTTGGTCGTCACCTGGCGTGGGCCCGTATAGGTGGGGTTGCCGTTGTCGTCGTGGGCGGCGCTCGCGATGTCCAACTCGAGGTATTCGGCGCTGTTGGGAAAGCTGATCGGCTTCCCGCTCGCGCACTGGTAGAGCTCGCTGCTCGTGGTGCTCCCGTAGGCGGGCACGCCGGCGGAGAAATCGAGGACCACGCGGTCGTAGGTGGCGTGTTCCCCGGCGCGGATGTTGGTGAGGTAGGTGGCGCCGGCGGCCTGCGCCGTTCCGGACAACACGGTCGTCGCGGCGATGCCGACGACGGCGGCGACACCCAGCGCGGAGCGGACGAGATGGCGACGAGGGACGGACACAACAGCCATGACAGCCTCCCAGTAAAGCCGATACCTACACTGACGAAACGTTTCGCACCTCGGTTCCCGGATGCGGGATATTGATATTCAGTGCACTCTTTAGAGCTAATTCACCGCCATTCGCGTGCGTTCTCCCCCTCCACGAGCGACCGTGGAAGCACGTCGGAACCGGGGCACGGATTCGACGAACGGGGAACATCCCATGAACCGCATGCGACGTCGTTTCGTCTGCGCGCTGGCCTTGACCACGAGCCTGTTGACCGCGATGGGAGCGCCCGGAGCATCCGCCGACACCGCTTCCGTGTCCGAGTGTGCGCCCGGGCAGGTGTGCTTCTGGCCCTCTCCGGGCTTTGCGGGCGCACCGATGGCGAGCTTCGAGTTGGCCGATTCCAACGTGGAGCAGTGCGTCTCCCTCCCCGAGGGGGTCGACGCGCGGTCCTTCGCGAACCGCATGGATCGCTACGTGACGATGTATCAGAGCCGGGAATGCGCCACGGAAGGCGACTTCAGCACCTATCCGGGTGAGGGCGTCTTCGTCCCCGATGTGCCGTTCACGGTACGGGCGTTCGAGATCTGGGAGAAGCCGTGAGCGCGGTCGGGACCGCCGGTCACCCCCGGGTGCCCGAGTAGCTCGAGAAGTCGAAGGACGCGGCGATCCGATCGACCGTCGCGTCCAACCTCGGCGGCATCGCGAAAGTCTCGATCGAGAGCTTCGTGACCGGCAACCACCACACACGCGGGTGATAGGCGGAGCCGTTGTGGCAACCGGCCGTCCAGCGCCGGTAGTCGGCGGACTTGCCCCAGGCCGGGCGCAGACCTCGTTCCACGATCGTCGAGGACGTGGTCCAGGCGCTGCCGTGAGGGATGGTGTCCCGACGCCACCCGTCGCCCTGCCAGACCCACCCGGAGCCGGATTCGAGGTCCAGCGCCCGCCCCCATTCGTCACCGGGCGGGTCCGGCAAGCGGATCTCCATACCGTCCACCGCGCACCCGTCGTTGGGGCGACCCAGAAGCGCGGGTGGGCGGCAACACGCACACCACGTTCGGGCCGTCCGTCCCCTGCTCGACGGTCCAGCCCGCAGGCACGGCGAAGGTGATGCCCTGGAGGCTGTGCCGCGTCTCAACGCCACAGTTCGGCGGGGCCGCCGCGGCGCGGGTCCCGGCGGTCGGGGGCACGGCCGCGGCGATGGGAGCGGTACCGCCGGGGGTGCCGCCGCCCGATGACACGCGCCCTGCGGCGGAGGGCCGGGTCGAGGGGGCGTCCGTGGCCGGCGGGTCGGTCCGATGGGTGGCGGGGGAGTCGTCGTGGACAAGCCCGGGCACGGCCACCGCCGTGCTCACGGCCGGCCGGCAGGTCACGACGGCGGTCGCGATCGGACCCGCGCGACCACGCCTGCGGGGGTCGGCGCAGGGCACCGCCCAGGGTGAGGACGCGTAGGTCGGTGCGTGGCTCGACAGCGGTGCGGGGACGGCCGTGTCGTGCGGTGGGTGCGCGGGCAGCGAGTGGGTGGCCGACGGGCGCGAGTCGTCGGCAGGGGGAGCTGGATGGGGCGGGGCGGCGGCGGACGGGGGAGTCGGCGTGGGCGGGTCGGACGGTGCGGGAGCGGGCAAGGAGCCGGCAGGGGCTTGGTGGGCGGGAAGCATCGTGGTGACGGCTTCGGGGAGCCGTGTGTCCGGGGCCGAGTGCGCGTCCACGCCGAGTGCTTGGAGGTAGGTCAGTACCCGTGCGGCGGGTGGGCGGCCCTTGGGATCCTTGGCCAGATACGACTGGATCAGACCCCATAGACCCGCCCCATACCGCTCCCCCTGCGTCGATGGGTGACCCTGCTCCCGCGACGTCGATTCCCCGGCCGACCACCTGCCCGGCGACCGCCGTCAGCGCGGCACGTGTGTTACGAGGTCGAGCAGGTCCTGCCAGCGCATGACCGCCTGCGGGTCCTGAATGCGCAACGCGACGGCGGCGCGGGTGAGATGCTCCCGAGCCCGGCCGGGTGCGGACACGGGATCGTCGGCATACCCGGATTCGGCGTTGGATGCCGACTCCCGCTCTTCGGCGGCGGGTTCGGCGGTGTCCCACGCGGCGCGGAACACGGCCGCGATGGTGTCGGGCTCCAACCGACCATCGTTTTGCAACGATTCGCCGACTCGCCGAAACGCGGCGAGAAACGCGGCGGCCGACGGCTCCGGAGTCGCCGACAGCGCCTGGATCAGGTCTGCGGCATCGGCCGGCGTCGGGCAGGTCGGGACGCGTGGCCCGGCCACCCAGTACACCTGTTTGTGCGGCATTCCGGACTCGATCACCAACCGCCCGGCGATCGCGCCGACCCGGTCGGCGTAACCCCGGATTCGGAAACGTGCGCCATTGTCGTCCTGGCGCCACAGCTCCCACTCGTTCATACGACACAGTGTCCCTCGTACGAGTAATCGCAGGGTGCGGCAACGCGACCCTCCGCTCCAATTCATCGCATGACGACGATGAATGTGACGGCCGCCGAGCAGGCTCGGGACACCGACCGACTGCCCTCGCCGCATCCCGAGTTGGAGGCCGCGGTCGACGCGGCTCTCGAACGGTTGATGCGCGCCGGCTCCTCGTGCTCCACGTCCCCGCCGCCGCGCCGTAGCGCCTTCGAGGCCCGTGCGACCACCGAGCCGGAGGCATGGGCGCGTTGGTGGCTTCGGTTCGAACCGGCGCGGGAGCGGCACGACCTACCGGCCATACGCGGCATGATCCTGGGCCTGATGGCCGGCTACGGTCTGTCCCGGCTGATCGAGGGTGTGCCCGAACGCAGCCTTACCCGACGCGTGTGCGACGTGGTGGCGGTGCTGCATCGACTGAACGGGCGGGGCCGGCACGACCTGGTCCCGGACCTGGCCGGACTCGCGTTGCGCCGGCTGGAGACCGACGAGACGCTCGTCGCCAACCCCAACCACTGGGCCTGGGACGCGGCGGAGGATCTGCGCGATCTGTCAGCCGGCCTCGGAGAGCTTGCGCTCGGTGTCCGCTGACGCGGCCGTCAGACGCTTCGGTCCTCGGCGCAGCGGAATTTCCCGCAGCAGCAGTGCCAGTACGAAGCCGAGCACCGCGATCGGGATCGCGGCCAGGAACACCGCGTCCAGAGCGTCCGCGAACCCGGTCAGTGTCGCCTCCCGTTGCCCCGCCGGCAACGCGTCGATCGCCTGCCGCGTCACGCCCATGCCGCTCTCGCCGGCCCCACCCGCGACGGCGCCGTCGGCGAGCCCGTGCGCGAACACCGCTCCGAGCACGGCCGCGCCCAGCGCCGAACCGATCGAGCGCGCGAACGAGTTGAGGCCGGTGGCCACGCCGATGTCGGCCTGGTCGACCGAGTTCTGCACCGCGAGTGTGGTGACCGGTCCGATCGTGCCGAGGCCGAATCCCAGCACCATCAGTCCGATCAGCAGATGCCGGTACGGGCTGTCGGTGCCGAGCAGTGACAACACCGCGAGCCCGGCCGCGGCGAGCAGGGTGCCGATCAGGGGAAAACGCTTGTACTTGCCGATCCGCGAGATCAACCGACCCGTCAGTGTCGAACAGACCATCATCGAGAGCATCATCGGCGCGAGCAGCAGCCCCGACTCGGTCGGCCCGTGACCGCGCACGATCTGCTGGTAGATCGGCAGGAAGGTGCTCATCCCGATGGTCAGGCACCCGGTGACCATGGTCAGGGGGCACGCGACGCGCACGATCGTATTGCGCGAGAGCAGCCGCAGAGGGATCAACGGATCGGCCGCGCGCCGCTCGACCAGGACGAACGCCGCGAGCATGGCGACCGCCGTGCCGGCCAGGGCCAGGCTTGGCGCGGAGATCCAGGCGTACTGCGTTCCGCCCCAACTGGTGAACAGGATCAGGGCGCTGGTCCCGCAGGTGAGCAGAGCGAGCCCGCAACGGTCGAACGGACGCTTGGTATACGCCTTGCGCGGCAGCCTGAGCACCACCGACGTGACCATCAGAGCCACCGCGCCCAGTGGGATGTTCACATAGAACACCCACCGCCACGACAGTGCCTCGGTGAAGAAGCCGCCGATCAGGGGCCCACACACGGTCGAGAAGGCGACCGTAGACGCGATGAACCCCTGGTAGCGACCGCGCTCCGCAGGTGGCACCAGATCGCCGATGATGGCCTGCGCGTTGCTCATGAGCCCGCCGGCGCCGAGCCCCTGGATCACCCGGAAGGCGATCAGAGTCCCCATCGACTGGGCGATTCCGCACAACATCGAGCCCGCGAGGAAGACCACGATGGCGAACTGGAAGAGCCGCTTGCGACCGTGTACGTCACCGAGCTTGCCGTACAGCGGAATCGAGACGGCGGTGGCGAGGGTGTACGCGGTGGTCACCCACGCCAGATGTTCGAGCCCGCCGAGGTCGGCGACTATCGTCGGCATCGCCGTCGAAACGATGGTCGCGTCGAGCGATGCCAGCATGACGCCGAGCATCAACCCGCAAAAGACCAGCAAGATCTGGCGATGCGTCAGAGTGGGTGGGGCGGCGGTACCCGCCCCCGAATCCTTCACATCGCTAAAAGCTAGGCTGGGTAATGAACCATGTCAATGATCATCCCCGGTCCGGGCCTGCGATGTGCCTCGATGCGGCCCGCCTACGCGGCACCGCTGCGCAGCAGCGCCACCACCCCGTCGACGCCCTCGCTGCGCAGTCGCTCCACCACGCGTACGCCCTCGAGGCGGGTCTTCATGTCCTGCGGGGTCAGGCCTCGCTCCAGGCACGCGGCCGCGAGCTTGTACTCGGTGGGCAGGATGCCGGCGGTCAGCCAGGCCAACACCTGGGCCGCCGTCAGGTCCAGCTGGGTCCAACTCGTCGCCATCGCGTGGCGTTGCTCGGGGGTGGTCCGAGGGTCGATCTGCTTGATCACCCGACCGATGTCGAGTACGCGCGTAGCGTCCCGATTGGGAGCCGCTGTGGGCGCCGGCGCCGGGATGACCGCGCGCGGCACCGACTGCGCCTGACGGCGCTGCTGCGGCGGCTGGTGTTGTCGATTGGACCGGGTCGGCGTTTCCGAACTGCGCCGACGAGGCCGCCGACCGTCGAGGAGATTGGCCAGCATGGCCTGTTCGACGGCATCGAGATCTTCCACCACAGGTAGTCACCCTTCTGGAATCCGCACCGTGCACAATCCGGTCATTCGCGAAGGAATGCCGTTGTTCGGCGCTCACAATCACACGCCGGGAGGGACGTGGACTGCGATGGTCTTGCCCATGTCGACCTTCGCTCACACACGCGACCGATCATCGAATCGTAGCGATATGACGAATCGTCAACCGTGCGCCCGCAAGCGCGCCGGTCAGTACGCTGAGGCGCGGTGCCGAAAGGGGTGACATGGGAACGGGATACGAGCGATCCTGCTGGTTCACCCTGCCCGCCCAACCCGCCTCCGTCGCACAGGCCCGGCGTGCCCTCGCCGACCATTTGACCTACTGGGGACTGCCCTACGGGCACGACCTGGGCTACGCCCTCAAGTTGGTCGCCTCCGAACTGATCACCAATTCCGTCGAACACGCGGCCGTACTGTCGCCGGAGGTCTCGGTGACGTGCACCGTGCACGACGGCTGGCTGTGGCTGGGTGTTCGCGATCGCCATCCCTACCGTCCGGTCGCCCTGTTGGAAACGGTCGACGACACGTCGGGCCGCGGCCTGCTGATCGTCCGCAACATCGTCACCGAACTCGCCGGTCAAATTCACATCGAGGCCCACCCGGACGGCAAGACGCTGTGGGTGATTCTGCCGTGGCCGGTCGCCTGATCCCCTCGCGGCGGGTGCGGGCGCACCCCGTTCACGGAGGCCGCGTGCGGTCGAACTCGTCGTAAGGGCACGTGAGATCGGCAGAGTCGGACGGTGACGGAACCCCTGCGGGTGCGGGCTCCCGCGCGGACGCGCGGAATGGCCCGGGAGATTCCCTTCGCATGCGACCCTCGGCGCCTGCGGGACAAGGGCGTTCGTATCGTAACCGCATGACGGCGATGCGTGATGGTGATCGGCGGATCACGCGATCGTCGTAGGGATATCCTCCACAAGTGCCCCGAGCCGTCCCGAAGTGGTGCAAGCTCCTTGTGGAAGTGAGGGGTGCGCCACGTGGTTTCCCCTCGTCCGTCCCGATCGCCACGCCGGCGGATGGGTGGATCCGCCCCCAGACCCGCCGGCATGTTCACGGGCCGGCGGGGGCGGACGGAAAACCGGCTCGGAGCCGCCTGTTCCGGCCGTTGACGTCGCTCTTACCGGGAGGTTCGTATCGTGCGGAGGAGTCCTCCGGACCGCTCGGTGACGACGTTTCGGGTAGCGGTTCGCATCCGCCGTCGATGCCGTGCCCACCGGTGTCGCGGATCATGACGAGGGGCCGCCATCGCGCAAAGCCCGCACACGCGGCCCCGTTGCGGGACATGATTCTGATAACCGACGGATTGCCGTACGGTGAACGTCCCTCGGAGCGGTGGCGAATGGACCGCGTCCACGATCCGAACCGTAGTCCGACCCACGGCCGTGCAGACCAGGGGAGGTACGTACCGCACATGTCGACATCCGCGGAGGCGCTTCCGGAGCCGGCGCGACCGGGCAGCCCTCGAAAGCCCATCCCGGGGCCCGCCGGCGACGAATCCTCGCCGGCGCGTGACCATCCGGCCCACGTCGAACCCGAACACCCGCGCACCGGCGCGGTACTCGGCGCCGCGCGGCACTCCGGCCCCGGTGACCGGGTCTCGACCGATTCGCTGCTCGATCCGCTGCTCGATCCCGTGCCGGCGCGCGCCGCCGATCACGCGGCCATCGAAAATCTGCTGCGCTGCCGCATCCGCGAGAGCGGAACGGTGGTACCGGCGGACGGCCCGTTACGGCTTCCGTTGCCCGCGACCGCCAGCACCGTCGTCGCGCCGATCCTGTATCGATCCGAGACCGGCATGCACCGATTCGGCCCGGTCCGACTGAGCAGCGGCGTCGCACTGGACGCCACCACGCTCGCGGTCCTGCTCGCGATCGAGGCCGCGCACGGTCGCGTCGGCTCGATCACCGCGATCGCCGACATGACGGATCGGGTCATCGACTCGACCCGGCGGATCGCACACCACCTCTCCGAGCGTCGCAAGTCGCCCGAGGACGTTGCCGGGAACACACCGTTCCTGAGCACCGAGCAGTCGATCGTGCTCGGTCACCCGATGCACCCCTCGCCGGCATCCCGGCAGGGCATGTACGGACCCTCCTCGCCGCGCTACTCGCCGGAGCTCCGTGGCTCCTTCCCGTTGCACTGGTTCGCCGTCGACCCCTCGGTCGCGGTTCACGACGGCGACCTGGGGCGGCCTGTGCCGGTCGTCCTCGCCGGCCTCGCCGAGGGCGACGTGAACCTGCCTCCGGGCATGGTCGCGTTGCCGGCGCACCCGTGGCAGGCCCGGGACGTGCTCGCCCGCCCGGGTGTCGCGGCCCTCCTGGATCGCGGCCTGCTGCGCGACCTGGGACCCGGCGGTCCCGCCTGGTCGGCGACATCCTCGCTGCGCACGGTCTACCGCTCCGGCGCGCCCGTGATGCTCAAGACCTCGCTCGGTGTCGAGATCACCAATTCCCGGCGCGAGAACCACCGCAGTGAACTGCGCCGCGGTCTCGCGGTGCACCGGATGCTCGATGCCGGCCTCAAGCGGGTCATGCATTCCGCCCATCCCGGCTTCGACGTGCTGCGCGACCTGGGCTGGATCGCCGTTGACATCCCGGGTGGGCGTGGCGAGTCGGGGCTCGAACTCGTGGTGCGGGACAACCCGTTCGGCGCGCGCGATCGGGTGCACTGCATCGCGGGCCTGTCCGCTCCGCGCCCGGATCTGGCGCGGAGCAGGTCGATGCTCGCCGACGTGCTGTACACGCTCGCCGCGCGCACCGCGACACCGCTGCGGGAGACCGCGGAGTCGTGGTTTCGGCGCTATCTGGACGTGTTGGTCGCGCCGATCCTGTGGCTGCACGGTGAATACGGTCTGGGCCTGGAGGCTCATCAGCAGAACACGATGGTCGTGCTGGACACCGACGGCCGTCCCATCGGCGGTCGTTATCGGGGCAACCAGGGTTACTACTTCTCCGCCGAACGGGGCGCCCGTCTGGCGCGATGGCTCCCGGGCGCGGGTCGGGATCTGGGCACGTGGTGTCCCGATCATGTGATCGACGAACGTCTCGGCTACTACCTGGCGATCAACAACGTGCTCGGTCTGGTGGGCGCGATGGGTGCGCAAGGACTGGCGGACGAACAGGCGTTGATCGCGATCTTCCGTGACCGACTGGTGCGCACCCGCACCGATCACCCCGCCGGACGCCCGCTGGTGGACCGCCTCCTCGACGGTGCCACACTGCGGTGCAAAGCCAACCTGCTCACCCGCGTCGCGGGTCTCGACGAACTCGAAGTCCCGTTGGAGACCCAGTCCGTCTACGTCGACATCCCCAACCCGATCGCGGACGTACGCGGCTGAGAGGTTCTCGTACCACCACAGAGGAGACGGCACGGTGCGCGCGAACGTCACGGTCCTGGCGCTGCACCGGCACGAAGGCGAACCACTCGAGTACGAGGACGCCGTCTGGATAGGTGACGGCGCCGGTCGGGGGTTTTTGACCCCGGCCGGGCCCGCCTGCAGAAGAGCCCGGGTGGACCGACCCGGCGCCCTGCGCGTCGCGCTCGCGGACGGCGCCGCGGAGAGCCTGCTCGCACGGCGCTGGGCCGAACTCCTGGTCCGCGCCTGCGGGGCGGCGCCCACACCGCTGCTGTGCGGAGGTACGGGCTTCGCGGACGTGTTGGCGCGGGCGGCGGACCGATGGCCCAACCTGACCAGGCGCTACCTGGTCGAGCGGGACCGGCGCGGGATGCCGGTACAGCCGTACGAACTCCGCAAGTTGACCCGCGGGGCACACGCGTCCGCAGTCCTCGCCGCACACCTCGCACCGCACCCGTGGCTGTCGGGACGGGGCCAGTGGGCCGCGGCGGTGCTCGGTGACGCGTACCTCTTCCAGGTCCGTGGCGACCGGCTCTGGCGCGTGTTCCCGACCTCTCGGCGGATGGATGTCGCGACCAGCAACGGCGCGGATCCCGCGGCGGTCGCCCGACGGGTGCGGTGCGCGCGGGGCACCTGGACCGACCGCGACCTGCTCTACGTCGCCAACGACACGGCGGGCGCGTGGTTCCTGCGCACGGCGCTGGCGGGCGGCCGGCCGTGGGAGGAACTGCGGGAACCGGCGGCAAGCGGCCCGTCGGAACTCGCCCGATGGGTGGCCGCGCGCCGGCGGGCGGGTGTGCTCGCCGACGGCGACCTCACCCTCGTGCGAGTCGATCCCACGATCGGGCCGCCTCCGCTGCCGGAGACCTCGACCTCCGACACGGAGCCGGCGCTCGCGGCGGATGTCCTGCCCGCGCCGCCCGGCTCGACAACGGCCGGACCTCGTGCCGGGGCCCGGTAGCGCTCGCGTGCGCTCGCCCCGACGCGCAGAGCACGTGGCCCGCGCCGCCGTCGCGCCGCTGTCCGCGGATTCGGCGGCACGGATGGGGGGTGGGACCGCGGCTCGGTCCCACCCCCCATCGGCTCGGTCGCAGCTGATCAGCAGGCGCCCTGGTCCTCCCACACGCCCCACGGGCCGGTCGTGCCCGGTGTCTCGCCGCGCGTCCACCACTTGGCGCGCCAGGTGCGGTTGTTCCACACCACGGTGTCGCCGTTGTTGTACGTCATCGACTCCGTCCACGGCTTGGCCGCCGCGCACTTGGTGTGGAGCTGGACGTTCAGCTCCTTGATCCACTGGCTGCGCCGGAAGTCGCGCGCCTTGATCGTCACCCGGTCGTTCGCGACCTCGACCTGAAGCCCGCTGTTCTCCAGCCCGTCCAGCGCGCTCTCGCCGCCGGAGCCGTTGTCGGTCCACTGGGTCTGCACGGCGCCGGTGTTGACGACCGTGAAGCCTTCGAGGTTGCCGGTCCCCGGCACGACCTTGCGCACGGCCCAGTCGGACAGGTTCAGATCCCAGTGCGTGTGGGACGTGAACAGCACGGCGTCCTTGTGGGCGCCCAGGATGTTCATGAGCCGGTCGGCCTGGAGGTAGTCCGACTTGTAGAGCTTGTTGCGCGTGCCCGACACCGTGTCCGGGAGGACGTGGTGCGAGAACACGAACGTGGGCTTGCCCTGCGCCTCCCAGTAGTTCATCCGCTGCTCGAGCCAGGTCAGCTGCTCCTCGCTGAACCACACCTCGTCCCACTTGGACGGGTCGCTGTACTTCATGTACTTCTCGGTGCCGAGGAACAACATCGGCACACCGTCGACGACGCGCTCGTAGTAGACCTTGTCGAGGCCGGTGAAGTCGTAGAAGTTCTGGAACAGCGACTGCTCGGTCGTGCCGTTCGGCCAGGTCTCCTGGCACAGCTTGTCCGGGTTGCAGTACTTGGGCACGTAGAACTCGTGGTTGCCGATCGTGAAGTACGTGTTCGCCGGGTGCGGGCGCGAGTTCAGGACCTGCTTCACCTGGTCGTACTCGGCCTTGTAGCCGCGCGGCGTGATGTCGCCGTTGACCACGAGCGCACGGCTGTCGGGGTTGACGACCTTCATCTGGTCGAGCGCCCGGCCGAAGTCCGCCAGGTCGCCCTGTACGTCGCTGACGACGTTGAAGGACACCTTGGCGGGCGTGGCGGGGGCCGCGCCCGCGGGGGCGGCTGCGCGGGGGGTGGGGCGGCTCTCGGCGTACGCGGCGCTCGCGCCCGCGGTGAGGGCGAGTGCGGCGCACACGGCGGCGATGCGCCGGTGCTTGCGGATGTCGGGCATGGCGATCCTCGGGACGGGAGGCAGCGGGGACGTGCCCATCACACCGGTTGGGGCCGGCCGTTCGGCGGCCCTCGATGATCATGAAGGTGTCGAACAGCTGAAGATCATCCGCGAATCCGGCAAAGCGTGCCTCAAGTTGTCCACAAGTGCCCGGTTGTCCACAGCTCCCCGTCGCCGGCAGCACACGGCAGGCCGCACGGACCAGGATCCGGGAATGCAAGAGGCCCTACGAGTCCTGCGGGAGCTGGCATGGCAGTACGACGGAGTGGTGACACGGGAGCGAGCGACATCCGCCGGAGTATCCGGACAGGTGTGGCGAAGGCTCGTGAACGCTGGGAAGGTGCGCGAGATCGCACGCGGCGTGGGGCACGTCGATGCCGATCGATGTGGGCTCTCCTCGCGCGGGTTGTTGCGCGCCGGGCTCGCGGCGTATGGAGAGCGGGCCGTCGCCGTATTGCACAGTGCGGCCCGTATGCACGGGATGCGTGGCGTGCCACACGAGGCATGTGTGCACGTGGCGACGCCCGACACCGCCTCGCGTCGTGGTGGGCCGGGGATCGTGGCGTATCGCCGCCGGCTGAGAACCGACGAGGTCGTGACGGTGGACGGCCTACCGGTGACGACGCCGGTGCGCACGCTCGCCGACCTCGTCCCGAGGTTGTCGCCCGAGGAAGGTCTCGCGGTGCTCGACTCGGCGCTGCACCTGGGGCTGGTGGAGGAGGCGGACCTCGCGGGGATCGAGCGGGCGTCGGCGGGCCGTCCCGGCGCGGGCCGGGTGCGACCGCTGCTCGCGATCGCGGACGGGCGAGCCGAGAGCCCGTTGGAGTCGCGGGTACGGCTCGACTGCGTGCGCGGCGGGGTCGCGCCGGACGAGTTGCAGCACGAGGTCGCCCTGCCCGGCGGCGGTCGGGCCCGGGTGGACCTCGCGTGGCTCACGGGCTTGCGGCCCGTTTTCGCGGAGGCGGACGGCATGGACGTGCACTCGCGACCCGACGCGCTGTTTCGCGATCGGGCCAGGGCCAACGAACTCGCCCTCGTGGGCGCCCTGGTGCTGCGTTTCACCTGGCACGACACGCTCCGCCGGGGACGGGTGGCCGCGCTCGTGCGGCGAGCGTTCCAGTCGTGAGTCCCGTAGCCGCGGTGGTGTCGTCGAAGGCGGCCTCGCTATCCCGTGACGCGGACGTTTTCCAGGGCCAACAGGCGTTGCTTGCGCGGCAGTCCGCCGGCGTAGCCGGTCAACGTGCCGTTCGCCCCGATCACCCGGTGGCACGGGATGATGATGCTGATCGGGTTGCGACCGTTGGCGAGCCCGACGGCTCGGGAGGCGGTCGGTTGGCCGAGGAACCTCGTCGCCAGGCCGCCGTAGGACATGGTATGCCCGAACGGGATGGTGGTCAGGGCCGACCAGACCTTGAGCTGGAAGGCCGTGCCGACCGGCGCCAACGGCAGGTCGAACTCGCGCAGTTCGCCGGCGAAGTAAGCGCTCAACTGCGCCTTCGTCTCACCGAACGCACCGGGATCGTGTACCCAGTCCGCTTGTGGCGTCGCACCCATGAACAGGGCGGTGAGCGAGTGGCCGTCGCCGATCATGAGCAGCTCGCCGACGGGGGAGTCCATCGTCGCGTATCGACGAGGGCCGTCGAGGGGGGTGTTGAACACGGCGGGCGGCACGTTGGGGTCGGGCGCTTCGACGGCCTCGAACAGGGCGTCCTGGTTCATGCGACTTCCTTCACCGAGACGGTGGACGTTGCGGACAGGCTCGCCCACAGGTGGTGCAGTGCGTACGAGCGCCACGGGGACCACGACTGCGCCGCCGAGATCGAGAGGTTCAAGCCCGCGAGCGCGTGCTTGACGCCCAGATCCGTCGGCAGGAACACGTCCGGATCGCCGAGTGCCCGCAGTCGAATGTACGACGCGGTCCAGGGGCCGATGCCCGGAAGGGCCAACAAAGCCGCCTCGGCGGACCGACGATCGACCCCCGGGTCGAGGCGAACGGCGCCGGACGCGAGCGCGCCGGTGAGTGCGAAGAGCGCCTTCTTGCGCGCGTTGGGCATCGGCAGATCGGCCGGATCCGCGTCCGCCAGCGCGGCGGCCGTCGGGAAGGCGTGAGTGAGCGTGCCCTGAGGTGCGGGCAGCGGCTTGCCGTACAGGGAGGTCAGCCGACCCGCGATCGTGCGCGCGCCCGCAACCGAGACCTGCTGGCCGAGCACCGCCCGCACGGCGAGTTCGTCGGGGTCCACGTGACCCGGCGAGCGCAGCCCGGGCGTGGCCCGCACCAGGGCGGCCAGAGCGCCGTCGGCGAGTTCGGCGTTGCCCAGTGCCTCGTCCACAGCGAGCGGGTCCGCGTCCAGGTCGAGCAAGCGGCGGCAGCGCTGCACGGCGGCGCCCAAATCGCGCAGATCGGCCAGGACCAGCCGGCACCACACCCAGGAGGGGCCGGGGGAGAGTTCGACCACTCCAGTGCCGTGCGGGAGCGACAGCACCCTGCGGTAGACGCCGTCCACGTACTCCTCTACGCCGGGCACCGCCCGCAGACCCAGGAAGTCCAGCGCGTGTTCGAGCGCGATCGGCTCCCGGTAGGGCAGGCGCAGCCGGATCTCGCCGGGCTCGACGCCTCGCGCGCCGGCGCGTCCGCGCACCTCCGTCGGAGTGCGCCCGAACACTTCGCGCACCGTGTCATTGAACTGGCGCACGCTCGCGAAGCCGGCCGCGAACGCCACCTGTGCGATCTGGAGATCGGAGGTCTCCAACAGGACCCTGGCCGTCTGCGCCCGCCGGGCCCGGGCCAGCGCGAGGGGACCCGCGCCGACCTCGGCCATCAGCAGGCGGTTGAGTTGGCGGTCGCTGTAGCCGAGGCGGCCCGCCAGGCCGCCCACGCCCTCGCGGTCCACGACGCCGTCCGCGATCAGGCGCATCGCCCGGCCGACCACGTCGGCACGCACGTCCCACTCCGGTGATCCCGGCGAGGTGTCCGGACGGCAGCGCTTGCACGCCCGGAAACCCGCTGCCTGCGCGGCCGCCGCGGAGGGGTAGAACCTCGCGTTCTCCCGCTTCGGCTTGACCGCGGGGCAACTCGGCCGGCAGTAGATGTCGGTGCTCGTGACCGCCATGTAGAACCAGCCGTCGAACCGACTGTCCCGGCTGCTGCACGCTCGGTAGCACTGCTCGTCGTCCATCACGTCGACCAGTGTCACCCGTTCCCGACCCGGGGGCCGGCGGGAATCGGACGCCGGCGTGGCGCCCCTCCGGGCCTCGAGACGGGACTACAGACCCCGGATCAGACCGTTGCGGAAGAGGTCCACGAAGATCGCGTGGTCGGCCCGGGCACGTGCGCCGTAGGCGTGTGCGAAGTCCACCAGCGCCGTGATGAAGCCGTCCTCGTCGCGCTCGATCGCCGTGCGGATGGCGTCCTCGGTCGAGAAGGGTACGAGCGTGTGACCACTCTCCTCGTCCGCGACGGCGTGCATCGTCGCGGTGGCGCGGCCCAGGTACACCACGACCTCCGTGATCGTGTCCACCTCGTTGAGGTCGGACCAGTCCAGGTCGTTCGCGTAGGGCGAGACCTCGGCGACCAGTTGCCCGACCCCGTCGATGTCGGTGTAGCCGAGCCACGGGTCCGCGTGCGCCTGCAGGGCACGCTGGGAGATGACCGTGCGGTGTCCCTCGTGCTCGAAGTAGGAGCGCACCTCGGGGTCGGTGACGTGATGGCTGACCGAAGGCGTCTGGCCCTGCTTCATGTACAGGATCACGTCGTTCTCCAGCGCCTCCGTGTTTCCCTCGATCAGCAGGTTGTACGAGGGCAGGCCGGCGCTGCCTATGCCGACTCCGCGCCGACCCACGACGTCCTTGACGTCGTACGTATCCGGCCGCTGCCGAGTCGCGGGGGGCAGCGTGTCGAGGTAGCGGCCGAACGCCTCCAGGACCGTCGCCTTGACGTCGTCCGGCAGCTCGAACGCGCCGCCCGACATGGCGAACCGCCGTTCGTGGTCGGCCACGACCGTCTCTGAGCGCAACAATCCGATGCGGGTCTGCAGGCGGGCCCGGCGCAGGACCTCCAGCAGCGGACCCTCGGTCGTCGCCAGGGTCAGCGCGCAGTCCTGTGGCGTGGTCTTGTCGGTCAGCAGGCGCAGCTGGTCGAGGTAGGCCGCGCCGTAGGCGGCGACCAGGGACGCGATGGTGTCGTCGCTCAGCGCCTTGCCGTGCCCGATCAGCGCGAGGCTGGCGGCGAACCGCTTGACGTCCCAGGTCCAGGGGCCGACGTAGGCCTCGTCGAAGTCGTTGACGTTGAACACGAGTTTGCCGTCCGCGTTCATGTACGTGCCGAAGTTCTCCGCGTGCAGGTCGCCGTGGATCCACACCCGCGAGGTGCGCTCGTCGAGGAAGGGATCCTCGCGGCCGTCCAAGTCGGCGTAGAACAGGCAGGCTGTGCCCCGGTAGAACGCGAACGCCGAGGCGGCCATCTTGCGGAACTTCACCCGGAACGCCGCCGGGTCGCCGTCGATCAGCGCGCCGAAGGCGCGGTCGAAGACCTGCAGGATGTGCCGGGCGCGCTCCTCGGCGTCCGTCGGGCCGTACTGCGCGTAGCCACCCTCGAACCCCACGCCGCCCAGACCGATACCTATGCCCCCGGTCATCGCGACCGCCTCTCTCGAGTATCCGCGGGGTCGGCAGGACCCCGCGTCAGGATCCCAGACGTGCGGCTGCGGGCGGCATCGAGCCCCCGAAGCGTGAGGGGGAGTCAGAGGCGCTCGGGGGCTCGACGTCCGGCGCCTGCCCGGACGACGCCGGGTCATGCCCGACAGGCGGCGGAGATCTTCAGCCGCCGTTTCCGGGGCCGGGGGTCGACGTGCTGGGAGACGCGGACCCCGGCGCGGTGCCGCGGGTGTGTTCCGACCAGGTTCCCGCGAACGGGTCCGCAGGCGGAACGGCCGTCCCACCGCCGCCCGTCGGACCGGACGGCGCGTTCACCGGCGGTTGCGGCTCGTACTTCGCGCCCGAGGAAGAAGTGCGCACGAATACCGGCAGGGCGCTGTCGGCGATCTTGTTGATCTCGGGCGGGATCCATACCCTCCAGACCGGATCGAGTGCGAACCCGCGCAACGTGTCCATCTGGAAGATCGGCGTCTCCCGGCTGACGGCGCCCTTCTCCTCCCGGGAGGCGATCTCCCTGATCTCGACCACGACGCCGTCGGGGCGCTCGACGCGCACGGACCAGTCCTTCGGTCCTCTTCCCGACGGACCGGCCTTGCCGTCGGCACGGTTTGCCGGGGTGTCCGCCGACGCGGGGTAGACCCAGTCCTGACGTTCGACCACGCGGGTGCCGTTCCCCGTCTTGCGGTCCGTGCACGTGGCCTTGGTGCTGCCGTCCTGTGGCGGGCAGTGGTCCTCGTCGGATTTCTCGGCGTCCTGCCGCACCGTCACGGAGAACAAGGTGGGGCCGGACGAGTCGTCGAGGACCAACGACACCGACGCGCCCGCGCTGAGTATGCCCGCGGAGGTTTTGACTGTTTGATCCGACCCGGTGACTCCGGAGCGCACGAGGCCCTGCGGCACACGCTGCAGGAGGTTTTGCAGCAGTACCGGCGGCAGGACGGGCACCAAGCCGGTCGGTGCGGACAGGGTCGGCCCGGGTTTGGGCGCCGTCGTGGTCGGTGGGGCGGGGATCTCCGTCGCGATGCCGGCCGGGCCCGTGACATGCCGGTCGCCACCCTTGTCCCCGCCGGAGACGGCGAGGACGGTTGTGCCCGCCACAGCGAGCACCGCCGCGGCGGACGCGCCCACTTGGAGACGGCGGACCAGCTTCATCCGTCTGCCTCGGGCGATGCCGCCCGCGACCAATCCCGTCGGGGGCACCAGCCCCGACGCCGACGTCCGCATCGCGGCCGCCAGTTCCTTTTCCTCGGACCCCATAGACGTACCGTCTCCTCGCCATCCGTATGAACCCGGGTCGTCTCGTTCACCAGCCGTACGGCCGTGCCGGCGGTGCACTCGTCGACCCCTCATGCGGCGGAAAGCCAGCCGGACTCGCTCCCGAGCAGGCTCCGCAATTTCTCCAGCGCCCGCATTGACCTACTGCGCACGGCTCCCTCGGACACGCCCATCTGCCGTGCCGTCTGCTCCACGCTCAGATCCTCCCAATAGCGCAGGACCAACACCGCCCGGTCCTTGGGCGGCAGTTCGGCCAGGCTCTTCAGGAGGGTCAGCCGCAACGCCTGGTCCTCCTCGGGACCGGCGCCCTCCGGCAGGTCCGCGTACGGCTGCTCGGTGCTGCTCAGCCTGCGTCGATGGGACAGATACGTGCGCGTGAGCACGGTGCGCGCGTACGCCTCCGGGCTGTCGGCCCGGCTGACCCGCTTCCAGGCCCGGTACAGCTTGCCCAGCGTCGTCTGCACGAGGTCCTCGGCGAGATGCCAATCGCCACACAGGAGCCACGCCGTTCGGAACAGCCGACCGCTGCACGCGTTGGCGAACTCCAGGAAATCGGCCGGCTCAGCGTCGAAGCCCGCCATAGGCCCTCCTCGTCCCTACGCGCCCTCGCGCGTACCCACCCCATAGACGCGGCGGACCCCCCGACACGTCACACGTTCCGGCCGAGAATACGTATGCGCAGCTCATAGGCCTTTCAGGGGGTTGGTCCCGCAGATGGCGGCCCGACCCGTAGCCTGGGCGGCGATCGATGACCCTCGATCCCACAGCCCTCGTCATCCACACCCGGCACGGGGGACAGGAACCAGCCAGGGGAGTGGACGTGACGCCGGTGGGTAACGATGTGGACCGTTTCAGCGCGAAGACCCGGGACTGGGTGGACGAGGCGATCCGCAAGGTGAGCGCCGATGCGAACCGCTCCGCCGACACCCACCTGCTCGCCTATCCGCTGCCCGGCGAGTGGGGCATCGACCTCTACCTCAAGGACGAGTCCACCCACCCCACGGGCTCGCTCAAGCACCGCCTCGCGCGGTCGTTGTTCCTCTACGCCCTGTGCAACGGGTGGATCGAGGAGGGCACCACCGTGATCGAGGCGTCCTCGGGCTCCACCGCCGTCTCGGAGGCGTACTTCGCCAACCAGGTCGGCCTGCCCTTCGTCGCGGTCATGCCCGCCACGACCAGCCCCGAGAAGATCGAGCTGATCGAGTTCCACGGCGGGCGATGTCACCTCGTCGACGACGCCGCCACCGTCTACGACGTCTCGCGCTCGCTCGCGGCGGAGACCGGCGGCTACTTCATGGACCAGTTCACCTATGCCGAGCGCGCCACCGACTGGCGGGGCAACAACAACATCGCCGAGTCGGTGTTCGAGCAGATGTCGGAGGAGCGGCACCCCATCCCCGAGTGGATCGTCGTCGGGGCCGGCACCGGGGGCACCAGCGCGACGATGGGCCGCTACGTGCGCTATCGCCGACACCACTCCAAGATCTGCGTCGTGGATCCCGAGAACTCGGCCTTCTTCGAGGGGTGGCGCACGCACGACCCGGCGTACGCCGAGGCGTGCTCGTCGCGGATCGAGGGCATCGGCAGGCCGCGGGTCGAGGCCAGCTTCATGCCGAACATCGTCGACCGCATGATCAAGGTCCCCGACGCGGCGTCGGTGGCGGCGATGCGCGAACTGCACCGCCGCACCGGCCACAAGGCCGGCGGCTCGACCGGCACCAACCTCTGGGGCGCGCTGCGCCTGGTCGCCGAGATGCGCGCCGCGGGGCGCACCGGCTCGATCGTGACGCTGCTGTGCGACGGTGGTGAGCGCTATGCGCACTCGTACTACTCGGACGAGTGGTTGGCCCGCCAGGAGTTGGATCTCACCCCATACGAGGCAACCTTGACCCACTTCCACGACACGGGCGAATGGCGCTGATCCGGCGGCCTTAGGCTGGTGTCGCAGGTCCACCGGGAGGAGCACGGGATGAGCGGGGCGGGAAACGTCGTCTTCGACAAGCGCGAGCAGTTGGAGAAGATCCAGAGCGGTCTGCTCCCGGGCGAGCAGATCATCGCGGTCTACGACGCGAAGGGTGTCGGCACCGGGTTCATCGGCCTGACCGATCGGCGCGCGATCATCCAGGACAACAGCTTCGTGGGCAAGAAGGTCGCGATCACGTCGCTGCCCTACTCGAAGATCAGCAGCGTCAGCATGGTCTCCAACAAGAGCTTCACCGGCTCCTACCTGAGCTCCAGCGAGATAGCGATCCACGTCGGCACGCAGACCTACAGCGTGGAGTTCCGCAGCGACGACAAGGGCCGGCACGTGCACGACGTCATCCTGCACTACATCATGCATTGAGCCGCTCGCTCAGCGTGTGGCGCCGGCCTCCCCGCGCAGGGGCAGGCCGGCCGCGCGGTAGATCGCGTCCATGATGCGCAGGGTGGGCACCGCGTCGGCCGCGGGCGTCAGGGTCGGCCGACCGAGTCGGATCGCGTCCGCGAACGCCTGGAGTTGCAGGCGGTAGGTCGGCATCCTCGCGGCCTCGCCCAGGTGTTCGTGCCGCCGGCGCTTGCCCACGCTCACGGTGAACCGGTGTGGCAGGTGCGGCATCAGGTAGTTGAATACGCGCATCTCGCCGCGCGTGCCCACCACGTGCGCACGCATGTCGAGCAGGCGTCGCGACCACATCGACGCGTGCACCGCGCCCACGACACCGCCCGGCAGCCGCAGCCGGGCCGACATCGCGCGGTCCACCCGGCGGTCGCGGGGTACGGTGAGCGCCCGCGCGCCCAGGACCTCGATCGGGTCGCCGTCGTCGTCGCCCGCCAGTACCCGCATCAGGTGTACGGCGTAGCATCCGGCGTCCATCAGCGATCCGCCCGCGAGGTCATAGCGGTAGCGGATGTCGCCCGGCAGCGGCAGCGGGAAGCACATCGAGGTGTCGATCCGGCGGATCTCGCCCAGTTCGCCGTCGTCGACGATCTCCCGCATCCGCCCCGCGAGCGGGTGGTAGCGGTAGTGGAACGCCTCCATCGCGACCAGGCCCGCGCGCTCCGCCGCGTCGGCGATCTCCCGCGCCTCGGCCTCGTTGGCGGCCATCGGCTTCTCGCACAGCACGTGTTTGCCGGCCGCCAGCGCTCGGGTCGTCCAGTGCGCGTGCAGTGCGTTGGGCAACGGGATGTAGACCGCGTCCAGTTCGGGATCCGCGATCAGATCGGCGTAGGTCGCGTGCACGCGCGGGATGCCCTGGCGCCGGGCGAAGGTGTCGGCGCGGGCCGGGTCGCGCGCGGCGATCGCGGCGACCCGTACCTCCGGGATCAGCCGCGCGGGCCTGACCAGTGCGGCCGGCGCGATGCGAGCCGCGCCCAGTATCCCGATCCGGATCCGCTTCATGGCGTCATTCCCCTCGTCGCCATCACACCCGATGCGCCCATGCCTCGGGCGTGTTTCCGAGGCCACGCTGCGGACCCACACGGTGGGTCGTACCGGACTCGCTGTCCCGCATGGTAGGGGTGCACGCGCGTGCGTGGGAGAGATCGTCGGGACGAATCCCGGCCGACCTTTCGGCGCGCCGGAGACGGGTACCCGCACGGGGGAGTCGGCGCCTGGGCTAGACTTGTCTTGACATCAAGATATCTGCGGGGCGTAGACCCCGGCATCCCCTACTTAGGGTCACCTTGCTTGGCGAAGGTCGAGTAGGTGTCGGCAGGATGCGGGAGAAACGCACAAGATCAAGGGAGACCGTCGTGTCCGCGAACAGCTTCGACGCTCGCTCCACCCTGAACGTGGGTGACGAGTCGTACGAAATCTTCCGGCTGGACAAGGTGGAGGGCAGCAAGCGCCTCCCCTACAGCCTGAAGGTCCTGCTGGAGAACCTGCTCCGCACGGAGGACGGCGCGAACATCACCGCCGATCACATCCGCGCCCTGGGCGGCTGGGACGCGAAGGCCGAGCCGAGCGAGGAGATCCAGTTCACGCCGGCGCGCGTGATCATGCAGGACTTCACCGGCGTGCCGTGTGTGGTGGACCTCGCCACGATGCGCGAGGCCGTGAAGGCCCTCGGCGGCGACGCCTCCCGGATCAACCCGCTCGCGCCCGCCGAGATGGTCATCGACCACTCGGTCATCGCCGACGTGTTCAACCGTCCGGACGCGTTCGAGATCAACACCGACATCGAGTACAGCCGCAACAGGGAGCGCTACCAGTTCCTGCGCTGGGGCCAGACCGCGTTCGACGAGTTCAAGGTCGTACCCCCCGGCACCGGCATCGTGCACCAGGTCAACATCGAGCACCTGGCCCGCACGATCATGGTCCGCAACGGGCAGGCCTACCCCGACACCTGTGTCGGTACCGACTCGCACACCACCATGGTCAACGGCCTGGGCGTGCTCGGCTGGGGCGTCGGCGGCATCGAGGCCGAGGCCGCGATGCTCGGCCAGCCGGTCAGCATGCTGATCCCGCGCGTGGTCGGCTTCAAGCTCTCGGGCAAGGCGCAGCCGGGCGTCACCGCCACCGACGTGGTGCTGACCATCACCGACATGCTGCGCAAGCACGGTGTGGTGGGCAAGTTCGTCGAGTTCTACGGTGAGGGCGTCGGCGCGGTGCCGCTGGCCAACCGCGCCACCATCGGCAACATGTCGCCGGAGTTCGGCTCGACCTGCGCGATCTTCCCGATCGACGCCGAGACGATCACCTACCTGCGCCTGACCGGCCGTGACGACAAGCAGCTCGCGCTGGTCGAGGCGTACGCCAAGGCCCAGGGGCTGTGGCACGACCCGAGCCACGAGCCGGAGTACTCGGAGTACATCGAGCTCGACGTCTCCACCGTGGTGCCCTCCATCTCCGGCCCCAAGCGCCCGCAGGACCGGGTCGTGCTGGCCGAGGCCAAGTCCCGCTTCCGCGGCGCGCTGCCGGACTACGTCACCAACGGCGACGAGTCGGGCAAGGAGTCCTTCCCGGCATCGGACGCCCCCACCGGTTCGAACGGTCGCGTGCACAACCCGACCAAGGTGGTCGGCGCGGATGGCGTCGAGTACGAGATCGACCACGGCGCGGTCGTGATCGCCTCGATCACCTCCTGCACCAACACCTCGAACCCGTCGGTGATGCTCGGCGCCGCGCTGCTCGCGAAGAAGGCCGTCGAGAAGGGCCTCACCCGCAAGCCGTGGGTCAAGACCACGCTCGCGCCCGGGTCCAAGGTCGTCATGGACTACTACGAGAAGGCGGGTCTGATCCCGTACCTGGAGAAGGTCGGCTTCGCGCTGGTCGGCTACGGGTGCGTGACCTGCATCGGCAACTCCGGCCCGCTGCCGGAGGAGGTCTCCAAGGCGGTCAACGACGCCGACCTCGCGGTCGTCTCGGTGCTCTCGGGCAACCGCAACTTCGAGGGTCGGATCAACCCCGACGTCAAGATGAACTACCTGGCCTCGCCGCCGCTGGTGATCGCGTACGCGCTCGCGGGCTCGATGGACATCGACATCACCACCGAGCCGCTGGGCCTGGACCCCGAGGGCAAGCCGGTCTACCTCGCGGACATCTGGCCGAGCGACGAGGAGATCGCCGAGGTCGTGGCCTCCTCGATCGACCAGGACATGTTCATCGACCGCTACGCCGACGTCTTCGCGGGCGACTCGCGCTGGCAGTCGCTGGAGATCCCGACGGGCGCCACCTTCGAGTGGGACCCGCAGTCCACCTACGTGCGCAAGCCCCCGTACTTCGAGGGCATGCAGATGCAGCCGGCGCCGGTGGTCGACATCGCGGGCGCGCGGGTGCTGGCCAAGCTCGGCGACTCTGTCACCACCGACCACATCTCGCCGGCGGGCTCGATCAAGGGCGACAGCCCGGCGGGCAAGTACCTGGCCGAGAACGGTGTCGAGCGCAAGGACTTCAACTCGTACGGCTCGCGCCGGGGCAACCACGAGGTGATGATCCGCGGCACGTTCGCGAACATCCGCCTGCGCAACCAGATCGCGCCGGGCACCGAGGGCGGCTTCACGCGTGACTTCACGCAGGCCGACGCCCCGGTCTCGACGATCTACGACGCGTCGGTGAACTACCAGGCCGCGGGCATCCCGCTGGTGGTCCTGGCGGGCAAGGAGTACGGCTCGGGCTCGTCCCGCGACTGGGCCGCCAAGGGCACCTCGCTGCTGGGTGTGCGTGCGGTGATCGCCGAGTCGTACGAGCGCATCCACCGTTCGAACCTGATCGGCATGGGCGTCATCCCGCTGCAGTTCCCGGCGGGCCACAGCGCCGCGTCGCTGGGGCTCACCGGCGAGGAGACCTTCGCGTTCGAGGGCATTACCGAACTGAACGAGGGCCGTACGCCCAAGACGGTCAAGGTCACCACCGACACCGGTGTCTCGTTCGACGCGGTCGTGCGCATCGACACCCCCGGTGAGGCGGACTACTACCGCAACGGCGGCATCATGCAGTACGTGCTGCGTTCGCTGGTGAACAAGGGCTGATCGCACCCCGATCGAGGGCCGGGCGCCGCTTCGCGGTCGCGGCCTCGCGGTGGTCACGCACCGGGCCGGGCTCCCTCGGGAGCCCGGCCCGGTGTTCGTGTTCCGCCGCGGGTTTTGCCGGCGCTGTTCGGCGCGTCATCGGGGTCGCCCCGCAGGCGTGATCGGCCCTCGCGCTCGACCGCCCCGTCCGCCGGCGGGTGGCCTCGGCGCGGGTGCCCTGGCGGCTGCACCGGCGTGAGCCTGCGCCGGCGGGCGCACCGGCCCCGCAGGCGCAGGTGTACGAGCGCGGCCAGGCTCACTGGCCCCGCAGGCGGAGGTGCACGAGCGCGGGCGCGGGCGCACCGGCACGAGGGTCAGGTGCCCGGGGGCAGGCAATGGTGCGGCCGGTTGGTTTCCCAACCGGCCGCACGGTCAGTGTTGCGTTCGGCCCATGGGGGCGACAGGGCTACCGGGCCGGTTCACTCAAACGAGGGAAGGCGCGGATCGCGCCGACGACCTCGCCGGCGCCGTACACCGGCGACTGCGTGAACGGGGCGAGGGTTTGCTCGTCCGCGCCCATGCGCCACAGCAGGGCCGCGATCGCGACGATGTGCGCCCGCGTCGCCCCGTCCGCGATCTTGACCGCGGCGCCGCGGCCGTCCGGCAGGCCCACCGCGTACACCGCCTCCGCGCCGTCCTTGGCGAGCAGTCCCGGGATCGCCCGCATCAGGTCCGTCACGTCGCGACCGGTGCCCGCGACCCACTGCGGGTGTGCCCGCATCGCGTCCGCGATCCGCCGTTCGGGGGTGCCCTCGGCCGCCCCCGCGAAGCGCCCGAACGAGCGGGCCAGGCCGGCCAGCGAGATGGCGAACAGCGGCGCCCCGCACCCGTCCACGCCGACCGCCGCGACCGGCTCGCCGGCGACGTCCTCCACCGCCCGGCGGACGGCCTTTTGCAGCGGGTGCTCCGGTGCCAGGTAGTTTTCGGTCGACCAGCCGTTGCGCACGCACGTGAGCAACATCGCCGCGTGCTTGCCCGAGCAGTTCATCGCGATGCGCTCGGGACCGCGACCGCCCGCCAGCCACGCGTCGCGCTGCGCCGCGCCCAGGGGCAGGTCCGGTACACACCGCAGCGCGGTCTCCGACAGGCCCGCCCGGGCCAGGATGCGCCGGGTCCCTTCCAGGTGGAACGCTTCGCCGGAATGGCTCGCGCACGCGAGGGCGAGCAGTTCGCCGTCCAGGTCCAGTCCGTTGCGCAGCATCGCAAGGCCCTGGAACGGCTTGTTGGCCGAACGCGGGAACATCGGCGCGTCGACCGCGCCGTGCCCCTCGACCACCGACCCGTCGGTGCCGGTCAGTACGGCCGTGCCGTGGTGTACCGATTCCAGGAAGCCGTTGCGCCACACGCCGACCAGCGGTATGTGGGCGAAGGCGGCCTCGTCGCCGGAGCGGGCGGCCTGAATCACGGGTCCTCCGTAGGTTGGCGGGCGGCCCGAAGGGGCCGGGGTGCGGCGGTGTCGGTCGAACGTGGGTGCGGGTGTACCCCTCCATGATCCACATGTGCATTCTCGGCCGACCACCGCGCATAATCGAACATATGTACGGCAATGGCGATCGAGACACCCCGGCATGGGAGCGGCCGGGTCGTTTCGCGCGTGCGGCGACGGGAGACGGGGCGCAGGCCAGGCCCCGCGGGAAGGACGGAATCGCGCCGGCGGGTTGGCCGCGGGGTGTTCGACCGCCCGGGGTACCGGGGTGGGAGGACACCGCCGTCGCATGGCTGTACGACCTGTGTCCGCCCGGTTATCGAAGCCATGAGGTACTGCGCAAATACCCGGTGATCCTGGCCCGGATGGCCCGCCAGCACGTGGAGGCGGCGCTGGCCGCGGCACGGCACGGCTACGGCACGGCGCGCGTCGACCTCAAGGAGGCGGTGCCCGTGCACGCGCTGGAGGCGACGTTGCGGATGTACGAGTACGAGGGCTCGCGCGCGGCGGCCACCGAGCGCGCGGTCCGCCTCGTCGAGGAGGCGCTGGGCGGCGAGCGGTGGGAACCGAGGCTGTGACGCCGGTGACCACCCGGGGCGGCCGGCGGCCGGGCGAGGCGGGGCGGCCGCCCGAGCGAATGGGGTGTTTGCCGTCTTCCCCGCACCGCGTGTGCGCGGAGTGGCGAATAGAGGCCCGATCGTGACGCCTGTGTTCAGGTTTGACTCTTCTGTGCAAGCAGAAGGCGCATTAGAGTTCAGGACTTGCACACAACACGTGCTTACAGATGCACCGGGGCGAGGGGAACGCAGATGTCCGACGGCACGACGGGGGTCCGCTTTCCGGAGGTCCAGTCGCCGGGGCCGCTCTCGTCGGGGTCCCAGTCCTCGCTGCATCGGGGCAATCTCGACCGGGTCCTGCACGCGGTGCGGATGGCGGGGGCACTCACCCAGGCCGAGATCGCCAGGAGCACCGGCCTGTCCGCGGCGACGGTGTCGAACATCGTACGGGAGTTGAAGGCCCTCGACATGGTCGAGGTCACCCCCACGTCCTCCGGCGGACGGCGTGCCCGCGCCGTCTCGCTCAGCCGGGCGTCGGGCGTGGTCGTCGGCATCGACTTCGGACACCGCCACCTGCGGGTCGCGATCGGCGACTTCGCGCACCGTGTGCTCGCCGAGGAGCATGTCCCGATCGACGTCGACTCCTCCGCCGACGAGGGCTTCGCCCTGGCCGACCGGCTGCTGGGGGTGCTGCTCGACCGGGCGGGCGTGGTGCGCTCCGAGGTCACCGGGGTCGGCCTCGGCGTGCCCGGCCCGATCGACATCGACACCGGCGCGCTCGGCTCGACCACGATCCTGCCGGGCTGGGTGGGCTGCCACCCGCGCGAGGCGATGGGCGAGCGCCTGGGCCTGCCGGTCCTGGTCGACAACGACGCCAACCTCGGCGCGCTCGGCGAGTCGGTGTGGGGCGCGGGCGTGGGATGTACCGAGATGGCCTATCTCAAGGTGTCCGGCGGCGTGGGCGCGGGGCTGGTGATCGGGGGCCGGCTCTACCGCGGTCCCGGCGGCACGGCGGGCGAGATAGGTCACATAACGCTGGACGAGTCGGGACCGGTGTGCCGCTGTGGCAACCGGGGCTGCCTGGAGACCTTCACCAACGCCTCCTACCTCCTGGACCTGCTGCGCGGCAGCCACGGCACCGACCTGACCATCCAGCGCATGATCGAACTCGCCAGAGCCGGCGACGCGGGGTGTCGGCGGGTGGTCGCGGACGCCGGCCGGCACGTCGGGGTGGGCGTGGCCAGCCTGACGAACCTGCTCAATCCGCAACGGATCATCCTCGGCGGCGACCTCGCGGGCGCCGGCGACCTGCTGATCGCGCCGATCGTCGAGTCGGTAGGCCGCTACGCCATCCCCAGCGCTTCGCGCCGATTGTCCGTGGTCACCGGCTCGCTCGGCGAGCGCGCCGAGGTGCTGGGCGCGATGGCGATGGTGATGAGCGAGATGACCCCCTTCGCGATCGAACGCACGCCCGAGCCGCAGATCGCGGGTGCCGCGATGTGAGCCGTGCCGCACGGATGGCGCGGCGTGGTGGGTCGATGCGAACCATCCGCCGGCACCGCCGCGTCTAGACTCGATGGACGCCTCTCCCGCACGCACACCCGTGGGGGCGGTGACGGATCCGATGAAGGAGGAACGGGTGGCCCTGCTGGACGGCATTCGAGGACCCCGTGATCTCAAAGCCCTTTCGCCCGAGCAACTCGCACAGCTCGCGGACGAGATCCGCACCTTCCTGGTGGAGTCCGTCGCCAAGACCGGCGGACACCTGGGTCCCAACCTCGGTGTGGTCGAGTTGACCATCGCGATGCACCGGGTGTTCGAGTCCCCGCGCGACAAGATCCTCTTCGACACCGGACACCAGAGCTACGTGCACAAGATCGTGACCGGTCGCAAGGACGGGTTCGATCGGCTTCGTCAGGCCGACGGCCTGTCGGGCTACCCCAGCCGCGCAGAGTCCGAGCACGACGTGATCGAGAACTCGCACGCCTCCACGGTGTTGTCCTGGGCCGACGGCCTGGCCAAGGCCTACCAGGTGCGCGGCCAGACCGACCGGCACGTGGTCGCGGTGATCGGCGACGGCGCGCTCACCGGCGGCATGGCCTGGGAGGCGCTGAACAACATCGCCGCGGCCAAGGACCGCCCGGTGATCATCGTCGTCAACGACAACGAGCGCTCCTACGGTCCCACCCAGGGCGGTCTCGCCGACCACCTCGCGACGCTGCGCACCACGCGCGGCTACGAGCGGTTTCTGGAGTGGGGCAAGGGTGTCCTGGGCCGCACCCCGGTTGTCGGCGGCCCCGTCTACGACATGCTGCACGGCGCCAAGAAGGGCCTTAAGGACGCGGTCGCGCCGCAGGGCCTGTTCGAGGACCTGGGCCTGAAGTACGTCGGCCCGATCGACGGGCACGACGTCGAGGCGGTGGAGAACGCGCTGCGCCGGGCCCGCGGCTTCGGCGGGCCGGTGATCGTGCACGCGATCACTCAGAAGGGCAAGGGTTACGCGCACGCGGTCAACGACGCGGCGGACCAGTTCCACGCGGTGGGCGTGATCAACCCCGAGACCGGGCTGCCGGTGAAGAAGTCGGGCGCGTCGTGGACGTCGGTGTTCGCCGACGAGATCGTCGCCGTCGCCGACGAGCGGGAGGACGTCGTGGGCATCACCGCCGCGATGCTGATCCCGGTCGGGCTGCACAAGTTCGCCGCGAAGTATCCCGAGCGGGTGTTCGACGTCGGGATCGCCGAGCAGCACGCCGTCACCTCGGCGGCGGGCCTGGCCACCGGCGGGCTGCACCCGGTGGTCGCGGTGTACGCGACCTTCCTCAACCGCGCCTTCGACCAGGTCCTGATGGATGTCGCGCTGCACAAGTGCGGGGTCACCTTCGTCCTCGACCGGGCCGGGGTGACCGGGCCGGACGGGGCCAGCCACAACGGCATGTGGGACATGTCGATCCTCCAGGTCGTCCCGGGGTTGCGGCTGGCCGCGCCGCGTGATGCCGCGCAGGTGCGGGCGCAGGTGCGCGAGGCGATGGACGTCGACGACGCGCCGACCGTGGTGCGCTTCGGCAAGGGCGCGGTGGGCCCCGACATCGAGGCGATCGGCCGGATCGACGGCATGGACGTACTGCGCCGTACCGGCCCCGAGCGCAACGGCGGCGGCGAGGGCGGCGACGTGCTGATCGTGACCGTCGGGCAGATGGCCGAGACCGGGATCGAGGTCGCCGACCGGCTCGCCGACCAGGGCATCGCGGCGACCGTGGTCGACCCGCGCTGGGTCAAGCCGGTACCGGCCGGTCTCGCGCCGCTCGCGGCCCGGCACCGGCTCGTGGTCACCATCGAGGACAACGGCCGCGCCGGCGGTGTCGGCGCGGCGATCGCCCAGTCGATGCGCGATGCCCGGGTGGACGTACCGCTGCGCGACTTCGGCATCCCGCAGGAGTTCCTCGACCACGCCGAACGCGACGAGGTGCTGGCGCGGATCGGGCTGAACGCCCAGGACATCTCGCGCCAGGTGGTCGAGGAGATCGCGTCCAAGACGGCCGACGCCGACGCCGAGCAGCACGAGACGACGGCCTGACCGAGGGCTCGCGCCACGACGGCCCCGGGGCGCGGGACGAGAGGGGTACACCTTCGCGTCCCGCGCCCCGGGGCCGTTTGCGTACCCGGGTGCGAGCGGGGTGACTTCGAGGTGCGAACGCGGGCGATGACTTCGAGATACGAGCGCGGGCGATGCCTTCGGGGCGCGAGTGCGACGGCGACGAATAGCAAGATCACCCTGACGCGCCGAGGATCGATCCCCCGTAAACAGGAGTGAAAGCCCCGATCATGGCAACGGTCTCCGCCACCAGGAGGTGTTGCCATGGCCAACGCTTTGTTTCGGACCAAGAACATCGAACAGTCCATCCAGGACACCGACGAACCCGAAGGGCACGGTCTGCGCCGGGAGTTGTCCGCCCTGGACCTGATGGTCTTCGGGGTCGGCGTGGTGGTCGGCACGGGCATCTTCGTGCTCACCGGCACGGCGGCGAAGGACTACGCCGGCCCCGCGGTCGCGCTGTCCTTCGTGCTGGCGGGGGTCGTCTGCGGGCTCGCCGCGCTGTGCTACGCCGAGTTCGCGTCCACGGTCCCGGTGGCGGGTTCCGCGTACACGTTCTCCTACACCACGCTCGGCGAATTACCCGCGTGGATCATCGGATGGGACCTGATCCTCGAACTCGCGCTCGGCGTCGGGGTGGTCTCGATCGGCTGGTCGGGGTATCTGAACTCGCTGCTCTCCCAGGCGGGTCTCGAACTGCCGGAGGCGATCACCGCCGCGCCGGGCGACGGGGGCAAGGTCAACCTGCCGGCGCTGCTGCTGGTGCTCGGCGTCGCGGTGATCCTCGTGTTCGGGGTCAAGTTGTCGGCGCGGTTCAACCTCGTGATGGTCACCATCAAGATCGCGATCGTGCTGCTCGTTATCTTCGCCGGGCTGTTCTTCGTCAAGTCCGGCAACTACCACCCGTTCGTGCCCGATTCGCAGCCGCCGGCGTCGGGCCACGGCGGGCTCAAGGCGCCGCTGGTGCAGACCCTGTTCGGGTTCGAGCCGCAGATCTACGGCGCGATGGGGATCTTCTCCGGCGCGGCGCTGGTGTTCTTCGCGTACATCGGCTTCGACGTGGTCGCCACCGCCGCCGAGGAGACCCGCAAGCCACAGCGCGACATGCCGATCGGGATCCTCGGCTCGCTGGTGATCTGCACGATCTTGTACGTCTCGGTGTCGCTGGTCGTGGTGGGGATGCAGCGCTACGACATGTTGTCCTCCGCCGCGCCGTTGGCGGAGGCGTTCCGGTCGGTCGACAAGGGCTGGATCGCGACGATCATCAGCATCGGCGCGGTGGCCGGGCTGACCACCGTGTGCATGATCCTGATGATGGGGCAGAGCCGGGTCTTCTTCGCGATGAGCCGGGACGGGCTGCTGCCGCCGTTGTTCGCCAGGGTGCATCCCAAGTACGGCACGCCGCACGTCAGTACGATGCTGATCGCGGTGGTGGTCGCGGCGATCGCCGGGTTCACCCCGATCCACGAGATCGACGTGATGGTCAACATCGGGACGCTGTTCGCGTTTTTGGTGGTCGCGGCGAGCGTATTGATCCTGCGCCGGACCAGGCCGGAGTTGCCCCGTGCGTTCCGGGTCCCGTTCGTGCCGTGGTTGCCGATCCTGTCGATACTGGCCACGTTGTGGTTGATGATCAACCTGAGTGGCGAGACGTGGCTGCGGTTCCTGGTGTGGATGGTGGCCGGGTTCGCCGTCTACTTCTTCTACGGGACCAGGCACAGCCGACTGCGTTGACGTGTGGGTCGGTTGCCGTGCCGTCGACGGGTCGGGTCCGGGTTCGGGCCGGGGTTCGTTCGGGTCCGAGCCCGTCGACGGCGTGGTGATGGGGCCGGTCAGTCCCAGAGTCGGTCGGTGTACGTGTCGGTGCCGACCACGGTGGGGATCCACGGGGCGCAGTAGGTGACCCGGCCGATGCCGGAGGCGTCGATGCGCGCGGCCCACTCGCGGAAGCCGTCCCAGCTCTCGCGCGGGTCGCCCTCGAGGAAGTAGAGCTGCATGCTGCGCGTGGCGGCGTTCGGGTCACGCGGGACGAAGGCAGGTGCGTCGTCCTTGAGCGGGACCGCGGTCCAGGCGGCGACCGAGGCGATCGGGGACTCGCGGAGGAATTCCGGCAGGTGGGTGGAGAACCACTTCTCCAGGTCCTCCTGCGAGACGCCCTCCTCGCGCTGCACGGCGAGCGAGACCAGGCCCTGATAGTTGCGGTCGAGCGCGAGTTCCAGCGGGACCGGGTCCTCGTCCCGGTACCAGCGGTTGTCGTGCAGGTACATGGCGGTGTGCGCGTGCACCCGGTGCTGGAAGCCGCGGTCGTTGCCGTAGAGCCAGTTGACCTGGTCGACGGCCCACGCGTTCCACTCGTCGAACTGGCCGTCGTTGATCCAGTAGATCGCGACGTAGGAGCCGGCGCCGATGGCGGGTACGACGTCGCTGTCGGCCGGGAAGCGCAGCGCCTTGAGGTCGGCGGTGGCCACCCAGCGGCTGCCCGCGAGCAGGCCGGGGCCGATCATGCAGCCGGCGTAGTAGTGGTCGCGCTCGTACCAGCGGTTGTAGCTCACCTCGTGGCCGCGCTCGGGGTCCACGGCGGTGAACAGCATGCTGCCCACCCGGATCGGGTATTCGGCGAAGCTCATGACGTGACTGCCTTTCGGGTCGTGCGGTGACTCGTGTCGGGGACGGGGTGGGGTCGGTCGGGGGACCGGGGGTGGGTGGTCGGGTGGGGGCCGCTTTCGCCGGCGGTCAGGCCTGCCGGCGGAAGCGGGTGGTGCGGTGTTCGGGGTCGGTGTCGAGTTTGGGGATGACGTGCCGGCCGAACAGTTCGATGGTCTTGAGCGTGTTCTCGCGGTCGTCGCAGCCGAGGCCGAGGACGAGCTGGTCGACGCCGACCGATTCGTACGCGCGCACCGCGTCCAAAACGCCGTCCGGGTCGCCGCAGATCAGCGCGCCGGCGTCGGCGGCGAACTCGACCAGCTCGGGGGTCAGGTCGGGCATCGTCTCGGGCCAGTAGGGGACGCCCTCGGGGTGCGGGAAGGTGTCGTGGTAGCGGAAGACGTTGCTGGTGAGGTACATCGGCCGGGCGGCGACGGCGTTGGCGATGGCGCGTTCCTTCGTTTCCGCGACGAAGCCGGTGCTGACCGCGAGTACGTTGTCGTTGACGAAGTCGGCGATCGGTTCGGCGTTGACGATCTCGCGCTTGTAGCCGGCGACCAGCTGCTCGGCGCTCGCCGGGTCGCCGATGGAGAAGCCGAGGACGCCCAGGCCCATGCGCGCGGCCATCCCGTAGGAGGGCGGGCTGCCGGCGGCGTACCACATGGCCGGGTGCGACGTGCCGTACGGTTTGGGCAGGATCCGGCGCGGCGGAAGTTGCCAGTAGGTGCCCTGGTAGCCCTCGTAGACGTCTTGGAGGAACATCTTCGGGAACTCGCGGATCACGTCCTCCCAGATCGCCTTCGTCTCGGACATGTCCTCGATGCCGGGGAGGAAGCCGAGGATCTCGTGGCTGCCGGCGCCGCGTCCGGTGCCGAACTCGAAGCGGCCGCGGGTGAGGTGGTCGAGCATCGCGACGCGTTCGGCGACCTTGGCCGGGTGGTTGACCTGGGGGAGCGGGTTGAAGATGCCGGAGCCGATGTGGATGCGCTCGGTCGCGTGTGCGAGGTAGCCGCACATGACGTCGTTGGCGGACAGGTGCGAGTACTCGTCGAGGAAGTGGTGCTCGCTCAGCCATGCGTACTTGAATCCGGCCCGGTCGGCGGCGATCGCGAAGTCCATGTCGTTCATCAGGGCTTCGTGTTCGGCGTTCGGGTTTCCCTCGCGTCGGAACGCCGGGTTGTAGCCCTGAAGAAAGATGCCGAATTCCATTGCACTCCCAGTTCCGCGGTCGGGGCGGGTGGTCGGTCGGTGCGCTCGGGTGGTTCGGGGCGGGGCGGGCGGGGTGGCGGTCGCGAGGGGCCGCCGGCGGGCTCTGGCGGGCGCCGGCGGGTGTGGGCGGTGGGGCGGGGTCAGGGGGTGAAGGTGCCGTCCGGGCGGCGGACCCAGCCGGAGGCGGCCATGGTGCCGCCGTCTACGTGCAGGGTGGTGCCGGTGACGAAGCGGGCGAGGTCGCCGGCGAGGAAGACGATCGGGGCGGCGCAGTCGTCGGCCTCGCCGAGGCCCAGGGGCACTTTGGCGCCGTAGTCGTACGCGCCCTCGGCTGTTTCGAACGTCTCCGCGAGATCGGCGTCGCCGGGGGTGGGGATGGCGTCGGGGGCGACGCAGTTGACCCGGATGCGGCGGTGCGAGAGTTCGAGTGCGAGCGACTTGGTGAGCTGTTCGACGGCGGCCTTCATCGCGGCGTACACCGCGAAGCCGGGCGCGGCGCGGAACGCCTCGATGCTGGTGACGTTGACGATCGAGCCGCCGTCGCGCATGAGCGGGGCGCCGTGTCGGATCACGTGCGTGACGGAGGTGAAGTTCTCGTCGACCAGTGCGCTCTGGCCCTTGGGGCGGACATCCAGGAACGGTGACCAGAAGCCCCCGCCGGCGTTGTTGACGAGGATGTCGAGCGGGCCGAGGGCGGTGTGGGCGTCGTGGAGGAAGCGCTCGACGCCGTCGCCGTCGCGGACGTCGAGTTCCATCGCGAAGGCTCGCCGGCCGGCGGCCTCGATCGCTTTGGCGGTCTCCCGGAGACCGGTGGGCTCGCGGTCGCAGACGGCGACGTCGGCGCCGAACCTGGCGAGTGCGAGGGCCGTCGCCGCGCCGATGCCCCGGGCCGCGCCTGTGACCACGGCCACTCGATCGGTGAGCAGGGCGGCGGAAGGGTCGAGCAGCACGGGGGCACCTCACTGTGGATCGCGTACGTTGTCGCCTCGGCGCGGGGCCGCCCGTCGCGGGCCGTGCTCTGCGCTGGGGTCACCATGCCACCTGACGACCCGTCACCTGAAGGGAGACAGGCGTCTTTTTCCGTTCCGGGGCACCGGTGTCGCCGCAGGCCCGCAGGTGATCTGACGGCACGTCAGCCAAAAGTGGCGGACATCACCGGCAAGAACCACCCCCGATCGTGCCCGAGGTCGGTGCCACCGGCCCCCGCGGGCGTGGGTGACCACAAGCGTCCGCGTCCGCCCCCGCACGTGCCGGCAGCCCGAGGCCGCTCACCGCAGACGCCGGAGTCCGAGGTCGCCGTCGCCGCCTTCTCCTTCCTGCCCGCACGCGCAGTCGCCGGCCACCCAAGGCCACCCGTGCGGGTGCAGGCGCAGGCGTAGGTGCCGCGGGCCGGCGGGCCAGCGGGCCGGCGAGCGCAGGTGGCAGCGCCCGCGAGCGCGTTGCCGCTCGGCCGAGGTTGCCTCCGCAGGCGCAGGAACCAGTGGACCGAGGTCGTCCCTGCCGGCGCGGTTGCCCCGGCCTGTGATGCAGTCGCCACGTGTTTGCGGTCGTCCCGCACGCGCTATCCGCCTCCAAGTGCTGGTGGACCGAGGTTGCTCCCGCGGGCGCGGGGAGTGTGGGCGTCCGGCCGTTGCTGTACGACGCAGGTCGCTCCCGCGGGCGCGGGCGCCGGTGCAGGCGCGATCGACATCGCCCGCGGGCATCGGCGCCGACTGCCCGAGGTCGCCCCCATGGGCGCCGGCGTGGTCGGCGGCTGGTTGAGGTGTTTGGGGTTGTGTCTGTGGGTGTGTGGTTGTTCGGTTGTGTGTAGGGGGCCGGTGCTTGGGGCGTCGTTGTTGCTTGTTGCCGGTGGGGCGGGGGCTGGGTCGGTGGTTCGCATGGATTGTCCGAAATCCATGCGGACCGGGGACGGTGCTCACTACGCTCTGCGACGTGGCGCTATCTCCCGATTCCTGCGGCATCGTGGCCGACTTCGGAACGTGGCTCGCGCGGGTCGGTCGGCCTGACCGGGATGCCGAGCGGATGGTCGATGTCCTCGGCACCCTGCTCGATCTGCGGGTCGCGTGCCTGCGGCTCGACGATCACACCCGCTGGCGGGCCGGCGACCTGAACGCGCTTCTCGAGACGTTGGTGCCGGCGCATGTCGCGCTGCCCTGCGAGGACACGGTGGCGCTGGTGGTGCCCGCGCTGCGGTTGTTCCTGGAGTTTTTGCGTGAGCAGGGTCCGCTGCACCCGGACAGCGATCGGCTCGTCCCGTTGTTCGAGGTGCTGGATCGGCACGAGGACGAACTGCCGGCGAGGATGGCCGACTCGCGACGATGGGGCTCGGCGAAGAAGTTGTTCGTGGCGGGCTATGCGACCGGGCCCGGGCGAGGGCGGGCGTTGCCGGCGGTGCGGTTGCCGGACGAGCGGGAGTTGGCCCGGGCCGCCTCGGCCGCGCCGTCGTTCGCCGCCGCCCTCACCCTCGCCCGCTGGGTCGGTCGCGGGCGGCCGGTGACCGCGACCGGGGTTTTGCGACTGGCGCCCGCGGCCGAGGCGGTGCGGCTGCTGGGCATCGACGAACCGGTCGCCGGCGTTCGCAGTGCACGCGACGTGGAGCCGTTGCACCAGGTGTGGTCGATCGCGTGTACGGCCGGCCTGATCGAGGTCGGGCGCACCGTCGCGACCGCCGGGGAGATGGCCCGGGCGCTGGCGGTCGGGCGGCCCGGCGACGTCCTGCGGGTGTGGTCGAGCCTGTGGGAGGGCGTCGCGGTCGGCGAGGCCACCGGGCGACCCGAGGTGCGGCGCGCCGCGTATGTGCTGCGCGGCGGAGATGTGATCCGTGAGTTGTTGCGGGAGTTGTACGACCACGCGGGTCGGTGGGTGCCGATGGGTGGGTTGTTCGAATTGCTCTCGTATACGCCCGACGGGCGGCCCCGGTCGCCCTCGGTCGCCGACCCGGCGCTGTTCACGGGACTGTCGTTGGCGCATCAGATGGACGACCTGCGGGCGTTCGGCGTGCTGGAGATCCGTGAGCTGGTGGGTGGCGGGGCGCCGTTCATGGCGGTGCGGCTGACGCCGCTGGGGATGTACGGGCTGCGCACCCGCTTCCTGGAACTGGGCGTGCCCGCCCCGCTCACCGGCCCGGGTGGATGTGACGAACCCGCGCTGCCGCCGCTGTACGTGCCGCCCCGATCCGAGTGCGCGTTGGCCGCGCGGATGTCGCCGCTGGTGGCGCAGGCGGCGGCGCTCGCGGAGTACGTCGAGCGGCACGGACCGTTGCCGATCACCCACGAGGGGGTACTGGCGACCGCGGTCGCCGACTGCGTCATGGCCGAACTCGGCATCCCCCGGCAGCCGTCGCGGGCCGAGGGGCCGCCCCGTACCGCCCGGGACGAGCATGCGCTGCACCGGCGGTGGACGCTCGCGATCGGCATCGGGCTGCTGGTGCCGAACGACGGTGCGGTGCGGGTTGCCGACGGCCTGCGGGTGTGGCGTGAGGGGGACGATGGCGAGCTGATCGCGCTCGCCGCGCGCGCGATGGTGGTGGTGGCCGAGGACAACGCGACGTTCGGGGAGGCGCACGACGAGCGTTGGGACGTCCCCGAGGGGCTGGCCGCGTCGCTGTTCACCGGGCTGGTGCAACTCGGCGGGCCGCTCCCGGTGTCGCTGTTCGTCGGCCTCGCGGTGCGTCGCGACCTCGACCACGTGGTTCGGATGTTGCCGCCCGAGCCGCCCGCCGACGACGAGGCGTTCGCGCTGGGACGGATCCTGGACGCGCCCGACCTGGTCCGCGAGATGGGTCGCCTGTGCGGGACGGATGGCCCCGGCACTGCCCCGACCCCACCGTCGCCCGAGTCCGCGACCGTGCCGACCCCACCGTCGCATTCGCACTCGCATCCGTCTGTGTCGGGGTCTGCGCCCGCGACCGGGGCGCCCCCGCATCCGTCGGGGTCTGCGCCCGCGACCGGGGCGCCCCCGCATCCGTCGGGGTCTGCGCCTGCCACCGGGGCGCCCCCGCACCCGCCGGCGATCGCGTCTGCGCCGGCGACCGGGTCCCCGTCACCCGCGCATCCGCCGGCGCCTGCGACCGCGCCCGCCTCCCCGTCGCCGGCGCCCCCGCACCTGCACTCGCACTCGCCCGCGCCGGGGGTGTCCGCCTTCTCCGGCGAGTGGTCCGGGGAGGTGTTGGGCCGGGTGCGGGCGGGGGTGATCCTGCTTGCCGATCGGCTGGCCGCGCTCGGCATCGTTCGGCGCACCGCCGAGGGCATAACCCTCACCGGCCTGGGCGGCACCCTCGTGCACCGGATGTTTCGCGAGCAGGGCCTACCGGTCGCCACCGTCGACGACTACACCGCCGCCTCGGGCGCCCGCCTGCTCGGCGCGATGGGGGCGTGGCCGCGACCGATCGCCACGCGTACGTTCGCGAGCTGGATCGGCTGCCGCCCGATCGACGCCGCGCTGTCCGAGCTGTGTGCGGTCGCGGGCGCCGCCGGCCCCACCGAGCGGCTGATGCTCTTCGCCCACGTGGGTGACGCCGACCTGCCCGAGGCCGCCGTCGAACAGGCCCTCGCCGACGCCGGCGCCGACCCCACGCTGGCCCCGCACGTGTGGAACTGGCGGCTGACCCACGACCGCGACGTACCGCCCGCGACGCTGCGCACACTCGCCTGGCTGACCGCCGACAACGCCGCCGCAGCGCTGCTCGGCCGACACGAGGCGGCGGTGCTGGGCCTGCTCACCGAGGTGACGGGCAGTCAGGGCCCGGGCGCCGACGTGGTCTTCGGCGAGTTGGCGACGATGGGCCACCCCTGCGCCGAGGACGTCCTGCGCTTCGCCGAGACCACCCACCCCGACCCCGCGGTCGCCGGCGCCGCCCGCCGCGCCCTGCACCGCCTGCGCTGAACGTTCACGGTCGCCAGAGTTCGCCGGGGGCGGGCTCCGGCCACGGGATGTCGGCGCGGACGGCGGCGAACAGCTCCCGGCAACGTTTGTCGTCGAGCAGGACCACGCTCTGCCCACCACCACGCTCGGCGAAGCCGGCCACGGGCGCCGTGCGAAAGGCCAGGTCGGTCTCGTCGATGCCCTTGAGGTCGGTGGCCAGGTCGAGCAGCGCCTTGAAGTTCAGATTGTCGTCCACGGTCAGCGACTTGGTCAGCGCCTGCAACAGGTTCTCGGTGCGTAGCGGACTGCCGAGCACCCCATCCGCGGTGATCTGCTTCGCGATCGCGCCCAGGAGTTGCTGCTGGTGTGCCACCCGGTCGAGGTCGCCGCGCTGCAATCCGTAGCGCTGCCGGACGAATTCCAGCGCCTTGGTGCCGTCCAGCCTGGTCCGGCCCTGGTCGGCGTCCACGGACACGCCGCCGAGCGCGTCGACCATGCCCTTGAAGCCGCCGAAGTCCACCGCGGCGTAGTGGTCGATCCGCACTCCGGTCAGATTTTCGATCGTGGCCACCAGCAGTGCCGGCCCGCCCCACGAAAAGGCCGCGTTCAGCTTGGCCTCGCCGTGACCCGGGATGGACACCCACGCGTCGCGCGGCAGCGAGATCGCCGAGATCGACGCCCGGCCCGCGGGCAGGTGCAGGATCATCATGGTGTCGCTGCGCCGCCCCTGCAGCGCCTCGGGGTCGGCGCCGGCGGCCGCCGCGTCCATGCCCACGAGCAGGATGTTCAGTGCCCGGCCGGCGGCGGGATCGGCCGGCGGACGTGGCCCTGCGGCGGGGATGCCCGACCGGTCGAACACGCCGTCGATGCGCTTGATGTTGGAGTTCAGCGAGTACAGCAGCCAGGCCGTACACCCGCCGACCACCAGCAACGACAGGGTCAGCAGACCGACCAGGGCGACGGCCGCCTTGCGCCGGCGCGACCACGGCTTGCGCGCGGGTGCCGGGGCCGGCTCGAAGTGGGCCTCGGTTCCGTCGGCCGAAGCGTTCGTTCTGTCCGCTTCGTCGGCGTCGGCCGACTCACTCGCTCTGTCCGCTTCGTCGGCCTCGGCCGACTCGCCCGTCGCATCCGGCGTATCTTTCATGCGCAGAAGTTAGCGGACCAACTGTCGGAAATGGCAGGGGATTCGCGGATCAGTGCTGATCCGAGATCGGCCGGCGCATGCACACCCGGGGCCAACGATCGAGTCCGAGCGCGGCCTCGTGTGCCCGGATCGCCGCCAAACCCGGCGTCACTTCGGCCGGGTCGAGCGCGCGGAACCCGATCCGCGCGTAGTACGGGGCATTCCAGGCCACATCCCGGAACGTGGTCAACGTCAACGCGAGCCCGGTGTGCGCCTGCACCCGATCGATCATCGCCCGCCCCAGCCCGCGCCGCGCGCCGTCGGGATGTACCGAGACCTGCTCGATGTGCGCGGCGCCGTCCACGAGGTCCCAGATCACGTAGGCCAGCGCCGGTTCGCCGGCCACCAGGCAGCGTCCGCCGGTCCGATACGCGTCCAACTCCTCGACGGAGAACGGCTCGTCCGCCGCGATCTCCAGCATCCCCACATCCAGGAAGCGCGCCCCGGCCGCGACCTCGATCTCCCGCAACCGCTCCAGATCGCGCACCGAGGCCCCACGCATCATCGCATCACTCATGATCACCATTGTGGCCTCCGCCGAAGCCCCGCCGCCCGAACCGGGGACGGTGCGAGCCGGCGACCGCGGACCGCCCGAAACCGCGGCCAACCGATTGCTTGACGGTGTTCGCGTGCTCGCTTAACGTGACCCGATCGGCGTCGAGGCCCACCTCCGAGGCGTGGGCCGATCGCCGGCGGCCTCACGGGGGTGGGCACCATGACCGATTTCGTCATCGATCTCGCCTGGCCCGAAGGCGTGTCCGGCCGATGGGCCGAGGCAGCGTCCGTCTCCAGGACCACGCTGGACGCCCTGGAGGAGATCGGTCCCGAACGTATGGGGCACAAGGATCTCGACAAGGCGTGCTCGGAGTTCCACGAGAAGTGGGACGAACGTATCCGCGGCTTCACGCAGGGCGTGGACCACATGCGTCAGGGTGTGGCCGCGGCGAAGGCGAGCTACGGAGCGGCGAAACCGCCGTCGGCGCGTCCTTCACCGCACCAGGCGCGCCCGGCGCACCGGCTACCACGACGACCGCGTCCGCCGCGCCCGCGACGACGACCGTCCCCGCCGCGCCCGCCGACGCGAGCGCCCCGACCGCCCCCGCCCCTCCGGCCAAGAGCCGCGTCGAGCAGGTGATGGGCTGATGTCGGACGCGAAGGACTTCCCGGGGCTCGGCTTCGATTCCGCACCGGGCATCGTACCGTCCGTGGACGGGCTGCTCGGTCAGGTGCGCGACGCGGTCAACCGCCTGGGGCAGGTGGAACAGGAACTGGACTCCGTCCTGAAGGACCCCGCCAGGTGGCGCGGACGCAGCGCCACCGAGTTCTACACGGTCGTCCGCCGGATGGCGGCCAACGCCGGGGTGACGAAGGGCAGTGTGTTCGGCGTGCAGGCCGCGTTGAGCGAATGGTCCGCGCTGCTCGCCGAGTATCAGCGCAACGGACAATCCCTGGAGCAGCAGGCCCGGCAGGCGCGGGATCGATTACATCGGGCGACGGACCCCCCCGGACCTGCACCTCGATCCGCTGTCCATCGGCATGACGGGCGGGGACGCCACGGGTCACCCGGATCGGGTGCAGCGAAGTCTTGCCGCCAAGGCCGAGTTGGAGGCCGCGGACAACGAACTGGACGGCATCATCCGAGCCGGCCGGAACGTGAAACACATGCACGGCGAATCCGCGAAGTCCTCCGCCGGCGAGATCAAGCGCGATCAAGGCACTCACCGGCGACGAGTGGCGCGGCGGCCACATATATCCGAATCCGGCGGTGGTTTACCCGGGTGCGATCCCTGGGGCGCCGGCGTTCATGGATGATCCCGACTGGGATTACAAGATGGCGGGCGACATCTACTTCGGCGATGGTCCGCCGCGGCCCGGACACTCACGGGTCGAACTCTCGGGACCTGTCGTACCGGGCAACGGGATCACGGTGCTGCGCTTTTTCATCCCCGGCGATCAGGCGGCGTTCAGCCTGCTGGAGGCGGACGCCCGTGGCTTCGATACGACGCCCGGGGCTCCCTCCCGGATGACCCTGGCCTGGGACTCCGACACCGGTCGCGTGGTATTCGACGTGGCACCGTCCACCACCACCGGTCCGGTCGTCGACCAGGGGAAGATCGATGCGCACGAGGTGAAGCCCGGCGGGGCCAACGACATCAGGCTCCGTCCGAACAACGCGGGTACGGGCGGGATCTGGAATGGGACGGCGGGCAGCAGGTGGGTCAGCCTCGATACGAGGCCGATCTGGCTCCGAAGAGCCTCCCGGACCGGATACCCGTGGACCTGTGCGAGGTCGTCACCCCGCCCAAGCAGCCCGCCGATCCGTGATGAGCGGTGTTCGGGGTCGGGTGTCGGTTGTAGCCGCAGGCATCGTTCTGGTCGCCGGGTGCGGCGGGTCGCCCGAGCGGCCACCCGATCCCGCGGCGGTTTCGGAGGCGAAGAGCGCGGTCCTCGCCTGGTTCACCCCGACGTGGCGCAACGATTTCGAGGCCGCGTGTCCCAACATCAAGGCGGGGAACGTCGCGACTCCACCTTTCGGTGGTTGTGGCATGGCGGCCACGAATTTGTGGAGATCGATGAATCCCGATGCCGAGACGCTGATCTCGGTGGACATCGCCAAGCTCGAACTCCGCGACAACCGGGCCAGGTTCGATTCGGATCACGTGAGCGTGAACGGCCGGCCGTTGGCGGATTCCGTGAATCGTGGCGCCGGCGGCCGGGCGCACGTCCGCTATACGTATATGTTCCGGCGTATTCAGAACCTGTGGTACTTCCAGAAGGCCGACTCCGAGGCCACGTTCTGATCCCGCCGGACACGAACGCCGACGGGCGGCCCCATTGATCGGGCCGCCCGTCGGATGTTCTCGACTACCGCTATTGCGGAACCGAAGCTACCGCGGAACCGAGGCCGTGCCTGCCGGCAGGAAGCGCTTGCCGAGGGTTTTCTCGGTGACGCCCGCGCGGTCCAGGTACGGGGTGATGCCGCCCAGGTGGAAGGGCCAGCCGGCGCCGGTGATCATGCACAGGTCGATGTCCTGCGGGGCGGCGACGACGCCCTCCTGGAGCATGCGGTCGATCTCGTCGGCCAGGGCCGCCAGCGCGCGGTCGCGGACCTGCTCCTCCGTGGACGGCGAGTCGCCCACCTCCAGGAGCGCGACCACCTCCGGGTCGACCTCCTGCGCGCCCGAGGCCCAGGTCAGGAACGAGCGCTTGCCCGCCTTGACCACCCGCTCCAGGTTCGGCGACACGCCGAACCGGTCCGGGAAGGCGCCGTGCAGGGTGCCGCCCACGTGGGCCGCGATCGCCGGGCCGACCAGTTCGAGCAGCACCATCGGCGACATCGGCAGGCCCAGCGGGGCAAGCGCGTTGTCGGCGACCTCGATCGGGGTGCCCTCGTCCACCGCGGCCAGCACCTCGCCCAGGAAGCGGGTCAGCACACGGTTGACCACGAACGCCGGGGCGTCCTTGACCAGGACCGAGGTCTTCTTCAGCTGCTTGGAGACGGCGAACGCGGTGGCGAGCGCACCGTCGTCGGTCTGCTCCGCGCGCACGATCTCCAGCAGCGGCAGGACCGCGACCGGGTTGAAGAAGTGGAAGCCGACGACCCGCTCGGGGTGGGCCAGCTTCGAGGCCATCTCGGTGATCGACAACGACGAGGTGTTCGTGGCCAGGATGCAGGTCGGCGAGACCACCGCCTCCACCTCGGCGAACACCTGCTGCTTGACCGCCATCTCCTCGAACACGGCCTCGATCACGAAGTCGGCGTCGGCGAACGCGTCCTTCGTCAGCGAGCCGGTCACCAGCGCCTTGAGCCGGTTCGCGGCATCCGGCGAGACGCGCCCCCGCAGCAGCAGCTTGTCGACCTCGTCGTGCACGTAGCCGACGCCCTTGTCCACCCGCTCCTGGTCGATGTCGGTCAGCACGACCGGCACCCGCAGGCGGCGCGCGAACAGCAGCGCGAGCTGGGAGGCCATCAGCCCGGCGCCGACCACGCCGACCTTGGTGACCGGGCGGGCGAGGCTCCGGTCGGGGGCACCCGCCGGTCGCTTGGCACGTTTTTGCACCAGGTTGAACGAGTACAGCCCGGCGCGCAGCTCGTCGCCCATGATCAGGTCGGCGAGCGCGTCGTCCTCGGCGTCGAAGCCGGCCTGTACATCACCGTCGCGGGCCGCGTCGATGATCTCCAGCGCGCGGTACGGCGCGGGGGAGGCGCCGTGCACCTTCGAGTCGGCGATCGCCCGACCCCGCGCGACGGCCGCGTCCCAGCCGGCGCCGCGGTCGATCTCCGGGCGCTCGACCACGATCTCGCCGGAGACGACCTTGCCGGCCCACACCAGCGACTGGGCCAGGAAGTCGGCCGAGTCCACCAGCGCGTCCGCGATCCCGAGCTTGAAGGCCTTGGGGCCGTTGAGCTGACGGTTCTGGTTCAGCGCGTTCTCGATGATCACCGTGACCGCGTTGTCCGGACCGATCAGGTTCGGCAGCAGTACACAGCCGCCCCAGCCCGGGACCAGGCCCAGGAAACACTCGGGCAGTGAGAAGGCGGGCACCGCGGTGGAGATGGTGCGGTACGTGCAGGCCAGGCCGATCTCGACGCCGCCGCCCATCGCCGCGCCGTTGTAGAACGCGAAGGTGGGCACGGACAGCGCGGTCAGCCGCTTGAACGTGTCGTGGCCGGCCTTGCCGATGGCGTGCGCGTGCTCGCGGTTGGTGACCTTCTCGACGCCCTTGAGGTCGGCGCCGACCGCGAAGATGAACGGCTTGCCGGTCACCCCGGCCGCGACGATGTCGCCCGCCGCGGCCAGTGCCTCGATCGTGTCGATCGCGGCGCCGAGCTCGGCCAGGCCCGCCGGGCCGAAGGTGTTCGGCTTGGTGTGGTCGAAGCCGTTGTCGATGGTGATCAGCGCGAACTTTCCGGCGCCGTTCGGGAGGTCGAGTACACGCACCGGGAAGTGCGAGACCAGCTCGTCCGGGAAGACCTCGGCGGCCAGTCGCGTCAGGTCGCTCACTTGTCGTTCCCCTCGGAGTTCGCGCCGGCGGTCGAGGTGTCCGCGTCGGCCCCGGTCCAGTTCGGGTTCTCCCAGATGACGGTCCCGCCCATGCCGAGCCCGATGCACATCGAGGTCAGGCCGTAGCGGACCTCGGGGTGCGCCTCGAACTGGCGCGCGAGCTGGGTCATCAGCCGCACGCCGGAGGAGGCGAGCGGGTGGCCGAAGGCGATCGCGCCGCCGTACTTGTTCACGCGCGGGTCGTCGTCGGCGATCTTGTAGTGGTCCAGGAAGGACAACACCTGCACCGCGAACGCCTCGTTCAGCTCGAACAGGCCGATGTCGTCGATGCTCAGCCCGGCGCGCTCCAGCGCCTTTTCGGTGGCCGGGACCGGGCCGATGCCCATCACCTCGGGCTCGACGCCGGCGAACGCGAACTGCACCAGGCGCATCTTGATCGGCAGGCCCAGCTCGCGCGCGGTGTCCTCGGCGGCGAGCAGACACGCGGTCGCGCCGTCGTTGAGGCCGGCCGCGTTGCCCGCGGTGACCCGGCCGTGCGGGCGGAACGGGGTCTTGAGCGCGGCCAGACCCTCGAGGGTGGTGCCCGGGCGCATCGGCTCGTCCGCCGTGGCCAGGCCCCAGCCCTGCTCCACCGAGCGGGCCGCGACCGGCACCAGGTCGGGCTGGATCAGGTTGTCGGCGTACGCCTTGGCGGCCTTCTCCTGGCTGCCCACGGCGAACCGGTCCGCGCGCTCCTTGGTGAGCTGCGGGAAGCGGTCGTGGATGTTCTCCGCGGTGTTGCCCATGACCAGCGCGGAGGGGTCCACCAACTGCTCGGAGATGATCCGCGGGTTCGGGTCGGCGCCCTCGCCCATGGGGTGTCGGCCCATGTGCTCGACACCGCCGGCGACGACCACGTCGTAGGCGCCGAACGCGATGCCACCGGCGGCCGTGGTGACCGCGGTCATCGCCCCCGCGCACATGCGGTCGATCGCATAGCCGGGCACCTCGCGCGGCAGCCCGGCCAGCAGCGCCGCGGTGCGGCCGATGGTCAGGCCCTGGTCGCCGATCTGCGTGGTGGCCGCGATCGCGACCTCGTCCACGCGCGCCGGCGGCAGCGACGGGTTGCGGCGCATCAGCTCACGGATACACGCGATGACGAGGTCGTCGGCTCGCGTCTCGTGGTAGATGCCCTTGGGGCCGGCCTTGCCGAAGGGGGTACGGACGCCGTCTACGAAGACGACGTCCCGGACGTTACGAGGCACGAGCGCACACTCCTCCACCGATGGGTACGGGCCCCATGCTACTCATGGGTAACCACGTGGCCTAGCCCTCGGTCCCCATCGGCCCGTCGGCGCGTCCCGAGCGCGGTCGCCGGCGGGTCAGCCACAGGTACACCGGACCGCCTGCCGCGAGCAGTACCGCGCCCTGCCAGATCACCGTCCAGCCGGACCCGACCACCGCCCAGATCGAGTACGCCGCGGCGAGCACCGCGATCATCCGTACCTGACCAGCGCCGAAGCGTCGAACGCGGCCCGATCGGTGCGCAGCAGTCGCAGCAGCGCGATCGCGGTCAGGCCGTAGGGGACGAGCGAGATGGAGGTGGCGATCAGGATGATCCGCTCGAACTGATCCCCCGGGCCGCCGCCGGCGGTGGTCAGGATCAGGACGGTGACCAGCACGTTCGAGGCGATCAGGCCGAAGGCCGGGGTGCCGCCCGCGTCCAGGCGCGCGAAGGGGCGGGGAAACAGCCCGTCCCGGGCGGCCGCGAGCGGGATCTGGCCCTGCATCATCACCCAGCCCACCATCGCGCCCAGACAGGCGATCAGCCCGCCGGCGGCCACGATCCAGCCGCCCGCGTCGCCGACCACCACCCGGGCCGCGGCCGCGAACGGGGCCGGCGAGTCGGCGAGTTCGGCCGCCGGGACCAGGGTCATGACCACGAACGTGGCCAGGATGTACACGCTCGCCGCGAGCGCGACGCCGAGCACGGTGGCGCGTGGGATGGTCCGGCGCGGGTCGCGCACGCTGTCCGCCGGGACGGTGGCGGACTCCATGCCGATGAACGCCCACAGGGTGAGCGTGGCCGCGCCGGTGACCCCGGCCAGGGGCGAGCCGCCGCTCGGGTTGAACTCCGGCACGCTGCCCCGGTCCAGGAAGAACAGGCCGACCACGGCGATGCCCACCAGCGGGATCAGCTTGAGCGCGGTGAGCACGATCGACACCACGCCCGCCGCGCCCACCCCGCGCACGTTCGCGAGCGTGGCCGCCCACGACAGTGCGACGGCGATCAGCGCGCCGGCGAACCGGTGGTGCGCGAGCGGCTCGACGAAGTAGGCCAGGTAGCTGACCGCGGCGATGGCGATCGCCGCGATGCCCACCCACACCGCGATCCAGTAGCCCCAGCCGGTGAAGAAGCCGATCCGGTCGCCGAACACGCGCTGCACGTAGGCGTAGGGGCCGCCGGTGTCGGGATACATGGTGCTGAAACGCGCGAACACCAGCGCGAGCAGGAGCGCGCCGGCCGAGGTGAACCCCCAGGCGACCAGCGCCAGTCCCCCGTAGCGGGCGAGCGGGCCCGGCAGCAGGAAGACCCCGGAGCCGATCATGTTGCCCACCACGAGCGCGGTGCACGCGAGCAGACCCAACTCCTTGGGCGCGGGCCGCCGGGTCGAGGGCGACGCGGACGCCGGAGCGCCCGACGCGGGTGCGGGTACGGATGCCGACACGGTCGCGACGCCGGGATCGGTGGTGGTCGCGTTCGCGGTGACGGCGGACGCGGTGGCGGAGCGAGCCCCGGGCGATGCGGCGGAGAGACGGTCCTCCGAGGTGGTCACGGGTGCTCCAGGTTGAACGGACTTGGCACGACCCTACGTATATATCGGGTTTGCCATGCTTTGCCGCGCCAAAGGTCCCGAGCGGGACGTGATGTGATCCACGTTCGCCGCGCCGGGCCTTTACTCCGTCTTGACTGTATGGGGTCATTCGGCTGACAAAATAAGCCAAGCCTAGGCTTGGTTAGCCTTGCCTAATAATTGCTTTTCGTCCGTTTTGCACAGCACTGCCATGCCCTTCCGCGTGTCCCACGCGTCTCATACGTCCTGCTTCTGCTCGTCTGCCGGGCTTCGACCCGTCTTCGCCTGTCTCGTCCCCGGGAGAGTTCATGTCTGTCGTCCGTCGTCGCCCCGCCGCCACCCGTGCGCTGGGTGTCGGGTTGTTGCTGGCCTTGCCGCTCGCGTTGACCGCGTGCAACAGCGACGACTCCTCCGGCGACGCGGTCAAGGTGACCGCCAAGGACAAGTCCTGCGACGTCGCCAAGAAGGACTGGCCCGCGGGCAAGAACAGCATCAAGGTGACCAACAAGGGCAGCCAGGTCACCGAGCTCTACGTCTACGCGCAGGGCGACCGGATCGTCACCGAGCGGGAGAACATCGGCCCCGGCACCTCGGCCACGCTGAACTTCGAGATCAAGGCCGGCACCTACGAGGTCGCCTGCAAGCCCGGCATGAAGGGCGACGGCATCCGGCAGAAGGTCACCGTCGCGGGCACCCCCGTCGAGAAGCCGATCGACCCCAGGCTCGCCCAGGCCGTCGCGCACTACCGGACCTTCACCAACGACACGGTCGCGCAGATGATGCCGATCGCCACCGAGTTCGTGAAGGCGGTCAAGGCCGGCGACGTGGCCAAGGCCAAGGAGCTCTATCCGAAGTCGCGCCTGGGCTGGGAGACCATCGAGCCGGTCGCGGAGAGCTTCGGCGACCTCGACCCGCAGATGGACGCGCGCGAGGCGGACCTGGAGCCCGGTCAGGAGTGGTCCGGCTGGCACCGGATCGAGAAGGCGCTGTGGACCACCGGGCAGATCACGGACGTCGAGAAGGGCTACGCCGACCGCCTGATGGCCGACCTGAACACGCTCCAGTCCAAGGTCGGCACCGTCGACATCACCCCGACCTCGATCGCCAACGGCGCCAAGGGACTGCTCGACGAGGTGGCCACCGGCAAGGTCACCGGCGAGGAGGAGGCGTTCAGCCACACCGACCTGTGGGACTTCGCGGGCAACGTGGACGGTGCGAAGAAGGCCTTCGAATTGCTCAAGCCGTACGTGGCGGAGAAGGACGCGGCGCTGACCGCCACCCTCGACGGCGAGTTCGCCAAGATCCAGGGCCTGCTGTTCAAGTACAAGCAGGGCGACGGCTACGTCTCCTACGACACGATCGACGAGGCCAAGCGCAAGGAGCTCTCGGACGCGGTCAACGCGCTCGGCGAGCCGCTGTCGAAGCTTGCCGGCGTCGTCGCCCAGTGACGCCGACGCGTGACGGCGCCCGCCATCGCGAAGCACGAACCGACCGAACCGACCGATCCCCACGAGCCGACCGCACCGCACGAGCCTAGGGAGGGCCCATGACCGAGACCGAACGTGTCGCCGAGGCGGTCGAACCGCCGTCGGCCGACGGATTCAGTCGGCGGGCGCTGCTGGGCTGGACCGGTGGCGCGCTCGTGGTCGGCGCCGCCGCGGCGGGCGGGGTGGCCACCGCGGTCACCGGGAGCGAGGACAAGTCGTCCACGCCGACCCCGGGCGCGGTGGACTTCCACGGCGTGAACCAGGCCGGCATCGCCACCCCGGTCCAGGACCGGCTGCACTTTTGCGTGTTCGACGTGATCACCGACGACCGCGCCAAGCTGGTGCGCATGCTCCAGCAGTGGACCGCCGCCGCGGCCGCGATGACCGCGGGCAAGGCGATCGGGACCGGCGCCGACAGCGGTGTGCCCGAGTCGCCGCCCGACGACACGGGCGAGGCGGTCGGGCTGCCGCCGAACAACCTCACGCTCACCGTCGGATTCGGCCCCACGCTGTTCACCAAGGACGGCCGGGACCGCTTCGGGATCGCCGCGAAGAAGCCGGAGGCGCTGGCCGAACTGCCCGCGTTCCCCGGGGACAAGCTCGACCCGCAGCGCTCCGGCGGCGACATCGCGGTCCAGGCCTGCTCCGACGACCCCCAGGTCGCGGTGCACGCGATCCGCAACCTGGCCCGGATCGGCTTCGGCGTGGTCTCGGTGCGCTGGTCGCAGCTGGGCTTCGGCAAGACGTCCTCGACCACGCCCGAGGCGATGACCCCGCGCAACCTGTTCGGCTTCAAGGACGGCACGCGCAACATCGCCGGCACCGAGACCGACCGGCTGCGCGAGCACGTGTGGGTGCCGGCCGGTGAGGGCCCGGCGTGGATGACCGGTGGCTCCTACCTGGTCGCGCGTCGGATCCGGATGCACATCGAGACCTGGGATCGCACCTCGCTGCAGGAGCAGGAGGACGTGATCGGCCGCAACAAGGGTGTCGGCGCGCCGCAGGGCGCGACCGGCGAACACGACGTGGTACCGCTCAAGGCGCTGCCGGAGAAGTCGCATGTGCGGCTGTCGCACCCCGACACCAACAACGGCGCGACCATCCTGCGTCGCGGCTACTCGTTCGTGGACGGCTCGGACGGCCTCGGCCGGCTGGAGGCGGGCCTGTTCTTCCTGGCCTACCAGCGCGACCCGCGCAAGGGCTTCATCCCGGTCCAGCAGCGGCTGGCGTCGAACGACGCGATGAACGAGTACATCCAGCACGTGGGCTCGGCCCTGTTCGCGTGTCCGGGCGGCGTGCGCGGCGCGGACGACTACTGGGGCAAGGCACTGTTCGCCTGAGTGCCCCGGCGACCCATGGACCGAAGGCTCGAGACACCGAGGGGCCCGACCCGAAGCACCGCTTCGGATCGGGCCCCTCGCCCGTGCCGTCCCGTCCCACCGCGCCCCGGATCAGGCGGCGGCCGTCGTCTCCCGAGGAGCCGCCGACGGAGCCTTCTTCGGGCCGCCCTTGGGGAGCAGGAAGAACAGCGCCATGACCGGGACCAGATAGGCCGCCCAGACCGCGACCTGAAGGACCGTGGGGTCGGGCTGGAAGTTGAGGATGCCCTTGAGGAGGGTGCCGTACCAGGTGTCCGGCGGGATGGTGTCGCTGATGTCGAAGGCCCGGTTCGACAGTCCGGGGAGGTAGTCGGCCTCTTGGAGGTCGTGGACGCCGTACGCCAGTACGCCGGCGGCGACGACGACGAGGCCGGCGCCGGTCCAGAGGAAGAACTTGGCGAGGTTGATCCGCACGGCGCCGGCGTAGAAGAGGTAGCCGAGCACGACGGCGCTGGCCAGCCCGAGGGCGACGCCGATCATCGGCTCGGTGTTCTCGCCGGTGGAGCGGGCCGTGCCCCACACGATCACCGCCGTCTCCAGACCCTCCCGCCCCACGGACAGGAACGCGGTCAACACCAGCGCACCGGTGCCCATCGCCAGCGCGTGGTCCAACTTGCCCTGCAACTCCGCCTTGAGCGCGTGTGAGGTACGCCGCATCCAGAAGATCATCCAGGTGACCAGCGCCACCGCGAAGATGGACAACGAGCCGCCGAACGCCTCCTGCTCCTTGAAGTCCATCTCCGCCGAGGTCAGTTCGAGGGCGGCCTCCAGGGCCACGCTCATCGCGACGGCCGCGCCGATCCCCACCCACACCGCCGGCAGCGCCTCGCGTCGACCGGTCTTGACGAGATAGGCGATCAGGATGCTGACCACCAGGGCCGCTTCCAGGCCCTCGCGCAGGCCAATCAGATAGTTGGCGAACACAGGCCACCCCGCAGGCTCGAACACATGGTGAGAAATTAGGCGAGCCTAACCAAACCATTCGGAGGGATCCGGCGTCAATGCGGACAAAGCAAAGCTCGGGTAAGGCGGTACGGGCGCCCGGCCGCAGGCTCGCCGGGCGTCCGCGGGCATCCGAAGACGCGCCGCGCCGGGACCGATGCGCTCGGCTCGCGGCGGTCGTACCGAGGCTTTCGCCCCGGTGTGTGACTCAGGTCCCGGCGGTGCCGTTGGCGGCGTGTGCGGCCAGGCGCAGGAACGCGCCGGACAGGGCCGGGGCGGTGAGCGCGATCTGCCAGGGCCGGGCGCCGAACTCGCGCAGTACCTCGGCGACCGCGTCCGCGGTGGGGGCCGACGGCGGTGCCCAGGCCAACCGGCGTACGTAGTCCGGCGCGAGCAGGTTCTCGGTGGGCAGCGTGTGCTCGTCCGCGATGGCCGCCACCGCGGTCTTGGCGGCGGTCAGGCGCTCGGCGGCGGCCGGGTCCTTGTCGGTCCACGCGCGGGCCGGCGGCGGGCCCTCGTGCGGCAGCGTGGACATCGGCAGCTCGACCTCGGGCAGGGCCCTGGCCTGCTCGATCGCGGCCAGCCACACCCCGGCCTGGCGTCGGCTGTCCCGGCCGGTGAAGCCGGGCAGCGCGAGCAGGGCGGCCACCGACGTGGGCCCGGCCAGCGCGGCCTCGACGATCGCGGTGTCCGGGATGACCCGACCCGGCGAGACGTCCTTCTGGCGGGCGACGGTGTCCCGGGCCTGCCACAACGACCGCACGATGGCCAACTGCCGGCGACGGCGCACCCGGTGCAGGCCCGACGTGCGGCGCCACGGGTCGACCCGGGGGGCGGGCGGCGGCGCGGCGACGATCGCGGCGAACTCCTGCAGCGCCCAGTCGAGCTTGCCCTGCTCGGTCAGCGTTGCCTCGAGCTCATTGCGCAGCTCGATCAGCACCTCGACGTCCAACGCCGCGTAGCGCAGCCAGGGCTCCGGCAGCGGACGGGTGGACCAGTCCACCGCCGAGTGCCCCTTCTCCAGCGAGAAGCCGAGTACGGCCTCGACCATCGCGCCCAGGCCCACGCGGGGGAAGGCGGCCAGTCGGCCCGCCAGCTCGGTGTCGAAGATGCGCCGGGGGACCATGCCGACCTCGGCCAGGCAGGGCAGGTCCTGGGAGGCGGCGTGCAGGACCCATTCGGCGTCGACGATCGCGGCGCCGAGCGCGGACAGGTCGGGGCAGGCCGCCGGGTCGACCAGGGCGCTGCCCGCGCCGGCCCGGCGCAGCTGGATCAGATACGCGCGTTGCCCGTAGCGATAGCCCGACGCCCGTTCGGCGTCGACGGCCACCGGTCCCGCTCCGGCGGCGAAGGCGGCGACGGTCTCGGCGAGCGCCTCCGGGTCCGCCACGACCGGCGGAACGCCCTCGCGAGGTGCCAGGAGCGGGACCGGCGCCGGGGGGACCGGCGCCGGAAGTTCGGATGAGGTTTCGAAGGAGGCGTCGGTCACCCCACCAAAATAACCCGCCCGGCCGGCCGACCGGGCGGGTCCCCGCCAAGGTGGGCGTGCCACGGCGGGTGTATGGCGGTCGGAACCGCACGAAATCGCGCGCGGAACCGGAAAGCCGACTCTCGGAAAAGCCGAATCCCGGCGGGTGGGTTCACCCGCCGGGATTCGGCTTTACCTGATGATGTGTCACCTGATGAGGTGTCCTGACGCTCCGCCGGCCCTGGACCGGTCGGTGCCGACCGGGGTCAGCTGATGATGCCCGCCCGCAACGCGAGGGCCACCATGCCGGCCCGGTCGCCCGTGCCCATCTTGCGGGCGATGCGGGCGAGATGGCTCTTGACCGTCAGCGCCGACAGGCCCATCGCCTGACCGATCGCCTTGTTGGACCGGCCCTCCGCGACGAGGCGCAGGACCTCGATCTCGCGCGCCGAAAGCTCCCGGACGCCGGAGCCGGGCTCCGTCCCGCGCTGTTCCGACGGACGCATGCGGTTTGCCTGGGGCATCCCGTGGTGCATTCCGGCTTGCCGTGCGTGTCCAGGGTTCAGTCCCGCTCGCGCGCCGGTCACGACGTAGCCCCGAACACCCGCGGCAAGCGCGGAGCGAACGGCACCGATGTCGTCGGCTGCGGAGAGTGCCAGGCCGTTCGGCCACCCGGACGCGCGCATCTCGGTGAGAAGCGTGAGTCCGGAGCCGTCCGGCAGGTGCACGTCGGCGACACACAGGTCGCGCGGCGTGCCGGCACGGGAGCGAGCCTCGGCGATGGTCGACGCCCCGACGACGTCGCGTACACCGAGGGCCCACAGGTGGCGGATGACGGCGTCGCGAACCCGGGGGTCCGCGACGACGACCATCGCCGTGGGCTTGGAAGGACGATAGGCAAGCAGGTTTGCAGGGTGATCGAGAAGTACCGACACCGGGCCTCCTGCGCAGTGATCGCGATTCCCGAAGAAGCGGCCCGACCAGCTACTCCTTCGGGGTGGTCACCCTGTCCTTCGGCACATATGGCGCCGGGCTTTAGAGGAAGATCCAAATCCGTTATGCGACGTTGACCCGGGTGTGTGACCGAGGGGTCTCGCGACGGTGATCCGGCGTGTCAGGAACCGGGTCGCGAGGGCCGGCGCGGTATGGCGACGACGCCCTCTCCGGCTGTCACCGGCGGCAAACCGGCGCAGGTGCACAGCAGTTCGGTCCACGCCAGCAGATGCGGCAACAACTCGTCGTCGGCCGGGGTCCATGACGCCCTGACCTCGATCTCGGTGCGGGCGATCTGTCCGGAGAGTCCGCCGAAGCCCTGCGAGGTGCTGCGGCTGACGGTGCCGCTGGGGACGCGGTAGGTCGCGCCGACCGCGTACAGCGACTCGGTCAGCCAGGTCCAGCCGACCTCGGGCAGCAGTGGGTCCATCGCCAGTTCGGGTTCGAGTTCGGCGCGGGTCATGGTGACCACGCGGAACGTGCCCTCCCACGCCTCGTGGCCCGCCGGGTCGTGCAGCAGCACGATCCGGCCGCCGGCGAGTTCGTCCTCGTCCTCGCCGAGCGCCACCTCGGCGGCGAACGCGGCGGAGTACGGCGCCAGGCCACGCGGCCGGGCCATCTCCTCCAGCACGATCTCCGGACGCAGGACCGCGGCCCGCCATCCGGCCAGTGCCTGCCGGAACTCCTCGGGCTCCTCGGTCTCGCCGACTCCTGCCATGCCTGGCAGCCTAGGCCGCATCGGGGGGGTCGGGCCCGGGCGACGCGCCGGGCGGGGTGCTCCGTCTGGGCCGCCCGCGTGCGTCTGGGACCATGGCGGATGTGACCGAAACGAGCCTTCCGCACGCCACCGTCCGCGACTCGGCCTTCCTGCGCGCCTGCCGGCGCGAACCCGTCCCGCACACCCCGGTGTGGTTCATGCGTCAGGCGGGCCGTTCGTTGCCCGAGTACCGCAAGCTGCGCGAGGGCATCGCGATGCTCGACTCGTGCATGCGGCCGGACCTGGTCACCGAGATCACGCTGCAGCCGGTGCGGCGGCACGGGGTGGACGCGGCGATCTTCTTCAGCGACATCGTGGTCCCGCTCAAGGCGATCGGGGTCGACCTGGACATCAAGCCCGGCGTCGGTCCGGTGGTGGCGAACCCGATCCGCTCGCGCGCCGACCTCGCACAGTTGCGCGACCTCACGCCCGACGACGTGCCGTACATCACCGAGGCGGTCGGGCAGCTCGTCGGCGAGCTGGGCGGTACGCCGCTGATCGGCTTCGCCGGTGCGCCGTTCACCCTCGCGAGTTACCTGGTCGAGGGCGGGCCGTCGAAGAACCACGAGCGCACCAAGGCGCTGATGTACGGCGACCCGGAGCTGTGGGCCGACCTGGTGGACCGGCTCGCGGAGATCACGTCGGCGTTTTTGAAGGTACAGATCGAGGCGGGTGCGTCGGCGATCCAGCTGTTCGACTCGTGGGCCGGGGCGTTGTCCGCGGCGGACTATCGGGCGTCGGTGCTGCCGGCGAGCACGAAGGTGTTGGCGTCGGTCGAGCACTACGGCGTGCCGCGGATCCACTTCGGGGTGGGCACCGGCGAGTTGCTGCGGATGTTCGGCGAGGCCGGGGCGGATGTGGTGGGCGTCGACTGGCGCATCCCGCTGGACGAGGCGGCGCGGCGGGTGGGGCCTGGGCGGGCGTTGCAGGGGAACCTGGACTCGGCGGTGGTGTTCGCGCCGTGGGAGGCGGTTCGGGCCAAGGCCGATGAGGTGTTGGCGGCGGGGCGTGGTGCGGAGGGGCACATTTTCAATTTGGGGCATGGGGTTTTGCCGAACACGGATCCCGAGGTGCTCACGCGCCTGGTGGCGCACGTGCACTCGGCCGGCGCCCGGTAGGTCGGCTTTTGGCCTCATGCGCCGGCCGGGCTCGCTGTGGCTCGGCTGCGTTCCAGCGTCGCGCGTGGGTTCGCGGTTCGGCCGGGGTGGGGGGCTTTGGCCTCATGCGCCGGCCGGGCTGGTGTGGTGGTCGGGCCGGCGTTGGGATTTGGTCGGGTTGGGGTGGCCTCAAACGCCGGCCGGGCTGGATTGGTTGGGGTCGGGTTGGGTGGCCTCAAGGGCCGGCCGGGCTGGATTGGTGGTCGGGTCGGCGTTGGGATTTGGTCGGGTTGGGGTGGCCTCAAACGCCGGCCGGGCTGGATTGGTTGGGGTTGGGTTGGGTGGCCTCAAGGGCCGGCCGGGGTGATGTGGTTTGTGGTCGGGCCCGTGTTGGGATCTGGTCGAGTTTGGGTGGCCTCGAACGCGGGCCTGGCCCTGGTGCGGTTGCGGTTGGGCTTTTGGGGGGTTTGGCTTCGGGGGGTCGGGTTGGGTGGCTTTTGGGAGAGGGTGTGACGTGGGTGGTTCGGTGGTGGGTGGCGGGCGGCATGTGGTTGTTGTCGGTGGTGGGATTGCCGGGTTGACGGCTGCTTGGGCTTTGCTGCGCGACGGGGATCCCGGGCTCACCGTCACCGTGCTTGAGGGGGCTTCCCGGGTGGGGGGGAAGCTGCATGCAGGGAGCATTGCCGGGGTTGCGGTCGACGAGGGTGCGGAGTCGATGTTGGCTCGGCGTTTCGAGGCGATCGACCTGGCTCGTGAAGTCGGGCTGGGCGACGATCTTCAGCCGCCGGCCACCGCGGGGGCGTCGTTGTGGACGCGTGGTGCGTTGCGGCCGATGCCGCGCGGCCATGTGATGGGTGTGCCGGGCGACCTGGAGCCGCTGGCGGCGAGCGGGGTGTTGTCGCCCGCGGGCCTGGCCCGGATCCCGCTGGACCACGCGCTGGCGCCGCACCGCTACGAGGACGACGTCTCGGTCGGCCGCTACGTCGCCGAACGGCTCGGCCACGAGGTGGTGGACCGGCTCGTCGAGCCGCTGCTCGGCGGGGTGTACGCGGGCAACGCCTACGACATCTCGCTCGCCGCCGCCGTCCCGCAGCTGTTGCCGATCGCCCGCTCCGGCGGCTCGCTGGTGGCGGGGGTGCGCCACCTGCTCGACGCCGCCGCCGACCGGCCCGCGGGGCCGGTGTTCATGGGGGTGCGCGGCGGTGTCGGGCGGCTGCCGCTCGCGGTCGCCGGCGCCGTGGTGGCCGGTGGGCGCGGCAGCATCCGGACCCGGACCACGGTGCGCGAGTTGGAGCGCACGCCGACCGGCTGGCGGCTGATCACCGGCCCGACCAACGCCCCCGTCCCGATCGAGGCGGACGCGGTGGTGCTCGCGGTACCGGCCGCGCCCGCGGCCCGCCTCCTGCGCCCGCACTCGACGGTCGCGGCGGTGGAGCTGTCCTCGATCGAATACGCGGGCATGGCGCTGGTGACCCTCGCGTTCCGGCGCGCCGACCTGGCGTCGATGCCCGCCGGAACCGGGTTCCTGGTGCCGCCGGTGGACGGCCGGCGGATCAAGGCGAGCACCTTCGCGTCGAACAAGTGGGGCTGGCTCGCCGAATCGGATCCCGACCTGTTCGTGCTGCGCACCTCCCTCGGCCGGGCCGGCGAGGAGGCGGTGCTCCAGCGCGAGGACGCCGAACTGATCGCCGACTCGCTCGACGACCTGCGCGAGGCGGTCGGACTGACCGCCGAGCCGATCGACACCCGGGTCACCCGCTGGGGCGGCGGGCTGCCCCAGTACGCGGTCGGCCACCTCGGTCGCATCGCCTGCGTGCGCGACGCGGTCGAGCGGTTGCCGCGCCTGGCGGTGTGCGGCGCGGTGTACGAGGGCGTCGGCATCCCGGCGTGTGTGGCGAGTGCGACCAAGGCCGCGACCGAGGTCCTGGCGCAGCTCGCCAGGCCGTACGCGCGCCCCGTGCGCTGAGCGCGGGGACGAGCCAGGCAGAATCGGACCATGACGCAAAGCACCGCGGAGAACAGCCCGGAACCGGTCGACGCCGCCGCAGCGGTGGTCGACGCCGCCCTCAACGCCGACGGCCCGGAGTCCGCAGGCGAACCCGCGCCGGCCCGGCGCAAGGCCCGCGACCTCAACCAGGTGATCAGGTACACGATGTGGTCGGTCTTCCGACTCCGTGAGCCGCTGCCGGGTGAACGGGCCGGACTGGCGGGCGAGGTCGAGCAGTTGTTCGAGCAGCTGCTCGACAAGGACGTGGTGGTGCGCGGCACCTATGACGTCTCCGGCCTGCGTGCCGACGCGGACCTGATGATCTGGTGGCACGCGGAGGACTCGGACGCGCTCCAGGAGGCGTACAACCGCTTCCGCCGCACCGGCCTGGGCCGGCTCCTCGATCCGGTGTGGTCGAACATGGCGCTGCACCGTCCGGCCGAGTTCAACAAGAGCCACATCCCGGCATTCCTGGCCGAGGAGACCCCGCGCGACTATGTCGCGGTGTACCCGTTCGTGCGCTCGTACGAGTGGTATCTGCTGGAGGACGACGAGCGCCGCCGGCTGCTCGCCGAGCACGGGCGGATGGCGCGCGGCTACCCGGACGTGCGGGCCAACACGGTGCCGTCGTTCGCGCTGGGCGACTACGAGTGGATCCTCGCCTTCGAGGCGGACGAGCTGCACCGCATCGTCGACCTGATGCGGCACCTGCGCGGCTCGGAGACGCGCCGCCACGTGCGCGAGGAGGTGCCGTTCTACACCGGTCGCCGGCACCCCGTCGCCGAACTGCTCGCCGGTCTGGCCTGAGCCTTCGTCCCGGTCGGTCGGCTCGCGATCGATCGCTCCGACCGACCGGGGGCGCCGCGTCGGGTCGAACCTAGGTCGAACTCGAACAGGACGATCCGCTGGAGCAGGACGACCCGCTCGAACACGACGACCCGCAGGACGATCCGCTGGAACAGGACGTCCCGCTCGAACCCGAGGAGTCGCCGCCGGCGCCTGCGCCGCAGGACCAGCCGGTGCCGCACGAGGTGTGGTGGCCGTGGCCGTGGCCGTGGTGAGGGTGATGGTGATGGTGGTCCTGCGCGTCGTACCCCTGGTACCCCTGATACCCCTGCGGGCCGAGTGGCCACGGGTCGGGGTACCGACCGGGCTCGCCGCCGTACGGCGTGCCGGTGCCCGGTGCCCGCCCGAAGGCCGGTCCTGCCGGTCGGCCGAAGGCGTGGCGGAGCCGGCGTCGGGCCGCGCGGTGGGCCAGGACGACGATCACGATCGGCAGGGCGGCGGCGAGGACCACCACCGCCCCGAGCAGCAACCAGAACATGGTGTCGACCCCCGTGTGCGAAGTGCCTACCCGTGGCCGGCCGGCGCGCGGGATGCGAATCGGGTGCGCAGCCGGGCCCAGCGGGACGGCTTTCGTTCGACGAACACCTCGGCCAGCGCCTTCGGCAGCGCGTCCCGTTCCCACAGATGGGCCGCGAAGGCGTGTACGTCGGCGCGGGTGCCTCCCTCGGCGGGCTTCGGGTGGACCAGAGCCCAGGCCATGAACTCGCCCGGCCAGCGCGGGCCCAGCGCCGTCGCCAGCTCCGGCAGCGCGCGCAGCGCCGAGTCGCGCCGTTTGGCGGCCAGCGCGCGGGCCTGTACGCGCACCCGGTCCGGGTCGAAGCCCGGCGGTGTCGGCCCGCCGGCGACCAGTGCCGCGAGCAGCGCGGTCTGCTGTGCGGCCAGCCGCTCGCGCGCGCTCACCGGCGCACCGCCGTCCGGTCCACCACGGTCCGGATCGCGGCCAATTCGGCGGCGATCTCGCCCGCCGTCGGGAAGTCGCTGTCGCGTTCGAGCAGTACGCGCGGCGGCGGGCGCAGTGCGCACAGCGTGGTCAGCACCTCCAGGATCGGCTCGGTCACCGGGTGCGCGTGGGTGTCGTGCCACAGGCCGTCGCGTTCGACGCCGCCGGCGACGTGTACGTACTCCACCGCCTCCAGCGGGAGTTCGGCCAGCGCGGCGGCCGGGTCGACGCCGTGGTTGACCCGCTGGGTGTGCAGGTTGGCCACGTCGATCAGCAGCCGCACGCCGGTGCGCTCGACCAGTTCGGTCAGGAAGCGGGCCTCGCTCATCTCGTTGTCGGGCCAGGTCAGCAGCGTCGCCGGGTTCTCCAAGGCGAGCGGGACCGGCAGCGCGTCCTGGGCGATGCGGACGTTTTCCGTGACGACGTCGAGCGCGTCCCAGGTCATCGGCGTCGGCAGCAGGTGACCGGCCTCCATGCCGCCGGCCCGGACGAACGCCAGGTGTTCGCTGATCACGGGTGAGCCGAGGGCGCCCGCCACCTCGGCCAGCCGGGCAAGGCGCGCGGGGTCGGGACGGTCGGCGCCCGCCAGGCCGAGGCCGACGCCGTGCGGGATCACCTCGACGCCGCGCTCGCACAGTACGCGCAGCGACTCGGGCAGGTGTCCGACGCACACGTTCTCCGCGACGACCTCGACGAAGTCGACGCCGGCCAGGCGCTCGACGGTCAGATCGATCTCCGGCCGCCATCCGATTCCCACCGCTGTCCGCATACGTCCAGCATGGCGGGTCCGTCCCGGACCGAAACAGGCGGAGTTCCCTCGGTTCGCTGGCTCCGGGTACGCCGCGCGGCAAGTGGCCCGCGACACCGACGCGTTGCGGGCGCGGTTCGGTCAGTTGCCGCAGCCGTCGGCGGTGCCGCCACAGGAGCCGGCCCGGGCGCCCTGAGGGGAGGCGCAGGAGGTGTTGCCGCACCAGACGGACTCCGGGGGGCGGCCGGCGGGGGCGGGGGCGTTGCGGCGGAAGATCTCCTTGACCACCGGGTCGGGGAAGCGGTCCAGGCCCCACAGGGCGACCGCGCCCAGGTCGTCGGCTCCGAGCGCGGCCACGGCCGCCTCGTCGCGGCGCAGCCGGATCAGCCGGCGTGTGGTCGGCGCGGTGGGCACCACCCGCTCGCCGAACACGCCCAGGAGCAGCAGGCCCGCGACACACGCCTGGCTGCCGATCACCGCGAGCAGCAGGCCCACCCACGGCAGCGCGCCCGAGGTCGCGTCGTCGGCGCGGACGAAGCCCACGATCGCGGTGGCCAGGCCCAGGGGGAGGGTGGCGAACAGCGCCCAGCGGGGCAGTCGACGCGGGCCCGCGTCTGGGCGGGCGATCAGGCCGGCCGCGAACAGGTCGGCGCCGATGCCCTGGATCTCCGGCGCCGCGGCCACCCGGGCGCGCAGATCGCGCAGCGGCAGGCCGCCGTACTCCCGATCCAGGATCCGCAGCGGCGCGTCGCCCGCCGGAGCCCGGGCCGCGACCACCTGCCCGTCGCGGTTCAGGTGCAGCGCGCCCTCGCCGAGCAGGGCCAGGATCGACACGTCGGCCGCGCGGGCCGCGCCGCCGACGACGAACGCGTATTCGACCGCGCCCAGTTCGGCCAGGCGCGCCCGGTTCGCCCGCCGGCCGCCGCGCCGGGCGCACCCGATGGCGACGCCGAGTACGAGCGCCGTCCAGACCGAGTACGCGAGGGGTGGCAGCCAGGGATCCATGGTCCCCAGACATAGCGGACGCACCCGCCGCACGCGGGCTCGATGTGAGTTTTGCCGCACCGCCCGTACCGATGTTTGAACGGGCGGCGCCGCCCGAGCCGGCCCGGGGGCCGACCCGCGCCTCGGCTCAGCCCTGCGGGTCCGGCTCCAGGGTCAGCGAGATGGAGTTGATGCAGTAGCGCTGGTCGGTGGGCGTCCCGTAGCCCTCACCCTCGAACACGTGCCCCAGGTGCGAGCCGCAGGTCCCGCAGCGCACCTCGACCCGGGTCATGCCCATCGTGTCGTCCTCGATGTATTCGACCCGGTCCTCGGCCAGCGGCGCGTAGAACGACGGCCAGCCGCAGTGGCTGTCGAACTTGGTGTCGGAGCGGAACAGCTCCGCCTTGCACGCCCGACAGCGGTAGACGCCGGTCGTTTTGGTCTCGGTGTACTCGCCCGTCCACGCACGCTCGGTGCCCGCCCGACGCAGCACCCGGAACTCCTCCGGGGTCAGCTCGGCCCGCCACTGGTCGTCGGTCTTCTCGATTTCGTAGGCCATGTGCACATCCAACACGCAACGGCGCCGCGACGTTCCCCGAGGGGACGGCACGGCGCCGGTGGGTGGGCGGCTCAGCGAGCGGCGGCGGTGCCGCGGTCGCGGATCGTGTCCAGGATCTCCGGGCCGAGCAGGGTCACGTCGCCCGCGCCCATGGTCAGGACCAGGTCGCCGGGGCGGGCCAGCGCGGCCACCGAGCCGGCCACGTCGGACCAGCTGTGCTCGGTGCGCACCAGGCCACCGTTGTCCAGCGCGGCGTGCGCGACGATGTTGCTGGTCACGCCGGGCTGCGGGTCCTCCCGGGCGGCGTAGATGTCCATCACCACGGCGATGTCGGCGGCGGCGAGCGCGCGGCCCATCTCCACCCCGAGCTGCTGGGTACGGCTGAACAGGTGCGGCTGGTACACCGCGATCACCCGGCCCGCGCCCACCGCGCCGCGGGCGGTGGCCAGGTCGGCGGCGATCTCGGTGGGGTGGTGCGCGTACGAGTCGACGACCCGGATGCCACCCTCCTCGCCCTTGAGCTGGAACCGCCGACGCACGCCCTGGTAGTTGGCCAGCCCGTCGGCCATGCGCCGCGGCTCGACGCCGAGCGCCAGGCCCACCGCGAGCGCCATCACCGCGTTGGAGGCGTTGTGCCGCCCCGGCACCGCGACGGCCAGCACCAATTCGCCGCCCACGGCCTTGCCGTGCACGGTGACCCGGCTGCTCAGGCCCGACGCCTCGATCTGCGCCAGGCGCAGATCCGCGCCCTCGTGCTCGCCGACGGTGACCACGTTCAGCGTCGGCGCGGAGACCGCCAGCCGCTCGCGCAGGGCGCCGGCGCCCGCGTCGTCGGCGGAGAGCACCAGCGTGCCGCCGGGCACGATGCGGCCGGCGAAGATCTCGAACGCGTCGAGCACGTCGTCCAGCGAGCCGTAGTTGGCGTGGTGGTCCAGCTCCACGTTCAGCACCACGGCCACCTCGGGCGCGTACTTGTGGAAGCTGCGGTCGCTTTCGTCCGCCTCGGCCACGAAGATCTCGCCCAGGCCGTGGTGGGCGTTGCTGCCCGCCTCGTTGAGGTCGGCGCCGATCGCGAACGAGGGGTCCAGCCCGAGCGAGGTCAGGCCGACCGCGAGCATGCTCGTCGTGGTGGTCTTGCCGTGCGTGCCCGCGACGGCCACCGAGCGCCGGCCGTCCATCAGCCGGGCCAGCGCGTCCGCGCGGTGCACGATCGGGATGCCCCGCTCGCGCGCGACGACCAGTTCGGGGTTGTCCTCCCGGATCGCCGAGGACACGACCACGCACGAGACGTCCTCGGCGACGTTCGCCCGATCGTGGCCCACGTGCACCGTGCAGCCGAGCCGGCGCAGCGCCAACACCTGGGTGGAGTCCTTGGCGTCGCTGCCGGAGACCCTCGCGCCGCGGATCGCGAGGATCTTGGCGAGCCCCGACATGCCGGCGCCACCGATGCCGACGAAGAACGGGCTGCCGAGGTCGACGGGCTCGGCGGGGGGTGCCATGAAGCGGGCTCCTTCGAGTGGGGTGGACCCGCGTTCGGCGCGGGCTCCCGCGATTGTGTCAGCTCACATCGTGTGCGAAGAGCTTGAGCACCGGCACGCCCACGTTCTGTCGGGCCCGCGAGGCCCAGTCGCGGTGGAAGACCTCTTCGATGAAGTGCGGGTCGGTGAGCACGATCACCTCGTCGGCGTGGTGCCGGTCGACGATCTGCTTGAGGGTGTCCAGCGGGTCCCGGCCCGGGGTGGTCTCGCCGACGGCGTCGGCGCCGCTCGCGCGCAGTGCCGCCACGCTCGCCTCCAGGGTGCGCCGGGCCGCCTCCGCTCCGTCGTCGGGGCCGGGCCGCTGCTCGATGTCCTCGGCCGCCTCGTCCAGGCGTACCAGGGCCACGTCGTCCAGCGCCTGGAGCAGCTTGCGATGGTCGGCCTTGCCGGGCAGGACCACCACGAACGACGTCTCGACGCCCTCGTGCAGGCCGGTCACGAACGCGACGTCCGCCTCGTTCAGGACCTTTTCCACGAGCAGCACGATCGTGTACACGCAACTCTCCCTTGATCCATCGGCCGAGCCGGGTGTCTGTGCCCCGTCTGCCCGGGAGTTCACCCTCCCACTTTCGCCGACCGGCGGGCGCCGCCGAGGCCGCCGCAACGGCCCCGGCCGGGTGCCGAAGGCAGGCGTTACGCGCGGACGTAGCGGGAGAACAGCGCGCCGTCCTCCTCGAGGATCGAGATCGGGCGCATCGCCTGTGCCTCGGGGAGCGCGGGGCCGGCCAGGAGCCGGTGGGCGGGTCCCGAGGTCAGCAGCGGGCTCATGGTCAGGCACAGCTCGTCCAGCCTGCCGCATGCGGCGATCTGCGCCAGTACGTGCGGGCCGCCCTCGGTGAGCTGCCGGGTCAGCCCGCGGGCGGCCAGCGCGTCGAGGGCCAGGCCCAGGTCGACCCGGTCACGCCCCGCCAGGAGCACGTCGCCGTACTCGGCCGCCGCCGCCAGGCCCTTGGGTTGGGCCTCCTCGCAGGTGATCACGATGGTGGGGGTGACCGCCTCGGTGAACAGCGGCGTGGTGAAGTCGATGGCGAGGCTGCGCGAGACGATCGCGATCACCGGCGCGGGCAACTGTCCGGCGGCGGCCCGGGCGGCGGCGTAGGCGGGCCTGGGGCGCGGCGGCCGGTAGCCCTCCTGGCGCACGGTGGCGGCGCCGACCACGATGACGTCGGCAAGGCCGCGCAGCACGCCGAACACGCGCTTGTCGGCGGGCGAGGACAGACCGGCGGACAGGCCGTCGGGGGCCTGCGCGGCGCCGTCCAGGCTCGCCACCATGTTCGCCCGCAGCCAGGTGCGGTCGGGGGGATAGGCATAGGCCTCGACCAGGTCGACGTCGGGTTCGTCGGCGGCGGAGGGCACGGGAAGGAGACGGCGCATGCGACCGAGTTTCGCACGCGTCGTAGGCTTGATGATCGTGTCCGTAGCTCCTGTGTCGTTGACCACGCGCCACCCCAGCGTCCCCGCCGACCGCCTCGTCGCCGAGATGGTGCCGCCGCCGCGGTTCGGCGACGTGCGTTTCGACACGTACATCCCCGACCCGAATCAACCCGGGCAGGCCGCGGCCGTGGTCCGGCTGGAGCGGTTCGCGGCGGAGCTGAACGGGGACGGCGCCAAGCGCCGCTGGTTCCGCCGGGAGCAGGCGGCCGGGCCGAGCGGGATCTACCTCGACGGCGGCTACGGCGTCGGCAAGACCCACCTGCTGGCCTCGCTGTGGCACGCCTCGCCCGGCCCGAAGTCGCTGTGCACCTTCGTCGAGCTGACCAACCTCGTCGGGGCGCTCGGATTCCGGCGGACCGTCGAGGCGCTGTCCGGACACCGGCTGCTGTGCATCGACGAGTTCGAACTCGACGACCCGGGCGACACCGTCCTGGTGTCCACCCTCCTGGGCAAGCTCGCCGACGCCGGCGTCAAGCTCGCCGCGACCTCGAACACCCTGCCGGACAAGCTCGGCGAGGGACGGTTCGCCGCGCAGGACTTCATGCGCGAGATACAGGGGTTGTCCTCGCGCTTCGAGGCGTTGCGCATCGACGGCGAGGACTACCGGCACCGGGGCCTGCCGGCGGCGCCCGCGCCGGTGGCCGAGGACATGGTCACCGCGGCCGCCGAGGCCGCGCCCGACGGCGCCGCGCTGGACGACTTCCCGGCACTGCTCGCGCACCTGGCCACGGTGCACCCCAGCCGCTACGGCGCGATGCTCGACGGGATCACCGGCGTCTTCTGGCGCGGGGTGCACCCGGTCGAGGACCAGGGCACCGCGCTGCGTCTGGTGGTGCTCGCGGACCGGATGTACGACCGCGAACTGCCGGTGGTGGCCTCGGGCGTGCCCTTCGACGAACTGTTCACCGAGGAACTGCTCGGCGGCGGCTACCGCAAGAAGTACCTGCGCGCGATCTCGCGCCTGGTTTCGATGGCCCGCGACGGCGCCGAGCGCATCCCCGCCTCTCGCTGATCCACCGCTGCCGGGATGCCGCCCGTGGGCGATCGACGGGTCGGTGCGGCATCATCGGACCCGGGTCCCGACGACGCGGAGGCAGCGGCATGGCGAAGAAGGCCGACGGCAGGAGTGCAGGCAGGGCCGACCGGGGCACGAAGGGGTCGACGCCGGTGGGCCTGGGCGAGGCCCCGGACGCCGAGGCGGTCGTGAAGGGGGCGACGGCCACGAAGAAGGCCGAGAAGCCCGCGAAGGCCGGCAAGGCCGAGAAGCCTGCCAAGGCCGCCAAGCTCGACAAGCCCGCGAAGGCCGCCAAGGACAAGGCAGCCAAGCCCGACAAGGCCGCCCGAGCCGCGAAGGCGGACCGGGTCGACGAGGCGACCAAGGCCGCCAAGAAGGCCGCGAAGAAGGCGGCCAAGGTGCTCAAGGCCGAGCGCGAAGCGCAGGCCGACCTCGCCAAGGCGGCGAAGAAGGCCGCGAAGAAGGCGGATCGTAAAGCCGCCGAGGCGCTGGAGGCCGCGGCCGAGCGGGTCGCCGCCGAGGCCGCGAAGGCGGCCAAGGCACTCGCGAAGCAGACCGAGGCCGAGCGCGCGATCGCCGAGGCACCGGCCGCGGACCTGGAGCCCGCCGTCGGCCCGGCCGTGCACCTGGTCGCCGACCCGGTGGACGATCCGGACCCCGACGCCGACCCCGATGCCGAGCCCGCCGTCGACCCGACCGCCCCGCCCGCCGTCGAGCCGGGCCTGGCCGAGCAGCGGCCCGAGCCCGCCCCGCCCCGGCTCCGGGTGCTCGTCGAGGTGCCCGCCGAGAAGTACGCGCCCCCGGCCGATGTGCCGTCCGTACGGGCCGCGTTGCGGCTGCCGGGCGGCCCCGTGGACCTGGCCGCGATCGATCCGCGCGCCACGCCGAGCTTCGCGGGCGACAAGGCCGACGCGCTCGCCGACATCGGTGCGATGGGACCCCGGCTGGCCGAACTCCAGGAGCGGCTGTACGCGCAGGCCGTGGCCGGCGGCGCGCGCCGCCGGGTGCTCCTGGTGGTCCAGGGGATGGACACCTCCGGCAAGGGCGGCACGGTCAAGCACGTGATCGGCCAGTTCAACCCGTCGGGCTGCCACATCCACGCGTTCAAGGCGCCGACCGAGGAGGAACTCGCCCACCCGTTCCTGTGGCGGGTCCGCACCCAGGTGCCCGGGCCCGGTCTGATCGGCGTGTTCGACCGCTCGCACTACGAGGACGTCCTGATCGCCCGGGTGCGCAACCTGGTCCCGCGTCAGGTCTGGTCGCGCCGCTACGCCACGATCAACCGCTTCGAGCAGGGCCTGGCCAAGGACGAGGTGACCGTGGTCAAGGTCTTCCTGCACATCTCGCCCGAGGAGCAGAAGGAACGCCTGCTCGCCCGGCTGGACAACCCGGACAAACACTGGAAGTTCAACCCGGCCGACATCGACGAGCGTTCCGTGTGGCCCGACTACCGGACCGCCTACGAGGCCGCGCTGGAGAAGTGCGACAGCGACGCGGCGCCCTGGTACGTGGTGCCGGCCGACCGCAAGTGGTACCGCAACTGGGCGATCAGCCGGCTGCTCCTGGAGCACCTGACCGAGTTGGACCCCCGCTACCCGGCGGGCGACTTCGACGTCGAGGCCGAGCGCAAGCGCCTGCTCGACACCTGAGCGTTCCCGACGGCCGATGACGGCGGTCGCGGGCAGCCGCAGCGTGGTGCCGACCAGGCCCCGGCGGATCTCCGCGCGGTCGTCCCAGGCCGCGACGATCTCCGCAGCCCCGGTGCCCATCGGCAGCGTCGCGGGCTGCTCGGCCAGGTTGACCGCGGTACGGAACGCGCCCCGGTGCACCATCAGCCAGCCGGCGGTCTCCTCGAAGCTGACCTGCACCCGGGTCAGGTCCGGGTCGGTCAGGTTCTCCCATTCCCGGCGCAGCGCGATCAGCCGCCGGTACCAGGCCAGCAGGGCCGCGTGCGGGGCGCGGGCGGGCTCCTTCCAGTCCAGGCACGAGTCGCGCACGGTCTGCGCCGACTGCGGGTCGGGGATCTGCGCCGCGTCCCACCCGTGCGAGGCGAACTCGGCGCGGCGGCCGTTGCGCACGGCCTCGGCCAACTCCGGGTCGGTGTGGTCGGTGAAGTATTGCCAGGGCGTGGACGCGCCCCACTCCTCGCCCATGAACAACATCGGGGTGAACGGCGCGGTGAGCACGAGCGCGGCGCCCGCCGCGAGCAGCGCCGGCGGCAGGGTCGCCGAGATCCGGTCGCCGGTGGCCCGGTTGCCGACCTGGTCGTGGGTCTGGAGGTAGCCCAGGAAGCGGTACGCGGGCATCCGCGAGGTGGGCACCGGGCGGCCGTGCGTGCGCTTACGGAACGAGGACCAGGTGCCGTCGTGCAGCCAAACCCGGGTGAGCGTCTTGGCGAGGGTGCCCATCGAGCCGAAGTCGCCGTAGTAGCCCTGGCGTTCGCCAGTGAGCAGGGCGTGCAGCGCGTGGTGGAAGTCGTCGCTCCACTGGGCCTGCACGCCCATGCCGCCGCTCTCGCGCGGGGTGACCACGCGGGGGTCGTTCAGGTCCGATTCGGCGATCAGGAACAGCGGCCGGCCGGTGGCGGCGGCGAGCTTGTCCACCGCCTCGGACAACTCCTCCAGGAACGGCACCGCACGGTTGTCGGCGAGCGCGTGCACCGCGTCCAGGCGCAGTCCGTCCACGTGGTAGTCGCGCAGCCACATCAGCGCGCTGCCGACCAGGTAGGCGCGGACCTCGTCGGAGCCCGGGCCGTCCAGGTTCACCGCCGAGCCCCACGGGGTGCGGTAGCGGTCGGTGAAGTAGGGGCCGAAGGCGGGCAGATGGTTCCCGGACGGGCCCAGGTGGTTGTGGACGACGTCCAGGATCACGCCCAGGCCGTGCACGTGGCAGGCGTCCACGAACCGCTTGAGGCCTTCCGGGCCGCCGTAGGGCTCGTGCACCGCCCACGGGCACACCCCGTCGTAGCCCCACCCGTGCCGGCCCGGGAAGGCGGACACCGGCATCACCTCGACGTGGGTGACGCCTAGATCGACCAGGTGGTCGAGCCGCTCGACGGCCGCGGCGAACGTGCCCTCGGTGGTGAACGTACCGATGTGCAGCTCGTAGACGACCGCGCCCGGGAGCGGCCGGCCGGTCCAGGCCCCGTCGCCCCACGCGTACGCCGCGTGGTCGACCACGCGGCTCGGGCCTTCGGGGCCGGTGGGCTGCCACGGCGACCGCGGGTCGGGTAGCGGGTCGTTGCCGTCGATGGCGAACGCGTAGTCGCTGCCGTGTACCGCCGTCGGCACGTCCGCCTGCCACCACCCCGGCCGGTTCGCGTCGCGCATCGGCTTGCGTCGGCCGTCGACGACGACCTCCAGGGACGACGCTTTCGGAGCCCAGACCTCGAACCTGACCACGATGGTTGTGTCCTTCCGGGAACGGGTGCGAACGGATGCGAACGGGCGAACGGGTGCGAGCGGAGGGGAACGGCCGGGCGCCGGCCCCGGCCGGTCAGCCCCGGGTGAGCAGGGCGACGGGCAGGTCCTCCAGGATGTGCCGCAGGCGGGCCTGGCCGGTGTACGTGCCGCCGGTCAGCGCGTCGACCCAGCGGCCCTCGGGCAGCGGGAGCAGCGCGCCGCCCCAGTCGCCCTTGGCGGCGAGACCGGCCGGCAACCGGGTCGCCACGGTGATCGCCTCGCCGCCGCGGATGAAGGCGATGGCGTGGTCCGCCTCCTTGCCGCGGGCGCGCAGCGGCGTGTAGGCGCCGGCGAACCAGTCGGGACGCGCGCGGCGCAGCCGCAGCGCGGCGGAGGTTACCTCGAGTTTGAGCGTGTCCAGCGGGCCGTGTTCGCGCCCGAAGTCGACGGGGGCCCGGTTGTCCGGGTCGACCAGGGTGTACAGCGCCAGTTCGCCGCCCTGGTACACGTCCGGTACGCCCGGCATGGTCAGCTGGACCAGCTTGGCGCCGAGCGAGACCGCGTGTGCGGCGCGATCCACCGCGGCCACGAAGTCGGCGATGTCGGCGGTGAGCTCGTCGTCGGCGAGGACGGCGCGCACGAACGCCTCGCTCGCCGCCTCGTAGTCCGGGTTCGGGTCGGCCCAGGTGGTTTCCCGGGCCGCCTCGCGCATCGCCTTGCGCAGGTAGCCCACCGCGCGGTCCGGGGTGAGCGGCCAGGCGCCGACCAGGGTCTGCCACAGCAGGTAGGTGTCGTAGCCGTCCGGGCCGAAGCGGAACTCGGAACGGTGCGGTCGGGACCGGTCGTTCCAGGCGTGCACCCGCTGCGCCCAGTCCTCGGGGATCTCCGCGAGCACCGACAGGCGGGCCCGGACGTCCTCGCTGCGCTTGGTGTCGTGGGTGCTCAGCGTGGTCATCGTGGTCGGGGACATGCGCCGGCAGGCGGCATGGAAGCCGGCGATGTCGAGACCGAAGGTGTCGGGCGCGCCGCCGACCTCGTTCAGCGAACTCAGGGCGTACCAGCGGTAGAACGCGCGGTCCTCCACGCCCTTGGCCGCGAGCGCCGCCGCGACCTGTCCGAAGCGGATGCCGAACTCCCCGTCGGCGAGCGCGAGTTCGGCGATCTCGCGGGCCGCCTCGGAGACCTGCCCCGGGACTCCCGTCAGCGCCCGCGCCATCGCGGCGATCGAGCCGGGGCCGGCGCCGGGGTAGGGGCGGTAGGTGGGGAACGCGGTCAGCAGCGGGGGCAGCGCGCGGCCGACGTCGCCGGCGCCGGCCACCGGCTCCAGCCGGTCCAGGGTGCGGCGCAGTCGGGCGAACTCGGTGGCCAGGCCGCCGGCGAGGACCTCGGCCCTGGCCTCCTGCGCGAGGTAGTCGAAGCCTTCGTGCACCCCGGTCTGTTCGCGGTGGAGAGCGCGCAGCGGGTCGGCGCCCTCGGGGTCGAGGAAGAGGTTGTCCACCCGGCGCAGCGCGTCGTAGCCGGTGGTGCCGTCGCAGGCCCAGTCTGCGGGCAGGGTCTCCTCGTCGGAGAGGATCTTCTCCACCACGATCCAGGCGTTCGGCGCGGCGGCGCGCAGCCGCTCCAGGTAGGCGCGCGGGTCGGCCAGGCCGTCGGGGTGGTCGATCCGCAGCCCGTGGATCAGGCCCTCGTTCAGCAGCCGCACCATGGTGGCGTGGGTGGCCGCGAAGACCTCGTCGTCCTCCTGGCGCAGGGCGATGAGCCCGGCGATGGTGAAGAAGCGGCGGTAGTTCAGCTCGGTGTCGGCGCGTCGCCAGTGCGCGAGTTCGTAGTGCTGGGCGGCGAGCAGCTCGTCGAGCGCGAGCTTTTCGGTGCCGGGCCGGAGCGGGAACTCGTGGTCGTGGTAGCGCAGCACGTGGCCGTCCACGATCAACTCGTCCGCGACCTCCTCGACCGGGCCGCCGAGCACGGGCAGCAGGACGCGCCCGTCGTGCCGGGTCCAGTCGATGTCGAACCAGCGGGCGAAGGGCGAGTCGGCCCCCTCGCGCAGCGTCTCCCACAGCGGCCGGTTCAGCGACTCGGGGGCGGGCACCGCCATGTGGTTGGGCACGATGTCCACCACGATGCCGAGCCCGTGTGCGGCGGCGGCCGTCGCCAACTCGCGCAGCCCGTCCTCGCCGCCGAGGTCGGCGGACACGCGCGAGTGGTCGACCACGTCGTAGCCGTGGGTGGATCCGGGGACGGCCTGCAGGATCGGCGACAGGTGCAGGTGGCTCACCCCGAGCGAGTCGAGGCGGGGCACGACGGCGGCGGCCTCGGCGAACCCGAAGGCGGGTTGCAGCTGGAGCCGGTAGGTGCCGGTCGGAACACGAGAAGGCGACGAGGTCATGCCGACAAGCTTCCCCGGACATCCGCGACCTACCACCCGCCGGGGTGGTGAAACCCACGCCGGCGGGTGATCGGGTCACGGTCGTTGCAGGACCACCAGCGAGCGGGGCTCGACGGTCTGGGCGGCGCCGCCCTCGATGGTCGGGCGGGACTTGGGCTCGTGGATCACCGTCTTGTCGTCGGCGGTGTCGACCACCACGGTCCAGGAGCGGCCCAGGTCCGCGGGGATGGTGAACTCCTCGGCCTCGTGCGAGGCGTTGAACAGCAGCAGGAACGAGTCGTCGGTGATCTTCTGGCCGCGCGGGTCCGGTTCCGAGATGGCGTTGCCGTTGAGGAAGACGGCGACCGACTTGGCCGCGGCCGCCCACCAGTCGCCGTCCGACATCTCCTCGCCCGCGGGGGTGAACCAGGCGATGTCGGTCAGCTCGTCGTGGGTGCCCTGGACGGATCTGCCGTGGAAGAATCGGCGGCGCCGAAAGACCGGGTGATCGGCGCGCAGCCGGGTCATCATCCGGGTGAATTCGAGCAGGTCGGGACCCTCGCCCTCAGGCCAGCGCACCCAGGAGAGTTCGTTGTCCTGGCAGTAGACGTTGTTGTTGCCCTGCTGGGTGCGGCCGAACTCGTCGCCGTGCGCGATCATCGGTACGCCCTGGGACAGCAGCAGCGTGGCGATGAAGTTGCGCTGTTGGCGGGCGCGCAGCGCGAGGATGTCCGGGTCGTCCGTCTCGCCCTCGACGCCGTGGTTCCAGGACCGGTTGTGGCTCTCGCCGTCGCGGTTGTCCTCACGGTTGGCCGCGTTGTGCTTGTCGTTGTACGACACCAGGTCGTGCAGCGTGAAGCCGTCGTGGCAGGTGACGAAGTTGATCGAGGCGATCGGTCGGCGGCCGTCGTCCTGGTACAGGTCGGAGGAGCCGGTCAGCCGCGAGCCGAACTCGGCGAGGGTGCGCTCCTCGCCGCGCCAGAAGTCGCGCACCGTGTCGCGATACTTGCCGTTCCACTCGGTCCACAGCGGGGGGAAGTTGCCCACCTGGTAGCCGCCCTCGCCGACGTCCCACGGCTCGGCGATCAGCTTGACCTGGGAGACCACCGGGTCCTGCTGGACCAGGTCGAAGAACGAGGACAGCCGGTCCACCTCGTGGAACTGCCGGGCCAGCGTGGCGGCCAGGTCGAAGCGGAACCCGTCCACGTGCATGTCGGTGACCCAGTAGCGCAGCGAGTCCATGATCAGCTGCAACACGTGCGGGCTGCGCATCAGCAGGCTGTTGCCGGTGCCAGTGGTGTCCAGGTAGTAGCGCTTGTCGTCGGCGAGCCGGTAGTAGGACGCGTTGTCCAGGCCGCGGAAGGACAGCGTGGGGCCCAGGTGGTTGCCCTCGGCGGTGTGGTTGTAGACCACGTCGAGGATCACCTCGATGCCCGCCGCGTGCAGCGCCTTGACCATCGAGCGGAACTCCTGGACCTGCTGCCCGCGTTCGCCGGTGGAGGAGTAGGCCGCGTGCGGGGCGAAGAAGCCGATCGTGTTGTAGCCCCAGTAGTTGCGCATCCCCAGGTCGGACAACCGGTGGTCCTGGACGAACTGGTGCACCGGCATCAGCTCGATCGCGGTCACCCCCAGGCTCACCAGGTGCTCGATCACCGCCGGGTGCGCCATGCCCGCGTAGGTGCCGCGGATCTCCTCGGGCAGGCCCGGGTGGCTGCGGGTCAACCCGCGCACGTGCGCCTCGTAGATCACCGTGTCGTGGTAGCCGGTGCGCGGCGGCCGGTCGTCGCCCCAGTCGAAGTAGGGGTTGATCACCACCGAGTTCATCGTGTGCGGCCCGGAGTCGGTGGTGCTCATCAGATCCGGGTGTTCGAACGAGTAGCCGTACATCGACTCGTGCCAGTGCACCTCGCCGCACATCGCCTTGGCGTACGGGTCGAGCAGCAGCTTGTTCGGGTTGCATCGGGCGCCCGCGGCCGGGTCGAACGGGCCCTGGACGCGGTAGCCGTAGCGCTGCCCGGGTTGGATCCCGGGCAGATAGGCGTGCCGGACGAAGGCGTCGGCCTCGCGCAGCTCGATGCGCTCCTCTGCGCCCTCCTCGTCCAGCAGACACAACCAGACGCGTTCGGCGGCCTCCGAGAAGACCGCGAAGTTGGTGCCGGCGCCGTCGTACGTGGCGCCCAGCGGATACGAATGACCGGGCCAGACCTGCATGAGCAACCTGCTTTGTCGCGGATCGTGCTTCGGCAGCATTTCGGCAGCTTGCAGTCTCCCGTACCGGACCCGATCCGGGGGTGCAATCCACCCAGGCGTCCCCCGGTCGGGTGGATTTCATGCCTGGAGCGGGCGTCGTTCGGCCGGCCGAACCGATCGCTGCTGATCATTTGTGGTCGTAACGGTCAGATCCAGTCGAGCAGTTCGGCGGCGAGCATTTCCTCCCGGCAGGGCCAGGCGCCACCGCACGAGCACGCCACGCCGTCGGTGCCGGGGATCGCGGTGCGCCGATGGTGCGCGAAGATCCCCGCGACCACATCGCGATACCGGGCGAAATCGTCCTCGGCGCCCTCGTGTACCGCCGAGATCCTGCTGTTCGTGGCCAACATGACGACCTCCTGGGTGCCACGGTTCCTGCCGGATGAGACGGATCGTCGATCCGTCCCGGTTGCGCCCCGGACCAGGAGGAGGGAAGACCCTCTCCCATCCGGCAATTGTTTCGCTAGGACATTGCGTTGCTCGGCAGAAATTGCCAGAGCGCGTCGAGTCCCCCCAATCGCCTTACGCCATCCGGGTAATGCCGGTGGATTCGTCACCCGAACGGGGCACGCCGACCGGCCCACGCGGGCCCCCCGAGGCCGCCGGGTTTCGCTATACGCTCGTTCGGTTCCGGCTCGACGACGAACGGATGGGACGCGATGGCCGATCGGGAGTCCAACCCGCCACCCTCGACAACCGACGAGGATCCCGCGGCGGGGACGAGTGCGACCGGTCTCGACGGCGCGACCGGATTCGGCTCGGGCGGCGACACCTTCCCGGACCCGTACGCCCCCTATCCCGACGGCGACCCCCCGGGCGGCGCCGCCGGTGTCCCGGGCACCTTCGGACTCACCGACACCGGCTCGTTCGCCCTGGACCCGGGCGGCCTGCCCGGCCCCCGCCACGCGGCCTCCGGCACCGCCGTCCTGGACGGTTCCGGGCCGCCCGACCCGCTGCCGGGGATAGACCCCGCGACGCTCGCCTGGACCGAGGACGACTGGGCCGCCGCCCTGCTGCGCGGGCGCCGGGCAGGTCGGGCGTACGTGTACCTGAACCTGATCGAGCAGCGGCTGCGCGCGGTGATCAGCGCGGTGCTCGTCCCCGTCTACGGACCCGGCGAGCACCCGCACGACGACGGTGCGTGGGTGCTCGCCGCGGCCGGCAACGCGCAGAACGACTGGGTCGAACGGGCGGAGGCGGTAAGGGAGATGAGTCGCCGGCGCGGCTACATCGTGGACCCCGCCGACGACGAGCTGATCGCCTTTTTGACCCTGCCGCAACTGCGCGAGCTGATGGTGCGCAACTGGTGGTGCTTCGAGCCCTTCCTGCCGGACCGGCGCAAGCTGGAACGCGCCCTGGAGGAGGTCGAGATCGGCCGGCACATCGTGGCCCGCAACCGGGTGCTCTCGCCCGACGTGCTCGCCCAGGTGGAACGCGCGTGCCTGCGCGTGTTGGCCATGCTGGACGGGCCGCTCGCCGAGCAGGGCGACCGGCGGCTGGCCCTGGACGCGGTCGAGGAGTTGTTCGCCGGGCGTTACGCCGACGTGGTGGGCGTCTTCCAGGACCGCTCCGCGCTACAGCGCCGGTTGCCCTTCGCCGACCTGGTCGACGGCGCGCGCGGGATCGACGCGATGGGCGTCTCGCTCAACCTGCTGTGCCAGAACTACTCGGGCCGCGATCTGGCCCGACTCGGCTCCGGCGGGTGCGACATGCGGCTGCTCTTCCTCAACCCGGCGGGCGACGCGATGAAGCAGCGCGAGCGCGACGAGGGCATCAAGAAGGGACTGCTGTCCCGGATGACCACGCTCAACATCCTGCACATGCGCCGCGTCCGGGCGCAGCTGCGCGAGCCGCGTCGGATCGAGATCCGGCTCTACGACGAGGCGCCGCGCTTCGGCGCCTACCTGGTGGACGGGGACGTGGGGCTGATCCAGCCGTATCTGCGACACGCGCGCGGTGTCGAGTCGCCCGCGTTCGTCTTGCGCGCCGACGCGGCGGGCGGGTCCGTGCGCGGGCTCTACCCGCTGTTCCAGGAGGAGTTCGAGCAGCTGTGGGCGGCGGGCAAGCGAACCTCGTGAGCGCCGCGGCGCCGGTCGGAACGCGTTCCGGTCGAGCGCCGGAGCGCTCGTCAGAACGCGTGCCAGCGCGCCTCGGTGTCGCCGGTGCGCAGGGTGCGGACCCGGTGGTGGAACTCCTCCTCCGCCGCCGGGTTGCCCGGCACGTGCTGGGCAACCCACGCGGTGGCGGCCAACTCGCGGGTGTCGCGCAGCACCCGGTAGCCGGGCCACTCGGTCACGTCGAAGCCGTACTTGCGGGCGAACCGCCGCTCCGCGCCGTCGGGCAGGCCGTAGCGGGCGGCGGCCATCGGGGTGAGCACCAGGTCGAACTCGCGCAGGTCGTGCGCGACCGTCTCCCAGTCCAACAGCAGCGCCCGGCCGCCGTGTACGCCCACGTTGCGCAGCAGCGCGTCGCCGTGGATCAGGCCGGTCGGCAGCGCCGGGGTCAGCTCGCGACAGGCCGCCTCCAACTCGTCGCGGCGCGCCGACAGATAGCGCCGATCGGCCAGCCCCACCGCCGCGTCGGCCGAGTCCAACCAGGTCTCCACCAGCGCCAGCGGATGCCGCGCCGGCAGCGCGAACGGCGGCGCGGGCAGCGCGTGCAGTTTGCGCAACAGCCGGGCCAGATCGGCCACGTTCGGCTCACGCTCGGCCGGCGGCAACAACTCCCAGAAGGTGACGGGGCGTCCGTCCACCAACACCGGCCGGGCCTCGACGCCGGCCGCCGGTCGCACCGCCGGGAAGTCCTGTTCGGCCAGCCAACACGCGACCGCGATCTCGCGCCGCGCGCGCTCGGCCAGATGCGCCCCTCGGGCCACCCGCGCGACCAGTCCCGGACCGGGCAGCGCGAACACCGCGTTCTCGCCGAAGGAGAGCAACGTCGCGTCGGCGGACGGCACTCCGACCTCCGCACACGCGCGCACGAGCGCCGAACGTTCGCCGGCCACCGAGTCGATCACGCCGGTGATGGTACCGGTCCGGACTCAGGCGGAGAGCCCGGATCTCGATGGCAGCGCCGCGTCGTAGCGATCGAGGACCAACCGGGCGATTTCGGGGGTGTCCGCGACCGGTTCGGTGACCAGCTCGGCTCCGGCCGCCAGCGCCTGTTCGACGATGCGGTCCGGCAGGATCCCGGGCGCCAGCATGCAGGACGCCACCGCGACCCGCTCGGCGCCCAGGGCGCGCAACCCCTCGATCGCGGCGGCGACCGTGGAGCCCTGGTGGACGGAGGCGAACGCGGGGACCACGGCGCACCAACCGGTACGCCGCCACTCCCGCGCGACGATGGTGGTCACCGCGTTCGCCTCCGGATCGGTGGAGCCGGCGGTGGCCAGGACGACGCCGTAGCGGGCGTCTCCCGGCCGTACCCCGGCCTCGTGCATGCGCAGGTTCAACGCGTCGAGCAACAGCGGGGACGGGGCCAGCGTGGCTGTCTGACGCACCGTCAATTTGCGGTGGCGCAGGACGTTCGGCACGTCCTGCTTGGCGTGGAACGCCGGGGTGAACAGCAGCGGCACCGCGACCGCGGTGCTCACCCCGGCCTCGGCCAACTCTGCCAACCGCTCCGGCACGCGCGGGCCGCAGTGGTCCAGATAGCCGATCTCCACCCGCAACCCGGGCCGCAGCGCGCGCACCCGCGCGGCCAGGGCGGCCATCGCCGCGGCATGCCGGGGATCTCGGCTGCCGTGCGCGACGGCCAGGAGCGGGGGAGCGAGGTTCACGGCTATCTGCTTCCGGTCAGGCCGCGCCGGCGCAGGACCATACGTTCGATCGGGCTGAACACCAGCATGTCGATGCCGATACCCACGATCAGGATCAGCACCACCGCGGTCAACATCATCGGCATGTCGCCCAGGTCTCGGCCCTGGTCCATCAACTGGCCCAGACCCACGCCCAGTTCCGGCCCGGCGGCGATCAACTCGGCGGCCATCAGCGAGCGCCAGGAGAACGCCCAGCCCTGCTTGAGGCCGGCGATGTAACCGGGCAGCGAGGCGGGCAGCATCACGTGCCACACGCTGTTCAGCCCGCGCGCCCCGAGCACCCGGCCCGCGCGCAGGTACAGCGGGGGGATCTGGTCGATGCCGGACACCAGGCCGTTCGCGATCGAGGGCACCGCGCCGAGCAGCACCACCGCGTAGATCGCGCTGTTGTTCAGCCCGAACCAGATCACCGCCGGCGGCACCCACGCGACCGAGGGCAACGACTGGAGCCCGGACAGGATCGGTCCGATCGCCGCCCGCACCCAGCCCACCCGGGCCACGAGCAGACCCAGCGGAGTACCGATGGCGACCGCGATCGCAAAGCCCAGGATGCCTCGGGACAGGCTGGTCCACAGGATGTCGATGACGGTGCCCTTGCGCCACTGCACCATGAACGCGTCCCACACCTCGCCGGGGCTGGGCAGCGCGTAGCGGGGCTTGAGCTCCATCCAGTAGGCGACCTGCCAGGCCAGCAGCACCAGCAGGATCGCCACGACCGGTGGGAGCACCTTCTGTACGAGCACCCGGCCGAAAGACGTGTGCTCCTTGTCGTACGCCTCCAGCGCGTCCAGACCCGCTTCGAGCCCGGCGAGGTCCTCCGCGTCGGCCTCCGTGGCGTCGGCCCTCGCCTCGGGGGCGGACTTGATCAGATCAGGCGCGGCCATGGCGGCGGATCTCCCCTCGCAGGTGGTCGGTGATCTCGACGGACAACTCCGATACGCCGGTCGATTCGATCCGGCGCGGCTGCGGGATGTCGATGGTCCATTCACGGGCGATCCGCCCCGGGCGCGAGGACATCAGCACGACGCGCTGGGCCAGTCGTACCGCCTCGCGCACGTTGTGCGTCACGAACACCACGGAGCGGCCGGTCTCCGCCCAGATCCGCGTCAGTTCGTCGTGCAGCACGTCGCGGGTGATCGCGTCCAGGGCGGCGAACGGCTCGTCCATCAGCAGCAGATCGCCGGCCTGCGCCAGCGCGCGCGCCAGTGCGACGCGCTGGCGCATGCCGCCGGACAACTCGTGCACCCGCTTGTCGTACGCCTCACCGAGCCGGACCAGCCCGAGCAGCGCCTGGGCCTCGGTGCGGCGCTGCTCGCGCGGCACCCCGCGCAGTTTCAGGGCCAGTTCGATGTTCTTGCCCGCGGTCAGCCAGGGGAACAGCGCGTGGTCCTGGAACATCAGCGCGGGGCGCCCGCCGGGGACCTCGATGGTGCCCGAGGTCGGCTGGTCCAGGTCGGCTATCAGGTTGAGCACAGTGGACTTCCCGCAGCCCGACGCGCCCAGGAGGCAGACGAACTCGCCCGGGGCCACGGTCAGGTCGATGCCGTCCAGGACCGGGGCACCGCCGGAGCGGCCGAACACCTTGGTGACCTGGTCAAGGCGGACCGCGAAGCCGGTTCCGACGGGGGTCGTGGCCTGGGGCGTGGCCTCGCTGATGGTCTGGGTCATGTCCGGATCACCTCTCTCGGTGGCGCGTCGGGCGGGAAGTGCTCACCCGGGCCGGCGAGCCGGCCCGGGGCGGAACGGGCTTGCGGGTGCTACTTCTTCGGGCCCAGGCCCGCGTCGCTCACCGCGGGCTTGCCGGCGGCGGTGAGGACCTTGTTCAGGATGGTCAGGTCGTAGATGCCGTGGATGTCGAGCTTCTTGGTCACGCCCACCGCGACCCCGTCCTCGGAGAGCTTGACCAGCGACGCGGCGAGCGGGTCGTTGGTGATGGCGATGTTGGGCCACGCCGCGTCGAGCACGTTCTGCGCGAGCGGCTTGCCCGCGAACTCGGTGATTTTGGCGTTGACCGCGGCCTTGGCCTTGTCCTGGTTGCCGGCCGCCCAGTCGTTCGCGGCGACCTGACCCTTGATCAGGGCCTCGACGGTGTCCGGGTGTTCCTTGAGGAACTTGGTGGACACGATCAGGTCGGTGGTGACGAATTTGCCCTCCGGCCACAACGTGCGCTCGTCCACGAGCACCTTGGCGTTGGCCTCCACGACCAGGCGGGTGGCCCACGGCTCGGGCAGCCAGGCGCCGTCCAGGTCGCCCTTTTGGAACGCGGCGAGGGTCTGCGCGTTGTCGGTCGGGACCACGCTCACCTCGCCCTTGCCGGAGGTGTCCACGGGAAAGCCGGCCTTGCTCAGCCACGCCCGCAGCGCGACGTCCTGGGTTCCGCCGAGTTGCGGCGAGGCGATCTTCTTGCCCTTGAGGTCGGCGGGCCCGTTGATGCCCGGCTTGACCACCAGGGACGCGCCGCCGGAGGTGGCGCCCGCGACGATCCGCAAAAGTTCGCCGTTGGTGCTGGTGAACCCGGAGATCGAGGGGTTCGGACCGATGTAGGTCGCGTCGATCGAACCGCCCTTGAGCGCCTCGATCGCGGCCGGACCGGCGTTGAACACCTGCGGCTTGATCTCGGTGGTGCCCAACTCCTTCGCGAAGAAGCCCTCGTTCAGCCCGATCAGCGGCGTCGCGTGGGTGACGTTGGCGAAGAAGCCGAGGCGGATCTGCGAGGCCGAGGTGCCCGCCTTCGCGCCGCCCGCCGTCGCCGGACCCGCGCCCGCGGCCGGCGTGTTCTTCTTGTCGTCCTTCTTGTCCGAGCCGTAGCCGCACGCGGACATCGCGAGCAGCGGCAGGAGGAGGGCGGCGGCGAAGCCGGTACGGATGGATCTGCGGCGGTATTGGCCGAATTGCGTCCCAAAAACGGACATGCGGGGACCTTCCCTCGGGCCCGCGCCGTCGGGCGCGGGCCGGGATGACGAATGTGATGGGCGACGGGCGAGCGTGCGGACAGGGCTGACGGAGCGTCAAAAGCGGGTGGTCAGACCCGCGTTCGGATCAGCCGTGACATCGGCCCGGCGCGGCGAACGCGGCGCCCGCCATGCCGGCCGTGAGCGTCGAGCCGTCGGCCTCGTCGATCAACAGGAAGGAACCGGTACGGCGGCCGACGGCGTAGTCGTCGAGCGCGAGCGGCTGGGCGGTGCGCAGGACCACCCGCGCGATGTCGTTCGCGCGCAGTTCGGTCGGGTGCTGCTCGTGGCCGAGTTCGCCGTCGATCGGCGCGTCCAGATCCAGCCGGTAGGCGATGTCCTTGACGATCGCCTTGACCGTGCGGGTGGTGTGCTTGAGCAGCACCCGATCGCCGGTGCGCAGCGGCCGGTCGGCGACGTGGCACACGGTCGCCTCCACGTCCTGGGTCGGGGTGGGCGCTTCGTCGATCGGCGCGATCAGGTCACCGCGCGAGACGTCCACGTCGTCGGCGAGCCGCAGGGTGACCGACTCGCCCTGCCGGGCCTGCCGGACCGGGACGCCGAGCCGGTCGATGCCCGCGATCGTGGTGCGCTGCCCCGACGGCAGTACCACCACCTCGTCGTCCTCGTGGAACACGCCGGAGGCGATCTGCCCGGCGTAGCCCCGGTAGTCGCGGTACTCGTCGTCGGACTGCGGCCGCAGCACGTACTGCACGGGGAAGCGCGCGGGCTCCTGCGTCGGGTCGGTCTCGACCGGCACCGTCTCCAGGTATTCCAGCAGCGTCGGCCCGGAGAACCAGTCCATGTGCGAGCTGGGGTCCACCACGTTGTCCCCGCGCAGTGCGGACACCGGGATCGAGCGCACGTCCGGCACCCCGAGCGCCTTCGCGTACTCGGTGAACGTGTTGGCGACCTCGGCGAAGCGCTCCTCGCTGTAGTCGACGAGGTCCATCTTGTTGACCGCGAGCACCACGTGCGGCACCCGCAGCAGCGCCGCCACCGCCGCATGCCGCCGGGTCTGCTCGACCACGCCGTTGCGCGCGTCCACCAGCACCACGGCCAGCTCCGCCGTGGAGGCGCCGGTGACCATGTTGCGCGTGTACTGCACGTGCCCCGGGGTGTCGGCGAGGATGAACCGGCGCCGGGCGGTGGCGAAGTAGCGGTAGGCGACGTCGATGGTGATGCCCTGCTCGCGCTCCGCCCGCAGGCCGTCGGTGAGCAGCGCGAGGTCCGCCTCCTCCTGGCCGCGCTCGTTGCTGACCCGGGTCACCGCCTCCAACTGGTCGCTCAGCACCGACTTCGAGTCGTGCAGCAGCCGGCCCACCAGGGTCGACTTGCCGTCGTCGACGGAGCCCGCGGTGGCCAGTCGGAGCAGGCCCACACGATCGTCGACGGCCGCGCCGGCCGTCGGGGAAATCTCGGACGTCCCACTCATGACTAGAAGTACCCCTCGCGCTTGCGGTCCTCCATCGCGGCCTCGGACATCTTGTCGTCCGCGCGCGTGGCACCTCGTTCGGTCAGCCTGCTCACCGCGATCTCGGCGATGACGTCCGCCACCGTGGCGGCGGGGGAGTCGACGGCACCGGTGCAGCTCATGTCGCCGACCGTGCGGTAGCGCACTACGCGCCGCACGACCGCCTCGCCGGCCCGGGGTCCGCCCCACTCGCCGGGGGAGAGCCACATGCCGTTGCGCTCGAAGACCTCGCGCTCGTGCGAGAAGTAGATCCGCGGCAGCGCGATCTTCTCCCGCTCGATGTACTGCCACACATCCAGCTCGGTCCAGTTCGAGATCGGGAACACCCGCACGTGCTCGCCGACGCGGTGCCGGCCGTTGTACAGCTGCCACAACTCGGGCCGCTGGCGCCGCGGGTCCCACGCGCCGAACTCGTCGCGCAGCGAGAACACCCGCTCCTTGGCGCGGGCCTTCTCCTCGTCGCGCCGGCCGCCGCCGAACACCGCGTCGAAGCGGTTGGCCTCGATCGCCTCCAGGAGCGGCACCGTCTGCAGCGGGTTGCGGGTGCCGTCGGGGCGCTCGCGCAGCCGGCCGTTGTCGATGAACTCCTGCACGCTCGCCACGTGCAGCCGCAGGTTGTGCTCGGCTACCACCGCGTCGCGGTATTCGATGACCTCTGGGAAGTTGTGCCCGGTATCGACGTGGAGGAGTGCGAACGGCACCTGCGCCGGCCAGAAGGCCTTGCGCGCCAGGTGCAGCATGACGATCGAGTCCTTGCCGCCGGAGAACAGGATGACCGGCTTCTCGAACTCGCCCGCCACCTCGCGGAAGATGTGCACGGACTCGGCTTCCAACGCGTCCAGGTGGGTCAGGGCTCCGGGTGCGGTGCCCTTGTCGATCGTCGTGGTCACGCCAACCCCTCCTTCGTCTTCGTCGAGCACGGTGCCGTGGTGCGTATCGGGCCGGTCATGCGTGGATCCCGCACTCGGTCTTGCCCAGGCCGGCCCAGCGTCCCGCGCGGGCGTCCTCGCCGGGGGCGACCCGGCGGGTGCAGGGCGCGCAGCCGATCGAGGCGTAGCCGTCCATCAGGAGCGGGTTGGTCAGCACGCCGTGTTCGGCGATGTAGGCCTCCACGTCGTCCTGGGTCCAGCGCGCGATCGGGGCGACCTTGACCTTGCGCCGACGGGCGTCCCAGGAGACGACCGGGGTGTTCGCCCGGCTCGGCGAGTCGTCCCGGCGCAGGCCCGTGGCCCACGCGCGGTAGTCGGTCAGCGCCCGCTCCAGCGGCGCCACCTTGCGCATCGCGCAACACGCGTCGGGATCACGATCGTGCAGCGCGGGGCCGTACTTCGCGTCCTGCTGGACGACGGTCAGCTCCGGGTGCACGGTGATCACGTTCACGTCGTAGACCGCGTCGACCGCGTCGCGCGTGCCGATGGTCTCGGGGAAGTGGTAGCCCGTGTCGAGGAAGACCACGTCCACCCCGGGGGCGACCTTCGAGGCCAGGTGCGCGACCACGGCGTCCTCCATGGAGGAGGTCACGCACCAGGCCGGGCCGAACTGCTCGTGCGTCCAGGCCAGGATCTCGGACGCGGTCGCGTCCTCCAGTTCGAGCGCAGCCCGGCCGGCGAGCGCTTCGAGGTCGGTGCTCTCGGTGACGGTCATCGGCCCTCCTCCTGTGCGATCGGCTGGTGCGTGTGGTCGGGGTTGTGCCGGGTCGGGAAGACCAGGCCGAGGAACTTCAGCGAGAACGCCCGCCGGCAGGCCGAGCACAACCAGGTGCCGTGCCCCTCCTCGTGCGGACGCAGGTCCTCGTCGCCGCAGAAGGGGCAGTAGAACGGCACGGCCCGTTGGCCCGGCTCGGCACCGCCGGCGGCGCTCACGACAGGTCCGTGTCGGTCGCGCGCACGGCCCACTGGGCGAAGCGCTCGCCCTCGCCGCGCTGTTCCTCGAAGCGACGCAGCACCCGCTCGATGTAGTCGGCCAGCCCGGCCGAGGTCACCTTGAGGCCGCGGATCTTGCGACCGAAGCCGGGGTCGAGGCCCAGACCGCCGCCCAGGTGCACCTGGTAGCCCTCGACCTGCTCGCCGTTCTCGTCCAGGACCAACTGGCCCTTGAGGCCGAAGTCGGCGACCTGGATGCGTGCGCAGGCGTTCGGGCAGCCGTTGATGTTGATCGTGATCGGCTGGTCGAACTCCGGGAGCCTCTGCTCCAGTTCGTCGATCAGCGTGATCCCGCGGCCCTTGGTCTCCACGATCGCCAGCTTGCAGAACTCGATGCCGGTGCAGGCCATCGTGCCGCGCCGGAAGGGGCTCGGGTCCACCCGCAGACCGAGCGCCTCCAGGCCCTCCTTGAGTGAGGCCACCTTGTCCTCGGCGACGTCCAGGATGAGCATCTTCTGCTCGACCGTGGTGCGTACCCGGTCCGACCCGTGCCGTTCGGCCAGGTCGGCGATCTTGCCCAGCGTGGCGCCGTCCACCCGGCCCACGCGCGGGGCGAAGCCGACGTAGAAGCCGCCGCCCTTTTGCGGACGCACGCCGACGTGGTCGCGCCACACCTGCGCGGGCGCGTCCGGCGCGGGGCCGTCGATCAGCTTGCGCTCCAGGTATTCGCTCTCCAGCACCTCGCGGAAGCGCTCCGGCCCCCAGTCGGCGACCAGGAACTTCAGGCGGGCGCGGTTGCGCAGCCGGCGGTAGCCGTAGTCGCGGAAGATCGAGATGACGCCCTCCCAGACCTGCGGCACCTCCTCCAGCGGCACCCAGGCACCCAGTCGGACCGCGAGCTTGGGGTTGGTGGACAGCCCCCCGCCGACCCAGACGTCGAAGCCCGGACCGAACTCGGGGTGCACGACACCCACGAAGGAGACGTCGTTGATCTCGTGCGCGACGTCGAGCAGCGGCGACCCGGAGATGGCGGTCTTGAACTTGCGCGGCAGGTTGGAGTATTCGGGCTTGCCGATGTAGAGGCGGTTGATCTCGTCGATGGCCCAGGTGCCGTCGATGATCTCTTCCTCGGCGATGCCCGCCACCGGGGAACCGAGCACCACGCGCGGGGTGTCGCCGCACGCCTCGGTCGTGGACAGGCCGACGCCCTCCAGGATCCGCCAGATCTCCGGGACGTCCTCGATCCGGATCCAGTGGAACTGCACGTTCTGCCGGTCGGTGATGTCGGCCGTGCCGCGCGCGAACCGCTCGGAGACCTCCGCGATGGCCCGCAGTTGGGCCAGGTTCAGCCGGCCGCCGTCGACCCGCACGCGCAGCATGAAGTATTCGTCGTCCAGCTCGTGCGGTTCGAGCACGCCGGTCTTGCCGCCGTCGATCCCGGGCTTGCGCTGCGTGTACAGCCCCCACCACCGCATGCGTCCGCGCAGGTCGTTGGGGTCGATCGAGGCGAAGCCCCGGTGGGCGTAGACGTTCTCGATGCGGGCTCGCACGTTGAGACCGTCGTCGTCCTTCTTGAACTGCTCGTTCCCGTTGAGCGGTTCACGATGGCCGAGGGCCCACTGACCCTCGCCACGATGGCGAGCGGTCTTGCGGGCGCGGGGACCGCTGCCGGCGGTGTCGGTAGTGGCGGCCATGGGGAGCGTCCTCCGGGCGGATCGGTGGGGGACGCACGGTGGGGCATCCGGCCGCACCCTCGCCGGACCGGCCGTGAGAGTCGTGGTGCCGGTGCGACCGCGCGCCCGGCAGGCTGATGCGGCGGGCGGGTCGTCAGACCGGCGAACAGACGGCGCTGGACATGCGTCCGAGGTCGACGTGGAGTCGACCTACGAGAGCAATACCGGCGCGAGACATGTCGCAAAGATTGACATGGAGCCAGAAACCCGTCCATCAGTGTCCGGGATGCGAACAGCCATCTCATATGATGAACATGCTTGCCCATAATGTGGGATGGGATGATCTTTCGCGGTCGGCGCGGCATGGATCGTCGCCGCGGTTGGTTACGGTACGGGTGGTCGGATCACGCACCCCCGGGCGGTATCACGACCCACGCACCACAGTGGACGAGGAGCTGATCGGTATGCCAGGCGAGATTCTGGGTGTGCCTCGGCGCAGAACGCGCTCCGTTTGTGTGGTCGAGGCCGGCCCCGCGCCCGCCGCCGAGCGGCCCGAGCCGCGGCGCGAGGAGGCGGTCGAGACGCTGCGCTACGCGCTCAACGGCTTCCTGTCCGCGATCCGCGCCGATCGCGCCGGGCGGGCCGATCCGGTCGACGCCGACGCCGCCCGCTATCGCCTGCTCGCGACGCTCGCCGACGAACTCGACCTGGACAACGAGCGGCTGGGCCGGGTGCTCGGGCTGTCCCCGGCCGCGGTGCGCGACCTGCTGGACGTACACGGGCGCGAGGGCCTGGTCGAGGCGGTGCGGGCCGGGCGCGGGCGGGGCGGCTCGGTGGCTCGGCTCACCCCTGCCGGGCGGCGCGAGCTGTACCGGCTCGACGCGCTGTTCCGGGAGAGCTGGGAGAGCGCTTTCGCCGACCTTCCGGCCGAGGAGCTGCGGACCGCGGCCAGGGTGCTCAGCCGGCTTTCCGGGGTGCTGATCCCGAGCCGCTGACCAGCGCGGACCGGTTCGCGCGGCGGTCCGGCGCGACACCTCGCGTCAGGGGTCGTTCACCCGGACGACGACTTGGCGAATGGCGGGCCTCGGGCCGGATACCTTAAAGGGGTGGCAGCGGACTACCAACAACGACCTCGCCTGCGAGGGGCCGGTCGCATCCGGTTGCGGAGCGCACTGTGGCGGATACTCCGCGAAACGGTGATCTCCTGCTTCAACCACCGGGTGACCGGCCTCGCCGCCGAGGCCGGGTTCTTCATGCTGCTGTCCCTGCCCCCGCTGTTGCTCGGCCTGGCCGGCACCGTCGGCTACCTGCACGGGCTGATCGGCGGCAGCACCGTCAACGACCTCAAGGCCGACATCATCAAGGCCTCCGGATCGGTGCTCTCCGACAAGAGCATCGACCAGGTGGTCGTCCCGCTGGTCAACGACGTCTTCGACTCCGGCCGCGCGGACATCATCTCGGCCGGCTTCCTGATCGCGCTGTGGTCCGGCTCGCGCGCGCTCAACGTCTACGTCGACACCATCACGATCATGTACGGCCTGTCCGGCAAGCGCGGCATCGTGCGCACCCGCCTGTTGTCCTTCACGCTGTACGTGGTCGGGCTGCTGCTCGGCATGTTCCTGATCCCGCTGCTGGTGGCCGGCCCGGAGTTGGTGGTCAAGGCGTTCCCACACTTCGAGGGAACGGTGCACATCCTCTATTGGCCGGTCCTGGTGGTGCTCTCGGTCTGCTTCCTGACCTCGCTCTACCACGTGTCCGTACCGGTGCGGACGCCGTGGCGCGAGGACATACCGGGTGCGCTGGTCGCACTGCTGCTGTGCATCGTCGGCAGCTTCCTGCTCCGGGTATACCTGGCCACCACCATCGATGGGCCCACCGTCTACGGCTCGCTCGCGGCCCCGGTCGCGGTGATGGTGTGGATGTACTTCGCCGCCATGGCGGTATTGATCGGCGCCGCCGTCAACGCCGCGATCGACCAGGTGTGGCCGAGCCAGGAGACCGCGCAGGCCCGCGCGGAGCGGGACAAGGAGAAGGCCGCCGAGGAGATCGCCGCCGCGATGGAGCACCTGCGCTCGGGACGGCACCGAGGCACCCCCGGCGACTGGACGCCCGCGGGCGAGCACGACGAGATGGAGGACACCGTCATCCACGGCGAACTCCCCGACCTCGGCGAGCCGCCGTCGGAGTTCCCCGAGCGCTGGGCGATCCACGCGCGCGACGCCAAGCGCGGCGACGCGGGCACGGTCAACGGCCGGGCCAACGGCGCCCGGCGGCCGGCCGAGCCGCAGAACCGCATGCCGTCCCGGCCGCCCCGCCCGCCGGGGCCGCCGCCCACCAACGGCCAGCCGCCCAGCCTGCACATGCCCGCCGGCCAGGAGTTGCCGGGCCTGCCGCTGGACGACACAGCGTGGCCGCCGCGCCCGACCCGACCGGTGCTCGGCGAGCAGGAACACGCTCGACGCGAGCGCCCGTGATGGCCTAGGATTTTCCGAGCGGTCCGCGGGCCGTGAGAAGCGGTGCCCGGAGCGCGGCCCAGAGCCGCACGAGACAGGTGGGAGGTGGATGTCGTGACCACGACCTTGATGACGGTCGCCCGGACGGGCTGGACCTCATACCCCACCCCCATCCTCAGGATCCGCACCGCGTAGCCGCGCCACGTCGTTCGTCGTGACGGCGCGCAGGTCGGCGGATCCGCCCCTCGAAGGGCCACCGGCGTGTCTTCCCAGCAGCACCCCCGTTCCACCTCTTCCTCTTCTTCCTTCCTTCCCGCCTCCGACGTGCTCGCCGCCTACGGCTGGGACGCGGAGCGGGACACCGAATTCGCCCCCTACCGCGGGCACGGCCTCATCCCCGGCCGGATCGCCCGGGTGGACCGCTCGCTGTGCGAGGTGGTCACCGCCGACGGCACCGTGCGTGCCGCGCACGGTGGTGGCGACCTGCCCTGCACCGGCGACTGGGCGGTCCTGGAAACTCCCGACGACGGTCGTGAGCCGTTCGTCGCGGCGCTGTTGACCCGGCGTACGTCCCTGGTGCGTTCACAGGCGTCCGGGCGCTCGGTGGGTCAGGTCCTCGCGGTCAACGTCGACCTGATCGGGGCGGTCGTCCCGCTGGACACGGCCCCCGACCTCGGTCGGCTGGAGCGGTTGCTCACCCTCGCGTGGGAGAGCGGCGCCCGGCCGCTGGTCATCCTCACCAAGGCCGACCTCGCGGCCGACGCCGACGATCTGCGCGCGGACGTCGAGGCGGTCGCGATGGGCGTCGACGTGGTCGTCGCCAGCGCCGTCACCGGCGAGGGCCTGGACGTCCTGGACGCGTACACCGCCGGGCAGACGGTCGCCCTGATCGGCACCTCCGGCGCGGGCAAGTCCACCCTCACCAACGCGCTCGCGGGCACCGAGGTGACCGCCGTCCAGGCGGTGCGCGGCGACGGCAAGGGCCGACACACCACCACCTGGCGCGAGTTGGTACCGCTGCCCAACGGCGGCGTGCTCGTGGACACCCCCGGAATGCGCGGGGTGGGCATGTACGACGTCGGCGAGGGGCTGGATCGCACCTTCTCCGACATCGACGCGCTGGTGGCCGACTGCCGGTTCACCGACTGCACGCACGACAGCGAACCGGGGTGTGCGGTGCTCGCCGCGATCGAGGCGGGCGAACTCCCGCAGCGCCGCCTGGACAGCTATCGCAAGCTGCTCCGGGAGGCCCGGTGGATGGCCTCGCGCGAGGACCACCGCATCCGGGCCGAACGCGCCCGGGAGTGGAAGCTGATCCACAAGGAGATGCGCCGCTCGCCGTCGCCGAAGAAGTGACCCCGGGTCGGGGCGGGCACGGGCCCGCCCCGACCACCGGTCAGCGCGGTCGCCGAGCCGGCCGCGCGGGCGGTACCGGGTCGAAGCCGCCGTTGCCGGGCCGGCAGCGCAGCACTCGGCGGGCGGTCAGGTACGTACCGCGGAGCGCGCCGTGGCGGTGCAGCGCCCGTTTGCCGTAGGTCGAACACGTGGGCGTGAAGGTACAACACGGCGCGGTCTTCGGGCTGATCTCGGTGCGGTAGCGGTCGACGGCGGCACCGAGGCGGCGGGCGGGCGAGCCGGCGCGCGGGCGGAGCAGGCTCGTGAGCGTGATCCACATCAGGCGGAGCGAGAGCAGGTTGAGCAGGCAGGGGTCGCAGCCGCCGCAGCCGTCGCCCCCGCCGCTGCCGCCGCGACCGCCTCCTCCACCGCCTCCACCGCCTCCGCCTCCACCGCCTCCGCCGAAGCAGCCGCCGTCGCCGTCGCGGCTGTCGCGGTTGCGGGTGCCGCCCCGACCGAAGCAGCCACCACCTCCGCCGCCACCGGAGCCGCCTCCGCCGTCACCCCCGCCGCCCCCGGGCAGGTCGCCCAGGCTCTCGCCGGCGCCCTCCGCGAGGTCTTCGCGCCGTTCGCGCCGGCGGCGGTCCTCCTCTTCCTGTTCGAGTCGGCGACGGCGCTCCTCGGGCGTCTCGTCGCTCGGCCCCGTCGCCCCCGCGAAGAGGGGATGCGGTTCGGGCGGCGGCTCGGTCATGGTGGTGCTCTCCCGTGTTCCGGATCTATGTTCGGGGCAATCTATCGAGGCCCGTCCGGACACCGCTCGGGTCTCCCGAACAGCCCAGGAGGCACCCGCATGGCCAAGGCACCCGCGTTCGACCCGGCCGACCCGCTCGGCATCGACGACCTGCTCGATGCCGAGGACCGGGCGATCCGGGACACCGTGCGGCGTTTCTGCGCCGACCACGTCACGCCCTACGTGGCGGACTGGTTCGAGCGCGGCGAACTGCCGTCGGTGCGCGAACTGGCGCGCGGCCTCGGCGGGATCGGGGTGCTCGGGATGACCCTGGACGGCTACGGTTGCGCGGCCACCAACGCCGTGCAGTACGGCCTGGCCTGTCTGGAACTGGAGGCGTGCGACTCGGGGCTGCGTTCGCTGGTATCGGTGCAGGGGTCGCTGGCGATGTACGCGATCCACCGCTTCGGGAGCGAGGAGCACCGGCAGACCTGGCTGCCCCGGATGGCCGCCGGCGAGGCGCTCGGCTGCTTCGGCCTGACCGAGCCCGACCACGGCTCGGACCCGGCGTCGATGCGTACCCACGCCAAGCGGGACGGCGACGACTGGGTGCTGAACGGGCGCAAGATGTGGATCACCAACGGTTCGGTGGCCGAGGTCGCGGTGATCTGGGCGCGCACCGAGGAGGGTGTGCGCGGCTTTGTGGTGCCGACCGACACCCCCGGGTTCGCGGCCGTCGACATCCGGCACAAGATGTCCCTGCGGGCCTCGATCACCAGCGAGTTGACGCTCGACGACGTGCGGTTGCCGGCCGACGCGGTGTTGCCCGACGTGGTGGGCCTGCGCGGTCCGCTGAGCTGTCTGGGCGAGGCCCGCTACGGCATCGTGTGGGGTTCGGTCGGCGCGGCGCGCTCCTGCTTCGAGTCCGCGCTGGACTACGCCCGCACCCGGGAGCAGTTCGGCCGGCCGATCGGCGCGTTCCAGCTGACCCAGGCCAAGTTGGCCGACATGGCGGTGGAGATCGGCAAGGCGCAGTTGCTCGCGCTGCACCTGGGGCGGCGCAAGGACGCGGGCGGGGTACGGCCGGAGCAGATCAGTTTCGGCAAGCTCAACAACGTCCGCGAGGCGATCGCGATCGCCCGCAGCGCGCGCACCATCCTGGGCGCGAACGGCATCTCGCTGGAGTATCCGGTGATCCGGCACATGAACAACCTGGAATCGGTGTTGACCTACGAGGGCACCTCCGAGATGCACACGCTGGTGATCGGCAAGGCGCTGACCGGCCTGGACGCCTTCCACTGAGCCGTCGCGCGATCGCGCCGGCGGGGCCGGTCAGGCGTGGGCGTCCGTGTCCAGGGTGACCCGGATGCTCTTGCCGGCACCGCAGGACACCACGTCGATCCGGCCGCCGAGTTCGGCCACCATCAGTTTCACGATCATCAGACCGCGCCCGTCCTCGGAGTCCGGCCCCGTCTCCAGGAGCGCGTGCGGGCGGAAGGGATGTCCGTCGGCGACCTCGAGGCGGATCTCGGCGCCGCCGTGGGCCGCGGTGATCCGGATCCGGTCGGTACGGATCGCCGCGTGGCGTACCGCGTTGGACGTCAGTTCGGTGGCGATCAGGAGCAGGGTGTCGGTCAGCTCCTCGGCGACCCCCCAGCCGTGTAACAGGTCGCGCAGGCGGTGCCGGACCTCCGGTACGCCCGCGACGGTGGGCGCGATGGTCCAGCGCACGAACACCGGCCCGGGCGGGTGTTCGTGATCGGGCTCGCGGTGGTGGTTCGTCGAGGTGCGCCGCTCGTGCCGAGCGCGGGCACGGGCCCGCCCGACGGCGGTCACGGATGACTCCACGAGTGGTACGCGACGGGAGGGAGCGTGGGTCGCGGTGGGTGTGGCGCACGTGCGGGGGAGGGCATCCCGGAGTCCTTCGCTTCGTTCGCTGCGGTACGCGGCACTGGCCGGCGTTCGAAGTCTGCGATGGCGAATCGTGCTCATGCGCCGGTTTTCCGGGTGTGATCCGGAATGCTTCGGTAAGTGACGCTTCATCTCGACTTTGCGTCCGCTTCGGAGCCTGTTCGGACCCGGGATCAGTCTCCGGTCGAGCGGCGCAGTCGTTTGATCTCACTGCGGTGGTGCTTGTTGCGCAGCCTGCGCTCGCGCATGCCGCGCGTGGGTTTGGTCGGTCGCCGGGGCGGCGGGGGCGGTGCCGTGGCCTCGACCAGGATGTCGGCCAGGCGCCGGGCGGCGGTTTGTCGGTTCATCAGTTGCGAGCGCTGCTCGGACGAGGCCACGGTGAGCACGCCGTCGACCAGACGACCCTCCAGGCGGCGCAGCGCGCGCTGCTTGAGCACGTCGGGCAGCGCGGTGGTGGCGCCCAGGTCGAAGGACACCTCGGCGCGGCTGTCCGTGGTGTTCACCGACTGTCCGCCGGGGCCGGAGGAACGGGAGAACCGCCACGACAGCTCGGCGACGGGTATCGGCACGCCGCGAATGTCGAGATCTGTCGTCATACGCACATGATCCCGCGTGCACTCGGCCGGGGTCGACCGGGTTTTCCGGGGGTTTTCCCGGGGCCGCCGGATGCTTTCCCGGCGTGGGACGGCGAGGATCGTGGGATGAGTGCCGACATGAACGCGGAACAGACGCAGGCATACGGTTCCTGGCCCTCGCCGATCACGGCCGAGCGGTTGGTGGAGGGGGCGGCCAGTCCCGGGGAGATTCGGGCCGACGGGGAAGAGGTGTGGTGGGCCGAGGCGCGGCCGACCGAGGGCGGGCGCGTGCAATTGGTGCGCCTGCGTCCGGGCGGGGCACCGGAGGACGTGTTGCCGGAGGGTTTCTCGGCGCGGACCCGGGTGCACGAGTACGGCGGCGCGGCCTGGACGGTCCGGGGCGGCGTGTTGGTCTTCGCGAACTGGACCGACCAGCGGTTGTACCGGCTGGGTCCCGGCGACGACGCGCCTGTGGCGATCACCGCCGAGCCGCGGGAGCCGGCGGGGCTGCGCTACGCGGACTTCACCGTCGTGCCCGCGGGGCAGTGGGGGGCGGGGGAGTGGCTGGTCGCGGTGCGCGAGAGCCACGAGCCGGCCGCGGTCGAGGCGCACGGCGAGGCGGTCAACGAGATCGTCGCCCTGCCGCTGGACGGTACGCAGCCGGCGCGGGTCCTGGTCACCGGGCCGGACTTCGTCTCCTCGCCGCGACCGGCCGCCGACGGCTCGGCACTGGCGTGGACCCAGTGGTCGCACCCGGACATGCCGTGGGACGCGGCCGAGTTGATGGTCGCCGCGGTCGAGGCGGGACCGCGCACGACCGGCGCGCAGGCGGTCGCGGGTGGTGGACGCGAGTCGGTGGTGCAGCCCGAGTGGGGTCCCGACGGGGCGTTGTGGTTCGCCTCGGACCGCACCGGGTGGTGGAACCTGTACCGGGTCGGCGCGGGCGGTCAGGTGGAGGCGGTGGCGCCGGTCGAGGCCGAGATCGGCGGGCCGCAGTGGGTGTTCGGCGAGCGGTTCTACGCCTTCCTCGACGACGGCCGGATCGCCTGCACGGTCAACGCGGGCGGCTTCGTGCACCTGGGTGTGCTCGATCCGACCCGCCCGGAGGAGCCGCCGACGCGGGTGGAGACCGGGCTGACCTGGTTGTCCGACCTGGCCGCGGTGTCCGGCGGGGTGTTGGTGATCGGGGGCGGTCCGGACGACGAGGACGCGCCGCGCCGGGTCCGGCTCGCGCCCACCGGAGGCACCGCGCTCCAGATCGAACGGTTGCGTCCGGCCCGGGACTTCGGCTTCGACGCCCGGTGGTTCAGCCCGCCGCGGCCGATCGAGTTCGACTCGCCGGCCGGGCGCACCGCGCACGCGCTGTTGTACCTGCCGAAGAACCCGAACGCGCAGGCGCCCGCGGGTACGCTGCCGCCGCTGATCGTCTCCATCCACGGCGGCCCGACCGCGCAGGCGCCGGCGGTGCTCAACCTGCGGATCCAGTACTGGACCAGCCGCGGGTTCGCGGTGGCCGACGTGAACTACGGCGGCAGCACGGGATACGGCCGGGAGTACCGCAACCTGCTGTACGACTCGTGGGGCATCGTCGACGTGGAGGACTGCACGGCGGTGGCCCGGCACCTGGCCGACACGGGTGTCGTGGACGGCACGAAGCTGGCCATCCGGGGTGGTTCGGCGGGCGGGTACACCACGCTGGCCGCACTGGTGGGCAACGACGTCTTCACCGCCGGCGCCAGCCACTTCGGCGTCGCCGACATCGCGGCCCTGGCCCGGCACACGCACAAGTTCGAGTCGCGCTACCTGGACCGCCTGGTCGGCCCGTATCCGGAGGCCGAGGCGGTGTATCGGGACCGTTCGCCGATCAACCACACCGACCGCCTGTCCAGCCCGTTGGCGGTCTTCCAGGGCCTGGAGGACGAGGTGGTGCCGCCGGCGCAGGCCGAGATGATCGTGGCGGCGCTGAAGGAGAAGAAACTCCCCTACGTCTACCTGGCGTTCGAGGGCGAACAACACGGCTTCCGTCGGGCGGAGAACATCATCCGCGCGCTGGAAGCCGAACTCTGGTTCTACGGACGGGTCTTCGACTTCGATCCGGCCGACCCGATCGAGGTGCCCCCGGGCGGCGGGTTCTGAGCCGGGGACATCCGACCCGGGTGCGGCGTCCCGCCGGGGTTCGTCCCGGCGGGACGCCGCACCCGGCGTGGCCGCACGGCGCCCGGGACCGTCGCGACGCCCGGCCGGGGCTTCGGGATCGGGTCCACCGAGCGGGCGAGTCCCCGTTCCGCCGGCCGGGCGGAGTTCGGGCATCGGGGCGGATGTCGTGGGGTGGTTTGGGATAGCGTCGGCTCGCATCCGGTATCTCGACCCATCTCGTCTCTCTCGTGAGAAAGCCGATCATGTCGACTTCGCCCGAAGCGCCCGTCCAAGAACGATCGCCCAGCGCGTCGGAGGAGAGCCGGCCGACCGGATCGCCGGCCCCGGCCGAGCCCCGGCACGAGGGCCGCTCGCGGTTGTACGCGCTCGACGTGTTTCGACTGTTCGCCGCGCTCGCGGTGTTGTCCTTCCATTGGACGGCGGACGCGGGCGTCCCGGAGATCTGGGGCGGTCGCGCCCCGCAGGACTTCATCCCGAACGTCGCCCGGATCACCCGGTTCGGCTGGCTCGGGGTCGAACTGTTCTTCCTGATCAGCGGCTTCGTGATCTGTATGAGCTCCTGGGGGCGGCGCGCCGGCGACTTCGCCGTGTCCCGCGTCGTGCGGCTGTATCCGGCGTTCTGGGCGGCCATCGTGCTCACCGCGACGGTGTTGCACGTCGCGCCGGATCTCGGCCGGCCGGGCGCGCGGGACGGCATCGACCTCAGGACCGTGCTGGTGAACTTCACCATGTTCGAGGGCCGGATGGGCGTCAAGGACGTCGACGGCGTCTACTGGACGCTCTGGCTGGAGCTCCAGTTCTACCTCCTGTTCGCGATCGTGGTGGCGATGGGCCTGACCTATCGCCGCGTGCTCGCCTTCTGCGGGATCTGGTTGGTGGTGGCGCTGCTGGCGAACGGCTCCGGGGCGCCGATCGTGGAGGAAGTCGCGATGGTGCGCCAGGCGCCGTACTTCGTCGCCGGGGTGACGATGTATCTGATGCATCGTTTCGGGCCGAATCTGCTGCTGTGGGCCGTGGTCGGCTTCACCTGGCTGATGGCGCTCGCCGACGTGCCGGGTCTGAAGAAGGTCTATGACGACGCGGTCGGCCACCCGATGTCGGCGACGGCCGTGTCGGTGGGCATCACGCTGGCCTATGCGGCGGTGCTCGCCGCGGCGCTCGGGTACCTCGACTGGGTGCGGTGGCGGCGGCTGGCCGTGTTCGGCGCGCTGACCTACCCCCTGTACCTGATCCATCAGGAAGCGGGCTGGACGCTGATCCACTGGCTGCGCGACAGGGGACTCGGCGACCGCGGGGCCATCGCGGTGGCCCTGGTCGTCGCGCTGACCGTGGCCTATCTGCTGCACCGTCTGGTCGAGCGCCCGCTGAGCCGGGTCATGAAGCGCGGCTTCGACACGTCGCTCAAGAGCATGCGCACAGCCTCCGACCCCGCCACACACGGGTAGTTGCGCCACGCGCCGCCGACCGGGCCTGTGCGCGGGCCCGGCGCCGGAACCTCGACCACGTCGTGGACCCGCGCGATAGGCCGTTGTGGTGAGGCGTGAGCGGTTGGATACGTTCCGTTAACATTGGCTCCTTCGGCGGGAAACACGGGGTGGTCAGGCTTGGGCAACGAGTCGGTACGGCCCCGGAGGAGGTTGCCGCGTGTTGTTGACGCCGCATGAGCGGGAGCGGTTGATGGTGTCCTACGCCGCCGAGCTGGCGGAGCGGCGGCGGGCTCGGGGGTTGCGGCTGAACCATCCCGAGGCCACTGCGGTGTTGGCTTCGTTTTTGCTTGAAGGGGCTCGGGACGGGCGGTCTGTGGCGGACCTTCAGGAGGCCGGGCGGCATGTGCTTGGGCGGGACGATGTGATGGACGGGGTTCCGGAGTTGGTGGCCGAGGTGCAGGTGGAGGCGACCTTTCCGGACGGGACGAAGTTGGTCACCGTGCATCGGCCGATTCCGTGAGTGGGGGTAGGGCTCGGCGGTCGTTGGCGGCCGTGGTGCCTGGTGAGGTTTTGCTGGGCTCGGGGGAGATTGTGCTCAATCCCGGGCGGGCCGTGGTGACGTTGATGGTGCTGAACGCCGGGGATCGGCCCGTGCAGGTGGGGTCGCATCTGCATTTTCCGGCGGCCAACGACGCGTTGGAGTTCGATCGGGACGCGGCCTGGGGGCATCGGTTGCATGTGCCGGCCGGGACCGCGGTGCGGTTCGAGCCGGGTGTCGGGCGCGAGGTGGAGTTGGTGCCGCTCGCGGGGGCGCGCGTGGTGCCGGGGCTGCGGGTCGGTCGCGGGGGCGAGTTGGATCGGGAGGGCTCTCGGTGACGGCCGTCGATCGGCATCGGTATGCGCTTCTGTACGGGCCCACCACCGGGGATCGCATTCGGCTGGCCGATACCGAGCTGCTTGTGGAGGTGACCGAGGATTTGACTCGGCCGCTCGGGGCTGCCGGGGACGAGGTGATCTTCGGTGGGGGGAAGGTGATTCGGGAGTCGATGGGGCAGTCGCTTCGGACTCGGGCCGAAGGGGCTCCCGATACCGTGGTCACCGGGGCGGTGATCCTGGATCACTGGGGCGTCGTCAAGGCCGACGTCGGCATCCGGGACGGCCGCGTGTGCGGGATCGGCAAGGCCGGCAACCCCGACACGATGGACGGGGTGCATCCCGACCTGGTGATCGGGCCGTCCACCGAGATCATCGCGGGCAACGGGCGCATCCTGACCGCCGGCGCCGTGGACTGCCACGTGCATCTGATCTCGCCGACGCAGTTTCCCGAGGCGTTGTCCGCCGGGGTGACCACCATGGTCGCCGGCGGGACCGGTCCTGCCGAGGGATCGAAGGCGACCACCGTCACGCCCGGTGCGTGGCATCTGGCCCGCATGCTGGAGGCGTTGGACGGCGTACCGATCAACTTCGTGCTTCTCGGCAAGGGCAACACCGTGTCCGAGGAGGCTCTGTGGGAGCAGATCCGGGCCGGCGCGGGCGGGCTCAAGCTGCACGAGGACTGGGGTTCGACCCCGGCCGTGATCGACGCCGCGCTGCGCGTGGCGGACGCGGCCGGCATCCAGGTCGCGCTGCACAGCGACACGCTCAACGAGACCGGCTTCGTGGAGGGCACGCTGGCCGCGATCGGCGGGCGCACCATCCACGCCTACCACACCGAGGGCGCCGGAGGTGGACACGCGCCCGACATCATCACCGTCGCGGGACTGCCCAACATCCTGCCCTCGTCCACCAATCCGACCCGGCCGCACACCGTCAACACGGTCGAGGAGCACCTCGACATGTTGATGGTCTGCCACCACCTGAACCCGGCCGTCGCCGAGGACCTGGCGTTCGCCGAATCGCGGATCCGCCCCTCGACCATCGCCGCCGAGGACGTGCTGCACGACCTCGGCGCCATCTCCATGATCGGCTCGGACAGCCAGGCGATGGGCCGGGTCGGCGAGACCGTGCTGCGCACCTGGCAGACCGCGCACGTGAACAAGGTCCGGCGCGGTTCGCTGCCCGGCGACGGGGCCGCGGACAATCTGCGGGCCCGGCGGTATGTGGCCAAGTATACGATCTGCCCGGCGGTCGCCCACGGACTCGACGACGAGGTCGGCTCGGTCGCCGTCGGCAAGCTCGCCGACCTGGTGTTGTGGGACCCGAGATTCTTCGGCGTGCGTCCGCATCTGGTGGTCAAGGGCGGGGCGATCGCGTGGGCCGCGATGGGCGACGCGAACGCGTCGATCCCGACCCCGCAACCCGTGCTGCCCAGGCCGATGTTCGGCGCTACGGCGCGCACCGCGGCGGCCACTTCGGTGCACTTCGTGGCGCCGGCGGCCCTGGAGGACGGGCTCGCGGGACGGCTGAACCTCGATCGTCGACTCGTGCCCACCGGCGACGTGCGAGGTCGGGGCAAGTCGGCCATGCCGCTCAATGACGCCATGCCGCGCATCGAGGTCGATCCCGAGACGTTCTGCGTCCGGGTGGACGGCGAGAAGGTGGTCGCCGCGCCGGCCGGAACCCTGCCGATGGCCCAACGTTATTTCCTTTTCTGATTGCGCACGCTTGCTTCTTGACGGAGGGTCAGGGAAAGCTGACTCACCGTCAGGAGAGAGAACTGTGACTGCGGTGACCGGCCGGGACCGACATCGACACGTTACGACCAGTAAGAGGTGGTACTGATGGGTGCTGGACTGCTCCTGCTCGGGGATTCACGGTTGCCCGCCGGCGGCTACGCGCACTCCGGCGGTCTGGAGAACGCGGTCCTGCGCGGCGAGGTGCACGATCTCGACACGCTCACCGAATTCCTGCTCGGCAAGCTCTACTCCACCGGCGCGGTACAGGCGGCCTTCGCCGCCGTCGCCGCGCTGACCGCCGGCCCCTATACGCTGCCCGAACACGGGCCCTGGGCCGAACTCGACGCCGAACTCGACGCCAGGACCGCGTCGGCGCCCGCCCGGGCCGCCTCGCGCGCGCAGGGCCGGTCGTTGCGCCGGGTGGTCAAGGCCGCCTGGCCCACCGAGCCGTGGACTGCGCTCGGGGTGTCCCCGCACCACGCGATCGTGCTCGGCGCCGCGGCCACCCGGGCCCGGCTGGACGCGCGCGAGGCGGCCGTGCTGGCCGCCACCAACGTGGTCAACGGACCGGCGGCCGCCGCGGTGAAACTGCTCTCCCTCGACCCGATCTCGGTCACCGTGGTGCTCGCCGAAATGGCCGGGCACTGCGACCAGGTGGCGGAGGAGGCCGCCGACGCGGCGCGCACCGTCTCCGCCGACGGCGACTGGGACCGGCTGCCCTGCTGGTCCGCCGTGGGCCTGGACGTCTGCCACGAACTGCACGTCCAGGAGGAGGTCGTCCACTTTGCATCTTGACCACACACCCGGCAACGGCGGGCCGTCGGCGCACCCGACACGCCCGGAGCCCGCGGCGCCCGGCACACGCGCGTTGCGGATCGGCGTCGGCGGTCCCGTGGGGTCCGGCAAGACGGCGCTGGTCGCCGCGCTGTGCCGGGTCCTCGCGGAGCGGTTCTCGCTCGCCGTCGTCACCAACGACATCTACACCACCGAGGACGCCGACTTCCTGCGCGCGGCCGGGGTGTTGGCGGCGGATCGGATCGCCGCGGTGCAGACCGGCTGTTGCCCGCACACCGCGGTGCGCGACGACATCAGCGGCAACCTGGACGCGGTCGAGGACCTGGAGGCGGCGCATCCGGACCTGGACCTGGTGCTGATCGAATCCGGCGGGGACAACCTGACCATGACGTTCAGCCGGGGACTGGCCGACGTACAGATGTTCGTCATCGACGTGTCCGGCGGCGACAAGGTCCCGCGCAAGGGCGGCCCCGGCGTGAGCCGTTCCGACCTCCTGGTGATCAACAAGACGGACATCGCCCCGCAGATCGGCGCCGACCTGGCGGTGATGGACCGGGACGCGGCCCGGATGCGCCCCGGCACCCCGGTGGCCTTCCTGTCCTTGCGCGAGACCCCGGACGCGGACGTGGTCGCCGCGTGGGTGCTCGACCAGATCGCCGCGTGGCGGGCGGGCACCCCCGTCCCCGCGGCGCGCCCGGCCACGGTCGGCGGGTGAGGGCGTCCGCCCTGATCCGCGCGGAGGTTCGGCACGGCCGCTCGGTGGTGACCCGACTGCGCGGACAGGTGCCGTTGGCGCCGCGCGAGGTGTCCGTACCCGGGCCGATCCCCGAGGTGGTCCTCGTCGGCGGCGCGGCCGGCCCGATCGGCGGCGACGACCTGGCGGTGCGGGTCGAGGTGGGGCCGGGCGCCCGGCTGCGGATCCGGACCGCCGCCGCCGCGGTGGTGCTGATCGGCGACGGCACCCCGGCCCGGCAGCGGGTCGACCTGGTGATCGCCGCCTGCGCCGTCCTCGACTGGTCGCCCGAGCCGGTCGTGGTCGCCGCGCGGGCCACGTTCCACACCGCCGTGCACGCCGAACTCGCCGAGGACGCAAGTCTGTTCGCCCAGGAGACGCTGATCCTGGGCCGGGCCGGCGAACCCTGCGGCGACGTGCTCTCGCATTGGGACGCGGTGGTGGCCGGGCGGCCGGTGCTGCGTCAGCGGAGCGCATACGGCCCCGCCGCGCCGCCGGGGTGGCGGGGACCGGCCGGCACCGCCGGCGGGACCGTGGTGGGCACCCGGCTGACCCTGCCCGCCCCGGCCGAACCGGCGTCGAGCGCCCCCGGACGCGCGGTGTGCGCGTTGGTCGGAGGCGGCCGGCTGATCACGGTGACCGCGGCCGACGCGCCGGCCGCCCATGCCGCGCTCGCCGCCGCGACCCGGGCGGATCAGGTCTCCAGCGCGACCAGTTCGGACCCGGCCGTACCCAGGAGCAGCACCTTGCCGGCCCCCGCCGGGGCGGCGGTCAGGTAGGTCGGCAAGCCGTGCCGCCAGTGCCGCCCGCCGGTGACCGGGTCGAACGCGTACAGCGTGTCGGTGCCGCCGGCATAGGCGGTCCCGTTCACCAGGGCCACCGGACTGGGCACCCGCGCGCCGGTGGGCTGCCGCCAGCGCTCCCGGCCGGTGCGCGCGTCGAGCGCGTACAGCGCGCCGACGTCGGTGGTGTAGACGAGGTTCTCGGTCACCACCGGGACGGTCATGTCCGGGGCGCCCTGGAAACGCCACCGCACCTCGCCGGTCGACACGCTCAGCGCCACCAGCGTGAAGCCCGACACCACGTAGACCAGATCGCCCATCGCGCGCGCCGGGCGGGCGATCGGCGAGTCGAGCCGGGTCGACCACCTCGGCTCCCGGCGATCGTCGCGGATCGCGCCGACCGTACCGTCGCTGTGGGTCAGGTACAGGAAGTCGCCGCCGGTCTCCGAGACGGCCGGCATCACCCCGCCGTGTGGTGTGCCCTCGCTCCACTGCCAACTCTGCGCGCCCTGCGTCATGTCGATGCCCACCACCCGGTCGTCCCGGGTGCCGACCACCAGGGACGAGCCGTACAGCACCGGCGCGCCGAGGATCTGGTCGCCGGCGTGCTGCTGCCACAGCCGCTCGCCGGTGCTCGGATCGAGCGCGGTGACCTGTCCGGCCACGCAGGCCAGGAACATCGCGGTGCCGGAGACCACCGGCTGGGACCAGACCATCGACTCGGTCCGCGCCGTCCACAGCGCGACCCCGGTCTCGGTGCCGACTGCCATCACCACGTTGTCCGTCGTGGTGCAGTAGGCGACGTTGTCGAAGACCTGAAGGGTGGTCACCCGGCCCTCCACCGAACGCCGCCACCGCGTCCTGGGGCGCGAGCCACCGCCCCCGGCATAGCGCGCGAAGGCGACGCCGGCGGAGGTCACGGTGGCCGCGGTGAGCGCGAAGCCGCCCCCGACGAGCAGGCGCCGACGAGTCAACCCGCGCCCGGTCGGCGGCTCCTGCGCGCGGGCCTCCTGCGGTACGTCGGCACTGTCGTCCACCCCGGCGGGCACCGTCAGCACGGCGGGCCTCGGGGTGAGCACCCGGTCCACGTCCACCGCCGTCGGGCGCCGCCCGGGATCGGGGTCGAGGCAGCGGCGCAGCAGCGGGCCGAGTTCGCCGGAGGACGTACCGCCGCCGGCCAGGGTGATCAGGGTTCCGAAGGCGTACACGTCCTCCGACGGATCGCCGCCGTCGTCCGTGTCGGCGCGGCCAGCGAACCCGGTCACGCGCGGGCCGTACGGGGTGAGCAGGACCTGGTCCGCACCGAGCCGGCCGTGCACGAGGCCGATCGCGTGCACTCGGGCCAGCGCGTCGGCGATACCCGCCGCGACCTCGCGTAACGGCCCCTCGGCGAGTGGGCCGTCGTGGTCGAGCACTTCTTCGAGCGTGCGCACCCCGGGCATCGCCCACGCCCCTTCGGGACCCGTCGACGTGCTTGCTGGAGAGCAGAGTAGGACCTGCGGCACGGCACGGGTAGAGCGGGGAAAAACGATCCGGAAACGGTTCGTGCGCCCGCGCCGCGCACACCCGCCGCGCGGGCTCGGGGCGGCACGGGATTCGGGCACAGAGGAGGGATTCGGGCAAAAGAAAAGGAGGCGCCCGGCCAAAGGCGCCTCCTTCGCGAACCGCACAGCGTTTCGCGAGCGGGACGATCATAACCCGACGGCGCCCGGACTCCCGCCTCGCCCGCCCTGTCCGGTGCTCCGCCCGCCGCCCCGTCCGCCCGTCCCGTCCCCAGCCGTCAGTTCCCGGCCGTGACGAGCGCGTCGTCCCACACCCGGTGCCAGTGCGCCACCGCCGACTCGCCCATGCCCACGACCATCGTCGGCAGCCCCCCGTCGAACCCGCGCTGGCAGGACTCGGCCCCCGGGAAGTCCTCGGTGACCAGTACCCGCTTGTTGGTCTCGTGGTTGGCCCTGGCGGTGGCGATGCTCTGCTCGCCGAGCGGCTCCCAGGTGCCCTCGGTCATGTGCACGACCGACCGGTTCGGCCGATTGCCGGGGTAGATCCGCAACATCGTGGTGCTCAGCGGGCTCTCGATCAGCACGGTCGAGGGCAGCACGGTCTGCACGTTGACCATCGGCAACCGCGCGGGCCAGGACTCCTCGGGCACCTCGGCCAGCTGCTCGAAGCCGACGATCGGCACCGCGAAGCGGGTGTGCGGTCCCCACGTGTCGACGATGCCGTGGTTGAGCACGATGCCGTCGATCGTCGCGGTGTGCAGGAACGGTACGTGGTAGGCCTCGACGTTGACGTCGACGGTGAGCTTCCAGTTGCAGTCGAGTTCGAACCGCTCGCTCACCACCGCTCGGGTCCGGTCGTAGGGGAAACCGGCGTAGGCGTCCGCCAGTTCGTCCAGCGCGCCGGTCACCTCGACCTCCGGCCGCAGGCCGACCACGACCAGGCCCGCGGACAGCGCGACCGGGAGCCGGCGCAGCCCGAACCGTTTCGGGTCGATGCCCGGGAACTGCGGACGCGACGGCAGGCCGGTGAGTTCGCCGCCGTTGCCGAACGTCCATCCGTGGTAGCCGCAGCGGAAGCGCTGCGCGCTGCCGCAACCGGTCCCCGACAACCCCTCCGTCTCGGGCGCGTCCCGGCTGACCCGCATCCCCCGGTGGGTGCACGCGTCCAGGAACGCGTGCAGCTCGCCGTCCCGGTCGCGGGTGACCAGGACGGGCACGCCGTCCACGTCGCGCGCGATGAAGTCGCCCGGTTCGGCCACCTCGCCCGCCCATCCGATCACCTGCGGCGTGCGTCGGAACAACACCTCGCGCTCGCGGGCGTGCCGGACCGGATCGGTGAAGACCGAGCCGTCCAGGACGACGGGGGCCGCGCCGAGGTCGAGCGTGCGGCGGGTGATGTGCTCGATGATGCGCCGCCCGGTGGCGACCACGTCCTGGTGCTTCATGGGTGACTCCGTTGTCCCGTAGGGGTGAATATCCGCGACGGGTGGGCGTCCGTACTCCGACCTCGTCTCTGTTACACCGTTACATTGTTGGTCGGGGGTGATACCCCGTCAATGTCCGGCGAGGTGATGTGGTGTCATCGGGGGGCAATCGCACGTGGAGGTCAGCACCATGCCCGGCCGGGTCGAGAACGTTGGCTATGACATCGCGGGTACGACCCTGTCGGGTCTGCTCGCCCGACCCGAGGCCGGCGTCCGCCCGCGCGGGTTGCTCCTGGCGATCCACGGCGGTGGTTCCCGCGCCGCCTACTGGCATCGCGACGGCGCCCCCGACGGCTCGCTCCTGCTGCTCGGCGCGGCGCTCGGCTGGAGCGTGCTCGCGATCGACCGCCCCGGGTACGGCGCGTCCGCGGGCCTGGACCGGGCCCGTCAGGGACTCGACGCGCAGGCGGAGGCCCTGTTCGCCCTCGTCGAGGAACTGACGACGGGGGCGCTCGACGCGGCGCCCGATCCCGGAGAGGTCCCCGGCGGCGACCCCGACCCCGCCGACCCCGCCGCGCCGGCGCGCCTGCCCGTGTTCGTCGTCGCGCACTCGATGGGCGCGGTCCTGGCGCTGCGCATGGGCGCCGACAAGCGTGGCCACGATCTGCTCGGCCTGGCCGTCGCGGGCGTGCCGCTGCGGTACACCCCGGCCCGGCTCGCCGAGTTCGCCGCCGTCCCCACCGACGGCGACTTCGTGCCCTCGACCGGAGGCGCCGCCCCGGACGCCTTCTTCGGGCCGCCGGGGTCCTACGATCCCGCGCTGTTGACCCGGGCGGGTCGGGTGGTGGCGCCGGTGCCGATGGCCGAGTTCGTGGATGTGCGGGAGAGCCCGAACACGCTGCCGGACGTGCTCGCGAGGGTGACGCCGGCGGTGCACTGGACCGTCGCCGAGTTCGAGCGGTCCCACCCGTCGGGACCCGAAGTACCGGCTCTGGCACGGGAGTCGCTGCGCCGGGCGCGCACGGTGGAGACGTACACCCAGCGCGGCGTGGGGCACAACATCAGCCTTCACCACGCCGCGCGCGCCTATCACCTGCGGGTGTTGGCCTTCGCCGAGGAGTGCCTGCTCGCGGTCGCCGGATCGACCGCCCGCTGAGCGTGCCCCGGCCGGTGCGCGGCTACGGCGCGTGGGGCAGGGTGAACCACACCACCTTCCCCGGCGGGAGTCGGTCGGCGCCCCACGCGTGCGCCAGGCCGTCGATCATCCGCAGTCCCCGGCCCGATTCCTCGTCCCAGTCGCCGACCCGGGCGATCGGCATGCGCGGCGACGAGTCGCGCACCTCCACCCGCAGCAGGTCGCCGTCGTGCAGCAGGGTGAGCGCGTGCCAGGCGCCGGGACCGACGTGCACGAGCACGTTGGTCAGCAGTTCGGTCAGCAACACCTCTGCCACGTCGACCAATTCGGCCAGGCCCCAGTCGTGCAGAACCTTGCCGGTGGTCCGGCGGGCACGGCCCACCGCCGGTGCCGAGGCGGCCAGCTGAACGCAATAGTGACGGACGTCCTCCGCCATCACCGGCATGTCGACCTCCGGACGTGCGGCAGGGGGTCGCACGATCCGGAACATGCACCCAGAGCGACCCGTGGACAACAGTAAGTCATGACCGGCATGGAGCGTGCCGGCCGACAACGAGTGTGCAACTCCCACTCTTGGATGCACGGGAAGATTCCGGTAGTAACCACACTTCCACGCCCAGTAGGGCACACTGTCCCCCGATCGGACGCGCCGACGTTCCGGTTCGGTGCGTCAACAGCGTGTACATGGAGGTGCGGCGTGGCCATGGCGCCCAATCCGACCGTTCGGCAGCGCAGGCTCGGGACCGAGCTGCGCCGGTTGCGCGAAGCGCGCGGCCTGAGCCTCGAAGACGTCGCCGTACGTCTGGAGTGCTCGGATTCCAAGGTCAGTCGGATCGAGTTGGGGCGCAGCGGGGTACGACCGGTGGACCTGCGGATCCTCCTCGACCTGTACGAGGTCGCGGACGAGCGGGAGCGGGATTCGTTGCTCACCCTGGCCCGCGAGGCCAAGAAGCGCGGCTGGTGGCACAGCTATTCGTCGATCCTGCCCAGCTCCTACGCCGAGTTGCTCAGCCTGGAAGCCGAGGCTTCGGGTATGCGTGGATTCGAACTCTCGCTCATTCCGGGCCTGTTGCAGACGCCCGACTATGTGCGGGCGGTGATCGCGGCGGTCCGCGACGACATGCCGGCCGAGGAGGTGGACATGCTGGTGCGGGTGCGTCAGGAGCGGCAGGCGGTGCTCGACCGGGTCGGCGCGCAGGGCGAGGCGACGTTTCGGCTCAGCGTGGTGATCTCCGAGTCGGTGCTGCGCACGGTGGTGGGCGGCCGGGAGACGATGCGGGCCCAACTGGAGCATCTGATGGCCGCCGCGGCCCGGCCGCACGTGCGGTTGCAGATCCTTCCGTTCGCCGCCGGCGCACACCCCGCGATCGAGGGTTCATTCGCGATCATCGGATTCCCCGAACTTTCCGATCTGGATGTGGTCGTCCTCGACACGCATACGAGTAGCCTCTATCTCGAGGAGCCCGAACACGTCAGTGTCTATGAGCGGATGTTTGAGGACATCCGCGCCACCGCACTGTCGTACGGTGAATCCTTGTCCATGATCGAGCTCACAGCAAAGGAATTGTCTTGAGCAACACAAAGCAGGGATCGCATTTCCCGTCCGTTTCCCAAGAGGCTGCGATCGATTCCCACTCCGGTGGCAAAGTCGCAGGTCACGAGGTTGCGACCGGCCACGCCTGGCGGCGCAGCACCTACAGCGGAGCCACCAGCAATTGCGTCGAGACGGCCCCCGACACCGACGCCGTCCTGGTGCGCGACTCGAAAGTTGCCGCCGGTCCGGTCCTCGAACTGGAATCCGGTGCGTGGCAAACGTTTATCGGTCGTATCGGCGCCTGAGTCGGATCCGATCCGATACCGAACGGTTGATTTGTTCGGGGCGCTCACTCCCACGAGTGGGAATTAATCCCACGAACGAGTGAATTCTCCAGATGATCGTCCCGGGTTCCCGTGCCCCGGGGCGCTCCCAATGCGCAACTCCCCGTCGCCGACCCCCACCGCGCTCCGCGCGCCACCGGCCGACACCCCCGGGCGACCCGTCGGGGTGGAAGAGTGGTGGGGTGTACATCTCGGTGCTTGGCCCGCTCCAGGCGTGGGACGACGACGGTCGATCCGTGACGATCGGCGGCGCGCGCCTGCGCGCGCTGCTGATCCGCCTGTCCCTCGACCCCGGCAGACCGGTCTCCGCCGACCGGTTGATCACGGCCGTGTGGGGTGAGGACCCCCCTTCCGGCGCGGGAAACGCGTTGCAGTCGCTGATCTCCCGACTGCGCCGGCAACTGCCCGTCGGGCTCGACTCGGGGCCGGCCGGCTATCGGCTCGACATCCGCCCCGACGACTTGGACGCGCACGTGTTCGCCGAACTGGCGGTGCGCGGACGTCGGCAACTCGACGAGCGCGACCCGGCCGGCGCGGCCCAGACGCTCACGCGCGCGCTCGCGATGTGGCGCGGGCCGGCCCTGGTCGACGCCGCCGACGCGAGCTTCGCGCTGGGACCCGCGGCGCGGCTGGCCGAGCAGCGGTTGGGCGCGATCGAGGACCGGGTCCAGGCGCAGCTGATCCTGGGCCGCAGCCAGGGGTTGGCCGCCGAGTTGGAGCAGCTCACCCGCGAGCATCCGCTGCGCGAGCGGCTGTACGGCCTGTTGATCCGCACGCTGCACGAGGAGGGCCGCCGGGCGGACGCGCTGACGCTGTATCAGGACCTGCGCGAGCGGCTGGCGGACGAGCTGGGCATCGACCCCTCGCCCGACCTGGAGGCCGCGTATCTGGCCGTGCTGCGCGGTGGCGATTCGCGGCCCGCGCCGGTGCCCGCGCCCGCCGCCGCCGTGTCGCCCGCACCCGCGCCGCCGGTCGCCGCCCGCCCGGCCCCGGGCAATCTGCCCGCCCGGCTGACCACCTTCGTCGGCCGCGAGGACGAGGTGGACCGGGTCGACCGGCTCCTCGGCCAATCGCGCCTGGTCACCGTCGTCGGCCCCGGCGGCGCGGGCAAGACCCGGCTGAGCACCGAGGCCGGCAGCCGGATCGCGACCCGCGGCGTGGGCGTGGACGGCGGCATCTGGTTCGTCGAACTCGCCCCCGTGCTCGACCCGTTGGACGTTCCGCAGGCGGTCCTGGGGGCGCTGGGCCGCCGCGAGGTGGGCCTGCTCGACCCGCATCTGGCCGGTGCGCGCGACCTGGTCGATCGGATCGTCGACGCGTTCACCGGGCCGCCCAGCCTGCTGATCCTGGACAACTGCGAGCACCTGATCGCCGCCGCCGCGAGCTTCGCCGCCCGACTGCTCGCCCGCGCGCCGTCGCTGCGCATCCTCACCACCAGCCGCGAGCCGCTGGGCATCGACGGCGAGATGTTGTACCCGCTGGGCCCGCTGGCCCTGCCGCCGGTCGGCGTCGACGCCGCCGACGCGCTGGGCTACGCCTCGGTGCGGCTGTTCGCCGACCGGGCCCGCGCGGTGCGGCCGGGCCTGGCCGTCGACGCCGACACGATCGGCGCGGTCGGCGAGATCTGCCGCCGGCTCGACGGCCAGCCGCTGGCCATCGAACTGGCCGCCGCCCGCACCCGCTCGCTCACCCCCGCGCAGATCGCGCACCGCCTCGACGACCGCTTCCGGCTGCTCACCGGCGGCAGCCGTACCGCGCTGCCCCGCCACCAGACGCTGCGCGCGGTGGTCGAGTGGAGCTGGGACCTGCTGGAGGAGCGCGAACGCACCGCGCTGCGCCGGTTGTCGGTGTTCGCCGGCGGCACCACCCTGGAGGCCGCCGAGGCGGTGCTGCCCGGCGACGACTTCGACCCCGCCGACGTGCTCGACCTGCTCGCCGGACTGGTGGACAAGTCGCTGGTGGACGTGATCGGCAGCACCGAGACCCGCTACCGGCTCCTGGAGACCATCCAGGCGTACGCGAGCGAGAAACTGGCCGAGGCGGGCGAGACCGAGGCGACCTCCGAGCGGCACGCGCGCTGGTTCATCGACTACGTCGAGGCGGCCGGCGCCCGGCTGCGCGGCCCGGGACAGATCGAGGCGATCAACCGGATCACCTCCGAGCACGACAACCTCGCGCTCCTGCTGCGCTACGCCGTCGACCACGGCGACGCCTGGCTGGCGACCCGGTTGGTCGACGCGCTCTCCTGGTACTGGGCGATGCGCGGCACCCACGCCGAGGCGTACTCCTGGGGCCACGAGGCGCTCGCTCTGCCCGGCCCCGTGCCGCGGGCCCGCCGGGCCGCCGCGCTGGCCTTCCACGCGCTGCACTCGTTCTCCGCGGGAGAGCGGGGCAACGCGCTGCGCTCCTACGCCAAGGCCCGGCTGATCACCCGTCGGCTCGAACCCGACGAGGTGCCCGAACTGCCGGTTTTCATGGAGCTGTTGGCGTCCGTCATCCGCACCGACCAGGCGGCCCTGCGGGCCGCGCTGCAGGACGCGGACGAGATCGACGACCCGTGGGTCCAGGCCATGGCCCGGCTCATGCGCGGACACTTCGCGGTCAACCTGGGCAGCCCCAAGGAGGCGGTGACCTTCCTGACCGACGCCCGGGATCGGTTCGCGGCGATCGGGGACCGCTGGGGCCGGGCCTCGGCGATCTCGGGACTGGCCGAACTGTTGATGTACATGGCCGACCACGACGCGGCGCTGGCCGCCGTGGACGAGGCGCTGGGCCTGCTGGGCGCGCTCCAGGCCGAGGACGAGATCCCGCAACTGATGGTGCGTCGCGGGATGATCCACGCGCGGGCCGGCGACATCGCCCTCGCCCGGCAGGTGATGGAGGACATCTCGCGTCGGCCGGGCGCGCCCGGCGCCTCGCTCACCACCGGGCTGGGCACCACCCTGGGTCTGGCCGAACTCGCCCGCTTCGTAGGGGACTTCGACGAGGCGGGAGAACGCTACGACGAGGTCATCGCGGCGCTGCCACCGGCGCCGCGACTGCGGCAGTTGCCGCCGCAGTTCATCTGCAGCCTGTACGTCGGCCGGGCGCACGTGGCCTTTGCGCGAGGCGACGTGGCGGCGGCGCGCGCCGACCTGCGGACCGGGCTGCCGTTCGCGTTGGAGAGCCAGGACATGCCGATCCTGGCGGGCTGCGTCGAGGGATTCTCCGCGCTGGCGCTGCTCTCCGGCGATCCGGAGCAGGCCGCGATCCTGCTCGGCGGGGCACAGGTGGTGCGCGGCCATCCCGACCTGGGCGACGTCGACGCGGACCGGGTGGCCGGGCGGATCCTGGAGCGGATGAGCGTCGAGGAGTACGACCGGGCCCGGGCCATCGGCACGGCGATGACCCGGGAAGAGGTGATCTCCCTGGTGACGGCCGACCTGCCCGTCGCGCCGCCACCGTTGTGGGTGGCGGGCGACGGGTGGTCGAGCCACGAGCGGTAAGTCAGGCCCGCCGGTTGTACTGACGCACCGTCAGCGGAATGAACACCAGCATCAGACCCAGCGCCCACAGCAGCGCCACGATCGCGTGGTGCGCCACCGGGCCCCCGGTCAACAGCCCGCGCGAGGCATTGGTGACCGCGGTGACCGGATTGACCTTCACCCACGCCTGCAACCAGCCCGGCATGGTCGAGGTCTTGGCGAACAGGTTCGAGCCGAAGGTCAGCGGAAACATCATCAGGAACGAGACGCCCTGCACGGTGCGCGGCTGCTTCATGCTCACCCCGAGCAGCGCCACGACCCAGCAGAACGCGAACGCGAAAACCAGGACCAGACCGACCGCGGCGGCCACCGCGAGCACATTGGTCTGGAACCGGAAGCCGATGATGGTGCCGAACACGAACACCGACGTGATGGCGACGAGGAAGCGCAACACGTCGCCGAGCACGGTGCCCGCGAGCGGCGCGAGACGCGATATCGGCAGGCTGCGGAACCGGTCGAACACACCCGTGGACATGTCGGTGCACAACCCGACACCGGTGCCCACCGACGCGAACACCACGGTCTGCACCATGATGCCGGGCAGTACGAACTGCAGATAGTCGTGCGTGCTGCCCTCGATCGCGCCGCCGAACAGGTACACGAACATCACGATGAACAGGATCGGCTGCAGCGTCAGGTCGATCAGCTGCTCGCTCTGCTTCTTCAACTTCACCAGGCTGCGCCAGGTGAGGGTGAGCGTGTGCCGCACCACGGCGCTCGGGTCGTTGCGATGTGCCCCGGGCGTGCCGTGGGCGGGAGGCGGGGCGGCGCTCTTGTCGGCCGGGCGGACGGTGGTCGTGGTCATCGGGAGGCTCCAGGGATGAGGGCCAGGTGGGAGACGATCGTGAGGAGCAGGGCGAGCATCGGCATCACACGTGTGCCGTAACGGTCCGGGAGTCGGTTCACGCGGCCTTCCTCTTCGGGTCCGCGCCGTCGTCCCGCTCGCCCGAGTCCTGGCTGCGGTGCCCGGTGATGGTCAGGAACACCTCGTCCAGACTGGGCAGTTGCAGGGTGAACTCGTTGACCCGGATGCCCGCCTCGTCGAGCCGACGCACCACCACCGGCAGCACGTCCTCGTCGCTCACCGCGACGGTGACCTGACCGCGCTCGTGCTCCACGAACGGCTCCCGGCCGGCGAGTTCGCGCAACAGCTCGACCACGTCGGGCAGTCGACTCGGGTCGACCGGGCGCACCTCCAGACTCCGGCCGCCGATCTGCGCCTTGAGCTCGTCGGAGGTGCCGCTCGCGATCACCCGGCCGTGGTCGATCACCACGATGTCGTTCGCCAGGTGATCGGCCTCGTCCAGATACTGCGTGGTCAGCAGCACGGTCACGCCCTCGTCGCGGACCAGGTCGCGGATCATCTGCCACACGTCGCCGCGGCTGCGCGGGTCCAGGCCGGTGGTCGGCTCGTCCAGGTAGAGGAAGGACGGGCGCCCGACCAGCGAGGCGGCCAGGTCGAGGCGGCGCCGCATACCGCCCGAATACGTGTCGGGGCTGCGCCCGCCCGCCTCGGTCAGGTCGAACCGGGCGAGCAGTTCGCGCGCCCGTGCCTTGGCCTCGGCACGGGGCAGGTCGAGCAGTCGGCCGAGCAGCAGCAGGTTCTCGAACCCGGTCATCTCCTCGTCCACCGACGCGTACTGCCCGGTCAGCCCGATCAGCCGGCGTACCTCGTGCGCCTGGCGCACCGTGTCGAACCCGCCGACCCGGGCGATGCCGGCGTCCGGTTTGATCAACGTGGCCAGCGCCCGCACCATCGTGGTCTTGCCCGCGCCGTTGGGGCCGAGCAGGCCCAGCACGGTGCCCGCCTCGGACCGCAGATCGATCCCGGCCAGCGCGGTGGTTTCGCCGTACCGCTTGACCAAGCCCTCGGTCTCGATCGCGTATGTCATGGGTTGCTCCCCGTAGGTGTCCGTTGCTTGCGTCCGGCGGGCGCTCGTCGACGGATCGACGGGGCTCGCCGCGTATGGAACCCAGCGTCGCCCGGGGCGCCGGCATCGCGCGCACACGCCGCCGGCACCGCCGGCAGCGGGCTGATCCGCCGCCCGGCCGCCCGGCTGATCGGAACCGGTCTCGCGCTCACGTGGGCCGCCGGCAGCGGTAGTGTCCTGGCCCTGAGGGGTCTTGTGGGGAGAACGAGGGAAGACCATCGGGAGCCGTGACACGCTCGCGATAACTTCTGGGTGACGGCGTTCACCGGGCACCTCGGCGGTCGATGTTCGGCGTTCGACGAAGACGGCAGGGTGTGTCGGGTCGACCGGCAGGGGGCACACGCGACAGTGGGGGAGGCAAGGCGTTGGCGGCAGCCGTTCCGATTTCGCAAGCACCGGGTCCGGGGACGCCCGCACGGGCGGCGGGCCGTTCCCCCCGTGCGTTCCGACCCCGCCGGATATCCGTGGGCCGGCTGATTCGGGTCGGCAACACCACCCCGGGGCTGATGCTCGTCACGGGCGTGGCCCTGGTCCTGATCAGCCTGCTCGCCGGACTGTTCGCGGTCCTCGAGGTGGGCCGGCGCGCCGAGGCGGCCAAGGCGGTGGCCACCGGCAGCGAACCGCTCGGGGTCAAGACCCAGGACATATACCGGGCCCTCGCCGACGCCGACGCGACCGCGGCGGCCGGACTGCTCGAAGGCGGCGTCGAATCGGCGGACGTGCGCGAGCGCTACCAGCAGGCGATCGAGACCGCGTCGCGCAAGCTGATCGAGGCCACCGCCGCGGGCGCCTCCGGCGAGGTGGCCGACAAACTCGCGGTCATCGGCGTGCAGTTGCCCGAATACGCGCGCCTGGTCGAGCGGGCCCGGGCGGAGACCCGGCAGGGCAACACCGTCGGCGCCGCCTACCTGCGCTCGGCCTCCAAGAACGTGATGCGGGCCAAGATCCTGCCCGCCGCCACCGCCCTGCACGACATCGCCGAAAAGCGCCTCGCGGGCGACCACCACGACGCGACCTCGACCCCGTGGACACCGCTGTCCCTGCTTCTGGTCTCCCTCGCGGCCTGCGCCGGCGCGCTGTGGTTCTTCGCCCGGCGCACCCACCGCCGGATCAACATCGGCCTGCTGATCGCGGGCCTGGCCACACTGGTGTCGATCGGCTGGTTGTGGGCGGCGTCCGGCGACTCGCGCGACCACCTCGACCGCAGCCGCAGCGACGGCTGGGGACCGGTCGAGACGCTGGCCCAGGCCCGCTTCCTGACCCTGCAGGCACACGGCGACGAGAGCCTGACCCTGGTCATGCGCGGCAGCGACAACGGCCAGTACGAGGCCGACTTCAACGAGGTGTGGGGCAGGCTCGTCGGCGTCGACGCGCGCGACGGCCGACCCGCGGTGACCGGAATGCTGGCCACCGCCGAGCGGGTCGCCCGCTCCGACGCCACCACCCTCGCCAAGGTCAAGGCCGCGCGGGCCGCCGCCGCCGACTGGAAGAAGGCCCACGACGACGTCATCACGCTCTACGGCAACGGCCAGTTCGAACAGGCCGTCGCCAAGGTGACCAAGGCCGACGGCGCGTCGCGCACGGCCTTCACCCGGATCGACGAGGCGCTGGCCGCCGCGGTCACCGAGGACCAGGGCGACTTCGCCCGCTCGGTCCGCCAGGGCCGCGACGCGCTCGGCGGCCTCGGCGTCGGCATGGGCGTCCTGGCCCTGATCGCCGCCGCCGCGACCGTGGACGGCGTCCGTCGCGAGGTCGGGAGGTACAACCGGCCATGAGCACCCGCATCGCCCTGCCCGCACTGGTGTGCGCCCTCGCGCTGACCGTCGCCGGGTGCGGCGCCGGGTCGGCCGAGCGCGACCACGCCCGCCCGGCCGCGCCCCCCGCCGGCGCGCCGCGCGCACCCGCCGAGGCCCCACCGGGGCCGGACACCTCCTGCCCGAACGTGCTGGCCAGCCTGCGCCCCACCGGCTCGCTGCCCGCCCCCACCGCGCTGCCCGCCGGCAGCACCATGGACACCCTACGCAAACGCGGCTTCCTGATCGCCGGCATCGACCAGAGCAGCTTCCCGTTCGGCTTCGTCGACCCCAGGAGCAACACGCTGCGGGGCTTCGACATCGACCTGCTCCGCGAGGTGGCCAAGGCGATCTTCGGCGACGCCGGCCCCAACCGCATCCAGTTCCGGGTGGTGCGCAACGAGGACCGCACGGTGGCGATCGCGCGCGGCGACGTGGACATCGTCGCGGAGACCATGACGATCAACTGCGAGCGTCGGCAGAGCGTCGAGTTCTCCTCCGTCTACTTCCGCGCCGGCCAGCGACTGCTGGTGCAACGCGACGGCACCGCCGACCGCGCCGACTACTCGGGCGGACTGGCCGCCCTGCCGCGCGGCATGCGGGTGTGCTCGGTGCCCGGCTCCACCTCGATCGGCATGCTGCGCCGACAGGCCCCGCAGGTGAACGTGATCGAGGGCGACACCTGGGCGGGCTGCCTGGTCCTGCTCCAGCAGGGCCGGGCCGACGCGGTCACCACCGACGACACGATCCTGGCCGGACTCCAGGCACAGGACCACGTCTTCACCGTCGTGGTCGGCGACAAGCTCACCTTCGAGCCGTACGGCATGGCGATCGCCAAGAACCGCGGCGACTTCGTCCGGTTCGTCAACGCGGTGCTCGAACAACTGCGCCGCAACGGACGCTGGGGCGAGCTGTACCGGGAGTATCTGGGCACCTCGCTCGGGGCCGACACGCCCGCGCCGCCCGAGGCCGAATATCGGGACGCACCGTGAACCGAGCCCCCCGCGTGCTCGGTCGCGACGAGATCGACGAGTTGATCGTGCGTCACGAAGGCGAGTACGACGGCATCACCGCCGGCCTGATGGAGCTGGAGAGCCACCCGGGTCGGCAACTGCTCGAAGGCGGCACGCTGACCGGCCGCACCGCCGAGCGCTGGGAGGTCGGCCGCCGGGCGATCGCGCTGCTGTGGGGACACCGCGAGGCGTACGGCGCGGTCCTGGACCGGGCCCGGACGTTGCGCGGACGGCGCGGCAGGCCGCAACGGCCCGAGCTGGAGGAACTGTCCTTCCTGCTGCTCGGACAATCCGCCGAACTCGCCGCGCGCGACGTGCCGATCGGGCAGCGCGGCCTGCTCGACCCGGCCATGCACGTACACCGGATGAGCCTGGGCGAACTGGTCGCCGACATGGCGCCGGCCTGGAGCGAGGCGACCGCGGTCGTGGAGGCCGCGGACGCGGTCTGGACCCGCCTGGTGCCCACCCTGGATCGGGTCGACGCGGGCATCGCCGCCGCCGAGGCCGGGATCGCCGAACTCGGCGGTCCCGACACGATGCCGGAGCAGACCGCCGCGCTGGACGGGGTCCGCCGCCGCCTGGAGACGGCCCGTAGCCTGGTGGCGAGCGACCCGCTGGCGCTGACCACCGGCGACGACCGGCGCATCGGCGGCGTGGACGTCGACGCCCTGGACGCGGAACTGCGCCGAATCGCCGACGAAGTGCGGCACCTGACCATCGTCCGGGCCCGCTTCGAGGAGCGGGTCCGGCGACTCGGGGGCGTGCTGGAGGAGTTGGACTACCAGGAGGGCGACACGATCCGGCGGCGGGCGCATGTGCTGACCCGGATCAGCGACAAGCGGGTACCGGAGGTGCCGCTGCGCGCCGCCACCCTGCGGGAACGATTGACCGGCGTCTTCGGGTTCGGCACCCAGGGCGACTGGGTGCGCGTCTCGCGCGAGTTGAGCGCCCTGGAGAACGACGCGCAGGGTGCCCGGGACCGACTGGCCGCCACCCGCGGGCACATCGACGCGCCACTGGCCCGGCGGGACGAACTGCGCGGCCTCGTGCAGTCCTACCGGGCGATGGCCGCGCGCGGCGGGCACGGCGAGGAGGCCGTGCTCGAGTCGCTGTACGACCACGCCAAGGAGCTGTTGTGGCGGGCGCCGTGTGAACTCGACGTGGCGGTACGGGTGGTGACCCGCTATCAGGAGGCGGTCATCGCCGCGCAACGCAAGGATCGTCCGGACGACAAGGGGGACCAGAGATGATCAAGTGCAATCGCCCGCCTTGCCCGGGCGAGATCGACGACGGCTTCTGCGACACCTGCGGCAACGAGCCGCTGCCGACCGGCGCGCCGGTACCCGACCCGAGGACCGGGCGGTCCGGGGTCTCCGGGACGGCGGGCACCTCCGGTACGTCCGGCACGGCCGGCACCGCCGGTTCGTCCTCCTCGCGCAGCGCCTCCGGGCGCAGTTCGCGACGCGGCAGCACCGGGACCAGTCGGCGGTTGGGCGGCGGTCTGGTCGAGATGCCGAACGTGCCGCGCCGCAACCCCGAGAGCGCGCTGGCCCGCAATCCGGTCATCCCGGAGGAGAAGCGCTTCTGCCGCAAGTGCGAACAGCCCGTCGGGCGCGGGCGCGGCGGCCGACCCGGGGTGGCCAACGGCTTCTGCCCGCGCGACCGCACGCCGTTCTCCTTCGCGCCCAAGCTCCAGCGCGACGACATGGTCGGCCAGTACCGGATCATCGGCTGCCTCGCCCGCGGCGGCTTCGGCTGGGTCTACCTCGCCCAGGACACCGCCGCGCACAACATGTGGGTCGTACTCAAGGGCCTGCTGGGCAGCGACGACCCCGACTCGCGTGCCGCGGCCCTGGCCGAACAGCGCATCCTCACCCAGATCCAGCACGCCAACATCGTGCACATCCAGACCGTCGTGCAGCACCCCGACCCGCTCACCGGCCAGGACGAGACCTACCTGGTGATGGAGTACGTCGGCGGCCTGTCGCTGATGGACCGGCTCAAGCAGATGCGCGAGGTCGACCCGAAGGCCGTGCTGCCGGTCGAGCAGGTCCTCGCCTACGCGATCGACATCCTCCCCGCGTTCGGCTACCTGCACCAACAGAACCTGGTCTACTGCGACTTCAAGCCGGACAACGTGATCCAGACCGAGGACCAGCTCAAGCTGATCGACCTCGGCGCGGTCACCGACCTGGCCCGGCCGGGCAAGTTCACCTACGGCACGGTCGGCTACCAGGCACCCGAGATCGAGACCGTGCGGGCCGAACCGTCGGTGGAGTCCGACCTGTTCACCATCGGTCGCACGATGGCGGTGCTCAGCTTCTACTTCGCCGGCTACACCCGCAAGTACAAGGCCTCCCTGCCGCCCGCCGCCGACGTGCCGCTGTTCACCGAATTCGAGTCCTACCACCGCCTGTTGCTGCGGGCCACACACCCCGACCCGGAGCAGCGCTTCGCCTCCGCGGCGGACATGGCCGAGCAGTGCGTCGCGGTGCTGCGCGAGGTGGTCGCGATCCGCTCCGGCGAGCCGCGCCCGGGCGTGTCCGGCCTGTTCGGGCCGGAGACGCGGGTGGTGCACGCCGAGGTGGCCGCGCGCAATACCGAACCGGGCCTGCTCGCGCCCGCGCCCGATCCCGCGGTGATCGCGGGCGCGTTGCCGGTGCCCCGGGTCGACCCCCTCGACCCGGCCGCCAACCTGCTGGCCACGGTCGCCACCACCGACCCCGACGAACTGCTCTCCGCGCTCACCGCCGCGGGCATCTCCTCGGCCGAGGGCACGCTGCGCCTGGTCCGGATGTGCATCGAACAGGGCGACGTGGTGCGGGCTCGGGCGTTTTTGGCCGACATCGACGCCGACGACTGGCGACTGCCCTGGTTCGAGGGGCTGGCCGCGCTGTCCCAGCACGATCTCCCGCGCGCCCACGAGTTCTTCGACGGCGTGCGGGGCGCGCTGCCCGGCGAGCCCGCGCCGCGGATCGCGCTGGGCGCCTGCCGTGAGCTGATGGGCCGTCACCAGGAGGCCGCCGCCGAGTATCGCGGCGTCTGGTCGACCGACCACGCGTACGTCTCGGCCGCCTTCGGTCTGGCCCGCTGCCTGCTCGCGACCGGCGACCGGGCGGGCGCGGTACGCATCCTGGAGAGCGTGCCGGACACCTCGGCCAACCACGTCGCCGCGCAGACCGCGGCGTTGCGCACCCGGATCAGCGGTCGGGCCGCGGCCGAGCCGCTGGGGCCGGACCTGACCACCGCGTCCGATCGGCTCGGTGCGCTGCGGCTGGAGGGCGAGGCGCACGACCGGCTCGCCGTGGAGTTGTTGGAGACGGCCCTGGAGTGGGTGAAGGCGGGTGCGAACGGGGGAAATTCGGGCGTCGGGGGCGCGGATGGAACCGCGAGGGTGCTCGGCAGCGAGTTGAAGGAAAAGCCTCTGCGGTTCGCCCTGGAAAAGTGTTACCGCGATCTGGCCCGGCATGTGACGACGCATGCGGAGCGCATCGCGCTCGTCGACCGGGCGAACGAAGTGCGACCGTGGACGTGGGTGTGATCAAAGTGGCTGGATATGGACGACTGGACGCGACCGGGCTCGGGGGCGCCCCGAACGGGGGCGAGGCCGCCCCGCCGCCCGAGCCGCCCGCGACGGCCGTCCCCGACGGGTGTCCGTCCTGCGGTCTGCCCGGCGACGCCGACGACCGCTACTGCGAGTCGTGCGGCTACGACCTGGACATCCCCCCGACCCCGGTGGCCGAACGTCCGCCGCCGCGGCGGGTACCCACGCCCAGCGGACACGGACCGGTTTGCTCCGCCTGTGGCACCGCCACCATCGGCTCGGACGGCTGGTGCGAGGCGTGCGGGCGGCCGTTCAACCCGCGCGACCACGTGGAGAGCGACCTGAGCGGCCTGGTCGCGATGGTGAGCAACCGGGGCCTGCGCCACCGGCGCAACGAGGACTCCGCGGCGCTGCGGGCGTTCGAGATGCCGGACGGCAGCAAGCGGGTGGTGGCGGTGGTCTGCGACGGGGTGTCCTCCTCGCCGCGGCCCGACGAGGCGTCGGCGACCGCGGCCGCGACCGCGTGCGCGACGATGGCGGCCACCCTGATCGAAGGATGCGCGCCGGCCAAGGCCACCAGCGCCGGGGTGGCCGCCGCCGCGAGCGCGGTGGCCCGGATGCCCGGCACCGAGGACCAGGGCAACGCGCCCGCGTGCACCCTGGTCTCGGCGATCATGGCACCCGGCGAGATCACCGTGGGCTGGGTGGGCGACAGCCGCGCCTACTGGCTGGCCGACCCGGGCAGCGGGGCCGACGACCCGGCGGACGGCGACGACACGCTGCCCGGCGCGAGCACGCTGCCCCGCGGGGTGGGCGGCGAGTCGGACGGGGCCGACGACGAGCAGGGCCGGCGTACCCCCTCCGCGCTGCTGACCGAGGACGACTCGTGGGCGACCCGGATGATCGCGCTCGGCGCGATGACCGAGGCCGAGGCGTACGCGGATCGGCGCGCGCACGCGATCGTGTCCTGGCTCGGCGCCGACGCCGGCGAGGTGCGGCCCCGGGTGACCAGCGTGCGCCCTTCCGGGCCCGGTGTGCTGCTGCTGTGCAGCGACGGGTTGTGGAACTACCTCTCGGTGGCGCCGACGCTGGCCGCGATGGTTCTCCCGGACGCGCTGGAACAGCCGTTGGCCGCGGCCCGGTTGCTCACCGGGTTCGCCCTGGACCAGGGCGGCGCGGACAACATCACCGTCGCCCTCATCCCGTACCTCCCGCCCGGGGACGCCGCGCGCGGCCCCCTCCACGACTGACCCGAGACGCGAAGGAGTCGGATTCATGTCAGGCGCCCCCGAATTCACCATCGAGATCAACCAGAACGCCTACCTGCCGATGGGTGGACACGAGGTCCACGCCGTGGCGCACATCAAGGCTTCCGGACTGCCGACGGGTCTGGCCTCGGCCAGGCGCGGCGCCGAGGTGATCATGGTGGACACCTCGGGCTCGATGGACTTCCCCTCCAGCAAGCTCAAGGCGGCCAAGCAGGCCACCAAGGCGGCGATCGACACGCTGCGCGACGGCACGCTGTTCGCGGTGGTCTCCGGGACCGGCATGGCGTCGATGGTCTACCCGTTCGACGAGGTGCTGGTACCGGCCGACGACCGCAGCCGCAAGGAGGCCAAGCGCGAGGTGGACAAGCTCCGCGCGCGCGGCGGCACCGCCATGGGCCAGTGGTTGCTGATGGCCCGTCGGCTGCTCGAACCGCACCGTGACGCGATCCGGCACGCGATCCTGCTCACCGACGGCAAGAACGAGAGCGAGCGCGAGCAGGACCTGGCCGAGGCGATCGCCTACTGCGAGGGCGTGTTCGTCTGCGACTGCCGCGGCATCGGCCTGGACTGGCGGGTGGACGAGGTGCGCAAGATCTCCAACGCGCTGCTCGGCGACATCGGCCTGGTGAGCGAACCGGCCGACCTGGTCGCGGACTTCACCCGGATGATGGAGAACGCGATGGGCAAGGCCGTGGCGGACGTGGCCCTGCGCGTGCGGACGATCAACAACGCGCGGGTGAAGTACGTCAAGCAGACCTACCCGGTGATCGACGACCTGACCGACCGGCGTACCGACGTCGGACCGAACGCCGGTGACTACCCGACCGGATCGTGGGGCGGCGAGAGCAAGCACTACCACATCTGCCTCGAGGTCGAGCCGGACGAGGTCAACCCGGGCGGCAAGCGCCGACCGTGCCAGGTCTCGGTGGTCCTGCCGGACGGCTCGGGCGGCCTGGAACTGGCCAAGGCCGGCGTCTTCGCGCAGTGGACCGACGACGAGGAACTGTCCACCCGGATCAACTCCGAGGTCGCCAAGGTCACCGGCCGGGAGAAACTGGCCAAGGCCGTCCAGGAAGGCTTGGAGGCGCGCGGGAAGGGGGACGAGACCACCGCGACCGCACGCCTGGTCCAGGCGCTCGAACTGGCCGACGAGGCGGGCGACGAGCACACCGCGAAGCTGCTCCGCCGGGTCGTCGAGGTCGAGGCCGACGGCACCAGCCGGCTGCGCAACGACGAGGAGGGCATGATGATCATCGACGTCGAGTCGCACAAGACCGCCCGCGTCGGACCGCCCACCAGGGACTGAGCGTCGCCGCTCGGCAATGTCGGGTCGGGTAGGGGAACAGGAAGGAGGTCCGCTCATGCACATCTGTCCGGTCGGCCATCAGTCCACCGCCGCGGACTACTGCGACGAGTGCGGGCGCACCATGACCGTCGCGGAGGATCCGCAGCGGCCCGGCGGCGGTGACTGGCGCGCCGAACAGCCGCCCCCGGGAACGCTGATCTGTCGGATCTGTGCCACCGAGTACACGCCCGACGACCAGTTCTGTGAGGGCTGCGGGCACGAGAACCCCTCGACGGTGATCGTCGACGAGCCCATCGTGAACGTGGCGCCCACGGAGCCGGACGACGAGCCGGGCGAGCGGCCATCGATAGCCACCCGCACCCTGTGGACCGTGCGGGTCGTGCCCGATCACGACTACTTCCTGCGGGTGCTCGAATGGGACGGCCCGGACGCGCACAACATGCACTTCCCGCACGAACAGGAGCCGTGGACGCTGGAGTTGACCGGCGAGTCGATGCGGATCGGCCGGCGCGTCGCCGGTACCACTTCCGCTCCGCCCGAGATTGCGATCAACGACCCGGGCGTATCGCGTCGGCATGCGATGCTTCTGCGCTGCGGAGACGGGACGTGGGAGGTGATGGACCTCGGCGCGGCCAACGGCACCACCATCAACTCCGGTTACGACCGGGTCCGTCGCGACCCGGTGCACCTGAAGGACGGCGACCGGGTGCACGTGGGTGCCTGGACCACGCTGGAGATCCGACGCGTGGACCTGTGAGACAGGGGGCTGGGCGCCGGTCGGGGTGATCCCGACCGGCGCGATGTGGTTCAGCCCACGTGGGCCACACCCGGGGCCAGCGCGGCGAGGATCGGCTCCGGGTCGGCCGCCGCCTCGGCGGCGGTCATCCGGGCGGTGACCCGGCCCGTGGACAGCACGGTCAGCCGGTCCGCGATGCCCTGTACGAAGCCCAGTTGCGGCGCCGCGATCAGGATCGTCAGGCCCTCGCCGGCGAGGGTGGTGATCAGTTGCCGGATCTGCTCGGCGATCACGGGGGACAGGCCCTCCGTCGGCTCGTCGAGCAGGATCAGCCGCGGACCACCGAGCAGTGCCCGGGCGATGGCCAGCATCTGCTGTTCCCCGCCGGAGAGTTGCGAGCCGCGGTTGCCGGCCCGCTCGCCCAGTCGCGGCAGCAGTTCCAACACCCGCGCGGGCGTCCACGCGGCGTGCTTGCGGTGGGCGAGGCGCAGATGCTCGGCCACGGTCAGGCTCGCGAACACCCGCCGGCCCTGCGGCACCAGGCCGATGCCCGCGTGCGAGACCCGGTGTGCCGGGCGCCCGGTGAGGTCGACGCCGGCCAGTTCGACCTTTCCGCCGGAGGGCTTGAGCAGGCCCGCGACGGTATGGATCAGGGTGGACTTGCCCGCCCCGTTGGCGCCCAGGAGCGCGTGCACGGTGCCCTCGGGCACGCTCAGGTCGACCCCGTGCAGCACCGAGCCGCCCTGGTAACCCGCCGTCAGTTCGCCGATCTCCAGCACGATGTCAGCCCACTTCCTGGTGCTCGGGCTCGGACGCGCCCAGATAGGTGTCGCGCACCGCCCGGTCCTCGGCGATCTCGTCCGGCGTGCCGGTGGCGAGCAGTTGCCCAGAGGCCAACACCGTGACGGTGTCGGTGACTTCACGCACCAGCGCGAAGTTGTGCTCGACCAGGACCATGGTCACCTCGGCGGGCAGTGCCTTGAGCACGTCGGCCAGCAACTCGATGTCGGTGTCGGTCAGACCCGCGGCCGGCTCGTCCAGGAGCAGCAGCTTCGGATGCCCCGCGAGCGCCATCGCGATGTCCAGCAACCGGCGGGAGCCGTGCGAGAGTTCGCCGGCGATCTCGTCGGCGCGCGCGGTCAGGCCGACCGTCTCCAGATGGCTCGCCGCCTCGCCCGCGAGGGCGCGGTAGCGGGCCGGGCGCCACGCGATGCCGCCGCGTCGGGCGTGCCGCCAGGCGGCCAGCGTCACGTTGTCCAGGACCGACAACGAGGGCACCACCGCGGGCTGTTGGAACGCGCGGGCGATGCCCAGGCGGGAGCGCCGGGCCGGGGCCAGGTCGGTGATGTCGCGACCGTCGAAGACGATGCTGCCCGAGGTGACCGGGTTCGCGCCCGCGATCATCGCCAGCACGGTCGACTTGCCCGCGCCGTTGGGACCGAGCAGCGCGTGCCGGGCGCCGCGACGCACGGTCAGGTCGAGACCGTCCACCGCGGCCAGCGCGCCGTAGCGCCGGGTCAGACCGGTGATGGTGAGCAACGCGTCGGGGCCGGGGGCGGCTTCGGCGCTCGCGTCCGCCGCCTTCTTGGCGAGGTCCGGCTTGCCCGCGTCCGGTTCGCCGGCGCCCGGCCGGCTCCCCGCCGGCTCGTCCGCCTCCGCGGGCTTCCCCTCCGGCCGGATCGCCTTGGCCAGACTTCGCCAGGCCGCGCGCGGCCCGCCCGCGACCACTCCGGCCAGCCCGCCCGGCAGCGTGTACACCGCGATCAGGAACAGCAGGCCGAGCAGCAGCGGCCCGTGTCCCGGCCACGGACCGGACAGCCAGTCCCGGGTGAACACGATCAGCGCCGCGCCGATCATCGCGCCCACCAGCGACGCGCCGCCGCCGATGACCACCGCGAGCAGCACCAGCGAGGACGTGTCGAAGCCGATGTGCGAGGGGGAGATGTAGCGCTGGATCGAGATCAACAGGGCGCCCGCGACACCCGCGATGGCGCCGACCCCGATGTAGGTGACGGTGAGATAGCCGGTCACCGGGTGGCCCGTCGCGCGCATCCGGGTCTCGTTCTCGCGCGCACCGTCGAGCAGCAGCCCGGCCGGCGAGCGCAGCACGAGCGCGGTGAGGGCGATCACCACGAGGGTGGTGAGCAGTACGTACCAGTAGGTGTCCACGTCGTCGACGAGGTCGCCCATGCCCCAGAACGGCTCGATCGGCGGGATGCCGGACTTGCCGTCGGTACCGCCGGTGACCGACTTCCACTTCTCCGCGGCGGTGCGCACCAGTTCGCCGACGGCCAGCGTGATCATCAGGACTGTGACGCCGCGTGTGCGGACCACGATCGGTGCGGTGAGCGCGTTGAACAGGGCGCCCGCCGCGGCCGCCACCAGGGTGTGGACGACGCCGATCCGCATGCCGTGGTCGGCCAGGATCGCCGCCGTGTATCCGCCGACCGCGTACGGCGCGACCTGGCCGAGCGAGGGCAGCCCGGCGCCGCCGCCGAGCACCGCCACGCTGACCGCGAGCAGGCCCAGGGACAGTGCCTGGGACAACAGGATGATAGTGAACAGGTCGACCATGTACGGCGCCGCGACCAGCCACACGATCGCCGCCGCGGCCAGGATGCGACCGGCCAGGATCCCGCGCGGCGAGTGCAGCGCGGTCCGCGCGCGCAGGACGGCCGTTGCAAGGGTGGTCATACTCGGCTCCCCGTCGGGCCGAAGCGCGCGGTACGCGCGATCAGCATCACGGCCATCGTGGCGTACATCAGATACGGCGCGAAGTCGGGCATCAGTGTGACCCCGAGGGTCTGCACCTCGCCGACCAGGATCGCGGCGAGCAGCGCGCCGCCGACCGAGCCGAGGCCGCCGATCACCACGACCAGCAGGGACTGCAACAGCACGGTGTTGGCCACCGACGTGGACGGGCCGATGATCGGCGCGCCCAGACCGCCCGCGAGACCGGCCAGCGCGCCGGCCGCGATCAGTACGCCCGAGCGCACCCGGGCGGGCGAGATGCCGCCGGCCGCGAGCATCTCGGGGTCGTCCACGGACGCGCGCACGGCCGCGCCGATCCGGGTGCGGGCCAGCACGTACCAGCCGCCCGCGCCGAGCGCGACGGCGACCACGATGAACGCCAGCCGGTAGCCCGGGTAGTTGTGGCCCAGGATCGATACCGGCTTCTCCAGCGCGCTCGGCACCGAGACCTGCGGGTCTTCCTTGCCGAACACGGTCATCAGCAGGTCGCCGCCGACCAGGGCGACGCCGAAGGTCAACATGGCCTGCGCCATGTGTCCTCTGCCGGCGATCGGCGCGGTCATCACCGCGAGCACCCCGCCGCCGGCCGCGCCCGCCGCGATCCCCGCCAGCACCGCCAGTACCAGGCCCAGCCACGAGCCGTCGGCGACCTCGGTGGCGGTGTAGGCGGCGAACGCGTAGAGCGTGCCGTGCGCGAGGTTGAGGACCCCGCCCGAACCGAAGGCCAGAGTCAGGCCCGCGGCCACGACGAACAGCAGCAACCCGTAGGCCACTCCGTCCAGGGCCGGGATGAAATTGTCGTCGAACCAGCCCACGGCACGCTCCCTTTCGCTCCCGATCCGCCGTCAGCCCAGGGTGCCGAGTTCGCGGACCATCACGTTGCTCAGCGCGGTGCCGTCCTGCTTGACCTCACGCAGGTACCACTTCTGCACCGGGGCGTGCGACTTGGTGTTGAACTCCCAGGGACCGCGCGGGCTGTCCACCTTGCCGGTGTTGGCGATCTGGGCGTTGACCGCCTCCGGGGTGACCTTGTCGCCGGCGGCGGCGATCGCCTTGTCCAGCACGGCGGCCGCGTCGTACATCGTGGCCGACATCATCGTCGGCAGCGTGTTGTACTTCGCCTGGTAGGCCGCGACGAACGAGCGGTTGGCCGGGATGTCCAGCGTGGGCGTGTAGTTGAGCGAGGTGAACACGCCCTTGGCCGCGTCGCCCTCGGCGCCGAGCACCGCGCCCTCGGTGAGGAAGCCCGCCGCGTACAGCGGGATGTCCTTGATGTCGGACTGCTTGTACTGCTTGACGAAGTTCACCGCGGCGGTGCCCGCGTAGAACGTGTAGACCGCCTTGGCGCCCGAGTTCTTGATCTCGTTGAAGTACGGCTGGAAGTTGGTGGTCGCCGGGAACGGCGTCCACTTGGTCTTGCCGTCCGGGTTGGCCAGCTTGCCGCCGAGCTTGTCGAACGTCTCGGTGAAGCCGCGCAGCTGGTCGAACCCACCCTGGTACTCCGGGCCGATCGCGTAGACCGGACCCTGCACGGCCTCCTTGATGTACGGCGCCGCCGCCACACCCGGCTCCTCGGAGAGGTAGCTGGTGTGCCAGACGTAGTCCTGCCGCTTGATCTCGCCGGGGCGGCCGACGGCGCCGATCATCGGCACCTTGTTGTCGTTGACGAGGTCCACGTTGGCCGCCACCGTGGCGGCGTTGGACAGGCCCACCACCGCGGTGACCTTGTCCTGCTTGATCAGCTTGGTCACCGAGGGCACCGAGGTCTGCGGACCGTCGCCCTCGTCGGTGATCACGAGCTCGACCTTGTGCCCGCCCAGCTTGCCGCCGTGCTGGTCCAGGTAGGTCTGGAAGCCGTTCTGCAGGTCCGGTCCGAGCGCCGCGTACACACCGGTGAGCGGGATCGTCAGGCCGATCTTGAGCGTGCCCGAGGACGAGCCGCCCTTCTTGTCGTCGGCCGCGCTGCCGCTGCACGCGGCGGTGAACGCGAGCGCGCCGGCGAGCAGTCCCGCGGCGGAGACGCGGAACGAGCGACGGGATATGGGACTTGCCGGGGTCATGACGTGCTCCAGGGTTCGGACGGGTACAGCGGTCGATCGGTGGGATGGGTCGCGTCGGGAGGGACGCGGGGGCGGGTCGGTCAGCTCAGCGCGCCGCGCTGCACGTGCAGGAAGCGCTCGCGTGCCGCGGGGGTCAGGGCCGGGCCGACCTGGTTGATCAGCTCGGCCATCTCGAACGAGACCTGGCCGATGTCGCACTCGCGCGAGGCCAGCACGAGCAGCGACGCACCGTCGCTGACCTGCATTGAGAACATGAACGCACCGTTCATCTCGGTCAGGTTGCTGGCCACCGGGTCGGTGCCGAACAGCCGTGCGGCACCGGCCAGAAGGCTGACCAGGCCGGACGCGACCGCGCCGAGCTGGTCGGCGCGGTCCTGCGGCAGCGTGCTGGTGTTGGCCACCACGAGGCCGTCCGCGGAGACCGCGACGGCGTGCAGCACATCGGGCACCCGGGTGGCGAAATCGTTGAGCAGCCAGCTGAGATCGGCTGCGGTGGGGTGGGTCACGATCTCTCCTTGGGATCCGGTTCGCCGCCGTCGGGACGGGGCGAGGGGGCGCGTCGGGCCCGGCTGTGCCCGATGCCCTGGGCGAAGGCCGACATCGCCGCGGACACCTGGCGGGCGTCTCGGCGGTCCGGCGTCGTGGGGTTCGCCCGGGCGGGTGCCCCGGCCGAGCCGACCAGCGGCGCGGCGGGCGCGGGGGGCGTGCCGGGGTGCACGGTCGGGGTGTCCCGGCGTACGCGCAGCGGCAGGCCCTTGTTGGTGGTGCGGCCGGACTCGGAGGGTTCCGGAGTCAAACGCGGGGGCAGGGATTCGGCCCCGCGTCCGGCGGAGCGGTCCGGCGTCGCCGGGGTCCCCGGGAGTGCCGGGTTCGCCGGGCCGACCGGTGTGCCCGGGTTCGCCGGTGCCGCCGGGTTCGCCGGCGTGCGTATCGGCGGGGCGAGCGTCGGCGGGGTGGGTGCCGCCGGAGCGGGCGGCCGGGAACCGGTGAAGCGCAGGCCCGAGGGCGCGGGTACCTGCGGTCCCGGAGCGCTCGCGTCGCTGACCGGTTGCGGCTTGACCGGCGTGAACACGTTCTGCACGGGCTCGAACGGACCGGGGTCGGGGTGACCGCCGGCACGTACGCCGCTGTCGATCGCGCGCGTGGGAGTCGGCTTCGGCAGCGCCGGCGCCTCGTTCTTCGGCGCGCCCGCGCGGTGCCGGCCGGGGCGATCGCGGAAGACCACGATCGTCTCGGGCAGATCCACCTCGGCGACCGTGCCGCCCTGGGGTCCGGGCGCCAGGGTGATGGTGATGCCGTAGCGGGAGGCCAGGTGCCCGGCCACGGTCAGACCCATCGTGCGCACCGCGTGCACGTCCAACTGGGCCGGCGAGGAAAGGCGTTCGTTGAAGGCGGCCAGTCGCTCGGGGGTGATGCCCACGCCACTGTCGGTCACCGTCAGCACCGCGCCGTCGCCGCGCCGGTTCGCCTGGAGTACCACCCAGGTCTCCGGGCGGCTGAACTTGGTCGCGTTGTCCATGAGTTCGGCGAGCAGGTGCGCGACGTCGTCGCGGGCCCGACCGGCGATCAGGATGCGCGGGTCCACCGCGCCGGGGTCGACCCGGGTGAACCGTTCGATCCGGCCGACCGCCGCGCGCGCCACGTCCAGGAGCAGGGCGTCCTCGCGCACGCGCGCGGTGCCTTCGCCGCCGAGCACGAGCAGACTGGTGTTGTTGCGACCCATTCGCTGGACCAGGTGGTCCAGCGAGTACAGCCGCTTGAGCCGGTCCGGGTCCTGCTCGTGTGCCTCGGCCTCGTCCAGGACCTTGACCAGACCGTCGGTCAGACGCTGGTTGCGGCGGGCGAGGGCGACCAGCACGGTCGCGATACCGGCGCGCAGGACCGCCTGTTCGGCGGCGATCTTGACCGCGGCGGTGAACATGGTGTTGAACGCCGAGCTGACCTCGGCGATCTCGTCCTTGCCGCGCACCTCGATCGGGGTGCCGGCGCGTTCGGCCATCTCCTCGGCGGTCGCGCCGTCGAGGGAGCGACCCTGCTGGAGCTTGGCGACCGCTTCCGGCAGACCGGTGTAGGCCACGTCGTGCGCGGTGTCGCGCAGACGCACCAGCTCACGGGTCATCGGCCGGCCGAGGCGCAGCACGAGCAGCACGGCGGCGATCAGTGCGAGCAGCACCGCGCCACCCTGGCCGATCGCCCACCAGCGGCGGGAGTCGCGCTCGTCGGTGACCGAGGACAGCACGGAGGCGTCGACCTTGCGCTCCACATCGCTCATCTTGGCGATGCGGTCGTTGGTCGCCTTGGTCCACTCGACCTGCGAGATGAAGACGGAGCTGTCCACGCGGATCCGCGAGACGGCGTCCTCGAGGAGGTGCACGGCCTGGATCTCGGGCCCGGTCTGGGCCTGTTCCAGCCAGGGGATCCAGTCGGCGTCGGCGAGCGACTCGAACGACGACTCGCTCTCGTCGTAGCCGGTGCGGGTGGTCAGGATGTCCTGCTGTTGAGCCGGCGACAGCGTCTTGGCGGCCAACGCGCGCAGCACCGCGCTCTGTTGCTGGCCGAGCCATTCGGTGGCGTGCGACAGTGCCGCCGCCGCGCGCAGCCGGTCCGAGTTGTCGGGGCCGGCGCCGCCTGCCTGGGCCACGCTGTCGCGGTAGTCGAGCGTGGCGGCGATCAGGATGCGGTAGCGGAAGACGACGGCGGTCAGCGAGGTGCCCTTGGGCTCCTGGACCTGTTTGCGCAGCGCCACCAGGTCGGTCAGGCCCGCGTCCAGCTTGCGCAACCGTTCCTTCGTGTTGCCCGGGATCGAGCCGAGGTCCTTGCGCAGCTTGCGGTAGCGCGCGGCGCTCTCGTCCGTCGCGGCGGTGCGCTGGTGGTACGCAGCCAGCGCGCCGGGGTCGGGCCACAACACTGCGGTGGCCGCGGCGCGTTCGCTCTGCAGCCGGTGCGCGAGTTCGCCCGCCTCGGCGGACACCTTGGTCAGCGAGCGCAGGCGATTCGCGTCCAGGGCTTCGCCGGTCGTGGTGGACACGGCGAGGCCCGCCGACCCCACCATCACGGTGAGCGGCACGGCGACGAGCAGGACGAGTTTGCGAGTGATGTTCAGTTTGTCCACCACCCGATCGGCGCCCGGAGGGAGGAGGGGGCGGGGGAGAGAGCCAGGGATGCGGAGTCAATTATTCCGCTTGTCAAGTACGTCATTTTCCCGATGATTCGCACTTTCCGGTCTTGCCTTTTCGGTGACGCGGATCGCGTCCTATTCCGTGCACGACGGGCAGAGCCTAGCGGCATTCGCACGTGTGCTCGCAGTTGCCGGTGGGTAATACGCACGCCGAGCCGCATACGGTGCCGAATGTTGACACGCGTAAGTTAACTATGCGAAGCAAAGCGGATTGTGCGGCATGGCAACACGGGTCACGATATCGAACGATTTGGGGTCGGGCGTCGGTTGTCGCAGGTCTATATCCTGATTTCTACACCCGGGAAGTGATGCCCGTTTGCCAACCATTCGTTGGGATATACCGGATCGTTGCGCTCCGTTTATCCGGAGGTCGGGTGGGGTGGCGTGGCGAGGGTCGCCGGAAGTCGCCCGGGTGGATTTGATGGCGTGACGGGTTGGGAGAGTCACATGTCGGGTGGAGACGTGGGTCGGCTGTCGGGTGGTCCGAGAGCGCTGGTTGGCCGCGCCCCCGGCCATTAGTCGACCTGTGCCCACATCGATCAAGTTCCATGACAGTCGGTCGTGTTGCGCCGGGGCCGCGCGAGGCACGCCGGCCCGGCCCCGGATCGCCGCCCGGCCGACGGCGATTCGGCGCCGAACCTGTCCCGTTCGGGCATGACTTGCCCCGGTTCGGCGCCGAACTCCCGTTCAGCGGCGGACCGCTCCCGCGGTGAGGGCGATGACGGCCACGAGTACCGCCGGGATGGCCAGGGCCGTGGTCAGGCTGGTGTGGTGGGCGATGAAGCCGATCACCGGAGGGCCGGCCAGCAGGCCGATGTACGCGATGCCGGTCACCCGGGAGATGGCCCATGCCGCCGGAACCCCGGGGGTGTTGCCGGCCGCGCTGAACGTCACCGGGGCGACCGGGGCCACGCCGACGCCGAACAGGGTGAAGCCGAGCACCGATATCGCCGGCCAGGGGGTGACCAGCGCGATCGTCATGCCCACCGCGGCGATCAGCGCGCCCACGCGCAACACGCGCACCGGGCCGAAGCGTTCCACCACGTGGTCGCCCGCGAAGCGGCCGGCCGCCATGGCCACGGACATGCCCGCGAAGCCGAGGCCGGCGACGCCCGCCGAACTGTCCAGCGTTTCGCGCAGGTGCACCCCGCTCCAGTCGGCGACGGCGCCCTCGCCGACGAAGGAGCACAGGCCGATCAGCGCGAGCAGGACCACCGCGCGGTAGCCCGCGAGCAGTCGGCCCAGGCCGCCTTCGGCCCGGGCGGGTGCGCGGTCCGCGTCGGCGGTGGTCTCCGGCGCGCGTACCGGCTCGCGGACATGGGGGTCGTCCACGGGACCCAGAAGTGCCCGCGACCCCGCCCACACCGCGACCGCCAGTACGCCGGCCATGATCGACAGGTGCACCCTGGGGGTGATGCCGAGCGCCGCCGCGCCGGAGCCGATCAGGGCCCCGAACAGGCCGCCCAGGCTGTAGCCGCCGTGCAGGCTGTTCATGATCGGGCGGCGCAACCGCTGTTCGATCGCCACGCCCTGGGCGTTGGCCGCGACGTCGGTGAAGCCCATCAGGCCACCCAGGACCAGCAGCCCGACCGCGAGTGAGGGCAGGTCCCAAGCGAACGCCGGCAGCAGCAGGGACAGGCAGCCGCCGATCACCGACACCCGGGCGACGCGTCTGCTGCCCCAGCGCCCGGCGGCGGTGCCCGCGAGTTGCACCGCCACCAGCGCGCCCACCGGCGAGCCGAGCAGGGCCAGGCCCAACTGGGCGTCGTCCAGGTCCAGATCCTCCTTGAACTGGGGGATCCGGGCCAGGAAGTCGGCCACCGCGGCGCTGAACGCGAAGAAGACGAACAGGGCCGCGAACCGTGCGCGACGCAGCCGCGCGACGGACGGCGTCTCGGCCCGTTCCCCCAGCGTGCTCACACCGCGCAGGAGCCGTCGGCGCACGCGTCGGCGGCGGCCGGCTCCGGGGCGGACGACGAGCCGTCGCGCTCGCGCATCCCCTCCCGCACCTGCCCCAGCACCCGGAGGAAGGTGGCGGACTCCTCCGCGCCCTGCACCGCCCACGTGCCCTCGAAGACGAACGTCGGCACCGCTGTGACGCCGATCTCCCGCGCCTCGTCGATCTCCCGCCGCACCTCGGCGACACCCTCGTCGGAGGCCAGGTAGGCGAGCACCCGATCACGATCCAGGCCGGCCTCGACCGCGAACTCGGTCAGGCGGGCGTGGTCGGCGACGTTCTCGCCCTCGGTGAAGTACGCGGCGAGCAACCGGTCCTTGAGCGCGGCCTGGGCCGCCGGGCCGTACTCGGTCAGCGCGAGCCGCAACAGCCGGTGCGCGGTCAGCGTGTTCACGGCCAGTGCGTTGGCGAAGTCGAAGGTGATGCCCTCGCCCGCGCCGATCTCGGCGAGCCGGGCGTTCATCGTGTCCAGGTTGGCCGCGCCGAACTTCTTCGCCAGCCGCTCGCGCAGCGGGGCCGGTGTCGTGGGCGTGCTCGGGTCCAGTTCGTACGGGCGGTACGTGACCTCGACGTCCTCGCCGCCGGGGAACACGGCCAACGCGCGCTCGAAGCGCCGCTTGCCGACGTAGCACCACGGGCACGCGATATCGCTGTAGATCTCGACCTTCACTTGCTCTCCAGCCTTCCGGATCGGGGGCCCGGGGACGGCGCGCGGTGTCGGGCCGCGACGGCGCGTCGGGACGCGGGAAGTTCGGGCGGTGTACGGGACGGGCGCGGGTCGGCTGTACCGGCGGTCCCGGTGCCGGACGCACCCGGGACGAAACATTCGTGCGGGCGTCATCATTCCCCAACCGCGACGTATCGCGGCCTCGGGGCCTGGGCGTAGCCTGTCCGCTGCTCGTCTCCCGTCACCCGGACATCACGCCGCGTGGGCGCGGCGTCACCCCCGAGGAGCCTTCGTGGACCAGATCACCCAGTATCGGCGCGCCGTCGAGAGCTTCCGCCGGCTGCTGGCCGAGGTCGGCGACGCGGAGTTGACCCTGCCCTGTCCGTGTTCGGAATGGGACGTCCGGGCCCTGCTGGCGCATACGACCGGCGCGCAGCGCGGCCTGGCGTCGGCGCTGACCGGGCCGAACGAGCCGGTCTCCGAGGATCCCCGCGAGGACTTCGAGGCGGCGGTCGAGACGATGATCGCGACCTTCACCCCGGAGCGGGTCGCCGCCGCCATCAAGACCCCGTTCGGCGAGCGGACCGGCGGCTTCCTGCTCGGCATGGCCACCGGCGACATCTTCGTGCACGCGTGGGACCTGGCTCGGGCGCTCGGCCGGCCGAGCGACCTGGACCCCGAACTCGCCGAGGAACTGCTCGAGCGTATGCGGCAGACGCTTCCGGACGCCGCCCGCGGCGAGGGCCGCGCGTTCGGCCCGGAGCAGCCGGTCGACCCGGACGCGCCGGCCGCGGACCGGCTCGCCGCGTTCACCGGACGCGTGGTCAACTGACCGCAAATCGCCGATCGGGCCCGGGACATCCCGGGACAAGCCCTCCCGGACACGGCAACTGACGGTACGTCAGGCTGCGCGGAGGGCGGTCGGCGGTGTAAGCACGTCAACGCACACCCCCAGTCGATCGGGAGTATCGATGAGCACGTCGCAGCACGATCACGGCCGGATGGATCCGCCTCGCGTCCAGGAGGTGGCCGACGGAGCGTACGCGTACATCCAGCCGGACGGCACCTGGTGGATCAACAACACCGGGTTCCTGGTCGGTCCGGAGGGCGTCGTCGCGATCGACGGCTGCGCCACCGAGGCCCGCACCCGGACCTTCCAGGAGACGATCGCCAAGCACACCGACGCACCGGTGCGCACGCTGATCAACACGCATCACCACGGGGACCACACGAACGGGAACTACCTGTTCGAGACGGCCACGATCGTCGCGCACGAAAAGACCCGGACCGAGATACTGAACCTCGGGATCATGGAGGTCGAGTCGATCTGGCCGGGCGTCGGCTGGGGCGGCGTGCGGGCGGTACCGCCGTTCCTCACCTTCACCGAGGGCGTCACCGTGTACGCGGGCGATCTGCGGGCCCAGGTCCGGCACTTCGGTGCCGCGCACACCTCGAACGACTCGGTGGTGTGGCTGGAGGAGCAGAGTGTCCTGTACACGGGCGACCTGATCTTCAACGGCGGCACTCCGTTCCTGCTGATGGGTTCGCCCGCCGGCTACCTCGAAGTGCTGGAGAAGGTAAAGGAGTTGGGCGCGACGACGCTGGTCCCCGGGCACGGCGAGGTGTGCGGTCCGGACCAGATCGACTACGCCATCGGGTACACCGAGTTCGTGCTGGAGACCGCGCGCAAGGGCCTCGACGCGGGTCTGGACCCGTTGAGCGTGGCGCGGGAGACGGACCTGGGCGAGTACGCGGCGCTGTCCGACTCGGAGCGGATCGTGGGCAACCTGCACCGGGCCTACGCGGAGTTGGGCGGGGTGGAGCGGGCGGGGGCGATCGATGTCTACGCGGCGCTCGGGGACATGGTGACGTTCAACGGGGGCAAGCCGCTCTCGTGCTACGCGTAGGTGTGGTTGGCCGGCCTGGCGGCCTGGCCGGCCTCAGGCGCCGGCCGGGCTGAATCTGTCCGGCCTTCGGCCGGTGGCCTCAAACGCCGGCCGGGCTGAGAGGCGCGGGCCGGGCTGAGAGGCGCCGGCCGGGCTGAATTCGTCCGGCCTTCGGCCGAGAGTGGCCTCAAACGCCGGCCGGGCTGAGATTTTGGCCCGGTCGGCGTTGTTGTGTGCGGCTTCGGGTTCCCGGCGTGTTGTTGTCCCCCTCGGGCTTCCGGTGAGTGGAAGGGGGCTGTGGGGGGTTGGGAGAGGTGGGGTTAGCGTCCGGAGGGCGGGGTGGTGAATGGAGATGGTGTGGACAAGGTGGTCGGGGCGGCTGCTGAGGCGGTTTCGGATGTGTGGGACGGGGCCTCGGTTGCCGTTGGGGGGTTTGGGCTCTGTGGGATTCCTTCGGTGTTGATCGGTGCCCTGCATGCGCAGGGGGCCGCCGGGCTGAGGGTGGTTTCGAACAACTGCGGGGTCGATCGGTGGGGGCTCGGCATCCTGTTGCACGCCGGGAGGATCGCTCGGGCGACCGGTAGCTACGTGGGGGAGAACAAGGAGTTCGCCCGGCAGTACCTCTCCGGGGAACTGGAACTGGAGCTGACCCCTCAGGGCACGCTGGCCGAGCGGTTGCGGGCCGGTGGTTGTGGGATCCCTGCGTTCTACACACCGGCCGGGGTCGGGACGCAGGTGGCCGAGGGCGGACTGCCGTGGCGCTACGACGCCGAAGGCAACGTACTGGTGGCCTCGCCGCGCAAGGAGGTCCGCGTCTTCGACGGCGTCGAGTACGTCCTGGAGGAGGCCATCACCACCGACTTCGCCCTGGTCCGGGCGGCCCGCGGCGACCGGCACGGAAACCTCGTGTTCGACAAGTCGGCGCGCAACTTCAACCCGCTCGCGGCGATGGCCGGTCGGATCACCGTCGCCGAGGTCGAGGAACTGGTCGAGCCGGGCGACCTCGATCCCGACGCGGTACACCTGCCCGGGGTGTTCGTCCAGCGTGTGGTGGCGCTGACCCCCGCCCAGGTCGCCGAGAAGCCGATCGAGAAGAAGACCACGAACGGCGCGCCGGCGGTGCGCGGAACGGTGCGCGACTGATGGCCCTGACCAGGGAAGAGATGGCCGCGCGGGCCGCGGCCGAGCTGATCGACGGCTCCTACGTCAACCTCGGGATCGGCCTGCCCACCCTCGTGCCCAACCACATCCCGGCCGGCGTACACGTCGTGCTGCACTCGGAGAACGGGCTGCTCGGGGTGGGGCCGTACCCGACCGAGGACGCGGTCGACCCGGACTTGATCAACGCCGGCAAGGAGACCGTCACGGTCCTGCCCGGCGCCTCCTACTTCGACTCGGCGCTCTCCTTCGGGATGATCCGAGGCGGCCACATCGACACCGCCATCCTGGGCGCGATGCAGGTCAGCGTGGTCGGCGACCTGGCGAACTGGACCGTCCCCGGCAGCATGATCAAGGGCATGGGCGGCGCGATGGACCTCGTGCACGGCGCCCGTCGGGTGATCGTGCTGATGGAGCACGTGACCAGGAAGGGCGAGCACAAGATCGTCGACGAGTGCTCCCTGCCGCTCACCGGGAAACGTTGCGTGCGGCGGATCATCACCGACCTCGCGGTGCTCGACGTGAGCGATCGCGGTCTGCTCCTGGTCGAGACCGCCCCCGGGGTGACCGAGGACGAGGTGCGCGCGAAGACCGGTGCGCGGCTGCTGACCTGACGCCGTCCGCCGAGGTCGGGGCGTGGATCGACCGGCGCCGATGTGATCATTTAGCGATACCGACGCATCGTCGCCGGTCCTCGGCACGTACCGGAACAAGGAGCACCAATCGTGAAGTTCGCGACCTTCGACCTGAATGGCTCGATCCACTCCGGAGTGGTGTCGGGCGAGGACGCGGTACATCCGCTGCCGGCCGGAGAGACCCTGCTCGGCCTGATCGAGCGTGGTGCCGAGGCCCTGCGCGCGGCGGGCGAGGCGGCCCTGGCCGGTCCCTCGGTCGCGCTTGCCGACGTACGCCTGTTGCCGCCGCTCCAGCCGCCCACGGTCCGCGACTTCGTGGCGTTCGAGGAGCACGTCGAAGGAGCCATGATCACCGTGCAGGGGCCGGGCGCGGTCGTGGTCCCGGAGTGGTACGAGCTGCCCACCTTCTACTTCACCAACCCGTACGCGATCATCGGCCCGAACGACCCGGTCCCGATGCCGCCGGGGTCGGCCGTGCTCGACTTCGAGCTGGAGGTAGGCATCGTGATCGGCCGGGCGGGTCGGGACCTGACGGTGGATCAGGCGGGCGAACACATCATCGGCTACACCATCTTCAACGACTGGTCGGCCCGCGACCTCCAGTCCCGGGAGATGCGCGTCGGCCTGGGCCCGTGCAAGGGCAAGGACACCGCGACCACGCTCGGCCCGTGGCTGGTGACGGCGGACGAGTTCGAGGAGTACCGGGACGCGGACGGCTTCCTGGACCTGGCCATGCGCGCCTCGGTCAACGGTGTCGAGATCGGTCGGGACTCGCTGGTCAACATGGGCTGGCCGCCCGCCGAACTGGTCGCCTACGCCTCGCGCGGCACCTGGATCCGGCCCGGCGACGTGCTCGGCACCGGCACCTGCGGCAACGGTGGTTGCCTGGGCGAACTGTGGGGCCGGGGAAGCGAGTTGCCGTCGCTGCGCCCGGGCGACACGGTCTCGCTGACGGTCGAGGGCATCGGTACGGTGGCCAACACGGTGGTCGAGGGCGCGGCGCCGCAGCCCATCCCGGCGGCGCGCAAGCGCCCGCGCACCCGCAGGGACTCCTTCGACGCGTGAGCCGGCGACGCCCGGCCGGCGGACCCCGCCCGGGGCCCGCCGGCGGGGCCCGGGTTCGGCCGTTCGGCCGTTCACGTTCGTGCAGGTCGGCGCCCCGTCGCCGAAACCGTCGACGCGACGGGAGGCAGGCTACGCGCCGACCGGCGCGGGCCGACCGCGTCGCATCGGATCCCATGCCCACAGCAGCAGCGCGAGCGCGCCGAAGCCCGCGCCGAGCAGGCAGACGGCGGTCCAGCCCGCCGCCGCGTACAGCGTGGTCGAGGCGATCGCGCCGCCCGCGCTGCCAATCGAGTAGAAGATCATGTAGCCGCCGATCAGCCGGCTGCCGGCGTCCGGACGGAGCGGGTAGATCAGGCTCTGATTGGTCACGTGTACCGCCTGGACGGCGAGGTCGAGCACGATCGTGCCCACCACCAGGGCCCACAACGACTGACGGGTGAAGGCGAGCGGCAGCCAGGACACGGTCAGCAACATCAGCGCGATCCCGGTGACCCGGTGTGCGTGGCCGAGGTCGCCCAGCCGCCCGGCGGGGATCGCGCCCAGTGCGCCGGCCGCGCCGGCCAGACCGAACGCGCCGATCGCGGTGTGCGACAGGGACAGCGGAGGTTCGCTCAGCGGCAGCGCGATGCTGCTCCAGAGCGTGCTGAACGCGGCGAAGACCAGCAGGGCGAAGCCGGCCCGGACGCGGAAGACCGGTTCCTCGACGAACAGTCGCACGGTCGAGCCGAGCAGCCTGCGGTACGACAGCGGGGCAGCGCCGGCGCGCCGCCTCGGGAGTACGCGGTACAGCGTCGCGGCCAGCACCAGGGTCAGCGCGGCCGAACACAGGTACACCGCGCGCCAGCCCGCGAGGTCGGCCAGCACGCCCGAGACGGTGCGGGCGAGCAGGATGCCGACGACCACGCCGCTGGTGACCGCGCCGACCACGCGACCTCGTTCGGCGGGGGCGGCGAGCGAGGCCGCGTACGCGACCACCGCCTGGGTGACCACGGCGAGCAGGCCGACCGCGATCATCGCCAGGAACAGCGGGGCGGCCCCTCGGGCGGTTCCGACGGCGACCAACGCGACCGTGAGCAGCGCGAATTGACCCACGATCAGGCGGCGGCGGTCGATCAGGTCGCCCAGCGGGACGAGCAGGAACAGGCCGAACCCGTAGCCGACCTGGGTGAGGGTGACCACGACGCCGACCGTGCCGGGCGCGAGGCCGAGGTCGTGGCCCATGGTGACCAGGAGCGGCTGGGCGAGGTAGACGTTGGCGACCGCGACGCCGGCGGCGATCGCGAAGAGCAGGGTGAGGGCGCGAGATATCCGGTTGCAAGTTGCCACCAGGTGACCATAGGCAACCTTGGTAGCATGTTGCAACCGGTGGGGTGAGCGAGAGGACGGGACATGGTGCAGCGCACGCGGTTGGACGAGGACAGTTGTCCGGTGGCGCGCTCGGTGGACGCGATCGGCGACTGGTGGTCGCTGCTGATCGTGCGCGACGCGTTCGACGGAAGCCGCCGGTTCGGCGAGTTCCAGCGCAGTCTCGGGGTGGCCAAGAACATCCTGACCGCGCGACTGCGCGCCCTGGTGGCCGGTGGGATTTTGGAGACGGTGCCCGCGTCGGACGGCAGCGCCTACCGGGAATACGTGCTGACCGCGAAGGGGCGCGACCTGTTCCCCGTGGTCGTCGCGCTGCGGCAGTGGGGCGAGGCGCACTGGTTCGGGCCCGGCGAGCCGATGTCCCGGCTCCTGGACCGACGCGACGGCCGTCCACTGCGCACCCTGGAGGTGCGTGCGGCGGACGGCCGCCCCATCCGGCCGGAGGACACCGAGGTGGAGCGGGTCGACGAGGCCGGCCGGGACTGACCGACCCTCGAACTCGCGCTATCCGCCAGGGACTTCGGTGAGCCCGAGGTGGTTGAGCAGGGTGAAGAACAACTGCTCGACGAACGGATCCCGGCGGCAACTCAACAACTCCAGGATCGGCTCGGGCCGCACCTGGTAACCGGCCGCCGCCGCCCACCGCACCGCCGCCTCGGCGACCCGCGGCCGGTCCTGCTCCAGCCACGCGGCGGCCTCGTCCCGGAACCGGGCGAAGTCGCCCCGCCCGCCGCCCCGGTGCCACCGGTCCTGCGCCAACCGCGAGGCGGCGGTGCCCGGGTCGAGCCATCCCTCCCAAAAGTGCGTCCCGCTCAGTCCCTGGACGTGCGCGACATCGCTCTCGAACACCCCGCACACCAGCACGGGGGAGCCGGTCCGGGCGGCCAGGTCGGTCAACCACGGGCCCTGGAAGGCGTACGGATCCTCGAAGTGGCGCACGTGCACCGCGCGCCAGCCGTCGCTGTAGGCCCACTCGGCGTAGACCGGATGACCCTCCCCGCCGACATACGGCGCCAGGTCGGCCAGCGGCGTGTCCGCACGTAAAACGACGATGTCCCCGTTGAACCCCATGGCCACCCCTTCGGTCGCGATGTCCGTTGCGGCCCAACGTAGATACCGCGTCCGACAACCGACCGGGTGCCGGGGACGGGGGCATGCCGGAGGTCTTCGCGCGACGGCTCCGGGCGACTGTCCCGTCCTGGCCCGGACCCGCCGCCGGCGGTCAGTTCCCGGTCTCGGCGACCTGCTCCACCACGCTCGTCCCGTGGCCCTCGCGCGACTCCCACTCCCAGGTCTCGTCCAACCGGATCCGGCCATCGGGCAATACGACGACGGCGCTCACGCAGTGCCCGGAGGCGGTGCCCCCGGAGCGGTTCAACTGCACATAGCGGAAGTCCAGTGTGTCCCCGTCGCGGGTACCGACGAGGTGGCCGTGCACGATGTCGCCGCCGTCGTACTCGGCCCAGATCCGGCCGTCCGCCTCGTGGTACGCGAACAGCGTGGACGCGTCCACCTCTCCGTGCTCGGGCCGACCGAGCGGGGCGAAGCGAAGTCCATCCAGGGAAGGTGCGGTCATTGCGGGCTCCTTCGGGTACGAACGCGAGGCGCATCGGCGCTTGCCAGCCCGCAGCGTAGGTGCGGTGGCCCGGAGCCGGATTCCGGGGTCGGGGCGTCGACCGGGGAAGAATTCCGCTCCCGAAGGATTCCCGCTGCCGGACGCTTCCCGCCCCCGAACGATTCCCGCCCTACTCGTCCGGGGTGCCCTTCCAGCGCCACTTGCCCACCCGGCGCGGATGGCCCGGCAACTCGGTGCGGCCGGTACACCACAGCAGGGCCGGCCACGGCTCGAAGCCTGCGGGGGCGTCGGGGAACATCCGGGCCAGGACGCGGGCGCAGATCTCCGGGTCGGGCCGGTAGTCGAGGCCGAGCCCGGCCGCCATGTCGTGCATGTGGACCATCACCTCGATCATGCCCATCGCGGCGAAGCCGTCGGGGTCGGAGACGCCGTACGGGTGATAGGCGCGGTTCGAGTCCGGCTGCGTGGTGACCACCGACGCCAGGATCGTGCCGCCGGCACGGACCGCGTGCAACATCTGGGCGGGCGTCGGGTCGTCCTCGGCGTGGATGTCGACCGGGACGTAGTCGTCCATGCGACCCGACGCGACCTGACCCGCGTAGGCGTACAGATCCCCGACCACGTGGACCAGCGTGTCCCAGCAGTCCCAGTCGAGGTCGCCGGCCGGCCGCGACCAGTCCCGATCGCCCTCGGCGGCCTCGGCCAACACGGCGACGGCGTGCGCGACGGTCGCCTCCAGATCCTGTGCTGCGTGTGTTCCCATCCGGCGAGTTATACCGGCGCGGCTCCGGGAACGCACGCGACTATCGCGGGCGGCCACCCCCGTGTGGGGTCCGTGGGGGCGCCGGTGAGGATGGAGGTGTGCCCGTGGCTTCGCTCACCGTCCCGTCGATCGTTGCCGACGGCCGTGTCCGCCGGATCGTCCCGTCCTCGGAGAACGCCATGACCTCGACCGCCCCAGCCCCCGACGGCCGCGATTTCGCCGCCGTCACGATCGTGCCGATGCACGCCGAGCACGCGGAGTCCGTGCTCGCGATCTATCAGCTCGGCATCGACACCGGCAACGCCACGTTCCAGGAACACGCGCCCGACTGGGCCGAGTTCGACGCGGGCAAGCTGCCCGACCACCGCTTCGTCGCGCTCGACGGGACCGGCGGCGCGGTGCTCGGGTGGGTGGCCGCGAGCGCGACCTCGCGCCGCCCGGTCTACCACGGTGTGGTGGAGACCTCGGTATACGTGCACCCCGACGCGGCCGGCCGGGGCGTCGGCCGTGCGCTGCTCGCCGCCCAGATCGCCTCGACCGAGGCGGCCGGCGTATGGACCATCCAGGCCGGCGTCTTCCCCGAGAACGCCGGCAGCCTTGCCCTGCACGCCGCCCTCGGCTTCCGCACCATCGGCGTGCGCGAACGCGTCGGCCGCCACCGCGACCGCTGGCGCGACGTCACCCTCCTGGAACGCCGCAGCCCCACGGTGGGCTGACCCGGGCGATCGGGCAGCGGCCCGACCGGCCCCGAGCACGCTCCGAACAGGCCCCGAACCCGCCTCGAACACCGTCCACGCACACCCCGAACGGATCCGACGGTCCGTCAGATCCCATCCCGGTATGCCTTGACCTCTCCGGACACCGATGAATAATCGAGATCGGTTGTAGTGACCAAGGATGTGAGTGTTCGGCTTGGGGTGGGCCGGTCCGGGGCGCGGCGAAAACACCTCGCGGCGGGCCGTCCGCCCGGAACGAGGAGACGGTACATGCGCGCGATCCTGCACACCGCCACGGGCGCCGAGATCCGGGACGACGTCACCGTACGTGATCCGGAGGCCGGTGAGGTCCTGGTGCGGATCGTCGCCACCGGCGTCTGCCACAGCGACGTCAGCGTGCTCGAAGGCGTGATCGAGTGGCCCACGCCGTCCGTGCTCGGCCACGAGGGCGCCGGCATCGTGGAGAAGGTCGGCGCGGGGGTCGGCTCGGTCGCGCCGGGCGACCACGTCGTGATCACCACGATCGCCGCGTGCGGGATGTGCCGGCACTGCCAGACCGGACACCCGAACCGCTGTCGCCAGACGCTGGGCAACCGCGGTACGCCGTTCACGATCGGCGACGAGCCGGTGTGGAACTTCGCGGGCGCCTCCACCTTCGCCGAGTTGACCCTGGTCAAGGAGATCCAGTGCGTGTCCATCCCCAAGGACGTGCCGCTGACCTCCGCGTGCCTGGTCCCGTGCGGCGTGGTCACCGGCGCGGGCGCCGTACTCAACCGGGCCAACGTGCTCCCCGGGCAGACCGCGGCGGTGATCGGCCTCGGCGGCGTCGGTCTGTCCGCCGTCCAGGCGCTGCGCTTGAAGGGCGCGGGCCGGGTGGTCGGCATCGACACCGTGCCCGGCAAGTTCGAACTGGCAGGCGCGTTCGGCGCGACCGACTTCGTCAAGTCCGGCAAGGGCGTCGATGTCGCCGACGAGATCCGCACCCTGTTCCCGTACAGCGACGAGGTCAAGGTCGGCGTGTTCGGCGCGGGCGGCGTGGACTGGATCTTCGAGTGCACCGGCATCCCGGCCGTGCTCGAAAATGCCATGGAGGCGCTGGACTGGGGCGGCACGCTGATTGCCGTCGGCCAGCCGGCGCAGACCGCGACCGCGAGCATCCGGATCGCCAACCTGCTCCAGTGCGACCGGGGCATCCTGGGCACCCGGGCCGGCGGCGTACGTCCGCACGAGGACATCCGGACCATCGTCGAGCTGTACCGCCAGGGCAAGTTCGACTTGGACGCGCTGGTGTCCAAGGTCTATCCGGCGGAGGGCTTCCACGACGTCCTCGACGACATGCACCACGGGCGGATCGCGCGCGGGGTCATCGCGTTCTGATCCGGCCGCCCATCCGGAACGCCCGGGCCGGATCGGGGTGCGGATCCGTCGGCCCACCCCCCCGTCCACCCGTCCACCCGCTCATTCGTTCACCCGTTCCCCCGAGAGGATCGCGGCAGGCATGACGGAGACTCGCTCGACCGAAGGGGCCGCGTCGTCCGTCGCCCCGCCCCCCGCCGGCAACTGGGGCCGCTGGGGCGCGGAGGACGAGCGCGGGGCGCTGAACCTGATCGAACCGGAGGGGGTGCGAGCCGCCGCGCACGAGGTCCGGACCGGGCGGACGTACTCCCTCGCGCTGCCCATCACGCGCGGGAACCAGCCGGCCTTCGACTTCCGCGGCTCGCCGCAGCGGTTGACCCTGGTGAGTCAGACCGACGCGATGTACGACGGCTTCGAGGGTGGCGGCGACGTCGGGTCGAACGAGGACGTGCTGATCATCCCGTCGCACAACCTCACCCACATGGACGCGCTCTGCCACGTCCAGGCCAAGGGCCGCTTCTACAACGGCTTCCCGGCCGACACGTTCCGCTCCCACACCGGCGCCGGCCGCTGTGGGATCGACAAGCTGGGCGCGTTCGCGACCCGGGCGGTGCTGCTCGACCTGCCCCGCCACTTCGACACGCCGCACCTGGAGGGCGGCTACCGGATCACCGCCGCGGATCTGGCGGGTTGCGCCGAGCGGCAGGGGGTCGAGGTGCGGTCCGGCGACGCGTTGCTTGTGCGGACCGGCTACCTCGACGAATACCGGGCGATCGAGGCGTCCGGCCGCGAGCCGTCCTTCGCGCAGCCCGGTCTGTCGCTCGACGCGGTCGACTACGTCCGGGCCCGGGAGATCAGCGTCGTGGGCGCCGACAACAGCGCGGTCGAGTGCATTCCGTTCGACGACCGCTTCCTGTCGGTACACATCGCGTTGCTGGTGGAATCGGGTGTACCGCTGCTCGAACACCTGTGGTTGACCGACCTTGCCGAGGGCATGGCACAGGCGGGTACCTATTCGTGCCTGCTGTGCGTATCCCCGCTTCCGGTCACCGGTGCAACGGGCAGTCCCATCAATCCGGTTGCCATTGTCTGATCGTCGGACGACTGACATAGTCCATGGGCAGGTCGTCTCGGTCTCGTTTCCTCCGTCGGGACCGAGGCGACCGCTCGGATCGAGCCCGCAACACCTGCCTCCGGTAGGCCTGTACACACCGGTACACGCCCGTACGCGCACGTACATCCGTCGAGGCACCCGAGGTACCCACTCCACAATGCGAGGCATTTGCCGAGCGGCCCATCGGGCCGATCCGGCCGCTCGGGCACGGAATCCGGAATCCGATACGGGTAATGCACGTTATCGCACAGTATTAAATTGACGTAGTCAAGGACTGCTATCATGGCGGGGTGAACTCCACCGAAAACGTCGAAGCGATCCAGCGGGCGCTGGAGGCCCTGCTTCGGCGCCACGCCAGCCGCCGAGTGTACGCGGGCCAGGCCGCCGCGGCGGGCGCGACCATCTCGCAGCCCGCCTATGTGCTGCTGCGCCGAATCGAGAAGCAAGGCCCGCTCCCCATGGGGGAGTTGGCGCGCATGACGAACATGGACCCGGGTGCCACCGCGCGCCAGGTGGGCCAGTTGGAGCGGGACGGCTACGTCCGGCGCTCGCCCAGTCCGGACGACGGTCGGGTCAGCCTCGTCTCGCTCACCCCGCGCGGCGACTCCGTGCGGCGCCGGTTGAACGACGTCATGGATCGACGGATGAGCGAGATGCTCGACCGCTGGAGCGACGAGGATCGCGAGACGTTCGCCACGCTGCTGCAGCGATTCGTCGAGGAGATGGCCCAGGGCGAGATTCCCGCGGCCGAGGTCGAGGACAGCGCCGTCTGACCATCCGACTATTCGTCATATTCCATATTGATTGCCGGGGTTGGCCGTACGGGCGGCGTTCGCAGTGGCTGCGTTCGTGACATTCGACGGTGGACCCCGGCAATTTTTGTGGGCAATCGCGCGAGGGTCGTGGGCGGTCGGAATGCGCGAAGTCATCACTTGATCTGGTCAAGGATTCCGCTTACCGTCCCAGGGTGATCAAGTTCGACATCCGCGACGGGGTTGCCGTCGTCACGTTGGATCGTCCCGACAAACTCAATGTGTTCTCCGGGGGTATGGGTTCGGCCCTCGGGGACGCCTACGCGCGGTGTGACGCCGACGACGCGGTGCGCGCGGTGGTACTCACGGGCGCGGGGCGGGCGTTCTGCGCGGGCGCCGACATGTCGCCGGAGGCGGACAGCTTCGCGGGGCCGGGTTCGGGGACAGGCTCGGGGGCGGCGCCGGCGCTGAGCGCGGGTGCCGGTGTGGCGGCGCGGTCGCGGGAGTTCAGCGCGTCGCCGGTGCGGCCGGCCGCCTGGGAGGTGCGCAAGCCGGTGATCGCGGCGATCAACGGGCACGCGATCGGCATCGGCTTCACGCTGGCGATGCAGTGCGACATCCGGCTCGTGGCCGAGGACGCCAAGCTGGCGATTCCACAGGTACGGCGCGGCATGGTCCCCGACGCCCAGTCGCACTGGACGGTACCGGCGGCCACGTCGCGGGCGGTGGCCGCCGACATCCTGCTGACCGGGCGCACCTTCCGCGGCGCCGAGGCGGCCGTACTCGGCCTGGTGTCCAGGGCGTTGCCCGCCGACGAGGTACTGCCCGCCGCGCTGGAGATCGCGCGCGACATCGCGACCAACGTGCACCCGGTGTCGGCCGCGCTCACCAAACGACTGCTGTGGGCCGACGCCGGACTCGACGAGGTCGAACGCCTGGAAACCGCCTACCACCGCGTGCTGATGGGCACCGACGACGCCCGCGAGGGCCCGCGCGCGTGGTCCGAACGGCGCACACCACGCTGGACCGGCACGGTCACCGGCGCGTGGGACGGTGTACTGGCGGCGGAATCATCGCAACAGCAGGACCCTTCGGTACGACAGGAGCACCAGTGACCCCCTCTCCGCCGACACCCCGTCGCCTGACAACCCCTCAGCTCGATGTCATGGCAGCCGGCCTCACCCTCCGCGACATGCAACGGGCCGCGGCAGCCACCGAGCGCGCCGGGTTCGACGGCCTGTGGCTCACCGAGGGCGGCCGCACCGCGTACACCGCCGCCACCGCCGCGGCGCTGGCCACCGAGAACCTGACCGTCGGGACCGGCATCGCGGTCGCGTTCGCCCGAAGCCCGATGGTCACCGCGTCGGCGGCCTGGGAGTTGGCCGAGGCGACCGGCGGCCGGTTCGTACTGGGCCTGGGCACCCAGGTGCGGCCACACATCGAACGGCGCTACTCGGCCGAGTTCGACCGGCCGGGCCCACGACTGCGCGAGTACGTCGGCGCGCTGCGGGCGATCTGGGCGGCCTTCCGGGGCGAGGAACGGCTGCGGTTCAAGGGCGACTTCTACCGGTTCACCCTGATGACGCCGGAGTGGACGCCGGGCGGCTCGATCGCCGACCCGCCGATCTACCTGGCTGGGGTCAACCCGTGGATGTTGCGCATGATCGGCGAGGTGGCCGACGGCCTGCACGTGCACCCGCTGCACAGCGTGCGCTACATCGACGAGGTGGTCCGCCCCGAACTGGCCGCCGGCGGCGCGGCCGACGACTTCGCGCTGGTCTGCCCGGTGATGACGGCCACCGGCGACACCGACGAGGAGATCGAGACCGAACGCGAGAAGCTGCGCCTGCGCCTGGCCTTCTACGGCTCGACCCCCGGCTACTCGAAGGTCTTCGAAACCCACGGCTGGAACGACCTCCAACCCCGCCTCAACCGCCTCTTCGCCACCAAGGACCGCCAGGCCATGGCCACCGCCATCACCGACGAAATCCTGGACACCCTCACGGTAACGGCCCGTTGGACCGACCTGGCCCAGTCCCTCCTGACCCGCTACGAAGGAGTGGCAACCCGAGTAGTCGCGTACTCGGCAGTGAGCACCTGGCGCGAAAACCCGGCACTGCTCGAACGCTGGACAGAGGTGACCCGCCAGTTCCACGAACGGAGCTGAGCCGAGCCGGGCGTTCCCGGCGCGCGTTGCGCCCTGGGCCGCGGGTGGCCGGTGCGGGATCGGCCAGAGTCGGCGATGGGCCGCCGCCGGCGTGCGGGGCTCCGAGACCGGGGGTTCCCGGCGAGGCGGGCGTGTTGCTCGCCGAAATCCGGCCGGCAGCGGCGGGCAGGGAGGCGGGTTGGGTCAGGTTCCCGGGCCGGCCTTCCCGAGTGGGCCGGGTGTTTCCGGCGGGCGTTGCGCCTTGGGTTGCGGGTGGCCGGTGCGGGGCTGGTTAGAGTCGGTGGTGGGCTGCCGCCGGCGTGCGTGGCTCCGAGACTGCGGGCTCCGGGCGAGGCGGGCGTGTTGGTCGGCGAAAACCGGCCGGCAGCGGGGGCGGGAGGGGGCTCGGGTCGGGTTCTCGGCCGGCTTTTCCGAGTGGGTCGGGTGTTTCCGGTGGGCGTTGCGCCTTGGGTTGCGGGTGGCCGGTGCGGGGCTGGTCAGAGTCGGTGGTGGGCCGCCGCCGGCGTGCGGGGCTCCGAGACTGCGGGCTCCGGGCGAGGCGG
>NZ_JBIRUB010000005.1:150230-251231 GCF_044334985.1 Embleya sp. NPDC020630
GGGCGTTGCGCCTTGGGTTGCGGGTGGCCGGTGCGGGGCTGGTCAGAGTCGGTGGTGGGCCGCCGCCGGCGTGCGGGGCTCCGAGACTGCGGGCTCCGGGCGAGGCGGGCGTGTTGGTCGGCGAAAACCGGCCGGCAGCGGGGGAGCGGGTGGGTGGCCGGGTCGGGTTTCCGGGCCGGCTTTTCCGAGTGGGCCGGGTGTTTCCGGTGGGCGTTGCGCCCTGGGTTGCGGGTGGCCGGTGCGGGGCTGGTCAGAGTCGGTGGTGGGCCGCCGCCGGCGTGCGGGGCTCCGAGACTGCGGGCTCCCGGTGAGGCGGGCGTGTTGGTCGGCGAAAACCGGCCGGCAGCGGGGGCGGGAGGGGGCTCGGGTCGTGCCCTTCGGGGGCCTTCTCGGGTGGGTCGGGGGTTTCGGGGGTGTTGGGAGGGGAGTTGGGGTTCGAAACCGGATTGCGATGGGTGGTTGTGGGCTTCGAGGCTCGGTGACCTGCACTTTTGCAAGGTTGAGGCGCAAAGTCGGGCGGCGAGTGCCGGTTTCGTGCGTTCCGACCCCCTCAACGGGAGGCGGAGACTGAAACCGCACACTCGAAGCCGGCTTCGAGCACTGCGCCCCAAAGAGGCCGTCGAGACGACCGAAAGTGCCCAGCGGGAGCCGAAACCGGATCCCGAGGCACTTCAAACGCTCCCACTTCGCGCTGACCTGCGGTTTTCTCTCACGTCAAGGCCACAGCACCCCGCGCGATCCGGTTTTGTGAACTCTCGCTCCATACACGCCCACCGCACCTCGAAGAAATGCCCCTCCCGACCCCCTCCGGAAGGCTCCCCGGCGGACTCAACCGCACCGCCCGCCCTCCCCGCCGCTGCCGGCCGGTTTTCGCCGACCAACATCTCCGTCTAGCCGGAAGCTTCGAGTCTCGGAGCCCCGCACGCCGGCGGCGGCCCATCGCCGACTCTGGCCAGTCCCGGACCGGCCACCCGCGACCCAAGGCGCAACGCTCGCCGGAAACACCCGACCCACTCGGGAAGGCTCCCGACGGATCCGTTGCCCGGCGCCCGCCCGGGGACAATGGCCTTGTCCGGCCGGGGAACCGTGCCCCCGTGCCCCCGGTTGAGCACGGCGGAGTCGTAACATCCCAACCTCCGACTCCCGACCCCGACCCCCGCTCCTCCCCCGCCCCGACCCCGACAGGGAGCTGACGGGTCGTCAGGGAATTTGTATACTAAAGCGGGACTAACCTCTCAATCCTCCCGCCCTCACCCTTCCGCGCACTTCCCCGGCGTGCTAAACACTGTCAATCAGTTCGGCTGGAGTGCACCGATCCGGTTGGCGATGTCCACGAGACATGCCGGCCTCATCGAGGCCGAGTGGCGTTTTGCCCCCGCATATTCCGTACAAAACCGGGCGTGTCGCCCTAGTGACACGTGTCCGGTGCGCGTCCCTGCACAGAACGGAAAGTACCGGTATGTCTGCGACCGTTGAAGTCTCCGCGAAGCCGCCGGAGCCCGGATCCGACCCGTCCTCCGTCGATACCGGTCGGCTGGAAGGGGTCTCCAAGGGCCGGGTGTTCGCCGTCCTGGCCGTCGTCGTGATGTTCTCCGAGGTCGTGCCGCTCCAGTACGCGATGATCTCCTCCGCCGTGCCGGAGATCGCCCCGTCGTTCCGGTCCGTCGGCGAGAGCATTTCGTGGATGGTGGTGATCCTGGGCCTCGTCGGCGGCGCGGTCAGCCCCCTGATCGGCAAGCTTTCCGATGTCTACGGGAAGAAGCGGCTGCTGCTCGCGACCAGCGTGTCGTTCCTGGTCGGGTCGTTGATCTGCGCGGTGACCAGCTCCTGGCCACTGTTCCTGGCCGGCCGGGCGCTCCAGGCGGTCGCCTTCGGTATGACCGCCGTGGTGTACGGGCTCATTCGCGACCTGATGCCGCGCAAGTTCATCCCGGTCGCGATCGGCGTCTCGGCCACCGGGCTCGGATTGTCCGCCGCGCTCGCGCCGGTTGTCGGCGGGCTGCTCACCGAGCACTACTCCTGGCGCTCGTTGTTCTGGTTCCTGGTCGTCTACATGGTCGTGCTGATCCCGCTCCTGCTGATCGTGGTGCCCGAGTCCAAGCTGCGGGTTCCACAGAAGGTGGACTACGTCGGCGGCGTCATCCTCGGCGGCGGACTCGCGCTGATCCTGCTGTACATCAGCCAGGGACAGGCCTGGGGCTGGGGCAAGCCCTCGGCGTTCGGGTACGCGCTCGCCGGCGTGGCCGTGATCGGGCTGTGGGTGCTCTGGGAGAAGCGGGTGGAGAACCCGATCATCGACCTGAAGCTGCTCACCGCGCCGCGCGTGGCCCTGGTGCTCGGGATCGCGTTCCTGGCCAACATGATCATCGGCATCCAGAACTACCTGACCAGCTACATGGGCCTGACCCCGGACAACGTCAAGCAGAGCACGCTCGACAAGTACGGCGACGGCGCCGTCCAGAGCGCCAAGGCCATGGGCGCGCCCGAGGCGATGTGGGCCGGCATCGCCGACCAGGTCAAGGCGGCGGTGTCGTTCAACGACTCGCTCGACTACGCGCTCGGCTTCACCCTCCTCGGCCTCGCCCTGCATGTGCTGATCTGGCAGTCGATGTCCAGCATGATCGCGGGCCCGCTGGCCGGCCTCTGGGGACAGCGCAGCGGGTTGCGGATGCCGATGATCGTGGGCGTCACGACGCTGACCCTGGCCGGCTTCATGTACGTGTTCATGCACGACTCGTGGCAGCTCATGCTGATCTGCGGCGTGGTCTACGGCATCGGCTTCGGGATGTACTACGCCGCCGCGCCGAACCTGATCATCGAGGCCGTGCCGCAGGAGCAGCAGGGCATCTCGTCCAGCATGCTGGTCGTCGCCCAGTCCTTCGGCGCCTCGGTCGGCGTCGCGCTGCTGTCGCCGATCTTCACCAACAACCGCCTGCGGATCACCGGTCCGGCGCCGAGCGGCCAGGGCCTGGCCACCCAGGACGCCTGCGACCCGCGCGGCTGCACCTACACCACGGACGCCTTCACCACCGGCTTCTGGATCCTGATCGTGTGCGGCCTGCTGGCGCTGGTGATCGCGCTGGTCATGCGGCACGGCCGCAAGCCCGCCACGGGCGGCCTGCTCCACTAGCGCCTGCGCCGGCGCCCATGCCGGCGCGAGCCGGCCGCCCCACCGATCGCACACCCGCTCGCGGTGTGTGACGCGGCGTCAGGACCCGTGGATCCGAGGGGGATTCACGGGACCTGACGCCGTATCGGCGATCCTCGACAGTGATCCCGTCGGCGTCCCCGCCGACTACCCCTCGCCCACCATCGTCTCCAGCAGCGCCAGCAGTCGCTCCGCCTGCTGTTCCGGGTCGCCGTCCGCCGGGGTGAGGCGCAACTCCGGCTTCTCCGGGGCCTCGTACGGAGCGGAGATGCCGGTGAAGTCGCCGATCTCGCCCCGCCGGGCCTTCGCGTACAGGCCCTTCGGGTCGCGGCGCTCGCACTCCTCGATCGGGGTGTCGACGAACACCTCCAGGAACGGCAGGCCGTCCCGGGCGTGCAGCGCGCGGACCCGGTCGCGGTCGGCGCGGTACGGGCTGATCACCGGGACGATCGCGACCACGCCCGCGTCGGCGAACAGCCTGGCCACCTCGCCGACCCGGCGGATGTTCTCGGTCCGGTCCTCGGCGCCGAAGCCCAGGTCGCCGTTCAGGCCGAGCCGCACGTTGTCGCCATCCAGGCGATACGCGGTGACCCCGCGCTCGACCAGCAGCCGTTCGGCGATCACCGCGACCGTCGACTTGCCCGAACCCGACAGGCCGGTGAACCAGACCGTCGCCCCGAGCGACGGACGCTGCTCGCGCGTCACTCCGCCCTCGTGCCAGACCACGTTGCGCTCGCTCACGACTCTCCATCCGCCCGTTCGCGTTGAACCCGAGGATTCGTACCGTACGGGGCGACCCGGCGCGGCTCGGCCTCGGTCCAGCACCCGGACGCCGAGCAGGCGATCCGTGAAACCGATCCGTGAAGCCGATCCGCGAAGCCGACGCGAATCTGACGCCTCTTCAGATTTACCTTCACAAAGAGCTAACCTGCGCGCGGGACCGAGCCACACCAGCCCGAGCCCCAGACGCGAGACGTGACACGCGAGCCGCGAGACGCGAGACCCGAACGTGAGGGAGGCCGACCGGCCATGGCCTGGACACCACCACAACGCGCCGCCTGGACCGAGACCCTGGCGGCCGGCGCCATCCCACCGCTCACCGACGACCTCGACCGCCCCTTCGACGCCGACACCCTCCTCGGCGAGGCCCGCGCCCGGGCCGGCGGCGCGGTGGACCCGGCCGGCGACCCGGAGACCGCCGACGTCGCCCTCGCCCTCGCCGACACCGACCCCGCCTTCCGCGAGGGCCTGGACCGACTCCTCCATTCCCTCGAACACGAGGCGAACCTGGACCGGGTCGGCCGCTGGTGGGCGTACACCTGGGTGAATCGCCTCTTGGACGTCCGGCTCCAGGTCGCCCGCTACGTCCGCGCCGACCCCGGCGTGCGCGACGAACCGATCGAGCGGCCGATCTTCGTCACCGGCGGCCCCCGCACCGGCACCTCGATCCTGCACGCGCTCCTTGCCCACGATCCGGCCAACCGAGTGCCCACCACCTGGGAGTTCCTGCGCCCCGTCCCGCCGCCGGAGCCCGCCACGCGGGACACCGACCCGCGCATCGCGCTCGCCGAGCGGGAGATTCGCTTCGTCACCACGGCCGTTCCCGCGATGGACGCGATCCACGAGAAGAGCGGCACGCTGCCCAAGGAGTGCATCAGCGCGCACGCGCTCGCGTTCCGCTCCGAGGACTTCACCGGGCAGTTCGCGATCCCGTCGTACGCCGCGTGGCTGGCCGACTGCGACATGCGGCCCGCGTACGCCTACCACCGACTGGTCCTGCAGATCCTGCAGCGACGTACGCCAGGGGCGACCCGCTGGGTGCTCAAGTCGCCCGCGCACCTGCTGACCCTGGACGCGCTGGTCGACGTGTATCCCGACGCGCGCCTGGCGGTGACCCACCGCGACCCGCTCACCGTGCTGGCCTCACTGAGCAGCCTGATCGCCACCATTCACCACGCGTACGGGAATCGCTCCGACATCCGCGACGTCGCACGGACCCAGAGCGACCTGTGGTGCACCGCCTACGCCCGGCTCACCGCGTTTCGCGATGCGGGCCGGGTCGCCGAATCCGACTGGCACGACTCGACCTACGCGGACTTCATGCACGATCCGATCGTGGTGGTACGGGAGTTGTACGCCGGGTTCGGGCTGGAGTTCGGCACGGAGGCGGAGGGCCGGATGCGGGCGTATCTGGCCGCGCGCCCGCAGGGTCGGCACGGGCGGCACGCCTATGCGTTCGACGACCTCGGCCTGGATCGGGAGGACGTACGATCCCGACTGACGGACTATCAGAAGCGGTTCCGGGTTCCGACGGAAGAGATCTGACGTGCACTCGGACCCGAACGACCGCTCCCGGCCCGACGCTTCCGTCTCCGGCGTGGTCGACGGCAGTGCCTGGCGGGCCTATTGCGAGCGCATGGCCGCGCTGGGCGATCGTATTCTCGAGGCCGACTTCCCCGGCGCGACCGACGCCGACCGGGCCGAGGGCGTCCGGCACCTGGCCAATCAGGTCGCGTGCTGGTTGACCTACCAACTCGCGGCGACCGACCCGGAGAACCCGGCCTTCTTCACCCACAACGACCTGGCCTACCGCTGGGGCGGCCCGAACGTGGACCAGAACGCGCGGCGTGCGCCGATCGCCGGGGACGGCGTGTACCGCCTGACCGTGACCATGAACGCCTGCGAGAAGTTCGTGCTCCAGGTCAAGCCGGGGGACATGCACGCGGGGCGTACCGAGGTGTTGGCGGAGACCTCCTCCACCGCGCTGGGTGTGGGGCCGGGGGACACGGTCGAGATCGTGCTGAGTGCCGAACGGCAGCCGGGCAATTGGATTGAACTCACGCCGGACGCACGGGTGTTGCATGTGCGCGACTACTACTTCGACTGGACGCCGGAGCAACCCGCGATGCTTGCTCTGGAACGCCTGGACACCCAGGGGCTACCGGCCGAGCGGGTCACCCCGGAGCGGGTCGCGGGCATGCTGGCCGGCGCGGCGACCTCGGTGGAGAACTCGATCGAGGTCTGGAACGAATGGGTTCGGGCGACGGGTGATCGGCAGCCGGTGAACACGTTCAGTACGCCCTCGACGGTGGCCGGTGGGGTCAAGGAGGTCGTCTACGGCTTTGCGCGGGTGCGGCTGACGGATGATCAGGTGCTTGTGGTGGAGACCGATCCCCGGGTTTCCGGGCAGTGGGACCTGCAGCTGTACAGCCCGGGCTGGTTCGAATCGCTCGACTTCGCCAACCGGCAGACCTCGCTGAACCATGTGCAGGCCGAGCACGATCCGGACGGGTGGATCCGGGTCGTGATCGGGGCGGTGGATCCGGGCGTGCCGAACTGGCTGGACACCGAGGGGCGGACGGAGGTCTTCGCCACGCACCGCTGGCTCGACCCGCACGCGCAGCCGGCGGTTCGGGCGGTGGTCGTTCCGCGCACGTCGGTGCGGGAGCACGTGCACCCGTCGACGCGCACGATGGGGGCCGCGGAGCGACAGGAGTCCTTGCGAAGGCGCGCAAAGCACGTGGCCTGGCGCTTCCGGGCCTGAGCCTGGTGGCCGGGGGTGGGTCGTTGCGTGCGGCCGGCGGCTGCGGTCGGTTGCGCCTGCGGCGGGCGTCCTCAAACGCCGGACGGGCTGGATGGATGCGGATCCGCTCGACGCGTGGGTTTCGCGCCGGGTGGGCTGGTGTTGGTTGTGTTTGGTGCCGTTGGTTGCGGTCCGTGGCGCCTGCGGCGGGCGTCCTCAAACGCCGGACGGGCTGGAGGGGGTGTGGTTCCCGTCGACGCGTGGGCTTCGCGCCGGACGGGCTGGAGGTGGTGCCGTCCCCCTCGACGCGTGGGCTTCGCGCCGGACGGGCTGGAGGTGGTGCGGTTCCGCTCGGCGCGTGGGCCCTGGCCGGGGTGGGTGTCGCCCGTTTGGTGCGAGCCCACGCGAGCTTTGGGGTCAGACCTTGGCCGGTGCCGTGGACGGGGTCGGGGCTGTCGGGGTGGTCTCGGTCTTTTTGCGGAGTGTGGAGGCTGCGTCGTTGTCGCGGATGGTCAGGGCGGCGATGGCGCCGAGGACGGCCAGGGCTGCGGCGACCAGGAAGGCGACGTGGTACGCGTGCAGGTTCGGGGTCGGCGCGCCGCCGCCGTGGCCGGTCATCGTGCCGATGCCGGCCAGGATGCCGGCCAGCAGTGCCACGCCCAGGGCCGAGCCGAGTTGGCGCTGCACGTTGAAGATCGTCGAGGCGCGGCCGTTGTCCGCCGGCGCCGTCCGCGCGAACGCCGCCGCCTGCATCGGGATCATCACGTGCGCCATCGACGCGCCGGTGCAGAACATCAGCACCACGATCAGCACTGCCGCCGTGTCCCCGTCGACCAGCGCGAGCAGCGACGCACACGCGCCGATTCCGAGCAGGCCGCCCGCCATCAGCCGGCGCGGGCCGACCACCGGGTACAGGCGCGAGACCCACTGGGTGGCGATCACCACACCGAACGCCTCCGGGAAGGTGAGCAGGCCCGTCTCCAGGGCCGACTTCCCGAACGCCTGCTGCTGCATCAGCGGGAAGACGTACAGCACGCCCAGGAACGCCGCCGAGTTCACCATCGACACCACGTTGGTGCTGACGAACAGCCGATCCCGGAGCAGCCGCAGGTGCAGCATCGGCTCCTTGACCCGCAGTTCGACGAAGACCATCGCCACGCACAGGAGCAGACCCGCGATCCCGGTGGACAGGATGATCGGCGAGCCCCAACCCTTGGTCGCGCCCTCGCTCAGCGCGTACATCAGCAGCGCGAAGCCGGCCCCGGAGAGCACGAAACCGGGCAGGTCGAAGCGGCCCGCCTTGGGGTTGCGGTACTCCTCCAGGAACATCAGGCCGAACACGAACGCGGCCACGCCCACCGGCAGGTTGATGTAGAAGACCCAGTGCCAGGACGCCTTGTCCACGAGCAGCCCGCCGAGCACGGGACCGAGCGCGGGGGCCAGCGCCGTGGGCACCATCAGGATGCGCGAGGCGCGGACCCGCTCCTCGGGCGGGAAGACCCGGAACATCATCGCCATGCCGACCGGCGTCAGCATGCCGCCGCCCGCGCCCTGGAGGATGCGGAAGAGCACCAGCTGGTCGATGCTCTGCGCCAGACCGCACAGCGCGGACGCGCCGGTGAACAGGGCCAGCGCGATCAGGAAGACGCGCTTGGTGCCGAACCGGTCGCCCAGCCACCCGGACGCGGGGATGAACACCGCCAGACTGACCAGGTAGCCGACGGCGACCGTGGCCAGCGATGCCTGGGACGCGCCGAGGTCCTTGCCGATGGCGGGCAGCGCGACGTTGATGATGGTGACGTCGAGGATGTTGACGAACATCGCGGCGACGAAGACGGCGCCGACCACGACCTTCTGGCTGAGACGTGACGCGGATATGGGCGGCATACGGGCGAGGCCTTCAATCGGGAGGCGATGAGGGGAGGGGGGAGAGTGGGCGCAGCTTATTTATACTGAGCGAAGCTCAGTATATCTTTTCGTACGCGTGTAGCCGACAGGTTATTTACGGCCGCGGCCCGAGTGCGTTCCAGCCCCCCGCGCCCCGGACGCCACAACGCCGACGGTCCGGGAGACCTTCCTCCCGGACCGTCGGCGTGACGCTCGTTACCCGTCCTACAGGTGGTCGGGCCGCTTCGCCCGCCGGTTCCCCGCTCGCGTGCTCAGTGCTCGCCCTCGCCCCGGGGCGGCAGCCCCAATGCCTCGCACGCCGCGTTGTACTGCGCGACGACCTCGATCCGGACGTCCCGGCGCTCGGTGATCGACCTGCTCCACGGCACCCGGACCTCGACCGGCGCGCCCGCCACGATCGCCGAGTAGTAGGCCGCGTCGCCGTCCAGACCGGTCATCGTCGCCGAGGTGGCCTCCGGCCGGCCGCCCAGACCGCGAGCGATCAGCAGGCAGTCGTCGGGGTGGTCGTCGTTCATGTGCTTGCAGACGGCGGTGATCGCGTCCGCTCCGAACGGGTTGACGGTCGCCTCGCTCATGCGGGTCGCCTCCGGCGGTCGGCGGTGGGGGATGCGGTGGGGGTACGGATGGCGGAGTGGTCAGCCGGACACGGAGTCGCGGCGCCGACGCGACGCGAGCACCGAGCCCACGCCGAGCACCAGCATGCCCGCACCCACGTAGCCGAGTTGCGTGCTCGACGCGCCCGTCTTCGGCAGTTGCGGCTGACCGGCCTCGTTGGTGGTGCCGGTCTGCGGCGCGGTGCCAGTCGGGGCCTTGTCGGCGGGCGCCCCGGCCGCGCCGGCGAAGGACACCGGGAGCCACACGTCCTGGTCGCGGTTGGCGAGGTCGGTGTGGTCGTTGAAGGTGGCCACGAAACACGCCGTGGTGGCGCAGTCGACCTTCGCCTTGTCCTTGCCCTCGAAGCTCTGCGTGGGCTTGAGCTTGACCGTGAACGTGCCGTCCGGGCCGACCTGCGGGACGTACCCCGCGTTGCCGTACTGGGTCGGTACGCCGCCGGCCGGCTTGGCCACGGTTTGCGCCACGTACACGCCCTTGCCCGGCTTGTAGCCCTTGCCGGTGACGGTGATCTCCTCGCCGCCGGCGGCCAGGCCGGTCGACTTGGACAGGGTGATCGTCGGCGCGTCGGCGGCCGAGGCCGGAGCGCTCGCGAACGCGGTGAGGCCGAGGCCGGCGATCGCGGTCGCGGCGACGGCCGCGGCCGTACGGGACTTGTGCATGTGGACTCCGAACGAAGACTGGCTGGTGAGGCGGGCAGGGGAGGTACGGGAGCGGGGCCGGCGGATCAGGCGCTCGGGCGGCGGCGCTTGACCACGACACCGGCGACGACCAGGACGACCACGACCCCGGCGACCACGCCGATGATCAGGCCGGTGTTGCCGTCGTCGCCATCGTCGTCCTTGTCCGCGGCCGAGGACTTCGCCGGGGCGGAGGCGGTCGCGGCCGGCGCACCGGCGGAGGCCGGGGGCTGCGCCGCGCCGCCCGCGCCCGGGGCGCCGGCCTGCGGAGCGGCGGTGGCCGGACCCGGCGAGGCCGGCAGGCCCGCGACCTCGCCCTCGAAGCCGATCGGCAGGTAGACCTCCTGGGTCCGGTCCTTGCCGTTGGCCGAGTTCGAGGTGGCGATCGCGCATCGCGTCTTCAGGCAGTCGACCGCGCCGAACTTGGCGGCCACCTTGATGTCGGTGCTGAACGAGCCGGTCGCGTCCGCCTCGGTGGGGCCGGCGAACGAGCCCATGTCGCACGCGCGGCCCGCGCCCTGGGCGGGATCGCACGGGAGGATGAACAGCCGTACGCCCGGCGTGAAGCCCTTGCCGACCAGCTTGACCACGTCGCCCGCCGGGTTCAGGCCGGTGGTCTTGGCCGCGCTCAGCGTGGCCTTGCCCGCCGCCGGCGTGCCGGTCGCGTGCGCCGGGCCCGCGAGGCCGAGAACCAGCCAGGCGAGAAGGAGGGTCGCGGTGGCGGCGACGGCGCCGCCGAGGCGTCCGGTGCGGGCTGGGCTCACGTTGTTTCCCCTGGGCCGACCGTACGCTTGCGTACGGAATGATTGGAGGTGAGGCTATCCTAAGACGGGTCGAGTCGCCGGAAGGTTCGGGGGTGGTTCCGAGACGCTTCCGAGACGCGTTCCGACGGGCCCTGTAGGCCCGTTGCCATGTTCCTCCCGGGGCGCCCTCGGGTCGCTTTCGGGTCGCCTCCGGGTTTCTCCCGGCCCGCCGAACGTGACCCCACCGACAACGTGCCGACAAGTTGTCGGTAACTTATTGACGGCACCGTACGGCGCCGCACAGACTGCGGGGGCCGGCGGAAACGGGCGAAGAACCGATTCCCCGCAGATGCTTTGTCATGGGCTTCGCCATGACCGAAGCGCCGACTCCGCACGGGCAAAGGCGCCCGATCCTCCACAGTTCGCACCGTACGCACCCATTCGTGCGTGTCCGGTAGATCTTGTCGCACCTAGGGGAAACCTCATGACCACGACCGAGACCGCCGAAACCGCCGGTGCCACCCCTACCTTCGCCGAGACGCTGCGCAAGCGCTCGTGGGCCTTCCACCAGGAGGCCGAGGGCTCGGGCTTCTTGGAGGCCCTGATGAAGGGCGAACTGACCCGCGACGCCTACACCGCGATGGTGGCCCAGCACTACTGGGCGTACGCGGTGCTCGACGACGCCGCGGACACCATGCGCGAGCACCCGATCGGCGCCCCGTTCGCGGACGCGCGTCTCGACCGCCGGGCGATCCTGGAGGCCGACATGCTCTTCCTGGCCGGCGAGGGCTGGCAGGAGCGCTGGCCCGCCAACGAGGCCACCCGGCGCTACACCGACCGGATGCGGGAGAAGTGCTACGACTGGGCCGGCGGCTTCGTCGCCCACCACTACACCCGCTACCTCGGCGACATGTCCGGCGGCCAGTTCATCGCCAAGCAGATGCGCAAGCACTACGACCTGCCCGGCACGCGGGGCAGCGACTTCTACGTCTTCGACGGACTGGGCGACCTGACCGTGTGGAAGGACGCGTACCGCGCGGCGATGAACGACGCCCCGTGGGACGAGGCCGAGCAGGAGCTGGTGATCCAGGAGGTGCTGTTCGCGTACGACATCAACAGCGCCGTACTGCGCGAGCTGGGCCAGGACCTGGACCGCTACCGCAAGGCCGCCTGACCCGACCGCGGCCCTCGGTACGACCGGCCGGCGGACCGCCGCCGGCACCGTCCCGAACCCGCCGCTTCGGACTCACCGCACGACCCGGGGGCCCACCGTCCGATGCGCCGTCCGACAATGGATGGCGCATCGGATCGGCAGGGGGAGCAATGACGAACTACCTGGCACGGCGCGTCCTGGGCGTCGTGGTGGTGATGTTCGCCGTCCTGACCGGCCTGTTCCTGCTGCTGCACGCCTCCCCGGTCAGCCCGGTCAACCAGCTCGCGCCGCAGGTCGCGGCCGATCCCGTGGCCCGGGCCGCGGTCGAGCACCGGATGGGTCTGGACCGACCGCTGGTGACCCAATACCTCGACTACGTCGGCGACGCGCTGCGCGGCGACCTCGGCACCTCGCTCTACGACGGCACCTCGGTCGCCGACCAGATCGGCCGGGCGCTGCCCGTATCGCTCGAACTGGGGCTGATCGCCTCGGTCTTCGCGGTGATCCCGGCCGTCGTCCTGGGCGCGTGGTCGGTGCTGCGCCGCGGCGGGGTCGTCGACCACGGCACCCGCGTGCTGAGCGTGCTCGCGATGTCCCTGCCCGGCTACTGGCTCGCCGTGGTCGCCCTGGTGGTGGTCGGCGACAGCCATCCCGATCTGCTGCCCAACGCCGGCGGCTTCGTCACCTTCGGCGAGGATCCCGCGGCCAACCTCCGGGTGCTCGTGCTGCCCGCGATCGTGCTCGGCCTGGCCACCTTCGCGATGCTCACCCGCTCGCTGCGCGGCGGCCTCGCCGACGCGATGGCCTCCGACCACGCGATGTTCGCCCGCGCGATGGGCGGCTCGCGGCTGCTCACGCTGCGCCGGGTCGCGCTGCGCGGGGCGCTGGTGCCGACGCTGACCGTGGCCGGCGTACTGATCGGCGGCCTGCTCTCGGGCACCGTGCTGATCGAGAACGTGTTCCAGATCCCCGGAATCGGCCAGCTGATGGTCACCGCCTTCCAGCGGCAGGACTATCCGCTCGCGCTCGGCGCGTGCGTCGCGACCTCGGCGATCTTCCTGCTCCTGAACCTGGTGGTCGACCTGCTCTACCCGCTCGTCGATCCGCGTACCGCCGCGGGTGTGACCGACGACCTCGCGGGGCGGACCGCGTGAGGGCCCGGACGCTCGGCGTGGCCGGGTGGATCGGCGTGATCTGCGTACTGCTCTATCTCCTGGTCGCCACCGTCGGCCGATTGCAGGGCGATCCCGCCGCGCTGGTCGCCGCCGGACCCGAGGCGCCCTCGCTCGGGCACCCGTTCGGCACCGACCACCTGGGCCGCGACCTGCTGGCCCGGACCGCCGAGGGCGCCTGGACCTCGCTGCTGATCTGCCTGTCCTCGATCGGCTTCGCGATCGTGGTCGGGGTGCCGCTGGGCGTGCTGGCCGGGCGTCGCCACGGCGGCCGGCTCGACGGGCTGCTGATGCGCGCGGTGGAAACCCTCCAGGCGCTGCCGCAGTTCGTCTTCGTGATGTTCCTGATCGGTCTGATGGGCACGGCCGACATGCACTTCGGGCCGCTCACCGTGGGCAACGGGGCCCGGGTCGCGTTCGCCATCGGCCTCGGCTTCGTGCCCTACTTCGCCCGGGTCGCGCGCGCCGCGACCGTGGTGGAGATGCAGGAGGACTACGTGGCCAACCTGCGCGGCCTGGGGGTGCCGGAGCGGGAGATCCTCTTCCGCGAGGTGCTGGTCAACGTCTGGCCGCCGGTGCTCGGCCAGGCATGCCTGGCGATGGCCATCGCGGTCTTCGCCGAGGGGGGTCTGAGCTTCCTGGGTCTGGGCGTGGCCCCGCCGCATGCCACCCTGGGCAACCTGATCGCCGACGCGGGCGGGCAGATCATCGGCGGCGACTGGTGGTACGCCACGCTGCCCGGCACGGTCCTGGTGCTCGGCATCCTGGGCTTCAACCTGCTCGGCGACACGGTCGGCGGCCGGCCGGGCCGCCGCGCGCGGCCGGCTCCGAGCGCCCCTCGCGTCCCGGGCCGACGACACAGCTCCACCCCGACCCCGACCCCCAAGGAGACCCAGTGACCCCGGTGCGCAGAGTCGGCCTGAACCGTCGAGGCTTTCTCGGCCTCGCGGCGCTCGCGGCGGCCGGCGGCACCGGCGTGCTCACCGCGTGCTCCGGCTCCTCGGGCACCAAGCGGGTGGCCGATCGGCACAAGGACGGCATCCTGCGGATCGGCGTCGCCTCCGCGCCCAGCAGCCTCAATCCGCTCGACTCCGGCTCGGAGATCACCCGCTGGATCGCCGAGCCGATCATGGAGAGCCTGTACCGCTACGACAACACCCTCGCCTCGGTGCCGCTGCTCGCCGACGGCGAACCGCAGATCAGCGACGACGGGCTGGCCTGGACCATCCGGCTGCGCCAGGGCGTGCACTGGCACAACGGCACGCCGTTCACCGCGGACGATGTGGTGGCCACCCTCGCGCACATGCTCGACCTGTCGGCCGGCAGCGAGTGGATCACCTACATGCTCGGCTACCTGTCCCGGTTCGAGAAGGTCGACGAGCACACCGTGCGGATCGTGCTGAGCAAGCCGTACGGCCTGCTGCGCTCGCATCTGACCAACCTGCCGATCACCCACCGGGACTTCGTGGCCCGCAAGGACACCATGATGGGCACCGGGCCATACCGGCTCGACACCTTCGTGGCCGGCCAGAGCTTCACCCTCTCCCGCTTCGACCGCTACCACGGCGGCCAGTACCCGGCCGGCTCCGCGCCCGCGTTCGCCGGCATCCAGTACACCGTCTTCACCGACGCCAACACGCGCGTGCTGAGCCTGCGTCAGGGCAAGGTCGACCTGATCACCGCGCCGTCCTTCGCCACCTTCGACACCATCCGCAAGGACCGCTCGCTCGCGCTGGTGCTCACCGAGGCGCCGCTGGACGTGCTCAGCTACGTGATGATGCGCAAGGAGCCGTTCAGCGACCCGGACTTCCGCAAGGCGGTCGCGCTGTCGATGGACCGCCAAGGCGTGTTGCAGCGGGTGTACGGCGGCGAGGGCACCATCGGAAAGGGCCCGATCGGGCCCGCCGAACTCGGCTGGGACGCCGGGTTCGCCCCGTTCGCGCCCGCGCCCGACCTCGCCCGGGCCCGCGACCTGCTGGCCCGGGCCAAGACCGGCAAGCGCTCGTTCACCGTGACCATCGGTACCAACCAGGGCATCCGCGACGTGGCCCAGGTCCTGGTCGCCGGCTGGAAGCAGGTCGGACTCGACGTGACCATCGAGCAGTTGGCCGGCGGTCCCTGGTCGAACAAGTGGCTCTCGCGCGACTACGACATGCTGATGAACACCTTCTCCTCCGGGTTCACCTCCGGCCCGGCGAACTACCTCACACTCGCCCCCGCCGGGTCCACCAACGTGCTCTCCTGCGGCTACGCCAACCCCGAGGTGGACCGGCTGATCGACACCGTCTGGCAGACCTCGAACGACGCCGAGCGGGTGGCCGCGCTGTCCCGGGTGGACCGGCTGCTCGCCGAGGACGCGGTGATCACCCCGCCGGTCTACCCCAAGCTCGCGCTGGCCCAGCGCGCCGAGTTGTCCCCGCTCGACCCCACGATGTTGCGGATCAGCCGGCTCGACCCGCACCACCTGCGGTTCGTGTGATGGCGGACACCACCGCGAGTGCCGCGCCGCTGCTGCGGGTGCGCGACCTCGACGTCACCTATCCCGGTCCGGTGCCCGCGGTACGCGGGGTCTCCTTCGATGTCGCGCCGGGCGAGATCCTGGGCCTGGTCGGCGAGTCGGGCAGCGGCAAGAGCAGCGTGTGCACCGCGCTGACGGGCCTGCTGCCGGCCGGTGCGCACCGCCGCGCCGACACCATCGAGTTCGAGGGCACCGACCTGGCCGCGCTGCGCGAGCGCGACCTGCGCCGAGTGCGCGGCCGGCGGCTCGCGTTCGTACCGCAACAACCGATGACCTCGCTGGCGCCGACCACCCCCGTCGTGCGCCAACTGCGCTGGTACCTGGGCGATCGGCTGGACGACGTCGAGGTCCGCGAGACGCTGACCGGCATCGGCCTGGGCCCGGTCCTGGACCGCCCGCGCGACCTGCCCGGCAGTTTCTCCGGCGGGCAACTCCAGCGGGTGGTGATCGCCATCGCCGCGCTTGCGCACCAACCCGCGCTGCTGCTCGCCGACGAGCCCACCACCACACTGGACGCGACCGTGCAGGCCCAGGTGTTGCGGCTGCTGCTGACCCTGCGCGACAAGCTCGGACTGGCCCTGATCTACGTCTCGCACGACCTCGCGGTGGTGTCCACGATCTGCGACCGGGTCGGGGTGATGTACGGCGGCCGACTGGTCGAGACCGCCCCCGTGCGGGAGTTGTTCGCCGCGCCGCGACACCCGTACACCCGGGCGCTGCTCGCCGCGATGCCCGCGACCACGCCGGCGGACCGGCCGCTGCGCGCGATCGAGGGCACCGCGGAGGGGGCGAACCTGCTGCCGGGCTGCCCGTTCGCGCCGCGCTGCCCCCAGGTGCTGGGGGTATGCCGGGAGCGCATGCCCGAGCCCACCGCACACGGGGCGGGCATGGTGCGCTGCCACCTCGCGAGTGAGCGGGTCGGGGCATGACCGCGCTGCTCGACGTACAGGGGCTGACCCGTCGGTTCACCCTGCCGCGACCGTTCGGCCGGCGGACCGCGCCGCGCGTGGTGCACGCCGTCGAGGACGTCTCGTTCGAGGTCGCGGCCGGCGAGGTGTTGGCCGTGGTCGGCGAATCCGGGTGCGGCAAGACCACCGTCGCCCGGGTGCTCGCGGGCCTGGACACCGCGACCTCGGGCACCGTCGCACTGGCCGGCCGCGAGCTGACCGGCGCCCGAACCCCGGCCGACCAGCGGCTGATCCAGCTCGTCACGCAGAACCCGCGCGCCGCGTTCAACCGCCGCCGCACTCTGCGGCACGCCCTCGACCAGCCGCTGCGGGTGCACGGCCTGGGCGACGGCCGCGCCGAACGGGACGCGCTGGTGGCCGAGATGGTGGAGCGTGTCGGCCTGTCGACGGAACACCTGGACCGCCTTCCCGGCGAGCTGAGCGGCGGCGAACTGGCCCGCCTGGTGCTGGCCCGCGCGCTGCTCGTGCGCCCACGCGTGCTGGTCCTGGACGAGCCCACCGCGAGCCTGGACGCGAGTGTCAAGGCGACCGTGGTCGACCTGCTGCTGCGGCTGCGCACCGAATTGGACCTGGCGATCGTGGTGATCACCCACGAGATCGACATCGCCCGCCGGCTCGCCGACCGGGCCGCGGTGATGTACCTGGGACGGATCGTCGAGCTGGGTCCGGCCGCCTCGGTCCTGGCCCGGCCGCGCCATCCGTATCCGCGCCTGCTGCTCGCGAGCGTGCCGGTGCCCGACCCCGAGCGCATCGGCCCGGCGAGCGCGGCCGACTTCGGCGCGGGCGCGATCGGCGAGGTGCCGTCGGCGCTCGACCCGCCGTCGGGCTGCGCGTTCCATCCGCGCTGCGCGCCGGCGACCGAGGTGTGCGCCGAGCGGCGGCCGGCGCGGGAGATCCTGGACGACGTCGAGGTCGCCTGCCACCACCCGCACTGAGACCGGAGCGGGGCCGACCCGCACCCGCTCCGAGGGGGCCGGCGCGGCTCAGGCGGGAACCGGCCGGCCCGCCGCCCGGAGCAGCCGCCCCGCGACCACCTCCGGCACGATCCGGAAGAACCGGTGCGGGTGCTCCGACTGCCACGTGGGCGGCAACATCTCGGCCAGTCGGGCGCCCTCGTGCGACTCGTCCACCGGCGATACCCGGCCGGTGACCGTGACGGTCCACCCGTCGTACTCGCGCACGTCCCAGGCGTCCGCCTCGAACGCGCACACGCTGTCGTGCAGCGCCGCGTGTACCCGCCGGTCGGCGGCCAGGCGGAAGGCGAGCGTGCCCCGGTCGAGCCGGAAGCGCACCGGCAGGATCGCGGGCAGCGCGTCCAGGGTGAACACGACCCGCCCGATCGGCACGGAGGCCATCAGGGCGAGCGCGTCCTCGGGCGCGAGCTCGCGCAGGGCCCGCGCGTATCGATTCGTGTCGTGCGGCATGCCTCCAGCGTGCCCCGGGGCCGGCCGCCCGCGCAGGGGCAAAAGTCCCGGATGTGTGGACCGTCGGTCGGCCGGGTGGAGGCCGATCGCCGAGGAGTCGCGCATTCGGGTATCGATTCGGTGTACGGCGGCGTGTCGGCGCGCACCGCTATCCTCCGGGTATTCCGCAAATCCGGAAAGTTGATCAACATTTCGCCGAGTACTCGCTTTATCGACCCCGCTTGGTCCATTGCGCACGGATAATCGCCGTACTCCTCATGCGGAAGGCGGAACTCCGCACTACTCCGCAAGGAGGGGATCGGGTGACGAAACCTCCTCAGGTGCCCGGAAACCACCGGGGCATGCCGGACGTCCTGAGTGGTACGGGGATCGTCGAGGGTGCCCCGGACGTTCGTGGTGATAACAAAAGTGTTTCGCGAAGGAAAAGTCCGGGTGAGCTATGACACGCGTGTTCTCGGTGCTTGATCGATCCGACTTCGATCGGGCAAGCTGAACCGTCAGACCGACCGGGACGGCACGAATTCCTGGCCAACTGTAATGTTGGGGAAGTTTTCGGGGGCCCAGGGAGAGATATGGGGAGTGATTCCCGCGGTCTCGAGCGCGCACCCGGCGCGAGTGACGACGACACGGCGGGTATCGACGCCGCGATCATCGACCCGGACGTGGTCATGCGTCAGGCCGGCCACGAGAACTTTCCCGTGGCGATGGGGATCCTGCGCCCCGACCACCGGCGACACCTGCTGGCCGTCTACGGCTTCGCCCGCCTGGTCGACGACATCGGCGACGAGGCCGAGGGGGACCGGGTCGCCCAGCTCGACGCGTTCGAGAAGGACCTGCGCCGGGTCTTCACCGGCGAACCGCGCCTTGAGGTGCTGCGCCGGCTGCAACCGAGCGTGCGCGAACTCGATCTGCCGATCGAGCCGTTCCTGGGACTGATCGAGGCCAACCGGCAGGACCAGGTGGTCCGCCGCTACGCGACCTACGACGACCTGGTCGCGTACTGCGCGCTGTCCGCCGATCCGGTCGGCCGGATCGTGCTGCACGTGTTCGGCCGCGCCACCGGGGAACGCATCGCCCGCTCCGACGAGATCTGCACCGCGCTCCAGATCGTCGAGCACCTGCAGGACGTGGCGGAGGACCTCGCCCGTGACCGGATCTACCTCCCGCAGGAGGACATGGACCGGTTCGGCGTCACCGAGGCCGACCTCGCCGCGCCCGCCGCCACGCCCTCGGTGCGGCGGCTGATCGCCTACGAGGCTCACCGCGCGACGCGGCTGCTGCGCACCGGCGCACCGCTCGCGGGGACACTGCGAGGGCGCGAGCGCCTCGCGATCGCCGGGTTCGTGGCCGGCGGAAGAGCGGCCCTGGCCGCGATCGGCGACGTCGGCTTCGACGTCCTGGCCCACCGGGCCAAGCCCGGGAAGGCCGCCCTGCTGCGCGAGCTGTCCGGCGTACTGGTACGAAAGAGGTAAAAGGGGAACCATGGACGTCGACGCTTCGTATGCGTATTGCGAGCGCCTGACCCGCAATCAGGCGCGCAACTTCTACTACGGCATCAGGCTGCTGCCCGAGCCCAAGCGCCTCGCGCTCAGTGCCGTGTACGCCTTCGCGCGAGAGATCGACGACATCGGCGACGGCGACCTGCCCGCCGACCACAAGGTCGCCGAGCTGGCCCGGATGCGCAAGCAGCTCAAGGATCTGAGCGCGGACCGCGATCCGGTCGCGGTCGCGCTCGCCGACGCCGCGACCCGGTTTCCGATCCCGCTGTCCGCGCTCGACGAACTCATCGACGGCGTCGAGATGGACGTGCGCGAGACCGAGTACGAGACCTTCGACGAGCTGCGGGTCTACTGCCGCTGCGTCGCGGGTACGGTGGGCCGGCTCTCACTGGGCATCTTCGGTTCCCGCGACTCGCTGCACGCGCCCGACCTGGCCGACACCCTGGGCATCGCGCTCCAGATCACCAACATCCTCCGCGACATCAAGGAGGACAAGGACAACGGCCGGGTCTACCTGCCCCGCGAGGACCTGGCCAAGTTCGGCCTGGAGGACGCGTGGCACCGGGGCGGTCGGTTCACCCAGAGCGGCGCGTTCGACGACATGGTCCGGTTCGAGGCGGAGCGCGCCGAGCAGCTCTTCGAGCGGGGTCTGACCCTGCTCCCGCTGCTCGACCGGCGCAGCGCGGCCAGCACCGGGGCGATGGCTGGCATCTATCGCCGGCTGCTCACCCGGATCCGCGAGGAGCCGGGCCAGGTACTGATAGGTCGGCTCTCCCTCCCGGGCTGGGAGAAGGCCGAGATCGCCGCGCGCGCGCTGGCCGGACTACCGGTCGGCGCCCGCTCGCTGCTCGCGCGCGGGCGGTGAGACGTCGAGCGTTGACCGGCCCGGAGCCGGTGGGACAAACCGGTCGCAGGGGCCGGTACAGGGATTGATCACGTGGGTACGGAGCAAGGCATGAGCGCACGCATGGTGGTGATCGGGGGCGGCCTGGCGGGCATCACCGCCGCGCTCGCCGCCGCCGACGCCGGCGTCGAGGTCACCCTCCTGGAGGGCCGACCCAGGCTGGGCGGGGCGACGTTCTCGCTGCGCCGCGACGACATGTGGCTGGACAACGGGCAACACGTCTTCCTGCGCTGCTGTACCGAATACATCGCGTTCCTGGAGCGCATCGGCAGCGCCGACAAGGTCTACCTCCAGCCCCGGATGGACGTCCCGGTCCGCACCCCCTGGGGCACCCGGACCCGGCTCGCCCGCTCCGGACTGCCCGCCCCGCTGCACCTGTCCTCGGCGCTGGCCCGCTACCCGCTGCTGACCATGGCCGGCCGGGCCCGGGTCGGCCTCGCCGCGCTCGCCCTGCGCCGGCTCGACCCGACCGACCCCGCCCTGGACGAGGTCACCTTCGCCGCGTGGCTGGACCGGTTCGGCGTCACCGCCCGCGAACGCGAGGCGATGTGGGACCTGATCGGCATCGCCACGCTCAACCTGCCCGCGACCGAGGCCTCGCTCGCGATGGCGGTCAAGGTCTTCCGCACCGGCGTGCTCGACCGCAACGACGGCGCGGACATCGGGTGGAGCCTGGTCCCGCTCCAGGAACTGCACGGCGACGCCTCCGCCCGCGCGCTGGCCAAGGCCGGGGTCCGGGTGCGGCTGCGCGCCCGGGTCGACGCGCTCGATGCCGGCGCCGGCGGCTTCGTCGTGCACGCGGGCGGCGAGCGGATCGAGGCCGAGGCGGTGGTGCTGGCCGTTCCGCACTACGACGCGGCCCGGTTGTTGCCCGCGGGCGCGTTGCTGCTCGACGACGTGCTCGCCGACCCGAACCTGCTCACCGGCCTCGGCACCTCGCCGATCGTGAACCTGCACGTGGTCTACGACCGCCCGGTCCTGGACGTACCGCTCACCGCGAGCGTCGGGAGCCCGGTCCAGTGGATGTTCGACCGCAGCGCCGGGCACGGACTGGCGCCGGGCCGCTACGTGGCGGTGTCGTTGTCCGCGGCGGGTCGGGAAATCGACCTGACGAGCGCGCGGCTGCGGGATAGGTTCGTCCCGGAGCTGGCCCGCGTGCTGCCCGCTGCCCGGCAGGCCCGGGTGGAGCGGTTCGTGGTCACCAAGGAACGATCCGCGACCTTTCGTCCCGCCCCCGGTTCGGGCCGGCTTCGTCCCGGCCCCCGGACCGCGATCCCCGGTCTCGCCCTGGCCGGGGCGTGGACCGCCACCGGATGGCCCGCGACGATGGAGGGCGCCGTTCGCAGCGGCCTTTCCGCCGCCCGCGAGGCCCTCCCGCATCTCGGCCGCACCCGTGCCATTCCGGAGAGGACGACGCCGCTATGACGCTCGCCGACGCATCGATCGCCCCCGCCGTGCTCGATCGCGCGCGCGAGGCGAGCCGCCCCGCGCTGCGGGTCGCGACCGCCCGACTCGAACCGCCCCTGGCCCGCGTGGCCGCGTACCACATGGGGTGGGCCGACGAGGCGGGCCGCGAACTGCCGGGCAACGGCGGCAAGGCGCTGCGCCCCGCCCTCGCGCTGCTGTCCGCCGAGGCGGTCGGCGCGCCGACCGCCGTGGGCGTGCCGGGTGCGGTCGCGGTCGAACTCGTGCACAACTTCTCGCTGATCCACGACGACCTCATGGACGGCGACGAGGAACGTCGGCATCGGCCCACCGCGTGGAAGGTCTTCGGTCCCGGCCTCGCCGTCCTGGCCGGCGACGGACTGCTCGTGTTGGCCGAACAGGTCTTGATGGACGCCGACGAGGCGGACGGCGATCGCGCCGCCCGCCTGCTCACCGAAGCGACCGCCAGGTTGATCGACGGACAGTCCCAGGACCTGTCCTTCGAGGCCCGACTCGACGTCACCGTCGAGGAGTGCCTGACCATGGCGGGCAACAAGACCGGGGCCCTGCTGGCCTGCGCGTCGGCGATCGGGGCGGCCCTCGCGGGCGCCGACGAGCGCACCGTGCAGGCGCTGTACGGCTTCGGGCACCACCTCGGCGTCGCCTTCCAGGCGGTGGACGACCTGCTGGGCATCTGGGGGCGACCCGAGGTGACCGGCAAACCCGCCTGGAACGACCTGCGCCGGCGCAAGAAGTCCGTGCCGGTCGTCGCCGCGCTCGCGAGCGACACGACCGCCGGCCGTGAGCTGGCGCGCATCTACACGGACGAAGGACCGCGCAACGAGGAGGGACTGGCCCTGGCCGCGCGCCTGGTCGAGGAGTCGGGCGGACGTGCCCGCACCGAGACCGAGGCGGCTCGGCGCCTGGAGCAGGCGATGGCCTGCCTGGACTCCCTGGACGTCCCGCAAGGTACCTACACGGACCTGACCTCTCTCGCGGCCTTCACCACCACTCGGGAGTTGTGAAGAGATGACAGTGACCGCCCAGCCGGGAATCGGCGATGTCAGTGATGACCGGGTCAGGGACGCGCTCGACAAGGCCGTCGCTCATCTGATGGAGCTTCAGGACGATGCGGGCTGGTGGAAGGGGGAACTCGAGACCAACGTCACGATGGACGCCGAGGATCTGCTCTTCCGCGAGTTCCTGGGCATCCGCACCGAGGAACAGACCGCGGCGAGCGCCCGGTGGATCCGGGCCAACCAGCGCGCCGACGGCACCTGGTCGACCTTCTTCGGCGGCCCCGCCGACCTGTCGGTGACGGTCGAGGCCTACGTGGCGCTGAAGTTGGCGGGCGACGACCCCGACGCCAAGCACATGGCCGCGGCGGCGGAGTTCATCCGCGACGGCGGCGGCCTGGCCGAGACCCGGGTGTTCACCCGCTTCTGGCTGGCCTTCTTCGGCTGGTGGTCGTGGGACGAACTGCCGGTGTTGCCACCGGAGATCGTCTATCTGCCCAAGTGGTTCCCGCTCAACGTCTACGACTTCGCCTGCTGGGCCCGGCAGACCATCGTGCCGCTGACCATCGTCAGCTCGATGCGCCCGGTCCGGCCCGCGCCGTTCGGCCTGGCCGAACTGCGCCCGACCAAGCCGGTGGTGGGCAAGGCCGCCGCATCCGACCCGTGGTCGCGGGTGTTCCGGGCACTGGACGCCGGGCTGCACCAGTACCGGAAGCGGCCGATCAAGCCGATCCGGCAGGCCGCGATGCGCAAGGCCGAGCAGTGGATCATCCGCCGCCAGGAGGCCGACGGCGGCTGGGGCGGCATCCAACCGCCGTGGGTCTACTCGCTGATCGCGCTGCGGCTGATGGGGTATCCGCTCAACCACCCGGTGATGGCCCAGGGCATCAAGGGCCTGGACGGCTTCACCATCGTGGACACCGACGAGGACGGCGAGCTGCGCCGCCGGTTCGAGGCGTGCCAGTCGCCGGTGTGGGACACGGGCCTGACCCTGGTCGCCCTACGGGACGCGGGGGTCCCGGCGGGCGACCCGAGGGTGGTCAAGGCGGCCGGGTGGCTGATGGACGAGGAGATCCGCGAGGTCGGCGACTGGGCGGTGCGCCGGCCGCATCTGGAACCCGGCGGGTGGGCCTTCGAGTTCGCCAACGACTACTACCCGGACACCGACGACACGGCCGAGATCGTGATGGCCCTGCGCTACACCGACCACCCCGACGGGGCGCGCAAGGCCGCGGTCCTGGACCGGGCCGAGCGGTGGACCGCCGGGATGCGCAGCAAGGACGGCGGGTGGGGCGCGTTCGACGCGGACAACGTCAGCATCCTGCCGCTGAAGTTGCCGTTCAGTGATTTCGGCGCGGTCACCGATCCGCCCTCGGCCGACGTGACCGCGCACATCGTGGAGATGCTGGCCGACGGCGGCGCCCGCTACAGCTCCTATGTCGCCGACGGCGTCAAGTGGCTGATGGAGCATCAGGAGGCGGACGGCTCCTGGTTCGGCCGCTGGGGCGCGAACTACGTCTACGGCACCGGCGCGGTGGTGCCGGCGCTGGTGACCGCGGGGGTCGACCCCCGGCATGCGGCGATCCGGCGCGCGGTGGCGTGGTTGGAGACCCGGCAGAACCCGGACGGCGGCTGGGGCGAGGATCTGCGCAGCTACGACGAGGCCGAGACCTGGTCCGGGCGCGGCGAGTCGACCGCGTCGCAGACCGCGTGGGCGCTGCTCGCGCTGCACGCGGCCGGCGAGTTCGGCGAGGTCGCGCAGCGTGGGATCGACTGGCTGACCGAGCATCAGAACGAGCTGGGCGGGTGGGACGAGCCGCAGTTCACCGGCACCGGCTTCCCCGGCGACTTCTACATCAAGTACCACATGTACCGGCTCGTCTTCCCCGTGATGGCGCTCGGCCGCTATGCCAGGACGACAGGCTGATCATGCCCTTGATGGTGGTCACTCCGCTTCGGATCGAGATGCGTGCGGTCGAGGCGGGGCTGATGGGGGCCTTCAACGTGCGCGTGGTGCGCGCGGGCATGGGAGCGGACAAGGCCCGTGCCCGCGCGCGGGCCCTGTCCGCGCTGCCGGCCGAGGAGTTCGGCACGTTGGCGGTCGCGGGATTCGGCGCGGGGGTCGGCCCCGGCGTCGCGGTGGGCGATGTGGTGGTGGCCTCAGAGGTGCGCGGCCCGGACGGTACCGTGGTCGAACTGCCCACGTCCGGCGTGCTGTTGGAGTGGATGCACCGGGTCTCGCCGAAGCTGAGGCTGCATCACGGCCCGATCGAGACGGTGGACAAGCTGGTCAAGGGCCGGGCCCGGGGGACCCTCCGCGAGCGGGGCGTGCTGGCCGCCGACATGGAGTCGGTGTGGCTGCTGGCGGCGGCGGGGCAGCGGCCGGCCGGGGTGATCCGGGTGATCACCGACACCCCGGAGCGCGAACTGCTCCGTCCCCGCCTGGTGGTGGACGGGTTCCGGGCGTTCCGCACGTTGCGCCACGCCACCCCGGCCCTGCTTGACTGGGCCAACGACGAGCGAACCAAGTCAGGAGGTACGGCGGGCGATGACGTTCGACCTGGGTGAGACGTACGAGGCCTACGCGGACCGCGGCTTCGAGCTGCACGCGAAGCACCTCAACCCGCAACTCCCGCGCGTGCTGCGGACGATCGGCATGGACCGGAAGTACGTCCGGGCCGAGGGGCCGTACCTGTACGACGACAAGGGCGACCGCTACCTGGACTTCCTCTCCGGGTTCGGCACCTACGGGGTGGGCCGGCACCATCCCGTGGTGCGCAAGGCGATGCAGGACGTGATCGCGCTCGACCTGCCGGACATCGTGCACTTCCACACTCCGCCGCTGGCCGCCGCGCTGGCCGAGCGGCTGCTCGCCCGCGCGCCCGGGATGGATCGGGTGTACTTCTGCAACAGCGGGACCGAGGCGGTCGAGGCAGCGCTGAAGTTCGCCCGGTTCGCCACCGGGCGGCGCCGGATCGTCTACATCGACCACGCCTTCCACGGCCTGACCACGGGTGCGCTCTCCGTCAACGGCGCGGCCGAGTTCCGCAAGGGCTTCGAGCCGCTGCTGCCGGACGTGGGCATCAAGCTGGGCGATCTGGACGCGCTGGCGCGGGAGTTGAAGCGCGGTGACGTCGCGGCGCTGATCATCGAGCCGATCCTGGGCAAGGGCGTGCTCGCGCCGCCGCCGGGGTGGCTGGCCGCCGCGCAGAAGTTGTTGCGCGAGCACGGCGCGCTGCTGATCGCCGACGAGGTGCAGACCGGGATGGGGCGCACCGGCAGGTTCTTCGCGTACCAGTGGGAGGACGGCGTCGAGCCGGACATCGTCACGGTCGCGAAGGCGTTGTCGGGCGGCTATGTGCCGATCGGCGCGACGCTGACCCGTGACTGGGTGTTCAAGAAGGTCTATTCGACGATGGACCGGGTGCTCGTGCACGACTGCACGTTCGGCGGCAACAATCAGGCGATGGCGGCGGGGCTGGCCACGCTGGCGGTGCTCGACGACGAGGACCTGATCGGGAACAGCGCGCGGATGGGCGACGCGTTCACGGCGGCGCTGACCCCGCTGATCGACAAGTACGAGCTGTTCGCGGAGGTGCGCGGGCGCGGCCTGATGATCGGCCTGGAGTTCGGCAAGCCGCGCTCGCTGAAGTTGCGCGCCGGGTGGACGGCGCTCCAGGCGGCCCGGCACGGGTTGTTCGCGCAGATGGTGGTCGTACCGCTGTTCCAGCGGCACCGGGTGCTCACCCAGGTGGCGGGCGACCACATGGACGTGATCAAGCTGCTGCCACCGTATGTGATCGGGCAGGAGGACGTGGACCACTTCGTCGCGGGCTTCGTGGACGTGATGGACGACGCGCACAAGGGCACGGGACTGATGTGGGACTTCGGTCGCACGCTGATCAAGCAGGCGATGACCAACCGCTGACGCCCGCGCCGCACGCGCTCGTTGCCTATGGCCGTTGCCCCCTGCTGCTGTTAAGTTGATGGAGTCAATCAACTGATGGGCAGGGGGTTCGCCATGTCCGAAGCCGGGGCCGCCGGCGCCTTGGGTGCGGTCGATCCGATGATCGGCTTCCCGAGTGCGCAGGCCAGGAGCCACTACGACTTCCTGAAGCCGCAACTGCGTGACGCGGAGAGCGGCGAGATGGAGTTTCCCGCCGAGTACATGTTCAAGGGTGTGCCGAACCGGCTGGACGAAGGAGCCGATCCGGTCGAGGTGACGATCGGTCACATGGACGCGTGCGGCGTCGAGATCGGCCTGGTGGGGCTGAGCGAGACCGCGCTGCGCGCGATCGCCGCGCATCCGAAGCGGTTCCGGCCGACGCTGGAGGTGGACCCGAACGACATCACCAAGGCGGTGCGCCGGATCCGGGCGGCGTACGAGGAGCACGGGATCGTCGCGGTGACCACGTTCCCGGCGGGCTGCAATCCGCAGGTGCCGGTCAGCGATCGGCGCTACTACCCGATCTACCAGACCTGTATCGACCTGGACCTGCCGATCGTGTCCAACGCGGGCATCGCCGGTCCGCGGGTGCCGTCCGCGTGCCAGGACGTGATGCACTTCGACCAGGTCTGCTACGACTTCCCCGAGCTGCGGATCGTGATGCGGCACGGCGCGGAGCCGTGGGAGGACCTGGCGGTCAAGCTGATGCTCAAGTGGCCGGGGCTGTACTACATGACCTCGGCGTTCGCGCCGAAGTACTACCCCAAGGCGATCGTCGACTACGCGAACACGCGTGGGGCGGACAAGGTGATGTACGCGGGCTACTACCCGATGGGGTTGTCCCTGGAGCGCATCTTCCGCGAGTTGCCGGACGTGCCGTTCAAGCCCGAGGTGCGGGCGAAGTTCCTGCGGGAGAACGCGATGCGGGTTTTCAAGCTGGGGGAGCGGTGATGGGCGGTTCGGGCGGTTCGGGGCGGTACACCGTCATCTCGGCGGACGGGCATGCCGGCGCGGGCATGGACGTCTACCGGGAGTTCCTGGATCCGGCGTGGCATGAGGAGTTCGACGCCTGGCGGGGGCGCTACCGCAACCCGTTCCGCGACCTCCAGGGCGACGGGCGTACCCGCAACTGGGACGACGAGCGGCGGATCGCCGAACTGGCCGCCGACGGGATCGTCGCCGAGGTGGTGTTCCCGAACACGGTGCCACCGTTCTTCCCGACCGGCCAACTGCTCGCGCGCCCACCGTCGTCGGCGCACTCCTACGCCCGCCGGCTGGCCGGGATCCGGGCGCACAACCGCTGGCTGGCCCACTGGTGCGGCGGAGCAAACGCCGTACGTCGAGCGGGACTTGCCCAGGTGTTCCTGAACGACGTCGACGACGCGGTGGCCGAGGCGGTGTGGGCCAGGGAGAACGGGCTCGCGGGCATCCTGATCCCGACCACGCCGCCGGACGCGACCGGGATCCTGCCGCTGTACGCGCCGGAGTGGGATCGGCTGTGGGAAGTCTGCCAGGACCTGGAGTTGGCGGTGGTCAACCACGGCGGCTCCGGTAGCCCGGACTACGGGGACTACCCGGCGGCGACGTTCCTGTGGATCGCCGAGGCGACGCTGTTCTCCCGTCGGCCGCTCACCCACATGCTGCTGTCCGGGGCGTTCGCGCGCTTTCCCCGGCTGAAGTTCGCGATCACCGAGCAGGGCGCCGCCTGGGTCCCGCCGCTGCTGCGGCAACTGGACGCCTATCACGCGCAGATGGCGTCGGGGCGGATCGGCGAACTCAAGTACACCGAGGCGGACCGGCTGCCCGAGCCGCCGAGCGTGTACTTCGCCCGGAACTGTTGGGTGGGCGCGAGCTTCCCGTCGCCGACGGAGGCCGCGGCGCGGCACGAACTCGGCGTGGACCGCTACATGTGGGGCGCGGACTACCCGCACGACGAGGGCACTTACCCGTACACGCGCGAGTCGTTGCGTCGCTCCTTCCACGACGCGTCGCCCGAGGAACTGCGCGCGATCCTGGCCGGCAACGCGGCGACGCTGTACGGCTTCGACCTGGCCGCGTTGGACGCGCTCGCGGCGGAGGTCGGACCGACGCACGCGGAGGTGGCGCAGCCGTTGGCGACGGTCCCCGCGGACAGCAACAGCCCGGCGTTCACCCGCTCCTGACGGGGATTCATGGGGTGTGGCCCGGCGCCCGGCTCAGGGTCCGGGGAGGATACGGCGCGTTTCGTAGGCCCACATGGCGATCTCGACCCGGTTGCGGGCGCCGAGTTTGGCCATCAGGCCGGCCAGATGCGTCTTCACCGTGCTGAGGCTGATGTGCAGTGCGTCGGCGATCTCGGTGTTGGTCAGCCCGCGGGCGACGGCGAGGAGCACCTGCTCCTCGCGCGCGGTGACGGGGGAGATCGGCTGGGCCACGGGCCGGCCGACGGGCAGGTCCGCGAATGCCTGGAGCAGACGGACGGTGACGCTGGGCGCGATGAGCGCCTCACCGCCGGACGCCGACCGTACGGCCTGGGCCAGAAGGTCCGGTCCGGTGTCCTTGAGGAGGAAACCGCGGGCGCCGGCACGCAGCGCGCCGTAGACGTACTCGTCGAGGTCGAAAGTGGTGATGACGACCACGGCCAGTGGGTCGGCGACGCCCGGGCCGGCGACCAGCCGGGTGGCCTCGAGCCCGTCGATCACGGGCATGCGGATGTCGAACAGGCAGACGTCAGGGCGCAGTTCGCGGGCCAGACGGACGGCCTCCCCGCCGTCGGCGGCCTCGCCGACCACCTCGATGTCGGGCTGGGCGTTCAACATGATCCGCAGCCCGGTGCGGATGATGGTCTGGTCGTCAGCGACGAGGACGCGGATGGGCACCGTTCCCGGTCCTCCCTCTCGGCAGCTCGGCCTCGACATGCCAGCCCTGTTCGGGGCCGGGGCCGGCTTGTAGTTCGCCGCCGAGCAGGGCGGCGCGCTCGTGCAGTCCGGCAAGTCCGTATCCGGCACGGCCTCGGCCGGTGCGGTGGCCGTTGTCGCGCACGCTCACCCGTACCGTATGCCGTTCCGCGGTGACCCGGACGACGACCTCGGTCGCGTCGACCGCATGGCGCATGGCGTTGGTCACCGATTCCTGCACGATGCGGTAGACGGCCGCGTCCACGGCCGGGGGCAGAGTGTCCAGTTCGCCGTCGAGCCCCAGGTCGACCCTGAGCCGACCACCCGGGGTGCGTACCAGGCGCTCCAGATCCGCGACACCGGCAGGCGGCGCCAACTCGGCGCCGGCCCCGCGGTCGCGCAGCGCGGTGACCATGGCTCGCATTTCCTCCAGCGTGCGCGCCCCTTCCTCCTCGACCCCCTCCAGCGCCTGGACGGCGGCGGACGGGTCGGTGCCCGCGAGCACCCGGCCCGCCTGGGCGCTGATCACCATGGCCGAAACGTGGTGGGCCACCGTGTCGTGCAGTTCCCGGGCGAGCTGCTCACGCTCGCGGGAGCGAACCTGCTCCAACTGCCGCTCGCGAGCGGTCACCAGGAACCGCACGGCAGCCCCGATCAAGCCGGGCAGCATCAGGAAGACAAAACCCCCGACCAGTTCGGCGGCCCTCGTTTCGTACGTGATCGAACACAGCGCGAAGGTCGCGAGGATCACCCCGCTGCCCAGCACGATCTCCCGTCCCGATCCCCACCGGGGCAGCGCATACACCAGCACGAGTACGACCGCGCCGGTGTCCAGCCCGACGGGTTCCGGTGCGGCGACCAGCGAGACCAGCTGGAGCAGGATCACCGAGCCGAACGCCGCCGCGACCATCGCCAGTGGGCGGGTCCGGCGCCACAGGAGCAGCAGGCACAGCCATACGGCGAAAACCGCCGCCACCGGCCGCCACACGACGTTCTCGCGCAGGCCGGCCTCCAGCAGCACACCGCCCAGGGTCGCGGCGAGCAGCGCCCAGTCCCGCCATACCCGGGCGGGCGCGTCGGGCGGTCGGGGTTCGGTCCACACGGTTCGCAGGTCGTTTCGCAGCACGGTCTCAGCCTAGGGACCACGCCGTGTCGCGCATCGGCCGAAAGGACGGGGCGTCACTCGGCCCGGGAGCCGAAGGATCCGCGGCCCGCGAGCCGATGCCGCGGAGCGCCGTGGCGACGAACCTCGACATCGGCGGCCGGACAAGGACGGCCGATGACGTGGTTGGAGAAATCGATGCTCTCGAAAGCCCTGTTGCGTCTGGGCGCAGGCGCCGCCCGCCATCCCTGGCGGGTGATCGCGGCATGGCTGATCGCCGCCACGCTCGCCGTCCTCGCCGCGATCGCCTTCGGCGGACGAAACGCGGACTCGATGACCGTTCCGGGACTGGACTCCCAACGGGCCGCGGAACTGATCGAGCGGGCCGGCACCGGCCAGGAGGGGATGACCGCCCAGGTGGTCGTCACCCCCCGCGACGGTGGCGCGACGTTCCTCGACCACGGCAGCGCGCGCACCGCTCTCGCGCGGTTGCAGACCGAGGTGCGGCGGTTGCCGCACGTGCTCGGCACGAGCGACCCGGCGGGAGCGCTCGACGCGGGCGGGGACACCACCGTGCGCGGCGGCCTGGTGTCGGCCGACGGGCGGATCGCGGTCGTCCGGGTGCAGTACCCCGACCAGAGCCGGTTGTCGGCGAAAGACCTCGACGCCCTCGTTGATCTCGGTGACCGGCTGCGCGCCGATCTGCCCCTGCGCATCGAGATGGGTGGGGACCTCTTCTACGCCTTCTCCACCCCCGAAGGCGGCGTAAGCGAGCTGATCGGCATCCTTGCCGCGGCCGCGATCCTGTTCCTGGCGTTCGGTTCGCTCGTCGCCGCCGCGTTGCCGATCGGCATGGCGGTCTTCGGGCTGACCGTCGGGGTTGCCACGATGACGGTGCTGGCGGGGGTGACGGACGTGCCGACCTTTGCCCCCGTCCTGGGCAGCATGGTCGGGCTCGGAGTGGGCATCGACTACGCGCTGTTCGTGCTCGCCAGGCACCGGGAATACCTCGCGCGCGGGTTCGATCCCCGCGAGGCGGCGGGGCGAGCGGTGGCTACGGCGGGGCGGCCCGTGGTCTTCGCCGGCGGCACCGTCGTGGTATCGATCCTGGGCATGGCGGTTGCGAACGTACCGTTCATGACCGTGGGCGGGTTCGCCGTCTCGATTGTCGTCCTGACCATGGTGCTCGCGTCGGTGACGCTGCTGCCTGCCCTCCTCGGCGCCGCCGGCCCACGCCTGGCCCGGGCCGGCCGGATCGGCCGGGCTCTGCGGACGAGGAAGTCGGCCCGACTCGCACGGCGGCGGGACCCTGCGGCAGGCGGCGCCCACGCCGCCGGGTGGGGCCGCTGGATCGGGCACGTCAGCCGGCACCCGGTGCCGTACGCGGTCGGCGCGGCGGGGCTGCTGCTGACCGCGGCGCTGCCCGTGCTCGGCCTGCGCGTCGGCCTGCCCGACGACGGTTCACTGCCCCACAGCCGTACCGAGCGCCGGGCCTACGACCTCGTCGCCGAGGGGTTCGGCCCGGGCATCAACGGTCCCCTCGTCATCGCCGCGGACCCCGCCGGTGATCCGGGAGCGCTGGACCGACTCGTCGCGACGGTCGCGGCGGATCCGGGCATCGCGTCCGTCGCGCCGACGCACATCGATCGGGCCACCGGGATTGCGACCCTCGTGGTGTTCCCGACCACCAGCCCTCAGGACAAGGCCACGGCCGACACCATCGCCCGGCTGCGCACCGACGTGCTGCCCACGGCGATCGGGCACGGCCCTGCCAGGGCCCACGTCGGCGGCGCCGCCGCGAGCCTGTCCGATGTGGGTCGACGCACCAGCGAACGCCTCCCGCTGTTCGTCGCCACGGTGCTGGCGATGTCGTTCCTGCTGCTGATGTTGGTCTTCCGCTCGATACTCGTACCGCTCAAGGCGGTGCTGCTGAATCTGCTGAGCATCGGCGCGGCCTACGGCGTCATGGTCGCGGTCTTCCAGTGGGGCTGGGGAGGCGCACTCATCGGGCTGGAGGCGACGGTTCCGATCGTGTCGTTCATCCCGATGTTCCTCTTCGCCATCCTGTTCGGCCTGTCGATGGACTACGAGGTGTTCCTGCTCTCCCGCGTACGCGAGGAGTATCTGCGCACCGGCGACAACGGCAGGGCGATCGTCGACGGCATCTCGGGCACCGCCCGGATCATCACCTCGGCCGCCCTCATCATGGTGGCGGTCTTCCTGTCCTTCGCCGTCACCGACGACCCCTCCACCAAGATGTTCGGGCTCGGCCTGGCCACCGCGATCTTCATCGACGCCACGGTCGTCCGCATGGTGCTGGTACCGGCGACCATGACACTCCTCGGCCGGGCCAACTGGTGGTTGCCGAAGTGGCTGGACTCGCTGCTTCCCGGCGGCCCGGTCGGGGCCGGCGACACCGGCGACACCGAGGCGGGATGCATGGGTGAGGCCCCGCGTTCACGGCTGGTCGACCGGTGAGTCGGCTCCTGCCCGGCCTTGGCGTCAGGCGCCTCGGCGCTAGGGCGTGTCTTCAATCTCCCGCCGAGCACCACGACGCCCGGCACCGCACCTCGCCGCCCCGGAGAAACAGGCGAATAGAACCACTATGCACCTGCTTCTCCGGCACGCCGATGCACGGCACCGAACGCCGCGGAGCCCGACGGGAGATTGAAGACACGCCCTAGCGGCCCAGGACGTGGCCGCCGCTGACGTTGACGAACTCGCCGGTCATGTAGCCCGCTTCGGGGGAGGCGACGAAGGCGACCGCGGCGGCGATGTCGTCGGGGCGGCCGATGCGCTTGACGAGCGTGGCCTCCGCGCGGCGGGCGTGTTCGGCGGCGTCCTGGACCATGTCGAAGGCGAACTCGGTGTCGGCGATGTAGCCGGGGACGACGACGTTGGCGGTGATGCCGTCGGGGCCGACCCGGGCGGCGAGGGTGTGGTTCCAGGCGTGCACGGCGGCCTTGGCGGCGCCGTACGCGTTGTTCCCGCGCAGTCCGGCGGTCGAGCCGATCGACACGATGCGGCCGCCGGGGCGGGCGATGCGGGGGAGCAGGGCCTCGGTGAGCAGGATGGTGGGCAGGACGACGTGGTCGTACATCCCGCGCCAATGGTCGGCGACGGCGGCCAGGTCCGGCTCGTCGAGCGCGGGCAGCCGCTGGCCGGCGTTGTTGACCAGTACGTCCACCCGCGCGGGCAGCGACTCCCGGGCCCGCTCCACCGCATGAGGGTCCGTCAGGTCGACGGCGACCGCGACGCCGCCGATCTCCTCGGCGACGGCGGCGAGCGGCTCGGGACGGCGGCCGAGCACGGTCACGTGGTCGCCCTGCGCGGCGAATCGGCGTGCGATGGCCCGCCCGATGCCACTGCCCGCGCCGCTGACCACCACGAATCGCCGTGCGTCCATGCCCCGTTGTCCCCTCGTAGGATTTGCCGCGATCCTACGAGGGGGAGGGCGCCCCGACCTGCCGGTATGGGTGTGATCACCGGCACGTGCGCCGCGCGCGGGCCGGGTTCGGTCAGGCCACGACGGCGGGCCGCAGTACCTCCTCGCACCACCGGCGGAACGTGGTCGGCGCGGTCTCGGGCGTGCTTGCCGCGTCGGCGCCGTAGTAGCCCTGGGCGTCCAACGAGTCCACCATGTCGGCGAGCCCCTGGGCCCATGCCTCGCTCGCGCCGTGGCCGATCAGGGTCGCCTTGTAGTCGGCGCTGCTCGTGCGCTGGAAGCGGATCGGCCGGCCGAGCACCTCGGACAGGACGTCCGCCATGGCCGGCGGCGTCAGGTCGTCGGGGCCGACCAGCGGGACGTCGGCCGAACCGGTCCAGGAGCCGTCGAGAAGCAGTCGGGCCGCCGTGGCGGCGATGTCCCGGGTGGCGCAGGTGCGCAGGACCCGGTCCTCGGTGGTGGCCATGAAGAACATGCCCGTGCGGCGGATCGCCTCGACCTGGTGCAGCAGGTTCTCCATCAGAAAGGGCGGACACAGCGCCCGGTAGTGCACGTCCATGGCGGCGATCGCCTCGTCCATGGCGAGCGAGGCGGAGATCTGCCCGGCGTTCTCGGCCACGCCGCGCCCGAGGGTGGAGACGGCGACGATGCGTCGGATGCCGTCGCCGCCGACGACGTCGCGCAGCGGCTCGGTGAAGGCGCGGAAGTGGCCGTCGACGCTGTCGGCGCCGGGTGTAGGCGGCGCCAACCAGAACATCCGGTCGGCGCCCGCGCACGCCTCCTTCAGCACGACGGGGTCGGCGTGCGAACCCGCGACGACCTCGACCCGCTCGCGGATGTTCGCGGGCAGGCGCGCGGGGTCGCGGGCGATCACCCGCACGGGCGGCACGGCGCCCGGGGCGTCGAGAAGGCCGGTGAGAACCTGCGCGCCGATCTGTCCGGTCGGGGTGGTGACGACGATCACGAATACTCCAGGAGAGATGTTCGAAGGGATGTCGTCGAGCCTGGTGGCCGGCGGCCCCGAACTGAAGGATCGATCGGCTCCCGGTTGTTACCCTCAGGGCAATACCGAGCGGAACGCAGGGGAGAGGGTGAGTACGTGGAGTCCCGCCCGCTGCGCTACTTCGTCGCCGTCGCCGAGGAGCTGAACTTCGCGCGCGCCGCCGAGCGGCTGGGGATCTCGCCGCCACCGCTGTCGCGCGCGATCCGCGCGCTGGAGACGGAAGTGGGCGCGGTTCTGTTCGAGCGGACCACGCACAGTGTGGCGCTGACCCCCGCCGGGGCGGTGCTCCTGGCGGAGGCGCGGCCCGCGCTGGACGCGCTGGATGCCGCCGGACGCCGGGCGCGGCGCGCCGCCGACGCCTCGCCGAAGCTGGTGCTGGCGGTGAAGGCGGACGGTGACGGGGACCTGCTGGAGCCGATGTTGGCGCGCTACGGAGCCGAACCGGGAGCGATGCCGGTACGGATCCGGCTGTGCGGCTGGCATGAACAGCCCGACCTGCTGCGCCGGGGCGAGGTGGACGTGGCCCTGGTCCACGAGCCGTTCGACCGCGCCGGCCTGGACGCCGAGACGCTGATCGCCGAACCGCGCGTGGCCGCGCTCCCCGGCGCACACCCGCTCGTGGCCGAGGAGTCGTTGACCCTCGCCGACCTGGGGTTGCGCCCCGAGGAGGTGGACCGGTACATCGAGGAGCACCGCTGCGCGGGCCGCGACCTCGCCCAACTGTTGACGCTGGTGGCCCTGGGCGGTCGAACCCCGCTGCTGCCGGTGTCCGTGGCGGCCCGGTATCCGCGGCCGGGCGTCGTGTTCCGGCCGGTCGTGGACGCGCCGCCGTCGGTGCTGGCCGTCGCCTGGCCCGAACGGTCCCGCTCGACGGCGGTGGCGGCGCTGGTCCGAGCGGCCTCGGCGGTGGCCCGGACGGGGGTCGGGAGCCGTGACGCGGACCACGTCCGGATCCCCGAGACCGGCATTGATGGTTGGCGAGACCCGGACTAGAGTCGCGCAACCCAACTGCCGCGCGTGCCTTTCCTGGAGCGAGAACCATCATGGCGGAACAGAAGAACGACGAATTCATCGAGCCCTCGCCCGAGGAGATCGTTCTCTTCACCAAGGAGCACGTCTCGCAGATGGAGCAGTCGGACGGCGACGACGTCTGGCTGCTGGCCGGGATGGACCACGTGCTCGTACACACGGTCGGCCGCAAGAGCGGCCGGCTGCACAAGGTCGCCCTGCCGTTCTGGGCGGACGAGAACGGCCACCGCATCGTGGTCGGCTCCTTCGCGGGCGCCGCCAAGCACCCGTCCTGGTACGTGAACCTGTCCGACCGCACGGCCAACCCGCAGCTCCTGGTCCGCGTGCAGCACGCGACGTACTGGAGCGTCCCGGAGATCCTCGACGGCGACGAGTACACGAAGACCTGGGCGGCCCTGACGGCCGACCGCGCCTACTACGCCAACTACCAAACCCGCACCGACCGCCGAATCCCCCTCATCCGCCTCCCGGAAACCACCCTGATCGCCACCCGAGGCTGAGGGTCGTTCACAACGGGATCATCACCGTTCCGCTCCTTGCCTGTGACGCGGAGGCGGAGCCCGTGGGGAAGATCAATCTGCTTCTGGACGGTGTGCGGGCCGAGTTGCTGCACGCGGGGCTGTCTTGCGGGCCGTCGTCTATACGCCGCTCTTGGCCGATGGGGAGGCGGCCCGGCCCACGCGGGAGACCGTGCATCGGGTGTGTGACGGGCTCGGCGTCGGGGGGCAACGGCGGGAAGACGTCGGGCACATGGCCTTCGCCCTCGTGGAGTAGGCGGTTCGGCGGTCGGTGGCCAACCGCTAGGAACTGGAAGTCGTCGGAGCCGCCCCCGACCGGGCGCCGATCGTGTGCGTCGAACTGTGCGAGGTCGACGCGATCCGGCCGCCTCGCCGGATCGAGCGCGGATCCGGCCTCGCCGTCGCGCTCGAACTCGGCGGCCACTGGCCGCACCACGAGTGCGGCTGGTGGATCTCGCATCGGGGACCGGTCTCGTGGTTCGTCGTCGGCGACGTCGAACCCGACCGAGGCGGCCAGCCGTTCGAGATCCGCCTCCCCGGCCTACGCGGCTTCGGCGACACCCACCTCGTCACCCTCGCCGACATCGACCGCGACGTCCACAACCGCCTCGGCCCACCCTGCTGCCGCCTGATCTGACGTGGCCCCGACCGTTCACCCCCGCTGCCTGGGTTGCATCATCGGCGGCTCCAGCGTCCGGGCCGTGCCCCGGCGGAACAGCTGTGCCGGGGCCCCGGGCCGGGATGTCCGTTTTTCGTTGGTCCTCACCACGAACGCGGTGGTGTTCCGCACCCTGCGCTGAAAGTTCTGCGGGTTGAGCCTGACGCCCCACACCGCTTCGTAGACCTCGCGCAACTCGCTGATAGTGAATTCGGTCCCACAGAAGTCGATGCCGACAGTGGTGTGTTCCAGCAGCCGGCGCGCACGTTCGAGCCCGTGTCGCAGGATCACGCCGTGGTCGAAGGCGAGATAGCCCCGGTGGTCCCACAGGGATTCCTCCACCTCGACCCAGTCCGCCCGATAGGCATCCGTCGCACCGGTTACCTCGGGCAGGTTCGGGGCGATCGCCAGGAAAGCGGTCGAGGAGATCCGTCCCCGGGGATCGCGCCGCGGATGCGAGTACGTGTGCAACTGCTGGAACGGAATCCCGGAGCCGTCCAGGCCGGTCTCCTCCTTGAGCTCTCGCATCGCGGTGTCCTCCAGGGACTCACCGGGGCGGACGAACCCGCCGGGAAGTGCGAGCTGTCCGGAGAACGGGTCGGTGGCGCGCCTGATCAGCAGGACGTGCAACCGCCCCGAACGGATCGTGAAGATGACGATGTCGGCCGTCGGCAGCGTCGCGACTCGCGGTCGTCTCACCAGTCCGGGCCGTGCGCCGCCACGAATGGAGGTCGCCAGATCACGCGCACTCACCACGGATCCCCGGGGGACCTCGAACGGGAGATCCTTAGGCGGTTCCGCGTAGAAGACGGCGAGGCCCCGCTCGTGCACGATGCCCAGCTCCCACGCGGTCGTGCGGCCGATGTATCCGTCCGGGTCCACGACGTACACGAAGTCCGAGGAGTAGATCTTCTTCAGGGTCGCGGCCTGGATGGCATGGTCCGAGGAGAACGGCGGATCGGAGGCGAAGCGCACGAATTCGCTGCCGTGGTTGGTGATTCGGGACATCGGAGGTGACTTCACCACCACACCGGCGGCCGCGAACTCACGTGCAGCCGCGAGGACCTGAGGGTAGTGCTGCCTGAAGCTCCCGATCAGGGAGACCGACGGTGCGATCACGACCGATCCTCTCCGCTGCGCTCCGATACGGAGGTGTGGTCCAGCGAGGAGGTACGGGTGGGCGCGGCGGCCTCGTCCGGAGTGGGCGTCCGGTCCGACCGGCCGACACGGTATCGCTCGGGCGGTTCCTGTATCACCGGCGTCTGGAGTCGACGGACGAGTTCGGCCGCAGCGAGGCTGGTACCGGTGACGACCGTGGTGATCACTGCCGGGTCGTAATGCTCCAAGACCATCAGGACGGCAAACCCGAAGACGACCCCCACGGCGATCAGGCCGGCGGCGAGGGGGCTGATCGTGCGCTTTACCGGGCGACTACTCATGACCAGATGGTGCCGGCCGGGGGTTGCGGATCGTCTGTGTCGATAGCACCCGACTGACGCCAATGGCAGCGTTGTTGCAGGTGGGCGGGGTGTGTGCGACAAAGCGTCGACATGAACCGAACCGGGGGCTGGTGGGTTGGCGGTGGGCGGTGGGCGGTGGGCGGTGACAACGCTCGGCCCGCCTGCGGCCGGCCATGGTCCGCAGGTCCCGCCGACCCTCAGTCGGTCAGGAGTTTCTTCTGGATCTTGCCCATCGCGTTGCGCGGGAGGTCGGGGACGAAGAGGACGCGGCGGGGGCGCTTGTGCACGGACAGGCCGGCCGCTACGTGGTCGATGAGTTGGCGCTCCGTCACCTCGCCGCCCGGTGCCAGGACCACGAACGCGACGATCTCCTGGCCGAGATCGGCATGCGGGGCACCGATCACGGCCGCCTCGTGGATCGCCGGGTGGGCCAGGAGCGCGCCCTCGACCTCGCCCGCGCCGACTCGGTAGCCGCCAGTCTTGATCAGGTCCGTACTCGCCCGGCCGACGATCCGGTGTCGGCCGTCTGCGTCGATCACCGCTACGTCGCCGGTGCGGAACCAGCCGTCGGTGGTAAGCGTCGCGGCAGTCGCCTCGGGGCGATTCAGGTATCCCTGGAACAGCGTCGGCGAGTCGACCTGCAACTCGCCCACGGTCTCGCCGTCATGCGCACACGGCGACCCGTCCTCGCCGACCAGCCGCGTCCGCACGCCCGCGATCGGCCACCCGACGGACCCGGGTCGGCGTTCGCCGTCGGCCCGGGTGCTGAGCGTGATCAGCGTCTCGGTCATGCCGTACCGCTCGACCGGCCGGTGTCCCGTGAGTTCGGCGACACGCTCGAACACCGGCACCGGCAGCGGCGCACTCCCCGACACCAGCAGTCGCGCGCCGGCCAGCGCGCGCGCCGAGTCCGGGTCCTGCGCGATCCGCGACCATACCGTCGGCACGCCGAAGTACAGACTGCCCCCGGCCGCCGCGTAGCCCGCCGGGGTGGGCCGCCCCGTATGCACGAGCCGCGACCCGGTCCGCAGCGCCCCGAGCACGCCCAGCACGAGCCCGTGCACATGGAACAGCGGCAGCCCATGCACGAGGACGTCGTCCGCCGTCCAGTCCCACGCCTCGATCGCCCCGTCCAGCCCGGCCGCGATCGCCGCGTGCGAGATCAACACACCCTTCGGCGGGCCGGTGGTGCCACTGGTGTACAGGATCAGCGCGGTCGTATCCGGACCCGGCTCCGGCAGCGTGCCCGCCGACCGAGCAGCGGGGTCGACCTCCATCGTGGGCAGCCCGGTATCCGTCCACGCCCCCGGCGCCACCAGCAGCGCGGCCCCCGAGTCCGACAGGATGTGCGCCCGCTCCAACGGCCCCGAATCCGGCGGCACCGGCACGACCGGCACCCCGGCCAGCAACCCACCCAGGGTGGCGATCACCGTCCCCAACGAGGCATCGGCCCGCACCGCCACGGCCGGCGCCCCGGCAATCCGCTCCGCCAACGCCCAAGCAGCCCCGAACAACCCCTCCCGCGACATCGCGTCCCCACCGACGACAACCGCATCCCCACGATCCGTCCCAACCCCGTCGGCAGACACGACAAGAGACACGTAGCACCCTCCACACCCTGGCCGGTCAACCCACCGATGCTATGCGCCAGAACCCCAACAACGAGCTATCCCCCACCCGTTCGCCCCGCGTGGCGCGCCCGCCGACACCAGAACATGGCGCCGGCACCGTCGGCCACCCGGATACCGGCCGACCGTGGCGGCGCTGTGGCGTCGGGGACGCGGGGCACGACGCTGCCGGATACGTCGCCGAGCCGGGGTCGGGCGTGTCCGGCGCGTCGCGCTTGTGGTTGCCGGTCCGGGGCGGGTCAGAGTCGCCGGGTGGGCCGCCGCCGGCGTGCGGGGCTCCCAAGGCTCCGGGCTTCCGGCGACGCGGCGCGTTGCTCGGCGGAAAACCGGCTGGTAGCGGCGGGCCGGGTGAGGGGTCGAGTTGGTCCGTTGAGGAGCCTTCCCGAGTGGGCCTGGGTGTTTCGGGGGGCATCTGGGGGAGGGCTGGGGTTCGGAACCGGATTTCGATGGGCGGTTGTGGGCTTTGCGCTTTCGGTGACCTGCGGTTTTGCGTGCTCAGTGGGCGAAGTCGGGCGTCGAGTGACGGTTTCGTGTGCCCCGACGCCCTGAACGCCGGTATGGAGACCGAAACTGTGCAGTGGCAGTCGGCTTCGTATGCTGCGACCTCACAGAGGCCGTTGAGGAAACCGAAAGTGCCAAGTGGAGGTCGCAACCGGATCTCGAGGCCCTCCAAAAACAGCTGCTCTTCGTGCTGACCTGGGGTTTTCTCCGCGCCGAGACTGCGGCAGCCCACGCCGTCCGGGTTCGTGAACCGTCCGTCACCCACACGCCCACCGCACCCCGAAAGCACCGCCCCAACCCCTCACCTGCCCGCCGCTGCCGGCTGGTTTTCCGCCGAGCAACGCGCTCGTCTCGTCGGACCCCGGGGTCCTTGGAGCCCCGCACGCCGGCCTCCGGCCGTGATCGGCCCGTGCCACGGCGGGTGTTCCGCGGTGACCACCCCTCCCGAGTCGGAGACTGCGTCGGTGTCGTGTGGACGCAAGGGGTTCCCCCACGACAGGTTCCGGTGTGGGGCCTAGCGTGGCGGGTGGGGAACCGCGAAGCGGGGTCGGTCGTCAGAGGGGCAAGGTTGTCGGGTGGGGTTCCTTCGGTGGAGCTAGGAGTGGGTGTGCGTCGCAATCGTGTGGGGAGACACCGGGTCGGGGCCGTGGTGGCGGTGTGCATATCGCTCGCGGCGTTGAGTGCTTGTGGCAGCGAGTCGAGTCCCCTGTCCACCATCGAGAAGAGCACGCCGACCGCGCCGGTCACCGACAGCGCCTCATCCGGGCTCGACGAGACCGTGCGCAACGAGGACCTGGACGTCGGCGAACTCGCGCGCCGCGCCAAGCAGTCGGCCGCGAACATCAAGACCGTGCACGTCGTCGCGGACATCGTCTCCGACGGCAAGGCGACCAAGCTGGACCTCAAGGTGGACCGTGGCAGCGAGGACTTCCAGGGCACCGTCGAGCAGAACGGCGTACGCCTGGAGGTGCGCCGGATCGGCGACGCCATGTACGTCCGGGGCGACGAGCAGGCGTACCGCTCGCTGGTCGGCACGGTGGACGGCGAACTCGCCGCGAAGCTGCTCGCCGGGAAGTGGCTCAAGGGCGACGCCAACAGCGAGAAGCTGCGCGGCGTACGCGACATCACCACCGTGGCCGACCCGGGCGCGGCGCTCAAGGACTTCCCCGAGGACGGCGTCAAGCTGCCCGTCGAGACGATCAACAACCGGCGGATGATCCCGCTCACCGGCCCGCCCGGACGCGACGACGGCAAGGTCTACATCGAGGCCCAGGGCGGAAAGCCCTACCCGGTGCTGATCGTGTCCAAGGGCGGCAGGGGTGGCAAGAGCAGCGGCTCGATCAGCTACGGCGACTTCGACGTCCCGGTGAAGGTGACCGCGCCGCCCGCCGCCGAGGTGATCGAGATCCCCGACCGCGGCACCACGTCGAGCACGCCCCGACCGGGCAGCACGGCCTGACCCGACCCTTGGCGGGCCCATACCGGATATCCCTCGACTCGGAGCGAACGACACACTCGCGCCGCCGGACTGATCCACTCGCCCTAGGATGCTCTCCAGCCAGACGCGGCCCGTCTCGGGACGGGCCGGCGCAATCGGGGAACCACCGTAGAGGGGAGTTTGCGATGACGGTCGTTCTCGCACAGGGGGAGAGCGTCACCATCGGCAAGGGCGAGGCCGGTTCGGCCGCGCGGGTCCGGATGGGGCTGGGCTGGGACGCGGTCAAGCACAAGGGGCTGCGCCCGGGTCTGCAGGCGCTCACCGGCGTCGACCTCGACGCGTCCTGCCTGCTGTTCGACGCCGACCACCACCTCGTCGACACGGTGTGGCCGCGGCAGTTGGTCTCCAAGGACGGCGCCGTCACGCACACCGGCGACAACACCACCGGCGCGGGCGACGGCGACGACGAGTCGATCATCGTCGACCTCGCCGCGCTGTCGCCGCGCGTGACGGCACTGGTCTTCACGGTCAGCGCCGACTCCAGCCACGCCTTCTCGCGAGTCGCCAACGCCTACTGCCGGCTCGTCGACGAGCACGACGACAGCGAGATCGTGCGCTACGAACTGTCCGAACACGGCGGCCACGACGCGCAGATCATGGTCAAGCTGGCCCGCGTGGCCGACGGCTGGCAGGCCACCGCGATCGGCCGGGCCGCCAAGGGCAACACGTACCACGACCTGCTGCCGGAGATCCTCAAGCACCTGTAGCCACAGCGCACCTGTAGCCACACCGGCATCGACCAGGCCCGGCGACAAGGCGGACTACGCCGCGACGACGAACCCACGCTCGCGCGCGTAGTCCGCCAACGCCTCGCGCAACCGCCGCCGCCCCCGGTGCAGGCGCGACATCACCGTGCCCAGCGGCACCTTCGTGAACGCGGCGATCTCCTTGTACGGAAAGCCCTCGACGTCCGCGAGGTATACCGTCACCCGGAACTCCTCGGGCAGCGCCCGCAACGCGGCCACCACGTCCGAGTCCGGCAGGTGGTCCAGCGCTTCCAGCTCCGCCGAGCGCAACCCCGTCGACTCGTGCGAGGCGGCGCGGTACAGCTGCCAGTCCTCGATCTCCTGCGTGGTCGACACCACCGGCTGCCGCTGCTTTCTGCGGTAGGAGGTGATGAAGGTGTTCGTGAGGATCCGATACAGCCATGCCTTGAGATTGGTGCCGTCGCGGAACTGATGGAAGGACGCGTACGCCTTGGTGAACGTCTCCTGGACCAGGTCCTCGGCATCGGAGGCATTGCGGGTCATCCGCAACGCGGCCGGGTAGAGCGGCTCCAGGAACGGTACGGCGTCGCGCTCGAAGCGGTCCAGCCGCGGGCCGGGGGTGGTCAGCAGATCACTCACGTCGTCGCTCCCGGATCGAAGGGTACGGAGGGACGAGGGACATGAAGGGCATGAAGGGCGTGAAGGGTGAGAACCCGTCGGCGCCGCCTGCCTGGCTCATCCCTCATCGCGCCAGGGTCATACAGCTCCCCTGCCCATCATGTGCCCGCCGACGCCGGAATCAGCCGTGACATTGGTCCCGCCTCGCGGGGTACGAGGGTCCGGACGAACCAACCGGCCCGCGAAGACGGTGCGTAGATGACGGAGGGTCAATATCCGTACACGATATGACGATTCGCCGTCGTTCCCCGGACCGGCCGCAACCCGTACCCTCGAACGATGAGTTACCGTACGCGCACGATCGTGATCACAGCGCAACGATCGGCGGGCCGGCCCCCTCAGCCCCCTCCCTCACATCCTCGCCACCGCCAGCTTCGCCAGCGACACCAACTGCTCCTTGCTCGGCGGCGGGTCGCCGCCGCCCGCGTTCAGCGAGAACACCGCCGTCTCGTCGCCCCGCCGGGCCGCGACGACCAGTACGCCGCCGATGGTGTCGGGCTGCACGTACACCGCCGCGTCGCCCACCCCCGCCACCTTCTCGGTGCGCGCGTCGCCCAGCGTGCCCAGGTACGCCTCCAGTGCCTTGTCCACCCCGCCCGCCTTGGAGCGCGTGGCGATCGTGCTGACCACCGGGGCACCGTCGGCCGCCGCGTAGTCGCAGCCCAGCGGATTCTGCGCGGCCTTCAGGCCCGGCAGCGCCAGCGCCTGCGAGACCTGGTCGGCGGTCAGGATCGAGCACGCGTCCACCGCCCGCAGGTCGCCGCTCGCACCGGTGCCGCCGCTCGCGGCCGGACTCGCGCCCTTGTCCCCGGCCGCCTTCGTACCGCCCCCGTCGCCGTCGTCGCACCCGGCCAGCGGCAGCACGACGGCCGCGACCACGACCACCACGCCCATCCGAACCCTCACGGCGTTCCCCGTTCCCGTTGCCCGGGTCGTCCCCGGCTCGACTCCCGGGTCGACCCCGGCCTCCCGCATGATCCGACATTTGATCCGCCATGTCCCGGCCGACGGTGCGTTCGGGTCGCGATCGCGCCGCGATCCGGCCCACGCAGGCACGCCCGCCCACCCCCGCCGTTCGGGTCGAAATGTCTCGCGATGCGGGCTGCGAGCAAGGTCACACCCGCCCCGATGAACCCGATATCCCCAGGTGGGACACGGAATCCCGGTCCGCCCGCCGTGCCCGGCATGTGGACCGGGCCTGCGGGGCACCTGCACACGTGTCCTAAAGTCACGCAGGGTTCGACCCGTTGCCGAGACTCCACCCAGGGCCCGGCACTTCGTCGTCTCGAGGTACCCGTCCGATTTCCCCCGCACCCGGACACCCCGGGCAAGGAGGTACGCAGCTCGTGATCCGTAAGCTGTTGGTGGCCAACCGCGGCGAAATCGCCGTACGCGCCCTGCGCGCCGCCACCGAGCTCGACATCACCACGGTCGCCGTCTACGCGTACGAGGACCGTCACTCCCTGCATCGGCAGAAGGCGGACGAGAGCTACGAGATCGGCGAGCGCGGACACCCGCTGCGCGCCTACCTCGACGTGGACACCATCGTCGGTGCGGCGATCGCGTGCGGCGCCGACGCGATCTACCCCGGCTACGGCTTCCTCTCCGAGAACCCGCTGCTCGCCGAGGCGTGCGAGGCCAACGGGATCACCTTCGTCGGTCCCTCGGCCGAGGTGCTCTCGCTCGCTGGCAACAAGGTGCGCGCGCTGGAGGCGGCCAAGGGCGCCGGGCTGCCCACCCTGCACACCGCGCCGCCGCAGGACGACGTGGACGCGCTGGTGGCCGCGGCCGACGAGATCGGCTTCCCGATCTTCGTCAAGGCCGCCGCCGGTGGTGGCGGGCGCGGGCTGCGCAAGGTGGACCGGCGCGAGGACCTGCGCTCCTCGATCGAGACCGCGATGCGCGAGGCGCAGACCGCGTTCGGCGACCCGACGGTCTTCCTCGAAGAGGCCGTCATCCGCCCGCGCCACATCGAGGTACAGATCCTGGCCGGCGCCGACGGCGGCGTGGTGCACCTGTACGAGCGCGACTGCTCGATGCAGCGGCGGCACCAGAAGGTCATCGAGATCGCCCCCGCGCCCAACCTCGACCCCGAACTGCGCGACCGGATCTGCGCCGACGCGGTGCGCTTCGCCGAGGCGGTGGGCTACCGCAACGCGGGTACGGTCGAGTTCCTGCTCGACGAGCGCGGCCGGTACGTGTTCATCGAGATGAACCCGCGCATCCAGGTCGAGCACACGGTCACCGAGGAGATCACCGGCGTCGACCTGGTTCAGGCCCAGCTGCGCGTCGCCGCCGGCGCGAGCTTGACCGACCTCGGCCTGGTGCAGAGCGAGATCCGGATCCAGGGCGCCGCGTTGCAGTGCCGGATCACCACCGAGGACCCCTCGGCCGACTTCCGCCCCGACACCGGCACGGTTTCCGCCTACCGCTCGCCGGGCGGCGCGGGCGTGCGGCTCGACGGCGGCACCTACACCGGCGCCGAAGTGCTGCCCTACTTCGACTCGATGCTGGTCAAGCTGACCTGCCGGGGCCGGACCTTCGGCGACGCCGTCAACCGGGCCCGGCGCGCGGTGGCCGAGTTCCGCATCCGCGGCGTGGCCACGAACATCCCGTTCCTGCAGGCCGTTTTGGACGACCCGGCCTTCCGCGACGGACGGATCACCACCTCGTTCATCGACGAGCACCCCGAACTGGTCCGCTCGCGCCCCGGCGCCGACCGCGGCACCCGCCTGCTCGCCTACCTGGCCGACGTCACGGTCAACCGCCCGTACGGCCCGACGCCGAGCATCGCGGTGCCGCACACCAAGTTCCCCGAACTGCCCGCCGGCGAGCTGCCCTCGGGCAGCCGGGACCGGCTCCTGGAGCTGGGCGCGGCCGGCTTCGCCCGGGCCCTGCGCGAGCAGAGCGCGCTGGCGGTCACCGACACCACCTTCCGCGACGCGCACCAGTCGCTGCTCGCGACCCGGGTACGCACCTACGACCTCGCCGCCGCGGCGCCCTATGTGGCGCGCCTGACGCCGGAGTTGCTGAGCGTCGAGGCGTGGGGCGGGGCGACCTACGACGTCGCGCTGCGCTTCCTCAAGGAGGACCCGTGGCAGCGGCTCGCGGCGCTGCGCGAGGGCATGCCCAACCTCAACATCCAGATGTTGCTGCGCGGACGCAACACGGTCGGCTACACGCCGTACCCGGACAAGGTGTGCGTGAAGTTCGTCGAGGAGGCGGCCCGCACCGGCATCGACATCTTCCGCATCTTCGACGCGCTCAACGACGTCGAGGCGATGCGGCCGGCGATCGAGGCCACCCTCGGCACGCACGCGATCGCCGAGGGCACGCTCTGCTACACGAGCGACCTGTCCAACCCGGCCGAGAAGCTGTACACGCTGGACTACTACCTGCGGCTCGCCGAGCAGCTGGTCGAGGCCGGCGTCCACGTGCTGTGCGTCAAGGACATGGCCGGCCTGCTCCGCGCGCCCGCCGCCCGGACCCTGATCGGCGCGCTGCGCGAGCGCTTCGACCTGCCGGTACACCTGCACACGCACGACACCGCCGGCGGGCAGCTCGCCACCTACCTGGCCGCGGTCGAGGCCGGGGTGGACGCGATCGACGGCGCCGCGGCCGCGCTGGCCGGTACCACCAGCCAGCCGCCGCTGTCCGCGATCGTGGCCGCGACCGACTACACCGAGCGGGCCACCGGCCTGTCCCTGGACGCGCTGTGCGCGCTGGAGCCCTACTGGGCCGCGGTGCGCGAGGCGTACGCGCCGTTCGAGTCGGGGCTGCCCGCGCCGACCGGGCGGGTGTACCGGCACGAGATCCCCGGCGGCCAGCTGTCCAACCTGCGCCAGCAGGCGATCGCGCTGGGCCTGGGCCACAAGTTCGAGGACATCGAGGACGCCTACGCGGCCGCGAACCGGATCCTCGGCAACATCGTCAAGGTCACCCCGTCCAGCAAGGTGGTCGGCGACCTGGCCCTGCACCTGAGCGCGGTGGGCGCGGACCCGGCCAAGTTCGAGGCCGACCCGGGCGCGTTCGACGTGCCGGACTCGGTGATCGGCTTCCTCCAGGGCGAGCTGGGCACCCCGCCCGGCGGCTGGCCCGAGCCGTTCCGCACCCGAGCCCTCGCGGGCCGCACGGCAAGCTCGACCCGCACGGTGGAGCTGACCCCGGAGCAGGACGCCGCGCTGGACGGCGACCGGCTGCGCGAGACGCTCAACCGGCTGCTGTTCCCCGGCCCGGCCCGGGACTACGACGAGGCCGAGCGGTTGTACGGCGACGTCTCCGCGGTGCCGACCGTGCCGTTCCTGTACGGCCTGGTCCAGGGCGAGGAACTGGCCATCAAGTTGGCCACGGGCGTGTCGCTCTACCTCGCGGTCGAGGCGGTCGGCGAGGCCGACGAGCGCGGCTTCCGCACCGTGTACTGCCGGATGAACGGCCAGCCCCGGGTGCTTTCGGTGCGCGACCGCTCGGTCAAGCCGGCGCGTCCGGAGAGCGAGCGGGCCAACCCGGAGAACCCGAAGCACGTGGCCGCGCCGTTCAGCGGTGTGGTCACCCTCCAGGTGGCCGTGGGCGACGAGGTCGAGGCCGGCGGCACGGTGGCGACCATCGAGGCGATGAAGATGGAGGCGTCGATCACGGCGCAGAGCGCGGGGACGGTGGCCCGGCTCGCGATCGGGCAGGTGTCCTCGGTCGAGGCGGGGGACCTGCTGCTCGAACTGGGCTGAGCCGGGTCGGGTCGGTTCGGGCCGGGCCTCGGCTTGAGCCTGGCGGGGCCGACCCGGTCCCACTCGCGCGCTGCGGTGCGGTGTCGGAGTCGATCGAATCCCGGACCGACCCGGTCGTTTTCTCGAACGGCCCGAACCACACGAACCACCACCCGAGCATTCGGGTGGTGGTTCGTGGCTTTTACGGACACGTTTGGCAGACGTTTGATGATCGAATGTCCGCTTTCACTGCGCCGTATGGGCTGCTTTCGTGCGTTTTTTCCGTTTCGCCGGTCCGTCGTTTGCCGAGGTGAGCCCGCATGTCGCGATCCTGACCTCAGGACGTACCCCCGGAGGGCTCTTGATCTTCCTGTGCTTCAGGTCACAGACTCGATGTCGCTCGGGGTTATCGGTGTCCATCCATCCGGATTGGGAGACCCTGCATGGCCGTGCGCCTGAGCACCCTCGACACGACCGCGGAACCCCGCGTCGCGGCACCCCCGCCGGCGCCGACCGTAGATCTCGACGACCTGTTGGCCCACCCGCACCTGGTCACCCGGCTGCCCACGCCGATGGCCCGGGCGGCCGGCGATCTGATGCTCGCCCGGCTCGCCACGCTGGAGCCGGGCACCGTGGACCACTCGTACCTGCGCGGACTGCTCGTCGAGCTGAACCTGCCGATGGTGCGGCACGCGGCCGGGCGCTACCGGCGGCGCGGTGAGCCGGTCGAGGACATCGTCCAGGTCGGCACGATCGGCCTGATCAAGGCGATCGACCGCTACGAGGCGGATCGCGGCAGCAGCTTCATGGCCTACGCGATGCCGACCATCATCGGCGAGATCAAGCGTTTCTTCCGGGACACCTCCTGGTCGGTGCGGGTGCCGCGGCGGCTGCGCGAGCTGCGTACCGAGCTGCTGCGGGCCACCGACGAGCTGACCGCGATGCACGGGCGTACGCCCACACCGCGCGAGCTGGCCGAGCGGTTGTGCATCACCGAGGAGGAGGTGCTGGAGGGTCTGGACGCCTGCACCGTGTACACCGCGACCTCGCTGGACGAGACCGCCTACGGGGACGCGGACGGGCAGGAGACGGTCGGCGACCGGCTCGGCTCCGAGGACCACGCGCTCGACCTGGTCGAGTACCGCGAGGCGCTGCGCCCGCTGCTGGCCGAGTTGCCGCAGCGGGAGCGGGCGATCCTGGTCATGCGGTTCTACGGCAACCTGACGCAGGCGCAGATCGGCGAGCGGATCGGCATCTCGCAGATGCACGTGTCCCGCCTTCTGGCCCGCACGCTGGCTTCGTTGCGTGAACGGTTGATGATCCCGGGCTGAGGTTGGCGCCTGATGGCTCGGGGCGGGTACGGGTCGGCGTGGCGCGGCGTGGCGCAGTCCGTGTGCGGTGCGCCGTGCGGCCACGACCGGCCGCGCCTGCCGAGGCCGGAGTGGGGGCCGAGGCCGCCCGGGACCGTGCGGGCCGGCGGGGCGGGCCGGGCTCGCCGCACGGGTATCGCCGCCGGGCCGACCCGGCTGCGGCACGAGTACCGCGGCCGGGCCGGAGTCGAGCGGCCGGGCCGGTGCAGCCGCCGAGCGGGACGTCCGCACGCCGGATGGGCAGCGGGCCGACGGCACGACGCGACCCGACGAGCAGGCCCGGTCGGGACGCCGGTGGCGACAGTGACCGCCGACCGCCGCGACCGCCAGGCACGCCGTGTTGCCCGTGGCCGCGGCGATCGCTCGGGCCCGCGTGATCGCCGCGACCATCCGGATCACCGTGACCACTCGGCCCTCGTGTTGCCTGGGCTCTCCCGGCCGCCCTGTCGCCCGTGGTCGCCCGGGATCCTTCGACCGCCCGGGCCCGCCTGGCGGCTGCGACCGCCTCGGCCCGCCGTTATCGCGTGGGTCTGCCACGTCGGCCCGGGCCCGCCGGGGTCGTTCGGGTCCGCGGTGCCCTCCGGGCCGCCGGTCGCGTGGTCGACCATCCCGGAGGGCCCGCCGTGCCCACGGCCTGTCGGGTCGGGTCAGCGGAACAGGACCTCGAAGGGGCGGCGGAAGTAGGCGAGTTTTTCCGGGGGGAGGGGGATTCGGTCGTCGCGGCCCGGGACCAGCGGGGCTATTTGGGAGGCCAGGCACGACAACGCCCTTTCCTTGCGGGCCTGTTGCACCTCGGTCAGGTCTACCCGCAGTGCCCGGGTCCACGGCACCCGGGCGTCGTCCGGTCGGGCCCACTGCCACATCCGCAGCGGGAACTCGACCAGCCCGACGCCGGTTTCCCGGCACGCCGCGTCGGCCGCGCGGCCGGTGCTCTCGTGGTCCGCGAAGCCGTCCTCGCGCCAGTTCGTGGCGCACAGCGCGAAGCCCGCCACGAGCGGGATCAGCCGCTCCGCCAGGTCGCGTTCGTGGCTGCCGACCGTGCGGTCCGGGATGCGCAGCCGGATCACCTCGACCGGGGCCACCCCGCCGGGATTGCCGACCAGCGTGGCGAACGCCCGGTCGGATTCCCGGATGCGTCGGGCGGCCAGTACCGATCCGGGTAAGCGGCTGCCCGGATGGGACGCGTCGCCGTCGGTCACGCTGACCACCCGGACCGGCGCGCCGCCCGCCACCGCCCGCGAGATGAATCCGCCCACCCCGAGCACCGCGTCCTCCGGGTGCGCGGCGACCACCACGAGGCCGCCGGCCAGGACCGGCCAGTCCTCCGGAAGGGTCACCGGCAGCGGTTGTCGTCGCCATTCGGACGCGGTGGTCCACGTGCTCCCGGAGTTCGAATCGGGTACCGGTGTACGCGATCCGCGGAAGGTGGGAAGGCTCATTGGGGCTCCCTGTCGAGTGGCGGAGTAGGGGTGACGATCTCCCGGAGGGGTGGTCGGCGCCTGGGTAAGACTTACGAGCATCGGTTACCCGAGCGGGTTTGGCCATGCGCGACACGGGAATTGATGTGCCGTCAGGTCGCGGTCGGTACGGCCTCGGTGTCCTCCTTGCGCTTCCGCATCGGGATCTGCGCGGCTTCGACCGGTTTGCGTCCGGGGATGAACAACGCGACGCACAGGCCCAGGACCGCCGCGCCGCAGCCCAACCACAGCGAGGTCGTGAACGCGGCGCGGGAGGGGAACTCCCGCCCACCCGAACGCATCGTCAGATTCGCGACCACGACGCCGATCACCGCGCTGGACGTCGACGTCCCGATCGAGCGCATCAGCGTGTTCAGGCCCGTCGCCGAACCGGTCTCGCCGATCGGCACGGCCTGCATGATCAGCGAGGGCATCGCCGCGTAGGCCAGGGCCACACCGACCGCCGACAGTACGGCCATCGCGACGATCTTCCAGATCGCGTCGAGCATGAACACCGAGCACGCGTAGCCGATCGCGATCACCAGGGTGCCCACCAGGAGCGAGACCTTCGGCCCATGGGCGGCCGAAAGCCGGGCGGACAGCGGCGAGATGAGCATCATCACGATCCCGGACGGCGCCATGCACAGACCCGCGACCACCATGCTCTTGCCCAGCCCATAGCCGGTGCTCTCCGGATTCATCAGCACCTGCGGGAACACCAGGGACTGGGCGAACATCGCGAAACCGACCACGATCGAGGCGAGGTTGGTGAAGAGCACCTGCGGGCGCGCCGAGACGCGCAGGTCGACGAGCGGCTGCGCGGTGCGCAGTTCGAGCCATCCCCAGCCGAGCAGGACCACGACCGCGAGACCCAGCAGACCGAGCGTGACGGCGCTGCCCCAGCCCCAGTCGGCGCCCTTGGTGATGGCGAGCAGCAGGGCGACGAGTCCGACGGACAGGCCGCCCGCGCCCGCGAAGTCGAACCGTCCCGGCAGCCGGATCGGCGACTCGGGCACCAGGAGCAGTACGAGGACGATGTCCAGCGCGCCGATCGCGCCGGCCGCCCAGAACATCATGTGCCAGTCGGCGTTCTGCGCGATCAACGCTGCCACCGGCAGTCCGATCGCGCCGCCGATGCCGAGCGTGGCGCTCATCAGCGCGATCGAGGAACCCAGCTTCGCGGGCGGGAGTTCGTCGCGCATGATGCTGATGCCGAGCGGGATCACGCCGAACGACGCGCCCTGGAGGAGCCGGCCGCCCACCATCGGGAGCAGCGAGTCGGACAACGCGCACAACACCGAACCGGCGACCATCAGGCCGAGGCTGACGACCAGGATCCGGCGTTTGCCGAACATGTCGCCGAGGCGCCCCATCACGGGTGTGCAGACCGCCCCCGACAGCAGCGTGGCGGTGACCACCCAGGAGGCGTCGGCGGGCGAGGTGTCGAGCATTCGGGGCAGGTTCGGCAGCAGCGGGACGACCAGGGTCTGCATCAGCGCGACGACGACGCCGCAGAAGGCGAGTACGGCCACGACGCGGCCGGCTCGATCCACGGTGGCGGGTGGGTGGGGGAGGATGCCCGCACCCGTACCTGCACCTGCGCCCGCACCCGCCGGGCCCGGCTTTGGTATGCCGCTCGAACCGGTCACTGACTGCCTCCTGGGACTTGTGGCGTACGGCGTAGGGCTGGGGTGCCGGCAGCGGCGGAATGATTGCCGCGGTCAATGAATGTGCACGATACACATGATGTGTATCGTGCACATTGCCTGGGCCCGGCGCTAGGGTCGTACACGGCGCATCGGGTGTGAAGGCGGGAGTGGATGTGTTGGAAGGCATCGAGCGGGAGCTGATGCTGATCGCTCGGCACCACGTCATGGGCAAGCGGCGGGGCGACGGCATGGAGCGGTCGGCCTACCTGCTGCTGACCCGCCTGGAGGTCGAGGGGCCGATGACGATCGGCGCGCTGGCAGAAGCGTTTCGGCTCGACACCTCGACGGTGAACCGCCAGGTGGCCGCACTCCTGCGGGCAGGCGACGCCGAGCGCATCGCAGACCCGGACGGCGGCCTGGCCCGCAAACTGCGGATCACCGAGGCGGGTACCGAACACCTGGCGGCGGAACGCACCGGCCACTGCCGGGGCCTGGAACGCGTCTTGGCGTCCTGGGACGAGGGCGAACGCCGCGAACTGTTCGAGGTCCTGACCCGCTTCAACCGCGCGGTCGAGACCACGGAGGGCCGCGAATGGCCCCGCCGCGAAACGGACGACGTGACGGGCGAGGCCGCGCACACGGGCGGCGTTGCGCGCGGGTGAGTCGACGGGGGCGGTGAGCCGAATCGGGGTGGGGCGGTGGGCCGGGTGACGTCCGGGGGCTGAGCTCAGCGGGGGGCCTGGCGAGTGGACGCCGTGCCCCTGGTGCCAGGGCACCGGCGTGATGGCCCATTCCGGGGCCGCCGTGGCGGCGGGCGCTGCGAGGAGCCTGGTGGGTGGATGCTGCGCGCGGGTGCGCGACGGAGTACCCCGTGGCGGTTCGCTCCGGCGTGGCCATGGTGGCGAGGGCGGAGAGGAGACGGACGGGCGGGGGTTGTGCGCCGGGGTGGTGGTTGAGGGCCTGCGGGGTGGTTTCTTGCGGGGGCGCTGTGGTGGCCGGCGCAGTGAGGGGCCCGGTGGGCTGATGCTGCGCGGGGTGCGTCAGCGGACGACTCCGTGACGGCTCCTAACGACACCTCACAGACGATGGCTCCGCCGGAACAGCGACGGGCGGGGCGTTGCCGTCAGAGTTCGTCGGCATTTTCAGCGCCGGGCGACAAGAACCTCGTGGTGGTTTCTTTCGGGCCTTGTGGTGGCCGGCGCCGAGCGGGGGCCCAGGCTGCGGAAGTGGCGTGGGCGCTGTGGCGCGTGGTGGGGCATCGAAGGCGCGTTTCAGGGGCTCGGATCGGGTTTGGTCGTGGGCTTGTCGGTCGCGTCGGGGGTGGAGTCCGGTGCTGGGGCGGGGGGTTCGGGGGCCGCGGAGGGTGCGGGGCTGGTGTCGGGATCGGGCTTGCGTTCGGCGGTGGGCTTGGGGTGAAGGGGCTGCGGAGTGGGATCGGGGGTTGAGGGGGTGTTGGCGGCGGGTGCCGGTGCCGGTGGCGCCGCTGGTTCGGGCGTGGTGGTTTCGTCAGGTGTCGGCTCGGGCTTCGGGCTTTGCTTCGTGGTGGTGGTGTCGGCTGTTGTGGCCTTGTTTGCCGGGGTGGTTTTGGGTGCGGGGTCCGTGATTGTCGGCGTGGTTTTGGTGGCGGGCTTCGGGGGTGTGGAACTCGGCTCTGGTTCGGGGGCGTTCGGGGATGTTTCGGGTTCGGGTTTCTTTGGGGTGGGAGAACTTTCTTCTGGTTGTGCCGCGTTGGTGGATGCTTCGGTGGGCGTGGTTGCCGTGGTTGGTATTGGGGGTGCCTTGATGGGCTCCTCGTCGTACTCGTCCTCCACGTCTTCTGCGTCGTCCGCGAATCGGCGGCGGCCCGCGAGTGCCAACAGGGCGCCGGCTGCGACGAGGACCAGGCCCGCGACGAAGATGGTGGGCTCGTTCCCACTGGCGCCCGCCATGTCCGATGTGATCGGCGCCATGTCTGCGAGGGTCCTCAACGGTGTGATCCGATCCATCGGTGAACAGGTCCGGTCGTCTTACTAGCAGACGCGGCGAACGCGGGGAAACCGGCTCCGGGACAGGAGTTTCCCGGGTGAGAGTTTTCCTGGACGAAACACGAGCGCGCGAGGATCGGCCCGCGAACAAGGGGGCCGCGATGACCGTCATGGCGACACGTACGGGGCTTGGCTGGGAGCACGGGATCGACGACGTACCGTCCGACGTCGCGATCGCGGGAGGATTGTGCGTGGTCGCGGGCGTCGCCGGCGGGGTGCGTCTCCTCGACGCGGCGACCGGGCGATTCCTGGCCCGGATCGTGGTGCCGGGCGGGGTGTACCGGGCCGAATTCTCGCCGGACGGCTCCGTGGTCGCCCTCGCCGGGCCCACCGGGTACGCCCTGTGGCGGGTCACCGACGGCGCCCTGGTGCTGCGGACGCCGGGCCTGCCCGCCCGCTGCGCGTGGTCCGCGGACGGCCGTTGCGCGGTGTCCTTCGGCGGCGTCGTACGGGTGTACGCGCCCGGCACCGGGACCGAGTCGTGGCGTGCCGTGGACGGGCGGGTGCGGGTGGACGACGTGGTCTGGGTCGACGGGGGCGGGCTCGCGGTCGCGCTCGGCGGCGAGGTGCACATGTACGGACCGCGCGGTCGCACGAACGTGTGGACCTGGCCGATCCCGGTGCGGCTGTTGGCCGGTACGCCGGGCGGGGCCTGGTTGTGCGCGGCGGGCGACGTGCCGGGCGTGCAGGTGCGTGGGGCCGGCGGCACGCACGAGGACCTGGACTCGGTCGGCGACCTGCCCGCCGTCGGACTCGCCCTCGACGCGGGCGGCGGTCGGCTCGCGGTCGAGGACCGGGCCGGGCTGACCGTGTGGGATCTCGCCGCCCGAGGCGGCCGGGTACGCCCGCGCCCGCGACGGCTGCCCGCGCAACCCCGGGCGTGCGCGCCGCGGTGGCGGCCGGCCGGCGGCGGTCTGTTGGCCACTTCGGGGGGTGACGGGATGCTCGTGGTGTGGGATGTACGGGCGGGGTCGGCGCGCAAGGCGGCCACTCCGCTCGCGCGCCGGCACGTCTCGGCGCCGGTGGCCGCGCTCGCGTGGCACGGGACGGACGCGCTGCTGTTCGCGGACCGCGCCGGGCGGGTCGGCGCCCGGTGGTTCCCGGAGTTGGCCAACCGTTGACCGGGGGCACCGGTGCCGCGAGCGAGTTCGATTAGGTTAGCCTCGCCTTACATATGCTGTGTACGGCCGGGAGGTCCGCCCATGGAACTGCTCGTGGAAGATCTGCATGCCGGATACCCGGGCCATCGTGCGGTGTCGGGTGTCGACCTGTCCGTCGCCGCGGGCACGGTGGTCGCGATCGTCGGGCCGAACGGTTGCGGGAAGTCGACGCTGCTGCGCTCGATCGCGCGCCTGCACCGGCCGGAGTCGGGTCGGGTCGCGGTCGGCGGCGCGGACATCTGGGGGCTGAAGCCGCGTCAGGCCGCGCACCGTGTGGGCCTGTTGCCGCAGAATCCGCAGGCGCCGGAGGCGGTCACGGTATCCGGCCTGGTGCGGTATGGGCGGCATCCGCACCAGGGTCTGTTCCGCCAGTGGTCGCGCGAGGACGAGCGGGTGTGCCGGGAGGCGTTGACCGCGACCGGCGTGCTGTCGTTGGCCGATCGGCGGCTCGATCGGCTCTCCGGCGGGCAGCGGCAGCGCTGTTGGGTCGCGATGGTGATCGCGCAGGAGGCGCCGGTGATGTTGCTCGACGAGCCGACGTCGGCACTCGATCTCGGGCACGCGGTCGAGGTGTTGGGGCTGGTTCGGCGGGTCGCTGCGGGTGGGCGCACGGTGGTGATGGTGCTGCACGACCTGGCGTCGGCGGCGCGCTACGCGGACGTGCTGGTCGCGATGCGGGCGGGGCGGGTGATTGCGTCGGGGCCGCCTCGGGAGGTGGTGGACGCGGCGTTGGTGCGGGCGTTGTACGACGTGGACGCGGACATCCTGCGGGCGCCGGGGGACGACACGCCCGTGGTGGTGCCGAGGCCGGACGGCGAGGCCGCCACGATCGCGCCCGTCGCCTCCGGCTGAGCCGGTCCCTGGCTGGTGCGCTTGGCCCCGGTCGCGGATGGGCCGAGTGCGCACAGGCCGTCCTCAAACGCCGGACGGGCTGACCGGGCCCACTTCGGTCGTGGGTGGGGCGCGTGCCGTCCTCAAACGCCGGACGGGCTGGTTGGGTCCGCCCCGGTCGCGGGCGAGCCGAGTGCCTGCTCGCCGTCCTCAAGCGCCGGACGGGCTGATGGGTCGGCCACGTCCGTGGGTGGGCCGAGACCGGCTCGCCGTCCTCAAACGCCGGACGGGCTGATCAGGGCCGCCCTGGTCGTGGGTGGGGCGCGTGCCCGCTTGCCGTCCTCAAGCGCCGGACGGGCTGATTTTGGTGGCGTCCGGGGATTCGGCTGCGGGGGGTGGGTTGACTCGGCCCACTTACGGATGAGGCCGAGCGCTTCAGCCCGTCCGGCGTTCGAGGACGGCCAGTGGACACTCGGCTCATCCCGCGACGCGGGCCCGCACACCAGCCTGTCCGGCGTTTGAGGACGGCGAGGCGAAGTCGGCTTACCTGTGGATGTGGCCTACCCCATCAGCCTGTCCGGCGTTTGAGGACGGCCAGTGGGCACTCGGCTCGCCCCGCGACGCGGGCCCGCATACCAGCCCGTCCGGCGTTTGAGGACGGCCTGTGGGCACTTGGCCCATTTGCGACTCGGGGCGAGCGCGCCGGCCCCGTTTTGGTGCGCGTTTCGCGACAGGTAGGTTGCCTGTTGAGATGTGACGATGTGTCAGCTGATGAGGTGGGCGATGTTCGGCAGGAAGAAGAAGGCCCCGGTGGCGGCCGAGGGCCGGGACGTGGCGGCGTTGGTGCTTCGGGCCACGCTCGGCCCGATGTTGTTCGCGCACGGCTACAACAAGGTCGCCGGCCCCGGCGGCCTCGCGGGCACCACCGGCTGGTTCGAGTCGCTCGGTCTCCAGCCCGCCGAGGTGCACGCGCGCCTCGCGGCCGGGACCGAGATGGCGGCCGGCGTCGGCATCGTGCTCGGCGTGGCCAACCCGCTGCCGTCGGCGGCCACGGTGGGGCTGATGAGTGTCGCCGCCGCGACCGACCACAAGGGCAAGGGCTTTTTCGTGTTCAAGGGCGGCTGGGAGTACACCGCCGTGGTCGGCGGCGCCGCGGTCGCGTTGGCCGCGCTCGGCAACGGCAAGTACTCGGTCGACGCCCTGGTCGGCCGCCGGCGATCCGGCCTGCGTCCGGCGCTGTTCGCCGCCGGCGTCGGGGTGGCGAACGCCGCGCTGTTGCTGAAGCTCTGCTACAAGCCGGCGCCGAAGGCGACCGAGGCACCGGAGCCGGAGGCCAAGCCGGACGAGACGGTCGACGCGTAACACTTCGGACCGCCTCGATCACCTCGGCCCGCCCCGAACCCCTCGAGGCGGGCCGAGGTGTCCGCGCGAGCGGCTACGTTGGGGTCCTCGTTGATCCATGGGCGTCTCGAACGCCTTCGTGTGGAGGTTCTTGCTGTGCAGACGTTGCCCGAGTCCTGGCAGCCCGTGCTCGCGGAGGAGCTGGCGAAGCCCTACTACGCCGAGCTGACCGCGTACGTGGACGCGGAACGCAAGGAACACCAGATCTTCCCGCCGGAGGACGAGGTGTTCGCGGCGCTGGAGGCGACGCCGTACCAGGACGTGCGGGTGCTGGTGGTCGGGCAGGACCCGTACCACGACGACAACCAGGCGCACGGCATGTCCTTCTCGGTCCGGCCCGAGGTGCGCATCCCGCCGTCGCTGCGCAACATCTACAAGGAGATGAACGCCGACATCGGCCTGCCGATCCCCGACAACGGCTACCTGATGCCGTGGGCGCGGCAGGGTGTGCTGCTGCTCAACACGGTGCTCACCGTGCGAGCGCACGAGGCCGCCTCGCACAAGGGCAAGGGCTGGGAGAAGTTCACCGACGCGGTGATCAAGGCCGTCAACGACCGGGACGAGCCGGTGGTGTTCGTGCTGTGGGGCGGGCACGCGAAGAAGAAGATCTCGCTGATCGACACCACCAAGCACGCGATAGTGCAGGGCGCGCACCCCTCGCCGCTGTCCGCGAAACTCTTCCACGGCAGCAAGCCGTTCTCGCAGATCGACGCCGCGCTCGCGGCCATGGGGCACAAGCCGATCGACTGGACGATCCCGAACGTGAAGAAGTAGCCGAAGCGGGGGCGCAAGAAAAGCGACATCCGACGTTCCGGTTCGGTATCGGCTCGGCCGCTATCGGACCGGAAACGGACGCCATTCGGGAATGGCCGGAAATCTCCTTGCATCGGTGCGGAATACGTGCCGCGTGCCCTTACGGTGTGGGGTTCCCCCATCCCGTGCCTCCCGAGGCGGCCCCCGTGTCCACATCCACAGTTCGGCCCGTCACTCCCACCTCCACTCCCGCCCCCACCCTCGACCTGACTCCCGGCTATGTCGCGCACCGCGGCCTGCGTGAGGAGTTGGCCGCCCTGACCGAGGTGACCCGACACCTCGATCCGGTCGACATCCTGCGCGTGCGCGCGGTCGAGGAACATCTCGCGCTGGTGCTGCGCTTCCTGCGCGCGCACCATCGCGAGGAACACATCGTCCTGTACCCGTCGGTGCGCGCCGGTTCGCCCCGGGCCGCCCGTACCGTGACCGCCTTCCAGGTCGACCACTCGACCCTGGAGGAGGCGATGCGCGTGGTCGCCGACCGAAGCGTGCCGCTGCGGGATCGTTCACCCGCGATCGGGCGGCTGTGCGAACTGGTCGCCCGGCACAGCCTGGCCGAGGAGCACGAACTGTTCCCGCTGATGCGGCGGCACGTGCGCGGCACGCCCGACGGGCGCATGCCGACCCGGACCGTGCGGGTCTGGGGCCGCGACCTCCCGGCCTTCGTGGCCTTCCACCTGCACCACGCCACCGGCGCCGAGCGGCGGCGGGTGCTGCGCTGGATCCCGCCGGGGACGGCGCTGCTGTGGCGGGCCGGCTGGCGGCGCTCCTACGAGCGGCGTCGGCGCGCCGCTTACGGCGGCTCCTGACGACCGGACGAGGCCGACGGCGCCCGGCTAGGTCCGGTCCCGAGCCGGGTCCGTCGTGTCGCTCGGCGCGGTCAGCTCGGCCAGGATTTCGCGGACCCGCTCGATCTCCGGGCCGGTCGGCTGTACGTCGCCGAGCGCGCGGACCAACGCGTCCAGCGCGCGGGCCGGTTCGGGCTCGGCGAGCGTGGACAGGTCGTGGATCAGCCGCAGCAGCATGATCCGCGGCGCGGCGATCTGCTCGCGGGGCAACGGGCGTTCGAAGTAGTCCTCGGCCAGATCCAGCCACAGGTTCCACAGGTCGGTCCGGGCGATCCGGGGCACCGCCATGATCGCGTCGGTCAGCGCGCGGGTGTGCCCGGCGGTGACGGTACGGCGGATCACCGGCGCGGCGGGCAGGCGCGGCGCGGGCACCGGGCGGACGACCGGCGCGGGCGCCGGGTCGGCCGGGTCGGCCGAGTCCGCCCGGTCCGCCGGCGCCGTCCCGCCCGACCCCGAGCCATCCGCCCCCGCCCCGTCCCCCCGCGGCCCCGGGAACGGCGGTGGCTCCGTCGGCCGGGTCGGCCCGGTGATCGCCGCCATCAGCTCCGTCTGCGCGTCCGCCTCGGACTTGCCGTACAACGTCCGGCGCAACAACGGCCGCAGCACGGACGGGATCTGCTCGCGCGGGACCTCGTGCACCACCAGCGGGATCAGCCGCCGGCCGCTGCCGCGCAGCGCGTCGGACATCGCGGTCCACTCGATCGTGGTCCAGCGCTCCGGGACGAAGTAGGCCGGGGAGAACAGCGCGATCATGTGCCCGGCGTTGTCCAGCGCGCGGCTGACCAGCGTGGTCAGGTTCTCGCCGGTGGCCCAGTCCCAGGCGTCGAGTTCGACGTCCAGACCGGCTCGGACCAGCTGCCCCGCGACCCACTTCGCCCAATCCGTGTCCGAGCCGGCGTGACTGATGAAGTAACGCACCGTCTCGCCCCCGTACTCCCCGTCATTCGCCATACGCATCAGCATGGCGCACCCGCCGGCCGGAATCGCCCCCGTCGCCGGATGTACCCCTCGTGTCGGCCGCTCACCCGGGCAGGTTGTCGATCGCCCGGCAGACCTCCTCCACGCCCTGGGTGTTGGGCAGCACGTCGTGCAGCGCTCGGCACAGGCACTGCAGCGAGTGGATCGGTTCCGGGCCGTTGACCAGGGTCCGCAACATGTGCAGCAGCATCGAGCGCGCGTCGGTCATGTGCCGGTGCAGCAACTGGTGTTCGAGGTAGTCCTCGGACAGATCCAGCCAGATCGACCAGGTGTCCGGCGCGCGCAGTCCGCGCACCGCGAGGAACAGGTCGGCGAGGTAGACGACCTGGTTCTGCGGGATGGTCCGGGACAGCTTGGCCATGTTGCCGAAGCGCAGCAGTTCGAGGGTGACCTCCGGAGACACCAGCCCCGTCGCGAACAGCTCCGCGATCCGGGCGATCGCGGCGGGTCGGTCGCCGACGAACGCGGCGATCGCCTCGGCGGTGACCAGCTCCAGCTCGAAGCCCCGGTGCGCGTCGAGGAGCATCAGGACGGACGACTGCCGGTCCAGCGGCGGCAGATCCACCGTGCTGCCCAGGTGCCGGGCCAGCGGATCGGTACTGGTGATCAGCACGTGGCCGGGCCCGGTTGGGATCATCTCGCCGATCAGACCGGGCCGATCCACCTCGTCGAAGATCAGCAACCAGCCCTCGCGCGAGCGCAGTTCGTGCTTGGGGCCGATGGTCTGGCCGACCCGCCCGCCGAGGTTGCCCAGTTGTTCGAGCACGCGGTGCAGGAAGGCGACGCCGCTCTCGGTGGGGCGGGCGGCGCAGTCGAACCACCACACCACGTCGTACAGGTGGCGGTGCCGGTAGGCGTATTCGCGGGCCAGGTGCGTGGTGCCCAGGCCGGGCAGGTCGTCCTGGGGACGCAGCACCACCCGATGTTCGACCTGCATCAGCGCGCGCAGGTCCGCGAGGGTGTTGTCGCGGCCGTAGAACCGCCCCCTGGTGCCCGGCACGTGCCACACCGGCGGATTGTCGGTGGGCGAGCGCGGCGGGGGCGGCGGCGCGGCCCTGGGCGGCGGCGGGGTGATCACCGGTGGCGGGGCGATCACGGGCGGAGGCGCGTTCACGGGCAGCGGTACGTTCGCGGACCCGGGCCCAGGCGAAGGCGCAGGCGCGTTCGTGGGCGGCCGGTCCGGCCTGGGCGGGCGCGGCGGCGGGGATATCGGGTCCGACACGGTCAGGAGAACCCCGTATTCCGCGCGGGCAGCGGCGCGAACCGGTGCACCGCGGCCACGAGCAGATCGCGTTGGCCGACCGCGTCCGCCTCGGTCAGGTCGACCGGCGGCACGCCGCGGAACATCGACGGCACCTGGGTGTGACCGATGACTATGGGCAGCAGCCGACCGCCCGCGTACCCGTCGCCCAGCGCCTCCTCCCATTCGTCCATCGCCAACCGGCGCGCCTCGAAGTAGTGCTCGGAGAACAGCGCGAGCACGTGCTCGCCCATCCCGCGCGCGCGGGCCATCGCCTTGCCGAAGCTCTCGCCCGCGCTCCAGTCCCAGCGGCTCAGCGAGACCCGGTAGTCCTCGAACGTGAGCACCTCGCTGACCCAGTCGGCCCAGGCCAGGTCGTTGCCGACGTAGCTGATCACCAGGTCGGTGCGGGCCGGCGGGACCGGCTCCAGGATCGGCAACCGCCGCGGCACCTCGGGCATCGTGCGCGAGGCGCCGTCGTGGCTGCCGAACATCGGTTCCACCTCGTCCGCCTCGGCCGCGTTCAGCGGCGCCAGGCGATGGCGCAGCGCCGCGGCCACCCGATCGGCCACGGTGCGCACCGCGCGAACGTAGCCGAGATCGCGGATACCGCCGAGCCGCAACATGTCGAACACGCTCGGCCCGCGACCGGGCGCGGGGATCCCGACCGGCCACTCGATCGGGCCGACCGCGGGCGGCACGGGTTGTTCGATCGTGGTCCACGGTACGGCGATCAGGTTCGGCGCCGAGACCCCCACGATCGACTCGTGTCGACGCAACCGGTCGGTGAACACCGCCCAGTCGCGCCCGCAGTCCAGGTCCTCGAAGTAGTCGTCGGAACACAGCGCGACCATCGCGCGCGCCTGGGCGGGCGGATCGCCGTCGGGCATCTGGATCGGACCGAAGGTCGGTTGCAGCCGGATCGCCGCCCGCACCCGGTCCATCCCGCGCCGCAGTTCCGCCTCGACGTCGTCGTGGAAGCGGGCAGCCCATTTGGGATCACGGTCGGCGACGTGACTCGTGAAGAAGTCGTAGTCCACCAAGCGACCCCCGGATCGTGCACCGGACAAAAGGACGGCCCAGCGACACCCGCGACCGCGCCGCGGGTCTGGCAAGTGCCGCCCCCATGCCGGTCGTTCGCGTGTACGACTCTGCCCACACAGAGCATCGCGCAGATCGACCCGGCCCGGCTAGTATAGGAAGGCTTGTGTAATCGTGGCGATACGTTCCGCACTCGAATGTACGGTTTCACTCGGACGGCACGCCCGAACGCTACCGGGCCGGACGGGCGAGACGAACCCGGCATCCGGCGACGCGGGAGGAACGGGGGTCCTGCGGATGCAACGAGAGCGCGGTGACGTGGAGTCGGCGCTGCCCGACCTCGACGGGCTCTGTCTCGACGACCTGGATCACCTGCCGGCCTCGGTGCTGGCCTCGGCGCTGCGCCGCCTGGTCCACGAGTCCGAGGAGCCCTCGGAGGCGGTGGTCGCGGGGTTCACGAGCGTGGTGGATCCGGTTCTCGTCGAGGCGGAGTTCGATCCCCGGGGCGGAAACGACCGTGCCGGGGGTCCCCGGGCGGACGGGAGCGGCACCGTTCGGGCCTGACCGTGGGAGGTCCGATGCACGAAGCGATTCCGTTTCGGCAATTCGTGGTCAAGATCGCGGCACGATGCGACCTCGCGTGCGATCACTGTTATGTGTACGAACTCCGGGACCAGAGCTGGCGCGAGCGCCCCCGAGTGCCGACCGACGCGACCGTCGGCGCGCTCGGCGCCTGGTTGCGCGCACACGCCGAGCGGGCCGGCCTGCGAGTGCTCGACATCGTGCTGCACGGCGGCGAACCGCTGCTCGCGGGACCGGACCGGATCGACCGGATCGCGCGCGAGCTGCGCGCCGCGCTCGCGGGTGTGGCCGAGTTGCGGATCACCATGCAGACCAACGGGGTTCGCCTGGACGAACGCTGCGCCGAGGTGTTGCTCGCGCACCGGATCCGGGTCGGCGTCTCACTGGACGGCGACGCGCTCGCGCACGACCGGCACCGTCGCCACGCGGACGGGCGCGGCAGCCACGCCGAGGCGGTCCGGGGCATCGCGCTGTTGCGCCGGCCGCGCTACCGGCCCTTGTACGGCGGCCTGTTGTGCACGATCGACCTGGGCAACGACCCGGTGGCCACCTACGAGGAACTGCTCTCGCACGCCCCGCCGATGCTCGACCTGCTGCTGCCGCACGCCACCTGGGAGTTCCCGCCGCCGGGCGCACGCGAGGGCGAAACCCCGTACGCGGACTGGCTGATCGCGGTCTTCGACCGCTGGTACGGGGCGTCGGTGCGGGAGACGCGGGTGCGGATCCTGGAGGACCTGGTGGATCTGACCCTGGGCCGGGACGTACAGAGCGAGGTCCTGGGCCTGGGCCCGCCGGGCTCGGTGGTGGTGGAGACCGACGGCACGTTCGAACGCGAGGACTCGCTCAAGTCCGCCTACGACGGTGCGGCGGCCACCGGGCTCGACGTGTTCCGGCACGACCCGGCGACCGTGCTGGCCGCCCCCGCGTACGCCCGCGCGGCGGTCGGCGTGGCCGGGTTGAGCGCGACGTGCCGGCGCTGTCCGGTGGTGCGCACCTGCGGGGGCGGCCTGCGGGCGCACCGCTACCGCCCGGACAACGGCTTCGACAATCCGTCCGTGTACTGCGCCGACCTGCGCGCGCTGATCGACCACGTCGGCGCCCGCGTGCGCGCCGATGTCCGTGCCCTGGTGGCCGATTCGAGGAGTCGCGGATGATCGGGACACATCGGCTCACCGGCCCGGCCTTCGATCGACTCGCCGCCGGACAGGGGGACTTCGCGGCCGTGTCCGCGCTCGCCCGGGCGCAGGAGAGCCGCCGGCTGCTCCAGGTGTACGCGGTGGTCGCCACCGCCCGCGAGCGGCTGCCGAGCGCGCGCACCGCGCACCTCATCGACGCCCACGACCTGCTCGCACACGTGCAGCGCACCGCGCCGGACGCGGCGCGCACCGTGCTGATGCACCCGTACACCGGCGCGTGGGCGATGCGCAGCCTGCTGCGCCTGGGCCGGACCGACCTCGACCCGGCCGCCCCCGATCTCGACGAACTCCTGCGCCACCTGGGCTCGATCGCGGCGGCGGCGGCACTGCGCGGGGACCCCGAACACGGTCCGCCCGGCCGGGTCGAGCTGGGCGCGGTCGGCGGCTGGGTGTACCTGCCCACGCTGGGGCGGGTGCGGGTGGCGGCGGACGCGGGTCGGATCGCGCTGACCGGGCGCCAGTGGTCGGTCGGCAGCCGGCTGGTCTCGCGCCGACAGGCCAACCGCAGGTGCTCCGCCACCGCCGCCGGGCTGAGCGCGACACTTGCGATCGAGGACGTCGACCCCTATCGCGACGTGCATCGCTGGCAGCCGAGCGCACGTCTGACGGCTCGCCAAGTATCCTTGCTGCAACGGAATTTCGCCTCCGCCTGGGATCAGCTGGCACACTCTCACCGGGCCTACGCGGCCGGGCTGCCGGCGGCGTTGTCCACGTTGGTCCCGGTGGTGGGCGAGCCCGGCGTCAGCCTCAGTTCGTCGTCGCGGTACGCGTTCGGGGGTCTCGCGCTCACCCCCGAGGTGGGCCCGACCACCCTGGCCGTCACGCTCGTCCACGAGTTCCAGCACAACAAGCTCGGCGCGATACAGGACATCACGAACCTCTCGACACGTTCGACCGCCCGCTACCGGGCGCCCTGGCGGTTGGACCCCCGACCGGTGGGCGCGCTCTTGCAGGGCGCCTACGCGCATCTGGGGATCGCGGATTTCTGGCGGGTTCGCCGGCACGCCGTCACGGGAGAGGAGCAGGATCGGGCACAGGCCGAGTTCGCCGTACACCGCGAGCACGTCACCGAGGCGATCGCGACGTTGCGCGAATGCGGTGAACTGACGCCGGACGGCGCACGTGTGGTGGATGCCATGGCGGGCACGGTGCAGTCGTGGTGGCGCGAGGACATACCGGCCGAGGCGGCGCGCCGTGCGGCCGAACGGGTGCGCTCGGGGTATCGGGCCTGGGTCGCGCGCAACGGCGACCGGGGCCGGCGCGGTACCCGCGAGCAGGTCGTGGACGCGGGCGGAACGACACGAAACGAAAGATGAACATGAGATTACCTGATGTAACGAGGAGTAACGTCGCGTGATGGACTCGGGTAGCCTGGGAACAACGAGTGACCGCGGGGGAGGGCAAGCCCACGCGCGTCGCGACGAAGTGCCGACAACAGGGGTCGAGATGACACCAGTCTTCTTCACGAGTCGGTCGTGCGGCGATGAGCGGGCCTATGTCGAGCGTTTCCACGCCGATCTCGAACAGGCGGTCGCCGCCCGGCTGTCCCAGGGGGGCGGCGCACGCGGTGTGCTGCCCTCGTGTAGCGGTTCCGGTGTGGGCGCCACGCCCGAGGCCCTGGCCTGCTCGGTTCCCGCCGCCGTCGTGCTGGCGTCGCCCGACTACCTCGCCGATCCGCGCGCCATGCGCGAATGGGCCGTACTGGCCGAACGGGTGCGCGGTCACCGGGCGCACACCGGTCGACAGGTATACGCGGTGGTCACCGTGCGTTGGCGGGCCACCGATTCCCCGCTCGACGGGCAGCCGAGGCCCGACTTCGGCGGCGAGAACGACTACGGCCCCATCTACGCCCGCCAGGGGTTGTTCGACCTGATGCGCCTGGAGGGGCACTCGGCCGACTATCGGCATCTGGTCGCCGAACTGGCGCGCGTGCTGGTCGCGGCCGAACGTGCCCCGCTGCGCCCGCTGCCGGCGGCCGAGGCGCGCGAGTTGTTCCCGACCGTGCGCGTCGAACCCAGCCCGAGCCCGCCTCCCGCGCGCATCGCGTTCGGGGCCTCCGCGCCGTTCGCCACCGCCTTCCGGGGGCTGCCCGCCCGCGCTCGCGCCGGCTTGGGCTCGGCCGCCCGACCCCGCTGGATCACGGCCCGACACAACCCTCGCCGCCCACTGTTGTGGGGACCCGGTGGCGACGTTGAGGAGTACTGAAGCGATGAGCGACAACCCAGCGGGCCCACCGGGAACCGTCGTCACGTTCTACTCGTACAAGGGCGGCACCGGCCGCACGATGGCGCTGGCCAACGTGGCCTGGATCCTGGCTTCGCGGGGCAAGCGTGTGCTCGTGGTGGACTGGGACCTGGAATCCCCCGGCCTGCACCGCTACTTCCACCCCTACCTGATCGACAAGCGGCTCGAGGACACGCGCGGCGTGCTCGACATGATCCGCGCCTTCGCCAAGGTGGTCGGCTCCGAGGCCAGCACCGACGCGATGATCGAGGCGAGCCGGATCGCGGAGAGCCGGGTGGACGGCTGCGCGGTCAAGGTCGACCGCGACTTCCCCGACGGCGGGCTGATCCGCTTCCTCGGCCCGGGCCGGCAGAACCACGAATACGCGGCGACCCTCGCCGGCTTCAACTGGGCCGACTTCTGCGAGAGTCCGCACGGCATCGGCTTCCTGGACGCGCTGCGCGAGGACATGCGCGCGTCCTACGACTACGCCCTGATCGACAGCCGTACCGGCCTCAACGACATCGCCGGCATCTGTACCACCCTGCTGCCCGACACCGTGGTGGACGGCTTCACCCTCAACGAGCAGGCCATCGACGGCGGCGTCAACGTGGCCCGCTCGATCGCCCGGCAGGCCGAGCGCCCGCTGCGCATCCTGCCCGTGCCGATGCGCGTCGAGGACGACGAGAAGGACAAGCTCGAAGCCGGCCGCGACCACGCGCGCGAGCGCTTCGCCGAATTCCTCGCGGAATACTCCGAGGCGGAGCGCACCAAGTACTGGGGCGAGGTGGAGATCCCGTACAAGGCGTTCTACGCCTACGAGGAGACCCTGGCCACCCTGGGCGACCGCCCGCTCCAGGAGGGCAGCCTGCTCGCCGCGTACGAGCGGCTGACCGGTGTGCTCACCGAAGGCGCGATCACCCGACTCGACCCCGTCGAGGAGGGCGAGCGCCGCCGCGAACTGCGCCGCTTCGAGCGCATCCGGTACACCGCCCCGGTCACCGTGCGCATCCTCTACAGCGCCCGCGACCGCATGTGGGTCGACTGGGTACGCGCCCAACTGATCGCCGCCGGTACCCAGGTGGTCGGCACGGGGGGCTGCGACACGCCGCTGGAGCGGTTGGAGGACGTGGACAGCGTCGTGGTGCTGTCCTCGCCCGACTCGCTGCCCAGCCGGGCATGGACCGCGATGCGCACCGCGCTGCGCCGGCTCGCCTCGGCGGATCGGGTGGCCGTGGTGACGCTGCAGGTGGACGACGGGCTCGACCTCGACCCGGGCGTGGGCGACACGGTCTCCCTCTCCGCGCTGTCCGAGGAGCACGCGCGCACCGCGCTGCTGGCCGCGTTCGGCCGCACCCCCTCGGAGGCGCCGCCAGCGGAGGGCCCCCGCTTCCCCGGCACCAAGCCCAGGGTGTCCCAACTGCTGCCCCGGCACTCGGCCTTCACCGGACGCGACGACATCCTCGAACGCCTGCGCGACCAGTTGGCCAAGGGCGCCACCGCGGTGCTGCCCCAAGCTCTGCACGGCCTGGGCGGCGTGGGCAAGACCCAGGTCGCGCTGGAGTACGCCCACCGCTTCGCCGCCGACTACGACATCATCTGGTGGGTGTCCGCCGAGCAGGCACAGGGCGTCGCCGCGCAACTCGCCCGACTGGGCGTCCGGCTCGACCTGTCCACCGGGGAGAACGTGGGCGACGCGGCGGCCACGGTGCTCCAGAGCCTGCAACAGGGCGAGCCCTACGACCGCTGGCTGGTGATCTACGACAACGCCGACGAGCCCGCCTCGCTGGCCAACCTGATGCCGCAGGGCAGCGTCAACGGCCACGTCCTGGTCACCTCGCGCAACGACCTGTGGGCGCGCACCGCCCGCCCGCTCGAAGTACCCGTGTTCCGCCGCGACGAGAGCGTCGCGCTGCTCCAGCGCCGGGTGCCGGCGCTGACCGAGGCCGACGCGCAGAAGGTCGCCACCGCGCTGGGCGACCTGCCGCTGGCGGTCGAACAGGCGGGCGCCTGGCTGGCCGAGTCGGCGATGCCGGTCGAGGACTACCTGGAGCGGGTGAACACGCGGGTCACCGCGATTCTGGAGGAGGGTCAGCCGCCGGACTACCCGACCACCGCCGCCGCGACGTGGACCGTCTCCCTGGACGAGCTGAAGGAGCGGCAGCCGGCCGCGGTGCGCCTGCTGGAGCTGTGCGCCTACCTGTCGCCCGACTCCATCTCGATGCGGCTGCTGCGCTCGCGCGAGGTGCTCCAGGAACTGATCCGGGTGGACAGCTCGCTCGGCGACACGCTGTTGTTGTCCCGGATCTTCCAGCAGCTCGGCCGATACGCGCTGGCCCGGGTGGACCGAGGCGCGGACACCATCCAGGTGCACCGCCTGGTCCAGGCCGTGCTGCGGGACCAGATGCCGGCCGAGGACAACATCGCCCGGCGCGCCCGAACCCTGGAGATCCTGGCCGCGAACGCCCCCGGCGACGTGGACGATCCGGCGAACCGGGAGGCGTACGAGGAGCTGTACAAGCACCTCGTGCCCTCGCGCGCCCTGGAGAGCGACTCCGAGGGCGTGCGCCGCTGGATCGTCGAGCAGGTCCGCTTCGCATGGCGCTCCGACGACTGGGAATTCGCCCAGTACATCGCCGAGGTCGCGCTGGACCGGTGGCGCGCGCGATTCAGTCGGCACGACCCGCTGACGCTGCGGATGTGCACCCAACTGGCGAACGTGTACCGGTCCCAGGGCAAGTACCGCAAGGCGTACGACCTGGACCGGGCCACCCTGGAGGCGCAGCGCGCGGCACTGGGACCGGACCACCCGCACACCCTGATCACCGGGCGCGGCTACGGCGGCGACCTGCGTTCGCTCGGCCGCTTCGAGACCGCCCTCGAATCGGACCGGGACAACTACCGGCGATTCAGCGAGGTGTTCGGCGAGGACACCAACGACGCCCTGCTCGCGGCCAACAACCTCGGCGTCTCGCTGCGCCTGACCGGTCGCCTGGAGGAGGCGCGCGAGGTGCACCAGACCGCCTACGACTGGCGGCGGCGAATCCAGGGCGAGGACCACCCGCACACGTGCTTCCTGGCCAACCAGGTCGGTCAGGACCTGCGTGAGCTGGGTGACTACGCGGGCTCGCGGGCGGTCTTGCAGCGCACGCTGGCCATCGAGGAGGCCAACGGTCGGGTCCGGGACGCGCTGCGCACCTCCAAGAACCTCGCGGTGACGATCCGGCAGACGGGGGACGCCCGCTACGCCCGGTCGCTGGACAGCGACACGCTGGAGAAGTACCGCGCCTTCCTGAGCCCGACCCACCCCGACATGCTGGCCTGCGCGCTCAACCTCGCGGCCGACCACAGTGCGATGGGCAACAACGAGCAGGCCCTCGAACTGGCCCAGGACACCTATCAGGGCTATCGCGAGCAGTTCGGCGGGCAACACCCGTTCACGTTCGGATGCGGCAGCAACCTGTCGAGCTACCTGCGGGCGGTCGACCGGCTCGAAGAGGCGCTGGCGCTGGGGCGCAGGTGCGTCGAGGGGCTGCGCGAAGCGTTGGGCGAGGAGCACCCGTTCACCCTCGCGGCCGCGGTGAACCACGCGAACAACCTCTATCGGGCGGGCGAGGTCGACGAGTGCGCCGAACTCGACCGGGTCACCTGCGAGCGATACGAGGAGCTGCTGGGCGCGGATCACCCGCACACCCTGGTCGCGGCCTGCAACCGGGTGCACAGTCTGGGTGAGATCGGCCGTCGGGAGGAGTCCCGCGAGTGGTTCACCCGCACCGAGCGTGCGTGTCGGCGCAAGCTCGGCGACGACCACCCGATCACCCGGGGGCTGCGCGAGCACCGCCGACTGGAGACCGACATCGAGGTGCCGCCGACCTGATCGGCGCAGCTCCCACGGTCACACTCCGGGCCGGTCCGACCTCGTGTCGGGCCGGCCCGGCCGTGTTCGGGGGCGGTTCGGGGGCGGTTCGCAGGGCCGCGACACGCCGGGACCGGCCGGGGACACGCCGTCGGGCTGCGCGACTCGCCGCGACTCGATGAGCAGAAGTGTGACACTTTGCACTTTTGTCGACACTTTCTGTTAGTTTTTGTCCCGGTGACACATGCACGCACGTTCCGCCGTTCCCACCGGCACTCTTCGCGCTGTCCCGAAATCGGCGCGGCCGTTCCGTCCCCTGCGCTCCCGAGCGCGCCTTCCGAGGAGTCACCCCCATGGCCTTGTCCATCTCCACCGTCCTCCTGCTGGGCGTCATCGTCTTCATCTTCATCCGCAAGGGCGGCATGCGAATCCCGCACGCGATCGTGTGCGCGCTGCTCGGGTTCTATCTGGCGAGCACCTCGATCGCGCCGAGCATCCACAGCAGCGGCAAGAGCGTCGCGAATCTGCTGAGCAATCTGAACTTCTGATCGCGGCGGTCACCCGAACCGGCCCGGCGGCAGCTCCGCCGGGCCGGTCTTCGCCGTTTCGGCGGCGGGATCCCGGGCGGCGGCGGAACCTCGGGTGATGGACGGAGGAGGGCGGGCATGGCGGACACGGGCGCGGTCGGGCCACCCCTGGTGGTCGTGGGCATCGACGGTTCGGAGCACGGTGATCGGGCGCTGGCCCGGGCCGCGGAGGAAGCCGCTCGCGCGGGCGCGCTGTTGCGGGTGGTGCACGCGATCCGGGTGCCGATGGCCACGCCCGGGTTCGAGCCGGTGGAGCCGAACGAGGAGACCCGGCGTGCCGCCGAGGAGTTGGTCCGCGATGCCGCGGCGGCGGCGCTGCGCCGTTGTCCGAACCTGGCCGTCGATGCCCGGGTGGGCTACGGCCTGCCGGGCGACGCGCTGCTCGCGGCGGCCGAGGGAGCGATGTTGCTGGTCGCCGGATCGCGGGGGCGCGGCGGGTTCGTCGGGCTCCTGCTCGGCTCGGTGTCGCGGCATCTGGCGGCGCGTACCGAGTGTCCGCTGCTGATCGTGCGCGGTGAGCACGGGGCGGCGGCCGACGGGGCCGGGGCGGGCGGCGCGGATGTACTGCTCGGGGTCCAGGGCGACGGCGACGGCCGGGCGGTGTCGGCCGCGTTCGAGGCGGCCCGGGATCGGGGGCTGCCGGTGCACGCGGTGCACGCGTGGAGTTGGCCCGGGTACGCGGGCCTGGCCGGGCCGAGCGAGGCGGACATGCGCGCGGTCGCCGAGGTGCACGCGACGGCGCTCGAGCAGGCGTTGGCGGCGGCGCGCGAGCGGTTCCCCGACGTCGAGGTGCGCGCGGACTCGGTCATGGCGGACGCCGCGGCCACGCTCGTCGAGGCGTCGGCCGGCAGCGCGCTGGCCGTGGTCGGCGTGCGGCGCCGGCGCGGCCCGCTGCGGCACTGGGTCGGCCACGTCGCGACGACCACGATCGAACACGCGCGGTGCCCGGTCCTGGTGGTGCCCCAGCGCTGACCACCGGTCTGCTTCGGCGCTCGGGCCGCCGTTCCATCATCGATTCAATCAGTGATTGAAAATGCCGGCGGTTCGTGGTTTGGTGCCTGCCGTGACCGCACAATCCCGGGCCCGGCTGCTCGACGAGGCCGAACGGCTCTTCCTCGCGCAGGGCTACGACAGGGTCTCCGTGCGGGCGGTCAACGCCGCCGCGGGGATGAATCCGGCCGCCGTGCACTACCACTTCGGCTCCAAGCGGGACCTGGTGGTCGCGCTGCTGCAACAGCGCCTGGGCCCGCTGTGGGCCGAACCGCTGGCCGAGCTGGACCGGGCCCGGGCGGCCGGGTGGACACCCACCGTCGCCGAGGTGGTCACGGTGATCGTCGAACCGTTCGACCGGCTGGCCCGCGAGCCGAGCGGGCCGATGTTGCTGCAACTGCTCGCCCGGACCGTGCTGTCCGGGCGGGAACTGCCCTGGGACGACCCGTGGTTCCGGCACCGGCCCTGGCGCGAGCTGCTGGCCGCCGCCCGTTCGGACCTGGGCGAGCGGGAGATCGCGGACCGCTGGCGGCTCGCCTTCGACCTGCTGCTCCAGCTCTACGGCCAACCCGTGGCCGACGCGTTCGTGCCCCCGCCCGCCGCCGCGACCGTCGCCGCCTTCGTCACCGCCGGCCTGGACGCGCCGCGCCCGGCCGATCCGTCCCCTCCCGAACGAGGTGCCCCGTGATACCCGACGTCCTCGCCCCCGCCAAGCTCGGCCCGCTCACGCTGCGCAACCGGATCGTCAAGGCCGCCACGTTCGAGGGCGCCACCCCGGACGCGCTGGTCACCGACGACCTGATCGAGTACCACCGCCGCCCCGCCGCCGGCGGCATCGGGATGACCACCGTCGCCTACTGCGCGGTCGCCCCCGAGGGCCGCACCGACCGGCACCAGATCTGGATGCGGCCCGAGGCGGTGCCGGGGCTGCGCCGGCTCACCGACGCGGTGCACGCCGAGGGCGCGGCGGTCTCCGCCCAGATCGGCCACGCCGGCCCGGTGGCCAACGCCGCCTCCAACGGCCGACCGGCCCTGTCCGCGGGGCGGATGTTCAACCCGCTGGGCATGCGCACCACGCTGGCCGCCGGCGAGCGGGACATCGCCCGGATCACCCGCGCGCACGCCGAGGCCGCGCTGTTCGCGATCGAGGCCGGGTTCGACGCGGTGGAGATCCACCTGGGCCACAACTACTTCGCCAGCGCCTTCCTCAGCCCCAAGCTCAACCACCGCAAGGACGCGTACGGCGGCTCGCTCGCCAACCGGGCCAAGGTCGCGCGCGGGGTGTGTCGCGCGGTGCGCGACGCGGTGGGCGACCGGATCGCGGTGACCGCCAAGCTCAACATGGAGGACGGCGTCCCGGGCGGGATCTGGCTGGACGAGAGCATCCAGACCGCGCGCTGGTTGGAGGAGGACGGCTCGCTGGACGCGCTGGAGCTGACCGCGGGCAGTTCGCTGCTCAACCCGATGTACCTCTTCCGCGGCGACGCCCCGGTGCCGGAGTTCGCCGCGACCTTCCCGCAGCCGCAGCGTACGGGGGTCAAGCTGATCGGCAGGCGCATCCTGCGGTCGTACCCCTACGAGGAGGCCTATCTGCTGGCCTCCGCCCGGCAGTTCCGGGCCGAGCTGAAGCTGCCGCTGATCCTGCTCGGCGGCATCACCAACCGGGACACGATGGACCTGGCGATGGCCGAGGGCTTCGAGTTCGTGGCGATGGGCCGCGCGGTGCTGCGCGAGCCGGACCTGGTCAACCGCATCGCGGCCGAGCCGAAGACCCGGTCGTTGTGCGTGCACTGCAACAAATGTATGCCGACGATCTACAGCCGCACCCGCTGCGTGCTGATCGAGCCGGAGGCGTAAGCGAAGGTGTGGCCGAGTCACGGCCGCGCCTCCACTTCCGTGCTCGGCGACGGGGCACACGTCGCCGAGCACGGCAGCGGAACGGCCGAACGGGTCGCGCACGCGCGCCCGTCCGGCGTTCGGGGACACCGACCGCGGTCGGTGTCGCGGCGGTCGGTCAGAGCAGGTAGCGGGTGACCGAGTCGATCACGCAGGCGGGCTTGGCCGATCCCTCGATCTCGACGGTGATCCGGTTGACCACCTGGACGCCCCCGGCGATGTCCGCGACCGCCACGATCTCCGCGCCGCCGCGGACCCGCGAGCCGACCGGGACCGGGGCCGGAAAGCGCACCTTCTCCATGCCGTAGTTCACCCCCATCGAGATGTTGCGCACCTCGAGGATCTGCGGCAGGAAGAGGTTGGACAGCGCCAGGGTCAGGTAGCCGTGTGCGATCGGCGCGCCGAACGGGCCCTCCTTCGCCTTCTCCACGTCGACGTGGATCCACTGGTGGTCCCCGGTCGCGTCGGCGAACAGGTTGATCCGCTCCTGGGTGATCTCCAGCCAGTCGCTGTGGCCCAGGTGTTTGCCCACCGCGTCCTTGATCTGCCGGAGGTCGGTGAAGACGGTGACCGCCATGGGTGCTCCGATCGTTTCTGATGGTCTGTCAGATCAGCTGCTCCGGGTATACCAGACCGCCTCCGACGAGGCGTTTCGGGGACGCCCGGCGGCGCTCAGCCGATCGGGATCCAGGCCACTTGGCGCACGTCGGCGAGCCGGTCGACGGAGATGCCCGCGGCCGAGACGGTCCACAACTCGTCGCCCACCACCAGCGAGCGCAGGATCCTGGAGTCGGGGTGGGTGACCCGGCCCACCTCGACGATCCGGGTGCCGTCGACACGCAACACCAGCGCGTAGGAGCTGCGCATGCCCGGATACTTCTCGCCGGGGGCGATCTGCGTGCGGTCGGGCATCGAGTAGGTGCCCGTCACCGGCACCACCACGGTGCCGTCCTTGGGCCAGTACAGGAACGCGTGCGCGTCCTGCTCCGCCTGCGAGCTGCCGCTGGGGATCGTGTACTGCGCGACCCGGGTCGGATCGGCCAGGGTGTGTACGTCGAACAGGGACACCTGGGTGCCCAGGCGCATGCCGCCGTCGGTGGCGTCCTGGCCGACGCCGATCAGCCGGCCATCGGCGATCGGGTGCAGGTAGGCCGAGTATCCGTTGATCTTCAGTTCGCCGACGGTGCGGGGATTGCGCGGGTCGCTCAGGTCGATCGTGTACAGCGGGTCGGTCTGTCGGAAGGTCACCACGTAGGCGATCGGTCCGGCGAAGCGCACGCCCATGATGCGCTCGGTGCGGCCGAGTCCGCCCACCCGGCCGATCTGGGTCAGCTTGTCGCCGTTGCGGGCCAGGACGGTGACCGCCGATTCGCTGCTGGAACGCGGGGCGATCGGGGGCTGTGCGGTCGGCGGCCGGGCGCTCGGCATGCTCGGCGGGGTCGGTCGGGTGTCGGTGCCGTCGCTCGGCGCGATGGCGGAACCGGACGAGCCGTTGGGGGCGCTGCCGGGCACCGAGTCGGCCGGCGCCGCGCTGCCCTGGGCGGCGCTCGGCGCGATGGTGCCGGGCTTGAAGGTGCCCGGCGCGCCCGGCACGGAACCGCCCGGTGCGGTGGTGCTTCGGGTGGTGCCGCCGGGCGGGATGTTGCCGGGGCCGCTCTGCGGGATCGTCGGGTCGCCCGGACTCAGGGTCGTCGCCACCCGCAGATTGCCGCCGAGTTCGGACATCGCGTACTGGTTGACCATCGTGCCGGAGACCACGCCGGTGGCGACCGGCTTCGGGGTGCCCTTGCCGGAGATGTCGAGCTGGTTGATCGCGGTGGTCGTGGTCGGCGGGCCGCCGCCGACCACCTTCGCGTCCTTCGAGACGTCGCGCCGGGAGGTGGTGGTCGCCAGGTAGAGGTTGGACTCCGAGGCGTACACGTTGTTCACGTCGGCGGCCACCGTCACCGGGTCGCCCTTGTCCAGGTCGCGGGTCAGGTCGAAGGACAACACGCTCAGCGTCGCGGCGCCGGTGTGTCCCGGCTCGCCCGCTCGGCTCGCCGGGCGGCTGACCCGGTCGCAGCCGACCAGGTTGCCGGATTCGGTGCGGCCGTTCGCGGCGAGGGTGAACTGCGGCAGCCAGTCCCCGACGGTCGAGCGGCGGATCCGGTCGACGGCCTTGTCCCTGTCCGAGATCCGGTACGTCGACGTGTTCAGGCGCGGGCGTGAGCGAACCACGATGCGCGCGGTGCTGCCCACCTGGCGAGCGTCTGCGTAGGCGCCGTCCACGGTCAGGTCGCCCAGGGTCCGCGGCGCGCCGGTGAGGTCGACCAGGACGAAGCGCGCCTGCATGTTCGTCCCCGGCAGCCCCGGATCGCCGGGGATCGGCGCCATCTTGCCGGAACCGCCCTTGCCCTTCGGCAGGCTCGGGCCGCCGTCCAGGATCAGCAGGGCCCGATCGCCGGACAACAACATCTCGGTCGCGCGCGCCCCCGGCACGGCCAGCGAGCCGGTGACCCTGTGGGTGGCGGTGTCGACCACGGTCAACCGCCCGTTTGCCACGGTCAGTACCCGGCGCCCGTCGCTCTTGACCAGGTCGGGCTCGTCGACGCCGACCTCCTGGGTGTTCGTGGTCGAGTGCTCCGGTGTGGTGGGCGCGGCGGGCGCGGCCAGATCCGCCGACTTGCCCTCCGCCGCGTTGGGCGCGGCGGCCGGTGCGCCGGCGACCGGCTCGCCGGCGATGGGCACCGACCGGGTCTCCTCGGGCATGTTCCGCAGCGCCGCCGCGCGGAAGTCGTCGACCAGCGCGCCACACGAGTCGAACGTGCTCAGCCGCGCCGACTCGGCGTTCGAGACGGTCGTGCGCTCCGGGTCCGGCTTGGAGCCGCCGCCGGAGGAGGTGCAGCCGCCGACGACGAGTCCCGCCGCCAGTACGAATATCGGCAGGGCCGCGGCCCCGCGCGTGGAACCGTCGTGGATTCGCATGGCCCTGTGACGGAGCGGCTCGCGGAACGGTTCCCTCGGCCCCGAAGGGAGTCGGAAACCGGCCCGGACGGGCACGCCGCCGGCCGCGGATCGGCCACCGCGAGGCGGATCCGGGTCATCCTTGCGGCTGTTGTCTCGGGGTCGGGCCAAGGGTTATCCCTGATGGACCACACTCCGTTCACGGCGCATGCTGTACGGAGCCGTGTGCACAGCGAGAGGAGCCGCGCATGCACCCGAATTCCGGTCCTCATCCACCCCATTGGTATGGCATGCCCCCACACATGCGGGTGGGCGACGCGGATCGTGAGCGCACGATCGAGCACTTGAAGTTCGCGTTCGGCGAAGGCCGGTTGACCGCCGACGAGTTCGAGGAACGGGTGGCCTCCGCGCTGGCCGGGAAGACCCGGGCGGACCTGGAGACGCTGCTCGAGGACCTGCTGATGCCGATGCCGGCTCCGCCGCCGCTCGTGCCGCGCCCGATGCCCGGGCCGCCGCCGTGGTGGCTCAACCGGCCGGCGTTCGCGCGCATGCAGCCGGGGCGTGAGCGGGGGTGGAGCGCGGCGGCGCACTGGAGCGGGTTCTGCGCTCCGGTACTGGGTCCGTTCCTGATCCGCCGGAGTGTGGGCAGGCAGTCGCCGTTCGTGCGGGACAACGCGAGCGCGGCGCTCAACTTCCAACTGACCTGTCTGCTCTCGTTCGTGCTCACCCCGCTCCTGTCCCTGCTCGGCGACGTGGGCGGTGTGCTGATCGGCGCCATGTACTCGGCCATCGCGGTCTGCGCGATCATCGGCGGGGCGCGGGCGGCGGGCGGCGATGTGATGCGCTACCCGATCAGCCTGCGGGTGGTGAAGTGACGCGGCCGGTCGGCGGTGGGCGGGGGGTCGGATAGAGGGGGTCGGTCAGGCCCCCGCCGGGTTCGCCCGGCGCGCGGGTCGGCTGCTGCGGCCGAGTCGGCCCGGCCTGGTCCACAGCAGGAGTTCGCCACCCGGCGGGGAGACCACACCCCCGTGCGCGGGGTCGCCCGCGAACCACACGTCACCGCCGTCGCACTTGTGCAGGTGCCACCAGCGGTGCGACATGGACACCACGGTCAGCGCGTACTGCGTGCCGTCGCCGGCGCGGTCGCCGATCACCAGCGGCGGCCCCCACGCGCCGTCCCCGTCGGCCGGATCGCGGAAGCGGCAGGAGCAGGCGACCCAGGGATGCCGGGCCAGCGTGCGCCGCATGCGCCGGGCCAGGACGAGCGCGCCGATTCCGATCACCAGGGCCGTCGCGCCGACCACGAGCGGGACCATGCCCCAGCCGCCCAGGGCCGCGCCGTCGCCCCCGTCGCTGCCGGCGGACAGAATCACGAACCACGCCCCGGTGCACGCCAGACCCACGACCGTCACCGCCACGGCGCGAAGCCGGTACCGCCGCAGTGCCCGGGCGGTCGCGTGCAGGGAGAGCGCCACACACTCCCGCCGCTCGCTACCCATGGCAGCACCCTAAGCAGGCGCGGGCGGCAATGGTGAACCGGTGCGTGTCGGGCGTTTCCGGTACGGGGCGATCGGGGCCGGCGGGGGCCGGCCGACGGGGTGGGTCGGCCGGCCCCCACGGGCGTCGGCCCGGCTCGGCGCGGACGGGTCAGTAGCGCAGCCCGTGCCCGAACACGAAGACCGGGTCCTTACCGTCCCGGGGTACGTCCGAGCGCTGCGCGCGTACGTCGGCCATCGAGCGCGGCAGCTCGAACGGCAGGTTGCCCTCGGGCCGTACCCGACCGAACAGCGCGTTGAGCAGCGGACCGTCGGCGCAGCCGTAGTTCGCCACCAGCGCGGCGGCGGACTCGGCGATGTCCGGGAGCACCGCCGGGCGCTCCAGATACACGTCCACGATCGTCGGTACCGTCGCGCACAGCTCCAGGATCGCGGCCGGCTCGACCGCGTCGAACTCCAGCGAACCCGCGTGGAAGAACTGTTCGAAACCGCCCTCGCGCGGTTCGAACGGGGTCTTGACCCGGAGGATCGCCACGTCGGCCTCCTCGGGCGTGGCCACGACCGTGCCGTAGCCGGCCGCCACCTCGGCGTCCAGGCCCCGGACGTACACGCGCGAACCCTCGGCCAACGGCAGGGTCGGCTCGCCGCGTCGGGAGTCGCGCTCGGGCGCGTCGTTCTTCAGTACGGTGACCGACCTGCTCTGCGCGCGCAGCCCGGCGGCGATGCCGGCGGGCGCGCCGACGGACGCGGCGGCGCCGGCCGGGTCGACGAAGGGGTGGTCGAACAGGCCGAGTACGAACTTCTCCCGCAGCAGGCGCCGCGCCGACACGTCGAGCCGCTCCTCGGTGAGCCGGCCCGCCTCGACCAACGCGACGATCTGCTCGGGGATGTGCTCGCCGCCGAACTGGTCGCAGCCCGCCTCCAGGACGCGCAGCACCCGGTCGGGGACGGACAGCTCCTCCACGCCCCAGGCCCGGGCGGGCATGGCCTGGCCCATGATGGGGAGGTCGTGGACTCCGGCGCCCGCCGCGGTTCACCCGGGGGTCACGAAGGCTCCGTACAATGGGCCGAATGCGCGCCGGGGGCATCGGCGTGCCTCGGCGCAGCCACCGGGGATGCGCGGTGGGTCGCCCGATCCGTCGGGTTCCGGCGCGGTCGGCGCGGTCGGCGCTTCGGCGAATTCACATCATGGGCACGAGGGGCGGACGCAGGTTGGACACCGTGCGGGGCTTGCTCGACGCGCTCCGGGATTTCCTCGACCACGGCGCGTGGACGCAGTGGCCGCTGCCGGCCTCGGTGGCGGTGTTCGTCCTGGTCTGCGCGGTGGGCGTCACCGCGCTGGTGCCGAAGTCGTTGTTCGCCCCGGTGGCGGGTGCCCTGTTCGGCGCGATCGGCGGCACGGTGGTCACCCTGATCGGGGCCACGCTCGGCGCGTTGATCAGCCTGTACCTCGGCCGCCGGCTCGGCCGGGAACGGATCGGCGGCTGGCTGCACAAGCGCGAGGCGCTGGCCGTCCTCGATCGCAAACTCTCCCGCAACGGGCTGGTGCCGATCACGGTCCTGCGGATGATCCCGGTCCTGCCCTCCTCCGTGGTCAGCTACGGCGCGGCGGCCACCCGGATCAGCACGAGTCACTTCACCATCGGGACGGCGCTCGGCATGTTGCCGATGACGCTGGTCCAGTGCGCCGCCGGGGCCTCGGTCCGACACGGCCTGTCCACGCCGGTGGTGGTCAGCGTGTTCGTCGGCTGCGTCCTGCTGGCGCTGGGCATGGTCGCGGTGCGGCGCCGGGGCGACGAGCCATCGGCGACGGTGGCGCCGCCGGCAGCGGACGGGGCCGAGTAGGCGGGTCGGTCCGCGGGGACGGGCGATGGCGTCGGGGCGCCGCGTACCCACGCGTGGGTCGGATCCGAAGCCTAGGGTGGGCGCATGTGGGCGAAGACGGGGGAGCGGCGGGCCGCGCGGAGAGCGGACCGGATAGTCGGTGTGGACGTCGCGCGCGCTCTCGCGGTCCTGGGCATGTTCGCCTCGCACGTCGGGCCCGACCCCTACGACGGGGGCGTGGACACGCTGATCCAGGGCGTCACCGGCCGCGCCTCCGCGCTGTTCGCGTTCCTGGCCGGCGTCTCGCTGGTGCTGATGAGCGGCCGGGCGCCGCTGCGCGGCTGGGATCGGGGCAACGCCGCCGTGGTCACCCGGGTGCTGATCCGGGCGGTGCTGCTGCTCCCGCTCGGGATGTGGCTGGCCGACCTGGACACCGGTGTACTGGTCATCCTGGCCTTCTACGGCCTCTACTTCATGCTTGCCTGGCCCGCGCTGTGGCTGAGCACGCGCACCCTCGTGTGGATCGCCGCGGGGTGGGCGCTGCTCGGGCCGATCGCCTCGTTCGTGCTGCGCCGGGCCGGCGACACCGGCGATGTTCGTTATGCCGCGCCCGGGTTCGCCGATTGGTGGCAGGGTCCGGGCCACATGTTCGAGACGTTGTTCCTGACCGGCAGCTATCCGGCGATCACCTGGATGCCGTTCGTGCTCGCCGGGATGGCGGTCGGGCGGCTGCGGCTGGGCGAAAGGCGGGTACAGCGCGCGCTGGTCGGGATCGGGACCGCACTGGCGGTGCTCGGCTACGGCGGATCCTGGGTCGTGGTCCGACTGTTCACGGGCGATCGGCTGGCGCGGATCGCCGAGCCGGACCGCGTGTCGGACGTGATCCACGGCCGGGTCGGCTCGGTGCCGGTGTCCGATCCCGCGTGGCTCACCGTCGCCGAGGGCCACACCGGTACGCCGTTCGAGATCGTCGGCGCGATCGGCGTCGCCCTCGGACTGCTCGGCCTCGCCCTGCTCGCCTGCCGCCCCTGGCTCGGCCGGATCGTGCTCGACCCGCTGATCTCGGTCGGCTCGATGGCGCTCACCGTGTACACCGCCCACCTGATCGTGATCGACCGCTGGTTCCCGCTCGCGTCCGGGGAGACCTGGCGGCGGCTGATCGGCTTCTTCGTGGTCACGATGCTGCTGTGCTGGGCCTGGCGGCACACGCTGCGCAAGGGGCCGATGGAGGCCGCGCTGCATCTGCTCTCCGCGCTCCCCGCACGGTGGGTGCGGGGAGCCGCGGGGGGTGGGTCGCCTCGCCCGGTCGCGGCCTCGGACGCGCCGGTCAGATGAGCAGGCCCTGCGCCCTGGCGCGGCTCAGCCAGGTCGGATACTCGTTGGTCATCAGCTCGTAGAGCTGCCCGTCGGGGACGTTGGCCGGGTCCTGGACCGAGAAGAAGTCGGCGTTGTCGACGTAGCGGCCGGTCAGGTCGTCCAGCTCCTCCAGGAACGAGAAGCCGCCCGGCCGACCCAGCCCCATGAACTGCCAGAAGATCGGCTCGAAGCTGGAGTAGGTGATCTGCTCGCGCGTCGCCTCGCGCGAGGTGGTCTGGCCGTCGGTGATGAACATGACGTATACGGGCAGGTCGTTGGCCAGCGGCTGGTACCGGGGCGCGCTGCTGCCGAAGTAGTGCTCGCGGACCAGGCGCATCGCGCCGGCGTAGTCGGTCGAGCCCTCCAGGCCGGGGCTGCGCCGGATCCGCTCGGCCCAGCCGTTGTACTGGCCGAGTCCGAGCTGCCCGGCCACGTGTCCCTTTGAGCCGAACAGGAACACGTCCACGGCCGCGTTGTCGTCGAAGCGCAGACCGAGCGAGAGCACGCGCTCGGCGAGCGCCTGGACCTTGCCCTTCTTGAACAGCGACTGCATCGAGTAGGAGATGTCCAGGCAGAGCGCGACGCGCGCGGTGTGCTCGCCGAGTCCGCGCTTCTCCAGGCTCACCGCGGCCTGCTTGGTCAGGTTGAGCAGTTGCGGGTGGCCCTCGTCGGCCAGCCGCTTCTCCATGTCGATCAGGGTCCGCTTCTTGAGGCTGATCGCGGGGGCGGCGGGCGGGGGAGCGGTGGGCCGCGGCGGGGGTACGGGGGCGCCGGGGGCGGGCGGGGCGCTTTGTGGGCCGGCCGCGTCGTCGGCGGCGACCTCGATGCCGAAGTCGGTGGCGAGACCGGACAACCCGGACGCGTACCCCTGGCCCACCGCGCGGAACTTCCAGGCGCCGTTGCGCAGGTAGAACTCGCCGAACAGGAAAGCCGTCTCGGTGGACGCCTCGTCGATGTCGAACTCGGCGATCGGCCCGCCCTGCGCCGTCACCACGTGCAACGCGAGCCCGGGCACCTGGCCGAAGCTGCCGCCGTCGGCGGACGCGCCGATCACCACGCGCTCGACGTCCGCCGGGATGGCCGCGAGGTCGACCCGGATGGTGTCCGTGACGACGCCCCCGGCGGTCGGCTGCTTCCCCTCGTGCCGTACCGCGCCGGTGGCGTCGGAGGGCTGGTTGTAGAAGACGAAATCGGCTTCCGTGCGCACCTTGCCGGCGGCGTTCAGGAGCAGCGCCGAGGCGTCCACGTCGGGGGCTCCCGCCGCGCGCCAGGTCAGGACCGCACGCAACTCGGCGGTTGGTACCGGAGTGTTCCCACCTTTGCTTATCTTCGCCATGCGCCCATCTTGCCCGCGCCACGGACCTCCCGTACGAGCCCGCCCACCAAAGCCCACGGGCCCACCCACCCCCACGCACCCCAACGAGTGCGACGAGAGCGGGAGCGCGCGGGGGGCGGGACGAGGGCGGGAGCGCGGGGCGGGACGAGGGCGGGAGCGCGGGCGGGGCGGGACGAGGGCGGGGTGGGACGAAGGTGGGCGGGGCGAGGACGGGGTGGGACGAAGGTGAGGCGGGACGAGGGCGGGAGCGCGGGCGGGGCGAAAGTGAGGCGGGACGAAGGCGCGAGCGCGGGGGCGGATCGGCACGGTCGAGCGGGATGGCGGAGGGCTGCCCCGCTCGGTCTGCGCGGTGTGGCGCCCCTGCCCACGCGGCCGCACCTGCGTGTGCCGCGCACCCGCCCGCCGGGTTGTGCCTGCGCGCGCCGTGCCCCCACCCGCTTGGCCGTGCCCGCCGTGCCCGCCGTGCCACAGATTGCCCACGCCGGCTTGCCTCTGCCGCATCGCGCCTGGCCGTGATCGGCCTGCTCTCCGTGCTTCGGCTCCGTGTCGCCCCCGCCACGCGCCCCACCCGGCCGCCGCCGTTGCGCGCCGCTGCTCGTTCGACCCCGTCCCGCCGGTCCCGCCCCCTGCGGGCCCTGGCGGGCAGCGGCGTCCGCTGGATCGGCATTGGCTTGCATCCCGGGCTTCGGCTCGCTGCGACCCGCCTTCCACGCCGCTCGCCGCGCCGGTCCCGGTCCGGCTCTGCGCTTCGCGCCTGGGGCCGAGCTTTGGGTGGGCTGGGCTGCTGGGGTGTGATCACAAGCTGGTGTGGGGGTGGGCAAGGTGTGGCTTGGAGTGGTCTTGGGTGGGCGGGTTGTGGTGGGACTCGATCTCGGTCTCGTTCTGTGTTAGTCTGAAGCCTGTTGCAGTTGTGGTTCGCATCATCTTCTGAGTGCGCCTGTAGAGCTGTTCACTACGGGCGCATTTTGCATTTCGGTAGCTTCCGAAATGAGGGCGAAAAACGCGGCGACGCCCGGATTCACGAAGTGTGGATTCGTTCATCGGCCCACATGTAGGGAGAAAAATATGGCTACCGGAACCGTGAAGTGGTTCAACTCGGAAAAGGGCTTCGGCTTCATCGCGCAGGACGGTGGCGGCGACGACGTCTTCGCTCACTTCTCCGCGATCCAGGGCAACGGCTACCGTGAGCTCATCGAGGGCGAAGCCGTCGAATTCGACGTCGTGCAGGGCCAGAAGGGCCTCCAGGCGGAGAACATCAACCGCCTCTGATCTTCACTGATCGGCACGACCGAGGGCCGGCCGCCGCACTTCGAGTGCGGCGTGCCGGCCCTCGGCATTTCGGGCGGGTCCAACGTGTGATCAGGTCCGCTGCCGCGCCACCCCCGCCACCCCCGCTGCGGCGAGCGCGGCCAATTCCTCCTCCACCCGCCGTGCGTGCGCCGCCTCGTCCTCCCGCGCCTTGCGCGGACTCCAGCGCCCGGCCATCACGAGCACGCTCGGGACGAACAGCGCCTGGCACGCAAGCGTCAGCCACCACCAGCGCATCCACTCGTCGCTCGTCCGGTCCTTGGCCTTTTGCACCTCCTCGCCGTGGTCGATCAGTACGGCGAGCGACCGCTGCTTCTGCTCGACCAGGTTCAGCTTGGCGAGGTCGCCCCCGGCCAGCTGCAACGCTTTGACCTGCAGCTCGATCGGGATCGCCGCGCGGTTGGGGTATTTGGACATCTGGATGAACAGCGCCGGGTCCTTCTGTACCAACTCCAGCGCCGCCCCCGCGTCCGCCTGCGCCGCGACCACCTCCTCGCCGTGGTTCACCAGCGGCGTCGCGGAGGTGACGATGACCGGCGTGAACACCGCGGACACAGACACCACGATCCGGATGATCCAGCCCCACACCGCCAGCCCCGTCGCGGTCGCCGCCGGGTTGTGCTTCTCGACCGTCTCCGTGTACCCGGCCATCCACGGCGCCCAGGCCATCCCGCTGCTCGCGCCGATGCCGACCAGGAGCCAGGCGAACGTGTAGTAGCCGGTGTCCGGGTGGTCGGTGGTCAGCGCGAACAGGTACGTGAACACCACCGTGCCCACGCCGCCCACGATCATGAACGGCTTGCGCACCCGGGTCAGGTCGGACGCGACGCCCACCACGACGAGCGCGATCGCGTTCGCCCCCCAGTACCAGTTGGCGAGGGCGTTGGTCCGCTGCTCGGAGTACCCGTAGACGGTCGAGTAGTAGACGACCAGGTTGCCGACGACCGTGTAGTAGAACATCAGGTGCAGGCTGATCCCGAGCGCCGGCGCGAGGATGTCCAGCCGCATCATCTGCCGCCAGTGGTTCTTCTGCGCCGCCTCGACGTCCAAGCCGCGCGCCCTGGCCTCGATCAGCGCCTTGTCCCGCAGCGAGACCATGAGTTGGTCGCGCAGGGCCGGGGACAACTCGCGCAGGCCGAAGAGCGCGACCACGAATACGACCAGGCCGGTGATGCCGGCGTACCGGAACTCGGTCTGCCAGCTGCTGGAGTCCAGCGTGTTGCTGCTGACCGTGGTGACCACCAGGCTGCCGATGATCGGCCCCAGCGTCCAGAAGCCCATCGCGCCGGCCCGGCCGACCTGTGGCGAGAAGTCGCGGATCAGCGCGGGCGTGGCGACCAGGGCCATGCCCTCGACCACGTTCACCAGGGCCATGAAGAACATGAACCAGCCCTTGCTCTGCGCGTTGGGCAGCGCGAACAGGACGAGCACGCCGGTGAGCAGCAGGCCGTACACGACCATGTTGGCCCGCCCCCACCGGTCGGCGAGTCCCGCGAGCAGTGAGGCGAACGCGCCGACCGCGTTGCCGACGACCGAGATCATCGTCGCGTACATGAAGGTCATGCCGTACTCGTGCATCAGCAGCGTGGAGACCGCGTACTGGATGTAGAGCTCGTAGTACAGGATCACCGACGCGACGACCACGATGGACAGGTAGAGGATCCGCGGTCCATTGGCCGGGTAGCGGTGCAACTGCCGGTACCACAGGCCGTGCACGATCGCGGGCAGCCGGGCGGGGGGTGCCGGGGGCGGGGGTTCGGGATCTCTGTCGGCGGGCGCATCCGACGGGGACGTGCTGGATGACATGCGGCCTCCTCGACGAGCGTGGGTCTATCGAGGTACTGGGGTGCGGGAACACGGCCGTGCGCGGACGTCGGGCCAGGGGGAAGGGACGCCCCCCTGGGCCAACGTGTGGAGTGACCTTAGTACCGGCCGGTAGCGCGCTACCAGAGCGATCGGCAAGAAATGGAACGGGTTTCGATTTCGGGGCGGGGAGGGGGCCGTACCTGGGCAGACGCGCCTGGCGGCGGGGCGGGGTGGGGTGAAGGTGACCCCAAGGTCGGTTTTGCGAGGGGTACCGGTGGCACGCGACTGGCGGCGCTCGCGGAGCGTGGAGCGCGTGCGGCGCCGTGTAGGGGACAAAGCTGGATGATATTGCCGAACTTGGGTGATCGATTGGGAAATACTTGCGCACACGGTTCGGGCCCGCGGCTCACGGTCGCGTTCTACGGTGGAGCCACCGTTATCGCCCAATGCAAGGGGTATCGCGTGGAATCGATCTCGGTGGACCTGCTCAGCGGGCTTGCCGCGGGGGTCGGCGGCGACGCCGGTCGACTGGCCTGGACACGCCTCGTCGAACTTGTCCGCATGCCGCTGCCGGACACGGACCGGCCCGGTACGGAGGACTCGCCGGCGGCCGGATCCGAGGGGATATCGCAGTCGCGGGCGTCGGATGCGGCGGCGTTGGGGGCCGGCGGGCCGGGTGGGCCGGGCGTGTCTGGGGAGTCGGCCGCGTCGGGGGCTCGGTGTGAGGGGGATGTGCCGCATCGGTCGGCGCCGGTGCCCACGGGCGAGCTGGAGCTGACGCTGCTCGGGCACGAGGCGCCGGGAGGGCTGCGGGCGTACACCCGCGCCCACGCGCTCGCCGGCGCGCTGGCGTTACGGGCCGAGCGTGATCCTGACTTCGCCCGCTCGATCGGGCAGTGGTACGCCGAGGCCCGGCGGATCGGCCTGGACGGCCCGGATGCGTCGGGCGAGGGCGAGGGCGGGGGCTCGGGCTCGGGTTCGGGTGGGCGCGGTGGGTGCTGCGGGCGGGGCGGGTACGGCGTGATCGTGCTGGGGGAAGGGGTGGACGGGCTCGATGGTCCCTTCCGGCTCGGGCCGGCGGAGTACTCGGGGGGATGGGTGATGGGGGGTGACCCCGAGGGGGCCGAGGGGTCGGGGTCGGTGTGGCCGGTGGATGGCGCGGATGAGGGCGGGGAGGCGGGCGGGCCGCCGGGCTGAGGGGGCGGTGGGCGGGGGTCGGGCTGTTGCGGCCTGCGGCGGTCGGGGCGGGTCGTCCCGGCCGCTTTCAGGTCTTCGCGTGTCTGCGGCGTACCGGTGCGCCCCGGACCGTGCTCGGCCGGCGATCCGGATTCGGCTCGGGGCGGTCCTCGGCGCGCGGGTCGGCCGGGGCCTCGGGGCGCGGTTCGGGGTGGGGGCGGGGCTCCGCCGAGGTCGGGTCGACGATGAGGCGCATCCGGTCCAGGTGCGCCCGCGCACTGTGCAGGCCGCGTTCGGCCGGGCCGGGGACGAGTTCGCGCATCGCCACCACGGCGGGCCCCAGGCGGACCGCCTCCCGGGCATCGGTCACCCGCAGCCACACCTTGAGCGCGTTGTCGGCGGCGGCGATCGTACTCGGGTGTTGCGGGCCGACCGCCTCGGCGCCGCGCTCGGCGACCTGGCAGTAGATCAGGATCGCGTCCGCGACCCGGCCCAGACCGGCGCTGACGAACGCCAACATCGCCTGCGCGTCCAGCGTGCCCGGGTGCGTGGGGCCGACCAACTTCTCCATGCGCATGCTGAGTTCGGCGGCCTTCTGCCACGCCTCCATACCGCGGCCGGTGTCCGCCGTGTGACGGATGGCGGCCAACTCGTTCCAGTACGTGGGCAGGACGTCCGCCGGGCGGATCAACGTCCCCGCCGCCGCGGCCCCCTGCGCCAGTGCGCGGCGGGCGGGGGTGGGACCGACGGCTCGGCCGCGTACCGGCATCGACACCGGTCGATGGGGCCCGATTCCGCGTTGCGGGGCCAGCGCCGGGGGCAGCTGAGTGGGACTCGTGGTCGGCGGGCGGCGCGCGGGAGTCGGCGTCAGGGCGCCCGAGTCGGTCTGGATCCGCACGGTTATCCGAGGCGGGAGCGGCGGGGGCGGCGCCTCGGACCGCGGGTGCGGCGCGGGGCCGGTCCGGCGCTGTTGCGGCTTGGCACCGGTCGGGGGACGGGACGACGTCGTGCCGGGCGAGCCGGTGGTGGTCGCACGGCGCATCAGGCCGCCCGACGGGCCGGTGCCGCCGGCCGTGTGCGGGATGGCGCCCTGCGGGCCGATGTCGGGCGTGCCGACGCCGGGCGCCGGGCCCGGGAACTCCGGCTCGCGGTCCAAGGGGGCGGCGTCGGCCGGTGGGCGGGGTTGGGGTCGGCCGGACGGGGCGCCGCCGGTGCGGGCGTTCGGCGTCGGCGTACCGTCCTTGCCGGCGGGGCGGCGCAGGGGTGGGCTGCCGGGTCGGGCGGCGCCGGCGCGGAGGGCGTCGCGCAGGCTGGTGCCCGGGACCTCGGGCTCGTCGTCCGGCCCGGAGGAGAGAGCCGAGCGGACCAGGCCCAACGCCCGGCGGCCGACGCCCGGTTCCTCGCGCTGCCGGGCGGCGGCGGCCGACGCCGTCCCGGATGGCTCGCGGTGGGTGGGCTCGACCACACCGTCGCCGACCAGGCCGCCGCCGACCACGCCCGAGCCGCGCAGGCCGGAACGTTGCGCCGGAGTCATCCCATTGGGCGGCACCGCGGACAACGCCGAGACTCCCGTCCCGGCCGCGCCACTGTTGCCGCCGCCGCGCGGGGAGACCGCCTTCAGCCGGCGAACGGCCGTACGCAGGGTGGGCGGGCGGGCCTCGGGTGAACAATTGGCCAGTGCGAGCGACCCGGCGGACGGCGCGAACTCGACGGTGTCCTCGGCCAGTCGGGCCCGCTCGGCCAGGAGCGGGTGGATCTCCTCGGCCGGTACGGGGTCGGGTAGTTCGGCGAAGCCCTGCCCGAGCGCGGCAACGAGGGTGCGGGTGAACGGATTCGGCGGACCCTTGACGTCGGGAGGGTTCACCACGCCCCACAGCGGAATACCCGTGCACAGTTCGTGGGCCCGTTCGCGGATCGCCTCCCAGGCTTCCCGACCGGCCGTCAGATCACAGATGACGAGCGTGTTCTCGGCCGGGCGCGGGCCGAGCAGCTCGACCACCCAGGACCACGGAAGGCCGTCGTAGCGCACCGAGTTGGGCGTGGAATCACGCAGCCCCAGGTGCAGTTCGCGCCGCCGCCGGTCGATCAGGAGACGACCGGTCAGGTACACGATCACCGGCCCGTCCACGGTGCCGGCTGCCTGGAGGTAGGCGCGTACCGCGTGCGGCTGCACGGCGTCGGGCAGTTGGATCACATCCGCGGCGGCGTCCGGGAAGAGCTGATGCGGCGTCAGCGCCGACATCGCGACCAGGTTCCCTCCGCTGTCCGACCGCCGCCCGCGCCCGGCTCTTCCACCCTCCACGAGCAGCAACTGGCCACGCTCGGACGGAACTCGGATGACCCGCCCCCCACGTTCGCTCATGTGTGCCTCCCCGGCCGAGCCTTCTTGGGTGGTCCACCACGCACCTGAAGATTAGGGCTATCGACCGACCATGGTCGACATATCGGACCGGTTGGCCGGTCAGTCGCGCCCCCGCACGCAGTCGCAACGAAGCAAAACCGGGGCGCACGAGGGGCGCACCCTCGGCCGGTCGGCGGCGGGAATCGTGCGGCTGCGTGGCGAGAGCGGTGCTCTTGTTTGGGTGCAGTGCTCTGGCGTCTGGCAGACTGGCCACATGACCGCAGCTCCCCGAACCGCGCGTGATCGCGCCCGGGCCGAACTCACTCACGAGATCAAGGATGTCGCGCGACGACATCTCGCCGCCGAGGGTGCCCAGCGGTTGTCGTTGCGTGCGGTGGCCCGTGAGCTGGGGATGGCTTCGTCCGCGCTGTATCGATACTTCCCGAGCCGGGACGAGTTGCTGACCGCGCTGATCGTGGACGCCTACGACGCCGTGGGCGAGCGGGTCGAGCGTGCCGTCGAGGCGGCGGGGCCGGCCGAGCATCCGCGTGCCGCCTGGCGTGGGCTGTGCGGCGCGGTGCGGGCGTGGGCTCGGGAGCATCCGCACGAGTACGCGCTCATCTATGGCTCGCCGGTCCCCGGCTATCAGGCGCCGGACGACACTCTGGCCCCTTTCTCGAGGGTGCCGTTCGCGCTGCTCGGGATCCTTCGCGACTCCGGGCCGGATCCTGCTCGGACCTTCGGGGAGGCGGATCTGCCCGGGCCGCTGGCGAAGCAGTTCGAGGCCGTGGTGGAGGCGGGTGGTCTGGAGGTCTCGCCGGCGACGTTGGCGCGGGCGGTGTTCGCCTGGGCCGGCGTGTTCGGGATCGTGAGCTTCGAGCTGTTCGGACAACTCGCCGGGAGCGCCGATCCCGCCGATCCGTTCTTCGCGTATGCCGTCGACCGGCATGCCGACCTGCTCGGGCTGGCCTGACCGATGGGCCGGCTCTCCCGCGCGCAGGTCCTGGACGCGGCGCTCGCGCTCGCCGATCGTGACGGCATCGCCAAGTTGTCGATGCGGCGGCTCGGCGCGGAGCTGGGGGTCGAGGCGATGACGCTGTACTACTACGTGCCGAACAAGGACGCCGTGCTGGACGGCCTGGTCGAGCGGATCGTGGCGAGTGTGGCGCCTCGGCCGAGCGGGCCGCGGGCGGTGTGGCTGGGCGAGTTCGCCCACGCGTTCCGCGCCGAACTGCTGCGCCACCCGGCGCTCGTTCCGCTCGTCGCCACGCGCCCGGTCGCGACTCCGGAGGCGTTGGCCGCCGTGGAGCGGGCCGCGTCGGCGCTGGTCGGGGAGGGGCTGGCGCCGCTGCGGGCGTTCCAACTCCTCAACGCGGTCACCACGTTTGTGATCGGGCATACGTTGGCCGAGTTGGATCCCGAGGACGGGGAATCCCGGGACGACCCGGCGGTGGACGCGGCGCAACTGCCTTGTCTGGCGGAGGCGTTGGCGGCGGGGTTGGGTACGCGGGCCGACCACGACGAGCGTTTCGAATCGGCGATCAGGGCTCTGTTGGCGGGGATCGAGTAGGCGTTTTTGGGGTACGGGCGTTTGGTGCGGGGTAGGTGGGGCGTTCGGGCTAGTCCTGGACCAGGACCACGGCTGTGCCGTATGCGCAGATTTCCGTGCCGTTGCCCGCGTCGGTGACGTCGTATCGCATGGCGAGGATCGCGTTGGCGCCGCGACCGCGGGCTTGTTCGACCAGGCGCTCGGCCGCCTCGGTTCGGCTCTGTACCAGGGTCTTGGTGAGGCCGCGCAGTTCGCCGCCGACCATCGATTTGAGGCCCGCGCCGAGCTGGCTGCCGATGTTGCGCGAGCGCACGGTGAGGCCGAAGACCTCACCGATCACCCGTTGCACGCGGTAGCCCGGTACGTCGTTGGTGGTGACCACGAGCACGCTCGGGTCGTTGGGCGCGCCGCCGTACGCGTCGAGATCGCTCATGTCGGCCTCCGGGGTCGGGGGATCGGGGAATCGGGACGGGTTCGCTCTTTGTGGCAGGTGGCCGCGTGGCGGCCGTCCCACACGTGATGCCACCGGTTCGGCGGATGGGCGTGCGTCCGGACCTTGACCATTTTTACGCTGTAAGACAAGCTGTGGTCGCACCGCTTCTTACATCGTAAGAGGCGGTTGGTCACGATGACGGAAACACGGAAACGAGGGGGAACGCGGCGATGCTCATCGGTGCGATGGTGCGGCGGCTCAACGACGGTGTGGACTACGCGACCTTCCGCGACGCATGGCTACCGGACGAGCGGTTCGAGGGGGACCCCCGACGGGTGCTCAGCGCGATCGACCTGGCCGATCCGCAGCAGTTGTTGACCGTCGCGATGATCGACGCGACGCCCGAGGAGGTCCCCGGGTGGGTGGCCCGGATCGGGGCGAGCGAGCAGCGCCGGGCGGAGCGGATCAAGGGGCTCGTCGGTCCGTGGCAACTCAACGCCACCTACCGGATCGTCGGCGACGACGACCTCGCCGCCGGAGCGGTCGCGCGCTGACGCCCCGCGCCCCGGTGGCTTTGCCCGCTCCGGCGCATCCACCCGAAAACCTTTGTCGCGCAGTCGTGTTCCCCTGCTAGCGTCGCGGCGTGGCGAAATTGAACCAGATCATCGCGGTGGAGAAGGGCGTCAAGACCAAGTCCTTCCAGGAATTGACGGATGCTCACCAGCGGGTCCAGAAGGGCGCGTTGTTGTCGGGTATCTCGCGCACCTACCAGCCCAAGGACGAGGAGGGCGAGCAGCTGCCGCCCGAGTCGACCCGGGTGCAGGTCAAGGGCGAGGAAGTGCTGCGTTCCGTCACCGGCACGCTGACCCGGCTCTTCGACGTGACCGCGACCAAGGACTGGGCCAACTGCGAGGCCCGCGCCGACGTGGTCGTGGACGGCACGCCGTTGCTGCGCGACGTCCCGGTGTCGTACCTGCTCTTCCTGGAGAAGCAACTGGTCGACGTGCACACCTTCGTGCGCAAGCTGCCGATCCTGGACGCCGCCGAGACGTGGACGCTCGACCCCTCCACGGACTCCTGGCGCACCGAGCCGGTGCGTACCGTGCGGACCAAGAAGGTCCCGCGCAACCACGTCAAGGCCGAGGCGACGGAACACCACCCGGCCCAGGTCGAGATGTACTTCGAGGACATCGCCGCCGGCTACTGGACCACCGTCAAGTTCTCCGGCGCGCTGCCCGCCCGGCGCGTGAACGAACTCGTCGAGCGGGTCGAAAAGCTGCAGCGGGCGGTCAAGTTCGCGCGCGAGGAAGCCAACGGCGCGGAAGTGACGGACCGTCGGATCGGCGACGCCGTCTTCGCCTACCTGCTCGGCAACGGCCAGGGCGAGTAGGCTTCGAGAATCCCCCGACCGGAGGGTCGGGGGTGCGCGAGGAGCGCAAGCTGAAACTGAAGCTTGTCGTGACGAACGCGGGTAACGGTGGAGGTTCGAATCCTTCCCCCGGCACCACGAGCCGGGGTGGCCCAAGTCGGCAGAGGCAGCCCGCGATCAATCTCAGACTCTTGCTCCAGACTCAGCATCGCCGCCCATCGCCGGATCGACCGGACGGGGCTCCAGTCGTCGGTTGCTGGTTCGACTCCAGCCCGGGCCGCTCGTGGCCTGGTAGTTCAAAGGTAGAACGCGACGACTTTCAAGACGACCCCGGTCCTTAAACGTGCCGGCGTGCCCGATAGGGCGGCACAGCGGGCCTCCGCGGGCAGGCTAGCCCCGCGGAGGCCCACCCTCTCGTTCGGACTCAGATCTTGGTCGCCTCGCGCCAGCGGGTGAGGACTTCGGGGTCGCCGTCGAGGCGGCAGCCGGTGGTGTCGGCCCGGTTCCACAGCAGCAGGTACAGCCTTTCGGCCGGGCCGGACACCGTGAGGTCGGCGGGTTCGGCGGCGCGTACGACACGTCGATCGGCGGTGCCGAGCCGCATGGTCCAGGCGGCCGAGGCGTCGTCCGGGGTGATCGCGATGCTCAGCGGCGGGTCGGTGACCGCCTTCTTCCGGGCGTTGGCGAGGAATCCGCACAGCAGTTCGTCGATTCCGTCGGCGGCGAAGTCCGTGGGCACGGTGGAGGGCAGACCGGCCGCGAGTTCCGCGTCGACACGATGAACCGCCGTCTCGTGTGCCTGGCGTCGGGTCCAGAAGCCGACCGTGGACGGCGCCTCGAAAAAGGTCCATCCCGGGGCGTCGGGGGCCGCCGTACCGAGTGTCTTCAGCAGGTCGGAGTGGGTGCTTCGGTACCACTCGAAGAGGTCCCGGTCGGTGGGGGCGCGGAACAGCTCGGCGGTGTCCTCCCTGCTCGGCCGTTCGACGCTGCCGGATTCCACGATGTAGGCGGCCCATCGGTGCACGCCGCCCAGGTGTTCGAGGAGATCACGTACCCGCCAGTCGGGGCAGGACGGCACCTCCGCGTCGAGGCCGGCCCGTTCGGCCGAACGAGCGAGCGCCTCGCCGTCGGCGCGCAGCATGTCGAGGTACGTGGCATTGTCCATGGGGCCACGTTCTCATGGGGGATCGACGGGGGTACAGGCTCGCCGGGCCGCGGGCAACCGGTCGCCTGGGAGGAATCGCGGCGATGGGTCGTCGGTGCGTCCTATGCTGGGGGTGATGGGTAACTTCGGTGTATATGTCGTCGCCCGATCGGCGTGGCCCCTCTTGGAATTGCCGGCCGTTCAGCAGGCCGGCGGCGAACCGCGGTGGTCGGCTCGCGACGGCGACTGGCAGGTTCTGCTGTTGGCGTCGGGGTTGGATCCGGGGCCGACGTTGATGGCGGACACGGACGCGCCGGTGTTGACGGCCGACGTGGTGTCCGGCCACTTCGCGATGATCGACGCGCAGAGTCCGGGTGGGGGCGAGGTATGGCACTGCGCGCTGGCGCCGCGTGCGGCCAGGTCGTACGCGTTGGATCCGGAGCTCGGGCCGCCGCCGGAGCGGGTGTTGCCACGTGCCGTGGGCTGGGCGCGCGAGGCCGGACTCACCCCGGACGAGGCGGCGTTGGAGACCACGTTGCGCGCGGAGGGGACGCCGGACGAGCTGCTGCGGGCGTTTCTGGATGCGCTGGGTTTTCGGTTCGTGGTGGTGGACGAGGGGTAGCGGGCGTGGGCGGGGCGTTCGTTGCCGCGGCGGTGTGCAGGCGCTACGCGGATACGGGTACGGAATCGGCGTCGATCGTGGTCGGGCCGTCCGACAGGTAGGTGCTGATCCGGCGTAGCCAGCGGGTGTGGTAGCGGCTGATCAGGGCGTCGGGGGTCAGGCGGGACAGGGTCGGCAGGTATGTGTTCGTCGTCTCCGAGGCGGCGCGGCGGGCGGTCAGGGAGGCGCGGCGGGCGCGGGAACTCCGGTAGTCGGCAAGGGCTTCGGGGATGTCGGCGGTGCGACGCAGGGCGCGGGCCAGGGCCCAGGCGTCCTCCAGGGCCTGGTTGCCGCCCTGCGCGACGGTCGGCGGCATCGTGTGCGCGGCGTCGCCGAGGAGGGTGGCCCGGCCGAGGCTCCAGGTGCGCGGGACCTTGTGCCGGCGGTGGGCGAAGTACTCGACGTCCGCGTCCGTGACCGCCGCCAGTACGTGGGGAACCGGTGCGGCCCAGCGCCCGAAACGTTTGCGCAGTGCGGCGATCGGCGATGTCGGTGGCGGTTCGGACGGGTCGCGGCGGACGTCGAACCACCACTGGAGCAGGCCGTTGCCGGCGGGCATCAGGCCGCACATGCCCTCGGGGCCGACGATCATCAGGCCGCGACGCTCGTGGACCACGTCGATGTCGACCGGGGTGAGCCCCTGCCAGGTGACCCAGCCGGTCGGGGTGGTGGGGTCGGAGCCCCATACGTGCCGGCGAACGACCGAGCGGGCGCCGTCGGCGCCGATGATCAGGTCGGCGGCTTCGGTGCTGCCGTCGGCGAAGGTGGCCTGGGCTTGGTCGGGGGTTTGGGTGATCGCGGTGCAGGGCTTGTCGAAGGTGATCGTGGGGGGCGTCGTGGTCGCGTTCGCGCTGTTGGTTGAGGTTGCGGTTGCGGGTCCGGGTTTGGTTCCGGTTTCGGGCGTGGGCAGGGCTTCGGCCAGGCGGCGGATCAGGTCGCGGCGGGGCATGGCGAGGTGGGGGTGGCCGTAGCGGGTGGCGGCGAGCGAGACGTCGATCCGCATCAGGACACGTCCGTCGTAGTCGCGTTGTTCGAGCAGATCGATGGGTGCGCCGAGACCTTCGGTGGGGACGCCGAGGTCGGCGAGTATGCCGGTGCCGTTGCTCCAGAGGGTGAGCGCCGAGCCGGAGGTGCGCAGTGCCGACGCACGTTCGTGGACCGTGACCTCGTGTCCGTCCGTATGCAGGGCGCGCGCCGCCGCGAGTCCGCCGATGCCCGCGCCGATGACCAGTATTCGCATGGTGCCCCCTCGTGTGTGGGTGCGGTGGGGTCGACCGGGCCCCGAAATACCACTACTTGGATAGTACTATCACAGCCTTGATAATCTCCCTGGATGGCACCACCCCCCAACAGCGCCCGGCGGCGCGCCATCGCGGACGGCGCGATCGAGGTCTTGGCCCGGGCCGGCGTACACGGCTTCAGCCACCGCGCGGTGGACGAGGCGGCGGGGCTGCCGGCGGGCACCACGTCGAACTACTTCCGCAGCCGCGACGTCCTGCTGGGCGCCGCGGCGGAGCGCGTCCTGGAACTGCACCGCGCCGACATGACCGCCGCGCACGAGACGGTGGCCGGCCCGATCGACCGGGGCGGCCTGGTCGACCTGATCGCGATGTCGCTGGAGTTCTCGGCCACGATGCACCGGGCGCGCTATCTGGCCGTGTACGAACTGACCCTCGAGGCCACCCGCCGCCCCGAACTCCAGCGCACGCTGGACCACATGCAGACGGAGGCCGTGGACTTCACCCTGGCCCAGCACCGCGCCCTCGGCCTGCACACGTCGCGCGCGGACGTCGCCACGCTGATCACGCTCTTCGCCGGCGCCCTCTACACCCTGGTCACCGGACAGGCCGGGCAGCCCACGGGCCCCGCGGCCCGAGCACTGGCGCAGGGAATGGTCGCGGGCATCGCCTCGCCGGACTGAGCGGGCCCGCGACGGCGGGGCGGGCGAATGTCGGGGGCGGCGTGTTCAATGGAGAGATGGCCATCCCCGACGAGGCGCTCGTGATCCGCGACGAGGACTGGTACGGGAGGGAGCTGACGGACACCGCGAAATACACGCGCTGTTCGTTCCTGGACACGGACTGGACCGAGGTCGTCAACGAGGGCGCGGTGTTCGACGAGTGCACGTTCGCGGGGGTGCGATTCAACGCGTCGCGGCACACGGGAGCGGCATTCACGAACTGCACATTCAAACGCTGCACGTTCTTCGACACCAGGTTCGTCGACTGCAAACTGGTCGGCAGCGCGTTCCGGCAATGCACCTACACCGTGTTCGAAGTAACGGGCGGAGACTGGTCGTTCGTCGGCCTACCGGGAGCCGACCTGACCCAGGCAACCTTCACCGGCGTCCGCATGCGCGAGGCCGACCTGACCACCGCCCGACTGCAAAAGGCCGTAATAACAGCCTGCGACCTATCCGGCGCAACCTGGCACGGCGCATCCCTCAAAAACGCCGACCTACGAGACAGCAACCTATCCACCCTCGACCCCCGAACAGTCGACTTCCAGGGCGCCAAAATCACCCCACCCCAAGCCACCACAATAGCCAAAACCACAGGCTGGACCGTCACCTGACCGCAGCACGGCGGGAGCGAGTCCGGCACCCGACAATTTCTGCGTCAGTTGATCACCTGTAGTTCTCCGATGCGGACCGTGGTTGTATTCGCGCCGGTCATGCCGGGGAGCGGATGAGTGCCGGCGGCATCGGTGTAGTTGGCCTCCCAGAATACCGTCGCGGTGATGGTGAACTTGTCGCCATCTTTATCCTTTGACGTCTTCAGGTACTTATGGCTGCAGGGGCCCATATCGTTGGCGTCGGAAGGCTGGTAAGGCCTGCCAGGCCCATCGCAGGGCACCTTGTTACCGTCGCCCATATCCCATTCGACCCTCGTCGAGCGTGCGTGGGCGGTGACAGTGACGGTACCTACCGTCAATTCCTTGGAAATCCAGGTCGGTGACCAAACGTTTGCTGCGGGAGCGCGGAGCCACATCCACACTGGCAGACCCACGAGGCCGAGCTTTCCACCAGGCGGCGTTACTTCGATCTCCGGCCTCTCGAGCTTGAGTTGCGCAAGCGCCATCAGGGCTACATCGGCAGGAGCGGGCGGCGGGGGTTGTTGGTTTCCCCCACCTCCGGCGGCCCCCGCAATCACGCCTCCGGTGGTGATGGCCGAGCCACCTGTGGTGAACCCCGGTGATCCGCCGTTACTGCCACCGGCCGCACTGCCACCAGTGGTACCCCCACCTGTGCTGCCCGAAGAAGACGCCCCGGGGACACGGATGTCGATGCAGATGATCAGGTTGCCGCACTGATTGACATCGGCGCTTGCAGACGGCAAGGCGAGGAAGGCTGCCGACAAACCCGCAGAGCATGCTAGAGCGGCAATTCGCACGATTCTCGAGTTTGCCATGACATCTCCCTCTGGAATGTCGAATTCTGGCTGCGGATATCAGGATCTACTCGACTGGGCTTCCATCCACGTTGAACGGGCGCGTTGAAGTTGCGACGAGGTCGATCGGCCCGTTGGGTGTGGAGGGAACCTTGAATGCGTACATTGCTATGTTAGTCAGTGTGAGGGATCGCCATTTGGTGATGCGACCGCTCAAATTTTCGTAGGTGGGGCTCTGGTCGATGGTGAACGTACCGGATGGCCCCGCTGTCATATTCGACGTTACTTTGATGGTGCACATCACCAATTTCCCGCCATCGGACGTGCTCCAGGCAGGGGTTCGATTCTGCGAGAGCGGCTCAGATTGCACGGAAACGGTGCCGCCTTTTGTAACCGTGACAGCTTTTTCTTTGTTCCCCTGCTCGGTCTGCAGAGTTGCCTTACTGGATTGACCCCAGTTGCTCGATGTGGATCCGCCGCTCAGCCCGGTCGAAAAATCACTGCAAAGGTTGTCGCCGTAGTCGATTTCGCCCGTCGCTTCCCCGTTGACCGTGGCGATCTTCGTGACTGTGGGCAAGGACTTCTTGGAGTCGGTGAAAGCCAGGAACGACATCTTCCAGGCGCCTTCCCCTTGCGCTTGCCGTAGCACGCCCAGGGATGACCTGGAGTCGGTTCCGAGCTTTTGGAGCCCTGTCGAGAGAACCCAACGGTCACTGCCCGCCGGAGCGCCTTGCGGTGCGGCCACTTGGATGTCGCCGGTGCTGGCCATTTCTTCGGAAACTTGAACGTTGTTGCCAAATTTGGCGATTCTTTGCTGGCGTGCCCTGGAGATGTCCAGAAGTATGCCTGTCTCGATCGCGTCGAGTCCCGCGATGTCATGGGCGGACTTCGCTTTTTTGCTCGCGTCGTAGTAGTTCTGCGCGATGGTTTTGGCTTCGCCCTCGCTGATGGGCGGTGCCGTTGGTGCCGGGCTCCGGGGTGACGCCGGTGGGGGCGGGAGGGGGGCGGCGGCGGTTTTGGGGGCGGCTTGGCTGATTTTGGGGGTTTTGGACTTGTTGTCCGAAGAGCAGGCCGTGGTCAGGAGGGTGAGTGTGGCCAGGGCTGCCAGCAGGGTTGCCGGGAGTTGGGTGTTGGTGGATCGGGCCAAAACTGCCACCCCCGCAGCAGGTGCGATCTTCGGAGTTCGGTGCGTTATTGATCTGCCGAAGCATCATTGCACTTGATCGGGTGGGTCGTAAGCGTCTTCGGGAGATCACTGCGGGTAGCAGGATTCGGCCACTTGGTGGGGGTGGGGCCGGGGTTGGTTGGTGGGGGCGGCTTCGGGGGGATTCGGGCTGGTGGTGGGGGTGTTCGTGGGGAGCAGGCGGGTGGGGCTATGGGGTTGTGGTGACCAGAGTGGTCAGGCCGTGGCCCTGTTGCCATTGGTATAGGCGGGACTGGTCGAGTAGGACGATGCCGTGGTGGTGGGCGAATCGGCGGGCCTCGGTGGTGAATCCGTGGCGGGTGATGAAGACCGGGATGTCGGCCTGGTGGTTGTGGTGGGCCGTGCCGATGAAGGCGTGGAGGTCCAGGGGGCGGGCCTCGTGGGTAAGGGGGGCGCAGCGGATGAGGACGAGGCTGCCGTTGGGGAGGTAGGCCTTGACGTTGGCGTCGGGGGCCACCTGGACGGCGAGGAGGCCGTCGCGGCGGCAGAGTTCGGCGATCTGGAGCTCGAAGTCGCGGTCGTCCGGGGGGTCGGGACGTTGGTTGAGGGTCGATGTGGCGAGGTGGACGGTCGCGCACAGGAGGGCCAAGGCGGCGGAGGTGGCCAGCCAGGCGTCGATGCCGTTGATGCAGAGGGAGTCGAAGAGGTCGTGCAGCGCGATGGCCGGGACGGCGGCCAACGGGGCTATGGCCCAGCCGCGGAACTTGGCGCGGGTGCGGGTTCGGGGCATGTGGGGTCCCTCCGTGGGCTGCCGACGGCGGAGCGGGCGGCAGCTTAGGCGGAGGGGTGGGTGGTCAACCACCCGACTGGATGGTGGATGTGGTGGGAGGGCGAGCCGGGGGTGGGGGGCAGTGCGATGGGATCGCCCTTGTGGGGGCGGGTGTTGGGGTTGTGGGGTGGCGTTTGGGTGCGGTGGCGACGGGGTGTGTGGGGGTGGGGCCGTGTGGGTGATGCGGCGGGGGCGCGGAGGGTGGGGTGCGGGATGCGAGGTCGAGGTGTCAGGTGCGGGGTGCGGGGGTCGGATGATTGAGAGGCATGGGGCTCTTGACAAGGGGACCCCGTGGCCCTGAGATCGGCCCGCT
>NZ_JBIRUB010000005.1:251329-634167 GCF_044334985.1 Embleya sp. NPDC020630
CTCGCCCGCTCGCCCGCTCGCCCGCTCGCCCGCTCGCCCGCTCGCCCGCTCGCCCGCTCGCCCGCTCGCCCGCTCGCCCGCTCGCCCGCTCGCCCGCTCGCCCGCCTGAAGCGCCGTTGGCCGGCCCGAATCTGGGAACTGGTGGTCTGCGGCTTCCGCCTAGGTGCCGTGGCCCCGATGTGGCCCGGGGTTTCCGGCCGGGGGCCGTTGGCCGGCCCGAATCTGGGGGCTTGGTGGTCTGGGGTTTCCGGTTGGGGTGCCGTTGGGCGCCCCGATTTTGTGGGCTTGGTGGTCTGGGGCTTTCGGCTGGGTGCCGTGGCCCCGATGTGGCCCGGGGCTTTCGGCTGGGGGCCGTTGGGCGGCGCGAAACTGGGGGCTTGGTGGGCTGGGGAATCAGGCTGGGTGGGGGTGAGGGGCCGGGTGGAGGTGTGGGGGTGGGGGCTTTGGGGCTCGGGTTCGGGAAATGGTTTCGGAACGTGGTTAGTGTGCCGGGGCCGGCTCCGCTATCTTCTGCCGAATGAGCAGGATCCGTAAGACAGCGATCATGGTCGTGGCATGTTTCGGTCTCGCCTTCGCGGGCGTGGCCTCCGCGTATGCGATTCCCGGTCAGCATCCGCAGGTGCGCAAGGTGTGTCGCGTCCTCGACCCCGAGGTCAAGCAGGCCAAGCGCGGCAACCACGTCGGTCGCACCGGTGAGCCGAAGGTTCACCGGCAGCGACACGACGGTGTGATGGGTGAAGTGGCCGATCACTACTGCGTACCGGGTGCCGGGAAGCACCACAAGGTCAACCCAGGTGCACGACCTGCAGCACGGTGACGGTTGTCGTCCCCTCGTTGAGCAGTACCACCACGATCAGGGGCCCCGCCGCTGCGGTGCGGACGATTCGGTCGTCCTCGCCGTAGCGGACGGTGGCCGTGTACGGGTCGCAGACCAGTTTGTACAGCAGCATTCCCCAGTGGTTGAGCGTGGTTTCGGGGAAGCGGTCGATGACCTCTTGGTGCTCGATGCCGATCCTCGGGCGCCACGTCACGCGGCACTGCTTTGCGCTCGACCGCGGGAGATCCACTTGCGGACGATTTCCTCGTCCACCTCGTCGAGGTCCGGGTCCAGGCCCGTGGCCCGAACCTGCGCCGCGAGGGCGCGTGCGTGCGGCAGGCCGGCGATGAGTTCCTCCGCCGCCTGTACGTAGCGGGCCAGCAGGCCCGGCAGATCGCCGATCGGCGTCAGATTCACCAGGCGCAGGAATTCGTGGCGGGCTTCGGGGTGCGGGAGCGCATGCGCGATGCGATCCACGGTCCACGGGTCAGTGCTGTTCACGCCGGCCCTCTCCTCACTCCGGACGAATGATCCGGGATCAGATTAGGGGCCGAGCGCGGGTGCGGGGGGCTACGACGTGATCAGCGGATGACAATCCGCATACGGTGGACGGTGATCCGCAGCGATAGGTGACAAACCCTCAATTTCCGGCCATTCACCAGCATTTGGTCGCCTTGACCGCCAAGCACTTGGCCTTGCGCTCGTCTTCGGGCATGGTGGCCGGCGCAGTCGTGCGACCGCCGCTCCTCGGCTGCGTCTCCGGAGGGGCCTGCTCCTGTCGCGTCTTTGCCCGGGCCGTCGGCCGGTCAGCGCCGGACTCCGGTGTCGCGGACGCGGGTTCGGCGGAGGCCGGCGCGTCCACGGCGGGGTTCGGCCGGATCGTCTCCGTGGCCCCCGTCGTCGCCGCGGGCCGAACATCCGTCGCCGGCCGCACGGTTGCCTGCCGCGAGGGCGCCAGGAACAGCCCCGCGCCAGCGATCACCAGTACACCCACCCCGGCGCCGAGGGCCGCCACGCGGCGGCGCCGGCGGATCCGCTTGCCACCCGCCACGGCCGCGTCCACCACGCTCGGGAAGTCGGGCTCGGGCTGATCGAGCATCAGCGCGAACAGGTCGCGATCGTTCATGGTCGGCCTCACCGTTCGGACAGCTCCCACATCTGTTCGCCGACGAGTTCGCGCAGCCGGTTCAGGCCGCGCGCGCTCTGGCTCTTGACCGTGCCGGTACTGATCCGCAGGGCCTCCGCCGTCTGTTCGATGCTCCAGTCCTCCCAGAAGCGCAGCACGAGCACGGCCCGATAGCGAGGCGGCAGCCGGAGCAGCGCCGCCTGGAGGGTCATCCGCAGGTCCGGCGACGGGGACTCCTCGCTCGGCCGCTGCGGGAGTTCGTCGACCGGCTCCTCGCGCCAACGGCCCTTGCGGTGCTGGTCGATGTACGTGCGGGTCAGCACCACGCGGGCGTACGCGTCCACATTGCCGTCGCGGTTCAGCCTGCCCCACGCCGTGTACATCTTCATCAGTGTGGTCTGGGTGAGGTCCTGCGCCTCGTACCAGTCGCCGCACAGCAGGTACGCGGATCGACGCAGCTGGGCCTGGCGGGCCTCGGCGTACTCGCGGAACTCCCGTTCACGGGCTGCCTCCCTCACGCGGTCGGCAGCGCAGTTGCCAGGGGGTGGTCGCGGGAATCGCGCACCGTGATCTCCTCCTCACCGGGTCCCCCGCGGGCATGGCTCGAGAGCGCCCGGTCGTTGCCGAGGCGTGCGGTTGTCTGCATGTCGAGGGGCCTGTCACAGGGGATACGCGCGCCGGCTGCCCCGGGTTGCACGGCGGTTCGGAGATGTTCCGCACGTGGGCGGCGTGGGCCGGCGGTGCAACGCGGCTCGGTCGGCGGACGTATTCCTCTTGTGGAGGGTCCGAATATCCCACGGTCCAGTGAAGGGGTACGCACATGACGAATCGTCAAAGCCGGCCGCCCGGGCAGGCGATGAGTCTGGTGGGGCCGGTCGCCGCCGTGTTGGCCACCGTCGGGATCGCGGTGGGGTCCTGGGTGGGCATCGCGTCCGCCTCGGGCGCCGGGGAGCCGAAGTCGGTACCCGCCTCGGTGACCTCGGTGGTCGACCCGACCCCGGACCCGAACACGACGCACACGACGCCCGGGCCGCGCGCGGTCACGGGCCGGCCCACGGTGGTCACGCCGGGGAAGCCGTACGTGGCCAGGAAGTCGGACCTGGAGTGGAACGCGCGCGTGGACCCGAAACCGGCGGCGCACAGACGGGGGCCCGAAACGGCAGTGCTCCCGCGTACGGGGTGCGAGCCGGACGCGAGGCGGTGAAGCAGGGGCGCCAAGCGGCGAATACGCTCTAGCCCGCCGCAAAACACGTCGGCGCACCGGCCCGGGACCACTCCCGAACCGGCGCACGGCGCGGATGCCGGCCGCGGGCCCCGGCCGCTTCGGGGACCGCGTCGTCTCGTCCCCATCCCCGTCGAGGAGTTGCCGCGTGGTTCCGATCGCCCCGGGCGCAGTGCCGTTGCTCGGTCATACCCCGGCGTTGTTGCGCGGGCGGTGGGACTTCGTGTCCTCGTTGCGGGCGCACGGGCCGATCGTGCGGATCCGGGTCGGGCCGAAGGAGTTGTACGTCCTCAACGATCCCGCGCTCGTGCGCTGCGTGCTGGTCGAACACGCGGACACCGTCGAGCGGGACGGCTTCTTCAAGCAGGCCCGGCTGCACATCGGCGACGGGCTGGCCGCCTCCGACGGGCCTCTGCATCGGGCCCGGCGGCGTACCGTGCAGCCCGCGTTCCAGCGGTCCCGGATCGGCGGGTACGTGGAGGTGATCCGGCGTCGAGCCGAGGACGCGAGCGCGCAGTGGTTGCCCGGATCCACGCTCGCGCTCGATCGGGAGATGAGCGAACTCGGCCTGGCCACACTCGGTCGGCTGATCTTCGGCGAGGACCCGGCCGCGGACGCCGCCGTCGCCGAAGTGCGGCGCTCGTTGCCGGTGTTCATCCAGGAGGTGTTCACCCGCACGGTGCTGCCCGAGTGGGCGCGGCGGTTGCCCACTCCCGGCAACCGGCGCTTCGCCGAGACCGGCGCCCGGTTGCGCGACACGATCGCCGCGGCGGTGGACGCGGGCTCGGGGGAGGGGCTGCTCGGCGAGTTCGTCGGGATGGGCATGTCGCCGGAGGCGGTGCGGGACGAGGTGGTGTCGATGCTGATCGCCGGCAACGACAACACCAACGCCACCCTCTCGTGGGCCTTTCACGAGATCGGCCGCAACGAGGACGTCCGCAAGCGGCTGCACGCCGAGCTGGACGAGGTACTGGCCGGCGGGCCGCCGACCGCGGACAACCTGGGCGACCTCGTATATACAAGGAGTGTTGTCGACGAGACGCTTCGGCTGTACGCGCCCTGGCTGGTGGTGCGTCGGGCCAATCGCGACGTCGAGGTGATGGGGCATCACATCCCGAGCGGCGGCGACGTGTTGTACAGCCATCACGCGCTGCATCGGGACCCGGAGCTGTTCCCCGATCCGGAGCGCTTCGATCCGGACCGCTGGGCGGAGCCCGGCTTCCGGGGGCGTACGCGCGGCGTGTACATGCCCTTCGGCGCGGGCGTGCACCGGTGCGTCGGCGAACACCTGTTCCTGGCCCAGATCGTGACCACCGTGGCGGTGGTGTGCGCGCGATGGCACCTGGAGCCGGTACCCGGCAAGCCGTCCCGGCCGCGGACGAGCGCGCTCCCGCGCCCCGGACACCTGCCGGTACGGGCCATCCGCCGACGGGTCTGAACCCCCGCCGATGGGTGTGGGCTTCGCCGTAGCGACACCCGATCGTCACCGCATCGACATGACGACACATTCGCCGTATTGCCGGATTGGACCATGGCGCCCGGGAGTTTCTCGTACATCGGATCGAGTACCGTGCCCGGCGTCGGCTCGGCCGCGCGATATCACGTTCGAGCGCGCGCGGTGCGGTCCGAACCCGGCCGGCCAACAATTGCCCGAAAGTGCTTGCGGCGGGGCTCGTTTCGGGACCATCGTGGGGCCCGTTCGGTGTCCGGAACGAGATGCTTGCCCGTGATCTTGGGTGGGGTCGGGTTCGTCACATGGCGTCCGCGATCGTGCTGGTTGACGGGGTGCGTCGAGGTCACGGAATGCATCGAATGATCAACTTCGGCGGCGGTTTTCGAGCCGTTCACCATTCACCTGACAGTGTGTGTGGTGGAAGATACGAGCGGTAGCTCCGAAGTGGATCACGGTCCGCGCGGAACCTGGGTGGACCCGGCAGAGCAAGGGGGCGGAGCCGGTGGTGAAGGCAGCTACGGAACGGCCATCGGGCAGCGGCGTCGCGACACCGGGCGCGACCGCCGGCGCGATGCCGGTCACGCCCACGCGCAGCCTCGGCGCCAGACGCCGCCGGCCCGCGCTCATCGCGCTCTCGGTCGCGCTGATCGCGGCGGGCGGACTGGGCTCGGCGGCGTTCTATCAAATGGGCGACAAACGGGTGCCGGTGCTCGCCGTGGCCCGCACGGTGCCCTACGGCCAGACGATCGCCGCCGAGGACCTGCGGGTCGTGGAGATCAACGACGCGCCCGGTCTGCGCCCGATCGGATCCGGCTCCAAGGACGTCATCGTGGGCAAACGCGCCGCCGTCGAGCTGCGCGCGGGCTCGCTGCTGACCTCGGATCAGGTCACCGAGAAGATCGCCATCCAACCGGGCGAGACGCTGGTCCCGATCGCCGTGGACGCCACCAGGATGCCGGTCCAGCGGGTCACCCCGGGCACCCGGATCCTGGTCGTGACCTCGGTGGCCGCGCCCGCCGGGGCCAACGCCGTGCCTGCGCAGCCCGTCACCATCGCGGCCACCGTGATCCGAGCCAGTGCCGCCGACCCGAACTCCGGTTCCGGCAAGGCCGTCCTGGACGTGGCCGTGCCCGCCAAGGACGGCCCCACGCTCGCCCTGCAAGTGGTCGACGGTCGGTTCTCCATCGTGGTGCTCAACACCGGGAACGCGGACGCGGCGCCCAACCCCGCGCCGGGCAAGGCCGGAGGCACCCCATGACCGTCGTCGCGGTCACCGGCGGCACGGGCGCGCCCGGTGCCACCTCGACCGCGCTCGCACTCCTGCTCACCTGGCCGCTGCCCGCCGGCCGCCGGGTGATCCTGATCGAAGCCGATCCGGACGGGGGTTCGATCCTCGCGGGCGCGCTCCAGGGTCGGGTTTCGGCCGAATACGGCCTGCACCAACTGGGCGTGGCACACCGTCAGGGAAATCTCGTCGACGCCTTCTTCCGGCAACTCGTCGACCTGTCCGACGGCCGCCGCGAACGCCTGCTGCTGCCGGGCCTGGTCGACCCCACCCAGGCGTCGGGACTGGCCTACACGTGGGATCCGATCTCGCAACTGGCCGCCGGGCTGGGCAATCAGCAGATTCCGCACGACGTGATCGTCGACCTCGGCCGGCGCGGCACCACGGGCGCGTCGGCGATCGTCGCGCGCCGCGCCGACCTGGTACTCCCCGTCATCCGGGGCACATTGCCCTCGCTCGCCCAGGCCCAGCCCCGACTGACCGCGCTGCGCAACGACCTCGACACGCACGGGACCGGATCCGACTCGATCGCCCTCGTGGTGATCGAACAGGGACGCTACTCCCGGCAGGAGATCGGCAAACACCTCGAGGCGCCCGTGCTCGGCCTGGTGCCGTTCGACCCGGAACGCGCGCGGGTGTTGTCCGACGGCGAGGGCGACACCGGAAAACGGTTCCTGCGTTCGAGGTACATGCGGGCCGCGCGGACCACCGCGGACGCGGCGATCAACCTGGCCGCACAGCGACGCATGCGCCTGGCCCCGCGCCCCACGGCCGGCGGGCAGTTGTCCGCGGGCCCGGAGGCGCCGGCGCCGAGCGACGGCTGGGCCCAGGCGGCGGCGTACATCCGCCGCTCCGACGCCGAGCCCCGCCCCGAGCCCCACCCCGAGTCACCCGCCGAGGCCGAACCGGCGCACCGCCCGGCCGGCGAGGAGGCCGGCCATGTTCGATAACGCCCGACCCCTGCACCCGGATCCGCACAACAAACCGGAACCCGAGCCCCCCGCCGAGACCGGCGGGCACCCGCAGATACACGTCGTCCCGGGGCGCCCCGAGACGGAGGACGTGTTCTACGCGCCGCCCCCGCTGCGCACCTGGCCGGAGGGCTTCCAGCGGGCCGGTGCCGATCCCGGGACCGGCCCGGAGCACACCTGGTCGGCCGGCGCGGGCTCGCTGACGCCTGCCGTGGGCCACGTCCCGCCGCCGACTCCCGCCAACGGCACGCCCCTTCCGCCGCCCGCGATGTCCGCGCCGACCGCCGTGCCGGCCCCACCGCACGTCGTGCCCGGGGTGAACGGGCACGTCAACGGCGGCGCCCGCCCGCCCGGTTCGCGCGACGGCATGTTCACCGTGCCGCCGACCGCGAGCGTGAGCGCCAACGGCGTTGGCACGGTCAGCCGCCGCCCGTCCGCCGCGCCCGCCCCCACCGGCACCGGCCCGCACGCCCCACACGCCCCGCTCACCACCGCCCCGACGCCGCCCCGCAACCCGTCCGGGGAACCGGTCGTGGATCCGGCCGTGGTGCGGATACTGAAGGACCGGGCGGCCGAACAACTGCACGAGTTCGACAAGTCGGCGCCCGGCATGACCACCGGCGACCGGGAGCAGCGCGGCCGTGCGATCGTCGCCCAGGTGGTCGCCGAGTGGGCGGACGTCACCGCCCGCGAGCGCGGCATTTCCACCACGCCCGCCGAGGACCGGGCGATGGCGCGCGCGGTGTGGGACTGGCTCTTCCGCGCCGGCCCGTTGGAGCCGTACCTGACCGACCCGGCCGTGGAGAACATCCTCGTCAACGGCTACGACACGGTCTGGGTCGACTACGCGGACCGCCCCCGCGTCCAGGTGCCCCCGCTGACCGCCTCCGACGACGAACTCCGCGAGTTGTTGCGCGATCTGGCCCGCCGGCACGGCAGCGGCGAGCGCACCCTGTCCACCGCGCAGCCCACCCTGGCCCTGCGGCTGCCGGACGGCTCCCGGCTCCAGGCGATCACCGAGGTCACCCCGCACACCTACGTGACGATCCGCCGGCACCGGGTGCGTGACGTGCGCCTCGCCGAGCTGATCGGACTGGGTACCCTGGACCGCACGCTGGCCGCCTTCCTCGGCTCGCTGGTCCGGGCGAAGAAGAACCTGATCATCTGCGGCACCCAGGGCGTCGGCAAGACCTCGCTGCTGCGCGCGCTGTCCCACGAGATCCCCCGGGACGAGCGGATCGGCACCTTCGAAACCGAACTGGAACTCTTCCTCCACGAGTTGGGCCACCTGCGCCAGGTGGTGGCGATCGAGGCCCGCGAGGGCAACGGCGAACGCGGCATCGACGGCAAATCGGCGGGCGAGTTGACCATCGGCGAACTGATCCCCTCCGCGCTGCGCATGTCGTTGTCGCGGATGATCGTCGGCGAGGTGCGCTCCAGCGAGATCGTGCCGATGTTGCGCGTGATGACCAACGGCGAGGGCGGCTCGATGTGCACGCTGCACGTGCGCGAGCCGGACATGATCTTCGACCGGATCGCCGAACTCTGCCTGGAGTACGGCGCGCACATGAGTCCCGAATTGGCCTACCGGCTGGCCTCCAACGCCGTCGACTACGTCGTCTTCGTGCGGATGATCGACGAGACGGCCATCGGCGGCAAACGGCATCGTTTCGTCTCGCACGTCCTGGAGGTGACCGGAATGGGCGAACACCGCCGCCCGGCCGTGAACACGATCTTCGCGCCGACCGCCGACGATCCGCGCGCCACCGCCCGGATGTACCCCTCTGACATGCCGGATCTGATCCGGGCCGGGTTCAGTCCGCATCTGCTGGACGAACCGCACGGCTGGCGCCCGTTGCGGCTCAAGCTGCACCAGGCCGGGTGATCGTATGGGTGACGCGTTGTTGGTCGCGGTGTGCGGATGCCTGCTGGTCGGCGGTGTGGTCGGGCTGATCGTCGGGCTCGTCGGCACCTACGACGACCCGACCCCCAAGCCGCCCGGTCGCATGGAGTCGGCGATCCGCCGGATGCGGTCCGGACCGGTGACGGCCCGTCAGCGCACCGCACGACGGATCCGCCTGTCCGTCGGTGTCGTGGTGGCCGCGCTGGTCTGGCTGTTCACCGGATTCCTCGGCGCCGGGCTCCTGGTGATCGCCGCGTTCGCCGGACTGCCCTGGCTGCTCAGGCCCACCAAGAGCGACCACAGCGTGATCAAACGCCTGGACGCGCTCGCCGAGTGGACCCGACGGATCGCCGACCTGATCGAGTTGGGCGCCGGACTGGAGAACGCGATCCTCACCTCGCGGGCCACCTGCCCGGAGCCGATCGTCGAGGAAGTCGGCGACCTGGTCAGCCGATTGCAGTCCCGGTGGCGGCCCGAGGAGGCGCTGCGGGCGTTCGCCGCCGATCTGGGCGACGCCACGGCGGACAAGATCGCGGCGGCGCTGATCCTGCGTTCCTCGGATCGCGGTCCCGGCCTGGCGATGGCGCTCAAGGACCTCGCCACGACCGTGCGCGAAGAGGTGCGCCAGCGCCGGGCGATCGAGGCGGACCGGGCCGGCGCCCGGATGGCCGTGCGCTGGATCACCTACATCACCCTGGGGGTCACCTCCCTGGTCGTGGTGATCAACCGCGACTACGCCGCGCCGTACGGTACGGCGCCCGGGCAGATGGTCCTGCTGCTGATGGCGATCGCCTACGTCGGCACCCTGGTCTGGATGCGTTCGCTGGCCGCCGACCGGGTCAAGCCCCGCTTCCTGGTGGCGGATCCGCGCAGCGTGGTCAAGGCGGCCAGGGCGGTGGACGTGCAGCAGGAGCAGGGTGTGCACACCGCGCCCGTATTGCGGGGTGAGTGGTCGTGATCCCACCCATGGTGATCGTCAGCGGATGTGTGCTCGGCGCCGGAGTGGCCGTGCTGGTCCGCGAGTTGTGGCCGGCGCCACCGGACCTGGGCAACGCGCTGCACCGCCTGTCCGGGATGCCGAAGCGGCGCACGGAGCAGACGGGCAGCAAGTACGACGACCGACTGGTCGCCATGGTCCGGCACCTCCCGGGCTTCAGGGTGCCGCACCGCGAACTCGACCTGGTCGGCGAGACCGTCGCGCAATTCGTGCGCACCAAGGCGTTGTTGGCCCTGCTCGGCCTGCTGTTGCCCGCGATGCTCTCGGCGGTGCTGACCGCGGCCGGGATCGGGATCGCGTTCTACGTACCGCTGTTCCTGTCCCTGGCGGTGGCGGCGGGGATGTGGTTCATCCCCGACTACGCGCTGCGCGACCAGGCCAAGTCCGCCCGGATCGAGTTCCAACACGCGGCCGCCGCCTACCTTGACCTGGTGGCGTTGGGCCGGGCGGGCGACGCGGGCCCGGCGGAGGCGCTGGAACGGGCCGCGGCCGTGGGGGACGGCTGGGCATTCGCCCGGATCCAGGACGCGTTGGCCCGGGCCCGAGTGGGCAGCGCCGACCCCTGGGACGGACTGCGCGACCTGGCCAAGGACCTGGACCTGCCCGAACTTGCCGACGTGGCCGACATCATCGAGATGGCCGGGACCGAAGGCGCCGCCGTGTACGGCACGTTGCGCGCACGGTCCCAGTCGCTGCGCGTGGAACTGCTCGCGAACGAACACGAAAAGGCGAACGCGGACTCGGAACGGCTCACCGTTCCGGGGACGATGCTCGTGGTGATCATGGGAATCCTGCTCGGATTCCCGGCAATTTCCCGGATGTTCTCGGTATGAACGACCTTCGGATTCCGAGCCGTTCTCCGGAAGGAGTACAGGCAATGTCAACCGGTTCCTCGTCCCCAGCGGTGCTCGATCGTGTCGAGACCGCCGTGCACAGAGTCGCCCCGGCTCCGGTCGCCTTCGTGTTGGTCGTCACCGGCGGTCTGGTGGACCGCTATCGGCGACTGCGCAAGGAGCGTGACCACGGTGCGGTGAGCATCGAGACGGCGATCATCGTCGCGGTGTTGATGGTGGCCGCGGTCAGCATCGCGGCGGTGATCTACACGATGTACAAGAAGTACCAGGACGGCCTGAAGAAATCCGACGACAAGTACGTGCCGCCGGCTCCGCAGAACGACCAGTAGCACGGCCCGTCCCTCCGTGACCGACGTGCGACGAAGCCGACCCATCACCGCGATCCGACGCCGCCTGAGCCAGGCAGGCGGGTCGGATCGCGGCAGCATGTCCATTTCGATGGCGATCATCTTCCCCGTGTTCATCCTCGTGCTGTTGTCGGTGATCCAGGTCTGCCTGTGGTGGTACGCCCGTGAGGTGGCGCTGCAGGCGGCCCAAGAGGGCGTCGAGGTGGGGCGTGCGACGGAGGGGGACCGCGGGAAGGCGGAACAGCGCGGCCGGAATGTGGTCAAGGACCTCGGCGGGGGAATGCTCAAGGATCCGAAGGTGATTCCGGAACGAACCGGCGAGGGGCGGATCCGGGTGACCGTTCGGGGTACGTCGTTGTCGATTGTGCCCGGCCTCGGGAGTCTGACCATCACGCAGCACGCGGACGGCGTCGTCGAGCGGTGGACGAGTCCGGGCTGATGAACATGTGGGGGGCGAGGGTGTACAGGGGGAGCCTGCGAGCGGACGAGGGGTCGTTCGCTCTGGAGGCAGCGATACTCACGCCCGTGTTGATCGCGTTCCTGTGTCTGATCATCGCGTTCGGCCGAACCTCGGTGGCCGGCAACGGTGTGGACGCGGCGGCGAAGGCGGGGGCCCGGGAGGCGTCGATCGCCCGTGACCCGGGGAAGGCGGACGCGAACGCCAGGGCGGCCGTGAAGAGTTCGCTTGCCCAGGACGGGATCCACTGCACGCCGCTCACCGAGGTCAAACTGCCGGGCTTTCAGACCCCTCCCGGTACGCCCGGAATCGTCACCGTCTCGGTCACGTGCACGGTGTCGTTGTCCGACGTGGCATTCCCCGGCATCCCGGGTTCGAAGACCCTGCACGGCACCTTCACCTCGGTGCTGGACACCTACCGGGGGAGGAAGGGATGACATCCATGACGCCCACGCGCGTTCGCGGCGCCGACGTCGATTTCGACCCCGGCGATCGTGGCAGCCTCGCCATCATGCTCGCGATCATGATGGCGGTGATCATCCTGCTCGTCGGCCTGGTCATCGACGGCGGCGGCAAGTTGCGCGCCGACTCCAAGGCCGACGCGTTCGCCCAGGAGGCGGCGCGGGCCGCCGGGCAGGCGATCGATCCGACCAAGGCCATCCCGGGGACGGCGATCGTGGTCCCGGAAAAAAACGCAAAGCAGGCGGCAAAGAACTATCTCGACGCTCACACCATGGTGAAGAGCGGAAACGCCGTGGTCACCAAGGACGGTCGCCAGATCGACGTCTACGTGACCATCGAATACAAGACCAAGGTGGCCGCCTTCTTCGGCGTCTCCACCGTCACCGTCAAAGGCCATGCCCGTGCCGGGCTCGTCCATGGGATCCGAAACCCGGAGGACGCACCGTGACCGTTACCCAAGGCCCTCGTCCCGGCGCCGGTCCGGGCGCCGGGGCACACGCACGAAATCGTGCCGACCGGGGCAGGCGTCGCGGACCCGGAAGATTCCTGTTCGACCTGATACGCGGCCTGCTCAGCCTCGTGGTGCTGCTCGCACTACTCGTCGGACTGCCCGCCTCGCTCGTCGTGGCCACCACCGACGTGTTGCCGCACCGGCTGCCCGCGCTCGACGAGATCGGCAAGATCCTCACCCAACCCGACGACGGACGCGGCTTCCTCGCGGCACTCGCCCTCGTCTTCTGGGGCGCCTGGCTGTGTTTCGCCGTCTCGGTGATCGTGGAAATCCCGGCCCAGATCCGCGGGTTGTCCGCGCCGCGCATTCGCGGCCTGGGCTGGAGCCAGAAGGCGGCGGGCGCGCTGATCGGCGGCATCATGCTGATGCTCCCGGCCGGTACCGCGCTGGCCGCCGGCGAGGCGCACGCCGCGCCGCAACTGCCGGAACACGTGTCGAGTGCGCCGAGTCGAGCCGTGGAGCAGGAAATCCCGGTCCGCGTACAGGATCCCGGGCCGACCGCCGGACCCACGCACACCGTGCAGCGCGGCGACTCGTTGTGGACGATCGCCGAGGAGCGGTTGGGCGACGGCAAACGCTGGAACGAGATCGCCAGGCTCAACGACGGCAAGACGATGGCGAACGGGCAGCGGTTCGACTCGGCGGACTACGTCGAGGAGGGCTGGGTGCTCGCGCTGCCCGCCAACGCCGGGCCGCCCGCCGAGGTCAAGGCCGCGCACGCGCCGGAGCTGCCGGGGGAGGGACAAAAGGCGCTGCCGAAGACGGTCACCGTCAAGCCGGGCGACACGTTGTCGGACATCGCCGAGGAACTCCTGGGTGACGGCGACCGCTACCCCGAGATCTTCGCCGCCAACAAGGACCAGCCGCAGTCGGGTGGCGCGGCACTGACCGACCCGAACTCGATCCAGCCTGGTTGGACGTTGTCCATCCCGGGTGGAGGCGGTGCGGACCCGGCACCTCAGCAACAACAGCCCTCACAGCAACAGCCACCCCAGCAGCAGCCTCCGCAACAACAACCGCCGGCGCAGCAGCCGCCGCCCCAGCAGCAGCAACCCCCTGCCCAACAACCGCCGGCCGAGCCACAGAAGCCGTTCGTCGAGACCCCGCCGCACATCGCCAAGCAGGACCCGATCGTGGTCCCGAACGCCCCCGACGGTGCGGGCGCGCCCGGTGCGGCGTCGACCGAGACGCCGAAGAAGACGGACAACACCAACCCCACCGGCAGCCGGGCCGAGGCTCCGAGCCCGGGTGGGGACGAGAGTTCGGTCCCGGTGGGTGCCCTCGCCCTGGGCGCGGTCGGCGCCGCGGCGGTGCTCGGCGCGCTGCTGGTACGCCGTCGACTACAGCAGTCGGTGCGCCGGGACGGGCGCCGGATCGCGATGCCCGCACCGGCCGCCGCCGACCTGGAACAGCAGCTGCGGGCGACCGAATCGCCCGATGCGCTGGACCTCTTCGACCGTACGCTGCGCACGCTGTGTGCCCGGATGTCGGACACCGGCCGCACGCTGCCCCTGATCGACTCGGTGCAACTCACCGACCAGCAGCTCGAATTGCACCTGGCCGCGCCGTCCCCGCCGCTGTACCCGTTCGAGGCGGTACACGGCGACCACATGCACTGGACCTGCCCGGCCGACGCCGAGTTGCTGCACACCAGCGCGGCGGCCAACGTACCGGCGCCGTATCCGGCCCTCGCGGTGCTCGGCGAAACCGACGACGGACGCCAGCTGTTGGTCGATCTCGAATCGCTCGGCGTGATCGGCCTGACCGACGGTTCCGGGGAGGACAACCTCGCGGTGCTGCGCGCGCTCGCCGTCGAGCTGTTGTCCAACGTGTGGAGCGACGACCTGTGTGTGACGGTGGTCGGCTTCGGTCGCGAACTGCGTGACGTGGAACGCGAGGGGCGCCAACAACTGCGCTACGCCTATTCGCTCGACGAGGCGCTGAGTCGGCTGGCGACCTGGTCGGACGAGGTGGTCGGCCTGCTCGACGACGCCAAACTGACCTCGCCCCGGCAGGCCCGGACCAAGGGAATCCTGCCCGACACCTGGCCGCCGGAGATCGTACTGTCCCTGGAGCCGCTGACCGAGGCGCACGTCCCGCACATCCAGCGGCTGACCAACACCTATCCGCGTGCCGCCGCCGCGATCGTCGCGCCGGTGCACTCGGAGCCGTGGCTCAGCGGGCTCGGGGTGACCCGACTGCCCACCGTGCCGGGCGTGGTGACGCCCAGTCGGATCAACACCGACGTGCACGTCCAGCGCCTGGAGGACCCGCAGTACCAGGCGTTGGTGAGCATGTTCACGGTCTCCAAGGACTTGGACGGCGTGCCCGCCGACGAGGTGCTGATCCCCGGGCAACGGCCGGAGCGCGAACCGGAGTCGGTCGAGGTGGGTGTCGGCTCCGGCGGCGGGAGCATGTCCTCCGCCGCATGGTCTGCGGTCGGCGGGATGGAGCGACCGGCCCGGGTCGGCGGGCCGACGGTGGCGGACGTGGCGGCCGAGTTCGAGGTCTCGCCCGGGTACTACCAGCCCGACCCCACCGACCCCGAGCCCGACGAGCGTGTGTTCGGCGCACCCGGGCGGCCCGCGCCGACCACGCGCCGGGCCGGTCGCGGCGGGTCCGGGTCGGCAGCCGACACCGGCTCGTGGGGGGCCGCCGTATTCCCCGTCTCGGGCATGCCGCTGGCCCCGCCGGAGCGGATCGAGCGCGGCGGCGGATCGCCGGAGGATACCGGCTCGTTGCCCCTGCCGTGGTTGCCCGACGACCACCACGACGACGCCGGACCCGGATCCGGCGACACCGCGCACGCGACCGCAGAGGCCGAACGGGCCGCCGAGCCCGAGCTGTTCCAGCCGGCGAACGGTTCGGACGGCCCGCCCTCGGAGCCGACCCGGGAGTACGAAGCCCCCGTGACCGGCCCGGATTCGGCACCGCCCGGGGAACCGGGACACGCGGTCGCCGCGGACGCCGCATACGCCCAACAGTCGTATGCCGAAACGCCCTATGCGGAACCGCCGTATCCGCATCCGGCATATGGCGGAGAAGCCTCGGTGCCGCCATCCTTCGAGGAGCCGATCGCCGACGGATCGGTCCGTGCCGGGTCGGCCCATGCCGAGCCGACCGCCGACGAGGCGGTCGTCGTCGCCCCGGGCCACGAGGAACCGGTCCGCGAGTCGGCCGAGTTCGTGGCCCATGCGGCGCAGGCGCCGGGGTTCGGGACACCGGACCTCGCGGACTCGACGCTCGGTGAGCCGGTCTTCGGCGCGCCCGCCGCGCCCGAGGCGGGCTCCGTACCGGGTCCCGCGACCCCGCCTGCGGAGTTCTCGTTCGGGGACGACGGGCACGACGACACAGGACTCGAAGGGGTGGACCATCCCGAGGACCACCCCCACGCATCCGCCGGGGACGCCGGGCAGTCGGCCGAACCGGTGGCGGCCGCAGAGGCCCCGGACGAGGGAACGGCAGTGCCGATCGACGCTCGGACCAGCACCGGTGAGCAAACCCCGTCGTGGGACGTCGCCGACGCCCCGGAGGGTACCTACGAGACCTACGCGGCGCACGCCGCCAACGGGCACGGAGGCGTGCGGGCGGACGTGCTCGCCGCCCCCGGGGTCCACGTGTTGGGCCCGGACGACGAGGTCGACCTGATGCAGGGCCGGGGACGCGAGCGCATCGCTCCGGCACCGGGCGAACCCGGCCCGGAGGTCGCGGGCCCGGCGGCGTTCGGGCCGGCGGGCTCCGGTTCGTCGGCGACCGGCGCGGTCGGTGGCGTCGAGATGCCGTCCGCCGAGTACTGGGGCGCCCCGGGGCAGGTGCAGGAGGCCCCGACCGCCGAGGACTCCGGAACGTTCCTGGTGGTCGCGCCGGAGGCCGAACCGGCCGTGGCGGACGCGCCCGAGGTCGGCTCGGCGTGGGATGTGGCGCCGCCGGTGGCCGCGTTGCCGGCCGAGGCGCCGGCCGCGATCGGACAGGCGGCCGAGGGCTTCGCGCCGACGTACCCGGAGATCCGGATCCTGGGTCAGGTCGATCTGATCGGTGTCGGCGAGGAGGTCGAGCACGGCCGCCGTGCCCGACTGACCGAACTCGCCGCGTGGATCGCCCTGCACCCCGGGCGCCCGCTGAGCGAACTCGACGCCGCCGTCTGGCCGCTGGGCGTCACCGCGACCGCGCGCAATTCGGCGATCAGCCAACTGCGCCGCTGGGTGGGCACGAGCCAGGACGGTACGAGCCACCTGCCCGCGGCGGCGGGCGGCGAGGGCTACGCGTTCGGGCCCGGTTTCGCCTGCGACTGGTTCCGCTTCCGCGAGTTGGTCGCGCCCGGTCTGTACGGGAGCCACGAGGTGGCGATGGACTACGCACGCGCGCTGGACATAGTGCGCGACGCGCCGTTCGACGGGGTGGGCCCGCGCCGCTACGTGTGGGCCGAGCCGTTCCGTCAGCAGATGATCGCCGAGATCGTCGACGTGGCGGCCCGGCTGGCCGAGTACCACCTGGACAACCACGACCCGCAGGCCGCCAAGCGGGCCTGCTCAGTGGGCCTGGTGGTGTGCCCGGAGTCGCAGATGCTCTACCGGACCATGTTCCGGGCCACGCACATAACGGGCGACCGCGCGGAGTTGGACTACTACGTCGACCGCCTGGACGGCCTGCTGGCCGGACTCGGCGCCGAACCGGAGCCGCTCACCGTGGAGTTGCTGCGCGACCTGCTGGACGACTGAGCGCCGCCCGGCCGGGCGGGCACAAGCCCCCCGGCCGGCGGCGCGTCGCGCCGGACGAACACACCTCGTGACGGTGCGTCATGCACCGTGTACCAGTACGACCGCCAGCGCCGCGCCAAGCAGGAAAGGCCCGAACGGTACCGAACTGCCCCGTCCGGCCCGCCGGGTGACCGCCAGGACGACCGCGAACAGGCCGACGGCCACGTACGCGAGCACCATTGCCTGAATCAGCGCCGCCCAGGACGACCAGCCGACCACCAGCCCGACCAGGCCTGCCGCCTTGGCGTCGCCCAGGCCCACTCCCACACCGGCCAGGGCGAGCGCGAGATGCACGAGGTAGCAGGCCGCCATCGCGATCAGCGCCCGCCCGTACGCGTCCCCGTCGAAGGGGATCAGCAACAGCGCGGCGAGCAGCGGGTATCCGGGCAGGGTGAGTGCGTCGGGCAGCCGGAGCAGCCGGATGTCGCACACCACGAGCGCGGTGGCGAGCAACCCGAAGACCAGCAGCGCGGGCAACACCGCCTGCGCGCCGACCCGCCAGACCAGCACGGCCGCGTAGCCGAAGAACCCTGCCGCGATCGCGACCCGGTCGCGCCGCAGCACACCCGCGGTGTCCGGGTCGAGGTGGATCGGAGATTTCCGCACGGCATCGGATCCTGTCAGACCGGCGACCGGCCCGGCATCGGATGGGGGCGAACCGGTGACCGATCCCGGATCGAATCGGGCCCGGACGGGCCCGCTTGTGCCGGAATCCCCACCCGGGCGCGGGGCCGGACGGCACACTGGACAGGTGCCCACAGCCATGGCGTTCGACCCCTCCCGCGAGCTTCCTCCCGCGCCCGGACCGGAGTTCGCGGGCGTCGGCGCCGTGCCGGACGGCGGGGTATACGTGTTCGACGACGAGCGGATCGTGCTCGCCGTGAATGTCGCGCTCGCGACCCGGCGACCGCTCCTGGTGTTCGGGCCGCCCGGGTCCGGAAAGTCCACGCTGGCGCCGATCGTCGCCAGGCACCTCGGCCGGTTGTGCCACACCGAGGTGATCACCGCGCGAACCGAACCCGAGGACCTGCTCTGGCGCTTCGACGCGCTGCGCCGGCTCAACGACGCCCAGACCCGCGAGGTCGCGCCCACGATCGGCGCCTACTGCGCGTCCGGGGTGTTGTGGAAGGCGTTCGATCCGTACCGGACCCCGCCGGCACGGGACGGGAAGCCGGCGGCGGTGCCCGGGGCCGGCCGGAAAACCGGGCCCGCGCCCGGGTCCGTGGTGCTGATCGACGAGATCGACAAGGCCGATCCCGACCTGCCCAACAGCCTGCTCGTACCGCTCGACACGCTGAGCTTCCCCGGACCGGACGGCGAGGAGGTGACGGCCCTTCCGGGTGTCGAGCCGCTGGTGGTGATCACCAGCAACAACGAACGGGAGTTGCCCGCGCCGTTCGTCCGCCGCTGCATCGTGCTGTCGCTGGAAGCCCCGGACAAGGAGCACCTGCTGAAGGTGGCCCGCGGCCATCTCGGCGCCGGCTACGACGAGTCGACGGCGGATCGGGTGGCGGAGCACCTGCTGAAGGTCGCCGCCGAGTCCGAGTGGGCCGCCGGGCCCAGCACGGCCGAGTTCCTGGACACCCTCCGCGCCTGCCACGAACTCGGCGTCGAGCCCGGGAGCCGCACCTGGGACCTGGTCCTGGAGGTCGCCCTGGACAAGGGCCGAGGGAGTGCGAGGCTGCACGGGTGAGCACCGCACGGGGGCGGATCCATCTGGGCGACCTGGTCCGGGCGATCGTCGCGCTCGACGTGACCGACGCGGACACGGCGGCCGAGATCGCCCGCATGCTCGGCATCGCCGGGGACGCGGACGCGCCGGAGTCGCCGGCCGGCCTCGACGAGGCGCTGCCGGCCGACGAGCCGGCCGGGCCCCCTGCGCCGGGGGAGGTCGTCCCGATGCCGGTGTTGCCCGACGCCGGTTGCTCGCTGTTGGTGTTGCGCGGCCCCCACGCGTCGAGCGAGGCGACCGAAGAGCCGGCCGAGTCGTCGGAAGCGCCGGCGGAGGAGCTGCCCGGCGAGGTGGATCGTCTGCTGGAGGCGGGCACGGACGATCGCGCCGGCCCCCCGGATCCGCCGTGGGTGGGCCGTTGGGCGCCGGGTGTGATGTTCGCGGTCGGCTCGACGGATGTGGTCGGTCGTTCCGTGGACGAGCGGGCTCTCGTGCGGCGTGTGGCCGCTCGATCCTTCCTGCGCGAACTTCCCCGGCAGGCTCGGCCGACCACCCGCCTGGGTGTGCAACTACTGCTGGACGCGGGCGAGTCCATGACGCCGTTTCGGGGCGATCAGCGCTGGTTGCGTGAGTTGGCCGGTGGTGTGGTCGGCCGGGACCGGGTCGAGGTGCTGCGGTTTTGGGGCACACCCGCGCGGGGCGTGCGGTGGGTGGGGCGGCGCGAACGTGCGGCCTACCGGCCGCCGGCGGCGGGTACGCCCGTGGTGCTGATCTCGGACCTGGGGTTGCGCCGGCTGCCGTTCAGCGGGGACGCGTCGGCGGGCCCCGGCGAGTGGGAGGAGTGGATCGACGCGGTGCGCCGGGCCGGTTGCCCGGTGGTCTGTGTGACGCCGTACCCGGCGCGGGCACATCCGTGGTCGTTGCGGCAGCGGGTGTCGCTGGTGCCGCTGGATCGGCGAACCTCGATCCGCTCGGCCCGACGGGAGACCCGGCGGGTGCGGGGGGAGGTGCGGCGGTGACGGCGGGGTGGGACCGGCCCGATCCGGCGCGGGACGGGTGGGCGGACGCCGTGGACGAGCCCTTGGGCGCCGAGGAGTTGCTGCGCACCGTGGCCGAGCGCCAACCGGCGTTGCCGCTGTTGGCCGAGGTGTTGTGTCTGGCGCCCCATGCCGCACCGGCGTTCGTACGACGTGCCCGGATCGAGTTCGTCCCGAACAGTACGGCGAGCCTGGAGGCGGACCTGTGGTTCTCCCCGCTCGTCGAGTCGGCCGATGGGAACGCTCTGGTCCTGGCACCGGACGTCGCGGCCGTGTTGCGGACCCGGCTGGCGCTCGACCCGCAGCGATGGGCGCGCGTGCTTCGGCTCACGGAGCGCATGCAGGAGCAGGCCCCCGAACTGGTGCGGCGGTACACCAGGTTGGCGGTGGCGGAGGCGATGGGCGCCGGACCCCGGGACGTCGAGCCGGACCTGACGGCTTTTCGGTTCGCACTGATCCCGGACGGCACGACGGGTGACGACTTGGCCCGCTGGCTCGTGCACTTCCTGCCGAGGCTGCCGGGGGTCCTCGAAACCAGCGCACTCGCTCGGACGTTGGTCGACTCGGCGGCGGCCCGATTGCATGTCGAGACGCCGACGAGTACGAGCACTCCGGCGGGTTTCGGTGCGACGGTGCGCCGAAGGGTGCGGCTGGGGGTGCGGTTCGACGACGACGGGCTCACGCTGAGTCGACCGCCGGAGCCCGGTGATCGGGTGCTCGAAGTACCGGGTGGGCAACGGGTACGGGTGGAGCTGGCCGCACCGGGGGAGCCGGCTTCGGGCGGATACCCGGTGGAGTTGGCGGTGGGCGAGTCGGTGCACGTGCCGATCGTGGTGTTCGCGGACCTGGCCGTGCGGGGAGCCGATGGTGAGCGCTCGACCGGACGGCTGTTGCGTACGGACACCCTGTTCGGGGTGACGGCGGCGCTGGCGGACCGTGGCCTGCGGGCGGCGTTGCGACCGACGGCGAGTGGTACGGAACTGCTGACATCCTTCCGCACCGAGGGGTGGTCGAGCGAACGGCTCGGTCAAGATGCCGAGTTGTTGAGCGTGGACGGCGCGTGGGGACTGGTGCTGCTCGACGACGACTCGGAGGCGATCGTGGCAAGGCCGGGGGCGCTCGGCTCGGCGCGTCGCGTGAATCCCGGTGGGATCCGAGAGGCGGTGATCGTCGGCCAGTGGGTGGTCGGGATCGGCGAATTCGGGGTTGTGGCGATGTCGTTGGCAGAGGAGGGCCCCGTCGCGGCGATCCCCTTGTCCAGGGCCACCGCCGGCGAAGCCCGGATCCGGGGCGGATATGGGCCCGAGGAGGTGGTGATCGTGTACACCAACGGTGAGTCGGAGATCGTCCGCTTCGCCAGGGGCGCGACGCTTCGGCGCGGTCCACGCTTCGACCCGCGACCGATCACCGCGATCGCCGGCGGAGCCACCGGCCGGCCGTTGGTCCTGGCCCAGACCGGTCCTCGTCTCGTTCGCGTGCCGATGTCCGGGCCCACCCAGATCGTCGAGAGCGAAGTCTTGAACGCCGACATCACCTCGCTCGCGATCGTCTCCAACACCTCGATGGCGGTGGACGCCGGCGGGCGGTTGTTGCACTGGGTCGGGGACCTGCCGATAGATCCGCCCCGAGAGGTGCCCCTCCCGTTCCGGCCGGTGAGCGTATCGGCGGCGGGTCGGTCGACGTTCACCATCGTCGGCCGGGGCGGCCCGGTCGAACTCCGCACCGGGGACGGCCGGTCCGTCCTGGTCACCCCACGGCACAGGGACGAGACCGCGAGCGATCCGGCGGAGGACACCCTCATCGCGACGATGCCCCTCGGCCCGGGAGGCGCCGACTTCGCCCGAATCCGCGGCTACGGGATCGGCTGTGTGTGTCTGCCGTTCCGGGCCGAGTCGATCGCCGCGGGAGACGGCGTGCCCGACGCCGAGGCGTGGGCGTGGATGCGCGCGGCCGGCGCGGCGGGGCTGCGGGCGCTGGTGGACGTGCCCACCGAGCATGTGGCCCGCGTCAGGGGGGAGATCGAAGCGGCGAATGTGCTGCGGTATTGCCGCGCGTTGCTGGCCGCCGGGGCCGTCGGTATCCGAATCGTGCAGTCGCGGTACTGGTGGAGTCTGGTGGAGCGGGGTGATCCGCCGACGGCGAGAGCGAGCGAACTGCTGGGCATCTTCCGCGCACCGGTGGACGAGTACCCGGGACGGATTCTCGTGCTCGACCACGACCTGCCGCACGATCCCACCGGGTGGAACGAGAACGACGGATACCCGCCTGCGATGACCAGGAGCCCAACCCCGCAGGGCGGTCGGGCGCTACGGGTCGCTCAGGCGTCGTTGGTCCTGGATCCCTCGGAGGAGCACGTCCGCATGCGCTCCATCGCGCCCTACGAAGGCCCGTTGGGCCGGAGCGTGTCCCTGTCCGACCTGACCGACAACGCCGCGCCGCTCACCTGGGCGTGCGCGTCGATCCTGCTCGGCCGGCCCGGACTTCGCGCTGTCGCCACGCTGCCGCCCGGCCCGGAGAATGCCCGGCTGGCCGCGATGTTGCGCGCGCATCGCGACGAGCCGGCCCTCGCCCGGGGCACGGCCACCCGATTGCTCTCCCTGCACGAGGACGTCGTCGTGCTCCAGCGCCGACACGAGGACGAGTTCGTGCTCTGCGCGGCCAACCTCGGCGACACGCGCCGTGCCGTGGCGCTGACCACGCCCGGCACGCCGCAGGGCACCCTGGTGGACCTCCTGGACGCGATGACCCCGCGAACTCTGGGCATCCGCACGGGAAAACCCACGATGCTCGCCCTGGACCCGTACGAATACCGCTGGTTCCGCCTGCTCGGCCCCGACGAGCTGTACGCGAGCGGCCCGTGACCATCCGGCACTTTCCCGATCCGCACGGCGCGTCGCCGCCACGGCCCCGGATCTTCGTCAGCCACAGCACCCGAGCCAAGCCCGACGCGGTCTGCTGCCGCTGCCTGGACGCGCGCGAGGCGCTGGTCGCACAGTTGGCGGCCGAGGGCTTCGAGGCCGTGTACGACAAGGACTTCCTGCGCAGCGGCGACGTCTGGCAGCAGGAGATCGCCATGGAGTTGCACCGCAGTCAGGCCACCGTGCTGCTGCTGTCGCGACACGCGATGGAGTCGGCCAACGTCGGCTACGAGGCGGGCATCGCGGACGGCCGGCGGCGGGTCGACCCCCGATACCGTTTCATCGCGCTGAAGTTGCCGGATGTACGGCGCGCGGACCTGCCCACGAGTGCGCTCAAGGCGATCCACCTCGGCGAGGTGGACATGTGCGACTGGGCCGACGACGAGATCACCGGTGGCCGCCTGCCCGCCAAGTTGCGCGGCGACCTCGACCAGATCCGGCTGTGGCACCTCGACCGTTTATCGCCCACGCGATACGCGGTCACCGCCGCCCTGGACGGGGCCTACGAGGACCGACTGCGGGCCGCGGCGGAGGTGCTGGAGGTGCGCGGCCCGCTGGACCGCGAGGTGCTGCGCGAGCGGCTGAGCGAGGCGCTGCTGACCGAGCGTGTCCCGGTGCCGCCGCCGCGCCCGGACCCGCTGGTCCGGGCGTTGGGCGAGGTGTTGCCGGTGCTGCGGCCGGATCCCGCGTGCACGGTGGCCGAGCTGAGTGTCGTGTACGCCCGGGTTCCGGCGCTCGCCGCCGCGCAGTTGGGCGAGTTGGGGGCCTGTGCGCAGGGGCGGGTCGCGGTGCTGGCGGCTACCCGGGACGGTACCTTGCGGGCCTACCTGCTGCGCGCCAGCGGTCGCCCGCGTCCGTGGCCGCATCTGGAGGTCACGGTGCCCGCCGGGGCGCGGATGGCGGCGGACCTGGTCGCCGCCATCCGGGATGCGGTGGCCGGGTATCTGGGCTACGACGGTTACCACGACCCCGAGTTGGCCGGCGAGGCCGGGTTCCGCGACGTGCTCGACGCGCACGCCTTGGAGACCGGGCCGATCGTGGTGGTCATCCGGCACCTGCCGGACGTGGCGCTGGTGCGCGAGTTGCGGGCGTGCTTCCCTCGCCTGCTGCTGCTGTTCGTCACCGACCGGGCCGGCACCGGTGTGGCGGTCGAGGCGATCGAGCTGGCACCGCTGACCCGATCCGGCGAAGGGGAGTTGAAGCGTACGCACGGCCGCGCGATGCAGCTGGCCGGGCGTGCGAAGGCACCGAACCCGCCCTGGAGGCCCGCGTGACCGGTGGTACGGATCCGGTGCTCGAACAGACCTGGCGCGCACAACGACGGTGGTCGCTCGCGGCCTCGGCGGCCAAGGACTCGGTGCGGCGCTGGCGCCTGGTCCGGTTGATCCTGGGCGTGGCGGGCGCGGTCCTGGTGACGGCCGGTACCCAGGCGTCGGGTGACCTCGGCACGGTGTTGTCGCTGGTCGGCGCGCTGTGTGTGGGGCTGGTGCCGCTCGTGACGTCGCTGCGCCTGCAACCGGAGCGGATCGAGGCGTGGACCCGGACGAGGTCGGTCAGCGAGGCGCTCAAAAGCGAGGTCTACCTGTATCTGACGGCGAGTCGGCCCTACGCGGGCACCGAGGCCGAGCGCCGGACGACGCTGACCGCGCGGCGCGCCGCCCTCGAGGACGCGACCGCCGAACTGCTCGCGCTGCTCCCGCAGTCGGTGCCGGGGGCGCACCCGCCGCCGCCCGTGCACGACGTGGACGGCTATGTGCGGGAGCGGATCGACGACCAGGCGGACGGCTACTACGGCACGCAGGTGATCCGCATGCGGCGCGGGCTGGTCCGGATCCAGTTCGCCGAATTCGTGTTGGCGATCACCGGCATGGCCCTCGCGGTGGTGGCGGGCACGAGCGGCGGCGCCGGGGCGGGGGCGTGGGTGCCCGTGGTGACCACCGTGTCGGCCTCGGTGATGTTGTACGGGTACGGCATGCGGTATCAGGAGAACCTGATCTCGTTCGCCCGCACGGCCGAGCAGTTGCGGCGGTTGCGTGACGATCGTGTCGCCCGGATGCCGCTGGATCCGGCCGAGGAGGCCCGGTTCGTGGAGCGGTGCGAGAACGTCTTCTCGATCGAGACGCAGGGCTGGATGGCCCGGGCGGCGAGCGCGGATCCGGGACCGGCGCAGTGACCCGGGCGGCGGTGCGGCCAACCGGTCCGGCGGTGACGGCTGGTGACGGAGCGTCAGGCCGTTCGACTACGGAGCGGAGCGGTCGTCGGGTCGGCCGACTCCTCGGCGCGGCCGTGCATCGGCTCGTCCGGGACGACGTCCGGCACGGTGTACGGGCCCGAGTGCAGGCCCCAGTCGTAGTAGCCGCGGATCCAGTTGCGCATGCCCTCGACGCTCATCTCCACCGCGATGCGATCGGCGGTGCCCAGGCCGAGTTCGCCGCAGATCTGCGGCATGTACGCCTGGAGCGTCATGAACGTGTCGAGTTGTTCGTAGGTCATCCGGGTCGCCTCGCGGAGCGCGACGTCGTACGAGCAGTCGAGCCGATCGCGCAGCACCGCGACCAGGTTGTGCGAGGCGACCCGACGGCCCCGACGGCCCGGCGACTGGATGTCGTTGATGTACGCGATGGTGTCGGTCGCCGCCTCGCGCAGTCGGCGCATCAGCGGATGCGCCTGGATCTGCGGGGGCACCTCGAAGCGGCGGCTGCGCTCGATCGCGTCGAGCGAGTGCGGGATCCCGGCGGTGTTGCGGCGCATCACCCGGTAGGAGTCGAGGTCGGGCACCGCGCGGGACGCGCTCATCCGCATCTCGGACGCGTGCGCGGCCAGGAATCTGGCCCAATTCGCCGCGAATCGGTTCTGCCAGGTCACCGAGGTGCCCTCGGACATCGACGCCCACACCTCGGACCAGGCCAGCGTGATCGGGGAGACCAGGTCGGGCGGGGCGCCGGGTTCGCGGAACGGGATGGTGATCAACTCGCGGGCGATCTCCGCGACGCGGTCCGGGCGTTCGGGGGAGCGGGAGCGCAGGGCGGCGGCGCCGGCCGGGCTCGGCTTGGCGTCGGTGCGCGAATATGCCTCGGTGCCCGGGCCGGTGTCGCAGTCGTCGTCAAACAGGAAGGCCAGCGCGAACCAGTTCATCAACAGGAACTGGTCGTCGGCGGACGCGTGCGGGTAGGTGCGGCCGACCGCCTCCGGCAGATCCCACGCGATGTATTCGCGCATGCCGTCCTCGGTGCGGATCAGCCCGCGTTCGCGGACCCAGTCGAGGTGGCGGCTTCGGGCGTGGTCCAGGTACGGACTGATCGGGGCCTCGAACGGTATCGAGAACAGCACATCCTGCGGCACCTGGTCTCCCACCGGTTGCGTGATCATTGTTATGCCGCATCGTCGTCGCCGGCGCAAGATCCTTTGTGTGTGCGGAGGGTGACGTCGACGGGAGCTTCGACACGTACGGTGATACGTGTACGGGCACCTGTGCCGGCACGTGCCCCGGGCTCGCGGACCGGCTCCGGGTCAGGCCGCGATGTGAGCGTTGCTCTCGGTGGAGAGCAGTGCCTTCAGGTCGTGTACGGCGGCCCGGCCGGCCCGGTTGGCGCCGATCGTGCTCGCCGAAGGACCGTACCCCACAAGGTGGATGCGCGGGTCGCGCGCGGTGTGGGTGCCCTCCATCCGGATGCCACCGCCCGGCTCGCGCAGGTCCAGCGGCGCCAAGTGCCGCAGTACCGCCCGGAATCCGGTCGCCCACACGATCGCGTCGGCGCGGATCTCGGTGCCGTCGGCCCAGGCCACGCCGAGCGGGGTGACGCGGTCGAAGATCGGCAGTCGGGTCAGCACTCCGTGCTCGCGCGCGGCCCGCACGGCGGCGGTCGGCGGCAGCCCGGTGACGCTCACCACGCTCTCCGGCGGCAGCCCTGCCCGGACCCGCTCCTCCACCCGGGCCACCACGGCCCGGCCGACCTCGGCGTCGAAGTCGCCCTCGCGGAACACCGGCGGCCGTCGGGTCACCCACGTGGTGGTGCCGACCTCGGCGATCTCGGCGAGCGCGTGGATCGCCGACGTGCCGCCGCCGACCACGACCACGTGCTGCCCGGCGAACTCGGCCGGGCCGCGATAGTCGGCCATGTGCAGTTGCCGGCCCTGGAACTCGCCGGCCCCCGGGTAGTAGGGGATGAACGGATGCCGCCAGGTCCCGGTGGCGTTGATCAGGGCCCGCGCCGTCCAGACGCCGCGATCGGTCTCGACCGTCAGCAACTCGGCGGGGGAGCGGGGCTCGGAGGTGTCGGTTTCGCGGGCCTTGCCCCCGGACGCCCCCTCGGCACCCACCCCCGACCGCACCGCGCGCACCACCACCGGCCGGACGACCGCGAGCTCGAAAGCCGCCTCGTACGCCGCGAAATACTCCGGCAGCGCCTCGAACGCGGGCCGGGTCGGGTCGATGTCCGGGACCGCCATCCCCGGCAGCTCGTGGATGCCGTGTACGGCCTCCATCCGCAGGGTCGGCCAGCGGTGCCGCCACGCCCCGCCCGGCCCCTCGTCGGCGTCGAGCACCACGAACGACAGCCCCGACCGACGCAGATGGTAGGCCGCGGCGAGACCGGCCTGTCCGGCGCCGATCACCACGACGTCCACCGCCGCGCGTGCCGTCCCGGCCGAAGCCCCGCCCCCGGGCCAGGCAGCCGCCTCGGCCGATGTCCTCGTCGCGTTCACCGTCTCGGTCACACGAGCGAGAACAGACGGGCCGGGTGGTTGCTTCCCGATCAGCCCGTGGCGTCGACCACCACCACGATCCCGATCACCTGGCCGGCCACGGTCACCAGGCCCAGCCACCGCCGTACCGCGCGCGGCGTCCATCCCGGCAGCGCCATCGACAGGGTGGCCAGAAACAGTGCGAGCAGACTCGTGCCGAACGCCACCAGCGAGCCGTCGGCCGGACCGACGGTCGGCTCCCGGCAACCCCAACGCTCCATGCAGTCGTTCGTGGCGTTCCAGTAGCCGGCGAGTACGACGGTGCAGTCGACCACGACCAGGACGACCGTGCCGAGGAACAGCGCCCAGCCCACGAGCAGCGCGCGCAGGCCGGGGCCGGGTGCCTCCTCGGGCCCGATCACTCGGGATCCGCCCCGAGCAGCCGGCCGAGTTGTTCCTGGCAGCGGTCGAGTCGGGCTTGGAGCAGGGTGACCTCGGCGACCAGCTGCGGGACGAGGTCGCCCTCGCCGCGCGGCACGTACGGGCTCGCGTCGGCGGCCACCGGCACGCCGGCCAGGCGCGCGTACGAGCCGAACGACAGGCCGACCCGCCCGACCGCGCACCCGGTACAGCTGCCGACCAGGCCGCGCCGGCCCACCACGCCGGTGCCGGCGTCGACGAGGAGTTCGGCCGGATTGCCACACCGGCACGCGCCCACCCACACCGAGGTGACCCGCTGCCGGCCCGACCGGAAGCCGCGCTCGTACCGGATGTAGCGGCCGAGCACGTCCACCCGCAGCAGCGCCGCGTGCCGGTACTCGGTGACGCACATCAGGGCGCGCGCCTCCGCCCGGTCCGCGAGGCTGTAGAACCCGCAGTCGCAGCGCGGCGCCGGCGGGGCGTGCCGCCGTCCGTACGCGCAGTGCGCCTCGGCGTCGACCTCGTACGCCCGGCTCCGCCCGATCGACACTCCGGCGAAGGCGGCCCGATCACCGTCCACCGACAGCAGCAGCCCGGCGACCTTGTACCCCACGGGCGCGACGCCCGGCCGCTCCTCGGGCAGCCGCCGCCGGCCGATCATCGCCCGCCGGCCGCCGACGGCACCTCGGCCGGCGGCGCCGAGACGGCGCGCTCGCCGCGCTCCCGCCCGTCCCCGGACCCGGTCGCCGCCGCGCCGACCACCCCCTCGTCCCGTCGTGTCCGCTCCACGACCTCACCCGTCGCCACCGGCCTGCCGAGCTGCATGGGGTCCCCCTCCCGGGATGGATACCGCCCGTCGGCGGCACCGCTGTGCACGCTTCCCAGGAATGTTCACCCGCCACGCGCCCACCCACACCCCACGACCCGATCGACACAAACCACCCATCGGAACCGGCCAAACCAACCAACAGGTAACCGTGTCGCAAAGCTCTCCCGAACCTTGCTATCCTTGCCATGCACGCGGGGCGCAACCCCCGCACACCACTCGTCCGGGTGGCGGAATTGGCAGACGCGCTAGCTTGAGGTGCTAGTGCCCGAAAGGGCTTGGGGGTTCAAGTCCCCCCTCGGACACCGAGAAACATCGGCGAACTTCATCGCCCACAGTTTGTACACGACACGTGCGGATCGAGACTTGTCTCGGTCCGCACGTGTCGTATGCCCAGGGGCGGGGCGAGGGGTGCCGTTTGAGTGGGGGCTCTGGGTGCGGCGCGGTTGGCCGGGGGGACGGGCCGGCCGGTTGCGGTCAGGGGTTGACGTGGGTTGCCATTCCGTCGAGTAGGAATTCGAGGCCGACGGCGAAACTGTGGTCCCAGTCGGTGTCGGCGATGTAGTTGTGGGCGGCGACGGTCGGATAGCAGGCGCGTTGGCTTTCCAGGTATTCCTGGCCGATCCGGGTCTCCTCCGGTGAAAGCTGGAGGCTGGATTGGGTGGCGGTCGCGCCCATCACATGGTTATAGAGTGCCCAGGTCGCCGGGTTCAGTCGGTTCTCCGCCAGCCCGGCACGGAGCAGTGCCGATTGCAGGAATTCCATCCAGGTCAGGAAATTCGGGCCTATCAGCGGGCGCTGCCGCGAGGGCACCGTGGCCGCCCACGGGTGGCGCAACATGGCCTGGCGCCAATCGTTGATCAGTGCCGCGATATCGTCCCGGGGGTTTGCGGTGTGGCCGGTCGGGACCGGTGCCTCGCCGAAGATCGCGTCCACGGCCAGGTCGATGACGTCGTCCTTCGTCGCCACGTGCCAGTAGAGCGTGGTCGCGCCTACCTGAAGCTTTTCGGCCAGCCGACGCATCGTCAGCCGTTCCATTCCCTCTTCGTCCAACAGGGCGACGGCCGCCTGAATGATGCGGGCCCGGGTGAGTGGTGGCTCGCCGCTTTTGTTTCCGCGCGAGGGGCGCAGCCAGACATTGCCTACGCTCCGGCCGGCGTGACTACCCGAATTCTGCTCTTTATCTACGATGACCTTCACCTCCATATTCACGTGGCCGCCTCGATAAAGGTGCGCACAACGTATCACTGCGGGTCGTTCCCGCTTCCGCTGCGCTGTCGTACATTCCGGGGTCGAGGCCCCGGGAAACGGAAGCCGAAGCCCCGATTCGAGCGGGTGCGGGCCCGGGTGTGGTGGCGGTCGGGTCCGACCGCGCACCGCCTCACCATGGTGACGGCCCGCCACCGACGAGGACGAACCGGCTCCCCCGCGAAGGGGTGACCCGCGCCGCCGCCGGGTCGATTCGAAAATCGACGTAGATCGCGAACCCCCTTGGATTCAGAGGCAGTTGGGGCCTCCGGGCGGCTCCGCGCGGGCCGTCGGGCGTGCGGATTCGGAGCGTTACCGCGCGTCGGGCCGTAGTACGCTCGTCGACTACTGGACCAATGTTCGAGTATCTAGACCGAAGTGCGAGTTGGTTGTGACGGACATTCAGCAGGAAGCCTTCGAGTCCCCAGCGCAGTCGAACAAGCGATGGTGGACCCTCCCGGTAATCAGCCTGGCCACGTTGATGATCGTTTTGGACGCGACGATCGTGAACATCGCGCTTCCGTCGGCACAGCAGGACCTGGGCATGTCGGACGCCAACCGACACTGGGTGATCACCGCGTACGCGCTGGCCTTCGGCGGCTTACTGCTCGTGGGCGGACGCGTGTGCGGCGTACTCGGCCACCGCAGGTCGTTCGCGATCGGCCTGCTCGGCTTCGCGGTCGCCTCCACCGTCGGCGGTCTCGCCGAGAACGTGGGCACCCTGGTCGGGGCACGCGCCGCCCAGGGGCTGTTCGCCGCACTGCTCGCCCCGGCGGCGCTCTCGCTGTTGACCCTGACGTTCACCGACGCGGTCGAACGCGGCAAGGCCTTCGGCGTGTTCGCCGCGGTCGGCGCGGGCGGCGCGGCCCTCGGCGTGGTGGCCGGCGGTCTGCTCACCGAATACGCCGACTGGCGCTGGTGCCTCTACATCAACATCCCGATGTGCCTGATCGCGCTGGCCGGCGTCCCGCTGATCCTGCGCGACGAACCCAGCGGCAGCCTGCGCACGATCGATGTGCCCGGCGTACTGCTGAGCACCACCGGTCTGGTCGCGATGGTCTACGCGTTCACCCAGGCCGAGCCGCGCGGCTGGGACGACCCGCTGGTCCTGCTCCTGCTGTTCGGCGGCATCGTGCTGTTGGCCCTGTTCGTGGGCGTGCAGACGAAGTCGAAGAACGCGCTGATGCCCCTGCACATCGTCCTGCACAAGGTGCGCGGCGCGGCCTTCGTGTCGGTGTGGGTGATGTTCGTTTCGATCTACGGCTTCTACCTGTTCATGAGCTACTACTCGCAGACGATTCTCGGGTATTCGCCGGTGAAGACCGGCATGTCGCTGCTCGTGAACGCGGTCAGCACGATCATCGGCTCCATGCTGATCGCCGCGAACCTGCACAATCGGGTCGCCCCGCGAGTTCTGATCGTCTTCAGCCTGCTCTCCGCCGCGGCCGGGTTGTTGATCCTCACCCAGCTCGAAGCGGACAGCTCGCACGTGTTCATGGCGTACCTGGTTCCCGCGCAGATCCTCACCGGGATCGGCCTCGGCTGCCTGCTCGCGGTGGCCACGAACCTGGCCATGGTCGACGTCGGTTGGCACGAGGCGGGAATCGCGTCCGCGGCGTACAACGCGGTCCAGCAGGTGGGCGCCGCGCTCGGTACGGCGCTGTTCAACTCGATTCAGACCAGTGTCACCTCGTCCTACCTGGACGACCACGGAAACGGTAAGGCCGCGGTGAAGTCCGGGATCGTGCACGGATATTCGGTGGCGCTCTGGGTGGCCTTCGGTGTGCTCGCCGTCGGTGCGCTCGCCGTGGGATCGATCTCCCGCGGCAGGCGGACGGCGCCGAGCCCCCAGCCGGAGACGGCGGTCCCGAGCGTCGAAGTGGGTTCCTGAGGAATACCGAGAGAGCAGCGGCTGGGAAGGAGATTGGTCATGGACCGTGATCGGTCACCGTGGTGGACGGCTACGTGCCGCCGACGGCGGCGGTCGCGGTGGTACATCCCGCCGCCACCGCGTACCTGGCCCTGTTCACCCACGGCCGGGTCACCGCCGGCGACACGGTCCTGGTACTCGGCGCGGCCGGGAATGTCGGCAGCGCCGTGGTGACCCTGGCCGTCGATGCCGGGGCCCGGGTGATCGCCACCGCCGCCGCCGCGGATCTCGACCACTGCCGGGCCCTCGGCGCCGCTGCGGCCTTCGACTACCGGGACCCGAAACTCGTCGACCTGATCGCCGCCGCCTGCCCCGACGGGGTCGACGCCCACCTGGACTGCTCCGGCCGCAACGATCTCACCGAGGCGGTCGAACTGCTCGCCCCGCGCGGCCGGATCGTGCTCCTGGCGGCGACCGGCACCGATCCGGTGTTGCCGGTGCGCCGCCTCTACATGAAGGACTGTTCGATCGCCGGCTTCGTCATCTCGCATGCCACGTCCGGCGAACTCGCCGAGGCGGCCGGCACCATCAACCGCCTCCTGGCGAACTGCCGGCTCCGGGCCCGCACGCTCGAACGACAACCGCTGAGCGCCGCCGCCGAGGTGCACCGGCGGATGGAGCAGGGCCGGTTGCACGGCAAACGTGTGGTACTCCTGCCCGGCGGCTGAACCGGTCGCCGGCCCATTTCACAGGAGGCCGATGCCGCGCAGGTCGGCGACACACTTGGCGAGGTAGTCCGGCGTGATCGACGGGACGGGCTCGCCGCCGGCGGCGGCCAGCGCGGCGGTGAAGCGGGCGTTGGGGACGGCGCCGGCCGGTCGCGGTTCGCTCGGTCGGGCGTAGGCCGGAAGCAGCGGGAGCAGCGAACCCCGGCGCTGCTCCTCGGGCAGCCCGCGCAGGGCCGCCTCGAAGCGCATGCGCCACTGCTCGTAGTCGGCGAACCGGCGGATGGGGTGCCCGGCGGCGATCAGCCAGTCCACCATCTCGTCCAGGGAGACGCCGTCGTCGTTGGCGTTGACCGCGTGGTACGTGCGGTAGCCGTCCGAGGCGTCGGCGCCGAGTGTGGCGATCGCCGCCGCGGTGAAATCGACGGGCAGTCCGCTGTAGTGCGCCCGACGGCGGCGCCCGTCCGCGTCGAGGTGATGGAAGGAGAGCGGCGCCATGCCGGTCGCGACCACGCTGAGGATCAGCCGGGTGAAGCGGTCGGGCAGATTGACCACGCCCGGCAGCCGGCGGTGGGCCAGGATCATGTCCGGCCGAAATACCGTGACGGGCAGCCCTGTTCGATCATGGGCGGCGCGCAGCAGCACCTCGCCGGCCCACTTGCCGGTGGCGTACCCGTTCGCGTCCGAGCCGTCCAGCCGGCGGATCGGTGCCGCGGTGCGTACGTCGACCGTCTCGTCGAGCACCGATCCGTCGGGCTCCAGCGCGGCGGCGATGGTGGACACGAACGTGAACGGCTTCGCCGGGCCGGTGAGCGCGAGTTCGATCAACTCGGCGGTGCCGACCACGTTCGGGCCGAACAACCGGCCGTACGGAAGCACGTGGTTGACCAGGGCCGCGGCGTGCACGATGCGAACGGTCTCGGCGGCCAGCCGCCGCCAGGTCGACGCGTCCAGGCCGAGGCGCGGCGCGGACACGTCGGCGGCCGGCACCTCCAGGTGCCGGGCGGCGACCTCGTCGAACCAGCCCGGCCGATCCGCCGACGCGGCACGCAGGCAGCGCACCACGCGCTCCCGGGCCGCCGCGTCGTCGTCCGCGCGGGTCGGACAGATCAGCCGGCCGCCGGTGTCGGCCATCCGCCGCAGCCACTCGACGGCCAGGAACGCGCCCAGATAGCCGGTCGCGCCGGTGAGCAGGACGTTCCCGGCCGGCGCCGCGGCCGGCCGGCTCGCGGGGCGGCGGAGCAGTCCCGCGTCCATGAACCGCTCCGGGATCAGCTCGCTCGCGCGCACCTCGACCGCGTCGCGGCCGTGGATCGAGGCGAAGGTGGGCCGGACCGGGTGCGGTTCCCGGGCCGCGCCGAGATGGTCCGCGATGCGGGCCAGGGTCGCGGTGGGACCGAGGACGACCTGTACCGGGACCTCCACGTCGAAGATCTGCTCCAGCACGGTCGCGAACGTGTGCGCGGACAGCGAGTCGCCGCCCAACTCGGCGAATCCCACGTCCGGGCGCAACGCCGACGCGGGATGCCCGAGGGTGACCTGTACCGCGGCGAGGACGGCGTCCAGGGGCGCCGCGTGCGGCCCGGCGGCCCGCAGCGCCGCGAACCGACCGGCCCGACCCGCCGCGATGTCCGCGTACAACCGCTCGAGCCGGGCGCCGTAGCGGGCGACGAGGGCCGGACGCAGCGGCTTGCCGATCCCCGACAGCAGCCCGTTGGCCACCGTGAACGGCTCGGGTTCGAGGATCACGTCGTGCGGGATCTCGTACGCCGCCAACCCCGCGTCGCGGGCGAGTTCGCGCATCCCGTCGAGGATCCTCGCCCGGGTCGTGTCGTCGTCCGCCGGCTCCGAGTCGCTGCGCGCGGGGACCACCACGGCGAGCAGGAACGCCTGTTCCGGGCTGCCGTATATGTGGATCTGCGCGATGTGCGGACTGGTCGCGTACAGCGCCTCCAGCCGGGAGATCGCCACGAACTCGCCCTGGGACAACTTGACCACGTTGTTCGTGCGGTCGACGTAGACCAGGCGATCCGGGGCGAGTTCGGCGAACACGTCGCCCGTGCGGTAGTAGCCGTCCGCGTCGAACGCCCGGGCGTCGACCTCGGGTTGCCGAAAGTAACCGGGCACCATCCCCACCGACTTGAGCCGCAGTTCGCCGCGCGGGTGGGGCTTGTCCGTGCCGAAGTAGCCCAGTTCCGGGACGTCCACCAGTCGGTAGTCGAGCACCGGTGGCCGCCGTACGCGCCCGTCGACGACCACCGCCCGGGTGGTCTCCGTCGAGCCGTAGCAGTCCACGATGCGGGTGCCGAGCACCCGGGCCATGAACGTGTGCATCGCGGTCGACAGCGGCGCGCTGCCGCACAGGGCACTGACGATCCGGCCGCCGAGCATGCCGTCCCGGATCCGGTCGCGCGCGATCGTCTCGGCGCCGGACGCGTCGGTGTCGGCGCCTGTGTCGGTCGCGGCGCGCGAGACGCGGTCGACTTCGAGCAGGTAGCGCTGATGCACCATGTCGCAGATCCTCGGCACCAGACTCAGCACGGTGGGCCGGGACAGCCGGATGTCGTCGAACAGGGTGGACATGTCGCCGCGCGCTGCGAAGAACCCGGTGCCGCCCGAGGACAGCCCGGAGATCAGCCAGGCCCGGCCGTTGACGTGGCTCATCGGCATGTAGTGCAGGACGATCGTCGGCAGCGGGGTGTCGGGGCTCCCCCCGGCGTTGGTCATGCCGCCGCGCCCGTTCTGCCACATCCGGGTGATCATCGACGCGGTGTAGATCGCGCCCTTGGGCGTGCCGGTGCTGCCGGATGTGTAGATCAGGCCGACCAGCCGATCCGGATCGCCGTCGTCCCGGGCCGGCACCGTGGGCAGCGTTTCCCCGCGCCGCAGTTCGTCGGCGAGCGAGACCACCGCGGCGCGCCCGGCCAGCTTGTCCGCGGCGGCGCGCAGCGCTTCCCGATGCGGGTCCACGCGGGCATCGTGGTCGAAGACCACCAGGCGCTCGACGGACGCGGATCGCAGTACGGTCTCGACCGCCACGTCGATCGCGTCGAGATCTGCCGCGAGGATCCGGGGCGCCGTCTCCGCGACGATCGGCGCCAGCCGCGCGGCGGGGGAGCCGGTCGGCAACGGGACCGCTACCGCGCCCAGGTACATGCAGGCCAGGTCGATCGTGGCATGGTCGACGCCGGTGAACCCGACCACCGCGACGAAGTCGCCCATGCGCAGGCCGCCTTCGACGCACCCGGCCCACGCACCGGCCAGCGCCACCACCCGCCGCCACACCTCGGCATAACTGAACATCTGGAATTCCGGCAGCAGTTCGAGGGCGGCGCGGCCGGTGTCGGGATCGTGGACGAGCCGTTCGGCGCGTCGGGCCAGCGCCGGTCGGTCCGCGTAGCCGTGCATCGCGGCGGCGATCGTGCCGACGAGGCTGCCGTCGCACCCGGCGATGGCGTCGGCGACGCTCGACGAGGGGATCGCGCGGGCGAATTCGGGGTCGTGCGCCCGAAGTGCGGTGACCCGGGCCGCGAGGTCGTGATCCGTCTGATGCTCAGGCATGAGTGCTCCGATGGGTGACGAGTCGGATGAATCGGCGGCCCGAGAGGCGGGGAGGACGCGGTTTCGGCCCGGACGGGGCCTAGCCGGTGTGTGCGGGCAGCCGCCGCCCGCCGACGGCCGTGGCCACCGCCATCAGCAGGTAGACCACCACGGCCGCGGTCGCGGGCGCGGCGATCGTGTCGCCGGACTGGAGACCGCCGATCAGCGCGACGCCGATCATGGTTCCGGAACTGCGCGCCGCCGAGAGCAGTCCACTGGCGATCGCCGTGCGGTGCTCCGGGGCGGTCGCCATGACCAGGGTGATCTGCGGCACGGTCGCCAGACCGAAGCCGAGTCCGATGAAGGTGAGCCCGACACCGACACCGATCGGGGTCTCGCCGCCGAGGAGGATCAGCAACACACCGCCGATTGTGGTCAGCACGGTCGCGATGGCCAGCACCCGAAAGGCGCCGAGCCGGGCGTTGACCCGCCCGGCCACCAGGGGCATGAAGGTGATCGGCAACGCGGAGGGCAGGAAGCACAGTCCGGTGGCGACCGGTCCGTAGCCGTGCACCTGCTGGAGGAAAACGCTGATCGCGAAGACCAGTCCGTAGTAGCCGACGAACAGCAGCAGACCCACCAGCACGAACTCGCGGAAGCCCGGGGCCCGGAACAGATCGCCCGGAATCATCGGGAACGCACACGCCCGTTGCCACACCACGAAGGCGACGAGCCCGACCAGCGCGATGCCGGCCGCCGTCAGGGGCAGCGGATGGGTCCAACCCAGCTCGTGTCCCTCGGTCAGCGCCAGCGCGATGCCGCCCAGTACGACGATGGCCAGCAACTGCCCCGGAAGATCCTGGGGTTCCCTGGTCGCAGGCGCCGCATCGGGCCCCTTCTCGCGACCGGGCATATGGCGGGCCGCGAGCCACAGCGTGATCACCACGATCGGCGCGTTGACCAGGAAGATGCTCCGCCAGCCGATCGCGCCGACCAGCGCCCCGCCCAGAACGGGCCCGAACGCGACCGGACTTCCGGCCACCATCGCCCAGACGGCGACCGCCTTGGCGCGTTCGTTGGGCTCCTTGTAGGTATCGCTGAGCATCACCAACGACGCGGGGACGAGCAACACCGCGCCCAGTCCCTGGCCGGCCCGCATCGCGACCAACACCGCACCGTTCGGAGCCAGTCCGCACAACACCGAGGCCACCCCGAACACCGCCGTACCCACGCGGAACACGGACACCGACCCGTAGCGCCCGACCGCCGCGGCGCCGGCCAGCACCAGACTGGCCAGCACGATCACGTACGCGTCGACCACGAGTTGCATCGTGGCCAGGCTCGCGTGCAGGTCGGTGCGGATCGCCGGGATCGCCACGTTCACGATGCTGATGTCGATGACCATCATCCCGTAGCCCAGGCTGACCACCGTCAGTACGCGGCCGGGACGCGGCGGTGCGTGAGCCGTCCTGGGCGTGCGGTGGTCGGAACCGGTCGAGTTGGCCATGAGGTTGCCGTTTCGCATGAGGCGACGAGTGCGGGCGTGCGAACCGACGCGGTCTCGCGGACCGCCGAGCGGTGCCGGGCAGGGTCGATCGGTGCGCCGAAATCCTATCCGGGGGCAAACCGGGGACGTCAACCGGGAAATCTGTCGGACCCGCCCGAATGCGGCCATTGATCCGATTCCAGGGTTCGCTCTAGAGGTTCCTCTGATTTCCGCGGGGCCCGCCGCCGGCTACGTTCGGGGCGCCGCCAACTGCGAGAGGAATTCATCGTGGGAGTGAGTGGAACGGGCTCACCATTTTCTGCGCCGAGACGGAACCCCGGTTTTCCGCAGCGCCCCTCGTCGATGCCGTTTCACCGCTACACGCGGGACGACCCGGTGTTGCCGACGGGTCGGGACGGTGGGGCGAGGGCATGGCCGGACCGGGTGCTCGACCGTGCGCCGGTGTGGGCGTCGGTCGACCTCAGGGACGGGAACCAGGCCCTGGCCGAGCCCATGGACCTGCACCGGAAGAAGCGCATGTTCGACCTGCTGGTCGGGCTCGGTTTCAAGGACATCGAGATCGGATATCCGGCGGCGAGCGTCGACGATTTCGACTTCGTCCGCGAACTGGTGATCAAGAACGGAATTCCGGACGACGTCACCGTATCGGTTTTCACCCCGGCCAGAACCGAACTCGTCGAGCGCACCTTCGACGCCATTCGCGGCGCCGAACGTGCGGTGGTGCATTTGTGCCACGCGACGGCGTGCCTGTGGCGCGACGTGGTGTTCGGCATGTCGCGCGCCGAGGTGTTGCGGATGGCCGTCACCGGTGCGGAGGACCTGGTGCGGCTCGCGGAGCGGGAGACCGGCGCGGACATCCGCTTCGAGTACTCGCCCGAGACGTTCAACGTCACCGAGCCGGACTTCGCCCTGGAGATCGCCGACCGGGTGGCCGCCGTCGTCGACGCGTGCCCGGACCGGCCGCTCGTGCTCAACCTCCCGACCACCGTGGAGACCCACTCGCCCAACGTGTTCGCCGACCAGATCGAGTGGATGCACCGCAACCTGGACCGCCGCGACTCGATCGTGTTGTCCGTGCACCCGCACAACGACCGGGGCACCGCCGTCGCCTCCGCCGAACTGGCCCTGATGGCCGGGGCGGACCGGGTCGAGGGCACGCTGTTCGGCAACGGCGAGCGCACCGGCAACGTGTGCCTGGTGACCCTTGCGCTCAACCTCTTCGGCCGCGGGGTGGATCCGGAACTGGAACTCTCCGACATCGACGCGGTCCGCGAGATCGTCGAGGACTGCAACCGCCTGCCGGTGCACCCGCGACACCCGTACGCCGGCGACCTCGTCTACACCGCCTTCTCCGGTACCCACCAGGACGCCATCGCCAAGGGCTTGGCCGCACTGGCCGAGCGGGCTGGCGGGGATCCGACGAACGCGCCGTGGCAGGTCCCGTATCTGCCGATCGACCCCCGGGACGTCGGCCGCGACTACGAGGCGATCATCCGGGTGAACAGCCAGTCGGGCAAGGGCGGCATCGCCTACGTCCTCAAGGCCGGCTGGGGGCTGGACCTGCCGGTCGGCCTGCGCCGTGACTTCGCCGGCGTGGTCCAGGACGTCACCGACGCCACCGGGCGCGAACTGGACCCGCAGGACGTCTGGCGGCTGTTCCGGGAGACCTACTGCGCCGACCCGAGCGCCGTTTCCCGGGGCGCGGCCGACGAGCACGAGGTGATCGAGGAGCTGGCCGCCGCGTACGGCGTCGAGTTCACCCGAGTGCTGGTCGCCGACGCGAAGGACTCGACCGTCTGCTTCGTGGAACTCGCGACGGCGACCGCCGCGTTCTGGGGCGTCGGCCTTGCCGCCGGGGCCGCGGACGCGGCCCTGCGCGCGGGCCGCTCCGCGCTGCGCCGCGCGGGCGCGGACGCGGAAACAGGCGTGGGAGCCCGCCCCGACACCGGCCGCACCGAGAGCGGACGAGGAGCATCGCGATGAGGACGAACGCCTTCCACACCGTCGCTCCCGGGACCTACCGGGAGGACGGCGGCCTGGAGTACGAGGACTTCGTCCCCGACGAGGTCGTCGAACACCGACCCGGCCGCACGATCACCATGACCGACAACGTGTGGAGTTCGCTGCTCTGCCTCAACCAGCACCCCCTGCACATCGACGCCGTATACGCGGAACAAACCGGCTTCGGCCGCATCGTGGTTTCCAGCCTGGTCACCTTCGGCATCGTCAACGGGATGACCGTGGCCACGATCAGCGCCAAGGGCGTGGCCAACCTCGGCTGGGACAAGGTGCGCCTGTCCGCCCCCGTGTTCGTCGGCGACACGCTCTACGCCCGGACCCGCATCCTCGCCAAACGCGAGTCGAAGACCCGCCCCGACGAGGGGATCGTCACCGTGCACACCGCGGGCCTGAACCAGGACGGCGTGACCGTGATCGCCTTCGACCGGACCATCCTCGTCCCCCGACGGAAGGAAGACCGATGATCCCGGTCGTCGACCTGACGGCAGCCCGCACGGACGCCGACGCCGAACGCGCCGTCGCCGAGGAGATCTCCCGGGCCTGCAAGGGCACGGGCTTCTTCATCGTGCGCGGCCACGGCATCGCCACCGACGTGTTCACCGACGCCTACGCCGCCTCGCTGCGCTTCTTCGGGCTCCCACTCGACACCAAACACGAGTTCGCGATGCGCACCAGCACGGTGCGCGGCGACAACGACTACAGCCCCTACGGATACAGCGCGCTGTTGTCCGAGAACGCCTACGCGTACACGGGCCGGGCCGGCATGCCGTCCGACTACGTGGAGAAGTTCAGCGTCGGCCGGCTGATCCTGGACGACGACGAGGAACTGCCGTTCCCCGCCGACCCGGACGGCGTGGCGCTGCGCGGCGCGCTGAAGCGGTACTTCGCGGCCTGCGAGAGCGTGTCCGACCGGATCGCCGAACTCCTCGCGCTGGCCCTGGACCTGCCCCGCGACTTCTTCGCGATCCGCACCGACACCTCGAACGACTCGCTGCGCTCGCACCTGTACCCGGGCATCGCCCCGGAGTTCGTCAACGACCAGGGCATGGGGCAGCACACCGACGGCACGCTGATCACACTGCTCACCCAGGACGGCCCGGGCCTGCAGATCCGCGACCGCGCGGGCGAGTGGCTGGACGTGGACGTGCGCGAACAGGACACGTTCATCGTCAACATCGGTGACCTGATGGCCCGTTGGTCCAACGACGAGTACGTCTCCACGCCACACCGGGTCCGGCTGGACGTGCGTCGTAGGCAGTCGATCGCGTTCTTCAAGCTGGCCAACGACGACACCGTCATCGACTGCTTCCCCGCGTTCGTCAAGGACCGACCCCCCCGGTACGAACCGATCCGCTACGAGGAGTTCTCGCTGCGGAAGATGAATCTGCTGTTCGGAAGGGAGAGCGCGCGATGAGAGCGCACGCGAGCCTGCTCTACACCCCCGCACTGCGCGTGGCATCGGTGGCCGAACCGGGCCGGATGCGCGCGGACATGCTGGTGTTGGACCTGGAGGACTCCATCCACCCGGCCCGCAAGGTCGAGGCGCGCGAGGCCCTGGCCGGCGCCGACCTGACCCGGGCCGAACTGCCCGCCCTCGGCCTGCGGGTGAACACCATCGCCACGTACGACGGCCTGGCGGATATGCGGTTCCTGCTCGACGCCGACGCGATGATCGGCGGCGTCCCCGTCGACGTGGTCTTCATCCCGAAGATCGCCGGGGCGGGCGACGTGGCGGTGTATCGCTCACTGCTCTCGCACACCTCGCGCCCGCCCAGTGTGTGCAGCTTCATCGAGACCGTGGACGCGGTGGAGAACGCTCTGGAGATCGCCGAGGTCAGCGACGGCCTGTGCTTCGGACAGGCCGATCTGACCGCCGAGTTGTACGCCCCGAGCGAGGTCTACCTCGACCACGCACGGGCCCGGTTGTGTGCCGCGGCTTCCCGCTACCGGGTGCCCGCCATCGACACCAACTCCTTCGAACTGCACGACCTGGACCTGGTCGAGGCCCAGTGCCGGGCCGCCCGAAGCATCGGATTCACCGGCAAGGCGGCGATCCACCCCCGCCAGGTGGACGTGATCGCCGCGACCTTCGCGGTCGGCGCGGACGAACTCGCCGAATACCGGCGTGTGGTGGCGGACTACGACAGCACGCCCTACGGCTTCGCGGTCGAGAAGGACCGCGTGCTCGCCCCGCCGTTCGTGCTGCGCGCCCGCCGCATGCTCGCCCTGCACACGGCCGACGCCGACGCCGCGTCGTAACCCGACGCCGCCTCGTAACCCGCACTCGTGAATCGGGAGATCCCAGTGAAGATCCTGCCGCAGGACACGATCGTCGACGTGTCGGCCTACCGCACGGAGTACGTGGACGGCCGGTTGCACGCCGTCGGTGACGAACTCGTCGACGAGCTGGTGAAGTTGGTTGCCGAGGGCCACGGTGTCGCGGTCTGCCGCGGCGTCGCGCGGACCCTGGCCGGCCACGGTCTGGACGTCCACGACGAGCACCACGCCGCGGTCGCCCGCGACTACCTCGAATCGTTGTTCCGCGCCTTCGGCGAACGGGTGGACGTAGCCGCGTTCAGTCCCGTGTCGATCGGCTACGACCGGATCGCCGGGATGGACGTGGACGGATTCAACAAGAACCGGCACTTCACCCCGAACGACGACCACACCACCGCCCGTGAGTTCCTGACCACCAAGTGTGTGCACTTCGATGCCGCGACCCCGTTGATCGCCAACATCTACGGACCCAACCTCAACATCGCGGGCGGCCTGCCGGTGATCTGCGACACCCGCGCCTACCTCCGCGACGCGGAGGTCTCGCCCGCGGATCTGATCGAGCTGATGCCGCACAGCTTCAACGTGGCGGTCAAGGAGGAGCACGCCGAGCGCATCCTCGCCGACTACGCCGCCGCCGCGGACGTCGACCTGGACGCCGACCTGGTGATGATCGTGCTGTTCAACGAGGTGGACGGCGGACTGGCGCACGCCGGTTCGGCCCCGCGACCGGTCGACGCGCAGCAGCCCTCGCGCCGGCCCATCCGGCACCTGGAGTACCAGTTCCCGGACGCCGACGAACTGGCGAAGTGGTACGCCCACTACCGCCTGGAGGTGCCCGCGCCGGGTCTGGAGGTTCCCGACGAGGCCGCGCACGAGCGCTACCACCGAGGCGTGGAACCGGTCGGCGCCGACGGGGGGAACGCGCGATGACCGCCGAGCGCACCGCGACCGGCGTGCCCACGATGTCGGAGCGGGACACGAGCGAACTGGAGGCGCTGCTCGCGGTGCTCACGGAGCGCGACTGGCCCGAGGACATCGACGAGGCCCGGGTGCACTACGACACCTGGGGCACGCCGATCGCCGCCGACGTCGAGGTGACGGTGCGAGCCGGCGGATACCTGCTCACCCCGCCGAACGCGGAGGGCACCCGCACCGGTCTCTACCTGCACGGCGGCGGCTACGTGTACGGATCGTTGCGCAGCCACGGCGGCATGGTCGCGGAGCTGGCCCGGGCGACCCGGTGCCGGATGTTCTTCGTCGACTACCGGCGCGCCCCGGAACACCCCTACCCCGCCGCGTTGGACGACGCGGTGGCGGCCTATCGCGAACTCCTCGCCGACGGCGTGGCCCCCTCGGACGTGGTGTTCGCGGGCGACTCGGCCGGCGGCGGGCTGACCCTGACGACCCTGCTCAAGGCCCGCGACCTGGGCCTGCCGCTGCCCGCCGCGGCGGCGTGCGTGTCGCCCTGGACCGACTTGACCGCCTCGGGTGAGACCTACCGCACCCTGGCCGCCGAGGACCCCCTGGTCAGTGCGGACGTGGTCGCCCTGGTCACCCGGTCCTACCTGGCCGGTGCCGCGCCCACGACCCCGTACGCATCACCCCTGTACGCCGATCCGAGCGGACTGCCGCCGATTCTCGTCCAGGTCGGCAGCCGGGAGATCCTGCTCAGCGACGCGCAGCGTTTCGTCGGCGCGCTCGACCGGGCCGGCTCCACCGGGGTGCTGGAAGTGTGGCCCGGCATGGTGCACGTGTGGCACCTGCACTACGCCCGCCTGGCCAAGGCACGCGAGGCCATCGACCGGCTCGGGGACTGGCTTCGCTCCCGAAGCGGGGCGGGCCGGTGAGCGAGGACGTCGTCGGACCACACCGCTTCCGCAACAACCGCACGATGGTGCCCGCGGCCGAGGCCGCCTGGGGGTTGTCCGAGAAGAACGGCATGCTCGGCCTGGTCGTCGAGGCCGTCGACGGCCAGAACCGGCTGCGCGAGCTGAGCTCCGGCCACGAGTTCGCCAACCTGTCGTCGTGCTCGTACCTGGGGTTCAACAGCCACCCCGCGGTGATCGAGGCGGGCCGCGCCGCGCTCGCCGAGGAGCGCATCACCGGCCTGTCCATGGGCGAGTTCCGCATACGACTCGGCATCCTGGAACGCCTCGAAGCGGAACTGGCCGAGCACTTCGGGGCGCACGTATTGCCGTCGGTGTCCTGCGGCGTGCTCAGCGCGGCGATCCTGCCGCTGCTCGCCTCCGGCCATCTCACCGACGGCGAACCGCTGGTCGTGGTCTTCGACCGGTTCGCGCACTTTTCGATGAACTTCCTCAAGCCGATCGTCGCCGACGAGACGCTCGTGCTCACCTGCCCGCACAACGACATGCAGTTCCTGGAGGACGTCTGCAAACGCCACCCGCGCGTCGCCTACGTCTGCGAGGGCGTCTACTCGGTCGGCGGGCAGGCCGACCTGGCCGGGATCCGCGAACTCCAGGATCGCTACGGTATGTTCGTCTACCTCGACGACTCACACGCGCTGTCCGCGCTGGGCGATCGCGGCGAGGGGTACGCCCGCCCCGTGTTCCCCGACCTCGGCTCCCGGACCCTGATCGTCGCCTCGATCGCCAAGGCCTTCGGCAGCACCGGCGGCATCGCGATGATCGGCGAGCGCGACGTCTTCGAATTCCTCTACCGGTCCGGACCGCTGGCCTGGTCACAGGGGCTGCGCACGGCTGCGGTCGGCACCACCCTGGGTGCCCTGGACCTGCACCGGAGCCCGGAACTTCGCCGCCGACAGCGGCAACTGTCCCGCAACATCGCGCTGTTCGACGAGCGCCTGCGCGGACACGACCTCCGGGGCACCGGATCACACATCAAGTTCGTCACCGTCGGCGACAACGACCGCGCGGTACGGCTGTCCACCGAGTTGTACCGGCGCGGCTACTACTGCTCCGCGATGTTCTTCCCGATCGTGCCGCGCAACCAGGCCGGCGTGCGGATGATGCTGCGCGGGGACATGCCGACGGCGCTGACCGAGCGGTTCGCCGACGACCTCGCGGACATCCTGGCGGGGCTGGGATGACCCGCGTGCACACCGACGTCGCGACCGCCGACGTCACCGCCGTGGCCGGGCTGATCCGCGAGGCACTGCACAGCGGTGCGGTACGGCGGATGACCGTACCGCTGCGGCAGACCGTCGAGGACGCGCGCGGCGTGAAGTACCTGTCCATGCCCGCCGTTTCCACCGACCTCGGCCTCTACATCGCCAAGGTCGCCACCATCGCGCACGGACCCGGATCGACCGTGACCTCCGTGGTCCCGGTCTTCGCCACCTCGACCGGTGCACTGCTCACGGTCCTGGACGGCGCGCTCGTCACCAACCTCAAGTGCGCCGCGGTGACCGCCGTGGTCACCGACCGCTGCGCCGCTCCCGACGCGGCCGTGCTCGGCATCGTCGGCGCCGGCGTCCAGGCGTGGCAGCAATACCTCGGCGTCCGTGCCGTACGCGACATCGCACTCGTACGGGTCCACTCCCGCACCCCCGCGCACGCCGAGGCGCTGTGCGCGCGGATCCGGGCCGCCGGGCGGGCCCGGGCCCTGGTGTGCGCGTCGGCGGCGGAGGCCACCTCGGGGGCCGACGTGGTGGCCACGGCGACCACCTCGGTGGACCCGCTGCCGATCGCCGCGGACCTCCCCGCGCATGTGCACATCAATTGCATGGGCGCGCACACCACGACCTCACGCGAGGTCTCCCGCGAACTGCTCGCCTCCGCCACCGTCGTCGTCGAATCGATCGAGACCGCCGTCGCCGAAGCCGGCGTGATCCACCGTACGGCGCTCGACCTGGAGGCCCTGGAAACCGGTGACCACCCCGGCCTGGCCGGCCGCCCGACCGTGTTCAGCTCCACCGGCCACGCCGCACTCGACCTGATCACCTGCGCCCATCTGGCGCGCCCGTACCGCTGATCGCCGATCACCGATCACCGATCGTTTCGAAGGGAAGACCGCACGTGGGAAACGTCGGCAAGGAAGAACTCACCGGGGCGCACGACAACGACATCCCCGCCGCGTTCGTCGACTACATGACGGGCAACTGGCGCGAGCAGGAGACGACACTCGTCCCCGTGCCGCACGCGGAGCGAACCGCCGCCCGGCGCGCCGCACTGTCGCACGCCTTCCCGGGCGAGACCCTGGTGGTGCCGACCGGGCGCATCCAATGGCGCAGCTACGGCGCGCCCTACCCGTTCCGGGGCGGCAGCGACCTGATCTGGCTGACGGCGGATCAGGACCCGAACTCGGTACTGGTCCTGCACCCGATCGGCGGCGGCCACGACGCGGTGTTGTACGTCGACCCCCGGCACGGCCCGGCGTCGGGCGTCGGCTACCTGGACCGCATCCTCGGCGAGGTCTGGCAGGGGCGCTGCCTGTCGCCGGAGGAGAAGTCCGCAGTACTGGGCGTACAGGCGCGCCCGATCGGCGAACTCCCCACGGTGCTGGGCCGGATCACCGGCCCCGTGCGGGTCCTGCGCGGCTACGACACGGGCATCGACCGGGAGTTGTTGCCCGCGACCGCCGAGAACGCCGTCCGGGACGCGCTGTTGGCGAGCGTGCTGGCCGAACTGCGGTTGCCCAAGGACGACTGGGAGCTGGCACAGCTTCAGGAGGCCGTCGACATCACCGTGCGCGGCTTCGAGGACGTCGCCCGCGTGTTGCCGAGCGCACGCGCCGTCTCCGAGCGGCTGTTGGAGGGAATCTTCGCCACCCGGGCGCGACACGACGGCAACGGTGTGGGCTACGCCTCGATCGTTGCCGCCGGCGCGCACGCCACCACCCTGCACTGGATCCGCAACGACGGCGAGGTGCGGCCGGACGGGCTCCTGCTGATGGACATGGGCGCCGAGGCGCGCAGTTGCTACACGGCCGACGTGACCCGGACCTGGCCGGTGTCGGGCGGGTTCAGCGCCGCCGAGCGGGACGTCTACGACATCGTGCACGCGGCGCGCGACGCCGGCCTGGCCGCGATCGCCCCCGGGGTCGCGTTCGAGGACATCGATCTGGCCTGCAAGCGGGTACAGATCGAGGGGCTGCGCGACCTGGGCTTGGTCAAGGTCGGCGTGGAGGAGGCGCTCGCCGACAAGCGGCAGCCGTACCGGCGGTGGACGCTGGCCGCGTTCGGCCACATGCTCGGCCTGGACGTGCACGACTGCGGCCACGCACGGCCCGAGCACTACGCCCAGGGCGTGCTGCGCGAGCGCCATGTGCTCACCATGGAACCGGGCATCTACCTGCAACCGCACGACGAACTGGTTCCGGAGGGGCTGCGCGGGATCGGCGTGCGGATCGAGGACGACGTACGGGTGACGGCCGACGGCGCGCGGGTGATGTCGGACGCGCTGCCGGTCGCGGCGGCCGACGTCGAGGCGTGGCTGGCCGCGCAACGCGAGGCGGGCCCGCGCCTGCCCGGCGACGACGGCCGCGCGGCGTGAGCGCGGACTCCGCCGCGACCGGCGCCGAGCGCGCCGGCGAGGTGGCCGATCGGGAGTTCGCCGTCGCGCTCGCACGGCTCGGTATCGACATGCCGCCGGACCTGGCCCCGGGCGTCCTGGCCGGCTACCGCTCACTGCGGGCGCAAATGGAGCTGCTGCGCGAAAGGGAAAGGGGGAGCGCCGATGTCTGAACCCGAGACCGTGCCCGACACCGTCCCGTCCCGTCCCGGCGGGCTCGCCGCGCTCTCCGTCGCGGAGGCCGGCGCCCTGCTGCGGGCCGGGCGGCTCACCTCGGTGGACCTCGTGGAGCACGCGCTGAGCCGGATCGAGGCGCACGACGCGACGCTGCACGCCTTCGTCCTGGTCCTGCGCGAGCAGGCGCTGCGCCGCGCTCGGCAGGCCGACCTGGACCTGCGCGCGGGCCACGATCGCGGCCCGCTGCACGGCATCCCGTATGCGCTCAAGGACATCTTCGCGGCCGAGGGGGTGCCGACCACCAATCAGTCGTGGCTGACCGTGTCCGACACGGCCGCCGAGGACAGCGCCGTCGAGGCCCGGCTGCGGGCCGGCGGCGCGGTGCTGCTGGGCAAGCTGGCCACCTACGAGTTCGCGCTCGGCGGACCGAGCCGGGACCTGCCCTTCCCGGCGGCGGTCAATCCGTGGAACCCCGAGCACATCCCGAGCGGTTCGTCCTCGGGCGCGGGGGTCGCGGTGGCCGCCGGGTTCCTGCGCGTCGCGTTCGGGTCGGACACCGCCGGCTCGATTCGCGGGCCGGCGTTCCACTGCGGGGTGGTCGGCCTCAAGCCGACCTACGGCAGCGTCTCCGGCCACGGCGCCACCCCGCTGTCGTACACCATGGACCACTTCGGGCCGCTGGGCTGGACGGTCGCCGACACCGCGGCGGCGTTCCGGGCCGTGACCGGCCCCGATGCCCGTGATCCACGTACCCGCGACGCGCCGGTGGGGGAGGGGCCGGATCGACTCGACGGGGACGTGAAGGGGTTGCGGGTGGCGTACTCGACCGCCTGGTACGCCGCCGACCCGGCCACCCGCCCGGAGATCGTCGCGGGCATCGAACGTGCCCTGACCCACCTCGACCAGCTCGGCGCGATCGTCGAGGAGTGCGAACTCCCGCCCTACGAAACGCTCAACGCTTGCGGGCGGATCATCCTGGCGGCCGAGGGCTTCGCCGTACACGAGCACAATCTGCGCGGATTCCCCTGGTCCTACGGGCGCTACACCTACCAGAAGCTGATGCCCGGAGCCGGGATCGGCGCGAGCGACCTGCTGCGCGCTTTGGCGGTGCGCGGGCAACTCGTCGAGGACTTCCGGCACCGGGTGTTCGCCGAGCACGACGTGTTGATCACCGCCTGCGGCCAGGCCACCGCGTCCCGGTTCGACGACTTTCCCACCGACTGGCCGCCACCGAGGTTGGCCAACGACATGCAGACGATCCCGTTCGCCGTCACCGGGCATCCGGCCATGTCGCTCCCGATCGGATTCGCCGGCAACGGCCTGCCGATCGGATTGCAGCTGGTGGGCCGCGAGTTCGGCGAGGCGGACCTGTTCCGGGCGGGCGCGGCGATCGAGGCCGCGTTCGGCCGCCGCGACGTCCGGCCGCCGGCGTTCGGGACCGGCCCGGACGCCACGCGCCGTCGACCCGATCCCGATGCGGAGCCCGCCGATGTTCGCCGCTGAGAACCGCCCCTTCCTGACCGAGTTGTCCGCCGCCCACAAACCCGATGAACTCGCCCTGGCCCGCGCCGCCTCCGACCGGCACCTGCGCGATCTCGGCTTCCTCTTCCCGACCCTGCCCACACACTTCCGGATGGACCGCGACACCCACGACGAACTGCGCACCGCCACCGCCCGGTTGGTCTCGGCGCACGAGAAGGTGATGCGGCACGTATGCGCGACGTTGTCGCCCACCGAACTGGCCGAGACCTTCCACATCCCGGCGGCGATGGCCGGACACATCGACTGCGCCCGGCTGGGCCCGGGCCTCGCGCTGGCCCGCGCCGACATCATCCCCACCGAAACCGGCTATGCCTTCTGCGAGTTGAACACCTTCTCCGGTGTCGGCGCCGGCGAGTGCCACCACAGCGCGAAGTTGTACGCCGACCTGCTCGGCCGCCCCGTCGCGGGCGGATCGCCGTTTCTGGACCTGGCCCTGCACTACGTGGACCAGTGCAACCGGCTGGGCCTGGAACGCGTGGTCGTGCTCGACTGCGTGCGGCACGCCCGACGCGGCTACGGCCGGGACCAACCCCTGATGGACTATCTGCGGCTGCTCGCACCCGACCTCGAGGTCGCCTACCGCGACGAGACCACCTATCCGGCACAGTGGCTGCGCCCGGAGCAGGCCCGCAAGACCCTCGTGCACCGGCTGATCACCTTCGGCGACACCGACGACGAGGGCACCTTCCTCAAGTCGGTCGCCGACAGCGGCGCCACCGTCACGTCCCTGTTCGAGGCGGAACTGGGCATGCACCGCCGGTGGTTCTCGCTGCTGTGCGATCCCGGCCTGGCGCACCTGTTGGACGCCGACGAACGCGAGACGGTGCGCCGCTACGTGCCCACCACCTTCGACCTCGACCCGGACACTCTCGACGACGTGCTGGCCGCCCGCGCCGACTACGTCTTCAAGCACAGCTACAGCTACGGCGGCGACGGTGTGCTGATCGGCGCCGAACACTCCGAGCCCGCGCTGCGCGCCCGGATCGTGGCCGACGGCGTCGGCACCTGGACCGCGCAGCGTATGGTGCGCGCGGCCACGCTTGACCTGCCGACCGCCGACGGCAGCACCGCCACACACCGGTTCGTGCTCGGCGTCTACGCCTACGGCGACCGTACGAACGGGGCGTTGGTTCGGGCCTCGGCCGCGTCCACGGTGGTCAACGCCTCCCGGGGGGCGGTGTCCTGGGCCTTCACCGACTGACCGCGGACGGTGGTGGGTCGTTCGGGGTCCGACGCCCGTCCCGGTGCCCGAGTTCGGTGAGTTCCCGGTGTACGAGCGCCACCAACTGGACCCGGGAGCGCACCCCGAGCTTGCGGTAGATCCGGGTCAGCATCGCCTCGACGGTCTTGACGCTGACGTAGAGGGAGTTCGCGATGTCGCGGTTGCCGCGGCCGTCGGCGACCAAGTCGACGATCCGCTGCTCCGCCTCGGTCAGCCCCGCGAGCCCGGCCGGCGCACCGGCGCGTTCCGGCGGGGCGGGCGCCCACAGCGGTGCGCCCGCGGCGCGGAAGACCGCCTCGGCCTCGGCGTACGACTCCCGGGCCCGGGCCGGGCGGCGGCGCCGATATTCGACGGCCGACCGGGCCAGCAGGACCCGGCCGCACTCCAGCGGATAGGCCAGGCGCTCGAAGCCGGCGAGCGCTGCGGTCAACAACTCCTCGGCGGGGGTGAACCGGCCCGCCGCCGCGTGGCACAGCGCCTCGGCCCGGTCCAGCGCGGCCAGTACGCTCCGCCGCGCCAACTCCTCTGCGCGACCCCGCACGTCCGCCACCGTCCGGGTCGCGGCCTCGACGTCGCCGGCGGCGACCAGGGCCTCGGCGAGGTCGGCGTGGTAGGGGATCGCGGCCGGGTCCCCGATGCACAACTCCCGGGTCAGGTCCCGGACCCGGAGCAGATCGGCAAGTGCGCCGGCGGTGTCGCGCCGGAACAGGCGGACGGCGCCGGACAGGTGCAGGCAGTGCGCGGCGAATACCGAATCCGTCTCCTCCTCCGAGGCGGCCAGGCCCAACTCGGCGTAACCGAGCGCCTGTTCCAGAGAGCCGCCGGCGAGTTCGGCGGTGGCCGCCGCGTACCACGGCGGGCCGGGGGAGGCGCCCACGTCCCGGGCCAGCGCCACGAGCCGGGCGGCCTCCTCCCGGGCGGCGCGGCCGTCGCCGGTGTGCGCGTGGAGTTGCACCGCGCTGCCGAGCAGCCGGACCAGGTCGGCGGGGCCGTTGCCGCCGCCGACCAGCGGGCGGAGCCGGCCGAGCAGGCGCTCGGCCTCGGCGGGGCGACCCTCCAGAAGCGCGAAGCAGAGGGCCACACGCCGGGGGTCGTGGATGATCCGGGCTCCGGCGGTGGTCGGGGCGGGGCCGTGGTCGGCGGTGGTGGAGGCCGGGCCCGGGGCGGGGGAAGCGCCCGGGCCGGGGTTCGGGCCGTGCCCGGTGCCCGGGGCCGGGGCGATGCCGCCCCGGGACTCCGGAGCGTCCTCGCCACCGCGTTCCGGTATCCGGCGCAGGGGCGCGGGGCGCCTTCCTTCCGGGTCGCGCCCGCTGGTCGCCTCAGCCTCTGCCTCCGCGCCCGCCGCCAGGGCGCGGCGCAGCGTGTCGACGTGGTCCGGAGTGCCCCGGCCCTGCTGGATCCGGGCCGCCATGGTCAGTGCGGCGGCTCGGCCAGCCGGGTCCCCGGCGCGTTCGGCCCACGCCACCGCGTGCTCCGCGTGGGTGAGGGCGTCGGCGGGATATCCCCGGTCCAGGTGCGCGCTCCAGGCCAGCCGCAGATGGGCCGCCGAGACCAGCGCCGGATCGGCGGCGGCGGTGGCGTCGGCCAAGGCCTGCGCGGCGACGTCGGCGAGCAGGGCGGCGCCTCGCCCGGCGGCGTCGAGGACGGCGAATCGGGCCCGGGCGCGTGCCGCCGGTCCGGCCCGGGTGCGGACCAGGCGGTCCAGGGCCGTGCGGGCCAGGTCGAAGCGCCCGGCCGCCTCGGCGTCCCGGGCGGCGGACACGAGCAGGTCCGGGCGGTTGCCGCCGGCCCGGTCGACCGCGAGGAGTGCGAACTCGGCGGCCCGGATGTGGTCGCCGCGCCCCCGTGCGGTCGCCGCGGCGTCGGCGAGGCCCGGCACGAGGTCCGGCGCGGTCTCGGTCGCGCCCAGCGCGCACGCCGCGTGCCAGGCCCGGTCGTCGGCCGCGAGCGAGGCCGCCGCCAACACCCGGTGCGCCCGGCGTACCGCCTCGCCGCCCGCCTCGGCGACGATCCCCTCCCGCAGCACCGGCGCGGCGAAGACCACCGCCCCGGCCGTCACCCGAACCACCCCCGCCGCCTCCGCGGCGGCCAGCGCGGCCTCGGCCGACGACCCCGCGGCGCGACGCACACCGGCCGGCGTGGGATCCGCCGCGAGAGCGGCCAACAGCAATACCCGGCGGACCGGTTCGGCCAGATCGGCCAACCGGGCGCGCATCGCGTGGCGCGCGTACGGGGCCAGCGGCGTGGCGTCCAGGGCGCTGATCGTGATCCCGGCGCGGGCCAGCCCGGCGGCGATGTCCGAGACCAGGCGCGGACTGCCGCCGGTCGCCGTGTGGATCCGGGCGGCGGCACGCAGCGGGATGCCGAACGAGCGCACCACCGCGACCGATTCCTGCGGCCCCAGCGGCGGGATGCCGATCTCGACCGCACCGCCGCCGAGCACGTCGTGCGGCGACGGCCCGTCCGGGCGCAACGCGGCGAGCAGCGAGACACTGCCCCGGCTGCGCCGCGCCGCGAACCCGAACACGTCCAGGCTGCCCGGCCCCCACCACTGCACGTCGTCGGCGGCGAGCAGCGGCCTGGCCCGCCGCCCCCAGGCATGCAGGCAGGACAACACGGTGACCCGGAAGGTGGTGGTGTCCGGCTCGGGCCCGCCCACCCGGCGCAGCACCCAGTCCATCGCCGACCGCTGGAGGTCGGACAGTTCGCCGCGCACCTCGGCCGGACACGCGGAGAACAGGTCCATCAGCGGCGCGTAGGCGATCTGCGCGTCGGCGCGGGCCGAACTGAGCCGCACCACCGGATCCCCGGCCGCCTGCCACGCGGTGCAAACGTCGTCCAGGACCTGCGACTTGCCGAACCCGGTGGGCCCGACCACCGCCACCGCGCCGGCCCGCCGTAACTGTCCGCCTACCTGATCCACCAGCGGGCGGCGCGTGGTCATCGCAGCGACGCCATCCAGGACTCGACCTCGTCCGCGCCGCGCGGCAGTCCGGCGGACAGACACAGCGCCCCGTCGGCCGTGATCAGGAAGTCGTCCTCGATCCGGACCCCGATGCCGCGCAGTTCCTCCGGGATGGTCAGATCGTCCGGCTGGAAGTACAGACCGGGCTCGACGGTGAGCACGTGGCCGGCCTCCAGGGTGCCGCCCAGGTAGTTCTGCCGGCGGGCCGCCGCGCAGTCGTGGCAGTCCAGGCCGAGCATGTGGCCGGAGCCGCAGATGGTGAAGCGGCGGTACAACCCCGAGCCGGGCGCGAGCGCGGCCTCCGCGCCGCCGGGCAACAGGCCCCAGTCATCCAGCCCTTCGGCGACCACGCGCATCGCGGCGTCGTGGAAGTCGCCGAACGGCGCGCCCGGGCGCAGTGCCGCGATGCCGGCCGACTGGGCTGCGAACACCAGGTCGTAGACCCGGCGTTGCACGTCGCTGAAGCGTCCGTTGACCGGCAGGGTGCGGGTGACGTCGCCGGTGTAGAAGGAGTCGGCCTCGATCCCGGCGTCCAGGAGCAGCAGCTCGCCGTCGCGCACCGGGCCGTCGTTGTGCATCCAGTGCAGGACGCACGCGTGCGCGCCGGCCGCCGCGATGGTCTCGAAGCCCAGGCCGTAACCCTCCAGGCGGGCCCGCCGGTTGAACGTGCCCTCGACCCAGCGCTCGCCCCGGGCCAGGGTCGTGGCATGCCGCAGCTCGCCGACCACGTCGTGGAATCCGGCGACCGTGTAGTCCACGGCCGCGCGCATCTGTTCGATCTCCCACTCGTCCTTGACCAGTCGCGACTCCGACAGCCAGGTGATCAGTTCGGCCTCCGCCTCGGCCGGCCGCGCCGCCGGGATCAGCGCGTCGACGAGCGTGTCCTCGCCGCGTACCACCCGGGTCGGCACGTTCGCGCCGAGGGCACGTTCCAGGTTCTCGCGCGGGGCGGCCTCGATCCCGAGCGCGTCCGAGGTCTCCGACAGCGTGCGTCGGCGGCCGACCCAGAACTCGCCGTGATGCCGGTCGCTGTACAGCTCCGCGCCGCCCGGTCCGCCGCGCGGGGAGCGCTGCCGGGTGAACAACACGACCGAGTGTCCGGTCCCGGTGGGCTCGAAGACCAGCACGCTGTCGGGAACCGCCTGGGTGCCCTGCTCGGCGGTGAGGTGTACGAACGCCGAGTGCGGACGGAACGTGTAGTCGAAGTCGTTGCTGCGGGTCTTCAACCCGCCCGACGGGACCACGATGCGCTCGCCGGGAAAACGCTCGGACAGCGCCGCGCGCCGCTTGGCCGCGTACGCCGCCCCGGGTAGGGGAGGCAACTTCCGGCTGGTATCCGCCCATCCCTGCCGGAAGGACTCGGCCAGCGCGGCCGACACCTCACGGTCGTGACTTTCGATCCCGTCGGTCTCCTGCTGCCGCTCCACCGTGTGCCCCGAATCGTCGTCGCCTGGTTTCGAAGGACGGTACCATTTCACATGTGACACTTCTATGGTCTTGAAGGCTTTGCCGCGCGGCCGACACGGCAGTCGATCGGGGGCGGTGCGTCGAGCGATGGAGCGGTTGCCCGGGCGGGCGTGCGGCGGCGCACCCGGTTCGTCGGGCGCGTGCCGCGCGGGTGCGCGGGCGCGCGCGTGCGTGTTCGGCCCACGCGGTCAGGTCCGGTGCGGTCGGATACCCATCGGAGACCTGTCGTGGCGGTGTGGGAGCATCGTGCCGGCCAACGCGACGACGGGGAATCGAGAACATGCTCATCTGGGGTTTCAAGACCATATTCAGAACACTTTCGGGGGGTGTCTTCCACTGCCCGCAGTGCGGAGGCGATCGGCAGTATCACCTCAAGCAGGCCCGCCGCTGGTTCACCCTGTTCTTCATCCCGATCTTCCCGTTCAAGCAACAGGGCACCCACGTCGAGTGCGCGACGTGCGGCGGCACCTTCCACGACACCGTGTTGCAGGGCGCGACCAGCGCCCAGATCTCCGCGCAACTCGCTCAGGGCATGCGGGCGTTGGCGGTGGCCGTACTGCGGGTGACGGGCATGCCGTCCACCGCGGCCCGCACCGTGGCCGCGGGTGTCGTGGCCGAGGCGGGCGTGGCCGGGTACACGGTCGCCCAACTGGACGCCGACCTGGCCGGCGCGCCGGTCGACCTGCCGCCGATCCTGGTCCCGCTCGGCGACCAACTCCAGCCGCAGGGCCGGGAATGGCTGCTCTCCAGGGCGGCCCTGATCGCTGCGGCCGACGGCGGCATCGGCTCCGCCGAGCGGGCCCTGCTCGACCAGGTCGGCGGGCTGCTCCAGATGACCCCGGCCCACGTCACCGGCGTCGTCGAGACCGCGCAGCGCAACGTGCCGCGCGGCTGAGCGCACTCTCGCCCGACCACCGAGATCCCGCCTGCCCCGACGAACGGGCAGGCGGGATCTCGACGTTCAACGGGGCTGCGGCGGTCGGGCGCCTCCGCCGGCCGGATCCGGCGCGCTCCGATCGGCCAGGACCCGGCGGGCCTGGCGGCCCAGGGCGAGCAGGCGTCCGTCCCCCGTCCATACCGCGCTGTCGTCCAGGGCCCAGCCGTTGCCGGCGTGCTCGGTGCGCATCCGCACCAGCGCCCAGCCGGACACCGGGCCGTCGTCGAGCGCGTTGCCGAAGTGCACCGTCAACTCGGCCGACGGGGCCGCCCTGGGCCGGGTCCACCGGGCGAACAGCGCGGGCGGCAGGGCGTCCGCCAGGATCACCACGGCCGCCGCGTCCAGTGCGCGCCGGTCGGCGAACCGGATCCACGCGAGCAACTCCGGGTCGGCGGCGCCGGACAGCGGCAGGTTCGGCCCGGCCGGGCGGATCTCCAGGTGGTCCCCGAACGCGACCAGGCCGGGCGGCAGGGCGAGCAGGTCGCAGCGGTCCGGCGGCGGCACGGTGGGCGCGGGGGAGCCGGCCTCGTCCGGCCCGGGACGCCGGGCGCCGAAGACGGCCGAGCCGAACAGCACCGGGGCGCCCTCCTGCGCGGCGCGGAACGAGGCGACCGAACTGCCCCGGCCGGCATGCTCAACCGTGCCGGCCAGCCGGAAGGGGCGTTCGTCCACCGGCCTGAGGAAGTGCGCGTTGATCGTCCGCACGGACCGATCCGGGCCCGACCGCGCGACCACGTCGTCCCGCATCGCCTCCAGCGCGAGCGCCACCAGGCTCCCGCCGTGCGCGCCCTCCCACGACCACCACGACCGGTCCACCGTGAACTCGCGCACCGACGAGGAGGCCGCCTGCGCCACCACCGCCCCTGCCTGCTCCATACCGGCACCTCCCAACTGGGTTGGAAATCCAAACTCACTATATCCATGGGTGCCCACCAGCTCGGATCGGGGGTCGTACGCGGTTCGCCACCCGCCTGGGCTGCACGAACTGCTCCCCTTCGCGGTCGAGTTGCCCGGATCGGGCGGGTGGACCGTGCCGCCGGCGCGGTCCGACGGCCCGATTTCGCCCTCCGGGTCGGGGAATTGGGGTCTTGGCGGGCAAAGTGACGGGTTGTTCGCCGTCGGCGGAGGGTTCGGGGCGTCCGGATGGGTATCGAAGGAGCAGGTGGCGCGCGTGGCGTACACCGCGGCCTCTGCGCCGGACCGGGAACGACCAGGAGGACGCGGCCATGACACGGATCAGGATCGTCAAACGCCCCGTTTCCCCGCGGCCGCAGCCGCCGGCGGATCTGCGCACACCATCCGGGCGCCCGATGCCCTATTGATCCCGATGCCGACTCGGCGAGGGCCACCGGGTGTGGTGATCACGACCGTCGCGATCACCACACTCCACTGACGGGCGCCCGCAGGGTGGCGCCCACACGTCCGCGACCTGCTCGACCCTCGCGGTCGCCGATCCCGCTCGGCCTTGTGTACCGCCGAGCCCGTACCCACGACACGGCGGCGGCGCTCTTCGCCCGACCGACCGTTTCCGCAACCCGGTACACGCCGCCGCATGGTCCGCGCCGGGCGCGGAGGCGGCCCTCGACCCCTTGGGCGCGCCCACTTGCCGGCCGGGCTGATCCATACCGCGTCGACGGCCGCGACCCGGCGCAGCACGCATTCGTGCCGCCGATCGTCCCCTTGTGCACGAATCGGACCGTGGGTGGTTCTGCTGTGTGGGGTTTGACCTGCTCTATGCCGGGGGTCGAGCGGAGGGCTGGATTCCTCTCTAGTCTGGGGCGATGAGGAATCGTCCCCCAAATGGCCCATGATGGTGGTCACGCGCGGAGTTTGGTGGGGTGTGTGCCGGTCGTCCGCGGCACGCGTGGCATGCTGTGCCGTCAAAGTTCTGCCGGATGGGGGAACGGCGGCCGTCCCGGGGGGAAATCGATGAAACTGGCCTTCCTGGTCGAGGAGCACTACCGCCATGACGGCATGCCGCTCGACGTGATCCGACAGCTCGACGCGTGGGGGCACCACGTCGACATCGTGCGTCCCGGCAGCTCGCTGATCGGCCTGACCGACCTGATCCGGGCCGGCTCGCACGATGCGTGGGTGCTCAAGACCGTCTCCGGCGGCCCGGGACTGGGTCTGCTGGAGGCCGCGGCGGCGCTCGGGCTCACCACGATCAACGACGCGCGTTCGATCCGGTCCGTCCGCGACAAGGCGGTGGCCGCGGTGATCGCGCGCGCCCACGGGCTGCCCATGCCGGACACCTGGTTCGCCGCGATCCCGGACCTGCTCGGCGCGATCCCCGCCGACCGCTACCCGCTCGTGGTCAAGCCCGCCGACGGCAGCTCCGGCCGGGCCGTGCACCTGGTGTCCGGCCCCGAGGACCTGGCCGCCCTTGCCGCCGAACTGGTCGACGAGGGCCCGCTGTTGGCCCAGGAATACGTGCCCAATTCCGGGCAGGACCTGAAGGTGTACTCCGTCGCCGGCGAGCTGCACGCGACCGTGCGCCGCTCGCCGCTGCATCCGCAGCAGCCCGTCCGGGAGAGCCGGGTGCCGCTGCCGCCCGGAACGGCCGCGCTGATGCAGCGAATCGGCGCCACCTTCGGCCTCGACCTGTTCGGGGTCGACATCATCGAGGGGCCCGACGGTCCGATGGTCGTGGACGTCAACGACTTCCCCAGCTTCCGGTGCGTGCCCGACGGCGTCGCCCGGGTCGCTCGCGCGGTACTCGACCTCGCGGCCGGAGGCACCGGCGTCGGCACCGGGGCGGCCCACGGCACCGGCCTGGTGACCGCCGTGCGTCCGCCGCTGCGCGCCAGGTCCGTGGCCACCCCCGCCCACGCCGCCGCGAGCCCGATCGTGGACGCCGCGCCGGCCGCGTACGTCGGCTGACGGGGCGCGTGCACACGTGCGGATCTGCCTCGTCACCGACCGCCCCGACCACCCGCTTCTCGCGGACACGCGCGTCCTGTTGACGCCGCGTCACGAGGTCGTCGCGGTCGACCCGGACACCGTCACCGCCGACCACCCGATCACCGCCGACGTCTACCTGCTCAAGGCCCGTACCGCCCGGGCGCTCGCGTTCGCCGAACGGGCCGAGCGGCACGGTGCGCGGGTGCTCAACTCGGCGGCGGCCACCCGCGCCTGCCAGGACCGGGTCCGGATGGCCGAACTCGCCTGGGCCGCCGGACTGCCGTTCCCGGACACCACCGCCTTCGCCTCGCCCGCCGAACTGCGCGACACGGGACCGGCGTTCCCGTTGATGGTGAAGAGCCGACACAGCCGCAGGGACGACCTGGTGGCGCGGGTCGACGACGCGCCGGTGCTGCGGGCGATGGCCCGGGAGTGGCCCAACGAGCCCATCGTGGCCCAGGAGTTCGTCGACAACGGTGGCTGGGATCACAAGTTGTGGGTGGTCGACGGGCACGTCTTCGCGGGCCTGCGCCGCACCGCGCTCGACGGCCCCGCCGAGACCAAGCCGATCGCCCCGCAGGACCTGCCGACCGGCTGGGCCGCGCTCGCCCGCCGGGTGGGCGAGGCGTTCGGTCTCGACGTCTACGGCGTGGACATCCTGGAGGTCGACGGCGTTCCGTCGATCATCGACGTCAACGCCTTCCCCGGCATGCGCAACATGCGCGGCGCGCCCGAGGCCCTGGCGGCATTGGCCACCGGATCCGGGATGCGGCCGAGTACCCGAATGTCGGCCGAGGCGGAGTTGTCCGCCTCCTGTCCGACCGGCGCAATGCACGTGGAGCGGGCAGAACCCATCCGCTGATCCCCGGCCACTGCACACGTGTCGAAGCCGGTGCGCCGAGACGTCCAAGGCGGCCCGGACGGTGTGGTCGCCGTCCGGGGCCAACGCGCCCAGGCGCCCACGCTCGTCGGCCGGGGCGCGCACCATCGTGGTCGTCGACGCCCGACACGGCCCGAGGCCTCAACCGCGCTTCGGCAGCAGCCGTTCCAGATCGGTCAGGACATGGTCGGCGGCCGTGTAGCCGGTGCCGACCATCCAGTATTCGTCGTCCACCTCGTGCGCCCGACCGGCCTTGACCGCGCTGAGCGTCTTCCACAGCGGGCCGCCGGTGACCTTGTCGTGGTCGGTCCTGTCCTTCGGACCGAATGTGGCCACGAAGATCACGTCGCCGTCCGCCTGTTCGATCCGCTCGGCGCTCACCTCGACCATGAAGGTGTCGACGTTCTGCGCGGCCGGGCGGCCCAGGCCGATCTCGCTCAGGATGGCGCCGACGAACGTGGCCTTCCCGTACAGCCGGTTCTGGCCCGCGACGAAGCGCAACACGCTCACCTTCACCGCGCCCGGGTCGCCCTGCGCGCTGCCCAACGCCTTGGCCCGCGCGGTGAACGCGGCCACCACCCGGTCGCCCTCGGCCTTCTTGTTCAACGCGTCGGCGTCGAGCAGGAAGTTCTGCCGCCACTGGGTGCCGGCCTGCTCGGAGAAGACCACCGGGGCGATCCGGCTCAGCGCGTCGTAACGATCGGCGTCGCGGACCATGCTGCCCAGGATCAGATCCGGCTTCAGCGACGCGATCACCTCCAGGTTGGGTGCCCCGATCGCGCCGACCTCCCTGATCCCCGCCGTCTTGTCGCCGTGATACCTCGGGAACCCGGCGCCGGGACTGCCCACCACCGAACCCACGGGTTTGACGCCCAGGGTGAGTGCGGTGTCCAACTCGCCCATGTCGAGGGTGACCACACGCTTCGGCGTGACGGGGACCTTGACCACGCCCTTGGCGGTGCGCACCTCGCGGGTGTCGGCCGAGCCGGACTCGGTGCCCTTGCCGCCGTCGGCGCCCTCGGAGGAGCACCCGGTCAGAACGAGCGCGGTGACCACGCCCAAGACGGCGGCGACGCGGGACAGGGAGGCGGATCTCATCGGAACTCCTCGAAGAACGGCGGCGGGCGGCGACCGTGATCGCGCACGACCGGCGGGCCGAACGGGAAGCGCGTTCGCTACCCGATCTTTCGGGGTTGCCCCGGAACCACCATCGGCGCACCCGTCACCGGGCAGGGGATGACCACACAGTCGAGCCCGAAGACCTCGCCGACCAGATCGGCCGTGACGATCTCGCCCGGCGCGCCCTGCGCCACGATCGCGCCGGAGCGCATCGCGATCAGGTGATCCGCGTAGCGGCACGCCTGGTTGAGGTCGTGCAGCACGGCGACCACCGTGCGCTCGCGCGTGACGTTGAGCTCGCGGACCAGGTCGAGCACCTCCACCTGGTGGGCGATGTCGAGGAACGTGGTCGGCTCGTCGAGCAGCAGGATCCCGGTGCCCTGGGCGAGCGCCATCGCGATCCACACCCGCTGGCGCTGCCCGCCGGAGAGTTCGTCCACGTAGCGGTCGGCGAGTTCGACCACGTCGGTACGCCGCATCGCGTCGGCCACCACGTCCTCGTCCTCGTCCGACCACTGCTGCCACCAGCGCTGGTACGGCTGCCGGCCGCGCGCGACCAGGTCGGCGACGGTGATTCCCTCCGGCGGCACCGGGCTCTGCGGCAACACGCCGATCCGCCGGGCGATTTCCCGGGTGGGCAGGTCGCGAAGCGCCGCGCCGTCGAGCAGCACGCTGCCGCCGACCGGCTTGAGCAGCCGGCCGAGCGAGCGCAACAGGGTGGATTTGCCACAGGCGTTCGGGCCGACCACCACGGTGACCCTGCCCGCGGGCACGTCCAGGTCCAGGTCGCGGACCACGATCCGGTCCTCGTAGCCCAGGGTGAGCTCCCGGGCGGCGAGCTGATGGGTGGTCACGAGGCGCCTCCGGAACGGGATCGGGTCAACATCCACAGCAGGTACGGGCCGCCGACCGCGGCGGTGAGCACGCCCACCGGCAACTCGGCGTCGGAGATCAGCATTCGTGCGCCGATGTCCGCGACCACCACGATCAGCGCGCCGAGCAGCGCCGAACACACCAGCGGCACCTGGGGGGTTCGGGTCAGCCGGCGGGCCACCTGCGGCGCCACCAGGGCGACGAAGTCCACCGGCCCGGCTGCCCCGGTGGCCACCGACGCGAGCAACACGCCGACCACGACCAGGCCGAGCCGGATCCGACCGAGCCGGATGCCGAGGGCGATCGCGGTGTCGTCGTCGAACCCGGCCGACCGCGACGCTCGCGCGGCCCACACGATCGCCGGGGTCAGCGCGAGCAACACCCAGAACAGCGGCTCGCCCTGGGACCAGCCGCGCCCGTTCAGGCTGCCCGACATCCACACCTTGGCCTGCTGGGCGAGGGCGATGTCGGCCTTGGTGAGCAGCAGGTTGGTGACCGAGTACAGGGCCACCGACACGCCCACGCCGATCAGCACGAACCGCTGCGCGTTCAGCCCGCGACGCCAGGCCAGCACGTACACCAGGAAGGCGGCGATGGTGCCGCCGGCCACGGCGGTGAGCGGCGTCGCCGTGGGCCCGCCGTAGCCGAAGACCAGGCCGAACACCACGGCCGCGGCGGCCCCGTGCGAGACGCCGATCACGTCCGGGCTGGCCAGCGGGTTGCGCGCGACGGTCTGGATCAGCGCGCCGGCGATGCCGAAGGACAACCCGACCAGGAGCCCGACGGTGGCGCGCGGCAGCCGCAACGTCTCGACCACGAAGCTGTCGTCGGTGCCGACGAGCACCTTGAGCACGTCGCCGGGAAGGATGAAGCGCTCGCCCACACAGAGGCTGAGCAGGAATCCGGCTGCGAGCAGCACCGCCACGATGCTGGTCACCACGACGGAACGGCGATGCAGGAGGAAGGAGAAGCCGGGGCGACGGACCAGAAGGTGACCGTAGGGGCGGTAGCTCGGGTGGCCGGGGCGACTCGGGTGGCCGGGGTTGTATTGGCGGCTCGGGCGGCCCGGATTCTCCTGGCGGCTCCGGCTGCTCTGGGTGCTCGGCTGCTTCATCCGGACACCACCGGCTTGCGGCGCACCAGCGCGACCAGGATCGGTACGCCGATCAGCGCGGTCATCGCGCCCACCTCGACCTCCGCGGGCGGGAACAGGACCCGCCCCAACACGTCGGCGACCAGCAGCAGGATCGGCGCGAGCAGCGCGGACATGGCCAGCACCCACCGGTGATCGGTGCCCACCAGGGCCCGGGCGGCGTGCGGAACGGCCAGGCCGACGAAGGAGATCGGGCCGGTCGCGGCCACCGCGACGCCGGTCAGCACGGTCGCGCCGAGGCCGCCGAGCACCCGGATCCGGTTCACCTTGTGGCCCAGGCCCTTGGCCACGTCGTCGCCGAGCGCGAGCGCGTCCAGACCGCGCGCGGTGGCCGCCACTAGGAGCACGCCCACGCCGAAGAACGGCAACATCTGCCAGGCCACCTCGTCGGTACGCCCGGACAGCGAGCCGACCAGCCAGAACCGGTACTGGTCCAGCGTGCCCTGATCGGTGGTCAGCACCATGGTGATCACCGCGCCGAGCGTGGCCGCCAGGGCCTGCCCGGACAGCGCCAGCTTCACCGGCGTGGCGCCACCGCGCCCCCGCGCCGCGACCGCGTACACCAGTACCCCCGTGCACAGCGCACCGGCGAAGCCGAACCAGACGTAGCCGGTCAGGCTGCTCACCCCGAACACCGCGATCGCGGTCACCACGCCGGCGGCGGCGCCGGTACTGATGCCCAGGATCCCGGGCTCGGCGATCGGATTGCGGGTCAGCCCCTGCATGCAGGCGCCGGCGATACCGAGGGACGCGCCGACGAGCAGGGCCACGACGGTACGCGGCACCCGCATCGAGTTCACCACGATGGCGTCGGTGGAGTCGCCGCCGTGCACGAGCGCGTCGAGCACCACGCTCGGGGCGATGCCGCGACTGCCCACGGCGAGGCTGAGCAGACACGCGGCGGCCAACACGAGCAGCACCGAGACCATCAGGAGGGCTCGGCGCCGCGTCGTTCGACCCCGCGTCGGGAGGACGTTCACTGGAGCAGGTTAGGCTGGCCTAATATGTCCGGCCCAGGCGGGGGGCGGGTTCGGCGCGGGTCTTACGCAGGGTCGCCGGACGACTGCGCCCTACGCGTGCGCGCGGATCGTGGGCGGGGGGGTTGCGTCGATCGGTGTGAACGCCTAGGAGTGGGCGTCATGACGACGACCTTGTTCCGCGGCACCATTCGCACCGGCGCGGGCGCGGATATGAGCGCGGGTACCGGCGCGGATACGAGCGCGGGCACGGGGTCCGGCTGCGGCTCCGGAGTCGGAGCCGGCTCGGGCTCGGGCGACACCGATGCGCTGGCGGTGCGGGACGGGCGGGTCGTTGCGCTGGGTGCGGATGCGCTCGCCCTCGCGGCTGTCGCCGACGAGATCGTCGACCTCGGCGACGGCCTGCTGCTCCCGGCGTTCGGGGATGGGCACGCACACCCCCTCTTCGGCGGCCTCGAACACTTCGGGCCGCGGATCAAGGGACTGACCGGTGTCGAGGCGATCGCCGCCGAGGTGGGGTGCTGGGCCGCCGAACACCCGGACGAGGAGTGGATCGTCGGCGCCAGTTACGACCCGACCCTGGTCCCGGACGGCGAGTTCGACGCCCGTTGGCTGGACGCGGTGGTAGCCGACCGGCCGGTGGTGTTGCGGGCGTACGACTATCACACGGTGTGGTGCAACACCGAGGCGCTGCGCCGGGCCGGGGTCGGCGACGCGACGCCGGAGCCGCGACTGGGCCGGATCGTACGGCGCCCGGACGGCTCGCCGATGGGCACGCTGCGCGAGTGGCACGCGTGCGACCTGGTGCTGGATCGGGTGCCGGGCCGGCCGTTGGACGAACTGGTCGACGCGCTGCGGGTGGCCGGCGAGGCGTACGCGAGCGCGGGGCTGACGTGGGTTCAGGACGCCTGGGTGGAACCGGAGATGGTGCCGGCCTATGTCGAGGCGGCGCGGCGTGGGGCGTTGGCGTTCCGGGCCAACCTGGCGTTCCGGGCCGATCCGGATCGTTGGCGCGCGCAGCGGGCCGAGTTCGTCGCGGCGCGGGCGACGGTGGCGGCCGGGGGCGGGCCGCTGTTGTCCGCGCGGACGGTGAAGTTCTTCGCCGACGGGGTGATCGAGGGCGGCACGGCGGCGATGCTGACGCCGTACTGCGATGCGCCGCACAGTTGTGGGATGCCGGTGTGGGCGCCGGCCGCGTTGGCCGAGGCGGTTGCCGCATTCGACGCGGACGGGTTCCAGGTACACATCCACGCGATCGGCGACGCGGGGGTGCGCGCCGCGCTCGATGCGATCGAGGCCGCCGCGTCGGCCAACCCGGAATGGGACCGGCGGCCGGTGATCGCACACGTGCAGATCGTCGATCCAGCCGACCTGGGCCGGTTCGGCCGGCTCGGGGTGATCGCCAACTTCGAGCCGTTGTGGGCCCAACTCGACCCGCTGCAAGTGGAGTTGTCGATTCCGCGCGTGGGCGCCGAGCGAGGCGGACGGCAATACCCGATGCGCGGCCTGCTCGACTCGGGTGCGCCGGTGTCGTTCGGCAGCGACTGGCCGGTGAGTTCGCACCGGCCGATGGAGGGCATCCAAGTCGCGGTCACCCGAAGGACGTTCGAGGGCGCGCCGGAGCAGGGCTGGGCGCCCCATGAGCGGTTGACGGTGGATCAGGCGCTGGACGCGTATACCGACGGGGTCGCGTATCAGGCGTTCGCGGACGACCGGCGGGGTCTCGTGGTGGGCGCGGCGGCCGATGTGGTGTGGCTGAGCGCGGATCCGCGTGGGGTGGATCCGATGACACTGCGGGAGATCGCGGTGCGGGGGACGTGGTTGGCGGGGGCGCGGACGTACTGAGCGGGGTTGCCCTGCCTCTCTGAGCAGTTCGCCCTACCTGTGCCCTTCTGCCTTGGGGCGCCCCCAACTCTGCCCTTCGGCCTTGGGGCTCTCGCTCCCAAATCAACCGGTTGTTGGGTAACTTTCGGATGGCTGTGCATATTTGGTCGGTGGATGACCCGTTCGAGTGAATCGAAGGGCTATTCGGGCCAAAGCCGGTGATCTGACGAGACGATCGCTCCCATGAGCGCATGGGGTCGGGCGCGCCGGTGGGGGTGCGTGGTCGGGGCGGGGGCCTTGTTGGCCGCTCCGGCGAGTGTCGCGTGGGCGGGGTCGGGGTCGGGTGCCGGCGGTGGTCATACGCCCGGTGCGCATGTGGATGTGTGCGTTTCGATCGGTGGGTCGCCCGGGGCGAGCGTTCGGGTCGATGTGACGCCGGCCACCGGGCCGCCGACCGGGGGGATCGGGCTCGCGGTCGATTTCCGGTTGGTGCGCAACGGGTCCTGCCGGCCCACGTCAAGCCCCAAGCCGTCGCCGACGCCCACGGCGCCCAGGCCCACCACGCCCAAGCCGACGCCGCCTCCGACGAAGCCGACACCGGTGCGGAGCACGCCGGCTCCGCCGGTGGAGCGCGCGACGCCGATGGCGGTGGTCGTACCCAAGGCGACGCCGCCTCCGGTGCGGACGACGCCACCACCACCGCCACCGCCGACCACTCCGCCGCCGACGACCCCGCCGGTGGTGGCCCCGCCGCCGCTGCAACCGATCGCGGTGCGGCGGCCGTTGGCGCGGCCGGCGCCGGCGCCGCCTCCGGTGCGGGGGAACTCGCTCGTCACCACGACGTTGCTGATCACCGCGCCCGCGATTTTGGCCGGTGCCGCGCTCAAGCCGCGCGGCCGGGCGGGGGCGCGCGGATCGGGTGGCGGTGGCGGCGGGCGCGGCTGAGGCGCCGGGTTTGCCGCCTCTCCGGCTTCCGACTCCCTGGATTTCTTGCCTTTTTTGCCCCGGAGGTCATCCGTGACGCATTGGGTTGTACTGGCACTCGCGATGGTCGCGGTGTGCGCGGTCGTCCTCTCCGTCGTCGTGCTCAAGCAGCGGCGGTTGCCGGACGACGACGACCCGTCGGCCACGCCCGACGTGCTCGAATACATGACGATGATGATCGGCGTCGTCTACGCGATCGTGCTCGGTCTCGCGATCGCCGCCGTGTGGGAGGGGCGGAGCGCGGCCGAGGAGGAAGTGCGGCACGAGGCCCAGGCGTTGCACGAGGTCAGCGAGCGGGTTCGGGTCTATCCGCCGCAGGTGCGCGATCAGATCCGAGCGGACATCGACGCTTATGTGAAGTACGTGGTCAAGAACGAGTGGGGCTATATGGCCGACCACGGCGAATTGTCCCCGCGTGCTTCGCAGCTGTTCGAGACCGTACGCAACGAGGTGACGGACTACGCGCCGCAGGGCGACCAGGAGACGCAGATGTACCAGCCGATCCTGGACCAGGTCGCGATCGCGGACGACGCGCGGCAGGCGCGGGGTGGGCAGGCGGGCACGTCGATGCCGGGGCTGGTGTGGTTCGGCCTGATCACCGGGGCGATTGTCACCGTCGGGATGATCTTCACGCTGCAGATCCGCAGATCCGCACCGGAGTTGATCGTTGCGGGGTTGTTCAGTGCGTTGATCGCGTTCCTGCTGTTCCTGATCTGGGACCTCGACGCACCCTTCGGGCAGGGGATGACGGCGGCCTCGGACGCGTTCGTGTCGTTGTTCCCGGGGGCGAAGTAGGGGCGGGGAGGAGAAGGGGTCTGATAACGGGCCCACTGGATTCGCCAAGGCCCCGCTACCCCGCCGAGGCCCGCTGCCACGCCGACGAACCCGCCGTGCGGCGCGATCACCTGCTCAGCGGGCCGTCGATCGTTCGGCGGGTCAGTGCACCTCGGTATGGATGACGCGATAGGTACCGATGGCCAGTGGAGTGAGCAGCCAGATGGCCATCGTGGTGGCCAGCCTGGCCCACTCGACGCCGCTGATACCGGTGTCGTAGAGCGGGTCGAGAGCCGAGCCCGGGTTGACCCAGCGATTGACGGACTCCATCGCGGAGACGAGGCCGGCCAGGATCCCCAACACGCTCGGCACCATGAAGAAGGTGACGATCGCGAGCGGGGCGTTGAGGAACAGCACGCCGAACCCCACACCCAGGGTGATGCTCAGGATCGCGGCGAGCAGCACCGAGGCGAGCATCGGGCCTGGGATGGACCAGTTTCCGGCGCCTCGGTCGGTGAAGTCGGCGACCCCCCGACCCAGCGTGGCGCACAGCAGCCCGAACACGACGCCGAACAGGGCCAGGATCACCCCGGCGGCGGCCTTCGCGCCGAGCACGCGACGTCGATCGGGGACCAGGGCGAAGGTGGTCAGTGCCGTGCGCTGGGACCATTCGGAGGTCACGGCCAGGATCCCGACCACCGGGAACAACACCGCCACGCCGGCCTGCGAGGAGGTGAGGAACGACCCCCAGGTGCGGTCCTCGCGGGGCGCGGCGGTCAGGGTCACGACGACGAGCGCAACGGCGGCGAACGCGACCACGGCGAGCAGCCAACGGCCCGCGCGGGTGTCGGTCGTCTTGCGCAGCTCGACCTCGGTCAGCCGGAGGAGCGTCGGTGCGGCGGCGGGCGCGGCGATGGTCGGGGTATCGGGTGCGGTAACGGGTGCGCTACCGGATGCGGCGACGAAGGTCACGACCCGACCTCCTGCGGGGCGGAGCCGAGTCGGCTCAGGAACATCTCCTCGAGTCCTTCGTGTTCGGCGGGGCGCAGTTCGCGCAGTACGACGCTGGCACTCGCGGCGGCGCGGCCGACCGCCTCGGCCGAGGCGTCGACCAGGAAGGTGCCGGCCGGGTCGGCCGGGGCGGTCGGGTGGTGGGACAGGCCGGCCGCGGTGAGCGCGGCGTGCAGCGCGGCGGGGTCGAGGGCGGCCACCAGGGTGCCGGCGGGGGCGGTGAGGAGTTCGCCCTTCGTGCCGTCGGCCACGACACGGCCCTTGGCGATCATCACGATGCGATCCGCCATCGCCTCGATCTCGCGCAGTTGGTGCGAGGACAGCAGGACGGTGCCGCCGCGGTCGGCGAAGTCGCGTAGCAGGGTGCGCATTTGGAAGACCCCTTCGGGGTCCAGGCCGCTGGTGGGCTCGTCCAGGATCAGGACGGTGGGGTCGCCGAGCAGGGCTTGGGCGACGCCCAGCCGCTGACGCATCCCGAACGAATAGCCGCCGACGCGACGCCGCGCCGCGGGTCCGGACAGGCCGACCAGGGCGAGCAGTTCGCCGACGCGGGCCCGGTCCACGTCCAGGATGCGGGCACACAGGGCGAGCGTCTCGCGCCCGCTGCGCCCCGCGTGCTGGGCACTGGCGTCCAACAACACGCCGACGTGGCGTCCGGGATTGGCCAGTTGTCGATACGGGACACCGTGGATCGTCGCGCCCCCGCCGCTCGGCGGCGTGAGCCCGCAGATCATCCGCATCGTGGTGGACTTCCCCGCCCCGTTGGGCCCCAGGAACCCGGTCACGGTCCCCGGCTCACACCGAAAGGAAACCCCATCGACGGCAACGTGCTCCCCGTAGCGCTTGGTCAATCGCTCAACACTGATCATGCCTCCAGCCTGACCACCCAAGACGGCCCTCACAGCGCCCAACGGTCCACACTCGCCGGCCTTGGTCTACACCTCACCCAACCAAGGACACGCCGGAAACTGCTGGATGGCGCGGTCGGTTGCGCCGGTGGGGCGGGGGGCGGGGGAGGCCCTGAAGGAAGGGCGTGACCAGAGGACCTCGAGAGCGCGAGCGAAGGGCGGCCTGAAGCGGGGCGCGGGCGTCGAGCGGCGGGATTCTCAGGCGAGAGGTTGCGTTGCCTCGGGGAAGGGCACCGGCGGTAGCGGTGGCGGCAGGCTGGGCGGGCGGCCGGGTCGAGCGCCCTGGGAGGTGTCCCCGAGTGGGTCGGGAGTTTCCGGCGGGCGTTGCGCTTTTGGTTGCGGGTGGCCGGTCCGGGGTTGGTCAGAGTCGGTGGTGGGCCGCCGCCGGCGTGCGGGGCTCCGAGACCCGGGGCTTCCGACGAGGCGGGCGCGTTGGTCGGCGAAAACCGGCCGGCAGCGAGGGAGCGGGAGGGCAGCCGGGTTGAGCCCGCCGGGGTGCCTTTCCGACTGGGTCGAGTGCTTTCGGCCTGGGTTGCGCCATGGGTGGCCGGTGCGGGGTTGGTCTGAGTCGGTGGTGGGCCGCCGCCGGCGTGCGGGGCTCCGAGTCCCGAAGCTCTCGACGAGGCACCGCGTGTTGGTCGGCGGAAAAACCGGCTGGCAGCGGGGGCGGAGAGGGCGCTCGGGTTGAGTTCGCCGGGGAGCGTTCCCGAGTGGGCCGGGGTGGTTGGGGGCGGTTGGACAAGGTTGGGGTTCGGAATCGGATCGCGGTGCGTGGTTTCGGGCTTCGCGCTTCGGTGACCTGCGGTTTTGCGGGGTCGGGGGGCACGGTCGGGCGTCGAGTGCCGGTTTCGCGCGCTCCGACCCCTCGACGTCGGTGTGGGGCCGAAACTGCTCAGTGGGGGTCGGCTTCGCGTACTGCGCCCTCACAAAGGCTGTCGAGGAGACCGAAAGTGCCCAGTGGAGGTCGAAACCGGATCCCGAGACACCCGCAAACCACTCCCAGCAACGCTGACCTGCGGTTTTCTCTCACTCAAAGGCTGCGGCACCCCACGGGATCCGGTTTCGTGAACCGACGCCACCCACCACCCATCGAAATTGCCCGACCCACCCGGGACGCCTCCCCACAGACCTGACCCGAGCCCCCCGCCGCTGCCAGCCGGTTTTCGCCGACCAACACACCCATCTCGCCGCGAGCTTCGAGTCTCGGAGCCCCGCACGCCGGCGGCGGCCCACCACCGACTCAGACCAACCCCGCACCGGCCACCCGCAACCAAAGACGCAACCCCGGCCGAAAGCACTCGACCCAGTCGGAAAGGCGCCCCGGCCGACTTAACCCGGTTGCCCACCCGCTCCCCCGCTGCCGGCCGGGTTTCGCCGACCAAATTACCTATCTCGTCGGGAGCCCCCGCCTTGGAGCCCCGCACGCCGGCGGCGGCCGACCGCCCGACTCCGACCAGCCCCGGACCAGCCCTCCGCAACCACAAGCGCGACTCTCGCCGAAGGTGCGCGACCCACTCGGGAAGGCCCCCGGGGAACCCGACCGGACCATCCACCCGCTCCCTCGCTGCCGGCCGGTTTTCCGCTGAGCAACACACTCGTCTCGCCGGGAGCTTCGGGACTTGGAGGCCCGCACGCCGGCGGCGGCCCATCACCGACTCTGACCGGCCCCGGACCCGCCACCCGCCACCCGCCACCACAAGCGCAACGCACGCCGGAAATCACCCGACCCGACCACCCAGCCACCCCGCGCCCGCCGCCCTACGTGTCGTTCGATGCGTCGTGTACCAGCAGCGCGATCTGTACGCGGTTGTTGAGGTCCAGCTTGGTGAGTAGTCGGGAGACGTACGCCTTGACCGTGGCGATGCTGATGGAGAGTTCCTTGCCGATTTCGGCGTTCGTGTGGCCCTTGCCGACCAGCGTGGCCACGGCGCGTTCGCCGTCGCTCAGGTGGGCGAGGGCGGATTGGGCTCGGGCTCGGCGGGGGTCGATGGTCGTTGTGGCGACGTAGGTCATCATGCGGCGCAGCACGTCGGGGGAGAGCATCGGTTCGCCGGCTGCGACGCGGCGGATGGCCTCGACGATGTCCGGGGGCGGGGTGTGTTTGAGCAGGAAGCCGCCGGCGCCGGCCCGCATCGCCTTGAGGATGTGGTCGTCGGTGTCGAAGGTCGTCATCACGATCACCTCCGGCGCCTCGGGGCGGGCCCGTAGGGTCGCGGTGGCGGCCAGGCCGTCCACGCGGGGCATCCGGATGTCCATCAGCACCACGTCGGGCCGGTGTTCGTCGACCGCGCCGAGTACGTCGGCGCCGTCGGACACCTCGCCGACGACGCGGATGTCGGGCAGCCCGGACAACATCATGGACAGTCCGGCTCGAACCAGTGCGTCGTCGTCGACGACGAGGACCCGGACACAGCCTTCGGTGCTTTTCACTTGGCCAACGGTAGCCACACGCGCAGGCTGAAGTCGCCGTCGGTGGTGGGGCCGTGGTCCAGGCGCCCACCCACCAGGGCGACGCGTTCGCGCAGGCCGATCAGGCCCGCGCCCGCGCCGGGGATGGCGGTGGGGCGGTGGCCGTGGGGGAGGCGGTTGACCACCTCGATGGCGAGGCCGTCGTCGGGGGCGGGGGCGACGAGGACCCGGACCCGGGCGCCGGGGGCGTGTTTGCGGGCGTTGGTCAGCCCCTCCTGGACGATCCGGTACGCGTGTCGGCCGGTGCGTCCCGATACCGACGGCAGGTCGGCCAGGTCCAGGTCGACGGTCGCGCCGGCCAGTCGCGATTCCTCGATCAGCGCGGGCAGGTCGTTCAGCACGGGCTGGGGCCGCTCGGGCTCGCCGTCGCCGTCGTCGTCGGGGTGGGCCCGCAGGACGCCGATCACCTCGCGCAGGTCCTCCAGCGCCTCGAACGCGCATTGGCGGATCACCTCGGCGGCGCGGGCCTCCTCCGGCGAGGCGCCGGCCCGGTACTCCAGCGCGCCCGCGTGGATCGCGAGCAGCGAGATCCGATGCGCGAGCACGTCGTGCATCTCCCGGGCCAGCCGCTCGCGTTCGAGGTGGCGGGCCTCCTCCACGCGCAGCCGCTGGCCCTCCTCGGCCTGCCGGGCCCGCTCGCGCCAGGACGCGGTCAATTCGTGTTGGGAACGGATCAGCATCCCGGTGGCCACGGCGGTGCTGACCAGCAGCGTCATGGCCAGGACCGACGACCAGTAGGAGCGGGTCGATTCGGCGCCCACCCAGAACGTGCCGGAGACGAGCGCGATTTCCAGGCCGGCGACGGACGTGGTGACCCGCCACGGTCGCCGGATCGCCAGGCTGAGCAGGACGACCGGCGCGGACCCGGTGATCGCGGCGGAGAAGAAGCCCACGAGTACCCAGGTCACCGCGAGCCCGGTCGGCCGGTTGCGGCGCTGCAGCAGCATGGCCACGAGCATGATCCCGCCGAGGACGGTCTCGATCACGACGTTCGGCGGGTGGTCGTCCTCCTGGATGGCGGTCACGAGGATTATCGCGCCGAGTCCGAACGCGCCGAGCGCGTAGCCGAGGTCGATGCCCCATTCGCGACGGGTCCGCTCGGGAACCAGGGTGCGGAGCACTGAGGTACGCGACACGGAGGTGCGAGCCCCCGTGGTGGGGGCGGCTCGGCGGAGGCGGCTCTTGATCACGCTCCAGCCTAGGCAGCGCCGTCGGTGCTCCGGCAGTGACCGGGAGTCGACGCCGCCATCGACTTTGGTCGGTCGTTCGCCGGCCGTCGGGCCGCTACCGTCCCGCCTCCACCCGATCCGGCTCCACCACCGCCCGCGCCCCGCTTACGCTCCGCCGCGCCCCCGGGATCGACCACGCCAGCACGGCCGCCAGGAGGCAACCGGCCCCGAGCATGCCGAAGCAGACCAGGTAGCCCGTCAATCCCGGCGCGTGGGCGACGCCCGCCGCCCGGGCCGTGGCCGCGCCTGCCGGGCTCGCGCTCAGGATCGCGCCGAGTACCGCCGTCCCGGTCGCGCCGCCGACCGTGCGCAGCACCGCGTTCATCCCGTTGGCCACCCCGGTCATGTCCGCCGGCACGTGCTCGTTGATCAGCGCCGGCATCGCCGAGAAGGCCAGTCCCAGGCCGAACCCGAACAGCACGCCGACCATCGAGAACGCCCACCAGTGCCCGTGCAGCGGCAACAGCAGGGCGAACGCCGTGCCGCTGAGCACCGGCCCCAGGACCAGCGCCGGTTTGGGGCCGTGGCGATTGGTCATCCGGGCGGCGACCGGCGCGGCGGCCAGGTTGCCGAGGGTGCCCGGGAGCATGATCAGGCCCGCGATCAGGACCGACTTGCCGAAGCCGTAGCCGAGCGCCGGCGGCGCCTGGATGAACGGCGGGAACAGCAGCGACGAGCCGTACATCGCCATACCCGTGAAGATCCCGGACAGGTTGGCCAGCAGGACCGGACGGCGGGCCATCACCCGCAGATCGACCAGGGGTTCGGGGTGGTGCAGGGCCCAGCCGATCCAGGCGGCGAACAGCAGTACGGCCAGGGCCAGCCCGCCGACGACCAGCGGATCGCCCCACCCGGATCGGCTGCCCGTACTGACCGCGGCGAGCAGCGCGGCCAGCCAGCCGGACAGGGTCAGCGCGCCGATCAGGTCCACGTGGCCCTGCCGCCGCTCGGCGGTGTCCGGCACGACGCGCCACACCATGACCATGGACAGCAGCGCGACCAGCGCGGAGAGCCAGAACAGCAGGTGGTAGTCCCAGCGGTCGGCGATCAGCCCGGTGCTGACCGAGCCGAAGGTGGCGCCGACGCTGATCGTGGCGCCGATGGTGGCGATGCTGCCGGCGGAGCGTTCCTTGGGGAACTCGTCGCGGACCACGCTGAGCGCGAGCGGGACCACGCCGCCGCCCATGCCCTGGAGCACGCGCCCGGCGATCAGCATCACGTAGGAGGTGGTGCACGCGGCCAGGATCGAGCCGAGCGCGACCGCGGCCAGCGCGTACAGGAGGAAACGTTTGCGCCCGCGCAGGTCGCCGAGCCGGCCGAGCAGCGGGGTGGCCACGGCCGAGGCGAGCAGGTTGCCGGTGAGCACCCAGGCGATGGCCGAGCTGGAGACGCCGAGCCGGTTCTGCAGTTGGGGCAGGATCGGCGAGACCACGGTCTGCATGACCGCCATCGTGGTCGCGGCGAAGGACAGGGCGACCAGGATCGTGGTCGGGCCGTGGCGTTTGGTCGATGTGCGCCCGGCCCCCTTCGGATCGGTGCTCATGCCGTCAGCGGCCGGTCCTCGACCCAGTCACAGTGCAGCGTGCGGGTCTCGATGCGCCAGCCCTCGTCGGTGCGCACGAACGTGTCCAGGTAGCGGATGGACATCACCCGGTCGCGGCGCACGCCGTCCGACTCGTAGATGTGGTGCGCGGTGCAGTACGTCTCGCCGTCGGCGTGGTCGCCGTCGGGGGTGAAGGTGATCAGCTGATTGGCGATCAGGTGGGTGGTGACCAGGTAGCGGTCCAGGCTCGCCAGCGCCCGGGCGATCTCGGCGCGGCCGGCGCGTACCGCGGGGGGTTCGGTGGATCCGGGGTCGCGGTGGATCACCAGCCGGCCCTCGGGGGTGAACATCGAGGCGACGAGGTCGGGCTTGCGGCGGTCCGCGCCGTGTGCGTAGGTCTGCACCACATCGCGGAGTTCGCTGCGATCGCGCAGTCGGCTCGGCGTGTGCGCAGCGGGCGAATCCGCCTCGTCGTCGTGCATGTCCACCCTTTCGGCAACCGTGTTCGCATGCTGGCAGCAGTTGGATGACACACGCAAGTTAATCTGACGTTGCGTCAGTTACACTCCCCGCGCCATCGCACCACGTCACGGCGGTACGCCGGCCCCGAACCCCCGGAATCCCCCGACCCCCCCGGCCCGCCTCACCCCTCCTGCGCCACGAACACCACATCCGGCTCGCCCCGAACGACCGGCACCCGCTCCACCCGCACCCGCCCGAAGTGCTCCCGCAGCCGGTCGGCGAAGCCGGGGGAGGCCGTCGCGCTCCACACCGTCAGTACGCCCCCCGGCGCCAAGCGCTCGCGCAGCGCGGCCAGTCCGGCGTCGTCGTAGAGCGAGGCGTTGCCGTCGGTGACCGTCCAGTCCGGCCCGTTGTCGATGTCCAGGCACAGCGCGTGGAAACGTTCGTCGCCGGCCCCGGAGCGCACCCAGCCCACCAGGTCGGCGGTGACCACCTGTACCCGCGCGTCGTCCAGCGCGTGGCCGGAGAACGGCGCCAGCGGTCCGCGCCCCCAGCGCACGACGGCCGGTTCGCGCTCGATCACGCGCACGTGCGCGACGCGCGGGTCGGCCAGCGTCTCGCGCAGGGTGAAGCCGACGCCCAAGCCGCCGACCAGCACGCGCAGGTCCCCCGGCGCGGTCACGGCCGCGAGCGCGGTGCGCGCGAGCAGGCGCTCGGAGGCGCCCGCGCGGGTGTCCATCAAAAAGCACCCGTTGCTGATGATTTCGTAGTGCTCGCCCGCGCGACGCAGGGCGAGTTCGCCGTCCGCCGCCGGAACGCGTTCGATCTCTTCCGCGCCGGTGGTCGACTCGAACGTATGCATCGGTTCACTGACTCCTTGTCGCTTTATGGAGAACGGGTGTCGTCGTGTCGCCTTTTCCCTGCCGCCGTATCGCTTCGAATGCCTCACGAACCCCTCGGGTATCTCCCGGCACCAATTCTCCGCACCTCGTAACAGTGCCATCACGAAGCCCGGAAACGACCGTCCGTACGGTCCGATCGGTGACACGTGTGTACTCGTGCACGCCACCTCGCATCCGGCTTCGTCAGGGCTGCCGGCCAGCGGTTTTCGCCGGTTCGGTGACCCTTGCACCCTGTAGGACACCCGGTTAAGGTCCCGGCCATTGCTTCATGGCCCATTAACTGATGGCATGTCAGATCCAGTCGCGAGGATGCCTCGCAGACGGGGCGGAAGCACAAGACGTGAACAACGCGAGCACAGCGCAGGAGAAGTACGTGAGAGCGCACCGGGCCCTCGGCCCGGCCCGCGGAAACGAAGTGTCGGGAGGGCTGATGGCATCAACTTCCGCCGGGCGGCGTGGGATGCGCCGACGAGCGGCGGCCGGCTTGCTGGTCGTGCCGCTCCTTGTGGCGGTCGGCTGTAGCCGCTCGGGCGAGGACGCGGTGGCCAAGGGACCGGGATCGGGTGGCGGCGCCCCCGCGGCCACCGGTACCAAGGACGGCAAGGCCCCCGTCGGCACCGGCGCGCCGGGCGACTTCGGCACGCTCAAGGACGTGTGCGGCAAGGGCGACGGCAAGCCGCTGACCAAGAAGGCCGATCGGGGCGTGACCGAGAAGCAGATCTCGGTGAGCGTGACCGGCGACCCGGGCGCTCCCGCACAACCGGGCCTGGGCAAAGAGTTCTTCGAGATGGCCGACGGCTTCACCAAGTGGTGCAACGGCCTCGGCGGGATCAACGGCCGGACCATCAAGCTGACCCAGCGCGACGCCGCGCTGAGCAACGTGGGCACCGTGATGACCGCCGCCTGCCAGAGCGACTTCATGGTCGTCGGCGGCGGCAACCCGTTCGACAACGACGGCGTCAAGGCCCGTACCGGGTGCAAGCTCGGCGCCTTCCCCGCCTATGTGGTGGGCGAGGAGTCGGCCAAGGCCGACCTGCAGGTGCTCGCGGTGGGCCTGCCGACCACCACCACCGTGGTGGGCGCGTACAAGGCGGTCTTCGCGGCGCGTCCCGAGGTCAAGGCCAAGGTCGGCCTGCTCGGGCAGAACATGGCCTCGCTGCGGCCCGCGATGGCCCGCTACAAGGCCGGCGTGGAGGCGGCGGGCGGCACCGTCGTCTACAAGGAGGACGTCCCCGTCATGCCGCCGCCGGGGCGCACGACGCTGGAGAAGATGAAGCAGGCCGGCGTCGAGATGCTGATCACCACCTGGCTCGCGGTGGACTCGGCGTCGATGTTCCGCGAGATGGACGCGATGAACTGGCACCCCAAGGTCATCGTCAGCGACGCCTCGGCGTACAACCGCTACACCCTGGCGTCCGCCAAGAACTCGAAGATCCCGGACACCTACATCTACCCGACCTACGTGCCGCAGTCGCTCGGCGACAAGAACCCGGCCGTGCAGAAGGCGCTGGAGATCCTGCACCTCGCCGAGCCGAGCAAGGACCTGGAGTTCTTCCACATGTCGGGGATCAACTCCTGGCTGCTGTGGGCGAGCGCGGTCAAGGAGTGCGGTACCGAGCTGACCACCGAGTGTGTGCTGGCCAAGGGCAAGCGGGCGAACTGGGACGCGGGCGGCCTGTTCGCCCCCGGTCCGATCGTGGAGACCAAGGACGTACGCGCCTCGGACTGCTTCACCATGGTCAAGGCCACCGCCAAGGGCTTCGAGTACGACGCCGCGCTGACCAAGCCGAACAAGGCCGAGTTCTTCAACTGCGACCCGGGCAACGTGGTCGCCGTCGCCGCGGGCGCGCCCAGTGCGCCGCCGTCGGCCCCGGCCACGACCCCGCCCGGCGACGGGGGAACCACTCCGCCGCCGGCCGGTGATTCGGGCACCGGCAACCCGCCGCCCGCCGACGGGGGCGAGCCGCCGCCGGCCGCGCCGCCGGAGGAAGTGACCTCCTAGCCCCGGCCCACGGTGACCTCCCGAGCCCACCGGGCGGGGAGCACACCCCCACTCCACGCGTCACCGGAAGCACCGGAAGCACCGGAAGCCCTGGATGTACGCAGCACCCGAAGGACCGGCAGCACCCGCACCACCCGCGACACCCCGTCGCCCTTTCGCCCCGCACCGGGCGGGAGGGCGGCCCCGCGGCCCTGACGACCTGTCAGGCGCCGTGCCGCACCAGTCTCCGAGACCGATCGCCCCGCGACACGGCCCGGCCCGAACGGAGGGCGCGTGCACGAGTTCATCATCCTCACCATCAGCGGCCTGGTCACCGGCGGCATCTATGCCATCACCGCCGGTGGCCTGACCCTGACCTACACCACCACGGGCATCTTCAACTTCGCCCACGGCGCCACCGGCGCGCTCGCCGCCTTCACCTACTGGCAGCTGCACTTCGACTGGGGTTGGCCGGTGTGGCTGTCCCTGCTGGTCGTGCTCGGCGTACTGGCCCCCGCGTTCGGGGTGTTCCTGCACTTCGCCATCATGCGCAGGCTGGAGGGCACGTCGGAGACCACCCGCCTGATGGTCACCGTCGCGGTGCTGCTGAGCCTGCTGGCCGCGGTGATGTGGATCTGGGATCCGCAGACCCCGCGCAACGTGGTCAACTTCTTCCCCGGCGAGTCCGTGGACATGGCCGGCACCCGGGTCTCCTACCACGACCTGATCACCCTGGCCGTCGCGCTGATCGTGGCGGTCGGCCTGTGGGTGCTGCTGCGCTCCACCCGCGCGGGCGTGGCCATGCGCGCCACCGTCGACGACCGCAACCTGGCCGTGCTCAACGGCTCGCGCCCCGAGGTGCCCGGCATGCTGGCCTGGGCCACCGGCACCATGCTGGCCGCGGTCGCGGGCATCCTGATCGCCCCCAAACTCTCCTTCGCCGCGCTGCCGCTCACGCTGCTGATCGTCAACGCCTACGCCGCGGCGGTGATCGGCCGGCTCAAGAGCCTGCCGTGGACGTTCGTCGGCGCGATGATCATCGGCCTGGTCACCGAGTACGGCAAGGGCTACCTCACCGAGACCCGCTTCCCGACCGCCGGCCCATACCTGTCCGGCCTCAGCGACTCGATGCCCGTCCTGGTGCTGTTCGTGGCGATCATGCTGCTGCCCACCTCCCGGCTGCGCGGCCACGCCTCCTCCCGCACCCGGGAGATCTCGCACCGCCCCACCTGGACCGGCTCGCTGGTCTTCGCCTCCATCGTGATCGCGGGCGCCGTGGTCGCCGCCAACTCCCTCGCCCCCGCCGACCTGTTCGCCAGCACCCGGATGTGGGGCTTCGCGCTGATCGGCCTGTCGGTGATCCCGCTGGTCGGCTACGCCGGGAAGATGTCGCTGGCCCAACTGGGCTTCGCCGGCATCGGCGCGATCTGCGTCTCGCACCTGGGCTCGGGCGGCAACCCGCTGGGGTTGTTGTGGGCCGCGCTGATCTGCGCCGGCATCGGCGTGCTCGTCGCGCTGCCCGCGCTGCGCCTGTCCGGGATCTATCTCGCCCTGGCCACCGCCGCGTTCGCGGTGATGCTGGACCGGTGGATCTTCGGCCTGCCCGCCTTCACCTGGGGCGACACGAAGATCGACCTGTTCAACAGCGGCACGCTCAACTTCGAGCGCTTCGACTGGCCCGGCATCGACATCTCCTCCGACCGGGCCTACTTCATCTTCGGCGCGGTCTTCTTCGCGCTGTCCTCGCTGGTCGTGGTGTGGATCCGGCGCGGCGAGTTCGGCCGCAGGCTGCTGGCCATGAAGGACAGCCCCGCGGCCTGCGCGACGATCGGGATGAACCACAAGCTGACCACGCTCACCGTCTTCGGGCTCTCCGCCGCGATGGCCGGCGTCGGCGGCGGCATCCTGGGCGGCGCGGCCGGCACCCTGTCCCCGGTCAACTTCGACTTCACCGCCGGGCTCTCGGTGCTGATGCTGATGGTCATCGCCGGGCTCACCTCCCCGGGCGCCGCGCTGTTCGCGGGCATCTTCCTGGGCACCCCGCTGATGACCAACCTCTTCCCCGACTACGCCCAGCTCACCACCATCCTGATCGGCCTCAACGGCATCGCGCTCGGCAAGAACCCGAACGGCTTCATCGCCGCCAAGATCCGCCCCGAGTGGGAGCCCGCGCTGCGCCGCCCGGTCGTCCTCGCCGGCAGCGCCGCCGCCCAACTGGCGCTGATCGTGCTGCGGTTCACCGACGTGATCGGCAACTGGCCGTTCGTGATCGGCATCCTGCTCGCGGTGATCGGCATCCCGGCCGCGCTCAAGATCGAGGTGATGATCAAGGCGCCGCGGACCGAACCGGAGGTGCCCGAGGGCCTGTCCGGGCAGCCCGAGGGCCTGGGCCTGAACGGAAACCGGTTCAAGGCCGCCGACATCGAGGCCCTGGACAAACTCATCGCGCTGCCCTCGCTGCCCGCGGCGGCGACGGCCGCGGCACCGTCACCCATCCTGCCGGGAGCACGTCATGGGGCTTGAGGTCGAGGGCGTCACGGTCCGCTTCGGCGGCCACACGGCCCTGAACAACGTCGACATCTGGGCCCACGAGGGCAAGGTCACCGGCCTGATCGGGCCCAACGGCGCGGGCAAGACCACCATCTTCAACGTGATCACCGGCCTGCAACCGCCCTCCTCGGGACAGGTGCGGATGGACGGGCGCGACGTCAGCAAACTGGCGCCGTACCGCCGGGCCCGGCTCGGTATGGCCCGCACCTTCCAACGCCTGGAACTGTTCGGCTCGTTGTCGGTCCGGGAGAACATCCAGGTCGCCGCCGCGCAGTACCGCCGGCTGCACCGGGGCACCAAGGAGACGCCGCAGGACACCGCCGCGCGCCTGCTGCACCGCCTCGACCTGACCGCGATCGCGCACGTGCGCGCCGACCAACTGCCCACCGGGCAGGGCCGCGTGGTCGAGTTGGCCCGCTCGCTGGCCTGCCGGCCCAAGATCCTGCTCCTGGACGAGCCCGCCTCGGGCCAGGACGACGAGGAGACGCGCGGCTTCGGCCAACTGCTGCGCGAGATCGCCGCCGACGGCGTCGCGGTACTGCTCGTCGAGCACGACATGGACCTGGTGATGAACACCTGCGACGAACTGCACGTACTTGACTTCGGCAAAAAAATCGCCAACGGTACGTGCGACGAGATCCGCAACAACGCCGCCGTCCAGGCGGCCTACCTCGGTACCGCGGACGCGGCGGAGGCCGACGAAGTCCTTCAGGAGACGGTATGACCCTGAATGTGGCCGACGCGCAGCCGGCCGGCGCGCCGAGCGCCCCGCCGCTGCTCGAACTGCGCGGGATCAGCGCCGCGTACGAGCAGGTCGAGGTGCTGCACAAGGTGGACCTCGCGGTCCCCACCGGCAAGGTGATGGCGGTGCTCGGCCCCAACGGCGCCGGCAAGACCACGATGCTCAAGGTGATCACCGGGCTGCACCCGCCCACCGCCGGCGACATCCACCTCGCCGGCCGGTGCGTCACCGGGGCCGCGCCCGTGGACCTGGCCCGGATCGGCCTGTGCAGCATCCCGGAAGGCCGCGGCGTCTTCCCCAATCTCACCGTGTCCGAGAACCTGTGGATGGCGACCTATCGAGGAGTCTCCCGCAAGGAGATCGAGGAGAAGGTCTTCCCGATCTTCCCCCGCCTCGAACAGCGCCGGAACCAGGCCGCGGGCACGATGTCGGGCGGCGAGCAGCAGATGCTGGCCGTCGCCCGGGCGATCGCCACCAACCCGGCCATCATCCTGCTCGACGAGTTGTCGATGGGCCTCGCGCCCCTCGTCGTCGACCAGCTGTACGACGTGGTCGGCAAGATCGCCGAGACCGGTGTCACCGTGCTCCTGGTCGAGCAGTTCGCGCGCACGGCCCTGGCCGTCGCCGACCTCGCCGCGGTCATGAGCGGTGGCCGGATCCTTCAGGTCGGCACCCCGGACGAGATCGCCGGCGACCTGCACAGCGCGTACCTGGGCGGCTGATCGCACATGGCCGTCGGGTACGCATCAACCTCACGGCGACCCACGAGGTGAGCACTTATATGAGTATGAACAGCGTGAACGCCGACGGGCAGCCCCCCGCACCCGCGGGCCCGCCCCCCGGCGTGCCGCCGACGGTTCCGCAGGGCGTGCCGACCGCCGGGTCACCGGCGTACGCACCGCCGCGCCACGCGGCCGTCCCGGCGGCCACCCAGGACCGGACCCGGCAGTTCACCGCCGACGTCGGGGCCCTCAAGCTGCGCGCGCCCAAGACCATGCTCGACACCCAGCTGATGTGGCTGGGCGTGGGGCTGATGGTGCTCGGGATCGGGATGGGCTTCGGCGCCTACTTCATGTCCCACGGCACGACGCTGATCCTGACCCAGAACGACGCCATCACCCTGGGCATCTCGGCGATCCCGGTCTCGCTCCTCGGGTTCGCCCTGTTCCTGCGCTTCTCGCTGTCCACCTTCATGCGGTTCTGGCTGGCCCGGCTGATCGCCGCCCAGCAGAGCCCGCAGCAGGGGCCGGCGGACGCGGGCACGGACACCACGGCGGTATTGCCGACCACACCGGCGAAGCACTGAACGATCGTGGCCCTCGACCGCTTCGGGGGCTCCTCAACGGGCCGCGCGCGGTGTCATCCTGAACGGGACGGACGCCGCGCGCAGCACCCGTGGAGGGCAGCGAGGACATGAGCGAGAACCCACCGCCGGGAGATGCCGTCCCGCCTGACACGACCACACCGCGCGACGGCCGCCGCCTGCGCCTGGTCACGACGGTGTGGGCGGTGCTGATGGCGCTCGCGATCGTGATGATCGTCCTGATGTTGCGCAGCTAGGGCGTGTCTTGGAGCCGTTTCCGGCAGCGCACCCACACGTGCCGATGGCCGGTCCCGAACGGGGCCGGCCATCCGCACGTGCGCGGGGTGCTCAGATCGCCGGCGGCAGGTCCACCAGCGCGCCGAGCGTGGCCCGGTGTCGGTCCGCGGTGCCCAGGAGCAGCGCCGAGGACATCGCCCGCTTGAGGTACAGGTGCGCCGGGTGCTCCCAGGTGAAGCCGATCCCGCCGTGCATCTGCACACACTCCTCCGCCGTACGCACCGCCACCTCGGAGCAGTACGCCTGGGCCAGCGCGGTGGCCACCGCCGCGTCGGGGGAGTCCTCCGCCAGGCACGCCGCCGCATAGCGGGCCGCGGCCCGGGCCGACGCCAGGTCCGACCACAGGTCGGCCGCACGATGGCGCAGCGCCTGGAACGAGCCGATCGGCCGGCCGAACTGGTGACGCACCTTCAGATAGCCGACCGCCTTGGCCAACGCCTGCTCGGCCACGCCCAGTTGCTCGGACGCGAGCAGCGCCGCACCGTAGCGCACCGCGTGCCCCAAGGCCCGCTCGGCGTGACCGGGGCCGGCCACCACCCGGCCGCGGACCTGATCCAGCGTCACCTGGCCCACCGGGCGCGTCGCGTCCAACGAGGTCACCGCGCCGCGCGACAGGTTCGCCGCGTCACCGGCCACCAACGCCAGATGCGGCTCGCCGGACACGATCACCGGCAGCACCAGCAACTCGGCCCGATCCACCGCCAACACCCCGGTCATCGCACCGGTCAGGGACAACTCCTCGCCGTCCCACGCCCCCGTCACCGACAGCGGGAAGCCCGCCTCCGGCCAAGTGGTCGCGGTCACCGCGAGGGTGGCGGTACGGGTCCCCTCCGCCAGCGCGCGCAGCGCGGCATCGCGCGCCGCACCGGCCGGGCAGGCGAGCAGCGCCGAGGTGGCCAGCACCGCGCTGGCCAAAAACGGCACCGGCGCCACCGCGCGGCCCAGCTCCTCCAACGCCACCGCGACCTCCCGCGGCCCCGCGCCGGCCCCGCCGAACTCCTCCGGGATCAGCAGCCCGGCCAGCCCCAACTCGGCCGCCACCGCCTTCCACAGGCCCTCGTCGTACGCCTCGTCGGTGTCGATCCGGGCCAGCACGTCGTGCCACCCGCACCGGTCCCGCAGCAGCTCGCGCAGCGTCGCGCGCAACTCCTCCTCGATCTCGCCGTACAGCAGCGAGGGAATCGTGGGTTCGCTCACCGGGGCATCTCCTTCCACGCCACCTTCGTATCGGTGCGCGGCTCGCGCGGCAGATCCAGCACCCGGTCCGCGATCACGTTGCGCAGCACCTCCGAGGTGCCGCCCTCGATCGAATTGCCCTTGGCCCGCAGGTAGTAGTAGCCCGGTGCGCGCGCGCCGAGCGTGGCCTGGCCCATGTCGCTGCGGCGCATGGTCCACTCGTCGTAGCCCAGGCCCTCCTCGCCGGTCAGCTCCAGCCACAACCGGGTCACGTCCTGGTTCAGCCGCGCGTAGGCGATCTTGGCCGCCGACCCCTCCGGCCCGGGCGCCCCGACCGCGAGCTGCTGGCGGATGCGCTCGTTGCCCAGCCGGGCCACCTCGCACTCCACCCAGGCCCGAAGCAGCCGGTCGTGCAGGCCGGGAGTGCGCAACTCCGGCCGGTCGCGCCACATCCGCGCCACCGCGCCGATCGCGTTCGCCTCGCGGGGCGCGGCGCCGCCGCCGATGGCCACCCGCTCGTTCATCAGCGTGGTGTTCGACACCGCCCAGCCCTGACCCACCTCACCCGCGCGATGCGCGTCGGGCACGCGTACGTCGGTCAGGAACACCTCGTTGAACTCGGCCTGTCCGGTGGCCTGGCGCAGCGGGCGCACCTCCACCCCGGGCGAGGTCATGTCCAGGAAGAAGTAGGTCAGCCCCTGGTGCTTGGGCAGGTCCGGATCGGTCCGGGCGAGCAACATCGCCCAGCGCGCCTTGTGCGCGAGCGAGGTCCACACCTTCTGGCCGGTCACGATCCAGTCGCCGTCGCCGTCGCGTACCGCCCGGGTGGCCAGCCCCGCCAGGTCCGATCCCGCGCCGGGCTCGCTGAACAGCTGGCACCAGACCTCCTCGCCGGTCCACAGCGGGCGCAACAACCGCGCGCGCGACTCGGCGTTGCCGTGCGCGACGATCGTGGGCGCGCCCATCCCGAGGCCGATCGGATTGCGGTACGCGCTCACCACCTTGGCGCCGGCCGCGATCAACGCGTCCTCGACCACCTGTTGCAGTGCCCGCGAGGCGCCCAGGCCGCCGCAGCCGACGGGGAAGTGCACCCAGGCCAGGCCCGCGTCGAAGCGGTGCCCGAGGAATTCCACCGAGGACATCGTGGTGGGATCGTGCGCCGCGACCAAGTCGGCCACCCGCCGCCGCAGTTCCGCCGCGTCGAGCGGGCCGTCCGCGGCCGGTGGGCCGTCGGGAGCGGTGCCCGATGCGGCCCGGGGTTCGTTGCCGGGCCCGTCGTCGTGCCCCTTGTCGGGCTGGTTGTCCGTATCGCTCACGCCGCCCCGCTCTCGCACAGGAGGTGCCTCCGTTCGCCACCATGACGCCCTGTTCCCGTCGCACGACACACCGTCGACAACCGGGCCACCTGGATGCTAAGTGCTGAACTCACCGGTAGGAAGCCCGTGCCCGGGCCCCCAAGCCGCACGCGCAGGCGATATGTTCTTGTCCCCGTGTGATCGAGTACACGCACGGTCTCCAGCCGCCGGCTTCCGGGTTTCTGCGTGTCGCAAGGGGGTTGTCACAAGCCATGACCGCCGAAGAACTCGAGGCGGGTCTCGCCGCCGAACTCGCCGCGGACGGGGAGTCGGTCACCGAAGCACTGGACCGGTGGTCGGCGCACACCCCGATGCGGGTCTTCATCCACTACGGCGAGCACGGCCTGGACCTCAGCTACGCCGAGGCCAAGCGGGCCACCGACACGATCGCCGGCAACCTGGCCCGCGCGGGCGTGCGGCGCGGCGACCGGATCGCGGTGCACTGCCGCAGCTCGTACGCGGCCGCGCTGTGGATGTTCGGCATCTGGAAGGCGGGCGCGGTCTACTGCCCGATCGACCCGGACCTGATCGGCGACCCGCTGGTCGAGCAACTGGAGTCCACCACACCGCTGCTCGTGGTCACCGAGCGCATGCTGGTGCAGTCGCTGGAGGCGGTGCGCCCGCACCTGGACCGGCTGCCCCGGCTGACCGTGCACGACGCGGTCGGGCCGCGTCCGCCGCACGGCTATCCCGAGATCGCCTACGCCAACTTCCTGGCCCGCGCCGAACCGCCGGGCGTGGTGAACGACCCCGCCGACGTCGGGATGATCGTGCACACCGCAGGGGTGACGGGCCGGGCCAAGGCCGCCGTGCTGCCGCATCGCTGGCTGGCGGCGTACACCCTGCTGCTGCGCCGGTTGACCACGCCGGACGACGTCGTGCACGTGGACCTGCCGATGCACTCGCTCCAAGGTGCGTTCGCCGGGCTGGCCCGGGCGGCCTGGACGGGCGCCGGGGTGTCGCTGTGGGACCGGTTCCACCCGGTCGACTTCTGGCGCCGGGTGACGGCCGCGGGGGCCACCAGCGCGGTGCTCACCGAGACGATGGTGGGCTGGCTCTCCGGCGCGCCCGAGCGGCGCGGGGAGCGGGACAACCCGCTGAGCAAGGTGCTGATGCAGCCGCTGCCCGCGATCCACCACTCGTTCGCGCGCCGCTACGGCATCGACACCGTGGTGGCGGGCTACGGGCAGGTCGAGACCGGGCTGCCGATCGCCGCCGTGCTGATCGGCGCCGAGCCGGGCGAGGGCACCCCGGAGGCGCTGCGGCGCGGGCTGGGGGCGAAGGAGGTCAAGCGGGTGTGCGACCGCCTGGGCGTACCGGTGCTGCCCGCGTCCCGGATCGTGCGCCGGGGCTGTCTGGGCGCGCCGCTGCCGTTCACCCGGGTGGCGATCCTGGACGAGCACGACCGGCCGGTGCCGCGCGGGGTGGTGGGCCACCTGGCGATGCGTCCGCATCTGCCGGGGCTGCTGGTCCAGGAGTACGTGGGCGACCCGCTGAGCATCGCCGAGGCCACCCGCAACCTGTGGTTCCACACCGGCGACGCGGCGGTGTTCGACGAGGAGGACGGGCTGCTGCACTTCGTCGACCGGGTCGTGGACCGGATCCGGATCCGCGGCGAGAACGTGTCGGCGTACCACATCGAGGATTTGGTCAACCAGCACCCCGACATCGCGGTCGGCGCGGTCTTCGGGGTGCCCGCCGACCGGGACGACGAGGACGAGGTGGTGCTGTACGCCGAGCCGGAGCCGGGTCGGCCGCTGGACCCCGACGAGCTACGCGCGTGGTGCACCCAGTCGCTGCCCGCGTACATGCGGCCGGCGTACGTGCGGATCGTGGCCCGGATGCCGCGGACGCCGAACGGGCGGGTGGAGAAGTATCGGCTGCGCCGGCACTTCCTGGGCCTGACGGATCGGCCGGGCCCGGCGGTGCGCGGGGTCACGGTGACCACGGCGACCGCCACGCCGATGCCCACGGCCCGGCCGGCGCTCGCCCCGGCCCTGTCCCCGGTGCGCTCCGCGCTGCCGCCGTCGTTGCCCCCGGGGGCGGGTCGCTGAGCGGTGCGCCACGCGGGGCCGCCCCCGGTCCGTAACGATCATGCGAACAGTCGATCGTGCGGATATGTCGCTTTCCAGCGGGAAGGCGTACCACGCACGCGATTTCGCGGGCGCGGGACGGATCCGAGGAGCGGCACCCATGGAGAGCACGAAGGGCGTCACCGGTCCCTCCGCCGAACCCGGCGTGGGACGGCATCGACGCAGCGGCAAGGGATTCGGGTTCGGTCTGCTCGTGGTGCTCGGTGTGGTCCTGATGCTCGGCGGGGTCGTCGGCCTGATCTACACGGGCTTGGCCACGCTCACCACGATGGTGCTGTTCGGCTGGCTGCTGCTGATCGGCGGCGTGGTCGGCTTCGTCCAGGCCATCCAGGCGCGCAAGGAGAACGCGTTCTGGCTCGTGGTCGCGGTCTCGGCGCTGAACATCGCGGCGGGCGTGGTGCTGCTGCGCCGACCCGAGGTGGGGGCGCAGGCGCTCACCCTGTTCGTGGCCCTGCTGCTGCTGGGCGCGGGCATGTTCCGCATCGTCGGCGGCGTGGCGAGCATGTCGGCCAAGATGATCTGGACCATCGTCGTCGGCGTGGTCGACCTGGTCCTGGGCCTGCTGGTACTGGCCGAATGGCCCAGCAGCAGCCGCTACGTGATCGGCACGTTCATCTCCCTGGCCCTGCTCTTCGACGGCCTGAGCCTGGTCAGCCTGGGCCTCACCGGCCGCCGAATCGTAGGCATGGTCCGAGACGCGGAAGTCCCCGAGCCCACCCGCCCGACCGAATGGACAGCCGAAAAGCCCCCCACGAGGGAGGGCACATACAAGGGCCCGGACGCGATGACAAAGCAGCCGACCGAAGACCAATAACAGCACAAGAAACAACCCAAACGCCGGACGGGCCATCGAGCCCGTCCGGCGTTTGAGGACATTCAGCCCGTCCGGCGTTTGAGGACACCCGAGCCGGGCCGCCACCCCCCAGCCCGTCCGGCGCTTGAGGACCAGCCCGTCCGGCGTTTGAGGACGGCTGCCCCGACCCCGCCCTACTCGCCCACCGGCCCCGTGGGCCGACCGCGGCTCATCAACAGCGCCGGCAGGAACGCCAGCCCCATCAACGTCACGGCCCACCAGTACGTCCCCTGAAACGCCTCGGCCAACGCCGGCCCGACCGCCACCACGACATCCGGCGACAACGTGTGCAGTTCGCCCAGCCCACCGGCCCCCTGCCCGGCCGGCAGGCCATCCCGCATCGACCCGGCCAACAGCACCGACATCAACGCCCCACCGATCGCCGCCGACACCTGCTGGATGATCGTCAACGTCGTCCCCGCGACCGCGACCTGCTCGTGCGACATCGTGCGCAGCGCCGAGGCGGTGGTCGGCATCAGCGTCATCCCCACCCCGACACCGGTCACCGACATGCACGCCATCAGCACCCAGTACGGCGTATCCGCCGCCACCTGCGTGGTGAACGCGAGGAACCCGGACGCGGCGACCACGATCCCGATCAACACGATCCGCCCCGGCGCGATCCGGTCGCTGAGCCGACTGGCCACCTGCATGGACAGCGCCGTCGCCAGCGCCTGCGGCGCGCCCAGCATCCCGGAGGCGGTGGCGCTCTCCCCGCGCACCAGCTGGTAGTACAGCGGAGCCAGCATCATCGAGCCGAAGTACGCGCAGACGAACAGGAACATCGTGCCCGCGGCGGCCACGAACGGCCGACTGCGAAACAGTCGCAGATCGATCAGCGCGTGCTGGACCCGCAACGCCCGGGCCACGAAGCCGATCACCAGGAGCGCACCGAGCACGGCCGGCACCAGCGCCCCGGCGGCGCCGAAGTCGCCCTTCTCACCGCCGGTGGCCAGCCCGTAGATGAGCAGGGCCAGGCCGGGGGAGAGCATCAGCAGTCCGGGCACGTCCAGCGGCCTGGTCGGTTGCGCGGTGTCGCGCGGGAAGACCTTGGCGGCCAGCCCCAGGGCGATCGCGCCGATCGGTACGTTGATGAAGAAGATCCAGCGCCACGAGACGTCGTCCACCAGCCATCCGCCCAGGATCGGGCCGACCAGCGGGCCGATCAGGATCGGGATGCCCAGGATGGCCATCGTGCGGCCCATTCGGCTCGGGTCCGAGGCGCGGGCCAGGATGGTCATCCCGACCGGCATGATCAGGCCGCCGCCGAGCCCTTGCAGGACCCGGAAGACGATCAGCGATTCGGCCGACCAGGCCAGGCCGGCCAGGATCGATCCGGCGGCGAAGGTGGCGATCGAGAACATGTACAGCCGTTTGGTGCCGAAGCGGCCCATCGCCCACGCGGCCATCGGGATGACCGTGGCCAGGGCGAGGGTGTATCCGGTCGCGACCCATTGGATCGTGGCCAGCGGGGCGTCGAAGTCCTGCGCGAGGTGGTTCAGCGCGACGTTGACGACCGTCACGTCCAGGACCGACATGATCGAGCCGAGCACGACGACGAGGGCGATGGCGGCGATGCCGCGGGACGGGGTGTCGTTGGGGGTGGTGGCCGCGGGGGAGTTCGCGGCCGGGGCGGTGGTCGTTGCCATCGCGGGCTCCTGGCGTTCGACGGGGGTTCGAGACACGCGCTGGGGGTCAGACGCCGTACGGGCGGCGCGCGCGCATCGACCGCGTGGTCTCGGTCCACCAGGCGAGCTGGTCGAGCATGACCTTGGCGGCGGCGGCGGTACCGGCCGCGTCGACCGGCTTGCCGTTGGCGTCGAACTTCTCCCACGCCATCGGGAAGGCGAGCCCGTCGCGGGTGGTGACCATGTGCTGCTCGGCGAAGACCAGGCGCAGCTGCTCGACCGCGCGCAGGCCGCCGGAGATGCCGCCGTAGGACACGAAGCCGACGGGCTTGCCCTGCCACTCGTTCCGGAACAGGTCGATCATGTTCTTCAGCCCGGCCGGGAAGCTGTGGTTGTACTCCGGCGTGACCACGACGAACGCGTCGGCGGCGGCGAGTCGGGCGCCGACCCGGGCGACCACGGCGGCGGGCTCGCTGGTGAGCGGGGCCCATACATCGGGCAGGCGGTCCTCGGCCAGGTCGATGATGTCGACCTCGAAGTCGCCGTGCTCCTCGGCCGCGCCGGCGAACCAGTTCGACACCACCGGGGCGAACCGGCCCTGCCGGGTGCTGCCGACGATGACGGCGAGCCGGAACGTGCCGGCGCCGTCGGTGGTGGTGTCGATGTCCGCGACGGTGTGCGTGAGCGTGGTCATGGCGTCCCCAAGAAGAGTTCGGCTGCGCCTCGGAAGCGGTTGCTCCGGGCGATGAGGAAAACGGTAGAAGTTCAAGTCAACTTGAAGTCAACTACCGCTTTTCCGAACCCTTTCGGCCTGTTTCGGGGCAGGTGCCCGGCTACCTCGAAGCCCTGTCGCGGCCGGGCGCGCCGAGGAGCGCGAGGACGGCGACCATCGTCAGGGCGACCGCGCTCGCGCACACCATGACCGTCGAAGGGGACGTCGCGTCCACGACGCCGCCGCCGAGGAGGGCGCCGACGGCGAAGGTGAGTTGGAAGGACGACGTGAACACCACCGTCGCGGCCTCCGGGGCGTCGGGCGCGCAGCGGGCGAACCAGGTCTGCGAGCAGGCCGGAACCGCGCCGTAGGCCAATCCCCACACCACGAGCAGGCCGAGCACGCCCGCGTCCCACCGGCCCAGGACCGGGAAGAGCGCGGTGGCCGAGGCGATCAGCGCGGCGCAGCCGGCGAAGGTGGCGCGCAGCCGGCGGGCCAGGGTCGCGCCCGCGACGAAGTTCCCGACGATGCCGGCCACGCCGAAGGCCAGCAGGTACAGGCCGATCCGGCCGCGGTCGACGTGGGTGACCTCCTCGAGGAAGGGCGTCACGTAGGTGTAGGCCCCGAAGTGCGCGATCACCACGAGGGCGGTGGCGGCGAGGCCGATCCGCACGTCGGCGCCGCGAAGCAGGCCGCGCAGTACCCGGGCCCGGGTCACGGTCGTCGCGGGCAGCGGGGGCAGCAGGACGAGCAGCGCGATCGACACGGCCAGCGCGAGAGCGCCCATGACCACGGACGAGGCCCGCCAGCCGAGGTGTTCGCCGAGTTGGGTACCGGCGGGCAGGCCGAGTACGGATCCGGCCGGCACCGCGGCGAAGATGACGGCGGTCGCCGTACCCACCGCCTCGGGCCGTACCAGCCGGGGCGCCAGGCCCGCCCCGATCGACCAGAAGCCGCCGATGGTGACCCCGACCAGCGCACGCGCCACCAGCACCACCCAGAACGCCGGCGCGAGCGCGGCCAGGAAGTTGGCCACCGCGAGCAGCACGATCAGCGCGACGAGCATGCTTCGCCGATCCAGCCGCCCGGTGGACACCGTCACCAGCGGCGCACAGATCGCGGCCAGGAACCCGGGCACGGTCATCAACCACCCGGCCGTCCCGTCGGAGACCCCGAAGTCGTCCCCGATCGGCGTCAACAACCCGATCGGCAAAATCTCGGTCGTCACGATCGCGAAGATCCCGAGGAACAGACACACAACGGCGGGCCGGTACTGTCGCGGCGGCGTGGGCTCCGGCGACGCGGCCGCACGTTCGTCGACTCGGGCGATGACGGACATGGGTGTCCCTTTCGGCGATGTGGGGGGAGCCCCGGAAGCCGGGGCGTATCCAGTACAGCCACCCCCACCACCCCGGGTCTGGCGGAAACCCGCCCTCAACGCCGAGCCGTCACCCGCCCGAAGCCCGATCGGCCCACGTGGGCCCGCCGTTCCGGCCGCCGGACCCGATTTCGTAGGTTGACCCCATGACTTCTTCGGTTCTTGTACTCGGCATCGACCCGCACATCGTCCCCGGCACCAACGGCGCCGCCCTACTCGCAACCCTGGAGGCGGAGTTGGCCCGATTCGCCGACCACGGCATCCACGCATCCATGACCGTGTTCGGCCCCGACGAGACCGCCGAGCCCACGATCGTCGCCGCCCTGACCGAGCGCGCCTGGAACGTGGTCCTGATCGGCGGCGGCATCCGCAAGTCGGAAGACCTCCTCCCACTCTTCGAACAGACCGTCAACCTCGTCCGCACCCACGCCCCCGGCGCAGCCATAGCGTTCAACACCACCGCGGACACCATCGTCGAAGCCGCCCGCCGCCACCTCTGACCCGCCCCGTTCGACGGCCCCGATCGCGGACGGTGCGCCCGAAGTGCGCCGACAGTACGCCGAGTTCGTGCCCGCTAGAAGAGCGGGCGAGGCTTGTGCTTCCGTCATGGGCTTCGAGACGATCCGTACAACCGACAATCCGTTCGGATCGGGGGACGAACGTGGAACGGACGAACAAGACGCTCGTATGTTTGGCGAATTCCCGCAAGCATTCGGCCCGGTGCGTGGCGGGCATCGTGGACGGCGGCTCGGGGGAGTGGATACGCCCGGTCGGCGACCGCCCGAAACACGAAGTCTCCGAGCGCGAACGACGGTACCCGGACGGCACCGAACCGAATGTCCTCGATGTCGTCTCGGTGTCGCTGCTTCGACCTCAGCCGTACCGGTTCCAGACCGAGAACTGGCTCCTGGACCCCGACTGCCGTTGGCGAAGGACCGGCAGGATCGGGTGGAGTGAATTGCTGATGCTGGAGCAGCGCCCCGACACGCTGTGGATCAACGGGTCCCATACCTTCCACGGCACCAATGATTGCGTCCCGACCGAAAAGACGGTCGCCCTGCGGGACTCGCTCAAACTGATACGCGTCACCGACCTGACGTTACGGGTGAACACTCCCAGAGCGAGGTTCGGAGATCCGAGCAAGGCCCTGAGCGCCTGCTTCTCCCACGCCGGGTACCCGTATATATTACGGGTGACCGATCCCACGTATGAGCAGAAATATCTGATCCGGCCGGAAGGCACCCACAAATTGGGCGAATCCTTCCTCACGATAAGTCTCGGAGAACCATTCGGAGATCATTCCTACAAATTAGTGGCAGCCATCATCGAACGAGCGCGGATCCAAGTGTAGGCGGCAAGCTGTGACAGCCAATAAACTATTCACCGTCGGCCACTCCACGCACAGCATCTCAGGTTTTCTGAGCCTGCTGCAAAAGCATGGAGTCACGGCGGTCGCCGATGTGCGGTCGATGCCGGTCAGCCGATTCACGCCCCAGTTCAACCGCTACGCCGTCGAGCGCAGCCTGCGCGAAAGCGATATCAAGTACGTCTTCCTGGGAAAAGAGCTCGGTGCCCGCGCCGACGACCCCGCCTGCTATGTCGACGGGCGAGTGCAATACAACCTGCTCGCCCGGACCCCGGATTTCGTCAACGGCATCGAACGTCTGCGGAAGGGTTCGCAGAGCGAGCGAATCGCCGTCATGTGCGCTGAACAGGAGCCGCTCGACTGCCATCGTTGTGTGCTCGTCGCACGAGTGCTCGACGAGCACGGGATCACCGTCCAACACATTCACGGTGACGGGCACGTCGAGGACCATGCTTCGACGATGCGACGCCTGATGGCCAAATTCGGACTGGATCGGGAGGATCTCTTCCGGACCGCGGCCATGCGCCTCCAGGAAGCTCTCGACCGTCAGGAGCGACGGATCGCGTATGTCAACGAGGAAAAATGAAACTCTACACGATCGGGTTCACGAAGAAATCCGCCGAGAAGTTCTTCGGACTATTGCGTGGAGCCGAAGTGACGGCGTTGGTCGATGTTCGACTCAACAACGTCTCGCAGCTGTCGGGTTTCGCCAAGCGTGATGATCTGAGGTACTTCCTGGGCGAGCTCTGCGGCGCGCGTTACAGCCATCGCACCGAGTTGGCGCCGACCCAGGAGATGCTCGACGCCTACAAGAAGCAAGGTGTCGGCTGGGCGGCCTACGAGGAACTTTTCCTCGAGTTGATGAGGGCTCGCCGGATCGAGGACGTCGTCCCACGGGAAGCGCTCGACAACGCGGTCCTGCTCTGCAGCGAGGAAACCGCGCACCACTGCCATCGCCGACTGGTCGCGGAGTACCTCGCACGGCATTGGGACGACCTCACGATCGAGCACCTGGCCTGAGCGGCGCACGAGGGTTCCGGTGTGGCGATGAGTTTTCGGCGGTGGTGGGGTCTACCCGTTGACGACATAGGGAGCACACCATGCGCAAGATCATCGTTTGTACGTTCCTGACGCTCGACGGCGTCATGCAGGCGCCGGGTGGTCCGGACGAGGACGCGGAGAGCGGCTTCGAGCACGGCGGCTGGCAGAAGCCGGTGGCCGACGAGGAGGTCGGCGCGGGCATCGCCGAATGGTACGAGGACTCCGACGCGATGCTGCTGGGCCGCAAGACGTACGACATCTTCGCGTCGTACTGGCCGACCGCCGGTCCCGACAACCCGTTCACCGAGCGGATGAACAGCATGCGCAAGTACGTGGCGTCTCGGACCCTGACGTCCGTCGAGTGGCGGAACTCCACGCTGTTGGAGGGCGACACCGCCGATGCCGTCCGCGCGTTGAAGGCATCCGAGGGCGGCAACATCAACGTCGTCGGCAGCGGCGACCTCGCCCAGACGCTCATGCGGCACGACCTCGTCGACGAGTACCGGCTGACCATCCACCCGGTGATCATCGGCACCGGTAAGCGGCTGTTCGCCGACGGAGCGATCCCCACCGCGCTGGAGCCGGTCAGCGTCTCGACGACCAAGGGTGGCACCGTCCTCGGCATCTACCGACCGAAGGGCAAGCCCACCTACGACAGCTACCAGTAGGTCACAGACCGCCTCCGCCGCGTCGAACCTCGCCGGCGTCCGAGGCGCAGCGCGACTTCGCCCAGGGCGAACAGGGATCGAGGAGGGTGGGGAACAAAGAGGGGCTCGTGTTTCTTGAGTCGGTACAGCGCAAGTTTTTCGACTGTGGCCACTGAAGGGGCATGACATGAGCGAGACCATCGGGACCCTGACCCTGCCGGTTCTTCCGCTGGACGACGTCGTCGTCCTCCCCGGCATGGTGGTCCCGCTCGAACTCGACGACGCGGAGACCCGTGCCGCCGTGGATGCCGCGCGGGCCGCCGCGGGGCGGTCCACCGGGCCCGGCGTCCGTAGTGAGAGCAAGGCGCGGGTGCTGCTTGTTCCGCGTGACGACGGGCAGTACCCGGCGGTGGGCACGCTCGGCGTGATCGAGCAGGTCGGCCGGCTGCCCGGGGGTGAGTCGGTCGTGGTGGTGCGCGGCGAGGGCCGGGTGCGGATCGGCAGCGGCACCACCGGCCCCGGCGCGGCGCTGTGGGTCGAGGCGACCCGGGTGCCGGACGTCGAGGCCGACGAACGCACCCTGGAGCTGGCCCGGGAGTACAAGGCCCTGGTCACCACCGTGCTCGGCAAGCGCGGTGCGTGGCAGGTGGTGGACCACGTCCAGGCTCTGGAGGACGCCGGCGACCTGGCGGACAACTCCGGCTACGCCCCCTACCTGAGCCTGCAGCAGAAGATCGAGGTGCTCCAGACGATCGACGTCCAGGAGCGGCTGACCAAGGTGGTCGGCTGGACCCGGGACCACCTCGCCGAGCTGGACGTGGCCGAGACGATCCGCAAGGACGTCCAGGAGGGCATGGACAAGCAGCAGCGCGAGTTCCTGCTCAAGCAGCAGTTGGCCGCGGTGCGCAAGGAGCTGAACGAGCTCAACGGCACCCCGGACAGCGAGGAGGAGGACTACCGGGCGCGGGTCGAGGCCGCGAACCTGCCGGAGAAGGTCCTGGAGGCCGCGCTCAAGGAGGTCGACAAGCTGGAGCACGCCTCCGACGCGTCGCCCGAGGGCGGCTGGATCCGGACCTGGCTGGACACGGTCCTGGAGATTCCCTGGAACGAGCGCAGCGAGGACGCGTACGACGTCGCCGAGGCGCGCGCGATCCTGGACGCGGACCACTCCGGTCTGGACGACGTCAAGGAGCGCATCGTCGAATACCTGGCGGTCCGCAAGCGCCGCGAGGAGCGCGGCTTGGGCGTGGTCGGCGGCCGGCGCTCCGGCGCGGTGCTCGCCCTGGTCGGCCCGCCCGGAGTCGGCAAGACCTCGCTCGGCGAGTCGGTGGCCCGCGCGATGGGCCGCTCGTTCGTCCGGGTCGCCCTCGGCGGCGTCCGCGACGAGGCCGAGATCCGCGGCCACCGCCGCACCTACGTCGGCGCGCTGCCGGGCCGGATCGTCCGGGCGATCAAGGAGGCGGGCAGCATGAACCCCGTCGTCCTGCTCGACGAGATCGACAAGGTCGGCTCGGACTACCGCGGCGACCCGACCGCGGCGCTGCTCGAAGTGCTCGACCCGGCCCAGAACCACACCTTCCGCGACCACTACCTGGAGGTCGAACTCGACCTGTCCGACGTGGTGTTCCTGGCCACCGCCAACGTCCTGGAGACCATCCCCGAGCCGCTGCTCGACCGGATGGAGCTGGTCCGCCTGGACGGGTACACCGAGGACGAGAAGGTCGTCATCGCCCGGGACCACCTGATCAAGCGTCAGTTGGACAAGGCGGGCCTGGACGCCACCGAGGTGTCCTTCACCGAGGACGCGCTGCGGCTGCTCGCGGGCGAGTACACCCGTGAGGCGGGCGTTCGCACCCTGGAGCGTTCGATCGCCCGCGTGCTGCGCAAGGTCGCGGCCCGGCAGGCGCTCGACGCCGCGTCGCACCCGCTGCCGATCACGGTGGACGCGGGCGACCTGCGCGACTACCTCGGCCGGCCCCGGCACACCCCGGAGTCGCTGCTGAGCAAGGCCGAACAGCGCACGGCGGTGCCGGGCGTGGCCACCGGCCTGGCGGTCACCGGCGCGGGCGGCGACGTGCTCTACATCGAGGCCTCGCTCGCGGATGCCGAGACCGGCGGTACCGGATTGACCCTGACCGGCCAACTCGGCGACGTGATGAAGGAGTCGGCCCAGATCGCGCTGTCCTACCTGCGCTCGCGCGGGGCGGAGCTGGAGGTGCCGGTGGGCGACCTCAAGGACCGCGGCGTGCACATCCACGTCCCGGCCGGAGCGGTCCCCAAGGACGGCCCGAGCGCCGGTGTCACGATGACCACCGCGCTGGTGTCGCTGTTGACCGGGCGGCCGGTCCGCTCCGACGTGGCGATGACCGGTGAAGTCTCGCTCACCGGCCGGGTGTTGCCGATCGGCGGCGTGAAGCAGAAGCTGCTCGCCGCGGAACGCGCCGGTGTGACCACGGTGTTGATCCCCAAGCGCAACGAGGCCGACCTGGACGACGTGCCCGAGGAGATCCTGAGCCGGCTCACGGTCCACGCGGTCGCCGACGTCCGCGAGGTCCTGCACCTGGCCCTCGAACCCGCCAACGCCGAGCACGCAGTGGCTGCCTGATCCTCCGTCAGGTTCCCACGATCCGCCGCACGAGCCGTCCGAAGGGGCGGCTCGTGCGGCATTTTCCGGCCACACGAGGACAACCCGGTTGGCGCCGAATCTCGATTCGATCACGCGGCGGAATCTTCGTTTGGTTGCTGTCAGTATTCGCGCATGTCATATGGAACGGGTGGGGGCCCGGGGTGGGGAAACGGTTCGTACGTTCCGCCACAACCCGGGTTTCCGCCGCAACCTCAGCCGCAACTTCCCTGGTATCGACGCACGGTGTGGATCGTCGTGCTGCTGATCGTGTTCGCCCCGGTGGGCATCTTCCTGATGTGGAAGTACACGAACTGGCAGCGCCCCCTGAAGATCGGTGTGGCGATCGTCGCGGGTGTGTTCTTCCTGGCCGCCGCGACGGGTTCGTTGTCCGACTCGAAGGGCGGCTCGGAGGCGGACAAGGTCACGCCGGCCTCGACGTCGACCCCGACGCCCTCCGGCGCGACGACGACGCCCCCGCCCGCCGCCACCACGACGCCACCGACGAGCGCGCCGCCCGAGAGCGGTACACCGCCGCCGGCCGCGACCACGGCTCCCGTCGAACCGCCGCCGCCGGCGGCACCGGCGCAGGACGAGGTGAACCCGCCGAAGGCGGATCCCCCGAAGGCGGACCCGCCCAAGGCCGATCCTCCGAAGGCCGATCCTCCGAAGGCCGACCCGCCCAAGGCGGACCCGCCGAAGCAGGATCCGCCGAAGAACGACCCGCCTCCGGCGAGCGGCAACATCGTGCACCCGGGTGCGTTCTGTTCACCGGTCGGAGCGATGGGTGTGACCGACAAGGGCACGGCGATGGTCTGCTCGGTGAAGGCCGGCGACTCCCGTGCGCGGTGGCGCGCGGCCTGACCGAGCACATCGCGCATCCACTCGGCCCCTCGGCTTCCGCCGGGGGGCCGACTACCTGAGTACACCTACTCATGTGCGCGACACCCGTCCGGCCCAAGACTGTCGTCATGACTTCACCGCTGCGCACCAACAACACCCAAGGGTTCTTCGTCCAGGCCGCACTGTCCTTCGGGGTGTCCGTGAGCGCGGTTCTGATCGGGATCGTCTATCTCCCGGTCGACCGCTGGATCCGGGCCTTCCTCGGCATCGGCGTGCTCTACGTGGTGACCTCCAGCATCACCCTCGCCAAGGTGGTCCGGGACCGGCAGGAGAGCGAGGCCGTGGTCAACCGGGTCGACCAGGCTCGCCTGGAGAAGTTGCTCACCGACCACGACCTGTTCAAGAACGACCTGGTCTGAACACGGATCCGAGTACGGATCCCGAACACGGATCCGCACGCCGAGCGGCGGTGCCCGAGGTCCCAAGCCCCGTCGCACCGCCCGCCGCTACCCGCCCAGTTCCTCGATCGTCTTCAGGATCCGCTTGTCCGACACCGGTTGCGGGGTGCCGAGGGATTGGGCGAAGTAGCTCACCCGCAGCTCTTCGATCTGCCAGCGCACCGCCGCCACCTCGGCCGGAATCGGCGCACCCTTTGCCTGACGGTCCATCAAATCCCGGTATGCCGCCTGGATCTGATGGACCTTCTGCATGCGCTCGCGATCGCGCACCGGGTCCGCCTCCAGCCGCTGCAACCGGCGCTCCATCGCCTGGAGGTAGCGGTGCACGTCCGGCAACCGGCGCCACCCCGCCTCGGCCACGAAGCCCTTGTGCACCAGCGCCGTGTACTGCGCCTTCAGGTCGGCCAGCGCCGGGGCCAGCGCCGGACTGCGGGTCGCCTTCAGCCGCCCGGCCACCCCGTGCGAGGCGCCCAGGATGCGCTCGACCTTGACCACCGTGTCCTCGGTCAGCCGCGGCAGGCCCGCCTTGACCCGATCGCGCAGCCGTACGAAGCCCGCCTCGTCCCAGGCCGGCCCGCCCGCGTCGCGGATCAGCATGTCCGTCGCGCACGCGAGGATGTCCTCGAAGAGCGCGTCGATGCCCCCGTGCGGGTTGTGACTGAGCGTCAGCTTGGCCATGTTCGGCAGCCGACCCTGGATCTGCTTGACCGGCGACTGCACGTTGAGCAGCACCAGGCGCCGCGTCCCGCCCCGCATCGCGCGCAACTGCTCCGGCTCGCTGTCGAACAGCCGCACCGCGACCGAGCCGCCCTCGTCGACCAGCGCCGGATACGCCTTGACCACCAGCGGCCCTCGCCGCTGCTCGACCACGCGCGGCAACTCGCCCAGGTCCCACGCGGTGACGCCGGCGCGCTCGATGTCCAGCGTGCTCGCCGCCTCGGACACCGCCGCCCGCATACGCTCGCGCAGCTTCAGCTTCAGCGCGTCCAGGTCCTTGCCCTCGGCGAGAACGCGCCGGTCGTCGTCGAGCACCCGGAAGGTCATCCGCAGATGCTCGGGCACCTTCGTGAGGTCCCAGCCCTCCCGCTTGACCGGCATCCCGGCCATCCGGCTCAACTCCCGCTCCAGGCCGTCCACCAGGGAGCCCTTGCGCGGGGTGAGCCGGCCCAGGATCGCCCGCGCGTAGTCCGGCGCCGGCACGAAGCCGCGCCGGATGCCCTTGGGCAGGGCCCGGATGTAGGAGGTCACCAACTCCTCGCGCAGCCCCGGGATCTGCCACTCGAAGCCCTCGCCGGAGAGCTGGTTGAGTACCGCGACCGGGATGTGCGCGGTCACCCCGTCGGCGTTCGAGCCGGGCTCGAACTGGTAGGTCAGCGCCAGCTCCAGACCTTCCTCGACCCACGTGTTCGGGTAGTCCTCCTCGGTGATCCCGCCGGCCTTGGCGTTGATCAGCATGGACTTCTCGAAGCTCAGCAGGTCCGGATCGGTGCGTTGGGCCTTCTTCCACCACGCGTCGAAGTGCCGCCCGGAGACCACGTCGGCCGGGACCCGCTCGTCGTAGAAGTCGAACAGGGTCTCGTCGTCGACCATGATGTCCCGTCGCCGGGCCCGGTGTTCCAGCTCCTCGACGTCGGCGAGCAGTCGCCGGTTGGCCGCGAAGAACTTGTGGTGCGTGCGCCAGTCGCCCTCCACCAGGGCGTGCCGGATGAACAACTCCCGCGACAGCTCCGGATCGACCTTGCCGTAGCCGACCTTGCGCGCGGCCACGATCGGCACGCCGTAGAGCGTGACCTTCTCGAAGGCCATCACCGCGGCCATCTTCTGTTCCCAGTGCGGCTCGCTGTAGGTGCGCTTGATCAGGTGCCCGGCCAGCGGTTCGATCCACTCCGGCTCGATCCGGCCGGCGATCCGGGCCCACAGCCGGGACGTCTCGACGAGTTCGGCCGCCATCACCCACCGCGGCGGCTTCTTGAACAGCGCCGAGCCGGGGAAGACCGAGAAGCGGGTGCCGCGCGCACCGCCGTACTCGCGCTTGGCCGGGTCCATCAGGCCGATGTGCGAGAGCAGACCGGACAGGATCGCGGTGTGGATGTGCTGGGTGTTCGGCTCCTTCGGCTCGCCGGTCGCCTCTATCCCCAGCGACTTGGCGGCGGAGCGCAACTGGCTGTGCAGGTCCTGCCATTCGCGTATGCGCAGATAGTGCAGGAACTCGCTCTTGCACATCTTGCGGAACCGGCTGGAGGACAGCTCGTCACGCTGTTCTCTGATGTAGTTCCACAGGTTGAGATACGCGAGGAAGTCGGACTCCTTGTCCGCGAACCGCGCGTGCAACTGGTCGGCGTGCTGCTGGTGTTCGGTGGGCCGCTCGCGCGGGTCCTGGATGGACAGCGCGGAGGCGATGATCAGCACCTCGCGGACCACGCCGATGCGGTCCGCCTCCAGGATCATCCGGGCCAGGCGCGGGTCCACCGGCAGCTGGGACAACTTGCGCCCGATCGGGGTCAGCCGCTTGCGCACGTCCGGCTCGTCGGGGTCGAGCGCGCCCAGCTCCTGGAGCAGTTGTACGCCGTCCTTGATGTTGCGCCGATCCGGCGGCTCCACGAACGGGAACGCGGCGATGTCGCCCAGGCCGAGCGCGGTCATCTGCAGGATGACCGAGGCCAGGTTGGTGCGCAGGATCTCCGGATCGGTGAACTCGGGCCGCGACTCGAAGTCCTCCTCGGAGTACAGTCGGATGCAGATGCCGTCGGAGGTGCGCCCGCTGCGGCCCTTGCGCTGATTGGCCGACGCCTGCGAGACGGCCTCGATCGGCAGCCGCTGCACCTTGGTGCGCAGGCTGTAGCGGGAGATGCGCGCGGTGCCCGGGTCGATCACGTACTTGATGCCCGGCACGGTCAGCGAGGTCTCCGCGACGTTGGTCGCGAGCACGATCCGCCGGCCGGTGTGCTGCTGGAAGACCCGATGCTGCTCGGCCGCGGACAGCCTGGCGTACAGGGGCAGCACCTCGGTGTTGCGCAGCTGCCGCTTGTTCAGCGCCTCGGCGGTGTCCCGGATCTCCCGCTCGCCGCTGAGGAAGATCAGGATGTCGCCGGACGCCTCGCCGAGCAGCTCGTCGACCGCGTCGCTGATCGCCTGGACCTGGTCGCGGTCGTCGGGTCGGCGCTTGCCGCCGCCCTCCTCGTCGTCCTCGTCCTCGTCGACCTCCGCGACCAGCGGGCGATAGCGCACCTCGACCGGGTAGGTACGGCCGGAGACCTCGATGATGGGCGCGTCGTCGAAGTGCTGCGAGAAGCGCTCGGGGTCGATCGTCGCCGAGGTGATGATCACCTTGAGGTCGGGGCGGCGCGGCAGCAGCTGTTTGAGGTAGCCGAGCAGGAAGTCGATGTTGAGGCTGCGTTCGTGCGCCTCGTCGATGATCAGCGTGTCGTATTGGCGCAGCAGCCGGTCGTTCTGCACCTCGGCGAGCAGGATGCCGTCGGTCATCAGCTTGACCAGGGTGTTGTCGCTCGACTGGTCGTTGAAGCGGACCTTGTAGCCGACCACGTCGCCGAGTTGTCCGCCCAGCTCCTCGGCGATGCGGTCGCCGACGGTGCGGGCGGCGATCCGGCGCGGCTGGGTGTGGCCGATCAGGCCCTGGACGCCCCGGCCCAGCTCCAGACAGATCTTCGGGATCTGGGTGGTCTTGCCCGAGCCGGTCTCGCCCGCCACGATCACGACCTGGTGGTCGCGGATCGCGGCGAGGATGTCGTCCTTCTTTTGGCTGACCGGCAGCGCCTCGGGGTAGCCGATCGTGGGCACGGCGGCGCGCCGGTTCGCGACCCGCGTCTCGGCGGCGTCGAACGCGGCGATCAGGCTCTCGGTCTCGGCGACCTGCTGCGGGCCCTTGCGACTCTTGCGGGTCCGGTCCAGGCGACGGCGCAGACGGTCCTGATCCCGAAGCATCAGGTGGGGCAGGCGCGCCTGGAGGTCGGCGAGCTGAGATGTGGCTACTGGCGTTCCCATTACGGGGTCAAGGATAAGTGGCACCCCGGGGGCGACGGCCAGTGGATTACTCCCGGGGGTGTTGGCAGCGCCGATCCCTCTGCCGGATCAATTGTTGAACATAGAACTACTTGGTATCCTGGGCCTATGGAGACCACCCCGTCGCGGCCCGTCGCGCCGCGCATGCCCGTCGTCTATCTCGGTCACGGCGCGCCGCCGCTCGCGGACGACGCGTTGTGGACCGGCCAGCTGGCCGCGTGGGCCGCCGACCTGCCTCGGCCCACGGCCGTGCTGATGGTGTCCGCGCACTGGGAGGACGCCCCGATCGCACTGGGAGCCACCCGCACCGTCCCGCTCGTGTACGACTTCGGCGGCTTCCCCGAGCACTACTACCGGGTCACCTACCCGGCGCCCGGCGCGCCGGAGCTGGCGGCGCGGGTACGGGCGCTGCTCGGGCCGGACGTGCGGGACGCGCCCGAGCGCGGCCTCGACCACGGCGCCTACGTGCCGCTGGTGGAGATGTATCCCGACGCCGACGTGCCCGTCCTGCAGATGTCGCTGCCCACGCTCGACCCCGTGGAGCTGTACCGGGTCGGTCGCCGGCTCGCGGATCTGCGCGACGAGGGGGTGCTGATCGTCGGCAGCGGCTTCTTCACGCACAACCTGCGCGGCCTGGACCCCCGGGCCGAGGCGCCGGTGCCCGGGTGGTCGGCCGAGTTCGACCACTGGGGCGACGAGGCTTTCCGCGCGGGCGACCTTGACGCGCTGCTCGATTTCGCGCACAAGGCGCCGGCCGCGCGCCTGGCCCATCCGCGCACCGAGCACTTGGCCCCGCTGTTCGTCTCGCTCGGCGCCGGGCACGAGAACCTGGACACGCTGCGCCAGGTGATCGACGGCTTCTGGTTCGGGTTGTCGAAACGATCGATCCAGTTGGGCTGAGCCGGGCGGGGCCGGCCCGAAGGTGGTGGTCGTACGGGCGTACCGTCGTCATAAAGGGGCCATTGTCGTAAATAGCCGAAACCGCGCCACGGCGCGCCACCGGAGCCGTACCGTAGCGGCATGGCTGCCAGAACCCTGCCGCAGAGCTGCGTGGGCGTCGGCTGCATGCTCGTGCGCGAGCACCTGAACGCCGAACAACACTTCTGGGACGCGAGGTTCTTCCCGTCCGGGGGAGTGCGCGAGGACAGCGGGTTGCTGGTCGCGCTGTTGATGGCCTCGGCGCTGCACCGCGTCGCGCGCGGCATGGGCATGTCGGACGGCGATCCCGACGCGGTGATGCGCGTTCCCGTGGTCCCCACACACGCCCTCCTGCGCACCGACCGGGATGCGATCGAGGCCGCCCGGAGCTTCACCAACCCGGCCGAGCTCGACGAGTTCCACACCCGCCTGACCCGGTTGTGCCCCGGCCGCGACGCGGTCTGGCCCTCGGTCCGCTGGACCGCCGAGGACCTGCTGCTCGTCTACGCGCACGCCGCCGCGACCCACCGCGTCCTGCCCACCCTCGACCCGACCAGCGCGCTCGCCGACATCGACCCGGGCCTGACGGTGGCGGGCCTGTGGGAGGAGTGAGAAAGAGTCCCGCCCCGCCGAGGAATTGCGTGTCCATCTTCGACATATGCACCGAGGAGACAAGGCATGACCGAGACCGAGCACGGTGACCCCACTCTCTACCGCACACCGGCGGACGCGATCGCCGCGCCGCCCGAGAAACTCGCCTACATCGTCGGCTTCGACCGCACCGAGCAGCGCCCCGACGCGCTGTTCACCGTCGACACCGACCCCGAATCCGCCTCGTACGGGCGGGTGTTGAGCCTGGTCGAGGTGAGCGGGACAGGCGACGAGCTGCACCACTTCGGCTGGAACGCCTGCTCCAGCGCACTCGCGCACGCCTGCCACGAGCATCCCGAACGGCGCTATCTGCTCGCGCCCGGGCTGCGATCCTCGCGCCTGCACGTGTTCGACACCCAGCCCGATCCGACCCGTCCGACCCTGCTGAAGACCATCGAGGCCAAGGAACTCGCCGACCGGGCCGGCTATTCGCGCCCGCACACGCTGCACTGCGGTCCCGACGGGGTCTTCCTGTCCTGCCTGGGCGGCGCGGGCGGAGCCGAGGGCCCCGGCGGGGTCGCCCTGCTCGACCACGACACGTTCGAGGTGCGGCGGGCCTGGGAGAGCGATCGCGGCCCGCAACACCTGGCGTACGACGTGTGGTGGCACCTGAACCACAACGTCGCGATCACCAGCGAGTGGGGCACCCCCTCGATGATCGAGAACGGTGTCGACGCCGAACTGCTGCTCGGGCGGCACTACGGCCATGCGCTGCACTTTTGGGAACTGGACTCCGGCCGGCATCTCCAGCGGCTGGAGCTGGGCGATCAACACCAGATGGTGCTGGAGTTGCGGCCGGCCCACGACCCGCAGGCGACCTGGGGATTCGTCGGCGTCGTGGTGGACGTGACGGACCTGTCGGCGTCGGTGTGGTTGTGGCACCGAGACGGCGGCGAGTTCACCGTCCGGAAGGTGATCACGATCCCCGCCGAGGCCGCCGAGCCGGACCGACTCCCGCCGGTGATAAGGCCGTTCGGCGCGGTGCCGCCGCTGATCACCGACATCAACCTGTCCGTGGACGACCGCTGGTTGTACATATCGGCCTGGGGGACCGGCGAGTTGATCCAGTACGACGTCACCGACCCGTTCCACCCCCGGCGCACCGCGTCCGTCCGGCTCGGCGGCATCGCCGGCCGCGTGCCGCACCCCCGGGCGCCCGAGGTCCCGCTCACCGGTGGGCCGCAGATGGTCGAGATCAGCCGGGACGGACGGCGGCTCTACCTGACCAACTCGCTGTACGGCTCGTGGGACGACCAGTTCTATCCGGACGGCGTCGAGCCGTGGCTGGTCAAGCTCGACGCGGACACCGCGCACGGCGGCCTGTCGGTCGACGAGCGCTTCTTCCCGCACGGGGAGGAGTTCCGCGGCCGGCGGGTGCACCAGACCCGGCTCCAGGGCGGCGACGCCTCGTCCGACTCCTACTGCCACCCGTCGGATTCCCGGTCCTGAACCCGCGTCCCGCCCGCCCGGCGCGGGTGGGCGGGCGCTGTTCGTGCCGCCTGCCCCGGAACGCGCGGCCGCCTCACCGCGCCGGGAAGGCCGCCAAGTGCTCGAGGAGCAGCCCGGTCAGGGCCTGTGCGCCGTTCTCCGGGACCCAGTGGTCCACGTCCGCGAGCACCTCGAAGCGGTACGGGCCGATGACCGAGTCGGCGGTGGCCTCCGCGGCGGCGCGGCCGAAGGCCTGGTCGTGGTCGCTCCAGACGTACAGGGTCGGGATGTCGATGTCGCCGATGTCGCGCAGGACCTTCGGGTCGATCGCCCGGTACCAGTTCAACGCGCCGGTGAGCGCGCCCGGTTCGCGCAGTACCGCGAGGTAGCGTTCGGTGACCTCGGTGGGCAGCGAGGCGTAGACCTCGCGCAGATAGGCCGCGTCGTCGGCGAGCAGCTTCTCCTCCGCCGCGCCGCGCGTGCGGAACAGCCGGATGTACGAGGACTGTTCCCGCTGGCCCGACGCCTCGTCCCGGACCGCCGAGGCCAGCGCGACCGGATGCGGCGTGGAGACCACCGTCAGCGTGTGCAACCGCTCCGGCGCCAGGCCCGCGACCTGCCAGGCCAGCGCGCCGCCCCAGTCGTGCCCGACCAGGTCCACCCGCTCCAGGCCGAGGGCGTCCAGCACGGCGAGCACGTCGCCGACCAACTCGTCACGCCCGTAGGCCGATTCCTGCGGCGGCCGGGCACCGGGCGAGTAGCCGCGCTGGTCGAAGGCGATCGCCCGGTGGCCGGCCCGGGCCAGGCCCAGGAGTTGCGCGGTCCAGGAGGCGGAGGTCTGCGGGAAGCCGTGCAGGAACAACACCGGCCGCCCGGCGGCCGGTCCGGCCACGCGGGCGTTGAAGACCCAGCCGCCGGCCGTGATCTCGGCCGCCTCCACGAACGGTTGCGGGGAGTCCGCGCCGACTGATCTGCCCGCCGAGGTGTTCATCCGACCTCCGGATCGCTGTGTCGCGCTGTGCCGGTCTTCCGATCGGCAGCATAGGCGTCTCGGTACGCGAGATTCGCATCCCATGCCCGTCCCGCGCCAGTCCCCCCTCGGCCACATCCGGGCCCGGCCCGCCACGCGCTCGCGGTCGCGCGTTTCTCATCGCACCTTAAGAAACGCCTCATCCGGCTCCCAGGCCGCCCCGACACCGTCCGACCATGAGCCTGACGACACCCACGCGCACCCGGATCGTGGACGTGGTGGTGCCTGTGTACAACGAGGCGCACGTGCTGACCGCGAGCATCCGGCGCCTGCACGCCTACCTCCTGCGCGGATTCCCGTACGCCTTCCGGATCATCGTCGCGGACAACGCCAGCACCGACCGCACCCATGCGGTGGCGCGCGAGCTGGCGCGCGAACTCCCTCACGTACGCGCGGTGCACCTGGACCGCAAGGGGCGCGGCCGGGCGCTGCGCAAGGTGTGGACCGAGTCCGACGCCGACGTGGTGGCCTACATGGACGTCGATCTGTCCACCGACCTGGACGCGTTCCTGCCGCTGGTCGCGCCGTTGGTCACCGGACACAGCGATCTGGCGATCGGCACCCGCCTCGCCCGCTCGGCCGACGTGGTGCGCGGGCCGCGCCGGGAGGTGGTTTCCCGGTCGTACAACCTGCTGCTGCGTGGGGTGTTCGCGGCGCGCTTCTCCGACGCCCAGTGCGGCTTCAAGGCCGCCCGCACGGTGGTCGCCCAGGCGCTGCTGCCACACGTGCACGACGAGGAGTGGTTCTTCGACACGGAACTGCTGCTGTTGGCCGAGCGCAACGGGCTGCGGATCCACGAGGTGCCGGTGGACTGGGTCGACGATCCGGACAGCCGGGTCGACGTGCTGCACACCGCGATCGACGATCTGCGCGGCATGGCCCGCGTCGCCCGGCGGATCGCGGCCGGCACGTTTCGGGTCCCGGTCCCGGCCCGGGTGCGCGGGGCCCGGCTGCCGAACGGGATGCGCGCCCAGCTCCCGCGCTTCGCGACGATCGGCGTACTCAGCACGCTGGCCCATCTTTTGCTGTACGTCCTGCTTCGGGACGTCCTGGGTGCACTCGCCGCGAATGCCCTCGCGCTGACCGTCACCACGATCGCCAACACGGCGGCGAATCGGCGCTTCACTTTCGGGGTACGCGGGCGCGCCGACGCCTGGCGCCATCAGGCCCAGGGCGGCCTGGCGTTCGTGGTGGGCCTGGGCCTGAGCAGCGCCGTACTGGCCGGATTGCACGCCGCCGTCGCGGATCCGTCCCGAAGGGTCGAGTTGACCGCGCTGGTCGGCGCCGGCGTGATCGCCACCGTGGTGCGCTTTCTACTGCTGCGGGCCTGGGTCTTTCGACGCCCGTCGGCCGCGACGGTGGCTGATCCACCCTCCGGCACGGCCGCAGCGGATGCGACAGGCCCGAACGCACCCATTGCTTCGGTGATTTCCGTCACGTCGGTGAGCACGGCCGAGAGCACGTCTCGTGAGGAGGACGCATGACCGCCGTGGTGGTTCCGCTGCCGATCCCCGCTCCCGGGGTCGGGGGTACGGTCGATCGGCCCTGGTATGTCCGACTGGTGCGCGGACGCGAGGCGGACGCGCCGTGGGTGCGCGCCGCGCTGCTTGCGCTGCTCGTCGGCACCGGCGTGCTCTACATCTGGGGCCTGGGCGCCTCCGGGTGGGCCAACTCGTTCTATGCGGCGGCCGTTCAGGCGGGGACGGAGAGCTGGAAGGCGTTCTTCTTCGGCTCCTCCGACGCGGGCAACTCGATCACCGTCGACAAGACGCCGGCGGCGCTATGGGTGATGGGCCTGTCCGCCCGGATCTTCGGGGTCAACGCGTGGAGCATCCTGATCCCGCAGGCGCTGGAGGGCGTGGCCACGGTTGGCGTGCTGTATCTGGCGATCCGGCGCCGATTCCCGGCCTGGGCAGGGCTGTTGGGCGGGGCGGTGCTGGCGCTTACGCCGGTCGCGGCGCTGATGTTCCGGTTCAACAACCCGGACGCGCTGCTTGTGCTGCTGCTCACCGTCGCCGCGTACGCGGTGCTGCGGGCGCAGGAGAGCGGCGCCACCCGCTGGTTGGTGCTGGCCGGGGCGTGTGTGGGGGTCGGGTTCCTGGCCAAGATGCTCCAGGCGTTTTTGGTCGTGCCGGTGCTTGCGGCGGTGTACCTGGTGCTGGCGCCGGTGGGCTTTTGGCGGCGGGTGCGGCAACTGCTGTGGTCGGGGCTGGCGTTGCTGGTCGCGGGTGGGTGGTGGATCGCGATCGTGGAACTGTGGCCGGAATCCTCGCGCCCCTACATCGGCGGCTCGCAGCACAACTCGATCCTCGAACTGACTCTGGGCTACAACGGACTCGGTCGGCTCAACGGCGACGAGACCGGCAGTGTGGGCGGCGGAGGGCCCCGGGGCGGCGGCTGGGGCGCCACCGGCTGGGACCGGATGTTCAACCCCGAAATGGGCGGCCAGATGTCGTGGTTGTTGCCCGCCGCGCTGATTTTGCTGGTGGTGGGCCTGTGGTCGACCCGACAGGCGCCACGCACCGATCCCGCTCGGGCGGCGATCGTGTTGTGGGGCGGATGGTTGCTGGGCACCGGGCTGACGTTCAGTTATATGGCGGGCATCTTCCACGCCTACTACACGATCGCCCTCGCGCCGGCGATCGCGGCGCTGGTCGCGATGGGCGCCGCGCTGTTGTGGGAGCGGCGTCGGGTGTTGCGGGCGGCGGCGGTCGCGGCGCTCACCGTGGCGGTGAGCGCGTGGTGGTCGTACCACCTGCTGGGCCGTACGCCGGAGTGGCATCCATGGTTGCGGCACGGCGTGCTGATCGGCGGAGTCGTCGGCGCGCTGGGTGTGTTCGCCGTCGGGCTCACGGCGCTGCGCGGGCTTGCGCCGGTGGCGGCCGGGGTGTCCGTGGTGGCGTTGCTGGGCGGGCCGGCGGGCTATACCTGGGCCACTGTGACCACGGCGCAGCGCGGGTCGATCCCGAGTGCGGGGCCGGTGGGGGCGGGCTTCGGGCGGGGGTTTCCGGGTGGTCCGGGTGGTCCGGGTGGTCCGGGGGGCTTGGGTGGGCCACGGGGCCTTCCGGGTGCGCCGCCCGGGCAGGTGCCGGGACAGGTTCCGGGCGGTCGGGCGCCCGGTGGGCAACCCGGCGCTGGGGCGCCGGTGTTCCCCGGTGGCCCCGACGGCGCCGGCCGTACCCGGGGGCAACGCCCGGGCGCCGGCGGCGGCGGCATGGGCGGCCTGCTCAACGGCAGTACGCCGGGTAAGGAGGTCGTCGCGACGCTGAAGCGGGACGCCGGCCGCTACACCTGGGTGGCCGCCTCCGTCGGCTCGAACAGCGCCTCCGGCTATCAACTGGCCACCGGCGACCCGGTGATGCCGATCGGCGGCTTCAACGGCAGCGACCCGTCGCCGACCCTGGACGAGTTCCGCAAGCTGGTGCGAAACGGCCGGATCCACTACTTCGTCGGCGGCGGCCTCGGCGGGATGCGTGCCATGGGCGGCGGCAACACCGCGCAGGAGATCGCGACCTGGGTCGAGCGCACGTTCATCGCGACCACCGTCGACGGGGTCACCCTCTACGACCTGACCGCGCCGGAAGGGAACGTTACCGACGAATCGTCACCAACCGCCTGACGGGTTGTCAATCGACCCGCCGCGTGCGGCAAACGGCGGGCGCGGATGATCCGTAGGATCCCTCCCCGTGACGATCAAGATGCGAAAGGTCGGGGCCGGGTTGATCGGCCTGCTGACGACCTTGGCTGTCGTGGGCGGTTCCGCGCCGTCCGCGATGGCCGACGAGACGAATTCGACCGCGCCGCCACCGAAGGTCGAGTTGATCCTCGACGTGAGCGGCTCGATGAAGGCCAACGACGCCGGCGGGATGACCCGCATCGACGCGGCGAAGAAGGCCTTCAACGAGGTCGTGGACGGCGTCCCGGAACCGGCCGACTTCGGCGTCCGGGTGCTGGGTGCGACGTACCCGGGCAACGACAAGGCGAAGGGGTGCGTCGACACCCAGCAGCTGGCCCCGGTCGGCAGACCCAACAAGGTCGTGATCAAGAACGAGATCGCCAAGTTGCAGCCGACCGGCTGGACGCCGATCGCGCTGTCCCTGCGTGAGGCCGCCAAGGACCTCGGCACCGGTACCGGTACCCGGCGCATCGTGCTGATCACCGACGGCGAGGAGACCTGCGCGCCGCCCGACCCGTGCGACGTGGCCCGCGAGTTGGCCGCCTCCGGCCTCAACCTCGTGGTGGACACCCTCGGTCTGGTGCCCGACGAGAACACCCGCCGGCAGCTGTCCTGCATCGCCGAGGCCACCGGCGGTACGTACACCTCGGTGCTGAACGCCGACGAGCTGTCGCAGAAGGTCCAGCAGATCGTCAAGCGCGCGGTGCGCGAGGTGGACGAGACGCCCGCTCCGGTCAAGGGCAGCCCGAACGGCTGCCAGGATGCCCCGCTGCTCGGCCCCGGGGTGTACAGCGACCGCGAGGAGTTCGGCCAACACCTCTGGTACAAGGTCCCGGTCAAGCCGAACCAGGAGTTGCGCACCACCGCGACGGTCGGCGCCGACCGCAAGGTGGCGCGCGACTACGACGTGACGGTCACCGCGTTCGGCGAGGACGGCCGCGAACTTGTCGGCAACGCCGGTGCGGGCAACGGCCGTACGGACGTGCAGTCCGCCGGGTTCCGCTACCCGTACAAGACGGACAAGGACCACGCGAAGACGAAGACGGTCTGTCTGGTCGTCACCAACGCGTTCGCCGCGCAGCCGAACGTGGCCACCAAGCCCGGTCTGCCGCTGGAGTTGACGGTGGACCTGGTCAAGGCCACGGACAGCAAGGCGGCCAACGTGCACGGCCTGGGCCGCGGTTGGGTGTTCCTGGGGGTGCTCGCAGGATTCGGCCTGATCTCGGGCCTGTTGGCGGGCTGGCTGCGCCGGGCGTTCAAGGCTCTCGGGAAGGCGATGTCATGACGGCGATCCGTACGATGAGGCGGGCACTCGCGGCGGTCGCCGCGGCGTTCGTCGGGGTGACGCTGTTCGCGGGCGCGGCGGCGGCCGATCAGGACGTGCCGCCGGGGACCACGTTCCTGGCCGCGGGCACGCTCAAGCTGGGCCAGGACGCACGCTGGTCGGCGTCCGAGGGCGAGTACCTGTACTGGCAGTTCCCGGCCAAGGCGGGCAAGGAGATCCACGCCAAGGTCGATCTCGACCTGGCGTCGGGCAATGCCCGTACCGGTCCCGTGACCTACCGGATCGAGATCTACGACGGCCTGCGTCGACGCCAGCCGTGCGTCGAGGGCAAGCAGGTCGCCACCGCGCAGAAGGCCGACACCAAGCTCGCGCTCACGTGCGTGCCGAGGGTGGTGCGCGACTGGGCCGAGCCGTGGTCCACCGACCCGTTGCCCGGGATGTACTTCGTCCGGATCGCCGCGATGGACGTGCCGGACCTGGACGCGGGCGCCGCGGTCAAGGTCGCGGTGCGTGTGGACACCGAGGACGGCGACGACCAGGTGCCGACCTCGGACCGCAAGCTGGCCGATCCGCTGGTGCCGATCACCAAGGCCGGCGCGGTGCTCAAGAGCGGGCAGACCGCGGACACCCGGTCGGTCGCGTGGGACCAGGAAGAGGACCACTGGTACCAGTGGGACTGGATGGACGGGCCGAACGCGCGGTGGTTCTGGACGGCGATGGCGACGTTCGTCGCGGTCGTGTTCGGGATCCTGGGCTACCAGCTCACCCGGAAGAAGCGGCACTGGTTCAGCTGAGCACGCCCGGCCCGGTTCGGGCCGGTTCGGGCCCACGGCGTGGCGACCCGCCCCGACGCGACTCGCGTCGGGGCGGGTCGCCATGATTCGGGAGTCAGCCCGACACCGGATCCGACCCGGATCCGATCGACATCCGACCGGGGTCCGCCGCGGATCCCGATTCGACGACGCGAGGAGCAGCCATGATCATCGAGCACGCGGACATCACCGTCACCGCCGGCCGCGAGGCCGACTTCGAGGCCGCGTTCCTGCGCGGCCGCGAGGTGGTGGCCAAGTCGCCCGGTTACCGCTGGGCCCGGCTGGTCCGCCAGGTCGAGGCCCCGACGTCGTACCTGCTGCTGATCGGCTGGGAGACCCTGGAGGCGCACACGGTCGGCTTCCGCGAGTCGGAGCTGTTCCCCCAATGGCGCGCCATCGTCGGCGAGTTTTTCGCGGTCCCCCCGACGATCGTGCACTACGAGAGCGACCTGACCCCGGCCGACGGGGCCTGAGCCGCGGCACGACTCCGGCCCCGGTCCCACCCTCTGGAGGCCGGGGCCGTCGTCGCTTTCGACATCGGCACCAGGACGGGCAGCAATGTTCGCGATGGGGAGAGGCGTGGCAATGCGAGACCAACTCCTCGGGGGGCGTTACCGGTTGGTGCGTGTCCTCGGCGAGGGCGGCATGGGGCAGGTATGGGAGGCTCGGGACGAGACGCTGGGCCGGTCCGTCGCGGTCAAGGTGATCTCCCTGCTCGCCGGCGGCGGAAGCCGAGGCGACGAGGCACGCGCCAGGTTCCTGCGCGAGGCACGGATCACCGCCCAGCTACAGCACCCCAATATCGTGACCATCCACGACCTCGGCGAGACCGGCACCGAGGGCGACAGGGTCCCGTTCCTGGTGATGGAGCTGATCCGGGGCGAGGGCTTGGACGCGGAGCTGCGCCGAGGCGCCGTCGCTCTGCCGACCGCCGCCCGGTGGGGGGCACAGATATACGACGCACTCGCCGAGGCGCACACCGTCGGAATCGTGCACCGGGACATCAAGCCCTCCAACATCCTCATCACGCCGTCCGGCATGGTGAAGGTCCTCGATTTCGGCATCGCGCGGGCGGCCGACGCCCACGCGAGCGCAGACCGTCTCACCCGGACCGGCTTCATCGTGGGCACGCCCGCCTACATGGCCCCAGAACAGGCACGCGGGTACCCCGAACCCCGCAGCGACCTGTACGCCCTCGGCTGCCTGCTCTTCGAACTGGTCACGGGCCGGCTGCCCTTCCAGGCCCCCGACACGGTCGGCTACCTGACGGCTCATCTCACGCAGGAGCCGCCCGCCCCTAGTTCGGTGCGCGCGGGCATCCCGTCCGTTTGGGACGACCTCGTACTGACCCTGCTGGACAAGGACCCCGGCCGGCGGTACCCGAACGCCGCCGACCTCGCCAGGACGCTGCGACAGCTCGACCGGGCCGCCGAACTCGTCTCCGCGGCGGACGAGTTCGCCCCCACGTCCGCCGCGCCCGACGCACGTCCGACCCGGCCCGCCACCGCCGCCCCACCGCCGGTCTCGCGACCGGTCGGGCGGCGGGCGTTCCCCACCGTGCGAGCGCCATCCCCCGGGCGCCGGGCGGCGACCTGGGCCGCGTTCGGCGTGGGGCTGGTCGTACTCGCCGTGGGCACCTTGCTCGTGTACACCCCGTGGGGGGCGATCGCCGGCTGGCTTCCGCTCCTGCTGGGACCGGCGCTCCTGCACGCGCCGTTCCGGGCGTCGAAGGGAAAGCTGGACATCGACTCGCGCCATCTGTGCGTCCACTGGAACTACGGCCGCCGAGTTCACATCCCGTGGCAACGGATCCACGAGGTCCGCGTGATTCCCGTCGACCGCCCCGGACTGTCGACACCACGCTGTGGCATCCGGATCGAACTCGACCCGGTCAATCACATCCCCTTCGCCTCCGGCGGCCCGCTCACCCGGGTACCGAGCCAGGAGCGCCCCACCTACTGGTTCGGCGAAATCGACGTGCCACCGGGTCGCCTGGCCACCGCACTCAAACAACACATACCGCAACGAACCCGGATGGCTTGACGCGATCGCTCGAAAGGCGCCTTGTTCCGGAAGGAGTGAGGCGCCCTTCGAATTCCTGTATGAATCACCGCCGAGTGAGGCCGCCGGTCTTCGCCTCCTCGACGAACATCCACCACCCGTCACCTGCGCGCCGACCTGCCCGTGCGGGGCTCGTGCAACGGGCCGCCACGGCCATCCGGCGTGCAGCGCACGACGATCGATTTCCCTCAGGCGGACGCGGACCTTCTCCGCAAAGTGCTCGCGAGGCTGCAAGCGCTGTGAACGGCGGCCCGGTGCGGGCGGAGGTCCGCATCGAACTCGTTTGCGGCAGCGGTGGATGGGAGGGTCACCGAGTATCGACATGACTCGGGGTGGGCTTCGGGTGGTCGGGAACGTCTTCCGGCCGGTGCCGCCGGCGGCTTCCGGAGTGGGTGGAAGCCCGGTGGAGGGTGCCGAGCGGGTCGTTGGTGACTCGGTGTATCGGGTTGAGCGAATCGTGGGGACGCGGTGCAGGGGGATGGGCCGTGGGGGCGGGTTTGGGCGGTCATGGCGGAGGTCGCGGCCGGGTACGGGTCCGCCGGGGTTCGGCTCGTGGTCTGGTTTGACTGCCGAGTGGGCGTGGGGTCAGGTCGGGGTGCCCGGGAAGCGGAGGGTGGCTACCGTGCCCGTGCCGTCGGCGGCCGGTTCCAGGGTCACCGTGCCGCCGGCGTCGGCCACTGTGCGGGCGACGATGGACAGGCCCAGTCCGGAGCCGGGCAGGCCGCGGGCGGCGGGCGCGCGCCAGAAACGTTCGAACACGTAGGGGGCGTCGGCGGCGGCGATGCCCGGGCCGTGGTCGCGCACGGTGAGGCGGCCGTCCGCGAGCCGGACCGTCACGACCCCCTCCGGGCCGCCGAACTTGAGCGCGTTGTCCAGCAGGTTGACCACCGCCCGCTCCAGCGCGGCCGGCTCGCCGCGTACGTACCAGGGGCTGACGTCCACCTCGATCCGCGCGTCGGGCGCCCGCAACCGGGCCCGCTCCGCCGCGCGTTCGACCGCGGTGTGCAGCGCGGCGGGCTCGGCCGGCGGTTGGCCGGCCACGTGGTCCGGGCGGGCCAGCAGCAGCAGATCGCCGACCAGGTCGGAGAGTTCGACCAGTTGCGCCTTCACGTTGTGCAGCAGGCGTTCCTTGTCGGCCGGCGGGATCGAGCGGCCGGTCTGTTCGCTGCGCAGCAGCAGATCGGTATTGGTGCGCAACGAGGTGAGCGGTGTGCGCAGTTCGTGCCCCGCGTCGGCGATCAGCCGCTGCTGGCGCAGCCGGGACGCCTTGAGCGAGGCCGTCATCGCGTTGAACGAGCGCCCCAGGCGGGCGATCTCGTCCTTGCCCGCGATCGGGATCACCGTGTCCAAGTCCTCGGTGCGGGCCACGTGTTCGGCCGCCTCGGTGAGCCGGTCCACCGGCCCCAGCGCGGCCCGGGCGACCAGCAGGCCCAGCGTGGCCGCGCCCAGGATGCCGATCGCGCTCACCGTGACGAGCCACGTGGCCAGGCTGTCCAGCGAACTCTCGATCTCGTCGAGTGGCCGGGACACGGACACCGCGGTGTCCCGGCTGACGTGCTGCGTCATCACCCGTACGTGCTGCCCGCTCTTGGTGGTGGCGTCGTGGAAGACCACCTTCTTCGTGCCCGACGTGTCCGCCGCCACCGCCTTGTCGTCCTCGTTCACCGGGACCGGACTGACCGGCACCGCGCTGCTGCCCTGCTGGGTGCAGAACCAGCCGTCGCCGCGCACCACCTGATACGTCAACAGGCCGCGCTGGAACGGCGGCGCGGGGCGCAGGCAGATGTCCGCGATGGTCGTCGCCTGGCCCCCGCGCGGGTTCAGGAACGGCGTCCCGGTGGTGGCCAGGGTCCGGTCCATCTGTTCGCGCAGCTGATTGCGGGTCAGCACCCAGCAGGTGACCGCCGCCGCCGCGACCGCGAGGGCGACGGCGAGCGCGGTGAGCAGCGCCAGGCGGGCGCGCAGCGGCAGATGACGGCTCATCAGGACGGCGCCTCCGCGGTACGCAGGACGTAGCCGACGCCGCGAACGGTGTGCACGAGCCGGGGCAGGCCGCCGGCCTCGGTCTTGCGCCGCAGGTACATCACGTACACGTCGAGCGAATTGGACGCGGGTTCGAAGTCGAACCCCCATACGTTGTGCAGGATCTGCTCCCGGGTCAGCACCTGGCGCGGGTGGGTGAGCAACAGTTCGAGCAGGGTGTACTCGGTGCGGGTCAGGTCGATCGTCCGGCCCGCGCGGGTGACCTCGCGCGAGGCGGTGTCCATCCGCAGGTCGGCGTAGGCGAGCGCGTCGTCGCGGGCCTCCTCGCGCGTGCCGGCCATCGCGCTGCGGCGCAGCAGCGCGCGTACCCGAGCCAGCAACTCGTCCAGCTCGAACGGCTTGACCAGGTAGTCGTCCGCGCCCGCGTCGAGCCCGGTGACCCGGTCGCCGACCGCGTCGCGCGCGGTGAGCATCAGTACCGGGAGCGTGTCGCCCCGGGCGCGCAGCCGGCGGCACGCGGTCAGCCCGTCCATGCGGGGCATCAGTACGTCGAGCAGCACCAGGTCCGGCTCGTCGCCCGCGATCGCGGTGAGCGCGGCCACCCCCTCGTCGGCGAGGGTGACCCGGTAGCCCTCGAAGCGCAGGCTGGATTCGAGGGCCTCGCGGACGGCGGGTTCGTCGTCCACGACGAGGATGTGCGGCGGCGTTCCGGTGTCGGCGGCGGGCGTCATCGCGGGCGTCATGGCGGGCGACTCCTTCATTCGGCGGCGGATCCCGGGGGATCCGGTTACTCCGGGTCGCCCCACGGTCGCACGCGGACACCTTCCGTGTGGACTCGGTACAAAGCGTGTCGTGCCAATGTGCGCGCTCGACATGAAAGGAACATGAATGCGACGTGGTTCGATCGAAGCCGACCCTCGCATGTGAGGATCGAGGTAGCGCGGCGGGCCCTCGCGCGTGCCGATCGAGGTGGTGGCCTCGGTCGACCGAACGAGGGGCCGACGACACACGCGGGTGCCGCGACCGGCAACATACGCGGCACCGGGCGCGCGGTCCGGGCCACCCCCGAGTCCCCGCGCCGATCGCCCTCGAACCCGGAGGTACACCGTGGAGCCCGAGCCGGTACGCACGAGCCTGGACGACAAGCCCGGCCACCCGCACTCGACCGACGACCCGGTCCGGATGACGGTGGACGACGGCATCGCCACCATCACGCTGGACTCGCCCGCCAACCGCAACGCGCTGTCCGCGCGCCTGGTCGCCCGGCTGCGCCACCACCTCGCCGAGGCGGGCGTGGACGAGCGGGTGCGGGCGGTGGTGCTCACCCACACCGGGCCGACCTTCTGTTCGGGCATGGACCTGCGCGAGGCGGCGGCGGGCGGGATGGCCCAGGGCGCGGAGCAACTGCTCGCGCTGCTGCGCCTGGTGGTGGAGGTGCCGGTGCCGGTGGTCGCACACCTGCGTGGCAATGCGCGCGCCGGCGGGATCGGCCTGGTCGGCGCGGCGGATCTGGCGATCGCGCCGGCGCAGGCGACGTTCGCGTTCACCGAGGCGCGGCTCGGGCTGAGCCCGGCGGTGATCTCGCTGACCACGGCGCCCCGGATGGATCCGCGGTCGGTGTCGCGGTACTACCTCACGGGCGATGTGTTCGACGGCGCGGAGGCGGAGCGGATCGGCCTGCTGACCCGCGCGGTGGACGGGCCCGAGGGCGCGGACGAGGCGGTGGCGGCGCTGGTGGCGTCGTTCCGGCTGTGCTCGCGGCAGGGGTTGGTCGAGTCGAAGAAGTTGACGATCGGTGCGTTGCAGGCCGGTTTCGACCGGGACGGGCGGGAGTTGGCCCGGCGCTCGGCGGAACTGTTCGCCTCGGCCGACGCGATGGAGGGCATGGCGGCGTTCCGGGAGAAGCGGGCGCCGAAGTGGGTGAGCGAGGGGAGCGCGGAGCGGTGACGGGTCCTGCGCGGTGTGTAACCGTTCGTGGTCGGGCGGGAGTTGCCGCGACGTGACCGGCGAACTCTTCCCGGTACCCCGGGAGCGGGTCGAACTCGCTCCCGGGGCCTGGCACGTGCCGGACTGGCTTTCGCTCGACGAGCAGCGGGAGTTGGTGGTCGCCGCCCGCGAGTGGGCCGCGCCGCCGGCCGGCATGCGGCAGGTGGTGATGCCCTCGGGCGGGGTGATGAGCGTGCGCACTGTGTGTCTCGGGCTGCACTGGGAGCCGTACCGCTACAGCGAGTTCCTGCCGGACGGCACGCCGGTCAAGCCGTTCCCGGCACTGCTCGGGGCGCTGGCGCGGCGGGCGGTGGTCGAGGTGTACGGGTCCGTTCCGGCCGACCCGTACGACATCGGCCTGGTCAACCACTACGACGCCAAGGCGAGCATGGGCCTGCACCGCGACGCGGACGAGGCGTCGCCGGCGCCGGTGGTGTCGCTGAGCATCGGCGACAGGTGTGTGTTCCGCTTCGGCAACACCGAGACGCGGACCCGCCCGTGGACGGACGTGGAACTGCACAGCGGCGACCTGATCGTCTTCGGCGGCCCGTCCCGACTCGCGTACCACGGCGTGCCGAGGATCCGCCCGGGCACGGGCGACCCGGCAACGGGCCTGGCGGGCGGCCGGCTCAACATCACCATCCGGGCTTCGGGGCGGCGGCCTGCCGGGTCGTAGGGCCTTACCCCGGTTCGTGGTGGGCGAGAACCTGCCCGAGTAGGCGGGTCAGGGTCCGCCGGTCCTCGGCCGACAGCGGCGCGAGGAGGTCGTCCTGGGCCCGATCGAGCAGTTCGTCCATGCGGCGCAGTTGACGCAGGCCGTCCTCGGTGAGGGTGACCCGGTTGCGCCGGCCGTGGCCGGGGTCGGGGGAGCGGTCGACGAAGCCCTCCGCGACGAGGGCGTTGACCGCCGCCACGATGTCGCTGCGGTCGACGCGGCACCTTCGGCCGAGCTGGGCCTGGCTCGCGGGCCCGAACTCGTGCAGCGCGGCCAGGATCCGGTAGTGGTAGCGCTTCAGCGAAATGCGGATCACCCTCGTCTGGACGCACGACGTGTGACCGATGACGTGACCGATGAGTTTCCCCGCTCCGCACGGTCTCCATGGGAAACGACGCAACACGACGCAACACGAGACGACACGAGACGAGACGACGAGGAGCGTGCGGAGCGTGGGGACCATGAAGCAGGACGCCGTGAAGCAGGCGGACACCGTGAGCGCCACCCTGACCATGGCGCTGCCCACCGCGAAGGTGTTCGCGGTGCTGGCCGATCCGACGACCCACGCCTCCATCGACGGCACCGGCTGGGTCCGGGAGTGCGTCGACCGGGCGCCGCTGACCGAGGTGGGGCAAGTCTTCCGGATGGCCATGTATCACGCCGATCACCCGGACGGCGACTACCGGATAGCCAACCAGGTCCGCGTCCTCGACGCGCCACACGCCATCGGCTGGGCGCCCGGGATGGAACAGGTCGACGGCGGCTTGCGGTTCGGCGGCTGGACCTGGCGCTACGACCTCAAGCCGCTCGACGCGTCACAAACCGAGGTCACCCTCACCTACGACTGGTCGGAGGCGTCGGAGCCCGCCCGGGAGCGCTTCCAATTCCCACCCTTCGGCCCCGAACACCTTCCCAACTCCCTACAGCACCTGGCCGAGGTCGCCGCCGCCGGCTGACGAGACCGCCCGCCGGTCAAACGGGTCGGGTCATGGGCCCTTCGCGGTACATCCCGGCGGCAGGTGCGGTCGTGATCCTGTCGGCGCGTGCGCCGTATGCGTATTCGACCATCCACCGGTCCCCGTCGTGCCGGACACGGGTGATGGTCCCGAGGTGGTGATGTCGCCCGTGGCGGTCGACCTTGCGCCAGAGGGGTTCGCCCACCGCCCATGGAGGCGTAGGCGTGTCGGTCATGATCTCTCCTTGCGTATGGAACGGGACGACGGGGTCGGCGACTTCGGCACGCGGCGCACGGTGCGCGATCATGCGCACGCAGCCCGGGGAAAACCCGGTCGCGCGGGCAATGACCTCCACCGACATGCCGCTTCGATACGCATCGGCCACGGCGCCCCGCAACGCGGCCCCGGCGGCGCGGCAGTGCCGGTGGTGGGCGCGCTGCCGATGCGGTGGGGCGGTCGCGGGGTCGGGCCGGCGGCCCGCAAGTCGATGGCGTTCGGCGGCGGTTGCACCGAGACGTTCAAGAAGCGGCGGGTACACGGACCTGCTTTCGGTGGTGGATCGGCGGACGGCCCGGCCCGGCCGGGTGCGCGGGGGTCTTCAGGCACCCAGCCGGACACGGGATCGAGAGCCCCCGGTCCCGCAGCCGCGCCGGTGGCCGCAGGACCGGGGGGTGCCGCCCGCAGGAAACGGTCGGAGCGGGCGGCATCGGGCGGGGCTCAGCCGCCCGAGTCCAAACCGCGCCCGACCGACGGCGCCGGAAAGGTCCGTATCAAATCAGGTCCTGCCGGCGTACGCCGAGCCATGACCAGGGCAGGAAGCCGAAGCGAGCAACTTCGCCTGCACGTGGGTGCAGACACGGTGGGCGGCGGGGTGCCCGGCTCACCGAGCCGTATCGAGGACTTCTGTCCAGTGACGGTGTCGGCGCTGTTCGCGACCGCCACCGCGGGCCGCGTCGGCATCACGATGACGGCCGGGCCGCCGACTCGCGCTTCCAGGCCGGACTGCGGGCGGGCGAACTGGGGCTGTCCCGCTGAAGCCGCCCGGCTACCCCGTCGCCGCTGCCAATGCCGCCAGGGCCATTCGGCTCAGCATCGGGGCCAGGATGCGTTGGGGGGTGCGTAGCGTGTGGGGGGTGGAGTTGATCAGGCCGAAGGCGGCGTGGACCGCGGCGCGGGCCTCTCGGTCGTCCAAGCGGTTCGGGTGGGCCTTCATCGCCACCTCGACCCACAGCTCCACGTAAGCGCGCTGGACGCGGCGGATCCGGTGTCGCTCGGCCGTGGGGACCTGGTTGAGCGCGTGGTCGTGCAGCGTGATCAGGTCCGGGTGGCGCAGCGCGAACTCGACCTGGCCCTCGATCAGCGCCGCCAGCGCCTGCGCCGGGTCCTCGATCGACGCCCGCAGCTCGCCCCGGGCCAGCAGCTGCTCGCTGATGTCGACCAGCAGCTCGGTGAGCATCGCCTCCTTGCCCCGGAAGTGTTTGTACAGCGCGGGGCCGCTGATGCCCACCGCCGCGCCGATGTCGTCCATGCCCACGCTGTGATAGCCGCGCTCGGCGAACAGCCGGGCGGCCACCTGCAGGATCTGGTCTCGACGGCTCACGGTCATGTGTCCATGCTAGACACTCGGATTAACCGTGGTTAACCTCGGGGGCAGGTGAACGAAGGTTAACTCGAGGCGGTGTCATGGAAAACGTGCTCGGCACAGCCGCCGACCCGGGGTCGCAGACCTACCGGGCCAACGCGGAAGCCCACGAACGCGCGGTCGGCGAACTGCGCGCCCGGTTGGCGACCACCGCGTTGGGCGGCGGCGAACGGGCCCGGGAACGGCACACCGCGCGGGGCAAGCTGCTCCCGCGCGACCGGGTGGAGACCCTGTTGGACCCCGGCACGCCGTTCCTGGAGATCGCGCCGCTGGCCGCCGACGGGATGTACGGCGGCGACGCGCCGGCCGCCGGGATCATCGCGGGCGTGGGCCGGGTCGCCGGCCGCGAGTGCGTGATCGCGGCCAACGACGCGACGGTCAAGGGCGGCACCTACTACCCGATGACGGTCAAGAAGCACCTGCGGGCCCAGGAGATCGCGCTGGAGAACCGACTCCCGTGCCTGTACCTGGTCGACTCCGGCGGCGCGTTCCTGCCCATGCAGGACGAGGTCTTCCCGGACCGGGAGCACTTCGGGCGGATCTTCTACAACCAGGCGCAGATGAGCGCCCGGGGCATCCCGCAGATCTCCGCCGTGCTCGGCTCGTGCACCGCCGGCGGCGCGTACGTGCCGGCCATGAGCGACGAGACGGTGATCGTGCGTGACCAGGGCACCATCTTCCTCGGCGGCCCGCCGCTGGTGAAGGCCGCCACCGGCGAGGTGGTCAGCGCCGAGGAGCTGGGCGGCGGCGACGTACACGCCCGCATCTCCGGTGTCGTCGACCACCTCGCGGCCGACGACAAGGACGCGCTACGGATCGTCCGCGACATCGTCGGCACCCTCGGCGCCCGGCCGCAACTGCCCTGGGACGTACGGGAAGTGGAGCCGCCGGCCGTCGACCCGGCCGGGCTGTACGGGGTCGTGCCGCCCGACGCGCGCACCCCCTACGACGTGCACGAGGTGATCGCCCGCATCGTCGACGGCTCGCGCTTCCACGAGTTCAAGGGCGAATACGGCACCACCCTGGTCACCGGCTTCGCCCGGATCCACGGCCACCCGGTCGGGATCGTCGCCAACAACGGCATCCTGTTCGCCGAATCCGCGGTCAAGGGCGCGCACTTCATCGAACTGTGCGACCAGCGCGGCATCCCGCTGCTGTTCCTCCAGAACATCACCGGCTTCATGGTCGGCAAGGACTACGAGCACGGCGGCATCGCCAAGCACGGCGCCAAGATGGTCACCGCGGTGGCCACCACCCGCGTGCCCAAGCTGACCGTCGTCATCGGCGGCTCGCACGGCGCGGGCAACTACTCGATGTGCGGACGCGCCTACAGTCCGCGCTTCTTGTGGATGTGGCCCACCGCCAAGATCTCGGTGATGGGCGGCGAACAAGCCGCCACCGTGCTCGCCACCGTCAAGCGCGACCAGATCGAGGCGCGCGGCGAGAGCTGGGACGGCGAGGAGGAGTTCAAGCAGCCGATCCGCGAGCAGTACGAGCGGCAGGGCAACGCCTATTACGCGACCGCGCGCCTGTGGGACGACGGGATCATCGACCCCCTCGACACCCGCACCGTGTTGGGCCTGGCCCTGACGGCGTGCGCCAACGCGCCGCTGGCCGAGCCGCGCTTCGGTCTGTTCCGGATGTAGAGGGGTCACGACGTGTTCGACGCAGTACTGGTCGCCAACCGAGGCGAGATCGCGGTCCGGGTCATCCGCACGCTGCGCCGTCTGGGCGTGCGCGCGGTCACCGTGTACGGGCCGGGCGACGCCGCCGCGCGGCACGTGCGCGAGGCCGACGCGGCGGTCGAGGTGCCGAGCTACCTGGACGTGGACGCGGTGGTCGCGGCCGCCGTGCGCGCCGGGGCCGGGGCGGTTCACCCCGGCTACGGATTCCTGTCCGAGAACGCCGCGTTCGCCGCCGCCGTGGCGCGCGCCGGGCTGGTCTTCGTCGGCCCGCCGGCGGGCGTGATCGAGTTGATGGGCGACAAGATCCGGGCCAAGGAAACGGTCGCCGCGTACGGCGTCCCGGTGGTTCCCGGCGGGGGCGCGGCGGGTATGACCGACGCCGAACTCGTGGACATCGCCCGGGAGATCGGCTTCCCGGTGCTGATCAAGCCGTCGGCGGGCGGCGGCGGCAAGGGCATGCGCCTGGTGCACGACGGCGCGCTGCTCGCCGACGAGATCGCCGCGGCCCGGCGCCAGGCCAAGGGCGCCTTCGGTGACGACACGCTGCTGATCGAGCGCTGGATCGACCGCCCCCGGCACATCGAGATCCAGGTGCTCGCGGACACCCACGGCACGGTCGTACACCTGGGCGAACGCGAGTGCAGCCTGCAGCGCCGGCACCAGAAGATCATCGAGGAGGCGCCGTCGGCGCTGCTCGACGCGGACACCCGCGCCGCGATGGGCGCCGCCGCCGTGCGCGCCGCCCGGGCCTGCGGATACGTCGGCGCGGGCACCATCGAGTTCATCGTGCCGTCGGAGGATCCCGGCTCGTTCTACTTCATGGAGATGAACACCCGCCTCCAGGTCGAGCACCCGGTGACCGAACTGGTCACCCGCGTCGACCTGGTGGAGAGCCAACTGCGGATCGCCGCGGGCGCCGCGATCGGCAAGTCGGACGTGTCGATGCACGGGCACGCGGTCGAGGCACGGATCTACGCCGAGGACCCCGATCGGGGTTTCCTGCCCACGGGTGGGCGGGTGTTGACGGTGTGTGAGCCGGAACTCGAAGGCGTCCGGGTCGACTCCGGGCTGCGCGAGGGCGGCGAGGTCGGCAGTTCGTACGACCCGATGCTGGCCAAGGTGATCGCCTACGGCGACGACCGGGCGACGGCGATCAGCCGACTGCGGGCGGCACTTGCCCAGACCCGGGTCCTTGGGGTGACCACCAACCTCGGTTTCCTGTACCGCCTGCTGGGCGACCCGGCGGTGCTCGCGGGCGACCTGGACACCGGTCTCGTCGAGGCCAGGACGGACGCGCTGACGGGGCATCCGGCGCCGCCGGAGGTGGCGGTCGCCGCGGCGCTCGCGGCGCGGGCCGAGCGGGTGCCGGCCGACGGCTGGGCGGACCCGTTCGCGGCGCAGACCGGCTGGCGGGTGGGCGGACCGGCCTGGGACACGCACGTGTTGCGGATCGGGCCGGGCGAGCCGATCGAGGTGCGGGTGCGCGACGGCGAGGTCTCGGTCGACGGCGGCCCGGCCGTGTCGGCCTCGGTCTCGGCGGTGCCGGGCGGGCTCTCCGTCGGGTACGACGGGCTGACCCGGCGCTTCGACTACGTCGCCGAGTCGTCGGGCGTGCGCTGGCTCGCCTACGGCCCGGACACCTGGCGAGTCAGCGAGGTGGACACCGTACGGGCCGAGGCGGCGGGCGGCGCGGCGCACACCGGCGCGCTGACCTCGCCGATGCCGGGCACGGTGACGGTGGTCAAGGCCGCCGTCGGGGACCGGGTCGCTCGCGGACAGACCGTGGTCGTGGTCGAGGCGATGAAGATGGAACACGCGTTGACCGCGCCGTTCGCCGGCGTGGTCGCCGAACTGGGCGCGGTGGTCGGCGCGTCGGTGGCGATGGACCAGACGCTTGCGGTGGTGGAGCCGGACCCCGACGGGGACGACCCGGAAGCGGCGGCGGGGGCCGAAGGAGAGGCGACGGAACGATGACGCGTCGACTGCCGGATGTGCGCCGCGAACCCGGGCTGCCGGAGCGGGTGTTCATCCACGAGGTGGGTGCCCGGGACGGACTCCAGAACGAGTCCGGTGTGGTGCCCACCGAGGCCAAGATCGAGTTCGTCCGCCGGCTGGCCCGCGCGGGTCTGGGCACGATCGAGGTGACCAGCTTCGTACCGCCCAAGTGGGTGCCCCAACTCGCCGACGCCGCCGAGGTCTTCGCGGCGGTCCGGGCCGACGCCGAGATCACCGCCGGCGATCGCCGCCTGCCGGTCCTGGTGCCCAACGAGCGCGGCTTCGACCGCGCCGTCGAGCTGGGCGCCGATCGCATCGCGGTGTTCGGCAGCGCCACCGAGACCTTCGCCCGGCGCAACCTCAACCGCACGGTGGCCGAATCGTTGGCCATGTTCGCCCCCGTGGTCGAGCGGGCCGGCGCCGCCGGGATCGACACACGCGGCTACCTGTCCATGTGCTGGGGTGACCCGTGGGAGGGGCCCGTCCCGCTCGACCAGGTGGTGCGCGTCGGCAAGGCCTTGGTGGACATGGGCTGTTCGCAGCTCAGCCTGGGCGACACGATCGGCGTGGCCACCCCCGGTCATGTCACCGCGCTGCTGACCGCGTTCGCCGAGGCGGGCGTACCCGCGTCGCGCATCGCGGTGCACTTCCATGACAGTTACGGCCAGGCGCTGGCCAACACCCTCGCCGCGCTGCGCTTCGGGGTGAGAACCGTGGACGCGTCGGCGGGTGGCCTGGGCGGATGCCCGTACGCGGAGAGCGCGACCGGCAACCTCGCCACCGAGGACCTGGTGTGGATGCTGCACGGCCTCGGCATCGAGACCGGCGTGGACCTCGGCGCGCTGGTGGCCACCAGCGCCTGGATGGCCGACCTGCTCGGCCGCCCCAGCCCCTCGCGCGCGGTCCAGGCGCTGCTCGGCAAGCGGGTGGACGCGCACGGCCTGGTGCTCGCCGACCCGACCACCACGACCGCCGCCGGCACCGCCGCCGACGCGTAGCCGCGACCGCCCGCCCGGCCGCCGACCGAACCACCCCCGACGCACCGAAGCCGCCACGAGCGGCCCGGTCCGTCCCCCGCCACCGAACCCGGGAGCCCGGATCATGCTGGACCACCGCCTCGACGAGGAATACGAGCAACTGCGGCGCACGGTCGCCGAGTTCGCCAAGGACGTGATCGCGCCCGCGATCGGCGACCTGTACGAGAAGCACGAGTTCCCGTACACGATCATCCGGGAGATGGGCCGGATGGGCCTGTTCGGCCTGCCGTTCCCGGAGGAGTACGGCGGCATGGGCGGCGACTACCTCGCGCTCGGCCTGGTCCTGGAGGAGTTGGCCCGGGTCGACTCCTCCGTGGCGATCACCCTGGAGGCGGCGGTCTCGCTGGGCGCGATGCCGATCTACCGCTTCGGTACCGAGGAGCAGAAGCAGACCTGGCTGCCCAAGCTGACCAGCGGCGAGATGCTGGGCGCCTTCGGCCTGACCGAGCCCGGCGGCGGCTCCGACGCGGGCGCCACGCGCACCACCGCCCGTCTGGACGAGGCGACGGGGGAGTGGGTGATCAACGGCGGCAAGTGCTTCATCACCAACTCCGGCACCGACATCACCGGCTTCGTCACGGTCACCGCGGTTACCGGCACCAAGGGCGACGGCGGCAAGGAGATCAGCACGATCATCGTGCCGGCGGGCACGAAGGGCTTCACCGTCGCACCGCCCTACTCCAAGGTCGGCTGGAACTGCTCGGACACCCGCGAGTTGTCGTTCACCGACGTGCGCGTCCCGGCGGACAACCTGCTCGGCGAACGTGGACGCGGCTACGCCCAGTTCCTGTCCATCCTGGACGAGGGCCGGGTGGCCATCGCGGCGCTGGCCACGGGGTTGGCCCAGGGCTGCGTGGACGAGTCGGTGCGCTACGCCGGTGAGCGCGAGGCGTTCGGCCGGCCGATCGGGGCCAACCAGGCGATCGCGTTCAAGCTCGCCGACATGGAACTGCGCGCGCACAACTCGCGGTTGGGCTGGCGGCACGCGGCCTCGCTGCTCGTACACGGCGAGGGCTTCAAGAAGGAGGCCGCGCTGGCCAAGCTGTACAGCTCGGAGAGCGCGGTGGACAACGCCCGCGACGCCACCCAGATCCACGGCGGCTACGGCTTCATGAACGAGTATCCGGTGGCCCGCTTCTGGCGCGACGCCAAGATCCTGGAGATCGGCGAGGGCACCAGCGAGGTGCAACGCATGCTGATCGCGCGGGAGTTGGGCCTGCCGCGCTGAAGCGACGACGGCTCTTTCGGCACCGACCCTCCTGGACGGCATCCGTCCGGGAGGGTCGGTTTTCGGTATTCCGGGCGAATGAACGTGTTCACCGTGCGACGGCGCGGGTGGGGGTCAGCGGTCGACGGCCGGCCGGGCTCGGCGTGCTCCGGCCAGGACCGAATCGAGCAGGCCGGGGAAGAGGTCGTCCAAGTCGTCGCGGCGTACCCGCACCAGCCGGGTCCGGCCCTCGATGGTCGTCCAGGTGACCCCGGCTTCGCGCAGCACCCGGTAGTGGTGGGACAACGTCGTCTGGTGGACGTCGAGCTCCTCGCCGGCCGCGGAGCAGTTGTCCGGGCCGGTGCGGTCGAGCCGCTGCACGAGTTCGAGCCGCACGGGATCACCGAGCGCCCGCAGCACGTCCACGAGCCGGATAGCCTCCCGGGTCGGCTGTGATACCTCGCGCATTGTCGGCCTCCTGCCCCTGCCTCGTGCTGCTGATGCTCATCGCGTCGGGGCGAGTCTATCCGACACATTGATACATGGACAAGCGTCCATGCATTGCCTACGCTGCCGACTCGTCAGCTCTTGCGATCGCTCCTGCAGATCGCTCTCGCGGTCCGCTCATGCGACCCGTTTGTGCGATCCGTTTTGGCGGTCCGCCGCACCGGAAGGCAGTGCCGCCCATGTCCAAACGTCTCGCGCCGTTGGCGCTGGCGACCTTCGCCGTCGGCACCGACAGCTACGTCATCGCCGGTCTGCTCCCATCCATCGCCGCCGACCTGGATGTCTCGACACCCGCCGCCGGGCAGCTGGTCACGGTCTTCGCCCTGGTCCTCGCCGTATCGGCACCCGTCATGGCGGCGATGGCCGGCGCGCTGGACCGCCGTACGGCCCTGCTCGTCGCACTCGGCGTGTTCGTCGTCGGCAACGCCCTCACCGCGGTCGGCACCGGCTACGAGGTGGTCATGGCCGCCCGCGTCCTCACCGCGATCGGCGCCGGCACAATCACCTCGACCGCGTCCAGCACGGCCGCCGCCATCGTCGAGCCCGAACGCCGGGGCCGGGCACTGGCGTTCGTCCTCGGCGGCCTGACCCTGGCCACCGCCGTCGGCCTGCCGCTGGGCACGCTGATCGGCCGCACCGACTGGCGCATCACCCTGTGGGCCGTCGCCGCCCTCGGCCTGCTCGCCGCGGCCGGCGTGGCACTCGGCCTGCCCAAGGTGGTCCTACCGGCGGCATCCCTGGCCGACCGCCTACGCCCACTACGGCAGCGTCGTGTCCTGAGCCTGCTGGCAATCACGGCGATGACGTTCCTGGCCTCCTACACGCTCTACACGTACATCGCACCCGCACTCGACGACGCCACCGACGGCTCCGACGGACGACTGACCCTGATCCTGACGGCCTGGGGCACCGGCACCCTGGCCGGCAACCTCACCGCCGGCCGCCTGGTAGACCGCCGCGACCCCACCCGAGTCCTCACGGTCGCACTCGCGCTGGCCACGATCGCGCTGGCCCTCACCCCCGTCGCGGTACACACCCTGGCCTCGGCAATGGTGTGGGCCATGATCTGGGGTGGATCCGTCGGCATCATCGTCGTCCCCCAACAACACCGTCTGATCGCCCTACACCCGGCCGCCGCACCCATACTCCTCGGCCTCAACTCCTGCGCCATCTACACCGGAATCGCCTTGGGCGGCGCCCTCGGCGGCCTGGCCCAACAATGGCCGTCCCTGACCCCACCCCAACTCGGCTACGTGGCTGCCGCCATCACCGCGATCACCCTGCTCCACCACATAACGGCCACCCGCCGGGCCCGGGCCCGGGCCCGGAGCCACGCCCAGGCCCCCGCTCCCGCGACGCCGCCACAGGACAAGCACCGATCCACCATCTGATGGGCGCCCGACTCGCTTTGCCTGCGTCGGCGGCGAGCCTTCGGGACGGCGTCGACGGGCGTGTGGGTGGGGGTCGCGGGCAACCAGACACGGCGAGCGGGCGAGCTGTTGCGTGCGTTGGACCTGCCGGTGGATGCGGTGGCGGTGTCCGAGGAGCGGGGCGTTGTCAAGCCCGATGATGCCTTCTTCGCGCGGCTGCTCGCATGGGCTCCCGGGGAGCCCCACGAGATCCTGTATGTAGGCGATCATCCGGCGAACGACCACGTCCCGGCAGCCCGGGCCGGGTTGCGCACGGCCTTGGTGCGGCGTGGCCCTTGGGGTTACCTGTGGGCGGGTGATCCCGAGATGAATCGCGCCGACTGGACGATCGATTCGCTGTCCGAAATCGCGAACCTCATCGGGCGGTAACCACACGAATCGCCACCCCATGCGCACCGGCGAGGGTAGCGTGCAAGACACGCCACCATCCCCGCGAAGACGATGAGCGCGAGCGCGACGGAGCGCTGCCGATTCGGGAGATCACCGTCGGAAGTCGGCGTACCAAGCCGGCGGGGAAGCTTGGACCCGCCATCCGCCCCGTCGCATGCCGATCGGAGGCGGGGCGGATGGGGGTTGCTCAGCGGTGCGAGTCGAGGAGTGTATTCCATGCCTGGGCGCAGGTCCGGACCACCGGCGAGTCGCCGATCTTGCTGTCGCGGACGCCGATCGCACCGGTCAGTGCGGCGACCTCGACGCAGTCGTCCCCCTGGGTGCCGCTGTAACTGCTCTTACGCCACGTCGGGTTGATATCTGACTTCATAGCTCTCCTGCCATCTTCCGGATGAGCGCGGTCGAGTCCGCCATCGTGAGCGCCTGTGCTCGGATGATTCCATATCGCTGACGCAAGACTCTGACCAGTTCGGGATCGGTCACCTGCGCGCCTCCGGCTTGGGACTCAAGGTGAGCGATCACCTGCCCGTTCGGCATCTCCAGCAAGAGCATCGGCCCGTCCAGCCCGACGTGCTCCATGCACTGCGTCGGCATCAGTTGGATCGACACATTGCGCATGGCCGAGCATTCGAGAAGTCTTCCCAGCTGGGCCTTCAGGATTGCCTTGCTGCCGATGGGCCGTCGAAGGACCTGCTCTTCGATGACGTAGCTACAGATTGCCGTCGGCTTCCGCATGAGCAACTTCTGCCGCTCGATGCGACCTTGGACACGCGCTTCGATGTCGTCGTCCTCCAACGGTGGGCGAGCGGCGCGAAGCAAAGCGCGCATGTAGTCCTCGGTCTGTAGCAATCCTGGGATGAGTGAGAGTTGGAACGAATCCGCAGCGACGCACTGCTTCTCCAACTCGGCTGTGTCAACGAAGGATTCGGCAACCTTCTCGCCGACCAGGTACCCGGCCGCGTCCACGAGGGCGCCGCCGGCGTCGAGTTCTCGGTCGAGTTGTTCCAACAGAGGTGAGAGCGCGGGCCGCCTACCGCACTCGATGGCGTGGATGAGGGACGCGGATTGGTTCACGAACTTCGCCAGTTGTTCCTGTGTGAGTCCCTTCCTCTTGCGCAAGAAACGCACTTGTCCCCCGAAGAGTCGTTGGGCAGCGCTCGGGGATTTGGGCTTCGGCGGCATGGTTTCTGCCTCCCGGTTGACGTGATTACAGGAGATTGCCCGGCGAGGACACGTGGTTACGGATTTCGCGACGAAGGTTACGAATCCTGTTGTAACCGCCGGATATCTCCTCACCGTATGTGGTCACGGGCAGTATTGGGGTCATGACAGCGAAACAACCCACGAGCGGGTTGCCCATCGCCCACCAGGCGTCAGGGGTGCCTCGTGGGCGCATCGGACGGACCTTCGTGGGCCCCGGCTTCGATGTGGCTCGCATCCTTGGACCGTGCTTACCGCATGTCGACGGCACCTGAACTGTCCCCTGCCGCCGCCCGATTCCGGTTATACCCGGCGGGCGGCACCCGGCCCCCGTAGCCACCGGCGCGGATGCGGGGGCCGGGTCTCACATCCCTGCTGGAGCCCCACATGATTTCCGTGTCCCCGTCCGGCGACGAGGTTCGTCCGATCCGGATCACCACAACCGGTCGCGATCCCTTGGATGTCACGCGGGCCGAACTGATCGCTCTGGTACATGAGTCGCGGATGTATCTGATGCGGACGTTCTCGACTCCTTCGGTCGGGCGCGTCTCGGATTCGAGCGGCTGAGTCCCGCCGATGCTGTCCGCCATTGTCGAAGGCAGCTCCGTGTACCGGTTGTTGCTCGACCGCCTCGTCGCAACTGCCGCCGAGCGCAATCGACGTCAGGGAATCCGACCCGATCCCGCGATCGCTTCATCGCACTGGCAGCGCGCCCACCAGCGATACCGCCGTGCCGCCGGGGTTGGGTTGCGGGCCGCCGTGGCCGATGCGCACCGGGGTGGCATGTCGGTGGAGGTCATTGCCCGTGCGACCGGGTTTTCCCCGGGCTACGTGCGGATGATCGTGCACCGTGCGCGTGCCGAAGTCCGCGACCTTGTCGTCCCCTTCCATATGCAAGGAGAGATCATGACCGACACGCCTCCCTGTGCTGTTGGTGAACACCTGTGGCGCAAGGTCGACCACCACGGGCGACATCACCACCTCGGGACCATCACCCGCGTCCGGCACGACGGTGACCGGTGGATGGTCGAATACGTATACGGCGCAGGCGCCGACAGGATCACCACCGCACCCGCCGACGAGATGTACCGCGAAGGACCCATGACCCGACCTGTCTGAGCATCGAAGCGGAAGCGGAAGTCGATCAAGCTGTTGGGGCGTTGCCAAGGCTGATCGCGAACCTCTCGGGTTGGGTGGGTGTTTGCGACGGGGGTTGGTCTTTGGGTTGCGGGGTGCCGGTGCCGGTGCCGGTGCCGGGTCGGTCCGGCACCAGGGATTGGTCGCCGCCGGCGTGCGGGGCTCCGAGCCCCGAAGCTCTTGACGAGGCGGGGTGCTTTGGTCGGCCAGAACCGGCCGGCAGCGGGGAGCGGGTGAGGGCCGGGTCGGGCTCTCCGGGAAGGCTTCCCGGGTGGGTCGGGTGTTTCCGGCGTGCGTTGCGCTTGTGGTTGCGGGTGGCTGGTGCGGGGCGGCCTGAGTCGGTGGTGGGCCGCCGCCGGCGTGCGGGGCTCCGAGACTGAGGGCTCCCGACGAGACGGGTGCGTTGGTCGGCGGAAAAGCGGCCGGCAGAGGCGGGCAGGGAGGGGCTCGGGTCGAATCCGCCGGTGGGCCCTTCCGAGTGGGTCGGGTGTTTCCGGTGATGGTCACGTCCTTGGCTGCGGAGGGGTGGTCCGGGGCTGGTCAGAGTCGTCGAGGCGGGCCGCCGCCAGCGTGCGGGGCTTTGAGACTCGAAGCTCCCGACGAGACTGCCGTGTTGGTCGGCGGAAAAGCGGCCGGCAGCGGCGGGGAGGGTGGGGCTCGGGTCGAATCCGCCGGAGAGGCTTCCCGGGTGGGTTGGGCGGCCGGGTGTTTTCGGGGTGCGGTGGGCATGTGGGTGGCGGAGGTTCACGAAACCGGATCCCGTGCGGTGCGGCAGCCTGCGCGCGAGGGAAACCCGCAGGTCGGCGCTGGCAGCTGCCGTTTCGAGCGCCTCGGGATCCGGTTTCGACGCTCACAGAGCAGTTTCGGTCTCCTCGACGGCCTCTGAGAGGCCGCAGCGCCCGAGATCGCCTTCGACCGAGCGGTTTCGGTCTCCAGACCGGAGCCGAGGGGCCAGAGCACAGGAAATCGGCACTCGACAACCGACTTTCCCTCCGGACCCCACAAAACCGCAGGTCACCGACATCTCGACACCCCTAACCACCCACCGAGATCCGGTTCCGAGCCCCAACCTGTCCCCAGACGCCCCCGAAACGCCCCAACCGACCGCAAGGCCCCTCAGCGATCTCAACCCGACCCTGCACCCTGCCCGCCGCTGCCGGCCGGTTTTTCGCTGAGCAATGTGGCGGTCTCGTCGGGAGCCCTCAGTCTGGGAGCCCCGCACGCCGGCGGCGGCCCGCTCGGCGACTCTGGCCGGCCCCGCACAGCCGGCCGAGACGCGACTCTCGCCGGAAGCTCCCGGCCCACTGCGGAAGCGCCTCGGCGGACTCGACCCGACCCTTCTCCCTGCCCGCCGCTGCCGGCTGCTTTTCCCGCCGAGCAATGCCGGGGTCTCGTCGGGAGCCCTCAGTCTGGGAGCCCCGCACGCTGGCGGCGGCCTTGCTCGGCGACTCTGGCCCGCCTCGCACAGCCGGCCGAGACGCGACTTTCGCCGCATGCACCCGGCCCACTCGGGGAGCCGCCTCGGCGGACTCGACCCGAGCCCCCACCCTGCCCGCCGCTGCCGGCCGGTTTTCCGCTGAGCAACGCGGTGGTGTCGTCGGGAACCCGTCGCCTCGCAGCCCCGCACGCTGGCGGCGGCCCCGTTCGGCGACTCTGGCCCGCCCCGCACAACCGACCCAGGCGCGATTCTCGTCGGAAGCCCCCTCGGCGGACTCGACCCGACCCTTCCCCCTCCCCGCCGCTGCCGGTTGGGCGTTCCTCGCCGCCGAGCGGAGCAGCTTCATCCTCGGCGCCAACCTGTACATCGACGGCGGCGGGAACCAGGTCCAACCCGACCCAACCCGACCCACCACGTCACCGGTCACCGATGCGTCGACCCGCCGCCCCGCTGTCCGCAGAGGTAGAACAGCTCGGGGTCGCCGTCGTCCAGACCGTGTACCAGGCCCACCGGGCTCCATCCGGCTCGCCCGAGGAGTCGCTGCATCGGCTGGTTGGAAACGTTGGTCGACGTGAACAGCTTCGGGGTCGTACACGAGGCCGCCGCGACGTCCAACAACCCGCGCCCCACACCCCTGCCGCGCGCCGACGGCGTCACCATCAGCATCGCGACGAAGCCCTGTTCGAAGAAGGTGTACTCCACGACGCAGTAGCCGAGCAGGCCGGACGCGTCCTCCGCCACGGTCGCCGAGCCCTCCCGGCACCACCTGGCGATGTTGGTCCGCCGCTCGGCGTCACCCGTGCTCGCGATCGCGTCGATCCCGGCCAACGTGTCCGCGTCCGACTCGTCCGCGCGGCGCACCGTGAAGTCGCCGAGGCCCACTGCATCCATGCGCCCATGCTGTCAGGCCGCCCCGAACACCGATTCCGCGGACGTCGCGTGATACCCGAAACGACGGCGGGCGCCGGACGGGAGAATCTGCTCCCGTCCGGCGCCCGTGCGAACCGCCCTGCCCTGCCCTGCCTAGCTCTTCGTGGCCATCGCGCGCAGGAAGAAGGTCAGGTTGGCGGGGCGTTCGGCGAGTCGGCGCATGAAGTAGCCGTACCATTCGGCGCCGTAGGGAAGGTAGATCCGCATCAGGTCGCCCTGCTCGACGATCCGGGTCTGCTCCTCGGGGCGGATGCCGTACAACATCTGGAACTCGAAGCTGCCGGGCGCCCGCCCCGCCCGGTCCGCCAGGTGCCTCGCGATGGCGATCAGGCGCGGGTCGTGCGAGGCCACCATCGGGTAGCCCTTGCCCTCCATCAGGATCCGCAGGCAGCGCACGTACGACCGGTCCACGTCGCCCTTGTCCTGGAACGCGACCGACTCCGGCTCCTGGTAGGCGCCCTTGCACAGCCGCACCCGCGAGCCCTCGTAGGCCAGATCCCGGCAGTCCTGTTCGGTGCGCCGCAGGTAGGCCTGGAGCACCGCGCCCACCCACGGGAAGTCCACGCGCAACTCGCGCAGGATGCCCAGGGTCGAGTCGGTCGTGGTGTGGTCCTCCATGTCGAGGGTGACCGTGGTGCCCACCCGCGCGGCGGCGGTACAGATCCGCCGGGCGTTCTCCAGCGCGATCCGTTCGCCGATGCCGGGCAGGAACTGGCCCACCGCGGACAGCTTGACCGACACCTCCGCGTCGCGGGCCAGGCCGGTCTCGCCGAGCGTGTCGAGCAGCGCGTCGTACGCGTCCACCGTGGCGTCCGCCTGCGCGCGGTCGGTGGTGTCCTCGCCGAGGTGATCGAGCGTCACCTTGCGCCCGGTTTCGACGAGTTCGCGGGTGACCCGGACGGCGTCGTCGAGCACGTCGCCCGCGACGAAGCGGTCCACGATGGCCCGGGTCGGCGGCAGGTGCTCGACCAGGGAGCGGGTCCGCGGCGAGCGGGCCGCCGCGAGGATGGGGCTGCGGAGCATCTTCTTCTCCCGAAGTACCGGTGGGGTGGGGTCAGCCCATGTGCGGGTAGCGGTGGTCCGTCGCCGGGACGAACGTCTCCTTGATCGAGCGCGAGCTGATCCAGCGGGTGAGGTTCTGCATCGCGCCGGCCTTGTCGTTGGTGCCCGACGCGCGCCCGCCGCCGAATGGCTGCTGCCCCACGACCGCACCGGTGGGTCGGTCGTTGATGTAGAAGTTGCCCGCCGCGAACCGCAACACGTGGGCGGTGTGCGCGATGACCTCGCGGTCCTGGGCGATGATCGCGCCGGTCAGGCCGTACGCGGAGACCGACTCCATCTGGGCCAGCATCATGTCGTAGGCGTCGTCCTCGTAGACGTGCACGGCCAGGATCGGGCCGAAGTACTCGTCCTTGAAGATCTCGTGGTCGGCGTTGGCGGAGACCAGCACGGTCGGACGGACGAACCAGCCGACGCTGTCGTCGTAGGTCCCGCCGGCCGCGACCTCCACCGTCTCGTCGGCGTGCGCCCGGTCGATCGCGGCCTTGTTCTTGGCGAACGCGCGCTCGTCGATCACCGCGCCCAGGAAGTGGCTCAGGTCGGTCGGGTCGCCCATCGACAGCCCGTCGACGGTGGCCAGGAAGTCGGCCTTGAAGTCGGACTCCCAGATCGAGCGCGGGATGTAGGCGCGCGAGGCGGCCGAGCACTTCTGACCCTGGTACTCGAACGCGCCGCGGACGAGGGCGGTGCGCAGCACGGCGGGGTCGGCGCTGGGGTGGGCGACCACGAAGTCCTTGCCGCCGGTCTCGCCGACGATCCTCGGGTAGGTGCGGTAGTTCGCGATGTTCTCGCCGACCGTGCGCCACAGGTGCTGGAAGGTGGCGGTGGAGCCGGTGAAGTGGATGCCCGCCAGGTCCGGGTGGCGCAGCGCCACCTCGGAGACCGCGATGCCGTCGCCGGTGACCAGGTTGATCACGCCCGGGGGCAGCCCGGCCTCTTCGAGCAGTTCCATCAGCAGTACGGCCGAGAAGGTCTGCGTCGGCGACGGCTTCCAGACCACGACGTTGCCCATCAGGGCGGGCGCGGTGGGCAGGTTGCCCGCGATGGCGGTGAAGTTGAACGGGGTGATCGCGTAGACGAAGCCTTCGAGCGGGCGGTGGTCGGTGCGGTTCCACACGCCGGGGCTGCTGATCGGCTGCTCGGCCAGCGCGCGGCGGGCGAAGTGCACGTTGAAGCGCCAGAAGTCGATCAGCTCGCACGAGGAGTCGATCTCGGCCTGCTGGGCGTTCTTGCCCTGGCCGAGCATGGTCGCCGCGGCCAGTGTTTCGCGCCACGGGCCGGCGAGCAGGTCGGCGGCCTTGAGGAAGATCGCGGCGCGGTCGTCGAAGGACAGGTCGCGCCAGCCCGGCGCGGCGGCGAGGGCCGCGTCGACGGCGTCCTGCGCGTCGGCGGTGTCGGCGTGCGCGAAGGTGCCCAGGCGCGCGGCGTGGTTGTGCGGCTGGACCACGTCCTCGCGCTTGCCGGCGCCCATGCGCCGCTTGCCGCCGATGGTCATCGGGAGGTCGATCGGGGCCGCGGCCAGTTCCGCGAGCTTCGCTTCGAGGCGGGCCCGGGCGGGCGTGCCGGGGGCGTAGTCGTGTACCGGCTCGTTGACCGGGACGGGAACCTGGGTCACAGCGTCCAAGACGGCGCTCCTGTTCGGTGATCTGCGGCGGGTGCGGGTGCGGGTGCGGGTGCCGTGCGGTGCGGTGCGGTGCGGTGTGGCGCCGGATGGTGCCGGGTGGCGCCGTACGGCCGGGGGGCGGACACGGATCTCGCGCTCAACGGTAGGCCGCGACCGCCGTCGCGTGTTTATCCGATCGTTTAAACTCGAAACTCCCCGCTTGGCCCATCGGCCAACACCCGCGACATCCACGAAGGGGCCGAACGTGCCCGAGTCCGGCGTCCCGCTGCGCGAACTGCTTGCCGCCCTCGGCGGCCCGGTCGGTGACGGCCCGATCCGGGTCGCGGCGGCGGCCGGTGGCCTGGAGGCGGTGGTCCGGCACGTGTCGATCCTGGATCCGGAGGAGGAGCCGCACGTGATGCCGGGCGACCTGCTGCTCGCGGTCGGCCTGCGCGGCCGGGCCGCGGCCGGCACGGTGCGGGCGGCGGGCGCGGCCGGCGCGACGGCGATCGCGGTCAAGGGCGAGAGCGCGGCGCTGCGCGAGGTGGCGGACGCGGCGGGTGTGGTGCTGCTGTCGGTGCGCCCCGAGGCCCGCTGGGAACAGGTGGCCGCACTCGCGCACGCCGCCCTCGACGAGCGGCCCGAGACCGAACCGCCCGACGGCGGCGACCTGTTCTCGCTCGCCCAGACCACCGCGATGCTCACCGGCGGCGGGGTCAGCATCGAGGACAGCGCCAACCGCGTGCTGGCCTACTCGCGGGCGACCGGGCCGGACGAGGCCGACGAGTTGCGGCGGTTGTCCATCCTGGGGTGGCAGGGGCCGGAGGAGTACATGGCCCGGCTGCGCGACTGGGGCGTGTTCCACCGGCTCCGCACCACCACGCAGGTGGTCGCCGTGGAGGAGCGGCCCGACCTGGGCATTCGGCGCCGGCTCGCGGTCGGGGTGCACGCCGGTGGGCGGTGGCTGGGCACGATCTGGGTCCAGGAGGGCCGCCGGCCGCTCGCCGATCGGGCCGAGGAGGTGCTGGTCGGCGCGGCGCGGGTGGCCACGCTGCACCTGGTGCGCCGGCGGGCCAGGTCGGCCGCGGATGCCGGGCCGACCCGGGAGAGCGTGGCGGGCCTGCTCGGCGGCTCGATCGCGGCTCGGGCCGCCGCCGCGCAACTCGGCCTGGACCCGGTGCGGCCGGTGCTCGTGCTCGGCTTCGCGGTGCGGGCGGACGTACCCGACGAGTCGGCGCAGGAGCTGGCCCGGACCGAACTGGCGAACCTGGTCTCGGTGTACGCGGCGGCGCGACACAGCCACGCCCGGGTCGCGCCGCTGGGCCCGAGGGTCTACGTGCTGCTGTCCGCGCCGCCGACCGAGGCGGTCGCGCTCGGCTGGGCGCACGAGATCGCCGCCGCCGCGCACGGCCACCTCGACCTGGTGGTGCGCGGCGCGGTCGGCGATCCGGCGCCGAGCCTGGCGCGTACCGTCGCGGCCCGGGAGTCGGCCGACCGGGTCCTGGACGCGATGGCGACCGGCGGGGTGCCGGCCGAGGTCGCGGCGCTGTCGGAGGTACGGCCGGAGGTGCTGCACGGGGAGGTCCAGGCGCTGCTGGCCGAGCACCGGGAAATCCGCGACCCGCGCCTGATCGCGCTGCAGGCGCACGACGGCGAGCACGACACGGAGTACGCGGACTCGGTGCTGGCCTGGCTGGACGCGCTGGGCGATGTGCGCGCCGCCGCCGCGGCGCTGCACATCCACCCGAACACGCTGCGCTACCGGATCCGCCGGGCGGGCGAACTGACCGGCCTGGACTGGGCCGACCCGAAGACCCGCCTGCTCGCGGCGCTGCTGCTGCGCCTGCCGGGGTGACCCGGCCGTCCGCCCGGCCGTCCGCCCGGCCGGCCGGCCGGGCGGGGGCGGTGGGGTCGGCGGCGTCGGCTCAGACCTTGATGCCCAGCTCGGAGAGCAGGTCCAGGCTTACGTACTCGCCACCGGTGCGCGCCGCCGGCCCGTCGCACAACTCCAGCGTGGCGGAGACCATCTGGTCCATCGTCTCGATCTGATCGGGCCGCAACTGCCCGCCGACCAACTCCTCGGCGCCCTCGCTGAGTACGGCGGCCCGGGGCTCGATCGTGTTCACCCGGATCCCGGTCCCGTACAGCTCCGCCGCCAGCGCGTTGGTGATCCTGTTGAGCGCCGCCTTGGACGCCCCGTACACCGCGCTCTTGGTCCCGAGCACCCCCAATTCGAACGGCGGCCCCGCCCACGGCCGGGCGGTGCCGCTGGTCACGTTGACGATCCAGCCCTCGCCACGCGTCGCCATGGCCGGTATCACGGCCTGACACAACTCCATCGGGGCCAGCACGTTCACCTCGAAGTGCAGCCGCGCGCGGCGTTGCGGGTACACCCGAAGCGAGGCGTACGAGGCCATCGCCGCGTTGTTGACCAGGATGTCGATCGGCCCGCCCAGCCCCTCCTCGGCGGCGGGCACGATTTTGGCCCGCTGCGTCTCGTCGGACAGGTCGGCCGGCACCACGGCGGTGCGGCGACCGTGCCGGGCGATCAGCGTCTCCGTCCGCTCCAACGACCCGGCCAGATTCCCCTGCCGCACGGTACGCGCGGTCACCGCCACATCGGCTCCCTCGGCCGCGAGCCGCACCGCCAACGCCGCCCCGATTCCCCTGCTGGCCCCGGTGATCAATGCCCTACGTCCCTCGAACCGCTTGGCCACGGCGTCCCTCCCCTGCTCCGGACAACTGCCTGCCACCATCCTCACAACAGTGGACTAGGTCAACCATCAGAACGCGAAATCCCACCCGTTGGAGGTCGAGGGGAGGGATGATCCGGGCGGGCGGGGCGGCGGGCCAGCTGGTGCGGGCTGGGGGCGGAGCAGCGGGGCGGGGAGGGTGGGTGGTCGGGTCGGGTCCGCCGGGGCCTTGCCGTGTTGGCGGGGCCTTGCCGGGTGGGTGGGGCGTTCCCGGCGTGCGTGGCTCCGAGACGGGGGCTTCCGGCGAGGCGGGTGTGTTGCTCGGCGGGAAAAGCGGCTGGCAGCGGGCGCAGGGAGGGTGCTCGGGTTGGGTTCGCCGGTGTGCGTTCCCGAGTGGGTCGGGTGTTCCGGTGCGCGTTGCACTTGGGGTTGCGGGTGGCCGGTGCGGGCCGGCCAGAGTCGGTGGTGGGCCGCCGCCGGCGTGCGGGGCTCCAAAGCCCGAAGCTCCCAACGAAGCAGGTGTGTTGGTCGGCGAAAACCGGCCGGCAGCGAGGGAGCAGGAGGTGGTCGGGTCGGGTTCTCCAGGGGCTTTCCAGGGTGGATCGGGGCGTTTTGGGGGGCGTTTGGAGGGGAGTTGGGATTCGAAACCGGATCGCGGTGGGTGGTTGTGGGACTTGGAGCTTCGGTGACCTGCGGTTTTGTGGGGTCGGGGCGGAAAGTCGGGCGTCGAGCGTTGGTTTCGTGCGCTCCGGCCTCCTCAACGCCACTGAGGGGACCGAAACTGCCCGCTCGGGGTCGGCTTCGGGCGCTGCGACCTCGCAGAGGCCGTTCGAGGAGACCGAAAGCGCCCAATGGGCGCCGAAACCGGATGCCGAGGCACTGCAGAAGCGCTCGCCGCGCGCTGACCTGCGGTTTTCTCTCGCGCTGAGTCCACGGCACATCCGGCCGTCCGGTTTCGTGAACTCCCGCTCCCACACGCCCAACAGCACCTCGAAATGCCCTGCCCGGCCCACTCGGGAAGGCTCTCCGGCGGGCTCGACTCGAGTGCCCTCCCTGCCCGCCGCTGCCGGCCGGTTTTCGCCGACCAACACACCTGCTTCGTTGGGAGCTTCGGGCTTTGGAGCCCCGCACGCCGGCGGCGGCCCACCACCGACTCAGACCCGCCCCGCACCAGCCACCCCCGGCCAAAGGCGCAACGCGCGTCGGGAACGCCCGACCCACTCGACAAGGCGCCCCGGAGGACTCGACCCGAGCGCCCTCCCTGCCCGCCGCTGCCGGCCGGTTTTTGCCGGGCAACACGCCCGTCTCGTCGGAAGCCCCGGTCTCGGAGCCCCGCACGCTGGCGGCGGCCCACCACCGACTCAGACCCGCCCCGGACCGGCCATCACGCAACCAAAGGCGCGACTCTCGCCGGAAACGCCCGACCCGCTCAGAAAGGCACCCGGCAGACTCGACCCGAGCGCCCTCCCCACCCGCCGCTGCCGGCCGGTTTTTGCCGGGCAACATGCCCGTCTCGCCGGAAGCCCCGGTCTCGGAGCCCCGCACGCTGGCGGCGGCCCACCACCGACTCGGGCGAGCCCCGCACCCGCCACCCGTAGCCCAAGGCGCAGCGCGCGCCGGAAACACCCGACCCACTCGGGAAGGCCCCTTGGCAGACTCGACCCGAGTGCCCTCCCTTCCCGTTGCTGCCGGCCGGTTTTTGCCGGGCAACACACCCGTCTCGTCGGGAGCTTCGGGTCTCGGAGTCCCGCACGCCGGCGGCGGCCCACCGCCGACTCTGACCCGCCCCGCACCAGCCACCCTGGGCCAAAGGCGCAACGCGCGCCGGGAACGCCCCACCCACTCGACAAGGCCCCCGGCGGACCCGACCCGAGCGCCCTCCCTGCCCGCCGCTGCCGGCCGGTTTTTGCCGGGCAACACGCCCGCCTCGCCGGAAGCCCCGGTCTCGGAGTCCCGCACGCCGGCGGCGGCCCACCGCCGACTCTGACCCGCCCCGCACCAGCCACCCCCGGCCAAAGGCGCAACGCGTGCCGGGAACGCCCGACCCACTCGACAAGGCGCCCCGGAGGACTCGACCCGAGTCCCCTCCCGCTCCCTCGCTGCCAGCCGGGTTCCGCCGAGCAACACACCCGCCTCGTCGGGAGCTTCGGGTCTCGGAGTCCCGCACGCCGGCGGCGGCCCACCTCCGACTCTGACCTGCCCCGCACCGGTCACCCGCAGCGCAAAGCGCAACGCGTGCCGAAAGCGACCGGCCCACTCGGAACCGCATCCGGTGAACCCGACCGGACCGCCCTCCCCCCGCACGCACCAGCGGCGGCGGCGACGGATGCCCGCCCCCGCCCCGCCTCAGCGGGGGATGTCCACCGGGGGCAATACCTCCGCCGTGGCGGTGAAGCGGGCCGGGGTGGCGAAGGTGGTGTCGGTGGGTCGGGGTTCGCGGTGGTCCTCGGCGGTCGCGGAGCGGCGCAGGACGACCAGGGTCGTGATCGGTGGGGCCGGGGCGTCCTGGGGGAGGAAGCGTTGTTCGGCGACGCCCGCGAAGGCCTCGCGCGCCGTGGTGGACGGGTCGGGGGCGGCGTACTCCAGGATGTCGGCGCCCAGGCGGCGGCCGGTGTTGCGCAGGTGTAGGTAGGCCGTGGTGCAGGCTTCGCGGGCGGGGGCGCCCGTGGCCGCCGCCAACGCGCGCTCGTAGGCGGCGTGTACCTCGGGTGGCGTGGCGGCCGGGGTGATGCCGAGGACGTCGTATGGGGAGGGTTCGGCTGCGGGCATGCTCCGGGCTCCGAGAGGGTGGGGAAGGGGCGGGACGGGCGGTGGCAGGCGGTGGCGGTGGGTGCCATGGCACTGATGGCATCGATGGCACTGGTGAGATGGCGTGATGGGCACCTGGGCGCCTGGGCGCCTCGGTGCCTCGGCGCGGTAAGTGTGCGCTTTCGGTCAGTAGTAGCCGTGGATTCGGGAGCGGACCTCGGCCAGGATTTCCCGCGTGCCGTCTGTCGGGTGGTACTCGTGGGCCCGCTCCAGGTGTACCAGTGCGGTGTGGTTGTGGCCCATGTTTGCCTGCCGTACCCCCTCGTTGTGTAGTGCCAGGGCCAGGAGGCGGGTGTTCTCCGGGGTCAGCTCGATCGCCTCCAGTGTGCGGATCGCGTCCTGGTAGCGCTCCTCGCCCAGGTACACCGCCACCAGCGCGTCCCGCAGCCTCGGCTCCTCGTGTTCGCGCAGCGCCGCCGACAGGACCTCGATCGCGTCGTACGCGCGGCCCTTGGCCAGCAGGTCGTAGCCCCAGTCGACGGCCACCACCACCCACGCCTCGCGCAGTGTGTCGATTTCCAGGCCGGTGCCGATCTCCTGCCGCAACAACCGCTCCGCGACCTCGTAGTGCCGCGCGTAGTAGTGGTTGAACGCCAGCGCCCGGCGGGTGGGCGGGTCGTCGCCGTAGTGCCGGGCCTCCTCCAGGAGTGTGATCGCGCGGTCGAAGTCCTCGTCCCGCTCGCTCGCCCCCGCCGTCTCCACCAACAGCGCGGCCACCCGCCGGCGGGCCTCGGCGGCCACGGAGTCGGTCTCGCCCCCGGGGTCGGCCAGCGCGATCGCCTCGGCCATCGCCGCCACCGCCTGCTCGCGGGCGCCCCCGCGCAGGGCCAGCCGCTCCGCGCTCAGGAACAGTGCGTTGGTCAGCCCGATCCGGCTCGCCTCGCCCGGATCCAGCGCGAACGCCTCGCGCATCGCCCCGACCGCCTCGGCCGCCGCCGCGTCGGTGTCGGCCGCCAGCAACTCCATCACCAACCCGCGCAACGCCGCGCCCGCCAGCGCCCGGGTCGCCGGATCCGCCGGGGTCAGCTCCAGTGCCTGCCGCACCAGCGCGATCGCGTCGCGATGCCGCCTGCCCTCGTGCGCCCGCCGGGCCAGTCGCGCGTACGCCCCGGCCAACTCCCCCCGCAGGCCGGGGCCGTCGGGAGCCAGTGCCCATGCGCGCTCCAACAGCCGCGCGGCCTCGTCCTCTTCGGCCGGATCGGCGGAAAGTACCGTCTCGGCGGCGCGGATTCCCACCTCGGCCGCCAACTCCACCGCCTCCGCCGGGATCGGCGCGGCCTGCTCCAGACATCCCAGCGCCTGCGCCCACTCCCCGCGCCCGCCCAGATCCCGTGCCTTGGCCAGATGTGCCCGCGCCAACAGCGCGGCCACCCCCGGCGTCGCGTCCGGCCCGGCCAGTCCCGCGAGTCCGGTCAGCCCCGCCACCGCCTCGTCGAAGCGGCCCACATCGATCAGGTGGTGGTACATCCCCAGCGGCCCGAGCAGGTCGCCGGTATGCGGATCGGCGGCGGCGCGCACGGTCTCGGCCAACGCCCGACCCGCGTCCGAGCCCCGCTCCGGATCGGCCACCCGCGCCAGGAACAGCGGCCCGCACACGATCGGCGCCGGCGCCGGATCCAGCGCCGCCATCCGCTCGGTCGCGGCCACCTCCCACGCCCAGTGCAGGTCCAGCCTGCGATACAGCGAGGCCACCGAGCCCTCGCTGTGCGCGGCGCGCTCGCGCAACTCCCGGTACACCCGCTCGATCTGCTCCTGGCGCGCGGCGTGAATCTGCTCGGCGGAGATCTCCCGCCCGGTCCGCGCCTCCAGGTCGGTCCAAAACCTCGGGCTGTACAACACCGTCGCCCACGTCCCGCAGACCAGCCGCCACAGCCCGGTGGTGTGCCCCGCGTCGCCCGCCTGCCCGGCGCGCAGCGCGGACAGCGCCAGGCATTGCAGGTTGCGCACATCCGTCGGGTCGATCCGCTCCGACTCGAGGCGGATCTCGATCGACGCCCCGTGCCTGCCCGCCAACGCGTGGGCGAGCGCCTGCCACGAGCGCAGCAGCGGTCGGGCCCGGCGCACCTCCGGCAACTCCGGTACCAGCCGCGCGGCCCGCTCCACGTCCGCCGACGCGGCGACCAGGTCCTCGCTGTGGGCGGCGGCCCGATGCACATACACCCGGGCCGCGATCAGTCGGCCCTCGTCACTCGCCATCGGCCCGGCCAACAGCCGCTCCAGACCGGCGAGCGCCGCGTCGTGGTCGCCCCGCTGCGCCCGCAACAGCGCCAGCAGGTGATGCGCGGCGGCCCGCCCACCGTCGCCCGCCCACCGGGTCGCCTCGGCCTCCGCCGCCGCCCCCGTGCCCGCCAGGTGCGCACAGGACGCCAACGCGGCCAGGACCGCGTCCACGCAACTCCCGCAGCGGGCCGGCAACGCGGCCGGCAGGACTCCGTGTTCGGCGCAGTACGCCCGCCCGCACTGCCCACATCCCGCCCGCGCCGACGCCGTGCACTCGGCCGCCTCGCACACCGCCGCGTGCGGCTCCGGCTCGACCGGCCCCGGCACCACCAGCGCCTGCCGATACGCCTCCGCCGCGTCCGCCCACCGCCGACCCCGCGCGGCGTGCATCCCGCGTACCGCCCACGCCGCCGGCTCCGCCTCGACCAGCGCGCCCAGCGACACGGTGCCCGCGCCGAGCGCCAGCCGGGCCAGCGGCGCCAGATGCCCCACACGCGGATCGGCCAGCGGATCCAGCGCCGCCGACAACCGCACCGCCAGCGCCGGTTCGCCCGCGTACAACGCCGCGACCGCCAGGTGCAGCCGGACCCGGCGATCGCCCGGGATCAGCGCGCCGGCCGCGCCGAGCCGGTCCCGGGCGGTGGCCAGGTGCGCGCCCCCGTCGCGGCCGAACCGCAACAACTCGGCGCCTTCGCGGAACAACGTCTCGGCCAGCGCGGTGCGGTAGCCGTCGTGCTCGGGAAACGCGTCCCGACAGGCCTGCCAGTGCTCCCGGGCGAGCGCGTGGTCCCCTGCGGCCAGCGCCGCCCGGGCCAGCAGATCACGCGCGGTGGCCACATTGTGCGCGCGTATCGCGTCGTCGATCCCGCCCGGCGCCGCCCACAACTCGTCCGCGCGCTCCACCCGACCCTGCCGGGCGTAGCCCAGGGCCAGATGGAAGCGGGCCGACCCGGTCGGCTCGCCGCGCACCCGCCCCAGCACCTCGATGCCGTCCGCGAGCCGCCCCGCCGCGATCCGGGCCGCCCCCAGGCGCACCACGGCCGGCGTCCAGTCCGCCCGGCGCGCCAACCCCTGCTCGTACGCCTCGGCCGCGTCCTCGTGTTCGCCCGCGTGCTCCCGGACCAGACCCAGCCCGAACCGGGCCGGCGCATAGTCCGGGTCGAGCCGCACGGCGGTCTCGAACGCGCCCCGGGCGGTAGCCCATTCGTCCTCCAGGACGGCCAACTGCCCGCGCGCGTAGTGGGCCCGGGCGTCGCGCGGCGCGGCGGCCACCGCGGCGTCCGCGTCGGCCCGCGCCGCGCCGAGGTCGCCCTCCTCGCGATATGCGATGCCGCGAAAGAGCAACGCCTCCGCGGCCAACGGCGAATCGTCGTCCGCCCGGTCCAACACCCGCCAGAACGAGGCGATCGCGTCCTGCCGCAACTCGCGCCGCAACCGCACACATGCCTGCCGGTGGTGGGCGATCGCGCTGTCGTCGCCCGCCTCGATCGCGGCCGAGAACGCCGCGTCGGCCGCGGCCGGTTCGCCCGCCGCGCTGTACGCCCGCGCCAACAGGTGGTGCTGCGCCGCGTCCCGCTCGGGCACCGCGGCCAGGTGCGGGATCGCCCGCTGTGCCTCGCCCTGCTCGAACAGCGCCCGGCCCAGACCGAACCGGGCCCGCGCATGGCCCGGTTCGACCGCGACCACCCGCTCGAAACAGGGCGCCGCCGCGACGAAGTCGCCGTCCTCGTCGTGGAGCGTGCCCAGGATCAGGTTGGCCGCGACATGCCGGGGCCGGCCGGCCACCACGCGGCGCAACACCGGGATCGCGGCAGCCCGTTGCCCCCGGGCCAGCGCCAGGTCGACGAACTCCATCTGCACGTCGACGTGTTCGGGCATCAACTCGCATGCCCGGAGCAGCGGCTCGAATGCCGCGTCGTCGTGGCCGAGCGCGTGCTGCGCCCGGCCCAGGCCCAGCCAGGCCTGGGCGTGGGTGGGGGCGAGCGTGCAGGTGCGGGTGAGCAGGCCGACGGCGGCCTCCAGGGCGGCGACGCGCTGCGCCTTGTCGGCGGGTGTGCGGCGCAGATGGGTCAGCGCCATCGCGTACAGCACCTCGGGCCGCTCCGGCTCGATGGTCAGCGAACGCTCGAAGGCGGCCAGCGCCTCGTCCGGGCGGCCCGCGTCGCGGTGCAAGCGGCCCAACTCGTAACCGGTGGCCGCCCGCGGCACCAGCCGGTCGGCCCGCTCGAACGCGGCGATCGCCTCGGCGCCACGGCCCAGATCGCGCAGCGCGCACGCGCGGCCGTACACCGCCCACTCCAGCCGCGGCGCGCCCGCCTCGATCCGCGCCGCCAGCGCCTCCACCGCGATCAGCTCGGCCTCGGACGCCCCGGGGGCGACCACACACCGGGCCTCCAGGAAGTCGTAGGCGGGATGGTCGGGGTCGGTGTCGGTGCGGGTGACCAGGTCGACGCACAACGCGACCTCCAACGGCCCCGGATCGGCCCGCCGGGTCGCGTCGGCCGCGGTCAGCTCCAGCGCGCCGGGCGGCAGCGTGGTCAGCGCGAACGCGGCCCGGAAGGCGGCGAGCGCGTCGGCCGAGTGCCCCTGGCGGCTCGCCACCTCGCCGAGACCGACCAGCGCCCGGCCCCGGGTCGCGGCCAGGCCGGTCGGCGCGCCCGGCTTGCCGAGCGCGTCCGCGACGCGCCGATAGCCGCGATCGGCCGCGGCGAGCCGTCCCGCCCGATGCGCCCCCTCGGCCTGGGCCAACAGCGTGTCGGCACGGGCCGCCACGGAGGCGGGCCTGCGCCGGAATCCGAACCACATCAGCGCGGCCACCAAGGCGAGGAGGGCCGCGACGGCGGCGAGAAGCGGGACCGTCATCGGGCGGCCCGCGGGGCATGCCGAACTTCGTCGATCAACGGGTCCCCCGACCGTTCAACAGCACCGTTCAATCAGCACTTCATCCCAGCATCGAGCGCTCATGCTAGAACACCGGTCAGCCGACTTTCAGGTGCTTGCCGGGCCGGTTCCGATAAAATCCGGCCGCGTGCCGCCCCGGTGGTCCCGAAGCGGCCACCGGCGCCGACTACGCTCGGTGGCCATGACCAGCACACCGCCCCCGGATCGACCGACCGAGCGGGACTTCCGCCTGCTTCTGGAGCGGACCGGCGCCGACCTCCTGCCCGGCCTGACCGGGGCCGAGTTCGAGACCGTGGAGCAGGACCTCGGGTTCCGCTTCGCCGCCGACCACAGGTCGATGTTGTCGGCCGCGCTGCCGACCGGCAAAGGGTGGCCGAATTGGCGCTACGGCGGCGCGCGCGACCTGAGGGCCCGACTGGCCCTGCCCGCCGAGGGTGTGCTGTTCGACGTCGAGCACAACGCGTTCTGGCCCGAGGCGTGGGGCGCCCGGCCGGCACAGCGCAAACACGCGCTCAAGTCGGCGCGGTACCACCTGGCGCGGGTGCCGCGGATGGTGCCGGTGTACGGCCACCGCTACCTGCCCGGGACCGAGGGCCAGTGGGGGCATCCGGTGTTGTCGATGATGCAGACCGACATCGTGGTGTACGGCGCGAACCTGACCAACTACCTCACCGCGGAGTTCCTGGACGGCGGCATCGAGTACGCGGAGCCGACGGTGCCGTTCTGGCGCGACCTGGTGTCCTGAGGCGGGTTCACGCGTCGTCGGGCCCCGGGAGCCAGTCCCGGGACGGGTCGTGGTCGAGCCAGCGGTTGGCGGCGCCTACCCGGCCGAACTCGCGGAGCAGGGCGTCCAGCCGCGGGTGTGGGCGGTCCGGGGGCCACAGCAGGGACCACGCGTACAGCGGGGTGGGTGCGACCAGCGGGATGGACCGTACGGCGAGGCCCTCGGGCAGCGGGCCGTCGGCGGGCAGCAGCGCGAAGCACGTGGGGTCGTCGCGCAGGTGCTCCAGGAAGGGCGTCAGGCCCAGGTTGGGTCCGGCCGCCCACTCGACGATTCCGAACGCGGCGGCGAATCGGGCCAGGAAGTCCAGCCGGTCCACGGCCGCCGGGCACCACAGGACGCTGTCGCGCAGCTGACTCGGGCGCAGCTCGGCGGCGTCGGCCAGGGGATGGTCCGGGCCGACGACGGCGTCCACCGGTTCGAGGCGGACCAGGCGATGGGTCAGCCCGAGCGGGGCGTGTCCGGGCAGCGGGTGTACCCGGCCGAAGCCGGCGTCCACGTCGCCGCGCAGGATCGCCGAGGCCACCGACGGCAGGTCGCGCCCGGCACTCGGCTCCAGGCCGAGGCCGGGGGCGGCGTCGAGTACCCGTGCGACGGTGCGCATCGGCGCGTACAGGTGCCCCCACACGTCGAGGCGCAGCGCCGGCCGGGCGTCCCGGACCGCGCCGACCGCGAGTTCGCCCGCCGCCAGCGCCCGGCGGGCCGGCTCCAGGAAACGTGCGCCGGCCTCGGTGAGGGTGACGCCCCGGCCGCCGCCGCGGTCGACCAGCGCGGCGCCCAACTCGGCCTCCAGGCGGGCCAGCCGCTTGGACAGCGCCTGCTGGGTGATCGCCAGCTGCTCGGCGGCGCGGCCGAAGTGCCGGAGGTCGGCCACCGCGACGAATGCGCGCACCCGGGCGAGGTCCAGATCCATGCCGCTCACCATAGGCGACAACCGTTGGTTGTCGGGTGGGTCGGTCGGTTGTTGGACCGGCCGACGTGCGGGGCGTTGTGTTGATCCCGACGGGGAGGCGGGGTCGGCGCACCCGACCGGGGGCGTCCGGCGGGCAGCCCCGCACACGGCAGGCAGCCCCGCACACGGCGAGCGCCCTGGCGCACGGCGAGCGACCCGGCGCACGGCGAGCGGCCCGGCACAGGGCTGGAAGAGGGCATCGAGATGAAGGCGTTGACGCCGAGCGGCGGGATCGGGTCCTGGGTCGTCGCCGAGGAGGTGCCGCAGCCCCGGCCGCGTCCCGACGAGGCGTTGGTCAAGGTGGAGGCGTTCGCGGTGAACCGGGGCGAGACCTTCCTGCTGGAGCAGCCGCGCGCGGGACACCGGCCGGGCAAGGACGTGGCGGGGCTGGTGGTCCAGGCCGCGGCGGACGGCTCGGGGCCGGCGGTGTGCACCCGCGTCGTGGGGCACCCGATGGGAGGCGGCTGGGCCGAGTACGTGGCCGTGCCGACCTCCGCGCTCGCGCCGCTCCCCGAATCGATCGCCGCGACCACCGCCGCCGCACTGCCGCTGGCCGGGTTGACCGCGCTGCGGCTGCTGCGTACGGCGGGGCCGGTCGCGGGCCGCCGACTGCTGCTCACCGGAGCGTCCGGCGGGGTCGGCCACTACGTCACCGAACTGGCCGCCGCGGCCGGGGCCGAGGTCACCGCGGTCACCCGATCCCCGGAACGCGGCCGCCGCCTGGTCGAACTGGGCGCGGCGGCGGTCGTGCACGACGTCGGCGACGCGGTCGGCCCGTACGACGTGGTGCTCGAATCCACCGGCGGCACCGAACTGCCCCGAGCGCTGGCCAAGTTGCGCCGACGGGGGCTGCTGATCTGGTTCGGCCAGGCCAGTCGGACCCCGGTCACCCTCGACTTCTTCGACTTCTTCGCCGGCCCCGAGTCGGCCACGCTGCGCCACTTCCACTACATGGACTGCGACACGCCGTTCGCCGCCGACCTCGGCACGCTGGTGCGACTGGTCGCCGGGGGCCGGCTGAACCCCGAACTCGGCCTGGTCGCCGACTGGTCCGAGACCGCCGCGGTGCTCACCGACCTGCGCGAGCGGCGCGTGCGGGGCAAGGCGGTACTGACGGTGTCGTGATCCCGCCCGCCTGCCCCCGCACCCGCCCGATCCGTCCACACCCCCAGGAGTACGTCATGACCACCACCGCCCCCAAGGCCGTCGTCACCCGCTACGTCGAGGCGGTCGCCGAGGGCGATCTGACCACGATCCGGGCGAGCTTCGCCGAAGACGCCACCTGGACCTACCCCGGCGAACTGCCCATCTCCCGCACCTGGGTCGGCCGCGACACGATCATCGAGGACTTCCTCGGCGACGTCGGCGCGCTGTTGCGGCCGGAGACCGTACGGATCCGCCTGGTGTCGATCCACGCGGACGGCGACGTGGTGTTCGCCGAGTGGACCTCGGACGCGGTTACGGTCGGCGGCGTCGAGTACCACAACCGGTGCCTCGGGATCTTCGAGGTGGCGGACGGCCGGATCGTCTCGGTACGGGAGTACGCGGACACCGGCCACACGGGTCGCGTGTTGTTCCCGAACCACGTCGTCGCGGTCTGACGCCCACCGATCCGTTGCCACCCGCCGCATCCGCACACAGCGCCCGAAAGGCGATCACGACGACCATGGCATCCATGAACGTGCTCCCCGATGTCTCCACCGTCTTCGAAATCCCGGAATTCCTCCCGCAGTTCGTTGCCGGCAACCGTTCGCGGGCGATCGCCTGCGGGCTGGATCCGTACGAGTACGACCGGGTCACGGCGACCGACCCGGACACGCTCGCCGAGTGGCCGGCCGCGTTCCGTCGGGTCGGCGAGGCGTACCTGCGGGTGGGCGAGCGGTGCGCGGCGGGCGGCCACGAGGTGTCGGCGGGGGAGGCGTTCCGGACCGCCGCCCGGTGGCTGCACTGCGCGACGTTCCCGCCGGCCGCCGACCACGCGGGCACGATCGCGGCGGCGCGCGCGGCAGATGCGGCGATGCGGCGGGCGTTCGGATATCTGGATCCGGGCGCGGTGCGGATCGAGGGGGAGGGGTTCGCGGGACGGCTGCGCCGGCCGGTCGACGCGGCACTGCCGCCCCGGGTCGTGGTGGTGGCGCCGGGGTTGAACTCCGGCAAGGAGGAATTCCACGCCGTGGACGAGGCGTTGCTGCGCCGCGGCCTGGCCGTCTTCTCCTTCGACGGCCCGGGCCAGGGGGTGCTGGTCGACACCGCGCCGCGGGCCGACTACCACCGTGTGGTGAGCAGGGTGATCGACGCCCTCGACGCGCGGGCGGACCTGGACACACGCGGCGGGGTCGGACTGATCGGCCTGAGCCTGGGCGGCTTCTACGCCCTCCTGACCGCCGCTCACGAACCCCGCGTGGCGGCCGTCGTCGCGGTCAGCGGCCCGTACCGCCTGGACTGGCCGCAACTCCCGCTCTTCGTCCGGGAAACGCTCACGGTACGCACCGGAAGCCCGGCCGCCGCAGAGGAGTTCGCCCGCGAATCGACCTCACCGGCATCGCCGACCGCATCGAGGCGCCCCTTCGGGTGGTCGAGGGCGGCGAGGACATCACCCCCGGCGTACTGCCGGCCGCCCACGTGACCCACGACGCCCCCGAAGCAGAGATCCTGCTGATTCCCCACGGCGACCACCTCCTCTGCAACACCCAGGCCGCCTGGCTCCCCGACACAAGCGACTGGCTGACCGACCGCCTCGGCTAGGCCCTGTCCGGCGGACAGGACCTAGCGCTGGGTGCCGTCGGCGGCCGAACCGTCCAGGTGCGGCTGGGGCTTGTCGGGGGTCAGGCCCGCGTTGTGGGCGATCAGGCCGGCCTGGGTGCGGTTGGTGCAGGAGAGTTTGGTCAGGGTGCGGGAGACGTAGGCCTTGACCGTCGGTTCCGTGAGGTACAGACGCGCGGCGATTTGCGCGTTGGACATGCCCTCTCCCAGGCAGGCGAGGATCCGGGTCTCCTGCTCGGTCAGGTCGCGGATCGTGTGGCGGGCCTCGAGGCGGGCGGTCTCGCGGGCCGCGCTCGCCCCGATCAGGTTGCGGGCCGCCGCCGGGGACAACACGGTGTTGCCCTCGACGGCCACCCGGAGCAGCGCGACCAGATCCTCGGGCGGGGTGTCCTTGAGCAGGAAACCCACCGCGCCGGTGTGCAGCGCTCGCAGCACGTGGTCGTCGGTGTCGATCGTGGTCAGCACGACGACCTTGGGCGGCGCGTCGAGCCGGACCATCCGGCGCAGCGCGGTCAGCCCGTCCACGCCCGGCATGTGCAGGTCGAGCAGCACCAGGTCGGGCCGATGGCGGACTACGTGTTCCAGGGCCTCGGCGCCGTCGTAGGCCTCGCCGACGATGTCGATGTCCTCGGCGCCGCCGAGGATGGTGCGCAGGTGCGCGCACACCATACGTTCGTCGTCCACGAGCAGCAGTCGGATCATGCGGCACCTTCGTCGAGCACGGGATGGGCGATGGGACGGGGCGGGGCGTCGGCGCATTCGCCGATCGGGATCAGGGCCTCGACGGTGAACCCGCCGGAGTCGCCCGGCCCGGCCCGGAACCGGCCGCCGAGCAGTTCGACCCGCTCGCGCAGCCCGAGCAGGCCGGTGCCGCCCGTACCCAGGTCGACGTCGGGGGGCCGGGTACCGGCGGTGTTGGCGACGGTCACCGCGATGCCCTCGGGCTCGTGCCGCACGGCCACGGTCACGTGTGCGCCGGGGGCGTGCTTGTGCACGTTGGTCAGCGCCTCCTGGACCACCCGCCGTGCGCCGCGCACCGCGGCCGGCGCGTGGTCGGCGGGCGCCGATCCGGTCACCGTCAGGTCGACCTCGATGCCCGCCGCCCGCGAGTCGGCGACCAGGTCGGACACGTCCAGACCGGCCGGCTCCGCGTCCCGCGCGGGTGTACCGGTCGGCGTCGGGTCGTCGGGATCGCGCAGGATGGCCACCAACTCGCGCAGTTCGGCGAGCGCCTGACAGCCCGTAAGCCGCAACTCCTCGGCGGCGCAACGCACGTTGTCCCGTTCGGCGATGGTGCGCAACGCGCCCGCCTGAAGCACCATCAGGCTGACCCGGTGGGTGATCATGTCGTGCATCTCGCCCGCCAACCGGCGGCGTTCCTCGAGCCGCGCCTGCCGGTCCCGTTCGGCCTGTTCGCGCTCGACCCGCTCGGCGCGTTCGGCCAGCGCGAGGATCAGGCCGCGCCGCGAAGCGAGGTACTTCCCGAGCAGCAGCGGCGTGACGACGACCAGGAGCTCGACGAACACGTCCGACCCCGACTGCGCCCGCCACGGCTCGCACATGGTCACCGCGAGCCCGGCGGCGAGCGCCCACGCGGCGCGCCGGGGCGGGGCGTAGGCGCCGAGCGCGTAGGCCGCGAAGGGCCCGGCCAGCACGGGGTCGCCGAGGGAGAGTGCGAGGACGACGCCGGCGGAGGCGATCGGTCGGCGCCGCCGCTGTACGAGCGCGGCGCCGGCGGCGACTTGGACGAGCATGCCCCACCACGGCAGCGCATCCGGCCGATGTATCCCATCGTCGTCGAACGAGCCGAGCGCGCGGAGCAGTCCGGACACCACGGCGACCGAGGCGGCCAAGACGACGTCGAACACGACGGCGCGGGCGATCGTCGCGGGTGGTGGCGGGTGCACGTTCGCCAAGGTACCGGCAGCCGTCCAGGCGTCCGGCCAGTCGGCGGGAGTCGGGGACGCACACCGCCACGGGTGGACCGGCACCTCACTCGGACCCGAGCGCGCCGAGCACCGACATGCGCGCCGCGCGCCGCGCGGGCCAGGCGGCCGCGAGCAGCCCGACACCAAGCGCGCCCAGTACGAACAGGGCGATCCGCGGCCAAGGGATCGTCGCGCCGAGCGGGACGTTGCCCAGGTCGATCCCGCGCACCGCCAGCACCCCCACCGTGGTGCCGAGCCCGACCCCGAGCAGCGCGCCGAACAGCGAGATCAGCGCCGCCTCCAGGCGGATCAGCGCGCGCACCCGGCGGGCATCCAGGCCGATCGCGCGCAACAGGCCGATTTCCCGGGTGCGTTCGAGCACCGACATCGCCAGCGTGTTGACGATGCCGATGACCGCGATCAGCACGGCCATCGCCAACAGGCCGTAGACGACGTTCAGGAGCAGGTCGATGGCCGCGCCCAGACCCCGGCGCAGTTCGTCCTTCGACTGCACGCGCAGGGCCGGATCGGCCCCGAAGGTGTCCTTCAGCGTCGCCTCCAGGGCCCGCGCCTCGCCCGGTGCACTCTTGACGAACACCTGGCGGCCGAGCGGGCGTTCGAGGTGCGGATCGAGGGTGCGGGTGGAGACGAGGTAGGGGAGCACGATCGGATTGGCCCGGTAGATCCCGCCGACGCGCAGGGTGCCGGACGTGCCGTCGGGGTACGTCACCGGCACGCTCGCGCCGATGCCCAGCCCCCGCGACTCGGCCTCGACCCGCTCCACGAGCAGGTCCGTGCCCAGCGCCTCGGGGCCGCCCGCGACGAAGTCGAGGCGCATCACCTTCGGGCCCGCGACCGGGTCCAGCGCGGCGACCTCCTGCTCGGCGTCGCCGATCCGCGCGGTCGCCGTGCGGTACACGCTCGCCGCCTCGACGTGCGGCAACCGGCCGATGCGGTCCACCGTCGCGGCGGCCATCGGGTCGCGCAGCGTGGTGGACACCGCGTAGTCGGCGGTCAGCCCGCGCGCCGCCGCGTTGTCGAGGCTGTCCTTGAGCGACGCGCCGATCACGGTCAGGCCGGTGACCAGGAACAGGCCGACCATCAGTGCGGAGGCGGTCGCGGCCGTGCGGCGCGGATCCCGCAGCGCGTTGCGGCTCGCCAGCGTCCCGGTCACCCCGAACACCCGGGTCAGCGGTCGCGCGAGCACCCCGATGACGCCGACCGAAAGCAGCGGGATCAGCATCAGCACGCCGGTGGCGGCCAGCACGCCGCACACCGTGACCAGAACCGGCTCGCCGTTGCCGCCCGGGGCTGCCTTGACCGTGGCATAACCGCCGCCGACACCCCCGCCGATCAGGAGCAGGCCGGCCAGATTGCGCCGGAACAGCCCGGCCGGGTTCGGCGGATTCGCGCGCAGCGCCGCCATCGGAGCGATCCGGGCCACCTTGCGGGTGGGCAGCCACGCGGCGGCGACGGTCACCCCGATGCCCACCACGAGCGACCACAGGATCGTGCCCGGCCGCACCACGAGCGGGCCGCGCGGCGGTGCGGCGTCGGTGCCGCGCAGCAGCGCGAGCAGACCGGCGGCCAGCGCGACCCCGAGCAGCAGCCCGAGCAGCGCGCCGACCAGGCCGGTGATCAGCGCCTCCAGGCGCACCGAGCGGGTGACCTGCCGCCGGGTGGCGCCGACCGCGCGCAGCAGCGCGAGTTCGCGGGTGCGGCGGCCGATGAGCATGGTGAAGGTGTTGGTGATGATGAACGTCCCGACGAACAGCGCGATACCCGCGAACACCAGCAGCCCGGTGGCCAGTCCCGCGGTCCCGGCCGAGGCCAGGTCGCGGCGCTCGGCGGTGAGCGCGGCACCGGTGACCGCCTCGGCGCCGGCGGGGACGAGGGGGCGGACGGCGTTCAGGAGCGCGGCGTCGGGTGTGCCGGGGCGGGCGGCGACGGTGATCAGGTCGTAGGTGTCGGGGGCGGCGAACAGCCGCTGTGCGGTGGGGGTGTCGAACAGGGTGAGGGTGGCGCCGAGCCGGATCCGGGCGTCGACGGCGTGCACGGTGCCGACGAGGGTGGCGTCCAGGGTGCCGCCGCCGGCGACCACGCGCAGCCGGTCGCCGATCCGGTAGCCGGCCGCCCGGGCCCCGGCCTCGTCCAGGGCGACCTCGCCGGCGGCGCTCGGCGCGCGGCCCTCGGCGAGCCGGTACAGCGGATCGAAACCCTCCGGCCCGGGCGCGTAGTTGGTACCTGCGGACTCCTCCACCCGACCGACCAGGTCCCCGTCGCGGTCGACCACCACGGCGGGTCCGGTGACGGAGCCGCGCACGGCCGCCACGCCGGGCAGCCCGCGCAGCCGCTCCACCAGCCGGGGTCCCAAGGCAGCCGGATCGCCGGCGCCGTGCTCCGAGTCGGCGCGAACCCCCACGCCCACCCCCGCGAAGTCGTCCGCGGCCGAGGTGGCGGCGGCCTCCGTGATGGTGTCCTTGAGCGTGAGCACACCGGCCACGAAGGCGACACCGAAGACGATCGCCAGCACGGTGAGCGCCAACCGCATGCGCTGCGCGGCAAGCGTACGAAGAGCATTCCTGAACATGGGCAACGTCCCGAGGCCGACCTGGTCCCGGCCGATACCGGGTCACCCCCAGCCTCGCCGCGCGCACGATCCGCCCGATACGGCCGACGGTGGGCACCGGCCTCGCCGGTTCACCCGAGGCCGATCCGATCGTTCCACCCGAATCAACGAAGGCATCGATCCCGACAAATCACCCGATGAGCTCCGGCCCGGGCACGCGCGGCGTGTTTAATCGGGGTGGGGCTCGGGTGTGGCGGAAGGAATCTCTGTGGGCGTGGTGGATCGGCAGGGGCTCGGGTTGTCCGGGATGGGGGCGGAGGCGGCCGGGCACTTCGAGCGTGGGCTTGATGCGTTGTTGTTCTTTCGGCCTGAGGTTTCCGCCGAGGTGGAGGGCGTGTTGTCGGCGGCTCCCGAGGCGCCGATGGGGCATGCGTTCGCCGCCTATCTCGGGTTGCTGGGTACCGAGCCGGGCGATGCCGCCGCCGCGCGGGAGCGTTTTGCGGCGTTCGCGGCCGGCGGGGTGCGGGGGGATGCGCGCGAGTCGGCCCACCTCGAGGCCGCCGAGGCGTGGTTGGCGGGTGACATCCACCGGGCCGGCGACATCCTGCGCGAGCTGGTCGTGGCGCATCCCCGGGATACGCTCGCGCTCGCGATCGGCCATCAGATCGACTTCTTCACCGGCGACGCGACCCGGCTGCGCGACCGTGTAGGCGGCGCGCTGAGCGCGTGGGATCCGCACGATCCGCACTACGGGCCCCTGCTCGGGATGTCCGCGTTCGGCCTGGAGGAGACCGGCCACTACGAGCGTTCCGAACAGGCCGGATTGGCCGCCGTGGCGGCGCACCCGCGCGATGTGTGGGCGATCCACGCGGTGGTGCACACGTACGAGATGCAGGGCCGCTTCGCCGAGGGCATCCGTTTCCTGGACGCCCGGGTCGGCGACTGGTCCGGCGGCAACTACCTCAACGTGCACAACTGGTGGCACTACGGCCTGTACGCGATCGAGGCCGGTGCGATCGACCGGGCGCTGGCGATCTACGACGCCGTGCTGCACAACGACCGCTCGATCGGCGCCGCGATGGAACTCCTGGACGCCTCCGCCCTGTTGTGGCGCATCCACCTCGCGGGCGGCGAACAGTCGAAGCGCTGGGCCCGACTGGCCGACGCGTGGGCGGCCCGCGCGGACGGCCCGTACTACGCCTTCAACGACGTGCACGCGGTGATGGCCCATCTCGGCGCCGGCCGGATCGCCGACGCCGAGGCGGTGGTCCGCGACCGGGAGCGGTGGCTGGCCGATCCGCATCCCGGGGTGAGCAACCACGCCATGACCGCCGAGGTCGGCCTGCCGGTGTGCCGCGCGCTGGTCGCCTTCGAACAGGGACGCTACCCGGACACCGTCGACATCCTCGTCCCGATCCGGCACCGCCTGAACACCTTCGGCGGCAGCCACGCGCAGCGCGACGCGATCCAGCAGACCCTGGTCGAGGCGGCCCTGCGCGCACACCGGCACAACCTGGCCCGCACCCTCCTGAGCGAGCGGGTCAACCTGCGACCGAGCAGCCCGTACAACTGGCTGGGCCGGGCCCGGCTGGCCGAGGAACTGGGCCGGGCGGCCGAGGCGGCCACGGCCCGGGAGCAGGCGGCCGAGCATACGAAGGCGATCACCGTCGCCTGGGGGCGCTGACGGCGGGCCGGAGCGGGTCGCCCGGGGGCCGACCGCCCACGGTCGTGCGCGAGAATGGCCGACCTGTCCGGGGCCGCGCGGATGAGCCGAGCGCTCCGACACCGTCGACGAGCGCTGGAGAGTGGTAGGCATGGGTGAGCCCCCGGTGACCGGTTCCGTGGTACGACGCGAGCCCCCGGACGACCCCGGACTCGTCGCCGCCGCCGCGCAGTCGCCCGGTGGCTCGGTCGCCGAGATCGACCCGGCCTATGCCGACGACCCGAACGGCTACGTGCCCGGCGAGGCGATCCGCGGTGCCTGGCTGGTCGGCCCCGACGGGGTACTCACCGGGGAGTACCGGGAGAACCCGCACCACGGGCGGCCGCGGGACGACTTCGGCAAACTGCTCGACCAGGACGCCTGGTTCGACTGGCTCGGCGACGACCCGGCCGCCGCGCTGCGCGAAGCGGTCACCGACTGCTTCGCGGGTCAGGCCCCGGGCGCGACGCTGACCTGGATGAAGGTCCTCGAACCCCCACGCGCGGCCACCACCGGCCGGCCCGACCCGGACAACGAGCAGTACCTGATCCCCACCCGCACCGCGCTCGCCGTCTGCTTCGCCGCGCAGATCCAGGCACCGGACCGGGAGCGGGCCACCGTATGCGGCATCTTCACCTGGGCCGCGAGCGGCCTCGACCGCCCCGCCGAGCGCCGCGATCGGGTGTGGCTCGACCTGGACGGGACCGACCTGGACCTGGCCGAGAAGCAGCTACCGCCCCGGATGTACGCCCTGGACGAGGAAACGCCCTCCTGACCGGTCGCGGGCGCCGATCGCCCCCCGACCACCGATCACCCCGCCTCGCGCAACCTCGGCTTCAGCTGCCGGGCGATCGCCTCCGCCAACCCCGGCGGCACCGCGTTGCCGATCTGCCGCGCGATCTCGGTCTTGGACCCGCACCATACGAAGGTCTCCGGGAAGGACTGGAGCCGGGCCGCCTCGCGGTGTGTGATCGGCCGGTTGACCCGGTCGGCCGGGTCGTCCGGGTTCCACTGCGGGTGCAGATACTGGCCCTTCTCGGGCTTGTAGAACTCGGTCCGGATGGTCAGCGACGGGTGGCCCCAGCGCATCCGGCCCATCACGTCCGTCGTGCCCGTCTTCTTGTTCCGCCAGCAGTCGGGAAGCAGATGGTCGGGCAGGTCGAATCGGCCGCCGCCGGGAGGCACGCAGTCGTAGCGCAGCAGCGAGCGCTCGGTCGGCGTGCGGCCGAGGTGCAGGTCGGCCTCCTTGAACACGCCGGGCACCGGGCGGCCGAAGAACTCGGTCTTCGACGTGGGCAGGCTGGTCGTCCCGGGCACGCGCGGCAGATCCGCGATCGCGTCGTGGACGGTGCTCCAGCGCAGCCGCCGGCCGGGGCCGTGGGTCGGCTCGGGCGCCTCGATCCGGCCGATCCGCGAGCCGATCACGATCGCCCGCTTGCGGCGCTGCGGAACGCCGTAGTCCACCGCCGGGAGCAGCGCGTCGGTCAGCTCGTACCCCTCCAGGAGGCCGCCGGGCTGCGCCTCGGCGAGCAACAGCGCGAACTCGGCGGACTTCTGGAAGCGGTCCACGTTCTCGATCACGAACACCTTGGGCTTGGCCCGACGCACGAAGCGCAGGTATTCCTTCCAGAGCTTGTTGCGCGGATCCTCCACGTTGCGGCTGCCGAGGTTGGAGAAACCCTGGCAGGGCGGGCCGCCGATGATCACGTCGGCGCGCGGGATGTCCCGGTCCGGGATCTCCGCGATGTCGCCCCAGCGCATGTGCGCCTCGCCGAAGTTGGCGGCGTAGGTCGCGGCCGCGTGCAGGTTCCACTCGACCGCCATGACCGGCCGAAAGCCCTTCGCGGTGGCGAACCCGGACGTCATTCCACCGCAGCCCGCGAACAGGTCGATCATGGTGATGGGTCGTGCCATGCGGACAGGTTAGCCGGCCGCGCGCCTGGCGATCACCGCATCCCGAACCCTGGCCGCCGCGACGACCGCGTCCTCGTGCTCCCAGACCCGCACGACCAACCAGCCGGCTTCCGCCATCCGCCGGTCGGTGTCCGCGTCGCGGGTGCGGTTTCCCTCGATCTTGGTCTTCCAGAACTCGGCGTTGCGCTTGGGCCAGGTCGCGTGCACCGGGCAGCCGTGCCAGAAGCAGCCGTCGACGTAGACGGCGACCTTGGCCGGGCCGAAGACGACGTCGGCCTCGCGGCGGATGCCCTTGAGCGGGCGGCGGTGCACCCGGTAGCGCAGTCCCATGCCGTGCAGGACACGGCGCAGCGCGACCTCGACGTCGGTGTCCTTGCTGCGTTGGCGACTCATCCGGGCACGGGTCGCGTCGGTGGTGGTCAGGCTCGTCACGGGGACCATCGTGCACGCTCGCACCGTCATCGCGCGCGGCAACGGTGTTCAGGCCGGGTACGCACGCGCCTCGGTGGCCTTCACCGCCGCCCATACCGGCTTCCCGGGCGCGAGTTCGAGTTCGGCGACGGCCAGTGGCGTGACGTCGGCGAGCAGCGGCACCGGGCCGGTCAGCTCGACGCGCACCGTGTCGCCGTGCAGTTCCATGCCGTCCACCTCGGCCTGCCACAGGTTGCGCGGGCTGCCGTCGGGGCGGCTGCGGTACAGCGTCACCGCCGACGGCGGGAAGGCCACGAACACCTCGGCCGCGTCCGGGATTTCGGCGACCACCAGCCGCTGCCCGGCGGCCAGCTCGACGCCGCCGGCGGAGGTGGTGCCGCGGTACAGGTTCAGGCCGACCAGGCGGGCCACGTAATCGGTGCGCGGATGCCGGGCCACCTCCGCCGGGGTGCCGTCCTGGACCGCGCGGCCCGCCTCGATCACGGTGAGCCGGTCGGCCAGCACCATGGCGTCGAGCGGGTCGTGGGTGATCACCACCGCGACGCCGTCGAAGTCGGCGAGATGCCGGCGCAGCGTGGCGCGGATCTCCACCCTGGTGCGCGCGTCGAGGGCGGCCAGCGGCTCGTCCAGGAGCAGCAACCGGGGGTGGGTGGCCAGCGCCCGGGCGAGCGCGACCCGCTGCGCCTGGCCGCCGGAGAGCCGACCCGGCTTGACGCCGGCGTGCTCGGCCAGGCCGACCCGCTCCAGCCACCCGGCCGCCGCGGCGCGCGCCTCGCGCCGGCCGACGCCCTGGCAGCGTAGGCCGAAGGCGACGTTGTCCAGCGCGGACAGGTGCGGGAAGAGCAGGTAGTCCTGGAACACCACGCCCACCGGTCGCCGCTCGGGCGGGGTGTACCGGCGTCGGCCCGGATCCTCCAGGTCGACGCCGGCGAGCCGGGTGTGCCCGCCGCCGAGGGGAGTCAGGCCCGCCAGGGCGCGCAGCGCGGTGGTCTTGCCGGCGCCGTTGGGGCCGAGCAGCGCGACCACCTCGCCGGGCGCGGCGCTCAGGTGTACGTCGAGACGGAACGCGTCGCGGGCGACGACGAGATGCGCGTCGAGACCGGAGGTCGCGTCGGCTGCCGGGTCGGGTGCCGCGCCGGGCGCCGGGTCGGGTGTCTTGTCGAGGCCGGTCACGACGTGGTCATCCAACGCTCGCGCAGGCCGGCCAGGATCAGCACGGACACCGCCAACAACACCAGGGAGAGCACGATCGCCGCCTCCGGATCGGTTTCGAGCGCGAGGTAGACGGCGAGCGGCATCGTCTGGGTCTTGCCCGGGAAATTGCCGGCGAAGGTGATGGTGGCGCCGAACTCGCCGAGCGCACGGGCCCACGCGAGTACCGCGCCCGCCGCCACGCCCGGGGCGATCAGCGGCAGGGTGACCCGGCGGAACGCGGTCCAGCGGGACGCGCCCAGCGTGGCCGCGGCCTCCTCGTACCGCGGATCCGCCGCCCGCAGCGCGCCCTCGACGCTGATCACCAAAAACGGCATCGCCACGAACGCCTCGGCCACGATCACCCCGGTGGTGGTGAACGGCAGCGTGTAGCCGAACGTGTCGTCCAGCCACTCGCCGACGAGGCCCCTGCGGCCCAGCACCAGGAGCAGCGCCACACCACCCACCACCGGCGGCAACACCAGCGGCAGGGTGACCAGCGCCCGGACCAGGCGTCGCCCGGGGAAGTCGGTACGGGCGAGCAGCCACGCCAGCGGCACACCGAGCACGAGCACGATGCCGGTGGCCATCGTCGCGGTGAACAGGGAGAGCTTCAGCGCCTCGCGGACCTCGCCGCTGCCGAGTTGGCTCCCCAGGTTGCTCCACGGCGCCCGGATCAGCAGTCCGAGCAGCGGCAGCACCAGGAACACCAGGCCGATCAGGCCGGGGACGAGCAGGGCCAGGGGCGCGCCGCCGCGGCGCGGACGTTCGGCCCGCACGCGGCGGCGGACCCGGGGAGAGCCGATCACGGGGCCTGGAAACCCGCTGCGGTCAGCGCGGTGCGGCCGGGCTCGGCCAGGACGAAGGCGACGAACGCCTTGGCCGCGTCGGCGTTGGGCGCCTTCGCGAGCGGGACGATCGGGTACGTGTTGACGGCCTGGGCGGATTCGGGGAAGTCCACGCCGACCACCTTGGCACCCGCGGCCTTGACGTCGGTGCGGTACACGAGCGCGGCGTCCACCTCGCCGAGGGTGAGCTTGGTCAGCGCGGCCTTGACGTCCTGTTCGAGCGTCGACGGGGTGAACTTGACGCCGCCCGCGTCGAGCGCGGTCTTGGCGGCGGCGCCGCACGGGACCTGCGGGGCGCACTGGGCGACCTTGAGGCCGTCCCGCTTGAGGTCGGCGAGCGACTTGACGTTCTTCGGGTTGCCCGGGGCCACCGCGATCTGGAGGGTGTTCTTCGCGAACGCGGTGGGTGTGCCGTCGGCGCTCTTGCCATCGGTGACGAGCTTCATGTTCTTCTCGTCGGCGGAGGCGAACACGTCGGCGGGCGCACCCTGGTTGATGCTCGCGGCGAGCGCCGAGCTGCCCCCGTAGTTGAACTTGACGGTGACGCCGGGGTGGGCGGTCTCGAACTGCTTGCCCAGTGCGGTGAACGTCTCGGTCAGCGAGGCGGCGGCGAACACGGTGACGGTGCCCTTGAGCGGCTTGGCGTCGGCGGCGGGCGTGCTGCCGGGAGCCTGCGGGGCGGCCTTCGGGGCGTCCTTGTCGCTCTTCTTCCCGTCGTCGTCGCCGCACGCGGCAAGGGTCACCATCGCCCCCGCGAGCAGCGTCGCCGCGATCGCCCGCCTGGCTCGCACCGTCCCGATTGCGCCCACTGTGCCCACTCCCAGCTATTCGAGGGAGTGCTCGCGCGCGCCCTCGGTCCGCTCCACCATGACATTCGTCGACTTCACGACCGCGGTGGCGAGGACGCCGACCCGCAGGCCGAGTTCGTCCGCGGCCTCGGCGCTCATCAGCGAGACCACCCGGTACGGTCCGGCCTGGATCTCGACCTGGGCCATCACCGTGTCCTTGCGGACGTCGGTGACGATGCCGCGGAAGCGGTTGCGCGCCGACGACCAGCCGAGCCGTTCGCTGTCCGCGCGGGCGTCGCCGGCGGCCGTCGAGCGGGCGAACGCGGCCAACGCCGCACCGTCCACCACCCGCCGGCCGTTCTCGTCCCGCCGCGCGTCGAGTCGACCGGAGTCCACCCATCGCCGCACCGTGTCCGCGCTCACACCGAGCAGAGCCGCCGCGTCACCGATCCCGAACGTGTTCACGGCCGGATCCTAGCCACGCGCGTCTCTCCCGCCGGAGCGAAGCCGATGTACGCAGGCGGCGGCCGGGCCGTCGCCTGCGGAGCGTCATCCTTGCAGATGCCAGGATGTTTACGCCATGGGCCTCGCAGATTCGATCCGTTTGGCCATCGGCAGCGGCGTCGTGGCGGCGGTGTCGGACCCGGCCGGCAGGGTGGCGATCGTGCATCGAGACGACGTGTGGAACCTGATCGAGGAAGCCCGCCGGACCGGCGCCGACCCGAACGAACGCCTGCGCGTGTTGTGCGATCGGCTCTCGGGCCTTCCGCTGCCGGAGATCGTGGGCTTCCAGGTCGGCCTGGACGAGGTGCGCCGGCCGCTGGACACACGGGTGTCGTGGGCCGCCGCCGCGCGGATCATGGGTGGCTTCTGCTCCGACGACGGCTTTTGGTACTTCCAACCCTGGGTGATCGGCCTGGGCCGCGACGCCTACGAGCGGGTGGTCGCGGACCCGGACGCGCTCGCCGACCTGCCGGAGGTGCGGTGCCTGGCCGGCCGGCCGTTCGAATCCTGGTCCGACGCGGAATGGCCGCAGTGGGAGGAACTGGCCTACGTCGCCGCAGAGGCGTACGAGGCGCGAACGGGACAGGAGGACGGCCTGGAAAACGCGTTGGACGCCCTGGGTATCGACCTCCCGGCCGATCCGAGCCCACCGGACGACGGCCTCACCGACACCACCCGAGCCCGACTCCTCCCCAAGCTCCACGCCCTCTTCCCCTGACCCGAGACGGCGCGGCGGGCGAAGGCCGCGATCAACTGCCCTAAGCATCAAGGTAGTTGCGCAAACGCCGCCGGCGATGGCGACGACCGAACCGAACCAAGTGGACGGGGCCACGTCACGGATGTCTCCGATCGACGATTCCCACGGGGCGGTGCCATGTCGATGCGTCGTGCGTTGCGAGCGGCAACGGACCCGGCCACGCGATGGGCGCCGACCCTATCGGCGCAGGATGGGCGCGAGGTCCTTCAGCCAGGCGTCGCGCGCACTCGTCCATTCGGCCGCGCAGCCGGCGGCGCGTTCCCGGGGGAGGAGGCTCGTGTTCGCCAGGTCGGGATTCCGGTCGGGGGCGGCGCCGTAGAGCCGGCAGAGGTGATCGGCGGCGCGCACGAGATCCGGTGCGTGTTCGTCCTTCGCGTCGCGATCGGCCCTGCCCGCCTCCGCCGCCGAAAGCCGATACTCCTCCACCGCCGCCCGCAACTGCCGCTCCCCGCCCACCCCTTGGCGCAGCAACATCAGGGCGGCGAACCGATCCGCCGCATCCTCCTCGGCCCGCTCGTCGAGGGGCAACCGCAGGACGTCGACAAGGGCGTGACCGGCCTCGTGGTACAGGGTCTCCACCACTACGGCGACAACCTCGTCGTCGGCCGGCCGCCGGCCACCACGCTCGAACAGACCCCGCTCGTCCGCTGCCGGTTCGGGCAGGGCGGTGTTCGTGGAGGTGGGGGTGGCTCCTTCGCCGACGCGTCGACCGGGAGCGGGAGTTGGTGGAAGCGGCGGTGAGGTCGGTGACTTTCGGTCAGATCGGAGCCGTGTTGCTCGTCGTCGGCTCGAATTCCTCCGGGTGGATGCCCAGTAGTCGGTTCAGTTCGGTGCGACCGGTTTCGGTGGCTCGGACCGCGCGGCCCGTACCGACACGTTCGGTCCAGCCCCGGGACAGGAAAAGCCGGCACAGTTCGGCGCCGGCCGTGCCGGCCAGGTGGTGGCGGCGTTCGGTCCAGTCCAGGCAGGGGCGGGCCAGGGGTCGTTTGCCGGAGGTGGTGAGGTCGGCGCCGAGGTCCGTGAGCCAGGCCAGGCCCGCGTCGGTGATCGCGAAGCCGGCGTCCTGGCGGAGCAGGCCCCGAGCGGTGAGCGCGTCGGTGATCGCCACGCCGAGCCGGCCGGCCAGGTGGTCGTAGCAGGTACGCCCCCGGGCCAGGGCCGCGCCGGCCGAGTGCGCCCGCAGCGACGCCGCCGGCCGGAGGGTCGCCGGCGTGGTGTACGCGGCCAGGTCCTCGACCAGCCGCGCCACCCCCGCATCGGCCAACCGCACATACCGGTGCCGCCCCTGCCGCTCCCCGACCAGCAGGCCACCCTCGACGAGGCGGGTCAGGTGCTCGCTGATCGTGGACGGCGCGACCCCGCAGTGCCGGGCCAACTCGCCGGCGGTCCAGGCCCGCCGATCCAGCAGGGCCAGGCACACCGCCGCCCGCGTCTCGTCCGCGAGCAAAGCGGCGAGCGCGGCGAGGCGAGGCACCGAATCCGGATCGGAGGCACGTGCGATCGAGTCCATGCCGCCATCATCACCCCGGGACGCTTCGGCCCGGACCGAAGGGTTCGCCGCCGCCGAGCGGCCGTGCGCGCGCCCGGCTCTGTCAGGATGGGGGCGTGTTCCTACCGCTCACGGGTGTCACCGTCGTCTCGCTCGAACAGGCCATCGCCGCGCCGTACGCCACACGCCATCTGGCGGATCTCGGCGCTCGGGTGATCAAGATCGAGCGGCCCGGCGCGGGGGATTTCGCCCGGGCCTACGACGAGACCGTCGAGGGTTTGTCCAGCCACTTCGTCTGGGCCAATCGGGGGAAGGAAAGTCTGACGCTCGACGTGAAGGACGAGCGGGCGCCGGAGATTTTGGATCGATTGCTGGCCCGGGCCGATGTGTTCGTGCAGAACCTGGCTCCGGGCGCGGCCGATCGGCTCGGGCTCGGTGCGACGGAATTGCGGGCCAGATTTCCTCGGCTGATCGTCTGTGGAATATCGGGTTATGGGACTGCGGGACCCTATCGGGACAAGAAGGCGTACGACCTGCTCGTGCAGTGCGAGGCGGGACTGCTGTCGGTCACCGGTACCGCCGAGGAGCCGGCCAAGGCGGGGATTCCGATCGCCGACATCGCCGCCGCGATGTACGCCTTCACCGGATTGCTGACCGCGCTCTACGAGCGGCAACTCACGGGCGAGGGCAGCTCGTTCGAGGTTTCGATGCTCGACGCGCTCGGCGAGTGGATGGGGTTCCCCTACTACTTCGCGACCTACGGCGGCACGCCCCCGCCACGAACCGGGGCCCGGCATGCGGCGATCGCGCCCTACGGGCCGTACCGCGTGGGCGGCGGCGGGCAGGTGTTCGTGGGTGTGCAGAACGATCGGGAGTGGGCCGCGCTCTGCGAACGGGTGCTCGGGCGGCCGGATTTGGTCGAGGATCCGGACTTTCGCAGCAATTCGCTGCGGGTGGCGGCCAACGAGCGGCTGACCGCGCTGATCGAGGCCGCGTTCGCGGACCGTACGGCCGACGAGATCGTGGCGAGCCTGGACGCGGTCGGCATCGCCAACGCCCGGATGCGTACCGTCGCCGAGTTCGCCGACCACCCGCAACTCGCCGCCCGCGACCGACTGCGCACCGTCGACTCCCCGGCCGGCCCGCTGCGCGCGCTGCTGCCGCCGGTCACGGTGGCCGGCCGCGAACCGGCGATGGGCCCGATCCCGGCGGTCGGCGAGCACACGGCGGCCATCCTCGCGGAGCTGGGGTTCACCGAGCCGAAGCCGAAGTCGGCACCGCAGCCGGAACCCGAGCCGAAGGCGCCCCGCGAGTAGCCGACACGCGGCCCTCGACCGGAAATATTTCTCCGCCTCCCGAGCCCCGCGACATTTCCGTGCTAGCCTCGAGGCAGTTGCAGTAGTGGTTCCCATGAATTTTGTGAGCGCCTTACGGTCGTGACCGTCGGGCGCTTTTTGTTTATCCAGACCGGATTCGTGTGAAGAGTGAATTGCTGTTGCGGCCTGTGGATGTGCGTGTGTGCACGTCCGCATTCGGCACCACGAAGGAGATTTGTATGGCTACTGGAACCGTGAAGTGGTTCAACGCGGAAAAGGGCTTCGGCTTCATCCAGGCGGACGACGGCGGCCCGGATGTCTTCGCGCACTACTCGGCGATCCAGTCGCAGGGCTTCCGTGAGCTGACCGAAGGTCAGAAGGTCTCGTACGACGCCGTTCAGGGCCAGAAGGGCCCGCAGGCGGAGAACATCGTCGTCTGATCCACGACGCACCTCTCACCACCCACACGGTCCGTCCCCTTCCCGGGGCGGACCGTGTGTGCGTACCGGTCACCGGCGCGAGATTGCGGGCGCGCGTTGGATGATGCCCTCATGGCAAACATCGGCAACGACGAACTCGTCGGTCGCCTGCGCGCGATCCGCGCCTGCGGCCGGATCCTGTCCGGGGTACGGCCCGCCACGGTCGCCGAGCGGCTGGCCCGGCTCGACGCCTACGCGCGGGAGCACCTCGATCCCGACGAGTTTCCTGACTTCTACGGCGACGGCGGCGCGGTCGCCCGCCTTGAGGCCCGAACCGCCGAACTGCTCGGGACCGAGGCGGCGCTGCTCTTCCCGACCGGCACGATGGCCCAGCAGGCCGCGCTGCGCATTCACGCCGGAGCCACGGGATCCGACGTGGTCGCCATCCACCCCCGCGCCCACCCGCTGACCTACGAGCGCGACGCGATCTCGGTCCTGTCCGGGCTGCGGCCACTCGTACTCACCCACGGGCCGGGGCAGATCACCGCCGAGGACGTCCGGGGCAGCGCCGAGCGGTTCGGCACGCTCTTCTACGAACTCCCGCTGCGCGACCACGGCTTCGTGCTGCCCGCCTGGGACGACCTGATCGCCGTCGTACAGGCCGCCCGGGATCGGGACGCCGCGCTGCACCTGGACGGCGCCCGGCTGTGGGAGAGCGCCACGGGGCTCGGGCACGGGCTGACCGAGATCGTCGACCTGTTCGACTCGGTGTACGTGTCCTATTACAAGGGCCTCGGCGCGAGCGCCGGGGCCGCTCTCGCGGGCGACGCCGAACTGATCGAGGAGGCGCACGCGTGGCGCCACCGCTACGGCGGGCGGTCGTTCCAGGCCTGGCCGATGGCGTTGGAGGCGCTGGCCGCGCTGGACGAGACGCTGCCCCGGCTGGCGGGCTACGTCGGCCACGCCGCGACGGTCGCCGCCGGTCTGGCCCGGGTGCCGCAGACGCGGGTGTTCCCGGCGGTCCCGCACACCCACCAGTTCCAGGTGTGGCTGCCGTACCCGGCCGAACTGCTCAATCGCATCACCGTCGAGTACGCCGTCGAGCGCGAGGTGTGGCTGGCCGGCCGCTGGATCGAGCCCGGCCTGCCGGGCCTGTCGTACACAGAGATCACCGTTGCCGAACCCGCCCTGGAGTGGACCGAGGACGAGGTCGCCGACGAGTTCGGCGCGTTCGTGGAGCAGGTCCGCAAGAACGCCTGACACCCATGTGGAGCCCCGCCACCGGCGGTGACATGTGTCACCCCCGCCGCCCACGCCGATCCGGGCATGTTGCGTCAAGGCGGGCCACTGAGCAATGCTGGCCCCGCGCCGGCCCTACCGGCGCGGGGAGGGCGTGGCAGGAACCCGGTGTGATCCCGGGACGGTCCCGCCACTGTGACCGGCTCCGCCGTACGACGTCGTTCGACGTCGACCACGGCGCGACCGGGAGTCAGGAACTGCGCGTCTCACCCCGAGTCCGATGGGGCGCGGACCCCGGAGAGGCGCTTCCAGGTGACGATTTCGTCCTGCCGGCGTTCTTGCACACCCAGCCGACGTACACCCAGCCGACGTACACCCGGCCGACGTACGCCCGGCGGCCACACGCCCGCCCACTCCACGCACGGCGGCCACACGCCCCGCCGGTCGGCCCGCGGCATGGTCCCCGCCGGAGGCTCCCGGTGATCCTCCTCCTCTCCACCTCCGACACCGACCTGCTCAGCGCCAAGGCGAGCGAGGGCGACTGGCGCCTGGCCAACCCCTCCCGGGTCGACGTGGCCGACCTGCCCGCGCTCCTCGACGGCACCGACCTCGTCGTGGTCCGCCTGCTCGGCGGCCGGCGCGCCTGGGAGGCGGGCCTGGACGCGCTGCTCGCCGGACCGCGCCCGGTGGTCGTGGTCAGCGGCGAACTCGCCGCCGACGCGGCGCTGATGGAACTGGCCACGGTGCCCGCCGGGGTGAGCGCGCAGGCGCACGCCTACCTCGCCCAGGGCGGCCCGGCCAACCTGACCCAGCTGTACCGCTTCCTCTCCGACACCCTGCTGCTCACCGGCTTCGGCTTCGAGCCGCCCGTCGAGGTGCCCTCCTGGGGGCGGCTCGACCGCACGGCGTCCGGCGGCGACGGTCCGGCCGTGGGCGTGCTGTACTACCGCGCGCACCACCTGGCCGGGAACACCGCGTTCGTGGCCGACCTGTGCACGGCGATCGAGAACGCGGGCGGGCGGCCGGTACCGATCTGGTGCGCCTCGCTGCGCGGCGCCGACGAGTCGTTGTTCGCCGCGCTCGGCGAATTGGACGCGCTCCTGGTCACCGTGCTCGCCGCGGGCGGCGCCGGTGGGGCCAAGCCCGCCGAGGTGTCCGCCGGCGGCGACGACGAGCAGTGGGACGTCGGCGCGCTGGCCGGACTCGACATCACCATCCTCCAGGCGCTCAACCTCACCACCAGCCGGGCCGAGTGGGAGGCCGGCGACGCGGGCCTTTCGCCGCTGGACGCGGCCACCCAGGTGGCCGTACCGGAGTTCGACGGCCGGCTGATCACCGTCCCGTTCTCGTTCAAGGAGACCGGCGCGGACGGCCTCACCCACTACGCCGCCGACCCCGAACGGGCCGCCCGGGTGGCCGGGATCGCGGTCCGACACGCCCTGCTCCGGCACGTACCGGCCGCGGAGCGCCGGGTCGGCGTGGTGCTCTCCGCGTACCCGACCAAACACTCCCGGATCGGCAACGCCGTCGGCCTGGACACCCCCGCCTCGGCGGTCGCGCTGCTGCGCGCGATGCGCGCGGCCGGCTACGACGTCGGCGCGCTCGACGGCGCCGACGCGCTGCCGGGCCTGGAACCCCCGGACGGCGACGCGCTGATCCACGCGCTGATCGCGGCCGGCGGACAGGACCCCGAATGGTTGACGGAGGGTCAGCTCGAAGGCAACCCGGTCCGGATCTCCGCCGCCGCTTACCGCGAGCGCTACGCCACCCTGCCGCTCGGGCTGCGCGCGAACATCGAGGAGCACTGGGGCCCACCGCCCGGCGAGCTGTACGTGGACCACTCGCGCGATCCGGAGGGCGAGATCGTGCTTGCCGCGCTGCGCGCGGGCAATGTCATCCTGATCATCCAGCCGCCGCGCGGCTTCGGCGAGAACCCGGTCGCCATCTACCACGACCCGGACCTGCCGCCGAGCCACCACTACCTGGCCGCCTACTGGTGGCTGGACGCGCCTGCCGGGCCGGGAGGCTTCGGCGCACACGCCCTCGTACACCTGGGCAAGCACGGCACGCTGGAGTGGCTGCCGGGCAAGAACCTGGGGTTGTCCGCGGAGTGCGGTCCCGACGCGGTGCTGGGCGACCTGCCGCTGGTGTACCCGTTCCTGGTCAACGACCCGGGCGAGGGCGCACAGGCCAAGCGGCGCGCGCACGCGATCATCGTCGACCACCTCGTGCCGCCGATGGCGCGCGCCGAGACGTACGGCGACCTGACCCGGTTGGAGCAACTGCTCGACGAATACGCCAACGTGCAGGCGCTCGACCCGGCCAAGGGCCCGGCCCTACAGAGCCAGATCTGGACGCTGATCCAGGCCACCAAGCTGGACCACGACCTCGGCATCACCGACCGGCCGCACGAGGCCGAGTTCGACGACCTGATCCTGCACCTGGACGGGTGGCTGTGCGAGGTCAAGGACGCGCAGATCCGCGAGGGCCTGCACATCCTGGGCAGCGCGCCCACCGGCGAGGGCCGGATCAACCTGGTCACCGCGATGTTGCGGGCGCGCCAGGTGTGGGGCGGACGGGCCGCCGCGCTGCCGGGGTTGCGCGAATCGCTCGGCCTGGTCGAGGGCGGCAGCGCCTCGCGCACCGAGACCGACGACGCCGAGGACCGGGCGCACCGGCTGGTCGCGGCGATGGAGGCGGCCGACTGGGATCCGACCCGGGCGGCGGCGGTCACCGCCGAGGTGCTGGGCGGCGAATCGCCCGCCGTCGCCGAGGTGTTGGCGTTCGCGGCGACCGAGATCGTGCCGCGCCTGGACCGCACCGGGGACGAGATCGGCGCGGTGCTGCATGCCCTGGAGGGCGGCTACGTCGCGGCCGGACCCAGCGGTTCGCCGCTGCGCGGGCTGGTCAACGTGCTGCCGACCGGCCGCAACTTCTACACGGTGGATCCGAAGGCGATCCCCAGCCGACTGGCCTGGGAGACCGGACAGGCGCTCGCCGACTCGCTGTTGGCCCGCTACCGCGCCGACAACGACGGGAACTGGCCGCGCTCGGTCGGTCTTTCGGTCTGGGGCACCAGCGCGATGCGGACCAGCGGCGACGACATCGCCGAGGTGCTGGCGCTGCTGGGCGTGCGGCCGATCTGGGACGACGCGTCGCGCCGGGTGACCGGGATCGAGACGATCCCGCCCGCCGAACTGGGCCGCCCGCGCGTGGACGTGACGGTGCGCATCTCCGGCTTCTTCCGGGACGCCTTCCCGCACGTGGTGTTGCTGCTCGACGACGCGGTGCGGCTGGCCGCGGAGGCGGACGAGCCGGAGGAGGACAACTACGTCCGGGCACACGTGCGGGCGGACGTCGCGCGGCACGGCGACGCGCGGCGCGCCACCACGCGCGTGTTCGGCTCGCGGCCGGGCGCGTACGGCGCGGGCCTGCTGCCGCTGATCGACGCGCGCACCTGGCGCGACGACGCGGACCTGGCCGAGGTGTACGCGACGTGGGGCGGCTATGCCTACGGGCGGGGCCTGGACGGGGTGTTCGCGCGTGAGGACATGGAGGACGCGTACCGCAGGATCGCGGTCGCGGCCAAGAACACCGACACGCGCGAGCACGACATCGCCGACTCGGACGACTACTTCCAGTACCACGGCGGCATGGTCGCCGCGGTGCGCGCACTGACCGGGACCGCGCCGGCCGCGTACATCGGCGACTCGACCATGCCCGACGCGGTCCGCACCCGCACCCTCCAGCAGGAGACCGCACGGGTGTTCCGCGCCCGGGTGGTCAACCCGCGCTGGATCGAGGCGATGCGCAAGCACGGCTACAAGGGCGCGTTCGAGCTGGCGGCCACCGTGGACTACCTGTTCGGTTACGACGCCACCACCGGCGTGGTGGCGGACTGGATGTACGAGAAGCTCGCGGGCGAATACGTCCTGGACGAGACCAACCGCGAGTTCATGCGCACGTCCAACCCGTGGGCGCTGCGCGGGATCGCCGAGCGGCTGCTCGAGGCGGCCGACCGGGGCATGTGGGAGAAGCCGGAGGCGGCCACGCTCGACGGGCTGCGCGAGGTGTACCTGGATGTCGAGGGCGATCTCGAAGGCGGCGAGGACGCGGGGGATGGCTGACGGGAATCCCGTGTCGTGGCCGGTGTCGGACGCGGTGTCTCTGGCGGGGGCACCGTTCACCGGCACCGGTCCGGTGTCCGTGGTCGGGATCGGGGACGACGGCTGGGCCGGACTGTCCGAGGTGGCCCGGGACTTGGTGCGCGAGGCCGAGGTGTTGGTCGGCGGCGCGCGGCACTTGGCGATGGTGCCCGACACCAAGTCCGAGCGGGTCGTGTGGCCGAAGCCGTTCCAGGTGGGCTTCGTGGCCCACCTGGCGGCGTCCCGCCGGGTGTGCGTACTGGCCAGCGGTGACCCGATGTTCTTCGGCGTCGGGGCCACGCTGGTCCGCAGGTTGGGCGCCGATCGGGTCACCGTGCTGCCGGTGGCCTCGTCGGCGTCGTTGGCCTGCGCGCGGCTCGGCTGGTCGACGCACACCGTGGCCGTGGTCAGCGCGGTGGGCCGACCGCTCGACACTCTGACCGCCGAACTGGCGGCGGAACGGCGGGTGTTGGTGCTCAGCGCGGACGGGCTGACCCCCGGGCGGGCGGCGGCGCTGCTGGTGGCGCGCGGCTTCGGGACGAGCGAGGTCACCGTGCTGGAACACCTGGGCGGCCCGGCCGAGTCGATGTGGCGCGGTACCGCCGACGCGCTCGCGGCGGCCCCAAAGCGCCGGTTCGCGGACCTGAACGTGGTCGCGGTCGAGTGTGGGCCGGGCCCGGGACTGAGCCGGTTGGCCGGCCTGCCGGACGACGTCTACGCGCACGACGGGCAGTTGACCAAGCGGGAGATCCGGGCGGTCACACTGGCCGCTCTCGGGCCGTGTCCCGGCGAACTGTTGTGGGACGTCGGCGCGGGCAGCGGCAGCATCGGGATCGAGTGGATGCGCACGCACCCGTCGTGCCGGGCCATCGCCTTCGAGGCGCGGGCGGATCGGGCCGAGCGGGCCGCGGCGAACGCGACCACGCTCGGGGTTCCGGACCTGCGAATCGTGGTGGCCCGGGCACCGGAGGCGCTGTACGGCGAGCAGCCCGACGCGGCCTTCATCGGCGGTGGCCTGACCGTACCCGGCGTGGTCGAGCGGTGCTGGGCCGCGCTGCGCCCGGGCGGGCGCCTGGTGGCCAACGCCGTCGTCGCCGAGACCGAGGCCGAACTCCTTCGGCATCGTGCCGCCTACGGCGGGGAGTTGACCCGTCTTCAGATCAGCCGGTCCGCTCCGGTGGGCCGATTCACCGGGTGGCGACCGGCGATGCCGGTGACCCAGTGGGTGGCCGTGAAGCCCATGTCCGTCCTCACCTTCGACCAGGAGCAGTCCAACCCATGACCGTGCACTTCATCGGCGCCGGCCCCGGCGCGGCCGACCTGATCACGGTGCGGGGGCTGCGCATCATCGCCGCGTCGCCGGTGTGCCTGTACGCGGGCGCGCTCGTCCCGCGCGAACTGGTCGAGGCCGCACCGCCCGGTGCCCGCCTCGTGGACACCGCCGACCTGAACCTGGATCAGATCGTCGAGGAACTGCGGGCGGCGCACGCCGCCGGGCACGACGTGGCCCGCCTCCAGTCGGGGGACACCTCGTTCTTCAGCGCGGTGGCCGAGCAGCAGCGCCGCCTCGACGCGCTCGGCATCCCGTGGGACATCACCCCGGGCGTACCGGCGTTCGCCGCCGCGGCGGCGGCCATGGGTCGGGAGTTGACGCTGCCGACGGTGGGCCAGACGGTGATCCTGACCCGGGTCGCGGGCAACGCGACGGCGATGCCGCCCGGCGAGGACCTGGCCACCCTCGGCCGCTCCGGCGCGCTGCTCGTGCTGCACCTGGCGATCGGCCAAGTCGAGCGTGTCGTGGCCGAGTTGACCCCGCTGTACGGCCCGGACTGCCCGGTCGCGGTGGTCGCCCGCGCGTCGCGCCCCGACGAGCTGATCGTGCGCGGCGAACTGGCCGACCTGGTATCGCTGGTGCGCGACAACGGGATCAGGGCGGTGGCGGTCATCATGGTCGGCCGCGTGCTGGGCGAACCGGGCTTTTGTGACAGCCACCTGTACAGCGAGGCGCGCGACCGGGCGGCCGAGTCGCAGCCGGCCGGATGAACGCGCGGGCCCTACGCCGGTTCGGCGCGGCCGACGATCGTGCCGCCGCGGTCGATCGCGATCACGTCCACGGTGATCGGGATCGCGCTGCCGCGCAGGAGACCGCGCGCCGCGTCCCGGGCGGCCTCGGCCACCGCGTCGCCGAGCGGGACGTCGGCGGCGCGGGCCAGTTGCAGGGCGTGCAGCGCGGTGTTCGCGGCGCGGATGTTCGCGACCAGCTCCGCGTCCCCGCCCACCGCCGCGGCCCGCTCGGCGAGGTGGTCCAGGTTCACCTGCGAGCGGCCCGAGTGCAGGTCGAGATGGCCGTCGGCGAGCTTGGAGAGCTTGGCGAAGCCGCCGGCGATGGTCAACCGCGGAATCGGGTGCCGGCGCAGGTACTTGAGCAGCGCACCCGCGAAGTCGCCCATGTCCAGCAGGGCTGTGCCGGACAACCCGTGCACTTCGGCGCCGACCCGCTCCGACGTGGTGCCGGTGGCGCCGAGCACGTGCCTCTCGCCGGTGGCCGCCGCGACGTCGATGCCCCGGCGGATCGAGTCGATCCAGGCCGAGCACGAGTAGGGGATCACGATGCCGGTGGTGCCCAGGATGGACAGGCCGCCGAGGATGCCCAGGCGCGGATTCCAGGTCTGCTCGGCGATGCGCTCGCCGTCGTCCACGGACAACTCGACCATGACGTCACCGGTGCCGCCGTAGGCGCCGGCCACCCGCGCCACCGCCTCGCGCATCAGCATGCGCGGGACGGGATTGACCGCCGGTTCGCCGACCGGCAGCGGCAGGCCGGGCAGCGTCACGGTGCCGACCCCGGGCCCGGCCAGGAACGTCACCCCGGACCCGGCCGCCGCGTGCCGCACGGTGGCCCGGATCAGCGCGCCGTGCGTGGCGTCCGGATCGTCCCCGGCGTCCTTGACCACACCCGCCATCGCCGCGTCCGCGCCGCGCTTCTCGACGGCGAGGGCGAACGCCGGCGTCTGCCCGCCGGGCAGGTACACCGTCACCGGATCGGGGAACTCGCCGGTCAGCAGGGCCTGATAGGCGGCCGTCGTGGCAGCCGTGGCACACGCCCCGGTGGTCCAGCCGCGACGCAGCGGGCGATCGGGGCGCGTCATCGGAGCAGGAGCCGGTCATGAGCGGCAGGGCACCATCCGCCGACGGTCGGGTACTGCTGGTGCTCGGCGGCACCTCCGACGCCCGGACCCTGGCCGCACTCGTCGCGGACACGCCCGGACTGCGGGTCGTGTCGTCGCTGGCGGGGCGGACTCGGGCGCCGGTGCTGCCGGTCGGCGAGTCCCGGGTGGGCGGCTTCGGCGGCGTACCCGGCCTGGTGGCGTGGCTGCGGGCCCGGGACGTGGCGGGCGTCGTCGACGCCACCCACCCGTTCGCGGCCCGCATCTCGGCGCACGCGGTCGCCGCCTGCGCCGAGGCCGGCGTACCGCTCCTGCGGCTGCAAAGGCCGGGCTGGACGGCCGTGCCGGGCGACGACTGGCACCCGGTCGACTCGGCCGAGCACGCCGCGCGGGTGTTGCCCGACCTGGCCCGTCGGGTGTTCCTGACCACCGGGCGCCTGGAGACCGCGCCGTACGCGCACCTGGACCGTCTGTGGTTCCTGCTGCGCAGCGTCGAGCCGCCCACCGGTGCACTGCCCAGGGCCTGCGAAGTGCTGCTGGCCCGAGGTCCGTTCACGGTCGAGGACGAGATCGCGCTGATGCGCGACCGCCGCGTGGAGGCGATCGTCACCAAGGACAGCGGCGGCACCCAGACGGCGGCCAAGCTCACCGCGGCGCGCGAACTCGGCCTGCCCGTGGTGCTGATCCGCCGTCCCGAGGCGACCGCGCCGGAACAGGTCGCCGACGCGGCGAGCGCCGCGCGCTGGATCCTGGCCAGGGCGGCCGCCGGCGGGACGCCGGGCGGGACGTGAGTCGTACATATCAGTCACTGTGACACAAACCCGCATGGCGACCCCGCCCCGGACGCTCAGGCCGGGTAGCGACGCGGCGTGTACACGCCGGTGCCGCCATCGGGGCGCGGGTAGGCGCGGGTCTGGGACGAGCCGATGATCAGCAGCGTGCGCATGTCGACCACGTCCGGGTCCAGGTCGGCGAGGCGGACCACCCGTACCGACTCGGTCGCACCGCCGACGTCGCGGCCGACCACCACCGGGGTGTCCGGCGAGCGGTGCTTCAGGAACAGGTCGCGGGCCTCGGCGACCTGGGTGCGCCGGGTCTTCGAGGCCGGGTTGTAGATCGCCACCGCGAGGTCCGCCTCGGCGGCGGCGGTCAACCGGCGCTCGATCACGTCCCACGGCTTGAGGATCGCGGACAGGCTGATCACGCAGAAGTCGTGGCCCAACGGCGCACCCGCGCGCGCCGCCACGGCCTGCATCGCGGACAGCCCCGCGACCACCCGGACCGGGACCTCGGTGGCCGTCTCGTGCGCGGCCTCCAGCACGGCCGAGGCCATCGCGAACACGCCCGCGTCGCCCGAGGAGACCACCGCGACCCGGCCGCCCGCCTCGGCCAACGCGATGGCGTGGCGGGCGCGTTCGGCCTCGACCCGGTTATCGGTGCGGTGCCGCTTCTGGCTCGGGCGGGGCTGGACGCGGTCCACGTACGGGCCGTAGCCGACCACGTGGTCCGCGGCGGCGAGCGCGGCGTGCGCGTCGGGGGTGAGCCATTCGGGGCCGGCCGGGCCCAGGCCGACCACGTCGATCGAGCCGAGTTCGCCGGTGGGTTCGGGGATGGCGTAGTCCGGCTCCGGCTCGCGCGGGGTGCGGTTGGTGGCGAACTCGCCGCCGGGCGCGGTGGAGGGGGTGATCACCAGGGAGAAGTACGGAACGTCGGCCGGTTCGACCTCGGCGAGCGGACGCACCCGCTGCCGCTCGGTGGTGGCGCGCTCCACGTACCACGTGCGATCGGCCAGTCCGGCCTGCTCGAACGCGCCCCGGACGGCCGGGAAATGCCGCTTGCCGAGCTTGATCACCGCGGCCGAGTCGGCCGTGCGCAGCCGCGCCGCGAGCACGTCGGGCGGGAGCGTACCGGGCAGGATCGTCAGCACCTCGTCGTGCTGGACGAGCGGGCGGCCCAGCACCGCCGCCGCGCCGCTGACCGAGGTCACCCCGGGAACCACCTCGACGGGATAGAGGTCGGCGAGCCGTTCGTGCCAGTACATGTACGAGCCGTAGAAGAACGGGTCACCCTCGCACAACACCGCGACGTCGCGACCGGCGTCCAGATGCGCGGCGATCTCGGCGGCGGTCGTGTCGTAGTAGTCGGCGAGCGCGCCGTCGTAGCCGCCGGGGTGATCGGTGCTCTCGGTGGTCACCGGGTATTCCAGCGGCAGGCGCAGCTGGTTCTCGGTCAGATAGGGCTCGGCGATGGTGATCGCGACGCCGCGGGCGCCCTTTTTGACCGGGTACGCGACCACGTCGGCCGAGGTGATCAGGCGATGCGCCTTGAGGGTGATCAGCTCGGGGTCGCCCGGGCCGAGGCCGATGCCGTACAGGCGGCCGGTGGTGGTCACGCTGTGCTCCTGGGGGTGGGTGTGGGGGTGGTGCCGCGGGTCCGCGGGCTGCTCGTGCGGGGCATCGGCTATTCCTGCTCGCTCGCGAGCGCGTTCAGCGCGGCGGCGGTCATCGCGCTGCCGCCGCGGCGGCCGTGCACGACGAGGTAGGGGATGCCGGCGGGGTGCTCGGCGAGGGCCTGCTTGGATTCGGCCGCGCCGATGAAGCCGACCGGGATGCCGATGATCGCGGCGGGGCGCGGGGCACCCTGGTCGATCAGTTCGAGCAGCCGGAACAGCGCGGTGGGCGCGTTCCCGACGGCCACCACGGCGCCGCCCAGGTCGTCCACCCACAGGTCCACGGCGGCGGCGCTGCGGGTGGTGCCCTGCTCGGCGGCGAGCACGGGGGTACGGGGGTCGGCGAGCAGGCAGCGCACGTCGTTGTCCCGGGGCAGCCGCTTGCGGGTCACCCCGGAGGCGACCATGTTCGCGTCGCACAGGATCGGCGCCCCGGCGCGCAGCGCGGCCGAGCCGGCGCGGGCCACGTCGGGATGGAAGCCGACGTCCTGTGGCAGGTCGGTCATGCCGCAGGCGTGGATCATCCGGACGACGACGCGCGAGACGTCCTCGGGGAAGCGGGACAGGTCCGCCTCGGCCCGGATGGTCGCGAACGAACGCCGATAGATCTCGGGGCCGTCCTTGATCCAGTCGTCCACGTCGGCTGCTCCTTCGCCCGCGAGCGGGGTGATGGTGGTCGGGGTGATGGTGATCGGGGTACGTGGCGGTCGGCCACGGCGGGGGTGGGTCGGGGCATGGGCGTGGGCGCTCATGTCCGGCTCGGCGGCCCGGTCGGCGCGGTGGCCCCCTCGGCCCCCGGCGGCCCGGCGGCATCCGGCCGGAGGGCCAGGTAGCCACCGTCCTCCCGGGCCACCAGCACGGTCGCCCCGGCGGGTGTGCCACAGGCGCGGGCACAACCGACCCAGTGTGTGGCGACACGGGTGGGCGATGCCGGACCGGCGTCGCCGGAGAGGTCTTCGTCCAGGTCGCCGTCGAGGACGAGCGCGGCGGCCCGGGAGTGGCCCAGTGCGTGGCGGGTCGCCTCCGCGCGGACGTCGGCCAGGGCTCGGCGGCACGCCCCCAGGCCGCTGCACGCGCTCACCCCGCGCCACGGCGACGCGGGGTCGGCGGACAGGCCGGCCGCCGCCAACCCGGCCGACACGCCCGCCGGGTCGACCAGGTCCCGGACGACCAGGCCCCGGGAGCCGGTGATCCGTACCTCGGCCCCCGTCGCGACCAGCGCGCGCAACTGTTCCGACGTCAACCGCCCGAGCGGCGCCGAGACCCCGACGGCGTACCGGCCGTCGCTTTGCCGCAGCACCCCGATCGGCGGCCCCGCGTCGCGCCGCCGCGTATCCGGGTGCGTCGCCGCGCCGTCCGCGACCGGTCCGGGACGCCCCGGGTCGCCGCCCAGTTCGGCGGCGAACGCCACTGCGCCATAAGGGAGTTCGCGGACGTGCCAGGCGCCGCTGTCGGCACGGGCGGTCAGGAACGCGCGTGCCGCGCGCACGATCGCGGTCGCCGCGTCGGCCGGGGCGAAGCGCCATCCCGTGTCGTGGCCGGCGGCGTACAGCGCGACGGTGTCCGCCGACCGGGCCACCAGGTCCAGGTCGTGGCGGGCGGAGGCGATCGGGAGGCCGCCGTCGTCGATGCCGATCAGGAAGCGGCCGGACAGCGCGGTCAGGTCCGGCGCCGCGCACACGGCCTCGTCCACGGCGGTCAGGATCGGGTCGGCGTCGAGCAGGGCCCGTGGATCGCGACCCGCCAGGGGGCTCGCCAGGATGTTGCGCACCCGGTCGTGGCTGCGCGAGGGCATCAGGCCGGCCGCCTCGACGGCGTCGGCGAAGCCGGGCAGGTCGGCCTCGGCCAGACCGCGCAGCTGGATGTTGGCGCGGGCCGTCAGATCCACCGAACCGGTGCCGAACCGCCTGGCCAGGGCGGTGAGTTCGCGTATTTGGCGGGGTCCGAGCCGGCCGCCCGGCAGGCGTACGCGCGCGATCAGTCCGTCGTCGGCGGGGGAGGTGTCCACGACCCCGGGGCAGGCGTCGTCACGGTCTCGGATCGGCACCGCTCCCACCCCCTTCGTGCCGCCTCGCCGGCCTGCGTCGGGGTTTCCGGTCGGTCGCCCCGGGCCGGATCGTGCACCGGCCAGATGCGACACTGTTGCATATGGACGACGGTGTACAGCACCCCACCCCCGACCCCGTGGCCGAGGCGGTGCGGCAGATCCGCGCGCACGGCGAGCGGGTCACGGTGGCGCGTACGGCGGTGTTGCGGGTCCTCGCCGACGCCGACGAACACCTGAGCGCCGACGCGATCTTCGCCGCCGTCTCCCGCGCCGCGCCGGGGGTACACCGGACCACCATCTACCGGGCGCTCGACGCCCTCGAACGCCTCGACCTGGTCGCCTTCACCCGGCTCCGGCACGACGCGGCCACCTACCACTTGGCGGGCCATCTCGTCGGCGGCGCGCGGGTGTACGTACGCTGCCGGGTCTGCGGCACGGTCGGCCACGCCCCGGGCGACCTGCTGGACGACGTGGCGTTCCGGCTGGCCGCGGAACAGGGCTTCGCCCTCGACCCGACCGCCGTGGCCCTGACCGGCCGCTGCGAACGTTGTGCCAAGCCGACCTGACCCGCCGGCCCCTCCGGCCAGGCCTGGTCCGGGCCCAGGTCGCGTACGGAAGTCGACGTGGGCCCGGCGGCGGTGGCGGCGGCCCGCATCGGGTGCGGGTCAGGCCGGGTGCACGAAGCGGTACCCGTCGGACAGCGCCTCGGGCAGCCATACCTCCAGCGCGGCGATCGTCTGGTCGCGGTCCCCGCCGCCGTCGTGGTTGAGCACGATCGAGCCGGTCGTGAGCGCGCTCCGTACCCGCTCGGCGATCACGTCCGCACCCGGGCGCGACCAGTCCAGCGGATCGACCGACCAGCCCAGCGGACGCAGCCCGCGAGCGCTCAGCGCGCCCATCACCTCCGGCGACCAGCCGCCGTACGGCGCGCGGAACCACTGGACCCGATACCGGGGCAACGCCCGCGCGATCGCGGCGAGGTTGCGGTCGACCTCCTCGGCCACCTCGTCCGGGTTCAGCCGCCGAAGGTCCGGGTGCGACCACGAGTGGCCGGCGATCATGTGTCCGGCGTCGTGGATCGCGCGCACCAGTTGGGGATGCTTCTCGACCTCGCTGCCCACGACGCAGAACGTCGCGCGCACCCGATGGCGACGCAGCACCCGGAGTACCCCGGGGGTGTAGTCGGGATGCGGTCCGTCGTCGAAGGTGACCGCGACGCGTTGGGGGCCGGCGTCGACCGTGCGTACCGGTTCCGGGACGAAGGCGGGACGGGGGGTGGGGTGCTTGTCCGTGGCGGAGGCGGACGGAGCGGCGGCGAAGAGACCGAGAGTGGTGGTTGCGGCGGCGCCCATCAGCAACGTGCGACGCGACGACGTGACGGAAGTGGTGTCCATGTCGTGTGTCTGGCACACGTTTGTGATCACTTCGGTGCGGACACGCACGAGTCGGGCGGAGTTCACCGGTTCGGAGCACATGATCACACCGGCGCGGATCGCCCCGTCGAGGCCGGCCCGTCGCCCCCGACGCCGGCCCACCACCCCCCGACGCCGGCCCGGCTGATCCACCCGAACCGGCGTCACACGCGCGGCCTACTTTTGCGCGGTCCGGTGTCGCTCGGCGGCCAGTCCGACCACGACGCCCATCACCGCCGCAGCGGCCATCAGGCCCGCCTGGATCTCGAATGCCCGGGCGAATCCGTCGATCGCCGCCCGGCCCCGTTCCACGCCCGACTCGACCTGGTTCCTCGTGTGATCGGTGGCGACCGTGACGAGTACCGCGATGCCGATCGCCGCGCCGATCTGCTGGCACGTCGTCACCATCGCCGACGCGACCCCGCCCTCACCCTCGCCCGCGCCGCCGGTCGCGGTATTGATGATCGCGACGAACGCCACCCCCAGACCCAGCCCGGTGATCACCAGCGCGGGCAACAGGTGCGCGGCGAACGAGCTGTGCGCGTCCAGTCGGCTGAGCGACCACATGCCGCCCGCCGCCACCGCCGGACCCACGCTGACCGGCAGCAGCGGTCCCCGCTGCGCGAGCAGCTTGGTGGACACCGCCGCGCCGGCGCCCATGCCGACGCTGAACGGCAGGAACGACAGGCCGGTGCGCATCGGCGACCAGCCCTGGATGCGCTGCATGTACAGGGTCAGGAAGAAGAACATCGCGAACAGCCCGCCGGCCGCGACCAGGACCATGACGTCCGCGAGCACCACGTGCCGCATCCGCAACAGGGCCCGGGGCAACAGCGGTTCGGCCGCCGCGCGTTGGCGCACGGTGAAGCCGAGGGCGAGGATGACGGCCACGCCCAGGCCGACCAGGGTCCGGGTCGAACCCCACGGGTGCTTGTCGGTCTCGACCACCGTGTACACCAGGGTCAGCACGGCGGCGGTGCCGAGCGCCGCACCCGCGAAGTCCGGTACCCGGCGCGGCGCGTCGCGGTCGTCCGGGCCGATCGTGCGGGGCAGCGCGAACAGCGCGAGCGCGCCGATCGGCAGGTTGATCAGGAAGATCCAGCGCCAATGGGTCCATTCGACGAGCGCGCCGCCCAGGAGCAGCCCGGTGGCCGCGCCGAGTCCGGTGAGCGCGGCCCACGTGCCGAGTGCGCGGGCCCGCTCGGCGGGGTCGCGGAAGGTGGCCAGCAGGATCGACAGCGCGGCGGGGGAGAGCATCGCGCCGGCGATGCCCTGCGCCGCACGGGCGCCGATCAGCACCCCGGCGTTCGGGGCCAGTCCGCACACCGCCGAGGCCAGGACGAACACCGCCAGGCTGATCCCGAACAGCCGGCGCCGGCCGAGCAGGTCGGCCAGCCCGCCGCCGATCAGCAGGAAGCCGCCGAAGGTGAGGAAGTAGGCGTTGGTGACCCAGGAGAGCGAGCTCTCGCCGAACTCGAGGTCGTCGCCGATGGTCGGCAGGGCGACGTTGACGATCGTGTCGTCGACGAGCAGGACGAACTGGGCGACGCACACCAGCAGCAGCACCAGCCTGGGGTTCGTCGGGCGGCCGGATCGCTTGGGCGCGGACGTGTCGATCCCCCGTGGCGCGGCGGTGACGGGTATCCCTGAGGCAGCCATCGGCCATTCCTACGTTCGTAGAAGTAGTTTCTATAGTTGTAGAGAAAATCTCTACAAGCGTCAAGCTCGGGGATAATGGACCCATGCCGCACGACAACGAACCCGCCACGTCGTCCCCGCCCCCCGCACGGGCCGACCGCCGCACGCTGATGCTCGACGCGTCGATCCGGGTGCTTGCCTCACAGGGGTTGCGCGGTCTGACCCATCGCGCGGTGCAGGAGGAGGCGGGACTGCCCAACGGCTCGGTGACGTACTACTTCAAGACGCGCGATCAGCTGATCCTGGCGGTGATCGACCGCATGGCCACCCTCGACAAGATGTACGCCGGCGAGATCACCCACGAGCTGATGCGGATGACGGCGGTGCGCCCGATCGCCATCGACTACCCGCGGATCGCCCGGTCCCTGCGCGAGTGGTGGAACGACGGCCGGGATGTGCAGTTGGCCCGGCTGGAGCTGGAACTCGCGGGCGCGCGCGAGCCGTTGATCCGCGAGGAGATGATCCGCTGTCAGGCCGAGTTCCGCGGCTTCGCCGAACTGGTCGCGCTGGCGCTGGGATCGACGAACGCGCGCCTGGACGGGCACGTCCTGCTCGCCCTGCTCCAGGGGCTGCTGTTCGACCACGTCACCCGCGACTGGGAGGACCCGGAGATCCTGGAGGTCGGTCTGCGCCGGGCGATCGAGTCGGTGCGGTACTGAGGCCCCGGGGGCGCGTCGGGACCCGCGACGGACCGGCCCCGGGTGCCGGCGCCGAAGCCGTCCGACGGTCAGTGCCGGTGGTGGCCGTGCGAGTCCGAGTCGTGCACCACGTCGGTGATCCGGCTGACCCCGTTCACCCGCTCGGACAACGACGGCAGCACGCCGAGCGACGGCCCGACCGCCAGTGCCACCACCATCAGCACGAGCATCGCGGCGGCCTGCGTGGTCCGCCTGGTCCACCAGCGCACGCCCGCCGCCCGGCCGGGTGCCCGCTCGTTGTCGTTGCGCGTTCGTGTTGCCATCGCTCGACGAACAGCCATCTCTCCGACTCCCCATCCATCGCACGCCACCCTTCGACGGTTGTGGCCTCGCGCCGTCGATCCCCTGCCGTGCTGCCTCCACTCTCGTCCTTTTCCGCCCGGACGTCACGGGGCGTGAACCACTTCGCACAGGGTTCTCACAGACTTGTGACAGTCCATTGGTCCCGGCAACACCGACCATGGGGATTCCCGCCACGGAACGGCACGCGTCGGGCGGCGGATCGGGCGGGTCAGCCGCCGAGTTCGACCGGCAGGCTGCTCAGTCCGCGCACCCGGATCGAGGGCTGCCAGGAGATCGGCGCGTGCCGCCGGACCTTCGGGAAGCGGGTCAGCACGGTACGGACCGCGATCTCGCCCTCCAGGCGGGCCAGCGGCGCGCCGATGCAGTAGTGGATGCCCTGGCCGAAGCTCAGGTGGCGGGCCGGGTCGGGCCGATCGAGCCGGATGCGGTCCGCGTGCGGGTAGCGGCGCGGATCGCGGTTGGCCGCCGCGATGGACAGGAAGACCGTGTCGCCCGCCGGGATGGTCACTCCGCCCAACTCCAGATCCTCCAGCGGGAATCTCCGGATCGCGAGCAGCGCCGGGGACATGTGCCGGGCCACCTCCTCGACCAGGGTCGGCACCGCCTCCGGGTCGGCCCGCAACGCGTCGCGCAACACCTCGTCGTCCACCATCGCGTACAGCGCGCCGGCCATCAGATTGGCCGAGTTCTCGTAGCCGGCGAACAGCAGCAGGAAGGCCAGTGAGGTGAGTTCGTCCTCACTGAGCCGATCGTCGGCGTCCCGCGCGGCGATCAGCGCGGACAGCAGGTCGGAGCCGGGATTCGCCCGTTTGGCCGCGAGCAGCGCGACGAAGAAGGCGTACATCTCGCGCACGGTCGCTCGGATGCCCTCGCGCGTGGCGTCGGCGCCGAGCACCGCGTTGGTCCAGGTGCGGAAGTCGGTTCGGGACTCGGCCGGTACGCCGAGCAGTTCGGAGATCGCGCCGACCGCGAATGGGGTGGCGAAGTCCCGGACCAGATCCGCCCGTTCGCGGCCGGCGAGGTCGTCGGCCAACGCCTGGGCCGCACGCTCCAGTTCCGGGCGCAGGCTCGCGGTGTGCCGCGCGGTGAACGCCTGGCCGGCGAGTCGACGCAGCCGGGTGTGGTCGGGCGGGTCCATGTTCAGCAGGTTGGCGTCCAGGGCGGGCGGAAGTTCGAACCCCTTGTAACCACCGGGCCTGGCATGGGACTTGTCCAGCGAGAACCGGGGATCGCCGAGCGCCGCCTGTACGTCGGCGTGCCGGGTGACCAGCCACGCCGGGCTGCCGTCGGGCGCGACGATCGTGTGTACGGGACCGGCCTCGCGCATGCGGGCGAAGACACCGTGCGGATCGTGGGCCATGGCGCGGGCGACATCCACCGGGAACCGCTTTCGATCGGCGACAACACGTTTTGCCAACCTATCGACGCCACCGGGCGAAGCCAAACCGCCCGGCCCGGGGCCGCTCCGCCCGGGTCCGCCCTGCCCGCGCCCGGCTCAGCGCGGGAGTCGGCTCAGGAAGTCGGCGATCAGTGGGGCCACCTCCGCGAGCTTGTCCTCCAGCGCGAAGTGGCCGGTGTCCAGCACGTGCACCTCGGCGTCCGGCAGGTCGGCCAGGTAGGCGTGCGCGCCGGCCTCGGGGAAGAACATGTCGTTGCGGCCCCACACGATCAGCGTCGGCGGGCGGTGCTCGGCCAGCCACGCCTGCCAGCTCGGGTACAGCGCGACGTTGGCGTGGTAGTTCAGGGCCAGGTCGACCTGGGCGTCCTTGCGCCCCGGCAGGTCCAGGAAGTGCTGGTCCAGCGTCCAGCCGTCGGGGGCCACCAGCGTCGGGTCGGCCGTACCGCCCTCGTATTGGCCGCGCGTGACCGGCAGGACCAGCAACTCGGCCGCCCGATCCCGCGCACCGGCGACCTCGGGGGTGAGCGCGACGAAGTCGCGGGCCACTTCCGACAGGCCCTCGGTGTACATGTTCGCGTTCTGCACGATCAGCCCGGCGACCGCCGCAGGTCGCCGCTCGGCCAGCCGCATGCCCACCGGCCCGCCGAAGTCGAAGGTGTAGAGCACGTAGCGGGTCAGGCCGAGCGCGTCCACGAACCCCTCGACCACGTCGGCCAGCCGGTCGAACGAGTAGGTGAACCCGTCCGGCACCTCGGTGTGCCCGAAGCCGGGGTAGTCCGGCGCGACCAGGTGGAAGTCGTTGCCGAGCACGTCGATCAGCCGGCGGAACTGATGCGAGGCCGACGGGAATCCGTGCAGCAGGAGCAGTGTGGGCGCGTCGGCGGGTCCGGCCTCGCGGTAGAAGACCCGAACCCCGTCGACCTCCACGAACCGGTGCGCCACCTGCGGCACCACGGCGATGTTCATGATCTTCTGCCTTCGTCGTCGGGCTGGTGGGTCAGTTCTATCGATCTTTGATCTAATGAGTCAAGGAGAAAATGTGCATTAGCAATATTGGTATATCCGAAACGATATGCGTGAGCCTCCAACAGGTATTGGACGGGCATGCCGTGGCGCGGGAGGCTCGGGGTGGGAAAGCCCGAGGTGACAAACCCGGGGGCGGATGATCGACAACGATGGCGACGGCGATCGTCACCGCGGCGAAGGGATCGGCGATGGCACGATCGGTGGTCGGGAGGGCGGTCCGGCCCGCGCACTACGTGGCGGGGGAGTTCCGGCCCGCGGGCGCCGCGCGGTTCCCGCTGGTGGACCCGGTGAACGGGACGGTGGTGGGCGAGGTGCCCGAAGCCGACCGGGAGACGGTGGACGCGGCCGTGGCGGCGGCCCGGGCGGCGCTGGCCATGTGGGGCACTTCCTCGGTCGAGGCGCGGGCCGCGGCGCTGCGGCGGATCGCGGACGGCGTCGAGGCCCGTTTCGACGAGTTCGTCGACGCCGAGGCCGCGGACACCGGCAAGCCGCGCGACCTGGCCGCGAGCGTGGACATCCCGCGTGCGATCGGCAACTTCCGGGCCTACGCCGACCTGCTGTACGGCCGGCCCGAGCGGGCCCACTCGACCGCCGTGCCGGGATGGAGCGGCGGCACCGGGCAGGCGCTCAACTACACCGTGCGCCGGCCGCTCGGCGTGGTCGCGATCGTCTCGCCGTGGAACCTCCCGCTGCTGCTGCTCACCTGGAAGGTGGCGCCCGCGCTCGCGGCCGGCAACACCGTGGTGGCCAAGCCGTCGGAGGAGACGCCGTCCACCGCGACGCTGCTCGCCGAGGTGATCCACGAGGTCGGCCTGCCGGTCGGCACGTTCAACCTGATCCACGGTCACGGCGCGGGCGCCGCCGGGGAGTTCCTGACCGCGCACCCGGACGTCGACGCGATCGCATTCACGGGCGAGTCGGCCACCGGCACCGCGATCATGCGCGTGGCCGCCGAACACATCACCCCGGTCTCCTTCGAACTCGGCGGGAAGAACCCGGCGATCGTGTTCGCCGACGCCGACTTCGAGCAGGCCGTGGCGGGCACCCTGCGCTCCGCCTTCACCCACTCCGGGCAGATCTGTCTGTGCACCGAGCGGGTCTACGTCGAGCGCTCGATCCACGCCGATTTCGTCGCCGAACTGGGCCGCAGAGCCGCAGCGTTGACCGACTACGGGCCGATGATCTCGGCCGCGCACCGGGACAAGGTGCTGTCCTACTACCGGCTCGCGGTCGAGGAGGGCGCGACGGTCGTCGCCGGCGGCGGGGTACCGAGCTTCGGCGACGAGCGCGATCGGGGCTTCCACGTCGAGCCGACCGTGCTGACCGGCCTGCCGCAGAGCGCGCGCACCGTGCGGGAGGAGGTCTTCGGGCCGATCTGCCACGTGGCGCCGTTCGACACCGAGGACGAGGCGGTCGCGCTGGCCAACGACAGCCCGTACGGCCTCGCGGCGACGGTCTGGACCCGCGACCTGTCCCGCGCGCATCGGGTGGCTCCGCGCGTCGCGGCCGGGATCGTCTGGGTCAACTGCTGGAACCTGCGCGACCTGCGCACCCCGTTCGGCGGGATCAAGGCATCGGGCATCGGCAGAGAGGGCGGCGAATACTCGCTGGACTTCTTCTCCGAGCCGGTCAACATCTGCATCGCCGTCTGAAAGCGTCGAAACGTCGAAGGCATTGAAGACATCGAAGGCTCTGGAGGGTCCGGAACAGTGACGAATGCCAGCGGGACGGCCGGCGAGGCGGCCGACGGGGGAGCCGTCGAGGCGGCCGCCGCACGACTGCTCGACGCGGAGCGAACGGGCGTGCCATGCGCACCGGTTCGCGACCTGATCCACGGCGTCGAGCAGGCGTACGCGGTCCAGGAACGACTCACCCTGGCCCGGCTCGCCGAAGGCCGCCGGCTCGTCGGTCGCAAGATCGGCCTGACCTCCGCCGCCGTGCAGGGCCAACTCCGGGTGCACGAGCCGGACTTCGGCATGCTGTACGCCGACATGGCGGTGCCCGACGGGGCGGAGATCCCGGTCGGCGCGGTGCTGCAGGCGCGTGCCGAGGCGGAGGTGGCCCTCGTCCTGGCCGCCGACCTCACGCACGAGCGGCACACCGTCGCCGACCTGATCCGGGCCACCGCGTTCGTGCTGCCCGCGATCGAGGTGTGCGGCAGCCGGGTGCGCGACTGGGACATCTCCATCGCGGACACGATCGCGGACAACGCCTCGTCCGGGATGTACGTGCTGGGCAATCGCCCGGTGGCGCTCGCCGACGTCGACCTGCGGCTCGCCGGCATGGTCCTGGAGCGGCGCGGCGAACCGGTCTCCACCGGCGTCGGCGCGGCCTGCCTGGGCCATCCGCTGCACGCGGCCCTGTGGCTCGCCGACCGCCTGGTCCGCCTCGGCCGCCCGTTGCGTGCCGGGGACACCGTGCTCACCGGCGCGCTCGGCCCGATGGTGCCGGTCGTCCCGGGGGATGTGCTGGAGGCCCGGATCGACGGACTGGGCGACGTCCGGGTCGCGTTCGCCGCGAACGACACCAAGGAGAACGACCGATGAGCGGTTCGCACGACGCAGACCTCGTCGCGGCGCTCGCCGCCCGGCTGGACGAGGCCGCGCTCGCCGGGCGGACCGCCCGGCGCCCCACCGACACCGCCGACCTCGATCCGGCGACCGCCTACCTGGTCCAACGCGCCGTGATCGAGCGGCGGATCGCCCGGGGCGAGGCGCCGCTCGGCGTCAAGATGGGCTTCACCAGCCGCGCCAAGATGATCCAGATGGGCGTCGACGACGTGATCTGGGGCCTGCTCACCGATGCGATGCTGATCGAGGAGGGCGGGGTCCTGGACACCGCCGGCCTGATCCAGCCGCGGATCGAGCCGGAGATCGCGTTCCTGATCGGCCGCCCGCTCGCCGGCGCGGTCACCCCCGCCGAGGCGGTGCGCGCGATCGCCGGCGTCGCGGTCGCCTACGAGGTATTGGACTCGCGCTACGCCGACTTCGCCTTCACCCTGCCCGACGTGATCGCGGACAACGCGTCGGCGGCCGGCTTCGGCGTGGGCCCGTGGCGGGACCCCGGCGCGGTCGATCCGGCCAACCTGGGCCTGCTCGTCGAGATCGACGGCCGGCCCGTGGCGACCGGGTCGTCGGCGGCCATCCTGGGCAACCCGCTGCGCTCGCTGATCGCCGCCGCCCGGCTCGCCGCCGGGGCCCGCCTGGAACTGCGGCCCGGGTGGATCGTGCTGGCCGGCGCCGCCACCGCCGCGCTGCCGCTGCCGAGGGGCGTCCATGTACGGGTGTCCGCGGCGGGGCTTGGCCGGGCCGAGGTGAGCACCCGATGAGTGCCGACGACGCGATGGTGGTCGCGGGCAAGGCCGCCCCGCGCGGCCGGTTCCCGCACGTGCGCCGGGCCGGCGACTTCGTCTACGTGTCGGGGACCAGCTCGCGGCGCCCCGACGGCAGCTTCGTCGGTGCCCGGGTGGATTCGGCCGGCACCACCGACCTCGACATCCGCGCGCAGACCCGGGCCGTGATCGAGAACATCGCCGACCTGCTCGCCGCCGCCGGGGGCGGGCTCGCCGACGCGGTCTCGGTGACCACGTACCTCGTGAGCATGAACGACTTCGGCGGCTACAACGAGGTCTACGCCGAGTACTTCGACGAGACCGGCCCCACCCGCACCACCGTCGCCGTGCACCAACTCCCGCATCCGCACCTGCTGATCGAGATCTCCTGCGTCGCCCACATACCGCGGCCCGTCCCGTCCGGGGAACGTCCGGGGACGCCGCCACGATCCGAACCGTCTCCTCCGCTGCCTCCGTCGTCGAGTCCTGAGAGGGCGAGATGAATCTGCCGAAGCCGAGCAACGGCCTGCCGTTCAACTTCACGGCCTGGATCGACGAGCACCGGGACCTGCTCCGGCCGCCGGTCGGCAACGTCCAGATCTGGACCGGGACCGACCTCGTGGTCACCGTGGTCGGCGGCCCCAACCAGCGCACCGACTTCCACGACGACCCGCTGGAGGAGTTCTTCTACCAGCTCCGGGGGTCCATGGTGTTGCGGGTGATGGAGGAGGAGGGCCGGCCGCCGGTCGACATCCCGATCCACGAGGGCGACGTCTTCCTGCTGCCGCCGCACGTCCGCCACTCCCCGCAACGCCCGGAACCCGGCAGCGTCGGACTGGTGATCGAGTCCAGTCGGGCCGAGGGCGAGGTCGACGCGTTCGAGTGGTACTGCGTCGAGTGCCACCACCTGGTGCACCGCTCGCCGGTACAGGTGCGCTCGATCGTGGACGACCTGCCGCCGCTGTTCGAGGCGTTCTACGCTGGCGACCGCGCCTGCCCGCGGTGCGGCGCGATCCACCCGGGCCGGGTCTGGCCCGAGGCGATGCGGCCGAGGATCCTGCCCCGGCCCGGGGCGGCCGAATGAGCCCCGATCGCGCCGCCCGCTTTCCCCACGCCCCGACCGTCGGCCGAGTCCGGCGGTGGACCACGGAGGTTCCGTGACTGTCATCGACGTCCACGCGCACGTCTTCCCCAGGATCTCGCGCGCCGAGAGCCGCGTGCTGGCCGGCGCGGGCGAGCCGTGGTTGCGGGTGCGCGGGGACGGCACCGGGATGATGATGAGCGGCCCGGCCGAGTACCGCCCGGTGCGCGCGCCGCTGTGGGACGCCGAGAGCCGGTTGGTCGAGATGGACACGCTCGGCGTGGACGTCCAGGCGATCTCCTCCACCCCGCTGATGTTCGGCTACGCGGCTGAGACGGCGCGCGCGGTCGAGTGGTGCGACCTGGTCAACGACCGCATCCTCGACTACTGCTCGGCCGACCCGGGGCGGCTGCTGCCGCTGTGCCAGGTGCCGTTGCAGGACCTCGGCGCCGCCCGGGAGACGGTGTCGCGGGCGGTCGCGGCCGGGCATCGCGGCGTACACATCGGCAATCACGTCGGCGAGCGCTACCTCGGCGACGACGGCATCGTCGAGTTCCTGGCGCACTGCGGGGACGAGGGCATCCCGGTCCTGGTGCACCCGTGGGACATGCTCGGCGGCGACCGGATGCGCGACCACATGCTGCCGTGGCTGGTCGGGATGCCCGCGGAGACCCAGCTGAGCATCCTGGGGATGATCCTGCGGGGCGCGTTCGAACGGCTGCCCGCGTCGTTGAAGTTGTGCTTTTGCCACGGCGGCGGCAGCTTCGCGTTCCTGCTCGGGCGGGCCGACAACGCGTGGCACAACCGGGATCTGGTGCGGGCCGATTCGCCCAGGCCGCCGTCGGAGTACGTGCGCAGGTTCTACGTCGACTCGGCCGTGTTCGACCCGCGCGCGTTGCGATTGCTGGTCGAGGTGATGGGCGCGGACCGGGTGATGCTCGGCACCGATTTCCCGTTCCCGCTGGGCGAGTCGGACCCCGGCGGGGTGGTTCGGGGCTGCCCGGAGCTGAGCCCCGACGAGCGGGCGCTGATCCTCGGCGGCAACGCGGCGCGCTTCTTCGGCCTCGCCGACCCGGCCGCGGATCGCGCCGTCGGCCGGGCGTCGGCGGAACTCGGGCCGGGCCGGTGGGTCGGTGCCGGCCGACGCGATCAGGCCGGCTGGGCCGGGGGTTCGCCCTCGATCGTGACGCGCGCGACCGAGTCGTAGAAGCACAGGTGACCGGCGATGTCGGGCACCGACTCGATCGGCTTCGGGTATTCCCATGCCACGTCCGGGCGCGGGGCGGAGTCGGCGCCGCCCAGGTAGCTCCAGTAGGACGCCTCGCCCTTGAACGGACACGTGGTGTGCGTGTCGGTGGGCTCGAAGCGGGTCAGGTCGACGTCCTCCGGCGGCAGGTAGTAGCGGATGGGCAGACCCGTCTCGTAGAGCACGACGGGGCGGGTGGACCGGGCCACCACCTCGCCGTCGATCTCGACGGTCACGGTCTGGGTGCTGTGCACGGTGGTCACGACATGGCCGGGTGTGGACGTCGGCATCGGCTCTCCTCCGGCGGGCAGTGGTGGTGGTCCTTCGTTGGTACAACCGACCGGACCCGGGGAGCATTCCGGCCGGGCACGGGCCGAACGTGTGAGCAACGTGTGGATCGATGCATGGATCGATTCAATTGGTATAGACCTATTGCTCGGGTCGAGGGCACCGGCTAGCGTTTTCCGCGTGCGCGCCGGCACCACATGTTCCACATGTACAGCCCGAACGACCTTTCCAACGCCCCGAGTCGCCCTCGGGACGAGAACGGAGTCGAGCACATGCGCAAGGCTATGGCGGGTATCGCGTTGGCCGCGGCAATGTTGGGTGTGGGGGTTGCCGCGCAACCCGCGATGGCGGATCCGAGCGGCTTCTACCTCTGGGGTTACTACCCGAGCGCCGAGTCGTGCGACGCGGCGGGCAAGGCCACGGTCCCGGCGCACGGACCGGTGTACCTGTGTCTGAACAACGGCGGCACCGTCTACGCCCTTTGGGTGCACTGACGGATCGGTAGCCAGGGACGGCTACCCACCGGCTCGTCGGGCGGGGCGACGTCATCGCGGGATGACGCCGCCCCGCCCCACGGCGTCACACCACCGCCGGCGCCGCCACGATCGCGGCCGCGCCCCGGGAGGAGTCCTTGGCCCGAAAGGCCACGAGGCGCCGGTCGCGCCCGACCGCGGTGACCGGGGGGACGAGCGCGAACGCCATCACGAGGTCGTTGCTCTCGTCCGTCATCGTCGGGTACAGGACCAGGCAGCCACGCCGCGGTGCGGCCAGACCGTCGGCGACCGGGTCGCCGATGGAGGGCGATGCGCCGGCGATGCGGTGAGCGGCAAAACGATGCCGGGGTGCGGTGACGCTGGAAAAGAAGCCGGGTCGACGTCGACGTCGGATGACCACGTCGAGCGGACCGAAACCGTACAACTCGATCGGTTCCAACTCGGCGTCGTTCAGCTGCGGCACCAGCACGATCCAGTCGTCGATGCCTGCGACCACCTCGGGGTTGCCGAGGTAGGCGAGGTCCGGCGCGAAGCGCTCCGGGTCGTACCAGCGCAAACCTTGGAGGATCGGCAGCAGTCGGTCGTGTGTGACGCGCCCCTGGTAGGCCGGGAAGGTCAGGAGCCCGGGCAGGTTTGCCCGCGGGAAACTGAGATCGATTCGCTCCGGCTGCAACGCGGCGATCACCGGGGCGAAGAGTTCGGCGTTGTGCCGGAGGTCTGCCGACTTGGTCGGGTAGGCCATGGGTTCCACGATCCGCCCGGGCGATCGTGTCTCCACGAGTTCCGCGTTGAACATCTTGTTGCGCGACGTGGGCTTGAGCCAAGGCAGCCGTTGGGTCACCAGTGGAGGAATCCGAGCCGGGGTTACCTGCGGTACACCGTCCACCAACTCGGCATAGAGCCGGAGCTGTTCTCGGAATTCGTCCTCATCCCGACATACGGCCTCGAAGGCCTCGTACAGGTCGCCGTTGCGACCGCCCTCTTCGCGTCCGATGTACAACCTGACCAGGTCCCGGTAGTTCGGCCGGAAACCGAACCATCGACCCATTTGCATCAGGGTGTCGGCAGCCAGGGTCTTGCGCCGGTAGTACGAAACGGTCAAGCCTTCGATGGTGAAGCCGCGGGAGAGTTTTGCTCCGCCGACGAGGATCCGCCAGACATCCTCCCGGTCGAAGTCGGCAGTGCGCTCCTCGATTTCCTTGTCGCCGTTGATCACGATAACGGGACTGCCGTTGGCATTCTGGATCTTCATGGCGGCCGGGCCGATATACGGCGCGACCTCCGCGAACGAGCGCGGAATGGCTGCGCCTGCGGCATGGGCCTCGCTCACCGGCCGGAGATCCTGCTCGTAGAGTCGGTGCAGGCGTTCGTACGCCCCCGCCCCCAGGTAGGCAGCACGCGTCCAGATTTCGTTGATCCGCTGGGCCTGACCCCGATGGACATCGGTCTTGACCGATTCGTGTACGAGCATCGTGTGGTGGCGGAAGGGCGTCTCGCCTTTGATCGATTCGGCTCGGAACAACTTGACGGCTCCGGTGAGCACGAACATGTCGATGGCTGTGCACAGGTCGCCGTCGTCGTCATCGTGACGCAACTGCACCGGTCGCACATGGGCGAGTTCGGCCGAGGTGGCCACCGTGCGCTCTGCCGAGGGGACCGTGGAGTCGATGTCGTGGAAGTCGGCGACGCCCATGTAACCGTCCGGGCGGTCGAGCGAGATGACGAAGTCCTTGGGGAAGATGTCCTCGGCGTCGGCCGGATCGATGAACACGTTTGCGAACGGGGTCGCGGTGTATCCGACGTACTGAGCACGCGGCAGCATGCGGAGCAGTTCCGAGATGATCCCGTTGATCGCCGTGCGCTGGACCTGATCCTGGGCCCACTTCTTCGGGTCGGAGGTGTTGACCGAAGCCTGATCGGATTCATCGTCGATGATCAGCGCGGGAATCTCGCTGCGCTCGGTTTTGATCCGGGCCAGGTCCTTGACGAGCTTCTTCAGCACCGACGCGTTCTTCTTGACCACCATCAGCCGGGCCGAACTGCGATGCAGGTTCTCGGGCGCGTAGAGCGGTGTGAACCGGTCCGCCTTCTCGAACTCCAGCGCACTGAGCCCCTGGCGCAGCGCCTGGTAGTCGTCCTGATGCCGGGTCAGCCGAACGATGTCGAACCCGCCCAGTCGGGACGGCAACGCGCCGTGTCGGAGGAACTTTCCACCGAGCCGGTCCCGGTCATCGAGGTAGTCGTAGTCCCGGAACGGGAGCGTGCCGGAGTCCGGATCCTGGCCGTAGTAGATGTTCTCGACACCGACGAGTTCCATGTCCAGGCGGCGCTGGGTCTGGGCGCGCAGGGTTTCGATGGTGCCGGTGAGCACGATGACCAGGCGGTAGCCCGCGTCTATTGCCTTGGCGGCTACCCCGGTGAAATTTGCGGTCTTGCCGCTCTGGACATAGCCGACCACCAAGCCCTTCGACTGGTAGGGCTGTTCGGAGGCGGGATCGGCCAGACGTTCGACAACCTTGGTGGTGTTGCGGTCGAGGGCCGAAATGGCATCGGGCTGCCACTGCTTGCGCACGAGACAGCTGCGGTATCCGTCCCAGTAGTGACTACGGAGCCGGGCAACCGTCGGGGTGTACCACGGCTGCCAGTCTTCGTCCGTGATCACCACCGCTCCGGTACTGGGCGCAAACGGCGAACGCCGATCGAGGAGTTCGCGGGTGGTCGATTCGAGGCCGAGCGCATCGTACGTGGCGTTGCGACGCTTGGCGGTGTTGGGCGGCGTGTCGCCGTCCGCGAAATCCCAGCGGCTCAATCGATCGCGCCACAGGAAGAGCAACGGGTCGTCGGGGTGGGCGTGGTGCAGGCGTCGGCGCAGTGCCGATTCGTCCAGGGCGGGCAGCGGCCCGGCATGCTCTCCCGCCTGGAAGGCGAGTGCCTTGGCAAAGTTCCTGGGCGGGCCGGACATGCCACCGAATGCGGCTCGGTGCAGGTCCAGCAGTACGAGGTCGTCGTCGTTCACCGAGAGTCGTCCTTCGGGTCGTGCAAGTCTGACGCGACATCGGGAGGCAGCACCCGCAACAGGTCGACCACCACGCCGATTCCGTCCGGTGCAGCCATGGCCGGAGAGCCCGCGTCGGCGACATCGATGCGGTAGTCCACATCGAGGATACGCGCGGCCGTGGCCGGTGGGAGAGTCGCGAGGATACCGCCGGTCAACCGCGGAAAGTGCTCGTCGACCGGCATCGCCAATGGGGCTTCGTGAGGTGACCAACGGTGCTCGCGGGGGACTTCGTACTCGGACCCAAGCCACGACTGGAGCCGCGTGTCGAAGCCGTCCAGCGCCGAGGGAGCCGCGATCCGGACCGACGATCGGATCCCCTCCACAAGTCCGAGCACGGAGCGCCCCGAATCGCTTGCGTCGAGCACATGCGAGACGAACCACAGTGGCCGATTCCGATGTGGGGTGAGCTGGCCCAGGCCATGGATCGTGTGCACCCGGGCGCCGCCCGCGACCGTCTTGACCTCCAGGTCGTAGAGATCGACGGTGAAGTCGTGGTCCGCGCACTCGGGGTGTTGCCAGGCGTCCACCGCAGCATGCCAGCCGCGGGCTGCGGCCAGCCCGATCAGTGTCAGCAACTCCCCGAACAGGCCGACCTCGGCCTCCAACGGCATACGGCGTCTGCGCGCCAGGAGTTTGCGCCAAGCCATCACTGTGGTGTGGACGGCAACGACCGGCGCGGTCCCCTCCAGTTGCACCCGATCCGCGATCTCGCAGCACACGATGTGGAACTCGCGCAGCAGGTCCATCTGTTCGGTGTACACGTGCAGGAACTGCTCGCCGCCGTCCAGGACGCACACCGCACGCACGCCCTGCATGCCGAGCCGGGGTGCCTTCGTGCCTGCCGGGACCGGGATGCGCAGTGCGGGTCGCCGCCCGCCCGCCTCCAGGTGCCAGTACAGCGGCGGGTCGCCCTCGACCGGGATCAACATCGGTGCCCCGTTGTCGAGATGGTCGCGCAGCGCCTCGCAGCCCAGGTGTCGGCTCCGCCCGTCCGCGCCGCTCACGCGCCGCCCTCCGAGCCGTACTTCGCCGTCTCGCTCTTGACCGCTGTGAGCAGCAACGACTGCCACAGGTCGAGGTTGTCCTTGACCCGGGGGCCGATGCGCTCGCCGGTGAACGCCTCGTTCATCAGCAGGTACAGCAGCGTCTTGAGCACCGGCACGTCGTTGAGCCCGCCACGCCGGCCGCCGAGCAGCGCGGCGCGGAACTGCTTGTTCAGCAGCAGTCGGCGCTCGTCCCGGTCGATCGAGAAGAACACGTCCCCGCCGAGCGGCACCCAGCGCACCTCGATCGGCTCCTCGCCCGGAACGAACGGCAGTTCCTCCTCGATCGCCGTGCGCAGCTCCGGCGCGAAGCCCTTCCCGGGCGGCAGTACCGCCTTGCGCTCGCGCGTGGTGGTCCGGGCCTGCCGATAGGCGCCCTCGGCGTCCTTGAGGTAGTCGAGGAAGGTGTGCCCGTCGGCGTCCACGGCCCGCTCGACCGCGTCCACGAAGCCCGGTACGGGCTGGAGTTCGGCCTTCTTCACGGTCAGCCCGAACGCATGCTCGGAGTCGGCCGGCAGGTCGAACGCGACCCGGGCCAGCGACAGGTGCTGCTCGCTCTGGCGCAGGCCGTACCAGCCGCCGGCCTGGACGAGCCGGTCGTGGCGGTACGCGTACAGGCCCTGACGGGCCAGAATCCCGCCGGGCAGGCGGAATTGCTCGGCGTTCGAGCGCGGCGTCCAGACGTGCGCGGTCAGCGTCAGCGGGCCGACGCCCTCCAGTTCGGTGGTGAACACGCGCGGATAGCCCGGCAGTCCGGACACGGTGTAGCCGAACGGGTCCACGGCCTGGACCTGCCAGGTCATCGGCGGCACCTCGTCGTCGGTGCCGGAGACCGCGATGGTGATCCGGATCCGCCCGTCGGCGAGGAACCGGTGCAGGTGCAGGCCGAGGTGGTCGGCCAGCGAACGCATCGTCTTGGTCACGTAGATGTCGGTCTGCCCGGCGTCACCGCGCGCCGGGAAGTCGCGGACGCCGTCCCACCGCACCGCCGTGCCGTTCCACACCACGTACTCGTCGTATAGGTCGAGGAAACGTTTGGCGAACTCCAGCTCGACGATGTCGCACTGGAAGCTCTCCTGCGCCGACTCGGTCCGCCAGCGCCGCCCGACGGTACCGGCGCGCTTGGCCCGACTGATCACCGTGACGCTCTCGGCGTGGCCGAAGGACGCGGCCTTCAGGCCCATCCCGAACATGCCGAGCGACGTGTCGTCGTACGCCCGCCGCTTGCCGACGGTCATCGCGGTGTCCAACTCGGCCTCGGTCATGCCGCGTCCGTTGTCCACCACGACCAGCGAGGTCAACAGGTCGCCGGTGCGCCGGAAATGCACCACGACCTCGGACGCGCCGGCGTCGATCGAGTTGTCCACGAGGTCGGCCACCGCCTCCTCGAAGCGATAGCCCTGACTGGCGAGTCCCTTGATGTACCCGGGATCCGGAGGCAGGTGCTTGCTGCCGTTCGTAGGTACGTCGATACGCCAGTCGTCCATGCCCACCCCTGGATCCCCACACCTTCGGTGCGCGCTGTCACGCGCCCGCCCCCACTTGCGCCGGACCGACCGTAGCGGTTGGACCGACGCGCCGAAAGCGGAACCCCCGAGTCGTGACCGGGTGGTGCCCGAGCGCAGATGTGCCGGCCGCGATCATGGCCGGAAGACACGGCCGGAGCTCATGGCCGAAGGGCGTGCCCGGAAGCCGCGTCAGAGGTCGCGGCGCAGCCGGGAACGGGCGAAGTCCGCCCAGTGCGTGGGGAAGTCGGCCTCGACCCGCCGGGCGAGCGCGACCTCCTCGCCGTAGAGCAGGCCCCACGTGAAGGCGTTCTCGCCCGCGGCGTGCGCGGCGATCGCAAGCCGCCGCAGCGCCTTGCGCGTCTGCACGCTGTCCTGGTGCGTGCCGAGCAGGCCCTGCATCGCCTTGGCCCGCTTGGTGAGCCGCTTGGTCGGCTTGCCCAGGGCCGGGCCGGTGGCCTCGCCGGCGTAGCGGACCCGCTTGGCGGCCTTGCGCACCTCGTGCAGGGCGGTGTCCCGGGCCCGGCCGGCGGGGGTGCGCAGGGCGACGCGGGCGCGGCGAAAGGTGCGGCGGTCGGCCCGGCGCAGGGCCGCCGCGGCCGGCCGCCGGGCCGGTCGATTCGCCTTGACCGTGAACGGCGGACGCGCGACCAGGGCGTCCAGCGCGTCCAGCAGCGCGAAGTAGCGGGGGCCGTCGAGATCGGCCAGGATCCGGGCCCGCGCGTCGTTGCGCCGCCGTGCGTCCCAGGCGGTCAGGCGGGCCTCCACCGGCCCGAGCACCGCCTCGGTCGGCAGCGCGGCGACTCGCTCGCGCAGCCGCGCGGCCAATACCTCCTGGTCCCGGGCCCGACCCAACTCGGCCGCCAGCCACTTGAGTTCGGCGCCCAAAATCCCGGTCACCCGCTCGTCGAGCACCCGCGAGAACACCCGGAACGCGCTGCGCAGCCGCCGTGTGGCGACGCGCATCTTGTGCACCGAATCGGGCTCGTCGAGCCGGACCCGGGGGTCGTACGCGAACAGGGTGTCGACCTGCTCCCGGACGTAGTCCAGCGCCACCGCCCCGGCGCTGCCCGCCCGCGGTTTGGCGATCCGCCGCTTCGGCCGCGCTCCCGCCTCGGCCAGCGCGTGCCCGAGCTTGGACGCGGACTCGGAGCGCCGCCAGCCCTCCTTGATCAGCCGCCGCTCCAGCGCGTTCGCCAACGCCGCGTCGCCGTCCACCAGTTCGACTTCCAGCTCGGACCAGGAGGTGGTGGTCACCTTCGACCCGAGGAAGACGTCAGCGGTCACCGTGTCGTGCGCGATCTCGGCCAGCGCGGGTCCGTCCGCGCGAGCGATCCGCAGCTCGCGCACGGTCCGCAGGCGCACCACGGGCACCTGCTCCGCGCCGCGCGTGTACGCGCGGATCCGCACCGCGAGGTCGTCCGGCACCACTCGCTCGGACGCACCCAGCGGCGCCCGTACCTCGTCGCGCGCGTCCACCCCGGCGGGCAACTTCAGATGCCACCCGGCATCCCCGCCCCCGGTCCGCCGCCGCAGCGTGATGCCGCGCGCGGCCAGCGCCAGGCCGGGCGTGTCGAAGTACATCGCGTCCAACTCGACGGTGTCGCCGACCTCGACCCGCACCCCGTCCGCCACCCCGACGAAGTCCGGCACGCCCACCCCGTGCGGCGCGACATACTTCCGCTCGACCTCACGTACGACCTCTGCCATGGCACGCACCTGCTTCCTGGGGGCGGCACGAGGCGTTCGACCGGGTGGTCGAACGACCCTCGGGGGCGGATGGTCGGCACGTCCGGGACCGGAGCTCGCCGACCGGGCTCGCGGATACGTGTGCCCGAATCGGCCGGTCCGACACGGATCGCCCGGGCGGGGTGGGGTCAGGTGTCGAAGGTCCAGCCGAACATGGTGTGGTCGGATTCGGTGGCGGGGGCCGTGGAGCGGTAGGTGGCCATGGCGGCGACGTTGTCGCGTTCGGTGAGCACCCACATGCCGTAGCAGCCGCGTTTGCGGGCCAGTTCGGCCAGGGCTTCGGTGAGGGCACGGCCGATGCCGAGGCGCTGGTGGCTTTCGGCGACGGCCAGTTCGTACAGGAACATCTCGGTGCCCTTGTCGGGATGGGTCGTCTCGACGCCGGTGACCATCCCGACCGGGGTGGCGGCCACGTAGGCGAGCAGTATGTGATGGCCCGCCTCGCCGAGGAAGCGGGCCGCCCAGTCCGGGCGCACCGGTTCGTCGAACAGGTCCCCGGCCGCGAGCACATCGGCCACCGTCGTCACACGCCGAATCGACGCCACATTCGTATCCACGACGACATTCAACGAGATTTGGTCCCATTCCAGAAGCCGCTGTCGGCAATGGACACCCCATGATTGGGGGACCTCTCGGGATGGTACGGGGCGAAATGGCGGTATCGAGCTACCTGTCGTCGGAGGAGCCGCGGCCGCGGAAGCCGAACGCGCGGCGTACGTCGCGGCCGGCCAGGCGCGTCTGCTCCCAGACGGTGCGGAACACGGCCCGGACCGGGACGACGGTGTGCCCCCAGGCGCGCCGGGCCGCCCGACCGGCGGGCGCCACGATCGCCCGACCGACCCACGCCGAAGGCCGCACCACCGTCGCCCGCAGCCCACGACCGGCCATCCGGGCACCCGACCGGGCCCGCCGCCCACCCCACAGCGCGGGCCGCACGATCACGAACCGCAGCCCCCGGCCGAGGAACCGGACCACGAGCACGACCTTGCGGCCGGCCCACCGGGCGGGAAGCACCGTGAGGACGTACAGGCCCCGGCCGAGCAGGCGGACGAGAAGCACGACCTTGCGGCCGGCCCATCGCGCCGGCAGCACGGTCAGGACGTACAGCCCGCGCCCGGTCGCGCGGCCGAGGCGGATGCCCCGGCGCCAGACCCAGGCCGCCGGCCGCGCCACCAGCACGACGAACCCGACGCGGATTCCGCGCCCGGTCGCGCGCAGTCCGCGCAGGAAGCCGCGAGCGAGCCATCGAGCGGGGACGAACACGCCGTGGTACAGGCCCTGCCCGACGGCCCGGGTCACCACCACCGCGCCGCGCCACACCCACCGGGCGGGGATCAACACCAGCCACCGAAGCACGACGACGACACCGCGCCCCACCAGCGCCAGACCCCGAAGCAGGGCGCCCGCCCCGCGCAGCGCGACCCGACCGCAGGCGACGAGGCCACGCCACAGCGCCTTCGCCGGCACGACCAGGACGTAGTACAGCCACCGCCCGAATCCCCGCGCGAGCACCCGAGCCACGCGCCACGACCACCGCCCGGGCACCAGCACGAGGTAGTACAGCGTGCGCCCGAGCGCATGGGCGACCCACCGACCGGCCGTGACCAGCCCGGCGGCCAGGGGCCGCAACACCGCGTCCCGAAGCCACCGCAGCGGCAGCACGATCCCGTACCGCCCGAGCAGCCGCAGTCCCCGCCAGAGGCCCTTCCCGACCAGCCGCAGCCCGCGCCACAGCCCGATCAAGGCCCAGCGAAGCCCACGCCACACCACCCGGGCAACCGCCGCCGCCCCGCGCCACAGCCCCATCACGGCCCAGCGCAACCCGCGCCACACGACCCGGGCAACCGCCGTCAGCCCGCGCCACAGCACGTTCTCGACCAGTCGGCGCAGCCCCCGGCCGACAACCGCGAGCGCATACGCGATCGGTACCAAGAGCCGGTCCCACAACAACCATCGCAACCCGCGCCCGATCACCGCGACCAGCCGCCCCACCGGGACCAGCACCCAGTCCCGGACCGCGCGCCCGGCCACCTTCAGCAGTTCCCACGCCAGGCGGGCGGGCAACAGCACGATCAGCGCGACGATGCGGATCGGCCAGCGGATCAGGTGATAGAGCACCCCGGTCGGCTCCTCCGCCGATGCGGCGCTGCCGGGACGGTCGCCGGGCCCATCGCCGGATCGCTCCACCGGCCGATGGGCCGGCTCCGCGTCGATGCCCGTTCGAGCAGCGGTCGCCGCCCGGTGATCCTTGCCCAGATCGACCGGAACAACTGCTTCCGCTTGTCTGCCATCGCCCATCGTGTCCCCCGTGTGCACCGTCGCGCCGACCCCCGTCGGGTCACGTGCTCTTGGGACACGCCGAACGGCGCGTGTTCACGGTCGGTTCGCAAAGATTTTCGGCTCCGCGCGCGTGAACCGCGTCACTGCGGCCCCGCGTACCGCCGGAACGATGCCGAAGACGCGGCGGGGCCGAGTGGTCCCGCCGGATCCTGGGCCCGGTTCGCGTCGCCGAGTCGTGGTGACGCGAACCGGGCCCGGTGCCGATCAGGCTTCCTGGCGCGCGGGTTCGGGCCGGGCCGCGTCGCCTTCCTCCGCCGCTTCGGCAAGTGCCGGCTCGGGGGCGGCGCCGGCCGCGTCCGCCGCCGGACCGCGGCGCAGCACCAGCCCGACCGCGCCGACCACCAGGGCGATCGCGATCAGATAGCCGAACGTGCCCTGGAAGGCCGGGACGACCGTGTGCGCCTCGGAGCGGTTCTGCAGGACCAGCGCGGCGATCGCGATGCCGAGCGTGCCGCCGATCTGGTTGCTCAGGTACACCGCCGCCGTGGCACTGGGCACCGACTCGGGCGCTACCGAGCCGAACACCGACGACATCGCGGGCGCCCCGACGAAGCCGAGCCCCGCTCCCGTCACCACCGAATAGCCCACGAGCAGCCCAGTGTTGGTGCCGCCATCGGCCGTACTGAAGCCCAGGATGCCCAGCGCGGCCAACACCCCGCCGAACGGGATCAGCGCCCGGGCGCCGACCTTGTCGAACAGCTGCCCGGCGATCGGCATGCCGATCCACACCCCGACCCCCTGCGGCACCAGCAGCAGACCGGCCGCCATCACACCCCGGTCCCGGGCCAGTTGGTAGTAGAGCGGGATCAGGAACAGCAGCGAGAAGAGCAGGACGCCGGTCAGGAACACCGCGCCGATGCCGCCGGCGAAGCCGCGGATCCGGAACAGCCGTACGTCGATCAGCGGGTGCTCGGCGCGCAGCGCGTGCAGGACGTAGCCGGCGATCAGCGCTACGCCCGCGATCAGCGCCGCGAGCACGCGTGGTGCCCCGAAGCCGCTGTCGCCCGCGGCCTGGGAGAGGCCGTAGACGACCACCGCGAATCCCGGGCACAGCAGCGCGATGCCCCGGGCGTCCAGCGGCGGCGGGTCGCCCTCGCGCGGCGGGTCGGCGGGGATCTGCCGGTACGCCAGCGCCAGAGCGACCAGGCCGATCGGCAGGTTGATGATGAACATCCAGCGCCAGTCGACGTGTTCGAGCAGCACACCACCGAGCACCGGGCCCAGGATCGGACCGAGGGTGACCACCGCGCCGACGATGCCGATCATCTTTCCGGCCCGCTTGGGTCCGGCGGCGACGGCCAGCATGGTCAGCAGGGTCGGCTCCAGGGCGCCGACGCCGACACCCTGGATCACCCGGAAGGCGATCAGGCTGCCCGCGTTCCAGGCGAGGGCGGACAGCGCGGAGCCGGCGAGGAAGACGATCAGGCCGGTCAGCCAGACGGTCTTGCCGCCGAAGCGGCCCGCCGCCCAACCGGCCAGCGGCACGGTCGCGGCGAGGGCCAACAGGTAGCCGGTGGCCACCCATTCGATGGTTTCCAGCGGTGCGTCGAAGTGGGCGCCGAGGGTGTCGATGCCGACGTTGACGATCGTGGTGTCGAGGATGCCCATCACGCCGCCGAGCAGCATCACCAGCATCAGGCGCAGGAGTGGTCCATCGATCTTGGTCTCTGGATCGGGGGGTGCGGCGGGCATGTACGCCTCCAAGTTACCGATGAGATCAGTTAACTAAACTCGCGAGTAAAAATTAACAGCACGTCTGGTAACGTCGCAACATGGTCGAGGAAACGAGACGGTCGACGCCCCCGCCACCCGCCGCCCCCGCCGCCACCCGCGGCCGGATCGACAAGCGGCGGGCGATCCTGGCCGCCGCCGAGGCGGTGTTCACGCGCGAGGGCTACACACTCGCCGGGATCGACGCGATCGCCGCCGAGGCGGGCGTGTCCAAGCCGACCATCTACAACCACCTCGGCGGCAAGGAGAACCTCTTCCGCACCGTCGTGGTCGAGGCCGCGATCGAATCCAGCGGCCGGATCCTGACCGCCCTGGAGGCGTTCCCGACCGACGCCGAGGAACTGCATCCGCGCCTGACCGCGATCGCGCACCGCGTGGTGCAGTGCCAGGCCGGCGAGAAGGGCTGGGCGTTGCAGCGCCTGGTGTACGCCGAGGCGGCCCGTTTCCCGGACCTGTACGACACGATCCGCGAGGGCGGCACGGTCCGGATCGTCGACGCCCTGGCCGGTCGACTGGCCCGGCTCGCGCACGGCGGACACCTGGACATCGACGACCCGGTCACCGCCGCGAACCAGTTCCTCGCGCTGATCTCCGGCGACCTGCCCACACTCACCGCGCTCGGCACCCGGCCCGTTGACGACGCGGCCCTGCATCGCGCGGTGACCGCCGGGGTGACCACGTTCCTGCGCGCGTTCACCCCGCGCGCGGAACCCGCCGATCCACCCGCGTCCGTCGCCGGGGCGGGCACCCGCGCGTCCGGCCCGATCACGGCAGCGCCCCGCCGCTGAGCACCCGCCCGGCCGTACGCTTCGCCGGTTCCGGCGCGGCGTCTGGTGCTGCGCCGTCGACGGGTCCGGGCGGACGCGGTATCGCCGCCAGCAACTCCCGGGTGTAGGGCGCCTCGGGCCGGGTGAACACCCGCTCGGCGTCCCCGCTCTCCACCACCCGGCCGTCCTTCATCACCAGGATGCGATCGCTGACGTGCCGGATCACGCCCAGGTCGTGCGAGATGAACAGCAGCGCCAGGCCCAGTTCGGCCCGCAGGTCGGCGAGCAGGTCGAGGATCTGCGCCTGGATGGACACATCCAGCGCGGAGACCGGCTCGTCGCAGACGATCAACTCGGGCGAGGGCGCCAACGCGCGTGCGATCGCCACGCGTTGCCGCTGACCGCCGGACATGTCGCGCGGCCGACGTGCGAGCAGGTCCGTGGACAGGCCCACCAGATCGAGCAGTTCGGCCACCCGGGCCCGATGCGCGGCGCGGGTGGGGCGCAGCCGCCCGCCCGGCAGACCGGCGGCGGCGACCGCTTCGCCGAGGATGCGGGCCACCGAATACCGGGGGTCGAACGAGCCGAGCGGATCCTGTTGCACCGCCTGGATCCGGCCGCGCGAGGCCCTTCGCGCGGACTCCGGCAGCGTGCTCCACGGGGCGTCCCGGAAACGCACGGCCCCCGTGTCGGGGCGCTCCCACCCCAGTACGATCCGCGCGGCCGTGGTCTTGCCGGAGCCGGACTCGCCGACCACCCCGAGGGTTTCGCCGGCACGAACGGCGAACGACACGTCGCGGACCGCGTGGTGCCGGGTCCCGTCCGGACCGCGGAAACTCTTGCCGATGCCGGTCACGTCGAGCAGGACGTCGCCGACCGGGGGCGCGGGTGGGGTCGCCGGCCGGGTGCGGCCGACCGGCGCGGACAGCCGGGTGCCCTTGGCCCGGCCGGTCGGCACCGCCGCGAGCAACGCCCGCGTGTACGAGTGCTCCGGCTCGGCCAAGACCTGCTCGGTGGGCCCGTGTTCGACGATGCGACCCGCGTACATCACCGCGACCCGATCGGCCAGCCGGGCCACCGCCGCCAGGTCGTGGCTGATCATCAGCACCGACGTGCCCTCGTCCCGGAGCCGGCCGAGCAGCGTGAGGACCTGGGCCTGCACGGTCACGTCGAGCGCGGTGGTCGGCTCGTCCGCGAGCAGCAGTTCCGGCCCGGCGGCCAGCGCCGAGGCGATCAGCGCACGTTGACGCAGGCCGCCGGAGAGCTGGTGCGGATACTGCCGGGCCCGCCGGGCCGGATCCGGGATGCCGACGTCGGTGAGCAGTTCGAGCACTCGGGCACCGACCTGCCCGCGCGGCAACACGGCATGCGTCCGCAGCGCCTCGGCGACCTCGGAACCGACGGTGCGCAGCGGATCGAGCGAGACCAGCGCGTCCTGGAGCACCAGACCGATCCGCCGCCCGCGCAGCGCACGCCACCGCTTCTCGGACAGCGCGGTCAGGTCGGTGCCGTCGAAGGACAGCCGACGGGCCGTCACCCGGGCGCCGCCGCCGGTGAGTCCGACAAGGGTGCGGGCGGTGACACTCTTCCCGGAGCCGGATTCGCCCACCACGGCCAGGCATTCGCCGCGGTCGAGGGTGAACGAAACGTCCCGCACCACCGGTTCGCGGCCGGGGAAGGCGACGTCGAGCCCGTCCACGACCAGGAGGGGCGTGGCCGAGGCCGAGTGCGGGTTCGAGGCGGGGGCGAGGTCGGTGGTATGCGTGCTCATCGGGCAGTCCCTCCGGCGAAGCGGGCGCGGGCGTGTCGGCCGGCCACGTTCACCGCGATCACCGCGCAGGTCACCGCGGCGCCGGGGAACACCCCGATCCACCACGCGGTCTCCAGGAAGCCGCGCCCCTCGGAGAGCATCGCGCCCCACTCGGGGGACGGCGGTTGGGCGCCCAGGCCCAGGAAGCTGAGCCCGGACGCGTAGATCAGCGAGGTGCCGAAGCCGACCGTGCCGAGCACCAGGAGCGGCCCGATCGCGTTCGGCAACACGTGCCGGACGATCAGCACCCCGCGACGCAGGCCGAGGCCGGCCGCCGCCTCCACATAACCCGATCGGCGCACCACCAGCGCCTCCGCGCGGACCAGCCGCGCATAGCCGGGCATGGCCGCCACCGCCACCGCGACCATCACGTCGACCGTGCCGCGCCCGAGCAGGGTGACCACGAACAGCGCGAGCAACAACTCGGGCAGCGACAGCATGATGTCGGCCAGCCGCATCCCCACCTGATCGGCGACCCGCCCGCCCAGGGCCGAGGCCAGTCCCCACAGCGTGCCGCCGATCAGCGCGAACACCGTGGCGCCCAGGCCGAGCAGCAGCGAGGGGCGGGCGCCGTGCAGCACCCGTGCGAATACGTCCCGGCCGAGCTGGTCGGTGCCGAACCAGTGCTCGGCGCCGGGCCCTTGGAGCGCGGCGAGCGGGTCGGTCTCGATCGGCGAGGTGTCGGTGAACCACCCCGGGGCTAGGCCGATCAGCGCGAACAGCACGAGGACGGCGAGTGCGCACGCCACGCCGGGGCCGACCCGGCCGCGTCGCCGGATCCGTACCGGCCGCACGCTCTCGATCGTTGCCTGGGCCATCGGGTCACCCCTTCCGCAGCCGTGGATCGATGACGAGGTAGAGCAGATCGGTGACCTGCGAGATCACCACGAACACCAGGGCGGCGAGCAGGACGACGCCCATCACCACCGGCATGTCCTTGGTGTTCACCGATTGCAGGGTCAGCGCGCCGATCCCGGGTCGGGCGAAGACCTTCTCGACCAGTACGGTGCCGCCGAGCAGGGTGCCGGTCAGCCAACCCGACAGGGTCAGCAGCGCAATCGCCGCGTGCCGGAACGCGTGCCGCACGCGCACCGCGATCCGGCTCAGCCCGCGCGCTCGTGCGGTGACCACGAACGGCTCGGCCAGCGCCGTCTCCAGGCCCTCGCGCAACACCTGGGCCAACACCCCCGCGATCGGCAGCGCGAGTGTCACGGCCGGCAGCACCAGGGTCTGTACACCCTCGGTGCCGGCCACCGGGAACCACTGGAGTCGGAACGAGAACACGGTGAGCAACACGATGCCCAGCCAGAACGACGGCGTGGAGACCGCGACCAACTCCCAGGCGCTCAACGCCGAACGCAGCCCGGACCGGCGCCCGGCGGTGGTGATCGCCGAGACCACGGCGATCACCACCGCCAACCCGAGGGCTGCCGAGGCCAGTTCAAGGGTCGGTTGGAACTGCTCGCCGATCAGGGCGGAGACGGGTTGCTGGAGCTGATAGGACTCGCCGAGTCGGCCGTGCAACAACTCGCCCAGATAGTGCAGGTATTGCCCAAGGACCGGTTCGTCGAAGCCGTAGTCGGCGCGGATCTGCGCCCGTACGGCGGGCGACGCGGTGGTCTGCGGGCCCAGGAGCGTGGCCACCGGATCGCCCGGCAGCAACTTGAGCCCGACGAAGGCGAGCGTCGCCGCGCCGAGCAGCACGGAGGCCACGGCCACCAGCCGGGCGCCGATCGCGCGCAGCAGCCGCGGCGGGCGCGGCGGGCCCGGCGGATCGGCGGACGCCGCGGCCTCGGCCGGGGCGGACGCGTCGACCGGGGTCGGCGCGTCCGCCATCGTCGGTGGGGAACTCATCGCCGCGCGCTCCACACGTCGTGGAACAGCGGCCAGGCGTTGGGGTCCAGGCGCAGTCCGTTGACGTGCTTGCCGGTGGCGAAGATCGTGGTGGCCGCGTAGAGCGGGACCACCGCCGCGTGTTCGATCACCCAGCCCTGGGTCTGCGCGTACAGCCGGTCGCGGGTGGGCCGGTCCAGCGTCGCCGCCGCCGCGTCCGTCCACTGGTCGATCTGCGGGTTGCTCAGCCAGGCCGCGTTTTGCCCACCGGTGCTGGGCAGGTTGGCCGAGTTGAAGTACAGCCGCAACACGTCGGGTTCGAAGCGCGCCCAGCTCATGTCCAGCACGTCGTACTTGCCCGCGTAGGCGTTCGTGGTGAACGCGCCCAGGTCCAGGGCCGGCCGCTGCACCTCGACGCCGATCTTCTTCAGGTCCGACTGCACGGCCTGGGCCAGGATGTCGCGCTGTTCGCGCACCGCGGCGGGCGCGCTGGGCCACTGCACGCTCAAACGTTTGCCGTCGCGGGTCCGGTATCCGTCGCCGTCCCGGCCCGTCCACCCGGCCTCGTCCAGCAACCGGCCCGCCAGCGCCGGGTCGTACGGCCAGGAGTTCTCCAGTGCCTTGTCGTAGCCCGGCGTGGCCGGGCCCAACGGGCCCCAGGCCCGCTTGTACTGGTCGAAGTAGATGGACTGGACGTTCGGCCCGATGTTGATCGCGCGCTGAACGGCCCGCCGCACCCGTTCGTCGTCGAAGGGCGCCCGGGTGGTGTTCAGGAAGAGGCTGTAGACCGCGCCCGCGAAGTCGTGGCGCAGCACGCGTACGTCCGAACGCCCCTCCAGGCCCTTGACGTTGACCGGCGGGATCGACCCGGCGATGTCCACCTGGCCGCCGGCGAACGCGCCGACCCGGACCGAGTCCTCGGTCAGGAACCGGAACGTCAGCTTGTCCAGGTAGGCGGCGCCCTGGTGTTTGGCACCGGCCGGTGCCCAGTTGTACGCGGGGTTGTTCTCCAGGGTCAGACTCTGGCCCTTGGTGTGCGCGGCGAAGCGGAACGGGCCGGTGCCCACCAGTTGTGGTCCGCCCGCGCACAGCTTGTCGCCGTTGGCGGCGAGCGTCTGCGGTGAGTAGAAGCCCAGGTAGGCGGTGCTCGCGGCCTGGAGGAAGGGAGCGAACGGCTTGGTGAAGGAGACCTTCACCGTCGCCGGGTCGAGCACCTCGGTGCCGGCGTAGGGGCCGAGCAGACTCGCCGCGTACTGCGACTTGGTGGTCTTGGCCGCGATCCGGTCGAAGTTGACCTTGACCGCGTTCGCGTCGAACGTGGTGCCGTCGGTGAACTTCACGTCGGTGCGCAACTTGAATGTGTAGTGGGTCAGGTCCGGTGCGACCTCCCACGAAGTGGACAGCCAGGGCTGAAAGTTGCCCTGCTCGTCCTCGGCGACCAGCGAGTCGAACACGTTGCGTTGGATGGACGCCGTGATGTCCTGGGGGCTGACATGGATGTCGAAGCACGTGGGCTCGGTGTTGATCGCCACCGTCACCGATCCGCCCTTGACCGGCGGTCCCGCCGCCGGCTCCGCCGCGTTCGGGCCCGTCTTCGCGGTGGAGGAACAGGCCGACAGGACGAACGCGGCGGCCAGGGCCGCTCCGACGATTCTGGGTAGGCGTGGTCGGATGACGCGCATGGTCGAGTCCTGTCGAGAGTCGGGGATGCCACGAAGCGGCGCAGAGCGGGGCGAACAGCTGCCCCGGCCCTGAGGAAACTAGCCGCGCCGTCGGGACGCCCAGCACCCCTAGCGGACCCCTACCGACCCTTGCGCGTGCGGACGGGGTGATCCTCGCGTCCGCATGTCGCCTTTCTTTCGCGAGACCTTCGTGTTGACGCGACGCGGGCAGATTTCTAGACTGCCGGTCAGCTATGGAGCGAAAGTCCGAATCACCGATTCCGGACTCTTCCACTTCTTTTTCGGAGACGGCCGTGCAGGGGACCCGTGGAGCGAGCGCCTGGCGCCTCGCGCTGGTGTCCCGCCTCGACGTGGACCTCGCCCGCATGTCCAGCGGGCTGTGTCGCTGAATCCTCCGTGACTCGACCGGGGTCGGATCGACCCCACCCCGACGGCCGAGGTCGCCTCGGCGCGTCGGCAGGCCCGGCGGCCCCCGCGGATCGGGCCCGATAACACCTGTTTCGGCCGTTGTGTGCCGACGAGCCGCCGAACCGGGATATTCCGCGACGCCGCGGCCCCGACGTGTCCCCGGCGTGCGCAAATGTTAATCAGAGGCAATAGCTAATTCAACAAGCGGAAACACTTGGATTTCCGCCGGGGGAGTGGCACGTGTTTTTCGTGGGGCGAACCGAGGAACTCAGCCGACTGGATACCGCCCGGGCCCGCTGCGCGACCGGGGTCGGCGGCGCGACCACTGTCTGCGGGCCCGTGGCGGTCGGCAAGACCGCGCTCCTGCACGCCTTCGCCGAGCGGCCCGCCGCCGACGAGGCGCTGTTCCTGCGTGCCATCGGTACCCCGATGGAGCAGGACTTTCCGCTCGGGGTGGTGCGCCAACTGCTCCAGTCGGTCCCGCTCGCCGACGAGGATCCGGCCCGGATCGACCGGCTCCTGGAGGACGGGGCCCATACCGCCGCCTTCGGCGGCACCGACGCGTTGGACGCCACCACGGTGCGGGCGGTGCACGAACTGTCGGCGGTGGTACTGACGTTGGCCGAGTCGCGACCGGTCGTGGTGGTCGTGGACGACATCCAGCACGCCGACCCGGTGTCGTTGCAGTTCCTGGCCCACCTGATCCGGCGGATCCGCACCGCACGGGTGCTGGTCCTGCTCGGCGAACGCGAGTACGCCGCGGCCCCCTCGGCGGCGTTCGCCGCCTTCTCCGCCGACGTCGAACGCCAGCCGCACCACGGGCGGATCCGACTCGGCCTGCTCGGCCGCGTCTCGGTCGGCGAACTGCTCGAACCCGCCGTCGGCCCGACCGCCGCCGCCCGGCTGACCGCCGATGTGCTCGAACTCACGGGCGGAAACCCGCTGTTGATCCGAGCCTTACTGGAGGACATGGGCGCGGGACAGCGCTCCGACAGTGCCCGGCGCCCGCTCCGGGCGACCGCGGCCGACGCCTACTGCCGAGCCCTGGTCGGCTGCCTGTACCGCCTGGACCCGGCCACCGTGGAGGTCGCGCGCGGCCTGGCCCTGCTCGGCGAGTCGGGTACGAGCGAGGGTCTGGCCGAACTGGTCGGCCTCGAACCCGCCACCGCCACCCGGGCGGCCCGCACCCTCAACGACGCCGGACTGGTCGCCTGCGGACGATTTCGCGACGACCGCGCCCGTGCGGCCGTGCTGAACACGATGACCCGGCCGGAGCGCGAACGTGGACACGGCCGGGCCGCGACGCTGCGACACATCGACGGCGCGCCGTCCGAGGCGGTGGCCAAACACCTCGCGGGCGCCGGGGAGTTCCGCGCGCCGTGGGCGGTGCGCACGCTGCGCGAGGCGGCCGAGGCGGTGGTCGCCGAGGGCGATCTGCGCCTCGCCGTCGACTACCTCAAGCTGGCCGAACGCATCGCCCCGGACGAATGCACCCGGGTGTCGATCAAGGCCTTCCTGATCGGACTGGAGTGGCTGGTCAACCCGGCCGCCGCCGCGCGACACGTGCCGTGGCTGGCCGCCGCGGTGCGCGACGGGCGGCTCAGCGGCCGGGACGCCCTGGCGTGCGTGCGCTACCTCGCCTGGTACGGCCGGCTCGAGGAGGCCAGGATCGTGATCGAGGCGGGTCGGCAATCGTGCGCGCCCGGCGAGTCGGCCGACTGGGTCACCGCCGCCGAGACCCGGGCCGCCCGGTTCTGGCTCAAGTACTGGTACCCGGCCGTCGACGCGGGCCTGCCCGAATACGGGACCGAGGTGTCCCCGCTGCCCGCGACCATCGGCCGGATCGAGGGATTGGACCTGCTCACCGACGTCCTGGCCGGCCGGCTCGACGCCGACCGGGTCTGCGACCGGGCCGAGCGCATCCTGCGCGGCGCGCGCCTGGAGGACGCCACGGTGGAGTCGCTCACCTCCGCGCTGACCGCGTTGGTCTACGCCGACCGGGCCGCCGAGGCCCAGGAGTGGTGCGTGGCGCTGATCGACCGGGCGGCCGGTCGGCGCAGCCCGATCGCCCACGCGCTGTTCTCGGCGGTGCTCGGCGAGATCACCGTGCGCCAGGGCGACCTGCTCGGCGCCGAGGAGAGCGCCGCGACCGCGCTGACCCGGATCGCCCCCGAGGGCTGGGGAGTGGCGGTAGGGGTTCCGCTGGCCGCCCGGATCGTCGCCGCGGTCGCGCGCGGTGACCGGGAGCAGGCCGCCCGGCTGCTCGAACTCCCGGTCCCCGGAGCGATGTTCCACACCCCGGCCGGGCTGCACTACCTGCATGCCTGCGGGCGGTACAACCTGGCCACCGGCCGCGCCGACGCGGCGCTGCACGACTTCCTGTCCTGCGGCGAGCTGATGACGGCGTGGCGGATCGACCTGCCCGGCCTGGTGCCCTGGCGGGTCGAGGCGGCCCGGGCCCACGTACACCTCGGCGACCACGACGCGGCCCGCGAGTTGTTGGCCGAACAGTTCGACCGGCTCGCGGATGAACCGTCGCGCACCCGGGGGCTCGCGCTCGGCGTGCAGGCGTCCGTGGTCGAACTGCGGCGCCGCCCGGCGCTGTTGTGGGAGGCGATCCGCGAACTCCAGGCCTGCGGTGACCGCTTCGAGTTGTCCCTGGTGTTCGCCCAACTCGGCAACGCCTACCGCGAACTGGGCGACTTCGGCCGGGCCCGACGGGCGGCCCGACGTGCCCGACACCTGTCCGAGGTGTGCCGGGCCGAGCTGCCGCACACCCTGTCGCGTACCGACCGGCTGGCCGCCGTACCCGACCGGGACGGTGCGATATCTCGCCTGCGCGGCACGACACCCGAGCCGGCGCCGATCCACGAACCCGCGACGAACCGCGAGGCGGACCGGATCGCCGAACGCCCCGGGCGGCCCGAGCACCGCGAAACGGCTCGCATCACGTTGCCGGCGGTGTCCCGGAGCGCCTCCCCGAGCCACTCCGCGAGCGCCTCCCCGGGCGCCGACGAGCAGCCCGGCGCGGGTCTGAGCGACGCCGAACGCCGCGTCGCGGCGCTGGCCGCCCAGGGCCAGACCAACCGGGAGATCTCCCGCCGGCTGTTCATCACGGTCAGCACCGTCGAACAACACCTGACCCGGGTGTACCGCAAACTCGGGGTGGCCCGCCGACTGGACCTCCCGCCCTGGCTGGAGGAGGAGATCGCGGGCTGAATCGACCCCGATCGGGGAGCACGACCGAGGGCCGCCGCGCATCCGGCGCGGCGGCCCTCCGCATGCCCCGACAGGGGTCGTTTCGGACCCCTTCCGCTATGGGGTCGGTAGGGGATCGACAGGGGTATTCGGGCGGGGTGCGCCGGACGAATCCTGAGGTCGTTCGGCGCACTCGTCGCCGTTCGGGATCGGACCGTTCGGCATGGGGGGCGACACTCCGCGATGATGACGACCAGTGAGAACACCGCCGGCGACCGCGATCGGCACGGCGCCGCGATCGCCGTCATCGGAACCGCCTGCCGGCTGCCGGGCGCCGCCGACCCCGCCGCGTTCTGGCGGCTCCTCGCGGACGGTGTGGACGCCGTCGGCGAGGCGGGCACCGAGCGCCGGCGCGGCGCGGAGCTGCGGCCCGGGGGCTACCTCGACCGGGTGGACACCTTCGACGCGGCGTTCTTCGGCATCTCGCCACGCGAGGCCGACGCGATGGACCCGCACCAGCGGCTGGCCCTCGAACTCGGGTGGGAGGCCGCCGAAGACGCCGGCCTCCTGCCCGGATCCCTCGCGGGCACCCGGGCCGGCGTGTTCGTCGGCGCGATCGCCGGCGACTGGTCCACCGTGGTGCACCGGTACGGAACCGACGCGATCACCCGGCACACCTTCACCGGCGTCGCCCGAGCGCTGATCGCCAACCGCCTGTCCTGGGCCCTGGACCTGCACGGCCCGAGCCTGACCGTCGACACCGCGCAATCCTCCTCGCTGGTCGCGGTACACCTGGCCTGCGAGAGCCTGCGCAGCGGCGAGTCCACCGTCGCGTTCGCCGGCGGCGTGCACCTGAACCTGGCGGCGGAGAGCACCGTCGCCGCGGAACGTTTCGGCGCGTTGTCCCCGGACCACCGCTCGTTCACCTTCGACGCCCGCGCCAACGGCTTCGTACGCGGCGAGGGCGGCGCGGTGTTGCTGCTCAAGCCGCTGGACCGGGCGCTGGCCGACGGCGACCCGATCCACGCGGTGATCCACGGCAGCGCGGTCACCAGCGACGGCGACACCGACGGCCTCACGGTGCCGGACGTCGGCGCCCAGACCGAGGTGCTGCGCCGCGCCGCGGCCGCCGCCGGGGTGGCGCCCGACCGGATCCAGTACGTCGAACTGCACGGCACCGGCACGCGCGTCGGCGACCCGATCGAGGCCGCCGCGCTCGGCACCGCCTACGGCACCGGCCGCACCGGCGCGGACCGGCTCGCGGTGGGCTCGGTGAAGACCAACATCGGTCACCTGGAGGGCGCTTCCGGCATCGTCGGACTGCTCAAGACGGTACTCGGAATCCGCCGACGTACGCTGCCCGCGACCCTGCACCACACCACCGCGAACCCGGCGATCGACCCGGCCGGGAACGGACTGCGGGTGCAGACCGAAGCGGGACCGTGGCCGCACCCGGATCGGCCGCTCCTCGCGGGGGTCAGCTCGTTCGGGATGGGCGGTACGAACTGCCATGTGGTGGTGGGCGAGGCGCCCGCGGCGGTGGCCCCGGATTCCGCGCCCGACGGCCCCCGTGCGCTCGTCGCCTCCGTCCTGCCGTGGCCGCTGTCCGCCCGCGACCCGCGCGCGCTGCCCGGCCAGGCCGGCCGGCTCGCGACGGTGGACGCCGCGCCCGAGGACGTCGCACTCACCCTCGCTGCCCACCGCACCGCATTCACCCACCGGGTAGTGCTCCTGGGCGAGGACGCGGCCGAACTCCGCGAAGCCGCCGCCGCGTCGGCCGCCGGTCTGCCCAGCGCCGGCGCGGTCACCGGCGTCGCCCACCCGCACACCTCCACCGTGTTCGTCTTCCCCGGCCAGGGCTCCCAGTGGATCGGCATGGCTCGGCAACTCCGGGCCGAATCGCCGGTGTTCGCGACACACCTGGAGGCCTGCGCGGACGCGCTCGCGCCGCACGTCGACTGGTCGCCGCACGACGTCCTGCGGGACGTGCCCGGGGCACCCGGGCTCGACCGCGTCGACGTCGTACAACCCGCGCTGTTCGCCGTGATGGTGTCGCTGGCCCGCCTGTGGGAGGCGTTCGGCGTGCGCCCGGACGCGGTGATCGGCCACTCGCAGGGCGAGATCGCCGCCGCGCACATCGCCGGCGCGCTCACCCTGGCCGATGCCGCGCGTCTGGTCGCCCGGCGCAGCCGGCTCCTGGCCGGCCTCGCGCTCGGTGGCGGCATGGCCTCCATACCGCTCCCGGCCGACGAGGTGCGCGCCGCGCCCGGCGTACAGGCCGGCCGGATCGCGATCGCAGCGATCAACGGCCCCTCGTCCACCGTGGTCTCCGGTGACCGCGACGCGCTGGACAAGCTGCTCGCCGACTACACCGAGGCGGGCGTCGACGTCCGGTCCATCCCGGTCGACTACGCCTCGCACTCGGCCCACGTGGAGCCGCTGCGCGTCGACCTGGCCCGCGAACTCGACGGACTCGCACCGGCATCGAGCGACGTCACGTTCTACTCCACGGTCACCGGCGGCCCGCTGGACACCGCCGGGCTCGACGCCGACTACTGGTATCGCAACCTGCGCGGCACCGTGCGCTTCGAGGACGCGGTCCGCGCCGCGCTCGCCGACGGCCGGCGCGCCTTTGTCGAGGCGAGTCCGCACCCCGTGTTGACCATGGGACTTCGGCAGATCCTCGACGGAGCCGGCGCCGAGGATGCCACCGCGGCGCTGACGGTGGGCACGCTGCGGCGCGACGACGGCGGGGCACGCCGGTTGTTGACCTCGCTCGCCCAGGCGTACGTCCACGGCGTTCCCGTGGACTGGACCGCCGCGCTGCCGGCCGACGCCCGACGGACCGAACTGCCCACGTACGCCTTCCTGCCGACAGCGCACTGGATCGCGGAACCGACGGCGGCGCCGGCGGGCGGGGCAGCCGGATCCGTGCGAACCGAGGGCATTGGTGCCGGTAACTCCTCAAGCAGCGACGGCGGTTCGCACCACAGCGACGACCCCGGACGCACCGCCCTCGACCCCCTCGTCCTCGTCCGCGCCACCGCCGCCGTCGTGCTCGGCCACGCCGGCCCCGGTGCGGTCGACCCCGATCGCACCTTCAAGGACCTCGGCTTCGACTCGGTCGGCGCGCTGGAGTTCCGCGACCGGCTGGCCGCCGCGAGCGGGACCGCGCTGTCCGCCTCGCTGACGTTCGACCACCCGACCCCCCGGGCCGTCGCCGGCCATCTCGCGCACCGCACGGCCGGCACCGTGCCCGCGGATGCCGGCGCGCCCGGGACCGGCCCGGCGCCGGCCGCGCCCGAGGACGATCCGATCGTCATCGTCGCGGCCGGCGGCCGGTGGCCCGGCGGCGCGGACACCCCCGAGGCGCTGTGGGACCTGCTCGCGACCGGCACCGACACCATCGGCCCGTTCCCGACCAACCGTGGCTGGGACCTCGACGCGCTCCACGACCCCGACCTCGAGCACGGCCGACCCGGGACGACCTACGTACGCGCGGGCGGGTTCCTGCCCGCCGCCGACACCTTCGACGCGGGCTTCTTCGGGATCAGCCCGCGCGAGGCCGCCGCGATGGATCCGCAGCAGCGGCTGCTCCTGGAGACCGCGTGGGAGGTGGTCGAGCGGGCGGGCATCGCCCCGAGCACACTGCGCGGCACCCGGGCGGGCGTCTTCGTCGGCACCATGCCGCAGGAGTACGGGCCGCGCCTGCACGAGGCATCCGAGGACCACGCCGGACACCTGCTCACCGGCGCGCTGACCAGCGTCGCGTCCGGGCGGCTCGCGTACACCCTCGGCCTGGAGGGCCCGGCGCTCACGATCGACACCGCGTGCTCGTCGTCCCTGGTCGCGCTGCACCTGGCGGCGCGTTCGTTGCGCGCGGGCGAGTGCACCCTCGCGCTGGCCGGCGGCGTCACCGTGATGTCCACGCCCGGCATGTTCACCGAGTTCAGCCGGCAGCGCGGGCTCGCCCCCGACGGCCGCTGCAAGCCGTTCGCCGCCGCCGCGGACGGTACAGCGTGGGCCGAGGGCGCGGCCCTGGTTCTCCTTGAGCGCCGCTCCGACGCGCGCCGCAACGGGCATCCCGTACTCGCCGTGCTGCGGGGCAGCGCGATCAACCAGGACGGCGCGTCCAACGGCCTGACCGCGCCCAACGGGCCCGCGCAGCAGCGGGTGATCCGCGCCGCGCTGCACGACGCCGGGCTGAGCGCGGCCGAGGTCGACGCGGTCGAGGCGCACGGGACCGGCACCACTCTGGGTGACCCGATCGAGGCCGAGGCGCTGCTGTCCACGTACGGCGCGGACCGGCCGGCCGATCGACCGCTGCTGGTCGGCTCGGTCAAGTCCAACCTCGGACACACCCAGGCCGCCGCCGGCGTCACCGGCGTGATCGCGCTGATCGAGGCCATGCGACACGGCGAACTCCCGCGCACGCTGCACCTGGACGCACCGTCGCCGCACGTGGATTGGGCCCGGGGCGGGGTGCGTCTGCTCGCCGAGCCCACCCCCTGGCCCGACACCGACCGGCCGCGCCGCGCCGCGGTGTCCTCGTTCGGGATCAGCGGCACCAACGCGCACGTGATCCTGGAGCAGGCCCCGATCGAGGCGCCGCCGACCCAGGCGGCCCGGGACGACGCCGGGCCGTGGACGTTGTCCGCCGCGAGCGAGGACGCGCTGCCCGCTCAGGCCGCCCGGCTGCGGACACACCTGGCCCAGCGACCCGACCTCGCGCTCGGCGACCTGGCCCTGGCCCTGGCCGGCACCCGGGACACCCTCGCGCACCGTGCGGTGATCACCGGCAACGGACGGGACGACCTGGTGCGCGGGCTCGACGCGCTCGTCGACGGCCTCGACGCGGCCAACCTGATCGAGGGAGTCGCCCGCCCGAGCGCGCCGCTCGCCGTGCTGTTCAGCGGCCAGGGCAGCCAGCGCATCGGCATGGGCCGCGAACTCTACGCCGCCGAACCGGTGTTCGCCCGCGCCCTGGACGAGACGCTGAAATACCTGGACGCGGCCCTCGAACGCCCGCTGCGCGACCTGCTGTTCGCCGAACCGGGAAGTGCCGAGGCCGCGATGCTCGGCGAAACCGCTCACACCCAACCCGCGTTGTTCGCGATCGAGACCGCGCTGTACCGCCTCGCCGAGGCGTACGGAGTGCGTGCCGACCACCTGATCGGCCACTCGATCGGCGAACTGACCGCGGCCCACATCGCCGGCGTGCTCGACCTCCCGGACGCCGCCGCCTTGGTCGTCGCCCGGGGCCGTCTGATGGGCCAACTGCCCGCCACCGGTGCGATGGTCGCGCTCCAGGGCACCGAGGACGAGATCGCCGCCCTGATCGCCGGCCACCCCACCGAGGTCGGTATCGCGGCGGTGAACGGCCCCGACTCGGTGGTGATCTCGGGTACGGCCGACCTCGTCGAAGCGCTCGCCGACCGGTGGCGGACCGCCGGTCGCAAGAGCAAACGACTCCGGGTGAGCCACGCGTTCCACTCCCCGCACATGGACGCCGTGCTGGACGAGTTCCGCGCGGTGGCGGCGGGTATACGCTTCGGCGCGCCGCGCATCCCGATCGTGTCCAACCTGACCGGGGACCTCGCCGACGCCGCCGAACTCGCCGATCCGAACTACTGGGTCCGGCACATCCGCGAGGCGGTGCGCTTTTGCGACGGCATCCGCCGACTCGCCGACCTCGGCACCACCACCTTCCTCGAACTCGGCCCCGACGCCGTGCTGACCGCGCTCGCCCTGGCGAACCTGGACGACCCGTCGGCGGTCGTGGTCGCCGCGCTGCGTGCCGACCGCCCCGAACCGGCGACGTTCACCCACGCGCTGGCCCGGCTGCACGTCACCGGCACACCCGTCGACTGGACCGCGACACGCCGCGAGGGGCGCGAGATCGGCCGGGTCGACCTGCCCACCTACGCGTTCCAACGTCGCCGGTACTGGCTGGACACGTCCCGGGCGAGCACCGACGCGACCTCGGCCGGTCTCGACCCGAGTGAACACCCGTTCCTGGGCGCGGATCTGACCCGCGCGGACGGCTCCGGCCGGGTTTGGACCGGGACCCTGTCCACCAAGAACCGACCCTGGCTCGCCGACCACGCGGTCCAGGACACGGTCCTGTTGCCCGGCACCGCCTTCGTCGACCTCGCGCTGTACGCCGCCGAACAGAGCGGCGCCGGCGGCATCGGCGAACTCGTGCTGGCCGCACCGCTGGTGCTGCCCGACGCGGAGCCGGTCCGGATCGAACTCGCCGTCGGCGCCGAACAGCCGGACGGCACCCGGGCGCTGACCGTACACTCGCGGGCCGCCGACACCGAGACCTGGACCAGACACGCCACCGGCCGACTGGACCCGGCCCGGGACACGACCCCCGCACCGAACGACACCGCGTGGCCGCCACCCGGGGCGAGCCCGATCGACGTCGACGACGTCTACGACCGCCTTGCCGCCCTGGGCTACCACTACGGCCCGGCGTTCCAGGGCCTGATCGCCGCCTGGCGGGCCGGCGACGACCTGCTCGCCGAGGTGGAACTGCCCGACCACGTCGAGGAGATCGGCCACCGGGTCCACCCCGCGCTGCTCGACGCCGCGCTGCACGCCGTGGTGGCGCTGCTGCCCGGCTCCGACCCGGCCGCGCCCACCCGGCTGCCGTTCGCCTGGGCCGGGGCCACCGCGCACATCGACGGCGCCCGTGAACTGCGGGTCCGGATCAGCCCGATCGGCCCGGACACGATCGCCCTGACCGCCACCGACGACCAGGGCACGCCGGTCGTGACGATCGACCGGCTCACGCTGCGCGCGATCCCGGCGGACCGGCTCGCGACCCGACCGGGCTCCGACCCGGGTTCGGGCCCGGACTCGGCCGCGGACTTCTGGTACCGGGTCGACTGGATGCCCGTGCCGCCGGGCGAGTCGACGGCGGAGCAGGGCCGTTGGGTCATCCTCGGCGAGCCCACCGACCCGCTCGGTCTCACCGCGTTCGCCGAAGCCGACGACCGGTCGGTGGTGTTCCACTCCGACCTCGACGCGCTGCGGGCCGCCTTGGCCGCCGGCGCCCCCCGCCCCGCCCGTGTGCTGGTCCCGTTCGCCCGGCCGATCCCGGAACTGGGCACCGTCGTGGCCACACACGCGGTCACCGAGCGGGCCGCAACGCTCCTGGGCTCCTGGTTGGCCGACCCCGAACTCGGCGACATCACACCGGTCCTGATCACCCGCGAGGCGATCGCCACCCACCCCGGCGAAGATGTGCGCGACCCGACCACCGCCGGTCTGTGGGGCCTGGTCAGGGCCGCCGCCGGGGAACACCCGGGCCGGCTGCGCGTGCTCGACCTGGACACCCATCCCGACTCGCTCGCCGCACTGCCCGCCGCACTGGCCGCACCCGAGCCGCAACTCGCGCTGCGCGGCGGCGACATCCTCACGCCGCGGCTGGCCCGGGTGCGCCCCGACGACGCGCTGGAGCCACCGCGCGCCGACGAACCGTGGCGGCTCGACGTCACCGAACCGGGCACGATCGACAACGTCGCGATGCTGCCGGCCCCCGAGGCCGCCGCGCCGTTGGCGCCCGGCCAGGTCCGGATCGCGCTGCGCGCCGCCGGGCTGAACTTCCGCGACGTGCTGATCGCCCTCGGTGTCTACCCCGGCGCCGCCCGGATCGGCGCGGAGGGCGCCGGCCGGGTCCTCGAAGTCGCCCCGGACGTCACGGAACTCGCGGTCGGCGACCGGGTGATGGGCCTGCTGCCCGGTGTGCTCGGGTCCCGGGCCGTGGTCGACCACCGCCTGCTCACCCCGATCCCGACCGGGTGGACGTACGCCCAGGCCGCCACCGTGCCCGTGGCGTTCCTGACCGCCTACCACGGCCTGGTCGAACTGGCCGGGCTGCGCGCCGGGGAATCGGTCCTGGTACACGCCGCCACCGGCGGGGTCGGTACCGCCGCCGTACAACTCGCCCGACACCTGGGCGCCGACGTACACGGCACCGCGAGCCCGGCCAAGTGGCCCACGCTGCGCGCCCAGGGCCTGCCCGACGAGCGCATCGCCTCCTCCCGCACCCTCGACTTCGAGGACCGCTTCCGGGACACCACCGCAGGCCGGGGCGTCGACATCGTGCTCAACGCGCTCGCCCGCGAGTTCACCGATGCCTCCCTGCGACTGCTCGCCCGCGGCGGCCGATTCGTCGAACTGGGCAAGACCGACCCGCGCGACCCGGCCCAGGTGCGCGCAGCACACCCAGGGGTCGACTACCGGGCCTTCGACCTGCTGACCCTGGACCCCGCGCACGTCGCGCGCATGTTGCGAGCCCTGGCCCCGCTGTTCGCGACCGGCACGCTCACCCCGCTGCCGGTCACCGCGTGGGACGCCCGACACGCGATCCCGGCGCTGCGCCGGCTGAGCCAGGCCCGCCACACCGGCAAACTCGTCCTCACCATCGCGCCCACCCCCACCCCCTTCGACCCCGCCGGCACGGTCCTGATCACCGGCGGCACCGGCACCCTCGGTGCCCTCGCCGCCCGCCGCCTGGTCGCCGAACACGGCGCTCGACACCTGCTCCTGGTCGGCCGGCACGGCCCGGCCGCCCCCGGCGCGGCCGAACTGCGCGCCGAACTGGCGACCGCCGGTGCCACGGTCGAGATCGCCGCGTGCGACGTGGCCGACCCGACAGCGCTCGCCGAGCTGCTGGCCGGCATCCCGACCGCACACCCGCTGACCGCGATCGTGCACACCGCCGGTGTGGTCGCCGACGGCGCGCTCACCGGCACCGACCCCGACCGCCTGCACGCCGTACTGCGGCCCAAGGTCGACGCCGCCTGGCACCTGCACACGCTCACCGCCGACCTGGACCTGTCCGCCTTCGTGCTCTACTCGTCCGCCGTCGGCGTACTCGGCAACCCCGGGCAGAGCGCCTACGCCGCGGCCAACACCTTCCTCGACGCGCTCGCCCACCACCGGCACAGCCTCGGCCTGGCCGCCACCTCGATCGGCTGGGGCCACTGGGCCGAGGCGGGCGGCCTGGCCGCACACCTGACCGACGTCGACCGGCGCCGGCTCGCGGGCAGCGGCCTGGCCCCGATGCGCACCGACACCGCCCTCGACCTGCTGGACCGGGCCCTGGACACCCCGCTGCCCGCACCGATCGCGGCCCGCATCGACACCGGCACACTGCGCCCGGACGCGGCCGCCGGCGTACTCGCCGGCCTGACCCGCGCGGCCGGCCAGGCCCGGGTGCCCGCCCAGCGCGGCGCGGCCCGGAGCAGCCGCAAACCCGCCGTCGGCCTGCGCGATCGCCTCGCGGGTCGCCCGGTCGACGAACAGCGTCGCGAACTCCTGCTGTTCGTGCGCCAGACCGCCGCGGCCGTGCTCGGCCACGACGGACCCGCCTCCATCGCACCCGAACGCGGTTTTCTGGAGGCCGAGTTCGACTCGCTCGGCGCGATCGAGCTGCGCAACCGGATCAACGCCGGCACCGGCCTGGACCTGCCCTCCACGCTGGCCTTCGACCACCCCACCCCGATCGCGCTGGCCGAGCACCTGCGTGACCTGCTCGCCCCGGCCCCGGCCGTCCCGGACGGCGGCCGACTGCTCGCCGAACTCGATCGCTGGCAGGTGTCGTTGACCGACCTGCTGGACGCCGGGGCCGGTCCCGACGAGGGCTTTCGCACCGATGCGGTCGCCCGGCTGTACGGGCTGCTCGGCCGGCTCGGCGTCGACGCCCCGCAGGATCCGACCTCGGCGGTGATCGCCCGACTCGGCGCGGGTACGGACGACGAACTCTTCGACTTCATCGACAACGAACTCGGCATCTCCTGAGCCGGCACAGCGCGCTCACCCAGGCAGGAGCAGGACCGAGCACGCCCGAGCGGCCCGCGTGGATCCACGCGGGCCGGCCGGGCACCCCGACGCGTACCACATCACGGCGAAGCCGCCGCACGGAAAAAGGCTGATACCCCATGGCGAACGAAGAGAAGCTGCGTGACTACCTGACCCGGGTGACCGCCGACCTGCACCAGGCCCGGCGCCGGTTGCGGGAGAACGAGGAGGCCCGGAACGAGCCGATCGCCGTGGTCGGCATCGGCTGCCGGCTGCCCGGGGGCGTGCATTCGGCGGCGGACCTGTGGCGGCTGGTGGCCGAGGGCCGGGACGCGATCGGCGGCTTCCCCACCGACCGGGGCTGGGACCTGGACGGCCTCTACGACGCGGACCCGGACGCGGTCGGCAAGACGTACACCCGACAGGGCGGATTCCTGCACGACGCCGCCGAGTTCGACGCAGCGTTCTTCGGCGTATCGCCGCGCGAGGCGCTGGCCGCCGACCCGCAGCAGCGACTGCTCCTGGAGACCGCCTGGGAGGCGCTGGAGGACGCCGGGATCGACCCGGCGGCGGTCCGCGGCTCGGCCACCGGCGTCTTCGCCGGCGTGATCGCGCAGGAGTACACGCCACGCCTGTACAAGTCCACGCCCGACCGGGTCGACGGCTACGTGTTGACGGGCAGCACCACCAGCGTCGCGTCGGGCCGGATCTCGTACACCTTCGGCTTCGAGGGTCCGGCGGTGACCGTCGACACCGCGTGCTCGTCGTCGCTGGTCGCGCTGCACTTGGCGGCCCAGTCGCTGCGCTCGGGCGAATGCGACCTCGCCCTCGCGGGCGGGGCCACGGTGATGGCCTCGCCCGGGATGTTCGTCGAGTTCGCCCGCCAGCGCGGACTGTCTGCCGACGGCCGCTGCAAGGCGTTCGCCGGCGCCGCCGACGGTACCGGCTGGGCGGAGGGCGTCGGCCTGCTCGTCCTGGAACGGCTCTCGGACGCCCGTCAGGCCGGCCACCGGGTGCTCGCCGTCCTTCGGGGCAGTGCGGTCAACCAGGACGGCACCAGCAGCCAACTCACCGCCCCCAACGGCCCATCGCAGCAGCGGGTGATCCGCCGGGCACTCGCCAACGCCGGCCTGACCCCGGCCGACGTGGACGCGGTCGAGGCACACGGCACCGGCACCCGGCTCGGCGACCCGATCGAGGCCCAGGCACTGCTCGCCACCTACGGCCGCGACCGCACGCCGGAACAGCCGCTGTGGCTGGGCTCGTTGAAGTCCAACATCGGGCACGCCCAGGCCGCAGCGGGGGTAGCCGGGGTGATCAAGATGATCGAGGCGCTGCGCCACGGCGTGCTGCCCGAAACGTTGCACGTGGACGAGCCCACCTCGCATGTGGACTGGTCGTCGGGCGGGGTGCGGTTGTTGACCGAGTCCCGGCCGTGGCCGGACGTGGATCGGCCTCGGCGGGCGGCGGTGTCGGCGTTCGGGGTGAGCGGGACCAACGCACACGTGATCCTGGAACTGCCGGACGAGGACCGGGAGGTCGCCGAGCCGCCGACGACCGTGTCGGCGCCGTCGATTCCGTGGGTGCTCTCCGCCAAGTCGGTACCGGCGCTGCGCGCGCAGGCGGCTCGATTGACCGACGTGCCCGGCGCGGCCGAGGTCGGCTTCGCGCTCGTCTCTTCCCGCTCGGTCCTCGGCGAGCGTGCCGTCGTCCTGGGCGCGGACCGTACGGAACTGGTCGCCGGGCTCGACGCGTTGGCGCGCGGCGAGCAGACCCCGGCCGTGGTCACCGGCACGGCCGGGGCACCCGGCCGCACCGTCTTCGTCTTCCCCGGCCAGGGCTCGCAGTGGACCGGCATGGCCGCCGACCTGTACGCCCAGGCACCGGTGTTCGCGGCCCGTTTCGACGAGTGCGCCAAGGCCGTCGAACCGCATCTGGACTGGTCCTTGGTCGACGTACTGACCGGGGTCGAGGGTGCGCCGTCGTTGGATCGCGTGGACGTGGTCCAGCCGGTGTTGTGGGCGGTGTTGGTGTCGCTGGCCGAGGTCTGGCGGGCGTACGGAGTCCTCCCGGACGCGCTCGTGGGTCACTCCCAGGGTGAGATCGCGGCGGCGGTGGTGGCCGGCGGGTTGTCACTGGAGGACGGCGCCACGGTCGTCGCCCTGCGCAGCCGGGCGATCCTGGCCTTGTCGGGGCGGGGCGGGATGGCGTCGGTGGCGCTGCCCGAGCCGACGGTGCGGGAGCGGATCGCGGCGTGGGATGGGCGGATCTCGGTCGCGGCGGTGAACGGTCCGGGTCAGGTGGTGGTGTCCGGTGAACCGGACGCGTTGGCCGAGTTGGTGGCGGCCGTGACCGACGAGGGCGGTCGGGCGCGGTTGATCCCGGTGGACTACGCGTCGCATTCGGCGCAGGTGGAGGAGATCCGGGCGCGGATCGTCGCGGATCTGGCCGCGATCGCGCCGGTGTCCGGGACGGTCCCGGTGTGGTCGACGGTGACCGGGGACTGGCTGGACACCGCCGAGATGGACGCCGCGTACTGGGCGACCAACCTGCGCGAGACCGTGCGCTTCGAGGAGGCGGTACGCGGCCTTGCCGAGACCGATCACGGTGTGTTCGTCGAGGTGAGCCCGCACCCCGTGCTGACCGCCGCGATCCAGGACACCCTGGAGGCGGCCGGCGCGGTCGACCCGGTCGTAGTCGGCACGCTGCGCAGGGAGCAGGGCGATCTGCTTCGGCTGCACACCTCGCTCGCGGAGGCGTTCGTCCGCGGGGTGCCGGTGTCCTGGGAGGCCGCGTTCGCGTTTGCCGAGGGCACCCTGCCGCGGGTCTCGCTGCCCACCTACGCCTTCCAGCGCGAGCGGTTCTGGCTGGACACCGGTGAGCACACCGAACCGGTGGAGGCCGTGGCGGACTCGGCCTTCTGGGAACTCGTCGAGGGTGGTGACCCGGCGGGGTTGTCGGCTGCCCTCGGGGACGTGGACGGGGATCTGGCCGAGCCGTTGGGCGCGGTACTCCCGGCCCTGTCGTCCTGGTGGGAGCGGCGGCGGTCCGGCGCGGTGACGCAGTCCTGGCGACACCGGATCGTCTGGCGTCCGGTGGCCGATCCGGGGCGGTCGCGGCCGGATGGGATCTGGCTGCTTGCGGTGCCGGACGACCCCGAGGTCGCGCCGTGGGCCGAGTGGTTCGGCGATGCGCTCGCGGCTGCCGGCGCCCGGGTGGTGCCGCTGGCGGTGGCTCGGGAGGACGCGGATCGTGGGACGCTGCGGGACCTGCTGACGGACGCGGTCGCGGCGGCGGGCGGACCCGTCGCCGGCATCGTGTCGTTGCTCGCCCTGGCCGAGGGCCCGGTGCCCGGCTTCGCCGCGGTGCCGTGGGGTGCGGCGGCGACTCTGGCGCTGGTCCAGGGCCTGGGGGACGCGGGTGTGGTCGCCCCGGTGTGGGCCGTGACCGGCGGTGCGGTGTCGATCGGCGCCGAGGACCCGGTGCGGGTGCCCGAACAGGCCCAGGTATGGGGCTTCGGCGGGATCGCCGCGGCCGAACTGCCCGACCTGTGGGGCGGCCTGATCGACCTCCCGGCGCGGATCCCGACCGGGGCGGCGGCCGACCGACTGGTCGCCGTGCTCTCCGGGGCCACGGGCGAGACCGAGATCGCGGTGCGCGACGCGGCGATCTGGGCGCGCAGGCTGGTCCGGGCCGCGCCGGACACCGGCCCGGACCCGACGCCCTGGCAGCCCACCGGGACCGTGCTCGTCACCGGCGGCACCGGCGCGCTGGGCGGGCACGCGGCCCGCTGGGTGGCCGAACGCGGCGCGCCGCACGTGTTGTTGGTGAGCAGGTCCGGAGCGCACGCCCCGGGAGCGGCGGCGCTCGCGGCCGAGGTGGGCGCGTTCGGTGCCCGGGTCTCGTTCGCCGCGTGCGACGTCGGCGACCGTGCGGCGCTGGCCGACGTACTCGCCGCCATCCCGGCCGACCTGCCGCTGACCGCCGTCGTGCACACCGCCGCGGTGCTCGACGACGCGGTGATCGCCGATCTGACCCTCGATCAACTCGACCGCGTGCTGCGGGTCAAGGTGGACGGCGCCCGGCACCTGGACGAACTCACCCGCGATCTCGACCTGTCCGCGTTTGTCCTGTTCTCCTCGCTCGCGGGCATCTGCGGGGTGCCGGGACAGGGCAACTACGCGCCGGGCAACGCCTATCTGGACGCGCTGGCGGCCCGCCGCCGGGCCGCCGGACTGCCCGCGACGGCCATCTCCTGGGGCCACTGGGCCGGTGGCGGCATCGCCGCACCCGAGGTGGAGGAACGACTCGGGCGCCAGGGATTGCGGATGCTCGATCCCGAACTCGCCATCCGGGTGCTGGGCCGGGTTCTCGACGCCGGCGACAGCCACCTGACGGTCTGCGACATCGACTGGGACGTGCTGTTCCGCGACCGCCGCGCCCCGCTGGTCACCGAACTGCTCGACGCGACCGGCGGCGCTACCGGTGCCCGCCCGGCCGCGCTCGACGCCCCGTCCGCCGACGGCTTCGCCGCCCGACTCGCCGCGCTCGGTACGGCCGACCGCCCGCGCTTCCTCGTGGAGAGGGTGCGGGCCCAGGCGGCCGTTGTCCAGGGGCACGCGAGCCCCGCCGTCGTGGACGTCGCCAAACCCTTCCGGGATCAGGGATTCGACTCGCTGACCTCGGTGGAACTGCGCAATCGACTGTCCGCCGAGACCGGCCTGAAGTTGCCCGCGACGCTGGTCTTCGACTACCCGACCCCGAACGCGCTCGCCGAGTTCCTGCGCGGCGAACTGCTGGGCGGGGTCGAGGCGGCGGACGTGGTCGAGACGGCCTCCGGGCCGGACACCACCGACGATCCCGTGGTGATCGTCGGGATGGCCTGCCGATTGCCCGGCGGGGTGGCCTCGCCCGCCGATCTGTGGCGCCTGGTGACGGCCGGCACGGACGCGGTGGGCGGGCTGCCCACCGACCGCGGGTGGGACGTCGAGGGGCTGTACGACCCCGATCCGGATCGGGTCGGCACGTCGTACACCCGCAACGGTGCCTTCCTGCCGGAGGCGACCGAGTTCGACGGCGCCTTCTTCGGCATCTCGCCGCGCGAGGCATTGGCGATGGACCCGCAGCAGCGGCTGCTTCTGGAGACCTCGTGGGAGGCGCTGGAGCGGGCCGGGATCGACCCGGACACGCTGCGCGGCAGCCGGACCGGGGTGTTCGCCGGCGTGGCCGGCCAGGACTACCTGCGCGACCTGACCGAGACCCCGGAGGGCCTGGAGGGCTACCTCGGCACCGGCACCGCGGGCAGTGTCGCCTCGGGCCGCATCTCGTACACCCTCGGCTTCGAGGGCCCGGCGGTCACGGTGGACACCGCGTGCTCGTCGTCGCTGGTCGCGCTGCACCTGGCGGCCCAGTCGCTGCGCTCGGGCGAGAGCGATCTCGCGCTGGCCGGCGGGGTCGCGGTGATGGCGTCGCCGAACATGCTCGTCGAATTCTCCCGGCAGCGCGCCCTGTCCGTCGACGGTAGGTGCAAGGCGTTCGCCGGCGCGGCCGACGGCACGGGCTGGGCCGAGGGCGTCGGGCTCGTGGTGGTGCAACGGTTGTCGGACGCGCGGCGCGCGGGCCGCCGGGTGCTCGCCGTGCTGCGTGGTTCGGCGGTGAACCAGGACGGCGCGTCGAACGGGTTGACGGCGCCGAACGGCCCGTCGCAGCAGCGGGTGATCCGCGCGGCGCTGGCCAACGCCGGGTTGTCCGCCGGTGAGGTGGACGCGGTGGAGGCGCACGGGACCGGGACGACGCTGGGTGATCCGATCGAGGCACAGGCGTTGTTGGCCACCTACGGTCGGGGCCGGGACGAGGACCGGCCGTTGTGGCTGGGCTCGTTGAAGTCCAACATCGGGCATGCCCAGGCCGCCGCCGGGGTGGCCGGGGTGATCAAGATGGTGGAGGCCCTGCGGCACGGCGTGTTGCCGAAGACGCTGCACGTGGACGAGCCGACGCCGCATGTGGACTGGTCCTCGGGCGGGGTGCGCCTGCTGACCGAGGCGCGTGCCTGGCCCGAGGTGGATCGGCCCCGGCGGGCGGCGGTGTCCGCCTTCGGGGTGAGCGGGACCAACGCGCACGTGATCCTCGAACTGGCCCCGCCGGAGAGCGGGCCGGCCAACGAACGCCCGCCCGTCGACGACGTGTTCCCGTGGGTGTTGTCGGCCCGGACACCCGACGCGCTGCGGGCACAGGCCGCCGGGGCGCGGGGCGTGCTCGACGAGAACCCCGTGGATGTGGCGTTCTCGCTGGTCGCCTCGCGGGCGTCGTTCGCGGAGCGCGCGGTACTGGTCGGCTCGGCGGATCGATCGGCGAACCTGGAGGCACTGGCACGCGGTGATCGCCCGACGGGCGTGGTGACCGGGACGGCCGGGCCGGTCGGCAAGACCGTGTTCGTGTTCCCGGGGCAGGGCTCGCAGTGGGCAGGTATGGCGGCGGAACTGTACGGCGAGTCCCGGGTGTTCGCGGCCCGGTTCGAGGAGTGCGCGACCGCACTGGCCGATTTCGTCGACTGGTCGCCGGTGGAGGTGTTGACCGGGATCGAGGGTGCGCCGTCATTGGATCGGGTGGACGTGGTCCAGCCGGTGCTCTGGGCGGTGTTGGTGTCGCTGGCCGAGGTCTGGCGGGCGTACGGGGTCGTCCCGGACGCGCTCGTGGGTCACTCCCAGGGTGAGATCGCGGCGGCGGTGGTGGCCGGTGGATTGTCGCTGCGCGACGGCGCGCGGGTGGTGGCGCTGCGGAGTCGGGCGATCGTGGCGCTGTCCGGTCGGGGCGGGATGGCCTCGGTGGCCGAGCCGCTCGTGGCGGTGCGCGAGCGGATCGCGGCCTGGGACGGCCGGATCTCGGTCGCGGCGGTGAACGGCCCCGGTCAGGTGGTGGTTTCCGGCGAGCCCGACGCGTTGGCCGAGTTGGTGGCGGCGGTGACCGAGGAGGACGGCCGGGCCCGGCTGATACCGGTGGACTACGCGTCGCATTCGGCGCAGGTGGAGGAGATACGCGCCCGGATCGTCGCCGATCTGGCCGGGATAGTGCCGGTTTCCGGAACGATTCCGCTCTGGTCGACGGTCACCGGGGAGTGGTTGGACACCGCGGAGATGGACGGCGCGTACTGGGCGACCAACCTGCGCGAGACCGTGCGCTTCGAAGAGGCGATTCGGGGTCTGGCCGCCACCGGGCACGGGGTGTTCGTCGAGGCGAGTCCGCACCCCGTGCTGACCGCCGCGATCGAGGCCACGCTCGACGAGGTCGGCGTGGAACACCCTGTTGTGGTGGGCACGTTGCGGCGCGACCACGGTGGCGCGGAGCGCCTGTACACCTCGCTTGCCGAGGCATTCGTGCGCGGGGTCGCGGTCGACTGGACGGCCGGTTTCGCCGGGGTTGGGGCGCGGGTCGTCGAGCTGCCCACCTACCCGTTCGAGCGCAGGCGGTATTGGATTCGGGACACCGAACAGGGGGTCTCGGCGACCGGTTCGGCGTCGGCATCGACGGCGTCGATCGACGCCGCGTTCTGGGACCTGGTGGAGCGTGGCGATCGGGTCGAACTGGCGGCGGCGCTCGGGGCGGACGCCTCGGCCGAGTCGTTGGGCGAGGTATTGCCCGCGTTGTCGTCGTGGTGGGACCGGCGGCGCTCGGACGCCACGATCGACGCGTGGCGGCACCGCATCGTCTGGCGTCCGGTCGGCGGCACCGGGCCCGGCAGGCTCGCCGGCACCTGGCTGCTCCTGGTCCCGGAGGCGGAGGCCGCGACGGCCTGGGCGGACTTCCTGACGGCGGTCCTGACGGCCGCCGGGGCCCGGGTGGAGCCGATTCCGGTGGCGCGTGGAGCGGGTGAACGCGCCGCGTTGCGGGACCTGGTGGCGCGGCCGCGCGGGCCGATCGCCGGCGTGCTCTCGTTGTTGGCGCTCGCCGACGGCACGGCGCCCGGGTTCGACGCGGTGCCGTGGGGCTCGGCGGCCACCGTCGCGCTGGTCCAGGCGCTGGACGACGCCGGGGTGTCGGCGCCGCTGTGGGTGGCGACCGACGGTGCGGTGTCCGTCGAGGCGGGGGATCCGGTACGGGTACCCGAGCAGGCGCAGGTGTGGGGCTTCGGCGGAGTCGTCGCGGCGGAGAGTCCCGGGTCGTGGGGCGGCCTGATCGACCTGCCGGGCGAGTACCCGACCGGGGATGCCACGGCACCGGTGTGGACGCGACTGACGGCCGTGCTGGCCGGGGCGGCGGACGAGAAGGAGGTGGCGGTACGGGCGAGCGGGCTTCGGGGCCGCCGACTCGTGCGTGCGCCGCTCGGCGCGGCGCGGCCGGCCACGACCTGGCGGCCGTCCGGCACGGTGTTGATCACCGGGGGCACCGGCGCGCTCGGCGGACACGTGGCCCGCTGGGTGGCCGAACGCGGCGCGGAGCACGTGTTGTTGGTCAGCCGCAGCGGCGCGGACGCGCCCGGCGCGGCACGGCTCGCGCGGGAGATCACCGCGCTCGGCGCCGAGGTCTCGTTCGCCGCGTGCGACGTGGCCGATCGAGCCGCGCTGGCGGCCGTACTGGACCGGGTCCCGGAAGCGTTCCCGCTGACCGCGGTGCTGCACGCGGCGGCGATCCTGGACGACGCGGTGATCGGGGACCTGACTGTGGAGCAGCAGCAGCGGGTGTCGCGGGTCAAGGTGGACGGCGCCCGGCACCTGGACGAACTCACCCGCGATCTCGACCTGTCGGCATTCGTGCTGTTCTCCTCGGTGGCCGGGATCTGCGGGGTGGCCGGGCAGGGCAACTACGCGCCGGGCAACGCCTATCTGGACGCGCTGGCGGCACGCCGCCGGCAGGCCGGGCGGGTCGCCACCTCGGTGTCCTGGGGACACTGGGCCGGCGGCGGGATCGCCGCGCCGGAGATCGAGGAACGACTGGGCCGGCAGGGCCTGACCATGCTCGACCCGGCCCGCGCGGTGCAGGCGCTCGGATACGTCCTCGACGCCGACGAGAGCCACCTGACGGTCTGCGACATCGACTGGGACGTGCTGTTCCGGGACCGGGCGCACCCGCTGGTCGCCGAGCTGCTTCGGGCGCCGGCGGCCGGACCGGCCGCGACGCACGGTGCCGCCGGCGCCGAGACCCCCGCGAGCAGGCTGACCGCGCTGCTCGCCGAACTCCCCGAGGAGCAGCGCCGACCGCATCTGGTCGACCTGGTCCGGACCCAGGCGGCGATCGTGCACGGGCACGCCTCGGCCGCCTCGGTCGAGGCCAAAAAGCCTTTCCGGGACCAGGGATTCGACTCGCTGACCGCCGTCGAACTGCGCAATCGGCTGACCGTCGAGACCGGTCTGAAATTGCCCGCGACGCTGGTCTTCGACCACCCGACCCCGAACGCGCTCGCCGAGTTCCTGCGCGGCGAACTCGTGCCGCGGACCATCGTGGACGCGGAGACCGTGCGGGCCGAGATCGACCGTCTGGAGGCGCTGCTCGCCCACGCGGCCGGCGACCCGGCCGTCGATCCGGTCGAACACGCCTCCTCGGCCGAGCGGTTGACCACGATCGCCGCCCGCTGGGCCGCCGCCGTGGCGCCCGGCGCCGGGTCCGACGGCCCGGAAGTCGGCGCGATCGACGAGGAGATCGACGCGGCCACCGACGCCGAACTCATCGAATTCATCGGCAAGCAGTTCGGCATCTCCTGATCCGCCGGCATTCCCCGACCCGCCGGTAGCTCCCGACCGGCCGGTCCACGCGAAAGGCACAACCACCATGAGCGACCAGCAGATCCGCCACCTGCTCAAGCGGCTGACCGTCGAACTGCACGACACACAGGCCCGGTTGGAGGAGGCGCGCAACCCGACCCCCGAGCCGATCGCGATCGTCTCCGCGGCCTGCCGGCTGCCCGGCGGCGCGGAATCCCCCGAGGAGCTGTGGCGCATCCTGGCCGAAGGCATCGACGTGGTCGGCGACTTCCCCGCCGATCGAGGCTGGGACGTCGAGGAGTTGTATGATCCCGACCCCGATCGACCGGGAAAGTCGTACACCCGCCAGGGTGCGTTCCTGCCCGACATCGCGGGCTTCGACGCCGAGTTCTTCGGTATCTCGCCGCGCGAGGCACTGGCCACCGACCCGCAACACCGGCTCCTCCTGGAAACCGCGTGGGAGCTGTTCGAGCGGGCCGGCATCGACCCCACCACCCTCGCCGGCAGCCGCACCGGGGTCTTCGCCGGCCTCAACGGCCAGGACTACGCGGCCCGGTTGAGCCGGGTGCCCGACGAGGTCGGCGGCTACATCGGCAACGGCAACGCGGCCAGTGTCGCGTCCGGGCGGATCGCCTACTCGTTCGGCTTCGAGGGCCCGGCCGTCACAGTGGACACCGCGTGCTCGTCCTCGCTGGTCGCGCTGCACCTCGCGGCCCACTCGCTGCGCAGCGGCGAATGCGACCTCGCGCTGGCCGGCGGGGTGACGCTGATGGCGTCGCCGCTGGGCTTCGTCGAGTTCTCCCGACAGCGCGGGCTGGCCGCGGACGGGCGCTGCAAGGCGTTCGCCGGCGCCGCCGACGGCACCGGCTGGTCCGAGGGCACCGGTCTGGTCCTGGTCGAACGGCTCGCGGACGCCCGCCGCCTGGGCCACCGGGTCCTCGCGGTCCTGCGCGGCAGCGCGGTCAACCAGGACGGCGCCTCCAACGGCCTGACCGCGCCCAACGGGCCCTCGCAGCAGCGGGTGATCCGCCAGGCGCTGCGCGACGCCCGGCTGACCGCCGCCGACATCGACGCGGTCGAGGCACACGGCACCGGAACCACCCTGGGCGACCCGATCGAGGCCCAGGCGCTGATCGCGACCTACGGTCGGGACCGGCCCGAGGACCGGCCGCTGTGGATCGGCTCGGCCAAGTCCAACATCGGCCACACCCAGGCCGCCGCCGGGATCGTCGGCGTGATCAAGATGATCGAGGCGATGCGGCACGGCGTACTGCCCAGGACGCTGCACATCGACGAACCGACCCCGCACGTGGACTGGTCGGCGGGCGCGGTTCGGCTGCTCACCGAGGCCCGGGCCTGGCCGGAGACCGGCCGGCCCCGACGTGTGGGGATCTCGGCGTTCGGCGCGAGCGGGACCAACGCACACCTGATCCTCGAACAGCCCGAGGCCGCCGATCGGGGCCTGCCGGCCGAACCGGGGGAGGCGAGTGCGCGGCGAGCGTCGGGCACGACGCCGTGGCTGCTCACCGCCAGGACCCCCGCCGCGCTGCGCGCCCAGGCGGCCCGACTGGCCGCGCACGTGCGCGGTGCGGCGCTGGGGAGTGCCGACGTGCTCGACGTCGGCTATTCGTTGGCCACCGCCCGGGCCCGGTTCGACGAACGCGCGATCGTGGTCGCCGACGACCCGGCGGGCTTTTTGGCCGGCCTCGACGCACTCGCGGCGAACACGCCCGCGGCCGGCGTCGTGCGTGGCGGTGCGGGCGGATCGGGGCCGCTGGCCTACCTGTTCACCGGGCAGGGGAGCCAGCGCGTCGGTATGGGCCGCGAACTGCACGCCGCGCAACCGGTGTTCGCCGCCGCCTTCGACGAGGTCGCCGCGGCCCTCGACGCCGAACTGGCCGGGCACGTTCCGTACCCGCTGCGCGACGTGGTGTTCGGCCTGGTCGAGGACGCGGCCGAACAACTCGACCGGACGGTGTACGCACAACCGGCGCTGTTCGCGATCGAGGTGGCGCTGTACCGGCTGTACGCGTCCTGGGGCCTGCGGCCGGACTTCGTCACCGGACACTCGCTCGGCGAACTGACCGCCGCACATGTGGCGGACGTACTCACCCTGTCCGACGCCGCGACCCTGGTCGCCGCCCGGGCCCGGCTGATGCAGGCGATGCCCACGACCGGCGCGATGGTCGCCGTCCAGGCCACGGAGGAGGAGGTCGCCGCCGCGCTGACCGGTCGGGAGAGCGAGGTGGCGGTGGCGGCGATCAACGGGCCACGCTCAATCGTGCTGTCCGGGGCCGCCGAGGCGACGCTCGCGGTCGCCGCCGAGTTCGCCGCGCAGGGCCGCAAGACCAAACGACTGCGGGTCAGCCACGCGTTCCACTCACCGCTGATGGCCGGGATGCTAGACGAGTTCGGCCGGATCGCGGCCGGTCTGACCCACCACGTGCCGCGCGTCCCGGTGATCTCCAACCTCACCGGTCGACCCGCCGACGCCGGGCGACCGCTCGACGCCGCGCACTGGGTGGCACACGTTCGGGAGGCGGTGCGATTCCGGGACGTGATCGCCCACCTGGCCGACGCGGGCGTGACCACCTACCTGGAACTGGGCCCCGACGGGGTGCTGACCGCGATGGCCCAGGACAGCCTGGCGGACGCGGACGCGGACGCGGACGAGGGCGGGAACGCACCGGCGTTCGCCGCCGCGCTGCGCCGGGACCGGCCCGAGAGCGAGAGCGCGCTGCTTGCCTTCGGCACGGCCCACGTGCACGGCGCGACGGTGGACTGGCCCGCGTGGTACGCCGGTTCCGGCGCCCGGCGGGTCGACCTGCCGACGTACGCCTTCCAGCACCGGCGGTTCTGGATCGACCAGCCCGCCGTGGGCGCCGACGACGCGTCCGGGCTCGGGCTCGGCGCGGCCGACCACCCGCTCCTCGCCGCGTCGTTGCGAGTGGCGGGCGGTGCGGCCGACGGCGGCGCGGAGACGGTGGTGCTGACGGGGCGATTGTCCCTGCGCGGCCATCCGTGGCTGGCCGGGCATGTGGTGTTCGGATCGGTCCTGGTGCCCGGAACAGCCTTCGTGGAGGCGGCGATCCGGGCCGGGGACGAGGTCGGCCTGGACACCGTCGAGGAGTTGGTGATCGAGGCGCCGCTGATCCTGCGCGAGCGCGACGCGGTGCAGCTTCAGGTGGTCGTCGGGGCGCGTGAGTCCGCCGACCGTCGGCCGATCGCGGTGTACGCGCGACCGGCCGACGCCGACGCGGACGCGCCCTGGACCCGGCACGCGGTGGGCTTCCTGAGCATGTCGGAGGACCCGGGGCAGGCCGCCGAGGCGCCGGCCCGGTCCGGCGACGCCGGGGCGTGGCCGCCCGCCGGCGCGAGCCCGATCGACGTCTCTCAGGCGTATGCGGCCCTGGCCGAGGCGGGCATCGACTACGGCCCGGCCTTCCGCGGCCTGCGCGCCGCCTGGCGGTTCGGCGGCGAGATCCTGGCCGAGGCCGCGCTGCCGGCCGACGAACACCCGGACGCGGCCCGGTTCGGCCTCCACCCGGCCCTGCTCGACGCCGCGCTGCACATCGCCTCGGTGCGGAGCCTGGCCGATCCGGACGCGGCCGAGGGGCGCCGACTGCCGTTCGCCTGGAACGGGGTACGGCTGCACGCGTCCGGCGCGACCGAGCTGCGGATCCGGATCGGCTCGACCGGCCCGGGCGAGCTGACCTTCACAGCCGCCGACGGGAACGGCGCGCCGGTGGTCTCGATCGAGTCCCTGGCCACCCGGACGGTGACGGCGGATCAGCTGGAGGGGGCCCGAACGCCCGAGCGGGACGCGTTGTTCGAGGTGGAGTGGGTCGAGGGAGCGGCTCCGATCGGGGCGCCGGGCGAGGACGGCCGGGAGTTCGGTGCCGGCGCGGTGGTCGTGGCGGTGCGGCCGACGGAGCAGGACGCGTCGTCTTCGGCACATCGGGAGACCACGCGGGTGCTGGAGGTCCTGCGGTCGGAGGCCGAACGCATCGTGGTGCTCACGCGCGGCGCGTTCGCGGTGGCCGCGGGGGAGGATCCCGACCCGGCCGCCGCCGCGGTGGCCGGTCTGGTGCGGTCGGCGCAGGCGGAACAGCCTGGCCGGATCGTACTGATCGACTACGACGGGGAGCCGGCCTCGGAGGCCGCGCTCGGTGCGGCCCATGCGGGTGCGCGCGACGCCGACGAACCGCAACTGGCGGTGCGTGGCGGGGCTTTGTACGTGCCGAGACTGCGGCGGATCGAGTCGGCGGCGGTCGGCTCGGGGTCGGTCGAGGACACGCGCGGCTGGGATCCGGACGGGACCGTCCTGGTGACCGGCGGTGTGGGCGTGCTCGGTGCCCTGGTCGCCCGTCACCTGGTGACCGAACACGGCATGCGACGGCTGCTGTTGACCGGCCGACGCGGCCTCGAAACGCCGGGCGCGGGCGAGTTGCTGGCCGAGCTGACCGACCTCGGCGCCGAGGTCACCGTCGCGGCGGCCGACGTGGCCGACCGGGACGCGCTGGCCGCACTGATCGCGAGCGTGCCGGCGGCCTATCCGCTCACCGCCGTGGTGCACGCGGCGGGCGTGATCGACGACGGCGTGGTCGATGCGCTCACGCCCGAGCGGCTGGCGGCGGTACTGCGGCCCAAGGTCGACGCCGGATGGCACCTGCACGAGTTGACCCGGCATCAGGACCTGGCGGGCTTCGTGCTGTTCTCCTCGGTCGCGGGTGTGCTCGGCGGGCCCGGACAGGGCAACTACGCGGCGGCCAACGGCTTCCTGGACGCGCTCGCGCTGCGCCGGCGGGCGCTCGGGCTGCCGGCGGTGTCGTTGGCGTGGGGGATGTGGGCCGAGGCCGGCGGGATGACCGCCGGGCTGGGGGAGGCGGACCGGCGGCGTGCGGCCCGGGCCGGCATCCGGCCGCTGGCCACGGCGGACGGACTGCGCCTGTTCGATCACGTGGTGCGGCCCCGAGGCGGCGCCGACGGGCCGGACTCGGCGGTGCCGATTCCGGCGCCGCTGGATCTGGCCGGCCTGCGGGCCCGGCCGGACGCGGTACCGGCGCTACTGCGCGGGCTGGTCCGGCCGAGCCGACGCGTCGCCACGGCGGCCCGGTCGGCGGGCGGCGGGGCGTTGACCGCCCGACTGGCCGGCCTGAGTCCGGCCGATCAGGAGCGCGAACTGCTCGACCTGGTCCGCGCCGAGGTCGCGGGCGTACTCGGCGCCGACCCCGAAACGCTCGGTGCACGACGTGCGTTCGGCGACGTGGGCATGGACTCGCTCACGGCGGTCGAGCTGCGCAACCGGCTGGGCGTGACCACCGGTCTGCGGTTGCCCGCGACGCTGGTCTTCGACCAGCCCACCCCGGCCGCCCTCGCCGAGTTCCTGCGCGGCGAATTGCTGGGCGAGGCGGCGGGAGTGGCCGAGCCGAGCCCGGCCGTGGCAACACCCCCGCCGGGCACGGACGATCCCATCGTGATCGTCGGCACGGCCTGCCGGCTGCCGGGCGGTGTCTCGTCCGCCGGCGACCTGTGGCGGTTGGTGGCCTCCGGTACCGACGCGGTAGGGGCGTTCCCCGAGGATCGTGGGTGGCACGTCGAGGAGCTGTTCGACCCGGACCCGGAGGCGTCCGGCAAGTCGTACACCCGGCACGGCGGATTCCTCTACGACGCCGCGGAGTTCGACGCGGGCTTCTTCGAGATCTCGCCCCGGGAGGCGCTGGCCACCGATCCGCAGCAGCGGCTGCTCCTGGAGACGACCTGGGAGGTGATCGAGCGGGCAGGGATCGACCCGACCACGCTGCGCGGCAGCCGGACGGGTGTGTTCGCCGGGGTGATGTACCACGACTACGCGCCGCACCCGGGGAACGTACCGGCCGCTCTGGAGGGTTACGTCGGCAACGGCAATGCGGGCAGTGTCGCGTCGGGCCGGATCTCGTACTCGTTCGGCTTCGAGGGCCCGGCGGTCACGATCGACACGGCGTGCTCGTCGTCCCTGGTCACCCTGCACCTGGCCGCACAGTCGTTGCGCCTGGGCGAGAGCGACCTGGCGGTCGCGGGTGGGGTCGCGGTGATGGCCTCGCCCGGGGCGTTCACCGAGTTCTCTCGGCAGCGCGGACTGTCCGTGGACGGCCGCTGCAAGGCGTTCGCGGGCGCGGCGGACGGCGTCGGCTGGGCCGAGGGCGTCGGATTGGTGCTCCTGGAGCGGTTGTCGGACGCGCGGCGCAACGGGCATCGGGTACTGGCGGTCGTCCGGGGTTCGGCGGTCAACCAGGACGGTGCGTCGAACGGGTTGACGGCGCCCAACGGCCCGGCCCAACAGCGGGTGATCCGGGCGGCGTTGGCGAACGCGGGCGTGCCGGCGGCCGAGGTGGACGTGGTGGAGGCGCACGGGACCGGGACGACGCTGGGTGATCCGATCGAGGCGCAGGCGCTGTTGGCGACCTATGGGCGGGATCGTCCGGCGGATCGCCCCTTGTGGCTGGGGTCGTTGAAGTCGAACATCGGGCACGCCCAGGCCGCCGCCGGGGTGGCCGGGGTGATCAAGATGGTGGAGGCGCTCGGCCACGGGGTGTTGCCCAAGACGCTGCATGTGGACGAGCCGACGCCGCATGTCGACTGGTCGTCCGGCGGGGTACGACTGCTGACCGAGGCCCGTCCCTGGCCGGAGACCGGGCGCCCGCGCCGGGCCGGAGTCTCGTCCTTCGGGGTCAGCGGGACCAACGCGCACGTGATCCTGGAGCAGGCTCCGCCGGACGCCGCCCCCGAGGCCGCCGACCCGCACCGGGGCCCCGACGCGGTGCTGCCGTGGCTGATCTCGGCCAAGCGGGCACCGGCCCTGCGCGGCCAGGCCGCTCGGCTGATCGACACCCTGGCCGGGGCCGACCTCGACCCGGTGGACGTCGGCGCGGCGCTGATCGCCTCGCGCGCGGCCCTGGAGGAGCGCGCGGTGCTGATCGGCGCCTCGGACACGCTGCCCGAAGAACTGGGCGCGCTGGCCCGGGGCGAATCGGCGGCCGGTGTGGTGACCGGGTCCGCGACGGGCACCCTCGGTCGGACCGTGTTCGTGTTTCCGGGTCAGGGTTCGCAGTGGGTCGGTATGGCGGCGGAACTGTATGGCCAGTCTCCGGTGTTCGCGTCTCGGTTCGGTGAGTGCGCGAAGGCTCTGGAGTCGTTCGTGGACTGGTCGGCGGTGGATGTGTTGACCGGGGTGGAGGGTGCGCCGTCGTTGGATCGGGTGGATGTGGTCCAGCCGGTGTTGTGGGCGGTGTTGGTGTCGCTTGCCGAGGTCTGGCGCTCGTTCGGGGTCGTTCCGGATGCGGTGGTGGGGCATTCGCAGGGCGAGATCGCGGCGGCGGTGGTGGCCGGTGGATTGTCGCTGGACGACGGCGCGCGGGTGGTGGCGCTGCGGAGTCGGGCGATCGTGGCGCTGTCGGGGCGGGGCGGGATGGCGTCGGTGGCGGAGTCGGCCGAGGTGCTTCGAGAGCGTCTCTCGGCGTGGGATGGGCGAATCTCCGTCGCGGCGGTGAACGGCCCGGGACAGGTCGTGGTGTCCGGCGAACCCGACGCGTTGGCCGAGTTGGTGGCGGCCGTGACCGACGAGGGTGGTCGGGCGCGGTTGATCCCGGTGGACTACGCGTCGCATTCGGCGCAGGTGGAGGAGATTCGGGACCGCATCGTCGCGGACTTGGCGGGGATCGTGCCGGTGTCCGGATCGGTGCCGCTGTGGTCGACGGTGACCGGCGAGTGGCTGGACACGGCCGAGATGGATGCGGAGTACTGGGCCACCAACCTGCGCGAGACCGTGCGCTTCGAGGAGGCCGTTCGCGGGCTGGCCGATTCCGGGCACGGCGTGTTCGTCGAGACGAGCCCGCACCCCGTCCTGGTGGCGGCGATCCAGGAGACCCTGGAAGTCACGACGTCGGGCCGCTCCCTGGTGGTCGGTACGTTGCGCCGCGATCAGGGCGGCGCGCAGCGCCTGTACACCTCGCTGGCCGAGGTTTGGGTGCGCGGGGTGGAGGTCGACTGGAGTGTGGCCTATGCGGGATTCCGTCCCCGGTCGGTCGAGTTGCCGACCTACGCCTTCCAGCACGAACGCTTCTGGCTGGACGGGAGCCGGACGGCCGTGGGCGGAGGTACGAGCGCGCTCGGGCTGCCGGGTGCGGCCGAATCGGGCGCCGACTCGGCGGCCGGCCCGGTGCTCCCGGGGCGCCTCGCCGGTCTGGTCGGCACCGAACGAGTGCCCGCCGTACTGGAGTTCGTCCGGGCCGAGACGGCGGTCGTGCTCGCGCACGGGAACGCGGCCTCGGTCGAGCCCGAACGTGCTTTTCGGGAACTGGGGTTCGACTCGTTGACCGCCGTGGAGCTGCGCAACCGGCTGAAGGCCGGCTCGGGTCTGGAGCTGCCCGCCACCTTGGTCTTCGACTACCCCACCCCGGCCGACGTCGCCGAATTCCTCGCCGAGCGGCTTGCCGCCGCCGGCCCCGGCTTGCCCCTGCCCGACGCGCTGGCCGAACTCGACCGCCTGGACGCCACGTTGACCGCCGATCTCGGGGACTCCGCCCAGCGGTTGGCGATCATCGAGCGACTGCGGGTGCTGACCGCCAAGTGGGACGAAGCGGTACCCGGCACGGCATCCGGTCCGGCGTCCGCCGACCCGGACGAGATCGATCTGGACAGTGCCACCGACGAGGAACTGTTCGGCCTGCTCGACGGCAACGTCGAATCCTTCTGATCCCCCGGACCCCGACCGACCACCCCAGGTCCCATCACTCAGGAAAGGCAGCTCCATGTCCGACGAAGACAAGCTCCGGGGATATCTCAAACGTGCGCTGGCCGATGTCCGAGAGGCCCGCAAGCGGGTCCGCGAAGTGGAGGCGAGTCGGCGCGAGCCGATCGCGATCGTCGGGATGGCCTGCCGGCTTCCGGGCGGGGTGACCTCGCCCGAGGACCTGTGGCGGCTGGTCGAATCCGGCACCGACACGGTCGGCGAGGCGCCCACCGATCGCGGCTGGGACCTGCGCGACCTCTACGACCCGGATCCCGACCGGCCGGGCACCACCTACACCGTGGCGGGCTCCTTCCTCCCGGACGCGGGCGACTTCGACGCGGCGTTCTTCGGGATCTCGCCGCGCGAGGCACCGGCCACCGACCCCCAGCAGCGCCTGCTCCTGGAGACCGCGTGGGACGCCTTCGAGCGGGCCGGGATCGACGTTACCGGCCTGCGCCGCAGTCGCACGGCGGTGTTCACCGGGATCGCGGGCATCGACTACGCGCCCGCGCTCGACCGGGTGCCGCCGGAGCTGGAGGGCTATCTCGGCACGGGCACGCTCGGCAGCGTCGCGTCGGGCCGGATCTCGTACACCTTCGGCTTCGAGGGTCCGGCGGTGACGGTGGACACCGCGTGCTCGTCGTCGCTGGTCGCGCTGCACCTCGCGGCCCAGTCGCTGCGCAGCGGGGAAAGCGATCTCGCGGTCGCGGGCGGGGCCACGGTGATGGCCTCGCCGATGGGCTACGTCGAGTTCTCCCGGCAACGCGGGCTCTCCGTGGACGGCAGGTGCAAGGCGTTCGCCGCGTCGGCCGACGGCACCGGTTGGGCCGAGGGGGTCGGAGTGCTGATCCTGGAACGGCTTTCCGACGCCGAACGCCTGGGCCACGAGGTGCTCGCGGTGGTGCGCGGCAGCGCGGTCAACCAGGACGGCGCCTCCAACGGCCTGACCGCGCCGAACGGCCCGGCGCAGCAGCGGGTGATCCGGGCGGCGTTGGCCGGTGCCGAACTGTCCGCCGACGAGGTGGACGTGGTGGAGGCGCACGGGACCGGGACGACGCTGGGTGATCCGATCGAGGCGCAGGCGTTGTTGGCGACGTATGGGCGGGATCGTCCGGCGGGTCGGCCGTTGTGGTTGGGCTCGTTGAAGTCGAACATCGGTCATGCGCAGGCGGCTGCGGGTGTGGCCGGGGTGATCAAGATGGTGGAGGCGCTGCGCCACGGGGTGTTGCCGAAGACGCTGCATGTGGACGAGCCGACGCCGCATGTGGACTGGTCGTCGGGCGGGGTGCGGTTGTTGACCGAGGCTCGGCCGTGGCCGGAGGTGGATCGGCCTCGGCGGGCGGCGGTGTCGGCGTTCGGGGTGAGCGGGACCAACGCGCACGTCATTCTCGAACAGCCCTCGACCGAGGGCGAACCGGCCGACGAGCGACCGGTGTCGGACGACGTTCTCCCGTGGGTGTTGTCGGCGAAGACGCCGGAGGCGTTGCACGCTCAGGCGGAGCGGTTGCTCGATCGACTCGATGGGGATGCCGCGCCATCGACCGCCGACGTCGGTTTCTCCCTGGTCACCACACGGGCGGCGTTCGCGGAGCGCGCGGTGGTGATCGGCGACCGCAGCGGGTTGATCGAGAACCTGGACGCGGTACGGCGCGGCGAATCGGCGGCCGGAGTGGTCTCGGGGTCGGTCGGTCCGGTGGGCCGGACCGTGTTCGTGTTTCCGGGTCAGGGTTCGCAGTGGGTCGGTATGGCGGCGGAACTGTATGGCCAGTCTTCGGTGTTCGCGTCTCGGTTCGGTGAGTGCGCGAAGGCTCTGGAGTCGTTCGTGGACTGGTCGGCGGTGGATGTGTTGACCGGGGTGGAGGGTGCGCCGTCGTTGGATCGGGTGGATGTGGTCCAGCCGGTGTTGTGGGCGGTGTTGGTGTCGTTGGCGGAGGTGTGGCGGTCCTTCGGCGTGACGCCGGACGCGGTCGTGGGGCATTCGCAGGGTGAGATTGCGGCGGCCGTGGTGGCCGGTGGGTTGTCGCTGGACGACGGCGCGCGGGTGGTGGCGCTGCGGAGTCGGGCGATCGTGGCGCTGTCGGGGCGGGGCGGGATGGCGTCGGTGGCGTTGCCCGAGCCGACGGTGCGGGAGCGGATCGCGGCGTGGGACGGGCGGATCTCGGTCGCGGCGGTGAACGGCCCGGGTCAGGTGGTGGTGTCCGGTGAACCGGACGCGTTGGCCGAGCTGGTGGCCGTGGTGACCGACGAGGGTGGTCGGGCGCGGTTGATCCCGGTGGACTACGCGTCGCATTCGGCGCAGGTGGAGGAGATTCGCGCGAGGATCGTCACGGATTTGGCCGAGATTGTGCCGGTTTCCGGGTCGGTGCCGTTGTGGTCGACGGTGACCGGGGACTGGCTGGACACCGCCGGGATGGATGCCGCGTACTGGGCGACCAACCTGCGCGAGACCGTGCGCTTCGAGGAGGCGGTACGCGGGCTGGCCGAATCCGGGCACGGCGTGTTCGTCGAGGCGAGTCCGCACCCCGTGCTGACCGCCGCGATCGAGGCCACGTTGGAGGAGTCCGGCCCGGAACACCCCGTGGTGGTCGGTACGTTGCGCCGCGACCAGGGCGGCGCGCAGCGCCTGTACACCTCGCTTGCCGAAGCCTTCGTACGGGGCGTCCCGGTGGACTGGGCCGCCGCCTTCACCGAACACCAACCCCGGCGCGTGGCGTTGCCCACCTACGCGTTCCAGCGTCGGCGGTACTGGCGCGAGACACTCGACCGCCCCGCCGCCGGTGCGTCGTCGTTGGGCCTGCGGTCGGTGGGGCATCCGTTGCTCGGGGCCTCGGTGGGCACCGGCGACGGGGACGATGTCCTGCTGACCGGACGGCTGTCGCTGCGTACACATCCGTGGCTGGCCGATCACGCGGTCCGCGACACGGTGTTGTTGCCCGCGTCCGCCTTCCTGGAACTGGCCGTGCGGGCCGGTGACGAGGTCGGTCTCGGCGTGGTGGACGAACTCGTGATCGAGGCGCCGCTGATCCTTGCCCACGAGGCCGAAGCCGCCGCCGACGCCGAAGCCGCCGACTCCGATGCCGGCGTGCACATCCAGGTCGCGGTGGGCTCGGCGGGCGAGGACGGGCGGCGGCGGTTCGCGGTGTTCTCCCGGGACGAGGCGGCGGGGGACGGCGCGGAGTGGGCGCGGCATGCCGGCGGCTTCCTGGCACCGGAGTCCGCCGAGGACGACACCGCGCCGGAGGTGGGCAGTTGGCCGCCCGCCGACGGGGTGTCGGTGCCGGTCGAGGACGCGTACGAGGTGTTGGCCGCGGCCGGGATCGACTACGGGCCGGTGTTCCAGGGGCTGCGGGCCGCCTGGCGGACCGACGAGGCGTTGTTCGCCGAGGTCGGGGCGGCCGGGGAAGGGACGGAGCAGGCCGGGGAGTTCGGGCTGCATCCGGCGCTGCTGGATGCCGCGCTGCATGTGGCGGTGGTCGATGCGTTGCGGCGGGCCGAGGCGGCCGGCGAGGAGGTCGGGACGAGCTTGGCCTACGCGTGGAACGCGGTACGGCTGCATGCGACCGGGGCCGCCCGGCTGCGGGTTCGGCTCACCCCCGCCGGGCCGGACACGGTGGCGGTGGCGGCCTGGGACGAGACCGGCGCGCCGGTGCTCTCGGTCGGGTCGCTGACGTCGCGTCCGGTGCCCGCCGGGCGGCTCGCGGACGGGCCCACCGCTTCGCGCGCCCGGGCGGCCGACGCCGGTGCCGGGCGGCGCAAGCGGCGTGTGGCGCGTACCGCCCCGGCGGTTGCCGAGTCGGGGCTCGGTCGGCGGCTCGCGGCGGCCGGCGAAGCGGAGCGGGACGAGATCCTGGTGGACCTGGTCCGGACCGAGTTGGGGGTGGTCCTGGGCCATGCCGCCGACGAATCGGTGGACGCGGAACAGGCGTTCCTGGAGGTCGGCCTGGACTCGCTGACCGCCGTCGAACTGCGCAACCGGCTCGCCACGGCGACGGGCCTGCGGTTGCCGGCGACGGTGACCATCGCGCATCCGACCCCGCGCGCCCTCGCCAGGCACCTGGGCACCGCGCTCGCGGAGCAGGGCACGTCGCGCGACGAACAGCCGAGTGCGACGCCCACCGGGTCCGACCGGGTCAAGGGCGCGCTCGCGTCGTTCTACGTGCAACTGTGCGCGGCCGAGAAGTACACCACGGCCGCCGAGGTGATCATGGCCTCGGCGGGGTTGCGGCCGTCGTTCGCGGAGTCCGAACGGGATCGGCACGTCAAGCCGGTGTTGCGGTTGGCTACCGGCGAGGCCGGGCCGAAGATCGTCTGCTTCCCGTCGCTCAGCGCGATCTCCGGACCGCACGAATACGCCCGGTTCGGGCAGGTGTTCCAGGGCGAGCGGGACGTGTTCGTGATCCAGACGCCGGGATTCGTGGCCGACGAGTCGCTGCCGGATCACGCGGACGCGCTGCTGCGGATGCACGTGGAGACCGTGCGCGCGGCGGTGGGGGACGAGCCGTTCGTCGTCGTCGGCCGCTCGATGGGCGGATGCATCGCGCACGAGGTGACCCGACGTCTGGAGGCCGAGGGGGTGTACCCGGTCGGGCTCGGCCTGGTCGACACCTTCCCGATCGATACCGCCCTGGTGCCGGGCATGGACTGGTGGCTGCCCGCGATGATCGAGGGGATGCTCGGGCGCGTCGCGCAGTACGACATGACGCTCGACGACACCAACCTCAGCACGATGGGGCTCTACCAGAGGTTGTTCGCGGACTGGAAGCCGCGGCCGATCGCCACCCCGACGCTGGTCGCGCAGGCGGATACGCCGGTGGCGGGCACCGTGATCGACCCCGAGGGCCGGTGGGACTGGCGGGCGTACTGGCCCCTGCCGCACGACCTGATCGAGATCACCGGCGACCACTTCACCGTCCTGGAGGACCACGCCGACCTGACCGCGGCGACCATCGTGGACTGGGCCGCCGGGTTGGCCCGATGAGCCCGCCCCCTTCACCGCCACCGCCACCGCCACCGCCACCGCCACTGCGATACGACATCACTTCGAGGCTGGGACATTCATGACGAAGGTATTGACCCCGGTGGACCTCGCCGAGATCCACCGCACGCTCGCGCTGTTCGCGCACGTCTTCGACAACGGTGACGTGGACGGACTCGACCTCGTGTTCACCGAGGACGTCGTGGTCGAGATCGGCCTCGGGCCCAAGCGGGCCTTCCACGGCATCGCCGAGTTCGCCGAGTACACCCGGAGCAAGAGCGCGGCGACGCCCGACCACCACACGGTCAACACGACGGTCGAGGTGGACGAGCACGGCCAGGTCCAGACGCGCAGCCGCTACATCGGGATCAACCCCGCCGGTCGGATCACCGGCGGCGAATTCCTGGACATCCTCCGGAAGACCCCGGCCGGCTGGCGGATCGCCTATCGGCTGAGCCTGCCGCGCGCCCCCCGCGAGGCCGGGGCGGGCGTGACCAGGGTCGCCTTCCCGCTCGCGGTCCGGCTCGCCGAGGTGGTCGCGCCGTGACCGGCGGCCCCGCGCTGAGCGCGGCGGACGTCGCGGAGATCCACGACACCCTCGCGCAGTTCGCGCACGTCTTCGACAACGACGAAGTCGAGGACCTGCACCGGGTGTTCACGGACAACGCGGTGATCGAGAACACCATCGGCGCCGGCTACACCATCGAAGGCATCGCCTCGGCCCGGCAGTTCACCGGCCGCCGCAGTCCGGACACCCCCGACCACCAGACACTCGACACCGTGCTCCTGGTGGACGCGGGTGGTACGGTCCGGGCCCGCAGCCGCTACATCGCGACGCTGATCGACGGCGAGGTACACGGCGGGGACTACTACGACATCCTCGAACACACGCCGCGCGGCTGGCGGATCCGCTATCGGGTCTCGGTACCGAGGCATCCGATCCTGGACGCCATCGAACTGCCGGCGGAATTCGCCGAGGCGTGGCGGCCCACGGCGGACAACCTGGTGCGGTTCACGCCGAACTGACGGCGATACCGATGCCGACGGGCGGACCGGGGCGGGGCCGGCGACGGCCCCGCCCCGAGCGCGTCAGTCGCCGTGTCGCACCACGATCGCCGTCACCGCGATGCCCAGATCCACCTGCCACCGTCCCGCGAACCCGTCCAGCGGTCGATCCTCGATCAGCAGCCGGGCGTCGAACGTGCCCGCCGCCGGGTCGAATTCGAGTTCGGCCTCGGCGAAGTCCAACCAGCGCGAGGTGAGCGGGAACCACGCCTTGTAGACGGACTCCTTGGCGCTGAACAGGAGCCGGTCCCAAGGGATCTCCGGCCGATCGGCGGCCAGTTCGCGCAGGTGTTTGCGCTCGGTCTCGGACGAGACCGCCTCGAGGACGCCGTCGGGCAGCGGCCCCGCCGGCTCCGCGTCGATGCCCAGGGTCAGCACCGCGGCGGCGTCCGCGACCACCGCGGCCCGATACCCGTCGCAGTGCGTCATGCTGCCGACCACGCCGGCCGGCCAACCGGGCGCACCACGCAGCCCCGGCAACAACGGCGCGGCCGGCACGCCCATCCGGGCCAACGCGCGCCGCGCGCACCGTCGGACGGTGGTGAACTCGCGGCGCCGCTTGTCCACGGCGTTTGCGAGCAGCGCCTCCTCGGCCGGGTACAGCGGCGGCCCGTCGGGGTCGTCGAAGCACTCCTCGGCGAACACCCCGGGCGGCAGAATGCGGTCGATCATCGTCATCGGGCACCCGCCGATTGCCCCGAACGGCCGGCTCCGGCGGTCCCGGCGACCTCGGCGGGCAGGATCCGGCGCGGAATCGGCCTGCGCAGCCCGTTCTTGCGCTCGCGCGGATAGCCGAGCGAGACCTCCTCGAAACGCACCCCGTCGTACCAGGTGGTGCGCGGGATGTGCAGGTGGCCGTACACCACGGCCGCGGTCGGAAAACGCCGATGCCAGTCGGCGGTCAGGTCGGTGCCGCACCACTGGGCGAACTCCGGGTACCACAGCACGTCCGTAGGCTGCCGGACCAGCGGGAAGTGGTTGACCATCAGGAACGGCGCCGCCGGATCGGCCGCCGCCGCGAGCCGGTCCTCGGTGTACGCCACCCGGGCCCGGCACCAGTCGCCGCGGGTCGGATACGGATCCGGGTGCAGCATGAACTCGTCGCTGCACACCACGCCGGCCTCGTATGCCGCGTCCAACGCCTGCTGCTGCGTGGCCGCGCCCGGCGGCCACCAGGTGTAGTCGTAGAGCACGAACATCGGTGCCACGGTGACGGTTTCGCCCGGGCCGTCCCAGACCGGGAACGGATCCTCCGGGGTCAGCACCCCCAACTCCCCGCACATCGCCACGAGATGCCGGTAGCGCTCCTCGCCGCGCAGTTGCACCGGGTCGTCGTTGGTGGACCACAACTCGTGGTTGCCCGGCACCCAGATCACCCGGGCGAAACGCTCGGCGAGCAGGCGCAGGGTCGAGGCGGTCTCCTCGACGTGCTCGGCCACATCGCCTCCGACCAGGATCCAGTCCTCGTCGTGCCCCGGCCGGATGCCCTCGACGAGTCTGCGGTTGGACGGAATGGCGGAATGCAGGTCGCTGACGGCGTACAGGGCGCGCTCGGGCGAACGGGCAGTGCTCATCGATCGACCATAGGCGGATCCGGGCCGCCGAGGGAAGGCCGACGCGGCCGAGTGGAGGGCCTGCGCAAGCCCGACGCAAGGCGGCGTAGGGGTTGGTCAGGGGTACGCCATACGCCCGTCATATGTCACCGTCGTGAGAGAGCAGGACCGGACGCCACAGGCAGCGCCACAGAGAGGGAAGAGCCGTTGCGGTACGAGATTCTCGGCCCCGTGCGGATCGTCGACGGCGCAACGCCGCGCACGATCGCGGCGCCCAAGCCGGAAACGCTCCTCTCCGCCCTGCTCGCGCGGCGGGGCCAACTGCTGACGGTCGACCAGATCGTCGCGGAGATCTGGACCGACGCCGGGCCGCAGCGGGCGAAGTCGACGGTGCACGTGTACGTTTCCCGGCTGCGGGCGATGCTCGGCGCGCCGGGACCGGCCCGCACCGGCCCATTGGCCACCTGCGCCGGCGGCTACGTGCTGCACACCGGTCCGGACCGCCTCGACGCCGACACCTTCCACGGCCTGGTCGAACGTGGTCGCGCGGGCGCGCGGGCCGGCCGGTACCACGAGGCGGCCGAGGTGTACACGAGCGCGCTCGACCTGTGGCGCGGACCGGCCTACGCCGGGGTGAGCCTCGGGCCGATCGTCCGGGCGCACGCCGCGCGGTTGGAGGCGTCCCGGCTGGAGTGCCTGGAGTTGCTGGTGGAGGCGAACCTCGCGCTCGGCCGGCACCGGGAGACGGTGGCCCGGCTGTACGCGCTGACCGGCGAGTATCCGCTGCACGAGAACTTCGCCCGGCACCTGATGGTCGCGCTGTACCACTGCGGCCGGCGCGGCGACGCGCTCGCGGTGTACCGCGACACCCGCACCGCGCTGCGCGAACTGCTGGGCCTGGAACCGTCCCGGGCGCTGCGTGAGATCCAGCACGCGGTGCTCACCGGGGCTGAACCACTGGGCGCGCGCAAGGACTCGATGGCAGGCTGACGGTCACGCAGCACGATCATTCGGTGACGATCAGAAGGGCCCTGCCATGAGTACCGCCTCCTCCGTATCGGACACCTGGATCCGCCGGTTCCATCCGGCCGCCGATCGGGTGCCGCGCCTGGTCGCGCTGCCGCACGCGGGCGGCTCGGCGAGTTTTTGGTTCCCGCTGTCGGCGGCGCTCAAGGAGCGCGTCGAGGTGCTGGGCGTGCAGTACCCGGGGCGCCAGGACCGGCGCACCGAACCGCTCATCGACGACATCGAGACCCTGGCCGAGCGCATCACCGAGGCCCTGGATCCCTGGCTGGACGAGCAACTTCCGCTGATCCTGTTCGGGCACAGCATGGGCGCGGTCCTCGGCTTCGAGGTGGCCCGGCGGTTGCGGATCCCGCCCGCCGCGCTGATCGCCTCCGGGCGTCGGGCCCCGGACCGACAGCGTGACGAGCGGGTGCACCTGCTCGACGACGCGGGGCTCGCCGCCGAACTGCGCTCGATGAGCGGCACGGACGCGAGCCTGCTGGCCAACGACGAGGTGCTGCAAATGGTGCTGCCGGCGCTGCGCGCCGACTACCGCGCGATCGAGACGTACCGGTGCACCCCCGGCGCGCCGTTGGAGTGCCCGATCACCGTGCTGATCGGCGACCGGGATCCGAAGGTCACCCTCGATGAGGCCACGGCCTGGCGCGACCACACGAACGGCACGTTCGCGCTGCACACCTTCACCGGCGGCCACTTCTATCTGACCGAACACCAGGCGGCGGTCACCGCGCGCATCGCGGACGCCATCGACGCGGTGACCGGACGGGGATAGCGCCGCCCGGGGCGCGGCCGTCGGCCGGGCGCTCGCTCGAATGGGTTCCGCGCGGGCCCGGGTCCGAGGGGCATCGGGTGGTCCGGAACACGCGGGTCGGCGGGGGATCACCCGGATATATCAGCCATCCGGGTGTATTCGGGCACATCGGCTCGGCCGGCGGCGGTGTCGGGGCCCGTCGATGATCGAGACATGGCCGGTCACGATCACGTTCATGCCGTGTTGCCCGAGATTCCGCCGATGCTGGCCACCGCGGCGCCGCTGCCCGGGGAGGAGTACGAGTTCGACTGGGGCTTCGAGGTCAAGTGGGACGGGGCCCGTACGGTGGCGTACTGCGCGGGGGACGGGGGACTGCGCCTGCTGGCGCGCGACGGGGCGGACGTGACCCGGGTGTACCCGGAACTGGCCGGCCTGGGCGAGCAGCACGGCCGGCGCCAGGCCGTGCTGGACGGCGAGATCGTGGTCCTGGACGAACGGGGGCGCCCGGACCACGCACAGCTGCGTCGGCGCATGGGTGTGGTCAACCCGCGCAAGGTGGCCCGCCTGACCATCGACGCGCCGGTGCACCTGATGTTGTTCGACGTGATGTATCTGGACGGCCGGCCGCTGCTGCACACCCCGTACCGCGAACGGCGGATGTTGCTGGCCGGCCTCGACCTGGCGGGTCCGCGCTGGTCCACCCCGGAATGGATCGAGGGCGACGCGCGGCGCGCCTGGGCGACCAGCCTGCACCAGGGCCACGAGGGCGTCGTCGCCAAACGCCTGACCTCCGAATACCAACCCGGACAACGCTCCCCGGACTGGATCAAGGCCAAGCACGTGGAGACCCACGACGTGGTCATCGGCGGCTGGATCGAGGGTCGGGGCGAGCTGCGGGGCCTGCCGGGGGCGTTGCTGGTCGGCGTCGCCGCACCCGACGGGCTGCGCTACGTCGGCACGGTCGAGGACGGCCCGACCCTGGCCGAGCGCGGCGAACTGGGCGAATACCTGGGCGCGCTGGCGCGCGCGGACTCGCCGTTCGCGGGGATGGTGGACGTGCCCGGCGCCCAGTGGGTCGACCCCCGCTTGGTCGCCGAGGTCACCGCCTGGGGCTGGACATCGGAGGGCCACCTGCGCCACCCCACGTGGCAACGCCTGCGCCCGGACCTGCCGGGCGGGTAGCGGACCCCCTCACGAGGGGCGCACACGGGGACGATGACGCACCGGCGCACGCCGACTACCGTCCGCTGCCCCACTGATGGCATCCTGACCGACATGGACGAGCAGAACGCCGACCCACGCCGGCCCCGGCACATCATCGGCGTCGGCGGGACCCACCACGCCACGCCGGCCGAGATTCGTGCGGAGCTTCCCGCCGAACTCCGCGAGGAGTTCGAGGCCGAGTACGGCAAGGCCCTCGACGCCGCCCGCGACGGTGACCTCATTCCGCTTGCCGAAATGCTCGGGCCCTGGCAGGCCGAGGTTCGCATGCGCCGCAGCCCCGACTGGCCGGAGACCGAGGAAACCATCCGACGGCTCAACGCCGGTCTGCCCGTGGACACGGTGCCCGCTCACACGGACGAATGGGAGAGCCCCCCATGAGCTACACCGTCGAGTCCACCTACACCGTGCAGCGGTGGCTGAAGGGCGCGCCCTCGCATGCGATCGGTGCCTACAACGACATGGTCTCCCGACTCGCCTCCGACCCATGGCGAGTGGGCTCGCCGACCAGGTCCGCGAACATGCGCGAGTACGCGTTCTGCGTGGAGGGCACCGCGACTTTCGTCATCGAGGATCGATGCGTGACGGTCACGATCGTGCAGATCAGCTGATCGTTCGGCCGGCCCGTACGCGCCGCCGGCGGCTCGCGGACCGACCCGCCGGCTACTTCTCCGGGTGGGTGAAGCCCCGCGCGATGACCATACGTTGGATCTGGTTGGTGCCCTCGAAGATCTGCATGATCTTCGCTTCGCGCATGTAGCGCTCGACCGGGAACTCCCGTGTGTAGCCCGCGCCGCCGAAGACCTGGACCGCGTCCGTGGTGACCTTCATCGCCGCGTCGGTGGCGATCAGCTTGGCCACGCTGGCCTGGCGGCTGTACGGGCGACCCAGATCGCGGCGGCGGGCCGCGTCGAGGTAGGTGGCGCGGGCCGAGTCGACGGCGGCGGCCATGTCGGCCAAGAGGAAGCCCAGGCCCTGGTGGTCGACGATGCGGCGGCCGAACGTGGTGCGCTCGTTGGCGTATTCGACCGCGGCGTCCAGGGCGGCCTGGGCCAGACCCGTCGCGCACGCCGCGATGCCCAGCCGACCCGAGTCCAGGGCGCTGAGCGCGATCGCCAGCCCCTGGCCCTCCGCGCCGATCAGCCGATCCCGCTCCAGGACCGCGCCGTCCCAGAACGCACTGGTCGTCGGGACCGCGTTCAGGCCCATCTTCGCCTCGGGCCGACCGAAGGCCAGCCCCTCCGCCTCGCCCGGCGCCAGGAAGCACGAGATGCCCCGGCCGCCCTCGCCGGTACGCGCGAACAGAGCGTAGAAGTCGGCCTTTCCGCCGTGCGTGATCCACGCCTTGGTGCCGGTGATCCGGTATCCGTCGGCGATCGGCCGCGCCTTGCACACGATCGCGGCCGCGTCGGAGCCCGCGTGCGGCTCGGACAGGCTGTAGCCGCCGACCAGGCGGCCCTCCAGCATGTCGGGCAACCAACGCTCCCGCTGCTCGGCCGAGCCGTAGGTGGCCACCGGGAAGCAGGCCAGCGTATGCACACTCGTGGCCACCGCGACCGCCGCCCAGCGCGCGGCCAACTCCTCCAGCACCTGGAGGTAGACCTCGTACGGCTGACCGCCGCCGCCCTCCTCCTCCGAGTAGGGCAGGCCGAGCAGGCCGACCTCGCCCAGGACGGCGAACAACCCTTCCGGGTACGACTCCTCGCGCTCGTGCCGGGCGGCCACGGGCGCCAGTTCGCGGTCGGCCACGGTACGGGTGAGGTCGAGCAGGTCCTCGGCGTCCCGGGTGGGCAGGAGGCGGTCGACGGTCACGGCTGCTCCGGAGGTCGGGGAGGTCGGGGAGGTCGGGGGTGGGGGGTGGAGCGGGAGCGGCCGAGGTCAGCTCGCGGGGACCAGCGGCGGGCCGGCCGGGGCGGCGACCGCGGCGGGCGCGGTGAGTTCGGCCAGCGCGGCGCGAGCGGCGGTGCGATACTCGGCGACCCGGGCGAGCTTGATGTCCTCGTAGCCCCGGATCGTCTCGGGCAGCGCCACCAGGGCGATCACCGCGTCGACGTTGTCGGCGGTCAGCTCGCGTAGCGCCGCCCGGACCAACGTCCGGTATTCGGCGACCAGTTCGCGCTCGACCCGACGCACCTCGGCGTAGCCGAACACATCCCAGCGGGTGCCGCGCAGGCCGCGCGCGGCGCGCAGTGCCTTGAAGGCCGGCACCGCCGTGCGCCGCAGCCGGATCTTGCGCTTCATTCCGAGGTAGCGCAGCACCGGCGGGTGCAGCAGTACCGAGACCGCCGCGTCGGGGCCGAACTCGGCGTCGCGCCGGGCCTGTTCGACCGGGTCGAGGTGCAGGCGGGCCACCTCGTACTCGTCCTTGTAGGCCATCAGGTGATGCAGCGCCCTCGCATAGGCCACCGCGACCCGCTCGCCGCCCTCGGCCCCCGCCCGTTCGACGGCCAGGGTCCGGATCGCGCGCACGTCGTCGGCGTAGCGGTGGGCGTAGGCAGCGTCCTGGTATCCCGTCAGATCGGCGATCCGGGTGCCGAGCACCTCGCGCAGCGCCGCTTCGCCGCCGGAGCGGTCGGCCAGGGCCACCGAGGCCGCGTCCACCGGGACCACCGCGAGCGGCGGCGCGGCGACCGCGGCGGCCAGTACCGCGGCCGGGTCCACGGCCAGCGCCCGACCCCACCGGAACGCCGCCAGGTTCTTGTCCACCGCCGCGCCGTTGAGCGTGATCGCCTGCTCGATCGCCGCCGCGCTCAGCGGCAGGCAGCCGTGCTGGAACGCGGCGCCGACCAGGATCATGTTGGCCGGCATGTGGTCGGCGAACAGCGCCTCGGACAAGCCGAGCGCGTCCACGTACAGGTTGTCGGCCCGCCGGGTCGCGGTGTCGATCCGCTCCAGCGTCTCGGTCGGCGAACCGGGCAGCGCGATCTGGTTGGTGACCATCGCGGCGGTGGGCACGATCGCGGTGTTGACCACGGCGACGGTGCGCTCCGGGTCGGCGGTGGCCAGGTTGCTCTCCGCCGCCGCGCCGAGCAGGTCGAAGCCGATCAGCACGTCGGCGCCGGACCGCGAGGCGCGCAGGGCGCCGGTGATCGGCCGGGTGGAAAGGCGCAGGTCGGACACCACCGGCCCGCCCTTCTGGGCCAGGCCGGTCTGCTCCAGGCCGGCCGCGTACAGCCCGTCCATGTGCGCGGCCATCTGCAGGATGGAGGAGACGGTGACCACGCCGGTGCCGCCGATGCCGGGCATCCGCACCAGCAGGTCGTCCGCGCCGAACCGGCGCTCGGGCAGGGCGGGTTCGAGCGGCAGATCGGGTATCGCCCGGGTCTTGCGGGTGCCCGGCTCGACCAGCAGGAAGGACGGGCAGTCGCCGTTCAGGCAGCTGAAGTCGGAGTTGCACGAACCCTGGTGGATGTGTGTCTTGCGGCCGAACTCGGTGTCCACGGGCTGCACCGACAGGCACGACGACTTGTCGCCGCAGTCGCCGCAACCCTCGCACACGCGCTCGTTGATGACGACCTTCTCGGCCGGGGTCGGCAACTGCCCGCGCTTGCGCAGCCGGCGCTCCTCCGCCGCGCACCGGTCGTCGTGGATCAGCACGGTGACCCCGTCGAGGGCGGACAACTCGCGCTCCACATCCTGGAGTTCGTCGCGGTGCCTAACGCTCGCGATCGGGTCGAGCCGAACTCCCCGGTAGCCGCGCGGGTCATCGGTGGTGACCACCACGCGGCGCACCCCCTCGACCGCGAGCAGTCGGGTCAACGCCGGTACGTCCAACCGGCCTTCGGCCTTCTGGCCGCCCGTCATCGCGACCGCGTCGTTGTACAGCAGCTTGTAGGTCATCTTGGTGCCGGCCGCGACGGCGGCGCGAATCGCCAGCGAGCCCGAGTGGTGGAAGGTGCCGTCGCCGAGGTTTTGCACGAAGTGCTTGTCGTCGGTGAACGGCGCCAGCCCGATCCACTGCGCGCCCTCGCCGCCCATCTGGGTCAGCCCGAGCTGGTGCCCGCGGCCCTTGCCGTCGAGCGCGATCATCACGTGGCAGCCGATGCCGACACCGACCAGGGTGTCGTCGGCGGTGCGGGTGGAGGCGTTGTGCGGACAGCCGGAACAGAAGTACGGGGTGCGCGAGGCCAGCATCGGCAGCGCGATCCGCGCGCGGCGCTTGGGGGCGAGCGTGGCGAGGTAGGCGGCGGCGGACTCGGGCAGCCGGTCCGCGCCGAGCCGGGCGGCGATCGCGCGGGCCACGTCGTCGGCGCCGAGCGTGCCGCGCGCGGTGAGCAGCGGGCGGCCGGTGTCGTCGCGCCGACCGACGATGCGGGGCGCGTTCGGGCGGCGGTACAGCGCCTCCTTGAGCCGGGCCTCCAGGAACGGCACCTTGTCCTCGACCACCAGGACCTCGTCCAGGCCGTCGGTCAGCTCGGCGAGTTCCGCGTCGTCCAGCGGGAACGGCATGCCGATGCGGATCAGCCGGACGTCCGGGGCCGCGTCGTCGGTCAGACCGAGGTCGGTCAGCGCGCGGCGGACCACCGAGAACGACACGCCGGCTGCGAGGATGCCCAGCCGGGCGTCGGGGGTGTCGTGCACGACCTTGTTCAGGCCGTGTTCACGGGCGTACGCGCGGGCCAGGTCGAGCCGGCGGGTGATCAGGTCGTGCTCGGCGTCGAGCGCGGCCGGACCGACCAGGGTCGGCAGCGTGCCGCGCTTGGTCGCGGTCGGGACCGGGATGTCCTTGCCCCATCCGGACACGTCCACCGTGGTCGACGCGTCGGCGATGTCGGCGACGATCTTCAGGCCCGTCCACAGGCCGCAGGCGCGCGACATGGCCACCGCGTGCAGCCCGAACTCGACGATCTCGCCGATCGTGCCGGGGGCGAGCAGCGGCATCGACAGGCTTTCCATCATCGGCTCGCACGAGCTGGGCACCGTCGACGACTTGCTGCCCGGGTCGTCGCCGATCCACGCGACGGCACCGCCGAGGGGTGCGGTGCCGGCCATCGTGGCGTGTCGAATCGCGTCGGCGGCGCGGTCCAGGCCCGGGTTCTTGCCGTACCAAAAGCCGGTCACCCCGGCATACCGGGCGCCCGGCGTCTGGTCCACCAGCTGGGTCCCGGCCACGGCGGTCGCGGCCAGCTCCTCGTTGAGTCCGGCCTGGAACACCACCCCGGCCGGGTCCAGGAACCGCTTGGCGCGCCCCATCTCCAGGTCGACACCGCCCAGCGGCGAGCCCTGATAGCCGCTGACGAAGACCCGGGTGTCCAGTCCGCGCTCGGTGTCGAGCCGACGCTGTTCCAGGGTCAGGCGAATGAGCGCCTGCACGCCGGAGATCAGCACGCGGCCCTGGTCGGCGGCGTACTTGTCGTCCAACGAAACCGACGGAGAAGCCTGATCTGCGCGCACGGGAGCCTCCGTCGAAACCGGATGGTGGGGTGGGGTGCGGTAAGCACACCAACGGCTCGTCCTCGACGCAAGTACCTTGCGGGATTTCCCTTGAAAGACGCAAAGATATTGCTGCCGAGGTGCTCTGGGACGCAGTGCTTTGCGTGTGAAGCACGTCACCGGAGGGGTGGTCCGGGCGGGCGTGCGACGGCCGATGGAGTGACGGGCTCCGTTCGGCGGACGCGGGGCCGGGGTAGCCCATGACCGCGACGGCGGTGGTCGGCGGGCGAAGGGCGGCGGCGGGATGGGCGATCCGGTGGTGCGCGAACTGCACGAACTCGACGAGTTCCGGGAGGTCGAGCGGCTGTACGACGAGATCTGGCCGCACGTCGCGGGACAGGGCCGGGTGCTGACCGTCGAGCTGATGCGGGCGCTGGATCATGCCGGGAACTATGTGGCCGGGGCGTATCGCGACGGCCGGCTCGTCGGCGCGTCCGTGGCCTTCTTCGGCGCGCCGATCGGCGAGACGCTGCACTCGCACGCGACCGGCGCCGTGGCCGGGAGCGGGGTGGGCTTCGCACTCAAGCGGCACCAGCGGGAATGGGCGCTCGCGCGCGGGCTGCTCCGGATCACCTGGACGTTCGACCCGCTGGTCCGCCGGAACGCCTACTTCAACCTGGTCAAACTGGGCGCGCGGCCGGAGGAGTACCTGCCGAACTTCTACGGCGACGACATGGTCGACACGGTCAACAGCGGGGATCGCAGCGACCGGGTGCTGGCCGTGTGGCGGTTGCACGACGCCCGGGCGCGGGCGGCCATGGGGGAGGCGGAGCCGGCGGTGTCGGGCGCGGTGGCGCGGGCCGAGCCGGCCCTGGTGGAGCGCGACGGCCGGCCGGTGTCGCTGCCCACCGACGCCGAGGTGGTACGGGTCGCGGTGCCCGCCGACATCGAGGCGATGCGCCGGACCGACCCCGAGGCGGCCGGGGCCTGGCGGTCGGCGCTGCGCGAGGTGCTGGGCGGGCTGCTCGACGCCGGGGCGCGGGTGCTCGACTTCGACCGGGAGGCCGGCTACCTGGTGGCGCGCCGGGGGTGACGACGCGCGTCCGGGGCGACCTGGGGCCGCCCCGGACGGTGTCGCCTACCTAGTGGGCGCGCACACCCACCACGGCCTGGAGCGCGGGCAGGTAGCCCTGGCTCTGGCCGGAAGTCGTGGGGTGGTACGACTCCTCGATCGGCAAGGAGACGCCGTTGACCCAGGGGTTCGACGCGCAGACCCCGTGTCCGGCGAACCGCGAGCGTACGTCGGCGAAATCGGCGTTGGCGGCGCTCGCGCGCTGGTGGGTGACCTCGTCCAGGGTGTCGGCGGCCTGGTTGATCACGGTGCGCTTGGCCTGGCTCAAGCCCAGGAAGCATGAACCGAGTTCGAACAGGCGCGGGTAACCGAGCACGACGAGGCGGGCGTTGGGGGCCTTGGCCCGGATCTGGGCGTAGGTGGCGTCGAGATCGCCGGGCAGGGTGGTGGTCGCGTATGTCTTGGCCTTGTTCACGGCGGCGGCGCACTCGCTGTCCGAACTGAGCACGCAGGTGGTGATGGTGCTGACGAATCCGGCGTCGTTGCCGCCGATGCTGATGGTCACCAACTGCGTGGCGCTGTTCAGGACGGACAGTTGACCGTTGCGTACGTCGGCGGTCTTGGCACCGGAACAGGCGGCGAACGCGAAGGTGCCGCCCGGGTGGGCCTGATTCCACAGGGCGGGGTAGGACTTGGCGCTGCGCTTGCACGAGCCGCTGTCGGGAAGGTAGGAGCCGGTACCGACCCCGGAACTGTACGAGTCGCCCAGGGCGGCGTAGTTCGTGGCGTAGCTCGCCGCGGGCGCGGCCTGGGCGCTCGGTGCGACGACGCCGATGGCGGCGGCGGCCACGGCGGCGGCCACCGCGGCGATGGTGCGAGGCATGGGAAGCACGGGCGGGTCTCCTCGGAAGACGTGGGGACGCCGCGTCCCACGTTGGGATACCCGAGCCGGAACGGCCTTGCCTCGTCCGCCTCTACCGCAGTCGTCACCCTTGACACTCGGCTTTGCGCACACATCGTCCCGCCCCGATCTCCCCCGTGCCTAGGCGGATTTCGGCCGGTTGACACGTGTAGAACAGGCCCCCGAAACCGATGCCGGGGGCAGGGGGCCGCAGGGGGTGTTCCGGTGTCAATTCGGGGTGAACGGGGTGGCGGCGGCGATGTGGGTGAGCTTGGCGGGGTTGCGGACGAAGTAGATGCCGGTGACGAGGCCGCCCTCGACCCGGATCGTCATCACGCTGTCGATCTCGCCGTCGACGCGCAGGAGCAGCGCCGGATCGCCGTTGACGGTGGTGGGCTCGCCGGTGAGCGCGCCCTCCTTGTCGCCGAGGCCGACGAGGAGGAGGCGGACCACCTTCTCGATGCCCGTGACGGGCCGCAGCGCGGCGCTTCGTACGCCGCCGCCGTCGCTGATCAGGACGACGTCGGGGGCGAGTACGTCGAGCACACCCTGGAGGCCGCCGGTCTCGACGGCGTGTTGGAACGACGTGAGCGCGGCCCGGGCCTGGCGCGGGGAGACCACTTCGCGGGGGCGCCGGGCGTCGACGTGCCTGCGGGAGCGGTGGGCGATCTGGCGGACCGCGGCCGGGGTCTTGCCGACCGCCTCCGCGATCTCGTCATAGCCGACGTCGAAGACCTCGCGCAGCACGAACACGGCCCGCTCGGTGGGCGAGAGGGTCTCCAGGACGAGCATCACGGCCATGGACAGGCTCTCGGCCAGTTCGGCGTGCTCGGCGACGTCCGGCGAGGTGAGCAGCGGCTCGGGCAGCCAGGGGCCGACGTAGGTCTCCTTGCTGCGCCGCAGGGCCCGCAGCCGGTCGAGGGCGCGCCGGGTCGTGTAGTCGACGACCGCGTCGTGCGACCCCGCCACCAACTGGTGCAGTCGCAGCCGCTCGACGAAGGTCGCGCGAGGGTTGACGAGGGTCACGGCCACGTCCTCGCGGCGGGTCAGCCGGTTGGCCGCGAGAACTCCGGCGTATCCGCCGCCGATCACGATGACTGCCGTGCGCCCACCGGTGTGCTGTGTCATGGTCCCTGCTCCGTTCGCTCGGGTTACGCACACAAGGCGTCGCCCGAACCGAACTTGTGACACCGTGTGGCCCGGATCACATCGACGAGGTTCGAGTCAGTCGGCGGCTCGTGCGCGCCGGCGGGCGAGTTCGGCCTGCCACGTCGCGAGGGTGTCGGCCAACGGATGCAGGGTGCCGTTGGCGTTGGCCTCGGCCAGGGCGTCCTGATACGCCTCCTCGAAGTCCATGCGCAGGTCGTCGGGGAGTTCGGCGCGGAGTTCGGCGGGAGCCGGGTGGGTCGGGCCGCCGATGTGGATGGTGCGGTGGGGTGTCCGGTCGTTCATGGGGACAGGGTGGCGCATGGCGGGGGCGTCGGCGATTCAGTCGGCTTCCGGGGCGTGAAGGGCGTCCAGGGCTTCCGCGGCTTCCGGGGCGTCCGGGTCGAGGGTGGCGAGGCGGCGGGCCCGGGCGGTCAGGGCCTCGTAGCCGGCGCGGTCCTTGCAGGTGACGGCCATGCGTTGGATCTCGGTGAGGGTGTCGGCGGCCGCGGCGAGGTGTACGGCGAAGTCGTCGTAGCGGTGGGCGTCCCAGGCCGCGGCGGCGGCCTTCAGGCCCTGGCTGACCACGCGTTCGTAGTCGGCGCGGAGATCGTCGTCGACGACGGCGAGGGCCTGATCGGTGATCCGCGCGTTCAGGCCGGTACCGGTCACGACGAGGTGGATGTCGGGTGCGCGATCCATCCCCCCAGCGTGGCACCGCGACACCCCGCCCCGACACCCGGCGCGCGGAGCAGGACACACCCCGCTTCCGCGCGCTCCCACGACCGGAGTGCGCTACTCGGTGGCCGCGTGACCTCGGATCTGCCCGAATTCGGGCAGATTCTTGCCGTAGGGGCGACATGGGGCCAGGATCGGGGAGTGGCTGACGGCGAATTGGTGGAGCGCATCGTGGCGACGACCGGCCTCGCACCCGGCGAGGTGGCGCGGATCGTCGACGACGTGCTGGCCTGGTACCGCGAGCCGGTCGAGGACTATGTGCGGCGCCGGCATCGCCATCACAAGGTCTACGGTCGGCGCAACGCGCAGATCTATCGCCTGATCGCCGACGAACTGGGCGAACGCCTCGTCGCGCCACCGGAGTTGACCGAACGTCAACTGCGCCGCGTGATCTACGGCTGAGCCGACCGGGCGACGGTCGCGACCGCGACCGCCGTTGTGTCGCTCGCAGGCCCCGTGCGCGCCATCCACCCCCGACCGCCCCGGCGGTCGGTCCGTCGACCTGCCGAGGAGCGCAGCAGTATGTGTGGAATTGTCGGATACATCGGCGCCCAGCAGGCCGCCCCCATCCTGCTCGAAGGTCTGGGACGACTGGAGTACCGCGGCTACGACTCGGCCGGCATCGCCGTGCTCGGCGCGCGTGGCGCGGTCAAGGTGGTCCGCCGGGTGGGCCGCGTGCACGCGCTCGCCGCCGCAGTGCCGGCCAAAACCGCCGGGCGGGTGGGCATCGGACACACCCGCTGGGCCACCCACGGCGCGCCCTCGGAGGCGAACGCCCACCCGCAGCCCTCCGCCGACGGCCGGATCCAGGTCGTGCACAACGGCATCATCGACAACGCGGCCGAACTGCGCGCCCGCCTCGCGGCCGAGGGCGTCGACCTCGCCTCGGACACCGACACCGAGGTCCTGGCCCACCTGATCGCCGGCGCGACCCGGACGCGGGACACCCTGGAAACCGCCGTCCTGGCCGCGCTCGCGCAGGTGACCGGGACGTACGCGATCGCCGTCGTGGACACCGCGACGCCGGACCGGATCGTGGTGGCCCGCAACGGCTCGCCGCTCGTGATCGGGGTCGGCGAGCGCGAGATGTTCGTGGCCAGCGACGTGTCCGCCCTGGTCCGGCACACCAGCTCGGTCGTGCACCTGGAAGACGGCGAACTGGCCAGTGTGACCGCCACCGGCTTCCGGACCTTCACCCGCGAGCGGGACGACGTCGCCAAGACGCCCACCACGGTCGAACTCACCGTCGAGGAACTCGAACTCGCGGGCCACGACCACTTCATGCACAAGGAGATCCACGAACAGCCCTCCTCCGTCGAGCGCATGCTCGGCGGCCGGCTCGACGACCGGTTCGGCTCGGCCCGCCTCGACGGCCTGCGGATGGAGCTGCGCGAGTTGCGGGGATTTCGCCGGGTCAAGGTGCTCGGCTGCGGATCGGCGTACTACGTGGGCCAGTTGGGCGCGACGCTGATCGAGGACCTGGCCCGGGTGCCCGCCGACGCCGAGCCCGCGTCGGAGTTCCGCTACCGCAATCCGGTGATCGAGCCGGACACGCTGTACGTCGCGGTCAGCCAGTCCGGAGAGACCGCCGACACGCTCTTCGCGGTCCGCGAGATCCAGCGCAAGGGCGGCCGGGTGGTCGGGTTGGTCAACGTGGTCGGCTCGTCCATCGCGCGCCAGTGCGACGGGGGGGTCTATCTGCACGCCGGGCCGGAGGTCTCGGTCGCCTCGACCAAGGCGCTGACCCACATGGCGGTCGGCTTCGCGCTGCTCGCGCTCGCGCTCGGTCGGGTGCACGACCTCTCGCACGCGGACGGCGCGCGGATCCTGGCCGGCCTCCAGGCGCTGCCCGGCCAGATCGCCGAGATCCTGGCGGACGAGGAGACCATCGCCGAGGCGGGCAGGCGGCTCGCGGACGCGCGCAGCCTGTTCTTCATCGGCCGGGTCCGGGGGTATCCGGTGGCGCGCGAGGCCGCGCAGAAGTTCAAGGAGATCACCTACCGGCACGCCGAGGCGTACCCCAGCAGCGAACTCAAGCACGGGCCGCTCGCGCTGATCGACGCCGACCTGCCGACCGTGGCCGTCATCCCGGACGACGACCTGGTCGAACGCAACCTCGCGGCCGCGCACGAGATCCGCGCGCGCGGCGGACGGCTGACCGTGATCACCCACCCGGGGGTGGACCTCGGCGACCTGGAGGCCGACCGGATCACCGTGCCGCGCAACGAGCGCGAACTCGACCCGATCCTGCTCACCATCCCCACCCAGCTGCTCGCGTACCACGCGGCCCGGGCCCTCGGCGAGGACATCGACCGCCCCCGCAACCTGGCCAAGTCGGTCACGGTCGAATAGCCCGGCGTCGGCGCCGCTCGGCTCACCCGAAAGGTCCAAGCGCGGTGGCACGGGCCCCCGAGCGGGGGACTCTCGCGACCATGCCCCGCCAATCCCGCAGCTCCCGCCAACTCCGCCCACCTCGGCACCCCGGTGTCCCGGCCTCGGCCCTGACACCGCCCGCCGGGGTGGGCGTTTGTGTGCCCGGTGCCCGTCGCTCCCGGTTCCGCCCGGCCCGGCCGGAGGAAATATATCGCGCAACGTTGACTGTCGTCATAATTGATAGATACTGGCTCCGCGACTCCCGCTGACGCCAGGATGAGGTGCGCGCACATGGAGCTGTCCCGTTCCGCTCACGTCGACACGTTCTGTCGTGATCGATTGCCACCTGCCGAGCAGTGGCCCGAACTGCGTTTCGAACTACCGGAATTGCGCTACCCGACCCGGCTGAACTGCGCCCGGGTCCTGCTCGACGACACCATCGATCGGCTCGGTGCCGAGCGACGGTGTCTGGTCACCCTGGACGAGCGGTGGAGCTACGGCGACCTGCGAACCAGGGCCAATCAGGTCGCCCGGGTGCTCACCGAGGACCTCGGCCTGGTGCCGGGCAACCGGGTGCTGCTGCGCGGTCCGAACAACCCGTGGCTGGTCGCGTGCTGGTTCGGCGTACTCAAGGCGGGCGGTGTCGCGGTGACCACGATGCCGCTGCTCCGAGCGCACGAATTGACCACGCTGTGCGAGATCGGCCGACCCACGATCGCGCTGTGCGACCACCGCTTCATGGACGAGCCGACCGCCGCGGCCGTGCCCGGCCTGACCACCGTGGCCTATGGCGGCGACGCCGCCGACGACCTGACCCGGCGCTGCGCGACCAAGAGCGCCGACTTCGAGGCCGTGGACACCGCCGCCGACGACGTGGCGCTGATCGCGTTCACCTCCGGCACCACCGGTCGGCCCAAGGCCACCATGCACTTCCACCGCGACGTGTTGGCCAACTCCGACACCTTCTCCCGGCACATCCTCAAGCCCACCCCGGACGACCTGTTCGCGGGCACCCCGCCGCTCGGCTTCACCTTCGGTCTCGGCGGCCTGGTGGTCTTCCCGCTGCACGTCGGCGCGGCCACCCTGCTGCTCGAACACGCCACCCCCGAGCGGCTGGCCCGGATCGTCGCCGACCACGGTGTCACCGTGCTGTTCACCGCGCCGACCGCGTACCGGGCGATCATGGCCGCGGGCCACGCCGATCTCCTCCGGGGCCTGCGCCGCTGCGTGTCGGCGGGCGAGACACTGCCCGCGGAGACCTGGCACGACCTGCACGCGGCCACCGGGATCGAGCTGATCGACGGCATCGGCGCGACCGAGCTGCTGCACGTGTTCGTCTCCGCCGCCGACGAGGACATCCGGCCCGGCGCGACGGGGCGGGCCGTACCCGGCTTCGAGGCCGCCGTCCTGGACGCCGACGGCAAGCCGGTTCCCGACGGCACGCCGGGGCAGCTCGCGGTCAAGGGCCCGACCGGGTGCCGCTACCTGGACGACCCGCGCCAGCTGGACTACGTGCGCGACGGTTGGAACATCACCGGCGACACCTACATCCGGGACGCCGACGGCTACCTCTGGTACCAGGCGCGCAGCGACGACATGATCATCTCCTCCGGCTACAACATCGCCGGCCCCGAGGTCGAGGTGGCCCTGGCCGCACACCCCGACGTCGCCGAGTGCGGCGTGGTCGGCGCGCCGGATCCCCGCCGCGGGCTGATCGTCAAGGCGTACGTCGTGCTGCGCCAGGGGGTCGCGGCCGACGCGAACACCGCCGAGCGCATCCAGTCCTACGTCAAGAACACGATCGCGCCCTACAAGTACCCGCGCGCCGTCGAGTTCGTGGCCGCCCTGCCCCGAACCGGCAACGGCAAGCTGCGCCGCGCCGAACTGCGCGCCTGGGCCGCCAACACCGGCGAACCGGCCCCGAACTCCCTTGCCCCGGAAGCCTCGTGAAAGGCGCGACCATGCCCCAAGACAGCCCGCTCGGCTCGACCGGCCCGATCCGGCCCGACGTGAGCGACCCCACCGACCCGGCCGTCGATGACCCCGCCGACCTGCCCTCGGTCCTGGTCGAGCGCCGCGTCGAGTGGCAGGACACCGACGCGGCCGGCCACTACCACCACTCGGCGGTACAGCGCTGGGTCGAGGCGACCGAGGCGGTGCTGCTGCGCCGACTGGGTGTGGGCGACCTGTTCGGCCGGATCCCCCGGGTGCACTTCGAGGCGGACTACCTCGAACGCCTGTGGTTCGGCGAGGCCGCGTACATCCTGCTGCGGATCGACCGGGTGGGTACCAGTTCGCTGCACTACTCGTTCGAGGTGCGGGGCGAGCACGGCGTGGCCGCGACCGGCCGGTTGTCCGTCGTGCACTGCCCGCCCGACCACAAGGGCGCGTCGCCGTGGCCGGACGAGGTCAGGGCCGCGCTGTCCAAGGGCGGCGCGCAACGTCCGGAGTCCTACACCTGACCCCCGCGCGCTTTGTGGGGCCGGGCGGATCGCACCTCCGATCCGACCCCTTGGATATCGCGTGATGTTGACGACCGTGGAATTTATTACATACGCTCGGATAGGCCGGGAACATTGGAGGACGCTGTGCGCATAGCAGTCATCGGCGGCGGGCCGGGCGGGTTGTACTTCGCCGCCCTCGCCAAGCAGCTCTCGCCGGCGTCGGAGATCACCCTGTGGGAGCGCAACGCACCCGACGACGTGTTCGGCTTCGGCGTGGTGTTCTCCGACGAGACCCTGGACGGCATCGCCCAGGCCGACCCGGAGATCTTCGCCGCGATGTCCGAGGGCTTCGCCCGCTGGACCGACGTCGACGTGCGCTACGGCGGACGCACGCTCACCTCCGGCGGGCACGGGTTCGCCGCGCTCGGCCGGGAGCGGCTGTTGCGCATCCTGCAGGAGCGCTGCGCGGGGCTCGGCATCGACCTGCGCTACCGCACCGAGGCCCCGCCCGTGGACGAACTGGCCCGCACACACGACCTGGTGGTCGCCTCCGACGGCGTGCGCTCCCACGTGCGCGAGCGCTACTCCGACGTGTTCCGGCCCGATCTGGACGAGCGCGGCTGCCGCTACATGTGGCTGGGTACGGACAAGGTCTTCGACGCGTTCACCTTCATCGTCGACAAGCACGACTTCGGCGTGGTGCAGGTGCACGCGTATCCGTTCGACGACCGGCGCAGCACGTTCATCGTGGAGCTGGCCGAAGACGCCTGGCGGCGCGGCGGGTTCGCCGAGTTCGCCGGTCGCGAGCTGCCGCGTGGGGCCAGCGACGAGGCGGGCATCGCGCGCTGTGAGGCGCTGCTGGCCGAACACCTGGACGGACACCGGCTGATCCCGAACAACTCGCGGTGGATCCGGTTCACCACGGTGCGCAACGCCACCTGGCACCACGAGAACGTGGTCCTGCTCGGCGACGCCGCGCACACCGCGCACTTCTCCATCGGCTCGGGCACCAAGCTCGCCATGGAGGACGCCCTCGCGCTGGCCGCGTGCCTGAACGAACACGCCGACATCCCGGCCGCGCTCTCCGCCTACGAGGCCGAGCGCAAGCCGGTCGTGGCCTCCACGCAGCGGGCCGCGCAGGCCAGCCTGGAATGGTTCGAGAACATCGACCGGGCGGTCGGCCAGGCGCCCGAGCAGTTCGCCTTCAACCTGCTCACCCGCAGCCGCCGGGTCACCCACGCCAACCTGTCCGAGCGCGACCCGGCGTTCGTGGCGCAGGTGGACGCGGCCTTCACCGCCGGGCGGGCGGACCGGGTGGACGCGGCGCCGATGTTCCAGCCCTTCCGACTCGGCTCGGTCCGGCTGCGCAACCGCGTGGTGGTGCCGCCGATGGCGACCTACGCGGCCGTCGACGGCTTCCCCGGCCCGTTCGAGGCCGCCCACCTGGGTGCGCTCGCGCTCGGCGGGGCGAGTCTCGTCTTCGCCGGGATGACCGCCGTACTGCCCAACGGCCGGGCCACCGCCGCCTGTCCGGGCCTGTGGTCCGACGCGCAGGAGACGGCCTGGCGCGACGTGGTCGCCCGGGTGCGCGAACAGGTGCCGAACGGGCCCCTGTTGGGTATCCAGCTCACCCACGCCGGACGCCGCGCGGCCGGTTCGGTGCCGGACACCGACGGCACATGGGCGCCGCTGGGCCCGAAGGGCTGGCCGACCGTGGCGGCGTCCGCGATTGCCTGGGACGCCGAGGGCGACTTCCGCCCGCGCGAGGCGGACCGGGACGATCTGGACACGATCACCGCCGCGTTCGCCGCCGCCGCCGCACGCGCCGACCGGGCGGGCTTCGACGCGCTGGAACTCCAGTACGGGCACGGCCACCTGCTCTCCGGCTTCCTGTCCCCGCTGACCAACCTGCGCGAGGACGAATACGGCGGCTCGCTCGCCGGTCGACTGCGCTTCCCGATCGAGGTGTTGTCCGCCGTGCGGGCGGTGTGGCCGAGCAACAAACCGCTGGTGGCGCGGATCTCGGCGAGCGACTGGGCCGAGGGCGGCACCACCGAGGACGAGGCCGTCCGGATCGCCCGGGCGCTCGCGGCGGCCGGCGCGGACGCCATCGACGTGTCCTCGGGCGAGGTCGTGCCCCACGAGCGACCGGCCTACGGACGCGGCTACCAGACGCCGTTCGCCGACCTGATCCGCAACGCCACCGGCGTGCCGACCATCGCGGTCGGCGCGATCTCCACCTACGACGACGTCAACTCGATCCTGCTCGCGGGCCGGGCGGACCTGTGCGCGGTGGGCCGCGCGCACCTGTACGACCCGCTGTGGACGCTGCACGCCGCCGCCGAACAGGGCTACACCGGGCCGGGCGCGCCCTGGCCGGGTGCCTGGCGTCCGGGCAGTCGCAAACCGCCCGGCGCGGGTAGTGATCGGGTGCCGCCGCGGCTGCACCTGTCGCGCGAAAGGGTCGAGACCGTACCGCGGCGGTGGCGACCGGAGACCGACCCCCGCCTGCTCGCCGCACCCGGCCGGGGGTGACCCGACACCCCGACCTCGTATCCGCCGACCGAACAGCGCACCACGAGGAGCCCGCCATGACAGGTCCCACCCCACCGATCGTGCTCACCGGCGCACAACGCGACAACCCGCCCCGGTTCAAGGCCGCCGCCGTCCAGGCCGCGCCGATCTACCTGGACGCCGCCGCCACCGTGGCCAAGGCGGTCGCGCTGATCCGCGAGGCCGCCGGCAACGGCGCCGAACTGATCGTCTTCCCCGAGGCGTTCGTCCCCGGATACCCGTACTGGAACTGGACGATGAACCCGGTCCAGGGCTCGCCCTGGTACGAACGCCTGTACCGGTCCTCGGTGGACGTGCCGGGCCCGCACGTGGAAACGCTGCGCGCGGCGGCCCGGGCGGCCGGCGCGGTGGTGGTGATCGGCGTCAACGAGCGCGGCCCGCACAGCATGGGCGTGCTCTACAACACCATGTTGACCATCGACGCCGACGGCGAACTGATCGGGGTGCACCGCAAGCTGGTGCCCACCTGGGCGGAGAAGCTGACGTGGACCGGCGGCGACGGCAGCTCGCTGCGCGTGCACCCGACCGGGATCGGCCCGCTCGGCGTGCTCGCGTGCGGCGAGAACACCAACACGCTGGCCCGCTTCACCCTGCTCGCCCAGGGCGAACTGGTGCACGCCGCGAGCTACATCGCGCTGCCCGTGGCGCCCGCCGACTACGACATGGCCGACGCCATCGCGGTCCGCACCGCCGCGCACAGCTTCGAGGGCAAGGTCTTCTCGGTGGTCGCCTGCTCGACCATCTCGCCCGAGATCGTCGACGCCATCGCCGGCGACGACGACGAGGTGCGCAAACAGCTGGGCCGCGAACGCAGCGCCTACTCGGGCGTGTTCGGCCCGGACGGACGTCCCATCGGTGAACCGCTGATCGACGACGAGGGCATCGTCTACGCCGACATCGACCTCGCCAGGTGCATCCAGCCCAAGCAGATGCACGACATCGTCGGCCACTACAACCGCTTCGACGTCTTCGCGCTGAACGTGGACAACCGGCCCCGGTCCCCGATCACGTTCACCCACGACCCCGCCGCCGCGCCGCCCCTCGCCCCCGCCGCCACCCCCGTACCCGAGGAGGAGACATGACCACCCAGGACGACAACATGCTGGGCCGGGCCCGAGTCACCGACACCCCGGAACTGAGCGCCTACTACGCCGAGTTGGCTGAACGCGAGGCCGGCGCGCTGTGGACCGTGGCGAACGAGATCGAACCCTGGTACCCGCAGCCCAAGTCGGTACCCACCCTGTGGCGCTACAGCGAACTGCGCCCGCTGGTCCGCAAGGCGCTCGACCTGGTCAAGGCCGACGACGCCGGCCGCCGCGTGGTCATGCTGGTCAACCCCGGCCGCCGGGACATCAGCGCCGCGGCGGGCCTGCTGTACACGGGCCTGCAGATCATGGGCCCCGGCGAGTCGATGACCGCGCACCGCCACCAGGCCGCCGCGCTGCGTTTCGTCCTGGAGGGCACCGGCGCCTGGACGATCGTCGACGGCGAGAAACTGCGGGTCGGCGCCCGCGACTTCGCGATCACCCCGAACGGGACCTGGCACGAACACGGCAACGAGTCCGACGACACGCCGGTGATCTGGCAGGACGGCCTGGACATCCCGCTGGTCAACGCGCTCGACGCGGGCTTCTACGAGGTCCACCCGGACGTCTATCAGGTGCCCGGCAAGGTGGTGAACTCCTCCGTCCTGACCTACGGCGGCAACCTCGTGCCATACGGCGTCGAACGGTGGACCCGGCCCTACTCGCCGCTGCTCGCCTGGCCGTGGGAACCCACCTACCAGGCGCTGCTCGACCTGGCGAAGGCGAGCGAGGGATCGCCGTACGACGGCCTGATCATGGAATACACCAACCCCGCCACCGGCGGCTCGGTGATGCCCACGATGAGCGCGCACATCCAACTCCTGCGCGCCGGTCAGGCGACGAAGGCACACCGGCACACCGGCTCGGTCGTCTACACCGCGGCCAAGGGCCACGGCGTCTCGATCGTGGCCGGACAGCGGTTCGAATGGCACGAAGGCGACGTCTTCGCGGTGCCCGCGTGGGCCTGGCACGAGCACGCCAACCTCGACGGGGGCGAGGACGCGGTCTTGTTCTCGTTCAACGACTTCCCCGTGATGCGCTCGCTGGGCTTCTTCCGCGAAGAGGCGTACGTCGACAACGACGGCCACCAGCCGACGCCGGCCGGCTGAGCCGGTTCATCCCGCAAACCCACCACCCGAGGCGCCGCGACCGCGTCGCCCGGACGCAAGACAGTGAGGACACCCCATGCGCCTGGTCACCTACACCGTCGGCGACTCGTCGCCCCGCCTGGGCGCCGAGGACGGCGCGCACGTGACGGACCTGGCCGCCCTGGCCGCCGCCGCCGGCGTCGAACTCCCCGGCGACCTGCTGTCGTTCGTCCGGGCGGGCGCCGACGCGCTCGATACCGCGCGCGAACTGCTCGCCGGCGCGCCCGCCGACCGCCCGGCCGGCACCGTGCACGCCGCCGGCGAGGTGCGGCTGCTCGCGCCGCTGCGCCCCGGGAAGATCATCGGCATCGGGCTCAACTACGTCGAGCACGTGGCCGAGTCCAGCCGCACCCTCGACACCGCGAAGGAACTCCCGGACCGTCCGGTGCTGTTCGGGAAGCCCGCCACCGCGGTGACCGGACCCGGCGCGCCGATCCTGCACAACGCGGACCTGACCGCACAGCTCGACTGGGAATGCGAACTCGCCGTGGTGATCGGCCGAACCGCCTACAAGGTGAGCGAGGCCGACGCGTGGGACCACGTGTTCGGCTACAGCATCATGAACGACATCAGCGCCCGGGACCAGCGCCGCTCCGGGCAGTGGTTCTTCTCCAAGGGCCAGGACTCCTACGCCCCGTTCGGCCCGGCCGTGGTCACCGCCGACGAGATCCCCGACGCCCAGAACCTCGACCTGTCGCTGCGGGTCAACGGCGACGTCAAGCAGAAGTCCAACACCCGGCACATGTTGTTCGACATCCCCCGACTGATCGCCGACATCTCCTCCGGGATGACCCTGGAGCCCGGCGACGTGATCTCCACCGGCTCGCCGTCCGGGGTCGGCGCGGCCCAGGTTCCGCCGCAATACCTGCGGCCGGGCGACGTGGTCGAGGCGACCGTCGAGCGCATCGGCACGCTGAGCAACCCGGTGATCGACGCCCGCTGACGCGAACTCGCCCAGCCCGCTCCTTTTTTCGGCGCCGGAATGCCCGGCACCGGCTTTCCCGGCACCAGCAGGAGGCCCTTCCCGTGCGTCAACACCCCTACCGCGTCGGCCAGATCGTGCCGAGTTCCAATGTCACGATGGAAACCGAGGTGCCCGCGATCCTGCGGGCCCGCGAGACGGTCGCCCCGGAGCGCTTCACGTTCCACTCCAGCCGGATGCGGATGACCCACGTCACCCCCGAGCAACTGGCCGCGATGGACGCCGACTCCGACCGGTGCGCCGTCGAACTGTCCGACGCGCGGGTGGACGTGCTCGGCTACGCGTGCCTGGTGGCGATCATGAGCATGGGACTCGGCTACCACCGGGTCTCCGAGGAGCGCCTGCACGGCCGTACCGTCGACAACGGCGCGCCCGCGCCCGTGGTCACCAGCGCCGGCGCCCTCGTGCACGGGCTGCACACCATCGGCGCGCGCAAGGTCGCGCTGGTCGCGCCGTACATGCTGCCGCTGACCCGCACGGTGGTGGAGTACCTCGGGCACGAGGGGATCGAGGTGCTGGACTTCGAGGCACTGGAGATCCCCGACAACCTCGACGTGGCCGCGCACGACCCGTTGCGCCTGCCCGACATCGCGGACCGGCTCGAACATGCCGACGCGGACGCGGTGGTGTTGTCGGCGTGCGTACAGATGCCGTCTCTGGCCGCGATCGAGGACGCCGAACAGCGCCTGGGCAAGCCGGTCGTCTCGGCGGCGGTGTGCACGGTGCACCAGATGCTCCGCGCCCTCGACCTGCCAGCCTTCGCGCCGGGTGCCGGACACCTGCTGTCGGGGGCGTTCGCCGACGCGCCCCTGGGGGCGGGCAGCGCGGCGGCGGGGGCCTGATCCGCGAGTCTTCCGCGAGCCCTGGTCGGCCCGGACCCGCATCTCGCGGGTCCGGGCCGACCAGGGCATACCCATGAGGATCCGCGCGCTGCACCCATTGGGTGTCTATTGCGGCGATTCGTGACTATTCCGCCACGATGGAATACTGGCACGCCGTTCCCCATGGAAGGAGACCCCGGATGGGCTTCGGCCCCGAGTCCTGGGCCGCGCTCGGCAGGGCCGTCACCGGGCGTGACCTCGCAGGCACGACATCGACCCCGGGGGCGCCCCCCGGCCGGTGGACATTCCTCGGCGTCACCCGGGCCGACCTCGTGATCTGCCTGGTGGCGGCGGCCGTGGACACCTTCGGGTTCTTCATCACCCTTCCCTCCGCCGGACCGGGAGAGGGGGTCGTCGGCACGCTGTTCATGCTCCTGTCGGCCGCGAGCCTGCTCGTGCGCCGTCGGTCGCCGATCGGCGTGTTGTCGTTCGTGCTGACTCTGGCGGTGGCGCTCAACCTGCTCCTGGCGATGCCGCAACGCTTCGGTATCGCGCTGGCCGTGGCGTTGTACACGGTCGGCCTGGCCGGTCGGACCCGGACGATGGTGCTCGCGGCGCTGGCCACGCTCGCGGCCCAGGCGACGGGATATCCCAACGCCCCGGAGTCCTTCCTCTGGCTGTTCAGCGGCGACTTCGTCGCGGTCCTGCTCGTGCTCGGGGTCAGCGTGGCGGTACGGAACTGGCAGGGGCAGATCGAGGTCAACCGCGCGCTGCTGGCCGACCGGGCGCTGTCCGACGAGCGCCGCCGGATCGCCCGCGAACTGCACGACATCGTGGCGCACCACATCACCACGATGCACCTGATGTCCGGCGGCGCCCGGGCCAGCCTGGACCGCGACCCGGAGGCGGCCCGCGCCGCGCTGCTCACCCTGGAGGCGTCCGGCCGGGTCGCGCTCGGCGAGATGCGGCAGTTGCTCGGTGTACTGCGCAGCGACCACGACCCGGACCAGGCGGCCTCGGTGGCCCCGCAGCCCGGTGTGGACGACCTGGCCCGGCTGATCGCCGAATCCTGCCTGGCCGGGCTGCCCACCGAGCTGCGCGTGCTGGGCGCGCCGCGCGTGCTGCCGTTGCCGGTGGGGCTGGCGGTGTACCGGATCACCCAGGAGGCGCTGACCAACGCCCGCAAGCACGCGGGGGACGGGGCGACGGCGACGGTGCGGCTGGAGTACCTGCCGGGGGCGGTGGCCGTGGAGATCCGCGACGACGGGGGCGGCGAGGTGGTCGTCGGGGACTATGCGATGACCGGTGGTGGGCACGGGCTGGTCGGGATGCGTGAGCGGGTGGCCGTGCACGGCGGGTCGTTCGAGGCGGGGCGAGTCGCCGACGGCGGATTCCGGGTCGCGGCGATGTTGCCGCTGGCGGGGGAGGGGCCGGAGCCGGAGCCGGAGCCGGTGCCGACGCCGCCGGCGGGTGTCGGCCCCGCGTCCGAGCCCGAGCGGCTGGCCCGGCTCAGTCCGGCCGAGGTGGCGCTGCTGCGCCTGTTCGCGACCGGCAAGGCCGATGGCGAGATCGCCGCGGCGATGCGGGTGGAGCCGGCCGGTCTGGAGCGGCGGGAGGCGGACCTGCTGACCAAGCTCGATGTGCGGGACCGGGCCCAGGCGGTGGTCGTGGCGTACGAATCCGGCCTGGTTCGGGCGGGGCAGGGCGACCGCGCCCGCTGATTGTGCGTTCGCACGAACACCGGCGCTCGGGTTCGTCGTCGCGGCCATCAGCAGCGGGGCGCCGTCCGCGTAGCGTGCCCGTACGCCTCCGGACTCCCGTGAAAGAAGGCCCCATGACCGGAACCGTCGTCGACACCGCGCACTGGAACGCCCGCCTCGCCGAGCTCATCGCCGAATACGACGTGCCGGGTGCGAGCCTCGCGTTCTGGCATGGCGGCGAGGTGCACAGCTTCGCCGCCGGTGTGCTCAACAGGGACACCGGTACGCCCGTCTCGATCGACTCGCTGTTCCAGATCGGCTCGGTGAGCAAGGTCTGGACCGCCACCCAGCTGATGCTCCTCGCCGAGCAGGGCCGGCTCACCCTGGACACCCCGGTCGTCGACCTGCTCCCCGAGTTCAAGGTCGCCGACGCCGAGGTGACGAAGTCGGTGACGGTGCGGCAGCTGCTGACGCACACCTCCGGCATAGACGGCGACCTGTTCCTGGACACCGGGCGCGGCGACGACTGTCTGGAGAAGTACGTCGCGGCCTGCGCGGACCTGACCCAGAACCACCCCATCGGGGAGAGCTTCTCCTACTGCAACACGGGCTTCGTGATCGCCGGCCGGATCATCGAGCGGCTGACCGGCAAGACCTGGGACGCGGCGCTGCGCGAGCAGATCTGCGAGCCCCTGGGCCTGACCCACACCTGGACGCTGCCCGAGGACGTGCTGCGCTTCAGCGCCGCGACGGGGCACGTGGAGGACGGCAAGGCGACCCCCGTGTGGGGTCTGCCGCGGGCGATGGGGCCGGCCGGCCTGATCTGCGCGCGGGCGAGCGACGTCGTCGCCTTCGGCCGCGCGCACCTGGGTACCGAGCTGCTGGCCGAGCCGACGGGGATGACCGAGCCGCAGGTGGACCTGCCGAACCCGTACACGCTCGCGCCGCAGTGGGGGATCGGGTGGATCCTCGACGAGTGGTCCGGCCACCGGGTGATCATGCACGCGGGCAACACCATCGGCCAGTCGGCGATGTTGTGGGTGGTGCCCGACACCGGCACCGTGGTGTGCCTGCTGGCCAACGGCGGCGAGACCTCGGCACTGCAACGCGCGGTCGGCGGCGAGCTGTTCGCCACACTGGCCGGCATCACCATGTCGCCGCAGCTGGGCCCGCCGCAGACCCCGGTCGAGGTGGACGTCGAGCAGTACGCCGGCATCTACGAGCGGGTGGGCAACCGCACCACCGTCTCGGTCCGGGACGGTCGGCTGCACATGCTCATCCAGACCACCGGCGAGCTGGCCGACATCTCGCCGGACGTGGAGCTGACGCTCACCCCGGTCGACGAGACCACGTTCGTCGGGCAGCGCGAGGGCGCCACGTTGTGGGACAACGTGGTCTTCTACCGTCTCGCCGACGGGAGCCAGTACCTCCACATGGGCGTGCGCGCCACCCCCAGGACGTCCTGACCCCATTCCACCGCGCGGGTTCGCCACTTTGACCCCGCGCGGTGCCCGGTGGTGGGCCGGCCGGTGCGGGTTTACGGTCGAACGAGTGGGCCCGTTCCGTACGGCCCGCACCGCAGGCGGGCGTCGCCTCGACGCTCGACGCCGCGGCCGGCAAGCCCCTCGCCTGGCAGGACACACCATGGCGCATCCGAACGCGACACCCTCGCAGACCGCCGCCGCACCGAAGCGAAGCGGCGGCAACGGCGCGGCGCTCGCGGTGATCGCCTCCTGCCAATTGATGGTGGTCCTGGACATCACCATCGTGAACATCGCCCTGCCGCACATCCAGCGGTCGTTGGACTTCTCCACCACCGGCCTGTCCTGGGTGCTCAACGCGTACACGCTGACCTTCGGCGGGCTGCTGCTGCTCGGCGGCCGCGCGGGCGACATCCTGGGCAGGCGCCGGGTGTTCATCTTCGGCGTGTTGTTGTTCGCGGTCGCCTCGCTGCTCGGCGGACTCGCGCAGAGCGCCCCGGAGTTGCTCGCCGCCCGCGCGCTGCAGGGCGTCGGCGGCGCCATCGCGTCGCCGACCGCACTCGCCCTGATCACCACCACGTTTCCCGAAGGCCCGGCCCGCAACCGGGCGTTCGGGGTGTTCGCGGCGGTCTCCGCCGGTGGTGGCGCGATCGGGCTGCTCGCGGGCGGGGTCCTGGTCGAGTGGCTGAACTGGCGGTGGGTGTTCTTCGTCAACGTGCCGATCGGCGTGATGCTTGCGCTGGCCACGCCGCGCTACATCCGGGAATCCGAGCGCCATCCGGGGCACTTCGACCTGCTCGGCGCGCTCACCTCCACGCTGGGCATCAGCTCGCTCGTGTACGGCTTCATCCGAGCCGCGCAGGAGGGGTGGCGCGACGCGTTCACGCTCGGTGCGTTCGCGGCGGCCGTGGTGTTGCTCGCGCTGTTCATCTCGATCGAGCGCAATTCCAGGCAGCCGATCACCCCGCTGAAGATGTTCGCCGACCGTAACCGGGCCGGTACGTACGGCATCATGTTGTGTCTGGCGGCGGCGATCTTCGGGATGTTCTTCTTCCTGACCCTGTGGGTCCAGGACGTGCTGGGCTTCAGCCCGCTCCGGACCGGGCTCGCGTTCCTGCCGATCAGCGCGGTGATCGCGGTCGGCGCGGGATTCGCCTCGCAGCTGCTGCCGCGCTACGGGCCCAAGCCGTTCATGGTCGTCGGCGCGCTGCTCGCGGCGGCGGGGCTGGGCTGGCTCACCCGGACCGATGTGCACAGCACCTACCTGGGGAGCATCCTGGGGCCGACGCTGGTGTTCGGGGTGGGCATGGGCATGCAGTTCGTGTCGCTGACGCTGATGGCGGTCTCCGGTGTGCGGGCCCGCGACTCGGGCGCGGCCTCCGGGCTGCTCAACGCGACGCAGCAGGTGGGCGGTTCGCTCGGGTTGTCGATCCTGGTCACCGTCTTCGGCACGGCCAACCGCAACGAGGCCAAGGACCAGGTCCCGGCCTTCCTCGCCCAGGCCACCCCGACGCAGCGGGCCGAGTTCGAACGCACCGGTGTGCTGCCCGCGCCGTGGAGCGACCAGGTGCTCACGAGCGGCGTCTCCGCGGCCTTCATCGTGGCCGCGATCTTCGCGGTGGTCGCCGCGGTGATCGCCCTGTTCGTCATCCAGGTCCGCGCCTCCGACCTGGAACGCCTCCAGGGCGGCGCCCAACCCCCTCCCGGCTGACCGGCGACGTATTCGCCCGACCGGCCGCGCACCGGCCCACCGGTGCGCGACAATGCGTACACGGCGTATCACTCACGTAGCGGCAACGACGACGGGGCCCGATGGAAGCCGAACTGATGACGCTGGCAGCATCCGGAGCAACCACGATGGTGGATGGTCTCCGAATCCTGGATCCAGGCCCGCAACCGCCTGACCGCCTTCTTCACCAGAACCGGCTCCGAACCATCCACCACGGAACACGAACTCGACGCCGCCCAGGGCGAGTTGACCACGGCCCGCACAGGGGGCAACGACATCGTGGCGGCCGACATCGAAGCCGAATGGCGAACCCGCCTGCGCCGAGCCCTCCAGTCCGACCCGACAGCGGCAGCCGACCTACAAGCCCTACTCGACGAACTGACCCCACTCATCGGGACACCCACCACCACCCAGGTGACCAACACCATCACCGGCGGCACCCAACACGGCCCGGTCCTCCAGGGCCACAACTTCTCCGGCGTAACTTTCCACGCGCAAACCCCACCCCCCTCCGAAAACCCCCCATCACCCCAACTCTGACCAACCGGCCCCGGGCCGGTGTCCCGCCCGGCGCTCCATCGGTCGATCAGAATCCCGTGCACCCGACGTAGTCAGCCGGCTTTCCAGCGCGGGTTGTTTTCGGCATGCGCGACGGATCGGGTCGAAACCTAAAGGGTTGACAGTACTCGGACGGCGAGACTCGAGCGGGTGACTGGTCGCTCACGGACATTGCGAAACGAGTTGAGGCAACGGCAACCCCGTCTCCCCGATAGTTCCGCCAACGCTCGATTACTCGCCCGGCTACACCCATGAGCCGCTACGGCAGGCGTCGCTTCGAAGGCGCCGAGGCACTTGCCGCTTCGAGCGGGACCCGGCTCGGCCTCCGGTCGCTGATCCGACCTGAGAAGTCTCGGCCCGGTTGGTCGCGCCATGGGGCGGAAAGCAGAAATACCCCTGATCAACAGGGGTCTCTCGCGGTGTCCGAGGGGGGACTTGACCCATACCCCCAACCGATCCACCTGAGCGGATCCTTCGCTCCCGTCTTTTCAGCTCACGGTAGTGCCGTTGTCTGCGACGATGCGTCACCCACAGGTGTGAACCTCACTGAGCCGTGGGACCGGTCATGAGCACCTCCACGAATACCCAGGCTTCTTCACCCCTCCGCGCCGTCACCTGGATCATGGGCGCCGTCATCGGCCTGACCTTCCGCTTCGGCTTCGGCAACGTCTGGGCGCTCGCGCTCCGCCTGGACGTCACGGCGTGGGTGGCTCCGCTCGTTGCCCCGGCGGTCGACCCGTCCGTCCTTGGCCTGCTCCTCGCTGTCCGGCACCTTGCCCTCAACGGCGCGACCCGCGAACAACTGCGCCGCGCAAGAGGGTTGTTGATCTTCTCCAGCCTGATCACGCTCGCCCTCAACGTGGCAGACCCGCTCATCGCCGGGGAGTTCGGCAAGGCGACGTTCGACGCCGTCGACCCCCTCCTCCTCATCGGGTGGGCCGAGGTGGGTCCCAGCCTGCTCCAATGCCTCAAACCCCAGGAAGACCGGCCGCAACGATCACCGGAGTCCGACACGGCGCCGCTCGACGTTCTCTCGCCGAATCCGTGTGTCGTCCCTCGGAGTCTTCGGGCCGATCATGGAACCGACAATCCGGAGGCCCTCGCCATGGGGAACAACGCACTCGATATTCGCCTGCTGATCCGCGCACGCGAAGAGAACGCCTGCCACTGGGCCACCCACCAACGCCCGATCTCTGCCGAGGTACTGCGGAAGTCCCTCCATGTCGGCGCCGCCAAAGCCAGAGCCCTGCTCACCGATCTACGGCGCGAGGCAATGCGCCACGTTGGGGCTGTCGAACGGATCGACACGTCCATGGCGAGGTGAAGGGTCGCCCGTTCAGACAGAGAATCAGCCTCCCCAGCGAAGCGAAATTCGGCCTTACCAAACTGGTCCGCATCACGCGCGAATGGCTCCAAGCCCACGACTACGTGCGTCGCGCTGTACCCAGGCCGGGAGGTCGGGCCAGTCCGCGACGTAAACCGGCCTGGGCCTTCGAAGCACGTGAGCATCTGGGCCGTCCAGCACGTCGCGATGAACCGGCTCCCGGGATCCTGCCGAGCAATCAGCGCTGTGCGGGCCTACCAGCCACGGATCCTGCGCCCGTAGTCGGTGTCGGGACCGAGCAGCGCGTCGGCGACCCGCCCGCCGGAGTCCTTGGCACCGCCGCCGAAGTTCAGCGTTCCGGCTGCGTTCGCGCTTGCGGCAACGCCGTCCCAGTATTGGGCTTCGCGCTCGAAGTGCACCGGCTCGACCAACCTCAGCAGCTCCTCGGCGTTCAGCCGAGTACCGCCAAAGGCCCAGCTGGTGGCCTGGTGGGCGGCGATCCCGAGCCCCGCAAGCACCGCGGGCGCGGAGACGGCGTCACGCGCCTCGAAGTGCGGGAAGAGCCGGCCGATCAGATGCGAAAGCAGCGGCACAACCTCCCGCTCGGCCTGCTCGGCGCTCACGCCGTCGGGCAGCTCGCCCTCGTGCATGGTCGCGGAGGAGAGCCCGAGGCCCCCTCGCCCGTGCAGCGTCGTGATCACGAGGACCCGGAGCGCGGACAGAGTCACGACCTCCGGATCGGCTTTCGTCAGCTGTCGCTTGCGCGCCTGCACCAGCTTGCTGAACGAGATGATCTTCCCGTCGTGCTCGACCTTCACCGCCTCGGCGATCCGGTGGGCGAGCTGAGTGCCGATGTCGCGCTGGTCCATCGACATGGCCAGATTCTTCGCGACCGGTACGCCTTCGACATTGCGGTCGTAGAAGATTTGCCGCGCGTCCTCGACGCCGAGCCCGAAGTACAGCTCGAACGGCAGCCGTACGCTGCTGAGCTTCTCGTACGTCGTCCCGGACCGCTCGGGGTTGTCGAACAGCTCGTGCCAGGCGGTGACCTGCGTCTCCCCGTCGATGGCCACGACCGGCGACCCCGGCAGCACGGTGATCGTACGGATCCCGCTGCCCGCGATCAGCTCCTCGCTTACCGCACCCGGCTGCCCGTCCAGCCACAGCGTGATCGGCGGCGTCGACCAGGCCGCCCCGTGCCCGCCACCGATTCCGGTGGCGATGTAGGAGGCGTACGAGGTCACGTTCCGCCCCTTCTGCGAGGCCTTCAGCATCCGCTGCACGAGCCCGCGCACCTCGGCGTGCCGACGCACCGCGCCGGAGGCGTACTTCAGGGCCCGCTTGTCCTCCTCCGCCCGGGGCGAGGGGACGAGCTGGAGGAGCGTCGGCGGCCCCATCGTCCCGATCACCGCATCCGGGCGGAAGGGGATGACCGTGAGCTGGATTCCCTCGACGGTCGTGGTCGGCATGGTGATGGTCATTGTGAGGCCCTTCCATGGCAGTGGGATGGGAGATCGCCGCCGGAGCCCAGAACACATGCTCACCGCGACTATCGACATGAGACTGACAGCATCGCGTTAGCATCGTCAACGCGCTAACGGATTCCATAGACACAGGTGATGCGTGTACTCTTACCCGCATGGAGGAAGAAGGTCCCGCTTCAGCGCCCGTCGTCACGGCGGCACAGATCGCACGGCTTGCCGGCGTCACCCGTGCAGCTGTCGCCAACTGGCGACGCCGACACGACGATTTCCCCTCGCCTGCGGGTGGGACAGCGGCAGGCCCGCTCTTCTCCCTCGCCGAGATCGAGACCTGGCTGGCCGGACAACGTAAGGGGCGAGGACCCTCACAGGAGGTCACCCTCTGGCAGTCCCTTCGTGCCACGTACAGCGACGACATGACGGCCGCCCTTGTGGATGTCGGCTCACACCTGGCCCGGAAAGCCACTGGGGTACTCCGGGCCGACCTTCAGCAGTCCGTCGACCAATTGGCCGCCGAGCGCACCGCGCCGCAACTCTTCGAGGACCTGATCGCCCGTTTCATTGCCTCGGCCGGCCGGAGCGGCGCGCAGGCGGCCTCCTCCCCGCGCCTCATCCGCGCCTTCACGCACTTCACCGGACCAACCGAGGGCTTGATCTACGACCCGGCTTGCGGGGCCGGATCACTCCTGTTGGCGGTCGCGGGAGGGGAGGCAACCCGGCGGGCTGGGCAAGAGCTCAACACTGGCCTGCTTCGGCTGGCCCGGCTGAGAACTCAGCTCAGTGGTGCCCTCCCGGCCGACCTTGAAGCCGGCGACTCACTCCGGGACGACCGGCACCCCGATCTACGGGCCCAACTCGTCGTCTGTGAACCGCCTTTGGGGCAGAACGACTGGGGCCGTGAGGAACTACTGCTCGACGCCCGATGGGAACTGGGCGCACCACCCCGCGCAGAGAGCGACCTGGCCTGGCTCCAGCAGTGTTACTTCCACACCGCCCCCGGAGGCCGCACCCTCATCGCACTCGCGCCGTCTGCCGCATACCGCAAGAGTGGCCGCCGGATCCGGGCGGAGCTGGTACGCCGAGGAGCACTCACCGCGGTGACGGCTCTTCCGTCAGGCATGGCGACCAGCCACAATCTGCCGATCCTGCTGTGGGAACTCCGCCGTCCGGCGTCGCCGGGCGAGGAGGTGCAGACCGTACGCATGATCGACCTCACGGCGAACGATCCGGACGGCCCACTGGAACCGCTTCCGGACCAGGTCGCCGATGTGCCGCTGATCGACTTGATCCGCGAAGACGTGGACCTCAGTCCATCCTTGTACGTGACGCCGGCCCAGCCCGACTACCCAACCGAGTACACGGCTCTCCGCATCACCCTGGAACACCAACTGCGCGAGCTGGCCGAGCTGCTACCTCCGTTGCCGCCCGGACTCGGAGTGGGTTCCGTGGACGAGATCACCCCGGTGGGCGTCGGCGATCTACTCCGGGCAGGTTTGGTACGCACGGAGGAAGGCCGGCTGGCTTCCACCAGTGATCAGCTGGACACGGACTACCTGCAGGGATTCCTCCGTAGCGCGGGCAACATCCGCCGCAATACCTCTGCCACGGGCACCCACCGAGCGGACCTGCGCGGGGCCCAACTGCCCCAGATGGGCATCGAGCAGCAGCGCAGGTACGGGGCGGCCTTCCGGAACTTGGGTGAGTTCGAGCGAAGGCTGAAGGAACTTGCCAAAATGGGCGATCAAGCCACCCGCCTGGCATACGACGGACTGACCAACGGCGCCCTCGCGCCGGCGGGGACCCCACATGACGTAACACCACAAGACGCGACACGAGAAGGTGCCGAGTGAGCAACACCAACCAGGAACTTGCCGACTTCATCTGGTCGGTGGCCGACCTGTTGCGGGGCGACTACAAACGCTCGGAGTACGCCAAGGTCATCCTGCCGCTCACCGTACTGCGTCGCTTCGACTGCGTGATGGAGGAAAAGGGCACACGCGAGGCGGTATGGGCGCGAAATGACTCGTTCGCGGGTGAGCGCAAGGACGCGCTCTTGATTGGCGTCTCGGGGCTCCCGTTCTTCAACACCTCGCGACAAAGCTTCAAGACCATCGGTAGTGACGACAAGAACGTCTACGCCAACCTCAAGGACTACATCCGCGGCTTCTCTCCCGAAGTCACGGAGATCATCGACCGGTACGACTTCCATATTCAGATCGAACGCCTCAAGGATGCCGACCTGCTCTACCTGGTGATCCAGGCGTTCGCGGCGATGGACCTCAGCCCGAGCAAGGTCAGCAACCACGACATGGGTTACGTCTTCGAGGAACTGATCCGTAAGTTTGCGGACGCCTCCAACGAGACGGCGGGTGAGCACTTCACCCCACGCGAGGTCATCAAGCTGATGGTCGAACTGCTTCTGGGTCCCGACGAGGAACTGATCCGCAGGCCCGGCGCGGTCATCGACATCCTGGACCCGGCATGCGGCACCGGCGGCATGCTCGCCGCCGCCGAGGAACACATCAGGGACCTCAAGCCAGGTGCCCGCGTGAACCTGTTCGGGCAGGAGATCAACGCCGAGTCGTACGCGATCTGTCGCTCCGACATGCTCCTCAAGGGTCACGAGGCCGGGAACATCCGTTTCGGCAACACCTTCACCCGCGACTGGCACGAGGACCGCAAGTTCAGCTACATGCTGGCCAATCCACCCTTCGGCGTGGAGTGGAAGAAGTCGGAGAAGACGGTCCGCGAAGAGCACGACGACCGTGGCTTCGACGGGCGCTTCGGTGCCGGCCTTCCCCGGATCAACGACGGCTCGTTCCTCTTCCTTCAGCACATGCTCCACAAGATGCAGCCGCTGAAGAAGGACGAGCACGGCAAGGAAATCGGTGGCTCGCGCATCGCCATCGTCTTCAACGGCTCGCCGCTCTTCACGGGAGGCGCGGGGTCGGGTGAATCGGAGATCCGTCGCTGGATTCTGGAAAACGACTACTTGGAGACCATTGTCGGCCTCCCGGACCAGCTCTTCTACAACACCGGTATCTCCACATACGTCTGGATCCTCAGCAACCGCAAGCCCAAGCACCGCAAGGGCAAGGTCGTCATGATCGACGCGCGTGGGGAGTGGGTGAAGAAGCGGAAGTCCCTCGGTGAAAAGCGCAAAGAGATCTCGGAAGAGCAGATCGCCGGCATCTGCACCATCTACCGCGATGCCGAGCAGATCGCGGCGGACGAGAACCACCCGCAGCACGCCATGGTCAAGATCCTCCGCAACGAGGAGTACGGCTACCAGCGCATCACCGTCGACCGCCCGCTGAAGCTCCGCTTCGAGGTCACCGAGGACACTCTGACGGAACTGGCGGCTTCCGCAGCACTCCAAAAAGTGCTCGGCGAAAAGAAGATGTCGGAGGAGGAAGTCGCCAAGCGTCAGGCCCAGTTCGTGGCGGCGCTTCATCCTCTGATCGGGGAAGTCTGGCCAGCCAAGTCCGATGCGTGGGACGCCCTACACAAGGCCGTCGCCGCGGCTGGCCTTATCTGGCCATCCGGTGCGGCTTTCCAGAAGGCTCTCCGTGACGCGGTGGGTGTACGTGACCCGAAGGGCGAGATCCAGTACGCGAAGGCCAGGCAGCCCGAACACGACCCCGATCTGCGCGACGCCGAGAACGTACCGATGGACCAAGACATCGACGACTACCTCGCGGAAGAGATCGTCCCGCATGTCAAGGACGCCTGGATCGCCGAGTCCAAGAACCCGAAGACGAAACTGACCGAGCGTTTCAAGGTCGGCTACGAGATCCCGTTCACACGGCACTTCTACGTGTACGAACCACCGCGACCGCTGGCGGAAATCGACAAGGAACTCAAGCTCCTCGAGGCCGAGATCCAGGCGCTGCTGGGTGAGGTGACGTCATGACCACCATGGAAATCGCCTATCAGCGGCTCCCACTGAGGCGCTTCATTCGAGAAATCACTGATGGCCCATTCGGCAGCTCCTTGAGCAGTAGTCACTATACCGCAGAAGGTGCTCGTGTAATTCGGCTAGGGAACGTCGGTGCCGCTCGCTTCAAGGGAGAAGATGCCGCCTATATTTCTTTGGAACATTTCCAAGACCTGCGACAGCACGAGGTGAAGCCCGGAGACTTGATCATCGCCGGGCTTGGTGACACCAATCATCCTGTCGGGCGAGCGTGCGTAGCACCCTCCGACCTGGGACCGGCGATTGTGAAGGCAGACTGCTTCCGCGCCCGGCTTGACGAAGAACAAATGTCCCATCGATATGCGGCCTGGGCCCTCAGCTCATCTTTCGTATCTGGCCAAGTGCGTACGTTGACTCGTGGCTCAACTCGCACTCGCATCAACCTCGATGTAGCACGCGAGATTCAGCTGCCAACGCCACGAGTAGATGAGCAGCGCCGCATCGTGGACTTCCTCGACGCCGAGACCGCACGCATCGACCAGCTCGGATACCTACGCCAACGGCAGGTCTTCCAGCTCGAAGAGCGATACACGACCGCCATTTCCGAGCTCATAATTCCAGAAATTTGTTCCGCGAATGAACGTAACAGGTCCTGGCCTTGGCTGCCCGCATCCGTGTCCATCGCACGGCTGGGTTACCTGGCTCGTGTTCAATCAGGCGTGACGGTTCATGGCGCTCGTGCACGCGGTCACGATGATACTGAATATCCCTACCTTCGCGTGGCAAACGTCCAAGGTGAATGGCTTGACCTCTCCGAGGTAAAAACCATCGTGATTCCTGTCGCCATGGCTCGTCGGTCAACCCTCCGAGTCGGAGATGTGGTCATGACCGAGGCGAATGGGAACCCGGATAATCTGGGCCGAGGTGCGGTGTGGAATGGTGAAATCAGTGGAATGATTCACCAGAACCATGTCTTCGCAATTCGAGTTGATGAGGATGCGCTCGTTCCTGCTTATTTGTCGGCCTTGCTGGCAACCGTCCACGGCCGCCACTATTTCCGCTTCACCTCCACACAGGTCGGGATCGCCACTACCAGCAGTTCGAAGGTTCTGGACTTCCCGGTGCCAGTCCGTAACATCACGCAACAACGCATGATCGTGAGCGAGTATGAAAGGCTTCGTGGGAATGTCGAGCGTGTGCGCCAAACGCTATCTCGCCAGCTCTCCCTGCTCTCCGAGCGCCGCCAAGCCCTCATCACCGCTGCCGTGACCGGTCAGTTCGACGTCTCCGCCGCGTCCGGTCGCGGAGTTGACACCCCATGACAACCGCTGGCCACGGTTCGCCGACTTAGATCCGTGACGTCAACCACCTCCAACCCGGAACCCGAGGAGCCTGATTCCATGGCGCGCGGAGACACCGAGGAAGCGTTCGAGAACGCTATCGAGAAGGGGCTCCTCACGCATAAATGGGAGCCGGCCCTGGCAAAGAACTACAATCATGAACTCGGCATCGACACGCACGAATTGACCTCGTTCCTCCGTGCCTCACAGACCGACGCCTGGCTTCGCCTCCAGGCCGAATACGACGCGGACGAGAAGGCCTCGATCCTGCGGTTCGCCAAGCGCGTGGCGCAGCAGATCGACGCCCGCGGCGTCCTCGACGTGTTCCGGCGTGGCGTTAACGACCGCAACGTCAAGATCCGGCTCGCGTTCTTCCGGCCCGCGCACACAATCGCCGCCGACGCCCTGGAGGAGTACAACGCCAACCGGCTCACCTTTGTACGGCAGTTCCACTACTCGGCGAAGACTCCCGCCAAGTCGGTCGACCTGGCGCTGTTCGTCAACGGAATTCCCACTACCTCCGTCGAGCTGAAGAATCACCTCACGCAACGCCCGCAGAGCGTCGAGGACGCGATCCGCCAGTACCGCACCGACCGCGATCCGAAGGAACTGTTCTTCGCCAAGCGCACCCTTGTGCACTTCGCGGTGGACCCGACCCTGGCGTTCCTCACCACTCGCTTGGCCGGGAAGAAGACCCGTTTTCTTCCCTTCAACATCGGTTCCGATGGCCCCGGCGTCTCCGGCGGTGCGGGCAATCCGCAAACCACGGAGGCACAGGATGGCGCTTACCCCGTCTCGTATCTTTGGGAACAGATCTGGAACCGCGACAACTGGCTCGAGCTGCTTGAGCGTTACCTCCACGTCGAGGACGAGCAGGCGAAGGCCGGCAAGTCCCCTTCGCACCGCCCCGGCAGCGCGCACACCCAGCTGTTGATTTTCCCCCGCTACCACCAGTGGCACGCCGTAAGGCAGCTCACCGACCATGCGACCCGGACCGGCGCCGGGGAGAACTACCTTGTCCAGCACTCGGCCGGTTCGGGCAAGTCCAACACCATCGCCTGGCTCGCACACCGACTGTCGTCCCTGCATACCCCCGAGGATCCGACACAGCTCGGCGAGGCCATCCGTGCGAAGGGCGCGAAGCCCAACGAGCCGGTCTTCGACAAGGTCATCGTCATCACCGACCGCCGGGTCCTGGACAAACAACTTCAGGACACGATCTTCCAGTTCACCCACACCCCCGGTGTCGTGCGGCGTGTCGACGAGGACTCCACCCAGCTCGCCGAAGCACTCACCGGGTCCACCGCACGCATCGTCATCACCACCCTCCAGAAGTTCCCGTTCATTCTGAAGAAGGTCGGCGGGCTCGGGAAGCTCCGTTATGCGGTGATCATCGACGAAGCGCACTCCTCACAGGGCGGCGACGGCTCGGCGGCGTTGAAGAAGGCCCTCGGCTCCAAGACCGTGGACGCGGACGGCGACCCGTTGACCGCCGAGGCGCTGGCGCGCGGCCAACAGCCGAACATGTCCTTCTTTGCGTTCACCGCGACCCCCAAGCCCAAGACCCTCGAACTCTTCGGCACGCCGGACCCGGCCACCGGCAAGCCAGGACCCTTCCACGTGTACTCGATGCGCCAGGCCATCGACGAGGGCTTCATCCTCAACGTGCTGGACACGTTCATCACCTACGGCACTTACTTCAAGCTGCACAATGACGCGGCCGAACAGGTCGAGCAGCAGGTGGACCCGCGTAAAGCCCGTTCCAAGCTGGTGCGTACGGCGCTGCTGTCCGAGGCATCGTTGGCCCAGCGGGCGAAGATCATGGTCGATCACTTCCGCTCCCACAGCGCGGGCAGTCTCGGCGGCCGGGCCAAGGCCATGGTCGTCACCCCCAGCCGTGAGCACGCGGTCCGGCTCTTCCTCGCGATCCGCAATTATGTGGACGAGCGGGGTGCCACGGACTGCACCCCGCTGGTCGCGTTCTCCGGCGCCTTGACGCTCGATGACGTCGAATACACCGAATCGAAGCTCAACGGTTTCCCGGAGAAGGAACTCCCGGCCCGATTCGGGTACGTACGCGCGGACGACTCGAACCCGCCGTCCGTACCGAAGCGCGAGTACCGGATCCTCGTCGTTGCGGAGAAGTATCAGACCGGTTTCGACCAGCCGCTTCTGACGACGATGTACGTGGACAAGCCACTCGCCAACGTCGCCGCCGTACAAACGCTCTCCCGTCTCAACCGCACACACCCGCTGAAATCCCAGGAAGACCTGTTCGTCCTGGACTTCGCCAACAAGTTCGAGGTCATCAAGGACGCTTTCCAGGCGTATTACGAGACGTCGTTGACCGAGCCGACCGACCCCAATCTGCTGTTCGATCGGCAAGATGAGGTCATGAGCTACCAGCTGCTCGTGGAAGCCGAGATGGACGCGCTGGTCAAGGCGTACCTCGCGGCCTTCGACGACAACCGTGCCACGGAGGACCAGGTCAAGAAGGCGCACGCGCGGCTGTACCACTACACGGCCCCCGCTGTGGACCGCTTCAACGGTCTCGCGGCCCAGGAACCGAAGAAAGCCGAGGAGTTCCGCCGGGCCTTGGAGTCGTACGTCAAGGCGTACGGTTGGCTCTCGCACATCATCGGGTTCGCGAACCTGGAGCTCGAACGCCTTTTCCAGTACGGGCGGTTCCTGTTGCGCCGGCTTCCGCGTCCCGACGGCACTGCGGCCGCCGACATAGGGGAGACGGTGCCCAGCCACATGCTGGTCAAGCAGACCGGAACCCCAGAGCTGAAGCTGGAGACCGTCGGAGCCCAGGTGCTGCCGGGGTTGGTGGCTCTGGCGGCAGGTGCGGCAGCCGAGGTCGAGGAGAAGTCGCTCGCAGAGGTCATCCAGTCCATCAACGACGAGCTGGGCGCGGGGTTGTCCACGGCGGACCAGATCCTGCTCGGCCAGCTAGTCGTGACGATCGCCGAGAACCCGGATATGCAGGAGGTGGCCTTGGCTCAGGACGAGGAGACCTACGGCCGCGAACTGGCCAAGGATATAGACGACTTCGTGATCAAGCAGGCGCAGTCCAATGATGCGCTGATGGTTCGCTACTTCGACGACGACAGGGTGAACCGCATCTTCCGGCGGGTCGCCACGGCCCAGTCGTACAACTTGATCCGCCGCCCGGCCCGTCGTGAGGCCGACCGGCAGGCAACAGCCGAACGGGCGGCAGAGTTGAAGAATCGTGGGTTGAATCCCACCAAGCCTGCCTGGCCTCCCACACCATAATCTGCACCGACGATCACCACGAAGGAGAGGGTGCGGCATGGGGGACGACAGGGTGCCGACCCAGGACGCGAGGCAGTCGGAAAGAGTGCTGGCCGGGCGGTACCGCCTGAGCACCCTCCTCGGCGCGGGCGGCATGGGCGAGGTCTGGCAGGCATACGATGTGAGCCTGGACCGGCGCGTCGCCGTCAAGATGATGCTCGACGAACAGCCGCACGCGAATGTCATTCGGGACGCCGCCCACGATGAGGCGATGAAGACCCGGCGTCGACGCTTCCTGCGGGAAATCCGTACGACTGCCGGCCTCCACGAACACCCTGGGATACCGGCCGTCTACGACACCGGATTCGACCAGGCAAGCGGGCGGCTGTACGTCGTGATGCAACTGCTGCGGGGGCGCGAACTCCAGACCCTCATCGACGAGACCGACTACGACTACGAGCCGCTGCCGCTCGCCTGGGCGGCGGCCATCGGAGCACAGATCGCTTCCGCTCTGGACGAGGTCCACCGCCACGACGTCGTACACCGCGACATCAAGCCGGCCAACCTGATGCTCACCCCGGGCGGGGTGGTGAAGGTGCTCGACTTCGGCGTCGCGGCGCTGCTCGGCTCCGGATCGAACCCCCATCTGACCCAGCCCGGGATGACCGTGGGCACTCCCGCCTACATGTCACCCGAGCAGAGCCTGGCCAACGCGGTCGGGCCGGCCGCCGACATCTACGCACTCGCCTGCGTGATCTATCAACTCCTCACCGGACGCACTCCTTTCACCGATTCCGACGACAAGTCCGTCACCTGGCACCAAGTGAACAGCGCTGCCCCGGCCGTCGGCCGGCTGCGTCCCGATGTGCCCAGCGATATCGAACGACTGTTGCTCGAGATGATGATGAAGGACCCCGAAGACCGGACATCGGCGGCAACGGTCTACGAGACGTTGCTTCCGCTGGCCTCTCGGGGAACTCTGGCCGGCACCTCGCCTTTGGTCGCCGTCGGCGGGCTCGAGCTCGATCCATGTACTCCCTTTATCCGGCCCTTCGGGGGATCGGTCCGCCGCGGACGTGGCCGTGCAAGCGCCTACACGCTGACCCTGCTGAACGCCCCGGTGGTGGGGGGCCCCGGCGCTCTGCCCCTGAGCGAGGCCGAGGCCGAGGAAGCGGCCGAGCGCGCGTCGGAACTCGTCGGCCAGAAGCAGTTCACCCAGGCGGCCGACGTGCTGACAGACGCACTGGCCAGAGCCGCCGACAGCGCTCTGGTGGACGAACTGACCTTGTCCCTGGCGCACGTGAAGTTCCTCGCCGGGGCGCACAGCGAGGCGCTCGGTCTCTTCCAGGATGCTGTGAAGGGTTTCGGCCGGCGATTCGGCTCCGACGACATCGAAGTGCGGCGGTGCCTCTACTACGAGGCCGAGTGCCGTATGGAACTCGGCGAGACCACTGCTGCCGTCGCTGCCTTCACTGCGTATGCACAGGACGGCCCGGACGAGAGCGACGAGGACGCCGTCGACCGCCATTTGGAGGCGCTCGCCCAGATCATGCGCCTGGAGGCGGGATCGGAGCGGTTCTCACAGGCACGGGCCGCCGCAATCACCCTTCGCGACGCGACGCGACGCTATCGCGGGCCGCAGGCCCCGGAACTCGCCGACATCGACGGATTCATCCAGCGGCTGCGGCGGTTCGAGTAAGCGGCGCGGAGGAGGCCGCCCGAGTGCAGGCGATCCCTCCACTCGTACGACTGCTCAGTTCCCCACCGCGTGCCCGACGAAAGCGCACCACGCGGTGGGTTCCACGGCCGGTGGCGGGTCGCGGAACTCGCCGCGAATGCCATCCGGCGCGACCGTGTCCCGGGCGCGGCTTCGACACGAAGCTCACCTTCACTGTCTCAACGCTCCGTGTCGAAGTCGCCAGAGACCGGCCGTATGCCGTGACCGTCCCGTCAGTCTTCGTCGTTCTGGCTGTCGAGCCACTCGGTGGCCAGCTCGTAGAGATTCCGTTTGCCATCGGGAGTCCAGCGCGCCGGTGCCTGTACCGAGGTTGGAGCCTCGTCCCATCCGGCAAGTTCCCAGATACGGAGGATCAACTTGTTGGCGGAGTACAGCCGGCCGTCATAGGCCCAGAGAAGCGGTTTGCTGCGGTCGTTCTGCCAGGTCGCCTGTGGCCTGCGAGGGTCAGCTGCGATCCATTCCTCCACCGCACGAGCCTCGGGAACAGTGCCCGGGATGTACGTCAGCGGAGTACTGTCCGCAAGCAGCCCTGCGTTGATCAACGTCGGCACCGTGTCGGGACGACGCGACTTCCGACTCCTCTGAGCGGGCGGCTGGTAGTTCTCGGGGAGTTTCGGTACGGGCCGCCCACTGCGCACATCTGGCAGGACGAGGCGGGCAAGTTCTCTGCACTTGGTCTCGTTGGTGAAGGTGCTCGTGAGGAAGGATGTGGGACCGAACGTCGCATCGATATGGTGGATGAGCCACGACAGCACGGCCTCGGCAAGAACAGGCACCCCGGTAAGCGTGGCCTCCAGGTCGTACGTCGGTTCGTCGATGTCGTCGATGTCGAGAAGCTGGAACACCAGGTGGGCGACGATCAGGTCACCTCGCTGAGCCGCATCCGCAGCCCGTCCGTACACACGCTTGCGCAATGCGTCGAGCGCCTCGCCCACGGCACGGTGGATGCACACGCTGCGCCAGATCCGGAATGCACTTGGGATCTCACCGAACAGACGTGGATATGCCCCGCTTCGACCCCGCTCCCACAACAGGTCCGTGTCCCGCTTGGCACGTACGGTGAGCTCGGGAGTCCGATGGGCGCAGGCCAGGGCGATCGCCGCGTGGACCACGGAGCATCCCGATTCCGGTGCGGGATCGGCTTCCCCTCGTTTGAAGACGTACAACTTCTGCAGCGAGAGGTCGAAGTCCTCGCGAATTAGCTCTTGGGTGTTGTCTAGGGCCACGAAATCCCGCTGGGACACGTCGTTCTGGGTGTTCGTGGTCTCCGTGATCCGAGCTGCGTACCGCCCTCGATCGGCTCCGAGTGAAATGACCTTGACGGTGACATCGGCGTCGTCGACAGTCTCCGGAGTCAGCTCCCTCGCTTTGTGGATCTCGGTCACCGTCTGTGCCCCGTTGACGACGCTGGCCCGCCTCAGCCGCAGCTCGACCGTTTCATCCGGGCGCCGCCTGCCCGGCCAGGTGGGCTCGATCTCGTCACACAGGATGGTGATGCCGTTGTTGAAGTACCAGAAGTTGTCCGGTTCTTCGCTGAGTGTGGTCTGGATGCCGGAGTTGATTCGAGTGAGTCCCAAGGACTTGCGGATGTTCTCGTCATAGAGGCGATCCCCGTGGTCCTCGTACCACTGTGCGACCTCGGAGGCCGCGACCGACCCCTGATAGGCCACGAACGGCATGTCTCTCTTGATCCATTGAGGCATGCGGACAGTAATGTCGACCGGCTCCGGAGCGCGGTCGTTCTTCAGTTGCTGGAGCAGCTCACCTGCGCCCATGAGCCGGTAGTCCAGCATCGGCCCGAGACCGAAATGGTCTTCGGCCGCCCGTTCCAGGACCGCTTCCGTATCTGCATGCAGTGGGTCGTTGCCGACGACCGCGATCACCAGGGTGATCTTGAGTCGAGTGTCCGTGAGAGCCGAATCCAAGCGGGCGGTGAACGGCAGCAGCTTGTCGTTGAACAGATCAAACCGGCGCTGTTCCAGCAGGTTCAACCCGTCGATGAAGGCGCGGGCGGCGTGCGTGTCAAAGCCGGCCGTACCCGAGTCCTTCCACTTCGCCTGGACGAGCCAGACCTGAGCGCCGTCGGTCACGGCAACGGCGTCGATCCCGTTGTCCCGACTGCCGTCGATCACGGCATTCGCGCATGCCTTGTGATCCCAGCCGGTCACCCGGCGAATAGCAGTCGCAGCAACCGCTCGGGACAGGAACGCCCGATCCCGATCCACCTCGGAATTTCGTTGGAGGTCGCTCTCGTCGACGAGTCCCCGGTATCCCCGAATCAACGCCTCGCGGATCTGGTGCAGTTCCAGCGTCGTCGTCCTGATGGGTCCCCGCCCCGTATAGCCCACAGTCAGCTCTCCCCGCCGCTCTCGTACCCCTGATGGCCCGCTAACCAAGCGTATCCGGGCTCGCCTCTTCCTCACTGGCTCCTTCGCGGATCATCGCCTCCGGCTCAGGCGACCAGTTGTGGTATGGACGCTCACGTGAGGACAGAGCGCGGAAGCTCGCCGCCTCCGGTGCGGGCCGGGCTCGGTCTAGGATCCCCTGGTCTGGGGTTCGCCGGTCCGTTGGCAACGGCACCGCTCAGAAATGCAAATCCCAGATCAACTGGGGTTTCTGTTGGTGCCCGAGCGGCTCCAGAGCCCATTGTTCGTTTGTGTAGAGACGTCGCAATCCACTGAACCCGGAAGGCCCCTCCCTCGTTCAAGATCACAACAGCGGGAGATCCGTGACCGACCTCCATGGGAGCACACCTAGAGCTGCAGCTCACGTACGACCCCGGAACGCAACAAGTGCGGGTCGAAGCAAGCTTCGACCCGCACAAGTTGGGGTTATGGTCTGTGTCCGAGGGGGGACTTGAACCCCCAAGCCCTTTCGGGCACTAGCACCTCAAGCTAGCGCGTCTGCCAATTCCGCCACCCGGACCGGGTGGTCGCCCTGTTTTGCGCGGCGACGTGGAGAACCATATCAAAGATCCGCAGGGGGGCCGGACCGGGGCGGATGTGGGGCTGACCTGGGGCTTGGGGGGTGGGCGGGTGGGGTGGGCTCAGGGGTGGGTGGGCGGGTTCGCCAGGGTGCGCCAGGGGCCGTTCGGGGGATGGCGTGCGGCACAATGGTTGGCGATGTCGAGTGACGACGAGGTCGTGAGTCGAAGGCCGTTCAGCTACCTGACCGCGCAGCAGCACAGTGCGTTGTATCGGGCGATCATGGGTGTCTTCGTCGAGGCCAAGCAGCGGTTCCTGGTGCATTTGCGGCCCGAGGACGTGCAGGCCGCGCTCGTGGACCGGGTGGAGCTTTCGGCGGTGGCCGCGGCGCTGGACAGTCTGGCCGGGTGGGGGAACCTGCGGGCGGACGCCGATACCGGGCGGGTGACGTCCGTGGAGGACTTCTATCGGCATCGGTACCTGTACCAGCTCACGCGCGAGGGTGAGGCGGTCGAGGAGGCGCTGAGCGCGTACGACGCGGCGCTCGGACGGCGTGGGGCGCTCCAGGCGGTGGCGCTGGCGGACATCGCGACGCAGTTGCGGGCGCTGATCGGGTTCGGTGCGGCGGAGCGGCTCGACGAGGGCAAGGTTCACCTCGCGCTGATCACCCTGACGCACCGGTTCAACGACCTCGCGGACAACGCGCGGGCCTTCATGGGGTCGCTCCAGCGCACGATCGACCTGCACGACGCGGATGTCGAGGTGTTCCTGGCCTACAAGGATCGCCTGATCGACTACCTGGAGCGCTTCATCGCCGATCTGGTCACGCGCGGTGCGCAGATCGCCGGCCTGCTGGACGAGCTGGGCGACCCGCGCCGGGACGACGGGCCGCTGCGGCGGCTCCTGGTCGGTGCCGCCGAGCGCGAGGCGGGGGACGCCGCGCCGGATCCGACCCTCGTGGACGCGGAACCGGAGGGTGCGGAGGCGGCCGTGCGCCGCGCGCTGTACGAGACGTGGGTCGGGCGCTGGCTCGGTCTGCGGGCGTGGTTCATCGCCGAAGGCGGCCACGAGTCGCAGGCACGACTGTTGCGCAGTCGTGCGCGCAGCGCGGTGCCGCAGTTGCTCACCGTGGTCGGCGTGCTCAACGAGCGCCGCGCGGGCCGTTCCGATCGCTCGGCCGACTTTCGGGCCCTCGCGCTCTGGTTCGCCCAGGCTCCCGACGACGCGTCCCGGCATCGACTGTGGCGCTCGGCCTTCGGATTGCACGCGGCCCGGCACCTGACGGTGGACGCGCAGAGCCTGGCGGCGCGGGAGCAGGATCCGCCCGCCGCCGGCACCCCGTGGCACGATGCCCCGCCGATCCACATCAGTCCGCAGTTGCGCAAGACCGGATCGTACGAGCGTCGCGGCAAGCCCAACCGCGTCGCGGACCGATCCGACGCACGCCGATTCCTCGCCGAACACGCGCACCGCGAACGCGTGCAACTCGCGGCGGCGCGGGCCCTGCTCGCCACCCACGGGGTGACCCGGCTCGGTCGGCTGCCCGAACTGGATCCCGTCACCTTCGGCCTGTTCCTGCACCTCCTCGGTGACGCGCTCGCGCTCTGGCGCCCCGAGACCACACATGTGGTCGCCACCGGCCACGACGGCTCGATGGAGATCCACCTCACCCTGCCCGACGACGACGCGCGGGCCGAAGTACACACCACCGTCGGGGTGTTCAGCGGCCCCGACTTCCTGATCGAGATCATCGACCTCGGCGAGCCCGGCGAGCCCGGCGACCTCGGCACGGTCGGCGAACCCGGTATGACCGACCCCGATACGGAAGAGGTCGGCGCATGAGCAGGCCACCCGGAACAACCGCGCTGGGATCGGCACTCGACGAGGACCGCCGGGTCAAGCGGCGCCGGGCCGCGCGAGCCCTGCTGCGCACGCCCCTGCTGCGTGCTCGGGGCGACGGCGGCGAGGAGTTCCGGCTCGTGCAGCAGTTCGCCGCCGAACTGCGGCCCTGGTTCGAACGCAACACCGGCTGGCGGCTGTACGTGGACGCCGAGGTGGCGCGCCTGTACAAGGTCCCCGCCGACTCCCGGTCGGCCACCCATCCGGCGCGCGACCCACGCACGAAACTGCCCTTCGGTGCCCGCAGATACGTGCTCGTGTGCCTCGCGCTGGCCGCGTTGGAGCGATCGGATCACCAGATCGCACTCGGGCGGTTGGCCGGACAGATCGTGATCGGCGCGGCCGATCCGGCGCTGGGCGCGGCCGGTGTGGAGTTCACGCTGGAGAACCGCGAGGAACGCGCCGACCTCGTGGCCGTCGTCCGGCTGCTGATCCGCCTCGGCGTGCTGACCCTGGTGGCCGGTGACGAGGAGGCGTATCTCAAAGCCACGGGGGACGCGTTGTACGACGTCGAACGCCGCGTGTTGGCCGGGCTGCTCAGCTCCCGACAAGGCCCCTCCACGATTTTCGCCACCGCCTTCGAGGACCGACTCGCGGCGCTCGCCGACGACTCCGTGCTCGACAACGACGACCTGCGCAACCAACGCATCCGCCATCACCTCACCCGTGCGCTCCTGGACGACCCGGTCCTGTACTACGCGGACCTGCCCGACGCCGAACTCGCCTATCTCCAGAAGCAGCGTCCGCACATCACCGGCGCCATCACGGAGTTGACCGGCCTCGTCGCCGAAGTACGCGCCGAGGGCATCGCCATGGTCGACCCCGACGACGAACTGACCGACGTCAAAATGCCCGACACCGGCACCGACGGGCACGTGACGCTACTGCTCGCCGAACGCCTGGCCGCCGGTACCGGAGCCGGTATCGACACCGACCCCGCGGCCGACCCCGAATCGGCCCCGATCGTCCCCCTCGCCCAACTCCACGCATTGGTGCGAGAGTTCGCCCGCGAACACGGCGGCTACTGGCGCAAGGCCGCGACCGAACCGGGCGCTGAGCCCGAACTGGTCGAGCAGGCCGTGGGCCGCTTGACCGCCCTCGGCCTGCTCGCCCGAACCCACGACCACGAGGGCGCCCCCGCCGTCGTCGCGCTGCCGGCCCTCGCCCGCTACGCCGTCGGCCAGACCGTCCTCCTCGAACCAGGAGCCAGGGCACCCGGCCCGCGTACCCGGCGAACCGCACCGAAGGGCAGCCGCCGATGAGCCCGATCCTGCCGCACCCCACCCGCGAGCGGTGGCAACCGCTGCGCACCGGCCTGGTGGACCTGTTCCACTACGACGTCGAGGAGTTCCACTTCCGCGACGGACGGCTGCTGCTGCGCGGCAACAACGGCACCGGCAAGTCCAAGGTGCTCGCCCTGACCCTGCCGTTCCTGCTCGACGGCGACCTGTCCGCGCATCGGGTCGAACCCGACGGCGATCCGCGCAAGCGGATGGAATGGAATCTGCTCCTGGGCGGCGAACACCCGCACAGCGAACGGCTCGGCTACACCTGGATCGAATTCGGCAGGCGCGCCGACGACGGCACCGTCGAATTCCGCACCCTCGGCTGCGGACTCAAGGCGGTGGCGGGCCGAGGGGTGGTCCGACACTGGTACTTCGTGACCACACAACGCGTCGGCGAGGACCTGTCGTTGATCGACGGCACCCGCACCGCGCTGACCCGGGACCGCCTCACCGAGGCGCTGGCCGGCCACGGCCTGGTCCACGACCAGGCGGGCAGCTACCGCCGGGCCGTGGACGACGCGCTGTTCGGCCTCGGGGAACAGCGCTACGCCGCGCTGGTGGACCTGCTCATCCAACTGCGCCAACCGCAACTGTCCAAGCGGCCCAGCGAGAAGGCCCTGTCCAAGGCGCTCACCGAAGCCCTCGCGCCGATGGACCAGGCGGTGGTCGCCGACGTCGCCGAGGCATTCCGCAGTCTCGACGAGGACCAGGCCCGGCTCGCCGCGATGGCCGAGACCGAACAGGCGGCGACCACGTTCTTGACCCACTATCAGCGCTACGCCAAGGTCGCCTCGCGTCGCCGGGCCCGCGCACCGCGCAGCGAACACGCCCGCCACGACACGCTGCGCGCCGAATTCACCCGGGCCGGCGACGAGGAGGCCGAGGCCCAACTACGGGTGGCGGCGGCCGAGGAACTCATCTCCGAGTGCACCGCCGAGGCAGCCCGGCTCCAGGCCAAGGACGAGGCACTGCGCGCGGGACCGGAGATGCGCAGCGCCCGCGAACTCGACCGGGCCGCCGAAGCCGCGCGCACCGCCAGGGCGGACGCGACCCAGGCCGAGGACGACGCACGGCGCGCGAGCGAGGACGAACGGCGCGCGAGCGAACGCGCGGACGCCGCCGGCGCCCGACTGACCGTCGCCGTCCGTGAAGTCGACGCCGTGCGCCGCGAGGCCGCCGACGCGGCCGCGCAGGCGATACTGACCGCCGCACACGCCGAACACGTGGCCGCCGCGCCGGCCGACGAACCCCGGGTACGTCGGGCCGCCGACGACCTGGTGGACCGCCGCCGACGCACCGTCGAACTCCTGGCCGGGCTGCACCGCGACGCCGAGCGGCTCGCCGGCGTACGCACCGCCGCCCGGCAGCGACTCACCGACATCGAGGCCGAACTCGCGGCCCAGGCCGAGGAGCACGAGCGCTGCGCCGACGTGACGCTGGCCGAGAGGCGGTCCTTTGTCGCGGCCGTGCAGGCGTACCTGGCCGAGTGCGCCGAACTGCGACCGGCGGATCCGCTCGGCCTGCTGGACGAACTCACGGTGTGGGCGGACACGTTGGCCGGCCCCGACCCGGTCCGTGTGGCCACCGACGCGGCGGCGCGCGAGCGGCACGCCGTGCTCGCGGCGCAGGCCGCCGCCGTGGCCGGCGAACTGCGGGACGTCGACGGGCAGGCCGAGCGGCTCCGGGCCGAACTGGCCGACCTGCGCGCGGGCGGGACCCGACCGCCGCGCCCACCGCACACCCGCGACGACACCACGCGCACGACGCGCCCGGGCGCCCCCCTGTGGCGCCTCGTCGACTTCACCGACGCGGTGCCGGGCGGCGCGGACCGGGCCGGCCTCGAGGCGGCCCTGGAGGCATCCGGCCTCCTCGACGCGTGGGTGGATCCGGACGGTACGGCCACCTCGGTGGGCACCGGCGAGCTGTTGGCCAGACCCGGGCCGCCCGTTGCCGGGCCCACCCTCGGCGACGTGCTGAGCCCGGCCGTGGACCGTGCCGACGAGCGGGCCGCGGCGGTGCCCGACGCGACGGTGGGCCGCCTGCTCGCCGCCATCGGCTGGGGGTCGGACAGCGCCGCGACCACCCGGGTCGCCGCGGACGGCACCTTCACCCTCGGCATGCTGACCGGCCGCTGGACCAAGCCGAACGCCGAATACCTGGGTGCGGGGGCACGCGAGCGCGCACGTCGGGCCAGGATCGAGGCCGTCGTCGCCGAACTGGCCGAACTCGACGTCCGGCGCGCGGACATCGTGGACCGAGCCGCCGCGGTGACCACGCGTCAGCGCCGACTCGACGACGAACTGGCGGGCCGACCGGGCGACGAGGCGTTGCGCCGGGCGCACGCGCAGGTCGCCGCCGCCGGTACCCGGCTGGCCGCCCTCGACACCCGCCGCGCCGAACAGGAGCGGCACGTGGTGACCGCGGCGACCCGCGCCGACGAGGCCGCCGACGAGGCCCGCCGCGCCGCCGTCGACACCGGCCTGCCCACCGCCCCGGAGGAACTCGCCCCGGTGTCCGCCGGCCTGGCCCGGTACCGCGAGGCATTGGCGGCGCTGTGGCCCGCGTTGCGCGAACACACCGCCGCCTCGGCCGCCGCCGCGAGCGAACGCGTGGAGGCCGAACGGGTCGCCGTACACGCGGGCGGCCTGCGTGAGCGCGCCGCGGCGGCACAACGTCGGGCGCTCGCCGCCGAGAGCGGTCACGAAACCCTCGCCGCCACCGTCGGCGCGGCCGTCGCCGAACTCCAACGCGAACTGACCGCGACCCGCCTGGCCCTGCGAGGATGCGAGGACGCGACCCGGCGCGCCCACCGCGAGCACACCGACGCGGTCAAGGCCGGCGGCGTCGCCCAGGGCCGTCGGCAACAACTGGAGCGCGACGTCGCCGAGTCCGCGCGCACCCGGGACGAGGCGGTGGCCGCGCTGCGCCGGTTCGCGAGCACCGGCCTGCTCACCGTGGCGTTGCCGGAACTGGAGGTGCCCGCACCGGATTCCGCGTGGGCCGCCGATCCGTCGGTGCGCTTCGCGCGCCGGATCGAGCGCGAGTTGGAGCAGATCGACGACTCGGACCAGGCGTGGGAGCGCGTGCAGCGGCGGGTCGCCGAGGAGTTGAAGAACCTCCAGGACGCCCTGGGCCGGCACGGCCACACCGCCTCCGGACACATGCTGGAGGACGGCGTCGTCGTCGACGTCGTCTTCCAGGGCCGCACCTCGACCGTGGCCGGGCTCGCGACCTCGCTGGCCGCCGAGGTGGAGGCGCGACGGCGGCTGCTCTCGGCCCGGGAGCGAGAGATCCTGGAGAACCACCTGATCTCCGAAGTGGCGGGCACCCTCCAGGAGTTGATCGGCGCGGCGGAGCGCCGGGTGGCCGTGATGAACGCTGAACTGGCGGCCCGCCCGACCAGCACCGGGATGAGACTGCGGCTGGTGTGGCGCCCGGCCAAGGAGGCGCCGACCGGCTTGGCCGCCGCCCGCGCCCGGCTGCTGCGCCAGACCGCGGATGCCTGGACGGCCGAGGACCGCGCGGCGGTCGGCGAGTTCCTCCAGGCCGAGATCGCGCGGGTGCGCAGCCGGGACGCCGGCGGTACCTGGGTCGAACAGCTGAGCACGGCCCTCGACTACCGCTCGTGGCACGAGTTCGGCATCGAGCGGCATCAGCACGGCCAGTGGAGCACCGCGACCGGCCCGGCCTCCGGCGGCGAACGGGTGCTCGCCGCCTCGGTCCCGCTGTTCGCGGCGGCGTCCTCGCACTACGCTTCGGCGGCCAACCCGTACGCGCCTCGATTGGTCACGCTGGACGAGGCGTTCGCGGGAGTGGACGACGACTCGCGGGCCAAATGTCTGGGGCTGCTCGCGGCCTTCGACCTGGACGTGGTCATGACCAGCGAACGCGAATGGGGTTGCTATCCCGAGGTGCCGGGTCTGGCCATCGCCCAGTTGTCCCGCGTGGACGACATCGCGGCGGTGCTGGTGACGCGCTGGGAATGGAACGGCGAACACCGTTTCCGCGCCGTCGATCCCGAGCCGATGGGATTGTCCGCGACGGTGCCGGCGCCGCGTTCCGGCGGCTCGGAGGGCGCCACCCAGGACGAGCTGTGGACGTGAGCGGAACACACCTGGAACGTCTGCTCGGCGGCCCGGACCTCGCCTGGCTGGTGGACCGGGCGCGACACCGCCTCGAACACGCCCGCGATCTCGACGGATCGGTCACCCTCAAGGCGCCAACCGCCGGGCAACGGGTCGCGGTGGAAAGGTTGTTGGGCCGACCGGCACGTTCCGGTGGGTCGTTGTCGGTCGCGCTGCCGGCGGTCGATCGAATCCTGCGCGCATCGGGCGCATGCCCCGAGGGCCTCGCGGCGGCCGTCGAGATCCTGGTCGGCCCGGTGGTGCCGCGCCACGAGGTCGCCTCGGCGGAGCGCGGCGCCTGGGCGCACGCGTTCGAGCCGCTGGACGAACTGGTGGTCCGCCGGCCCGAGTTGGCGGGCTGGGCGGCGGACATCCGGGCGTCCGGGTTGGTTCGGCGCGTGTGTGGCGGGCCCGAGGCGGCCCATCGCACGTTGACGGATGTCGCGGCGGTACTGGGCGAGTTGCCGGTCGAGGGCGAGCCGATCGGCGTTTTCGCGGCCCGGGTCCGTGCCGACGCGCACGCGCTCGACGAGGATCGTTCGTTGACCACTTTGGTGTTCGGCGCGGCGCGAGTCCTCGGCGGGATCCCGGCCGGCAGCGGCGCCGAGTGGCGGCGGGCGGTCTGGGCGGCGGTCGGGCTGCTCAAGGACGATCTGTCCAGCACGGTGCTCACCCTCGGGCTGCCCGGCGACGACGCCTCGCCCACCGGGCGGGCGCTCGCCATTTTGGGCGCGGCCGGCCAGCCGGCGGTGTTGACCTTGCGTCAGCTCGCGGGTGACCCGCCCGCGGCGCTGCCCGCGAGGGCCGTGGTGTTCGTGTGCGAGAACCCGGCCGTGGTCGCGGCGGCGGCGCATGGGATCGGCGCCGATTGCCCACCGCTGGTGTGCGTATCGGGTCAGCCCGGAACCGCCGCGGTGCGGCTGTTGGCGGCGCTGACGGCCGATGGTGCGGTGGTGCGGGCGCACGGCGACTTCGACTGGGGCGGTCTGCGGATCGTGTCCGGTCTGGCCGCGCGCGTCCGGGTCCAGCCGTGGCGATATCGGGCGTCGGACTACCTCACGGCCGTCGCCGCGCGGCCCGGTACCCCGCTGACGGGCGCGCCGACGACCGCGGCCTGGGACCCCGAACTGGCCGACGCGATGCGGGACGTGGGTCGCCGGGTCGAGGAGGAGACGGTACTGGACGATCTGCTCGCCGATCTTCGGGCGACGGGGCGGACGGGTTTGCCGAGCTGATCGGCGACCGCGTACGCCGGGGTGGTCGGTGCCGGCCGGGTCGGGACCGCGCCGCCCGGCCCCTCGGGCTACGCGCCGGCGAGCAGGTCGGCCTCCTCCCGCGCCGACAGGCCGTGTGAGAGAGGGGGTTCGCCGCGTTGTCGGTCCCAGGCGCGGACGTCGGCCACCGTGACCGGGAGGGGAGTGGCGGGCATGCCGGCGGCTCGGGCTCGGACGGCGCTGCGTTGGCGGGTGGGCCATTGGGCTTTTGGAGTGACCAAGGGGAAGTGGGCCGGGACCGCGTCGATGGGGACCGGGACGAGTTCGATGTCGGCGCCGGCCGCCTTGGCGCAGGTTTCGATCAGGGTGCCCAGCGTGGTGGGTTCGGCCGGGCCGACGGCGTGGAAGGCACCCGGGCGGTTGTCGGTCAGCAGGCGGGTGACCAGGTGGGCCAGGTCGCGGGAGTCGACCACCTGTACCGGCTGGTCGGGGTCGCCCGGAACGGCCACTCGGCCGCCTCGGGCGGCTCGGCGGACCCAGTAGGTGAAGGTTTCCTGGACGTCGTGCGGGCCGACGACCTTGCCGGGGCGCACGATCGTGGCGCGGTCGCCGTACCGGGCCAGGACGTCGTCCTCGCAGGCGACCTTGCACGGGCCGTACGTGTCGTTGTCGAGCACCTCGGTGTCGCGGCGGGGCGGGCGGCGCGGGGTGTCCTCGTCCGAGCCGGGGCCGACGCCGGTCTGTACGTATACGGCGTGGCTGGAGACGAACAGGTAGCGGCCGACCCGGTCGCCGAGTGCGGCCATCGCCTGGTTCACGTGGCGCGGGACGTAGCCGCTGACGTCGACCACCGCGTCCCATTCGCCGTCGCGCAGCGCCGCGTAGTCGCCGGTGTCGCGGTCGCCGATCAGCCGGGGCAGGTCCGGGAACAGGTGCGATCCGGTTCGTCCCCGCCCGAACAGGGTCACGTCGGCGCCTTCGCGCAGTGCGTCCTCGACGATCGCCCGGCCCACGAACGCGGTGCCGCCCAAAACAAGAATGCGCATGGTCGGCGACGGTATCGGCTCGGGCGCTGTCGTGTGTCGAATATTCGAGTGTCAACCTTGATTGACATCCAGTGTGCGTCAACGTACGTTGACAGACATGACCGAAGCAACCGACCTCGCCAGTAGGGCGGGGGATCGTGATCCGCGTGTGGGCCTGCGGGCCGTGGCCGCGCTGCGGCGGCTGCTCGAACAGCTCGAAGCCGTGCAGGTGCGCAGCGCGCGCGTGCAGGGCTGGTCGTGGCAGGAGATCGCCGCCGAGCTGGGAGTAAGCCGTCAGGCAGTGCACAAGAAGCACGGGAGGAACTGATGTTCGAGAGGTTCACCGACGATGCCCGCGCCGTCGTGCGCGGCGCGGCCGGGCACGCGCGACGGGCCGAGGCCGGCGAGGTGGGGGAGGAGCACATGCTCGCGGCGTTGCTGGACGGGCAGGGTACGCCGGCGGCCGTCGCGCTGGCGACGATCGGTTTCGTCGCCCATCGCGACGAGGTGATGGAGGCGCTGGCCCGGGCGCGCCGGCGCGGCGGGGTGTCGTCCGCCGACCAGGCCGCGCTCGCCGACCTCGGGATCGACGTGGACGAGATCGTGGCCAGGGTCGAACAGGTGCACGGCGAGGGCGCGTTGGCGATGGCGCCGCGACGCCGGCGGGCGTGGCCGTTCGGCGGTCGCTCGGCACCCGGGCCGTTCACGGAGGGGGCCAAGCGGGTGCTGGAGAAGTCGCTGCGGGAGGCGCTGGAGCGCGGGGACAAGCACATCGGCGACGAGCACGTCCTGCTCGCGCTCACGTCCGGCCCGGGAGTGGTGGCCGACCTGCTCGCCGAATACGGGGTGACCCGTGTGTCGGTACTCCGGGCGCTGGTGCCGCCGGCGGCCCAGGCGGGTTGACGCCCGGCGCGCCCGTACGCGGTGCGAGGCACCTGCGAGCGGGCGGGGGCCGGCGAACCGCGTGCGCGCCGGGCAGGCATTGAGGCTCACCCGACGCGCACGCACGATCAACCGAACAACCGCGCCTACTCGACCAGTCCGGCCCGCCGCAGCGCGTCCGCGATGGCGCCGCCGCCGGAGGGCGGCTGCGACCCGCGGCTCTGCTTCGGCGGCGCGCCCCGGCGCCCCTGGCCCCCGCCGGCCCCGCCGCCGCCCTGACCCTGGCCCTGCCGCGGACCCCCCTGCCCCTGCCGCGAACCACCCTGGCGCCCGTCCCCGGACCGCCCCTCCCCGGACGACCGCCCATCGCGCCCTCCGCGCTCGGCCGTCTCGTCCTCCAGCCGCAGCGTCAACGAGATGCGCTTGCGCGGGATGTCCACGTCGAGCACCTTGACCCGCACCACGTCCCCCGACTTGACCACGTCGTGCGGGTCGCTCACGAAGGTCTTCGACATCGCCGACACGTGAACCAGGCCGTCCTGGTGCACGCCGACGTCCACGAACGCGCCGAACGCGGCCACGTTCGTGACCACGCCCTCCAGGAGCATCCCGGGCCGCAGGTCGGACAACTTCTCGACGCCCTCCTTGAAGGTGGCCGTCTTGAACGCCGGTCGCGGGTCGCGCCCCGGCTTCTCCAACTCGCGCAGGATGTCGGTGACCGTCGGCAGCCCGAACTTGTCGTCGGTGAACGCCTTCGGGTCCAGCGCGCGCAACTTCGGCGCCGCGCCGATCAGGGTGCGGACGTCGCCACCGGCCGCCGCCGCGATCCGGCGCACCACCGGATATGCCTCGGGGTGCACGGAGGAGGCGTCCAGCGGGTCGTCGCCGGCCGGGATCCGCAGGAAGCCGGCCGCCTGCTCGAACGCCTTCGGGCCGAGCCGCGCCACGTTCTTCAGGTCGCGCCGCGTCTTGAACGGCCCGTTCGCGTCCCGGTGTTGCACGATGTTCTCGGCCAGCGTCGCGCCGATCCCGGACACCCGGGTGAGCAGCGGCGCGGACGCGGTGTTGACGTCAACACCGACCGCGTTCACGCAGTCCTCGACCACCGCGTCGAGCGACCTCGACAACTTCAGCTCGGACAGGTCGTGTTGGTACTGGCCTACGCCGATCGACTTGGGGTCGATCTTGACCAACTCGGCCAGCGGGTCCTGGAGTCGCCGGGCGATCGACACCGCGCCGCGCAACGACACGTCCAGGTCCGGGAGTTCCTGCGAGGCGAAGGCAGAGGCGCTGTACACGGAGGCGCCGGCCTCGGAGACCATCACCTTGGTCAGGCCCAACTCGGGGTGCTTGGCGATCAGTTCGGCGGCCAGCTTGTCGGTCTCGCGTGAGGCGGTGCCGTTGCCGATCGCGATCAGGTCCACCCGGTGGGCGGCGGCGAGGCGCGCGAGCGTGGCGATCGACTCGTCCCAGCGGCGGCGCGGCTCGTGCGGATAGATCGTCTCGGTCGCCACCACCTTGCCGGTGTCGTCGGTCACCGCGACCTTGACCCCGGTACGCAGGCCCGGGTCGAGGCCCATCGTGGCGCGGGTGCCGGCCGGCGCGGCCAGCAGCAGGTCGCGCAGGTTGGCGGCGAACACTCGAACCGCCTCGTCCTCGGCCTCCTGGCGCAGCCGACCGCGCAGGTCGATGCCCAGGTGCACCAGGATCCGAGTGCGCCAGGCCCAACGCACGGTGTCCGCGAGCCACTTGTCGGCTGGGCGGTCGCGGTTGGTGATCCCGAACGTGTGCGCGATCGCCCGCTCGTACTCGGTCGGACCGTCACCCTCCTCGGCCGCGTCCGAGGTGGGGGCCAGCGTCAGGTCGAGGACGTCCTCCTTCTCACCCCGGAACATCGCCAGGATCCGGTGCGACGGCAGCCGGGTGAACGGCTCGGCGAAGTCGAAGTAGTCGGCGAACTTGGCGCCCGCCTCCTCCTTGCCCTCGCGCACCTTGGCCACCACGCGCCCGCGCGTCCACATCTTCTCGCGCAGCGCGCCGATCAGGTCGGCGTCCTCGGCGAACCGCTCGACCAGAATCGCGCGGGCACCCTCCAACGCCGCCTGCGCATCGGCGACACCCTTGTCCGGGTCGACGAAGGCCCCGGCCGCGGCGACCGGATCGCGCGACGGGTCGCCCAGCAACCCGAGCGCCAGCGGTTCGAGGCCGGCCTCGCGGGCGATCTGCGCCTTGGTCCGGCGCTTGGTCTTGTACGGGAGGTAGATGTCCTCGAGGCGGGCCTTCGAATCGGCCGCCATGATCTGCGCCCGCAACGCGTCGTCCAACTTGCCCTGCGCCTCGATCGCGGCGAGCACGGCGACCCGACGCTCGGCCAACTCCCGCAGGTAGCGCAGCCGTTCCTCCAACGTACGCAACTGCGTGTCGTCGAGGGTCCCGGTCACCTCCTTGCGGTAGCGGGCGATGAACGGCACGGTCGCACCCCCGTCGAGCAACTCGACGGCCGCCCTGACCTGCCCCTCCCGAACCCCGAGCTCCTCGGCGATCAGCCGATGCACATCCTCCCGCGCACCCTGCTCCGAACCCTGCTGCCCAGACACCGACATCGTCACGTCCCGATCCACATCATCACCAACCATCCCCCACCATTCTCCCGTCCCACCCACCCCGCTGTCGCGCAGCCCCACCGGGAAGGCGAGGTCGTCCTCACGCACGCGTGTGCGATCGACTACCGTCTGCATCCCATCAGTTCTGTCGACGAGTGGACACGCCCGGGGGCGATATGTCCGAGATGGAATCGAGGTTCGAAGTGTCCGAGCAATTCGTGGTCGATCTCGACTGGCTCGACCGATTGGCGGAGAGGTTCGCGGCCTGCGCCGACGCCGCCGGGCAGGTTCTGAAGGCGCTCGAGGAGACCGGACCGATTCGTACCGGGCACAAGAGCCTGGATCGATCCTGCTCCGCCTTCAATCACAAATGGAAGGAAAACGTCGATACTTTCCGCGGGGAGATATCGGAATTACGTCACGGCTTGGGCGTGGCGAGACGCAACTACGGCACGACCGAGCACGCCGTCGCCACGTCGATGACCGCATCGCAGACGCCGCCGCCCGCCACGGTAGCCACGACGGCCACGCCGGTCGCAGCGGCCTCGACGATCGCGCCGACCGACGAGGCGCCCGCGACCGGGTCGCCGCGGATCAGGGAGTTCTTCGCCTGATGGGGGCGAAAGAGGACTTCCCGGGATTGCGATTCGACCCGACCCCCGGCATCCCCGGGGCCGTCGACGGGCTGCTGGCGCAGATCCGCGGGGTGGTCGTCCAGATGGGGCAGGTGCAGACCGAATTGGATGCCACCCTGCTGCGACCCGCGGCTTGGCAGGGCCGGGCGGGGAGCGAATTCCAGCGCCGGGTCACGGATTTGGTCCCTCACCTCGGCGTACTCCGAGACTCGCTCCAGACCGTGCAACTGAGCCTCGCGGGTTGGTTGTCGGCTCTGACTTCGTATCAGCAGACCCGCAAGTCGTTGGATGATCAGGCTCTTGCGGTGCGCAGGCGCAAGGAAGCGGCCGAGCGCTCCTGGGAACAGATCGGGAAGTCCCTGCTGCTCGGCGGCGGCCTGAGTCAAGCCGATGAAGCCCGCGCGCGACAACTCCGAGCGGAAGCCGATGCTGCCGGCGGTGAACTTGCGTCGATCCTTCGACAGGCGAAGGGACTAGAGGAACAACACCACGGCTCGGCCGAGAGCGCGGCACGCGACATCGAGCAGGCGGCCAAGGATTTCGGGCGCTATCGGTCCATGGGCACGTTGATCCAGACCGCGCTGCAGTCCCTGGACAAGGGCTTCGACGGGCTGACCCGGCAGGATCCCGGCGAACAGCGCGAGGGCATGGACCGCGACGGCAGTCGTGCCGGGACCAAGGGGCTCAACTTCAACAACGACTGGGCCGGGCGCGAGATCCTCGCGCGATATCTGCGCGGTGGCGGCGACTGGACCATCCGCGACGATCCGGACTGGAACGAGTACATGAACGGAAATCACTCGCTGAACGCGGTGCTCGAGTCCGGTAAGAGGAACCCGAACGACGGCACGGTGATCCCGCCGCTTTTCGTGCAATTGGCACAGGACGCGGTCGACCGCCGGTCGACGTACTCCACATTCGACAAGACGGATCACATGGAGATCGAGAATGGTGAGGGTTTCGTCGGCTACCAATATCTGCACGGCACCAACAAGGATGTGGGGGACTTCAACGCCCGGGGAAACGCGGTGGTCAGCGTCCTGCCGAACGGGGATAAGGAGGTCCGCATCCAGGCCGACCTCACGTGGAACGACACGATAGATCCGAATAAAAAGTATGAAACAGATAGCTGGAAGAGCAAAGTCGCCGAAGTCGTGACGTTCGGTCAAGCCGAGTCATACGATCTCCACCTGACCTGGCCCCGCGATGCGGTCGTGGTGTTTCCGGCCGGCGGCGGGGCTCCCGTCGTCAGGAGTGGGCCGGGGAAGGGATGAGGAGAGCTGTGGGTGCCGGGGGGTTGCCCGCTGGGGTCGGTGGGTCGCCGCGGGCGTGGGCGCTCGGTTGGGTGGCCGTCGTGATGGTGGTCGCCGGGTGTGAAGGTGTGGGCCCGGCCCCCGTACCGGTGCAGACGTCGCCGTACGACCAGCACAGTCGTTACCACACCGGGAGTGTGGCCACGCCTGAGTATTGGGCACGGTCGCCGTGGGATCGGTATGCCATGGAAGTGCAGACCAAGGCCGATCCGGCGCGGTCGGGATCGCGGTTGCAACGATTTCTGGTGCGTGTCTTCGAGCCCGACGGATACGGGGAGGGAAAGCGCGGCAAGGTCGTCTACACGGATGATCGTTGGTATCCGGAGAGTCGACAGGGGCCGGAGTTCCAGTGGGACCGGCTCTCCGATCGGGTCTGGATGATGGTGGGACATTCGCCGTATGAGGAAGGTCGGCCCGAGATCCGGTCGATCGTGCCGGGGCCGGACGGGGCCTGGGTGTCGCGCGTCGTGCCGCCGGAGGAGGACCCCACGTTGCCACCTTGGGTTCGAAACGCCGGAGACCTGTTCGGCATGCGCCAGGGCCGGCCCGGCGGTGAGACCAACTTTCCTCCCCTCGTCCTGAGTACCGCTGCTCCCGGCGGTGCACCGCTCGACGACCACTCCCCGGATTCCGGCCGCTGACCTCGGCCGCCGAACGCTCGCTACGCCGAGTGGTCGCGAAAGGCCGGGACACGGCTCGGGCGGGGGCGGTTTTGGGCTTCGAGCAAGGGGAGGGTGCGCATGGGGACCACCTCCGACAACGCGATGACGCTCGTGGTGCGGACCACCTCGGGGATGCGGTTGATGTCGATCAGGATTTGTTGCAGGTCCTGATTCGACGTGGCGGCGATGCGGCAGTGCACGTCGCCGATGCCGGTGGTGCCGTACGCCTCCAGCACCTGGGGGACCGCGGCCAGCGCGGTGGCCACGCCCGACAGGCCGCCCTGGGCGATCTCCAGTGTGACGAAGGCCAGGACCGGGTATCCGGCGGCGACCAGATCCACCTCGGGGCCGTAGCCGGTGATCACTCCGGCCGCCTCCATCCGGTCCAGCCGGGCCTGGACGGTGGCGCGGGAGACCCCGATCAACCGGGACAGCTCCAGCATGCCGGCGCGCGGATGTTGCCGGCCCGCCCGAATGAGACGTACGTCCAACTCGTCCAGTGTGATGCGCGAATCCTGAAGATCGTCTCGCATATGGCTCTCTCACCTAAGCAATCTGTATAGCTCCCGGCCGAGATGTTGTCAGATGTTGTCAGCGGAAGTGTACTTCCGGCATCCGTTCCTTCCCGAGGGGATCGCCCGTCATGAGCACCTTCAACACCCTGGAAGACACCGACGTCCTCGTCGGCGCCGTCGAGCACGACCCGGCGGGCGACCCCTTCCCGGTCATCGCAATGGACCACGTCCGGTTCTTCGTGGGCAACGCGAAACAGGCCGCGCACTACTACTCGACCGCGTTCGGGATGACCTGCGTCGCCTACCGCGGTCCCGAGACCGGCTCCCGTGACGCCGCCGAGTACGTCCTCGTCTCCGGCAAGGCCCGCTTCGTGATCACCGGCGAGGTACACGCCGGTACCGAGATCGGCGCCGCGACCCACGCCCACGGCGACGGCGTCGCCGACCTGGCCATCGAGGTCCCGGACGTGGACAAGGCGATCGCCTACGCCCGCGAGCACGGTGCCACCGTCCTGGTCGAGCCGCACGACGACAGCGACGAGCACGGCACCGTGCGCAGCGCGGTCCTGGCCACCTACGGCCAGACCCGGCACACGCTGGTGGACCGCTCCGCCTACAAGGGCCCGTTCCTGCCCGGCTTCGTCGCCGCCGAGCCGCTGTTCCGCGGCAAGCCCGCCGCGCACCCCAAGCGCTACTTCCAGGCCATCGACCACTGCGTGGGCAACGTCGAGCTGGGCAAGATGGACGAGTGGGTGTCCTTCTACAACCGCGTCATGGGCTTCACCAACATGAAGGAGTTCATCGGCGACGACATCGCCACCGAATACTCCGCGCTCATGTCCAAGGTCGTCACCAGCGGCAACCACCGGGTGAAGTTCCCGCTCAACGAGCCCGCGATCAGCCGCAAGAAGTCGCAGATCGACGAATACCTCGAGTTCTACGGCGGCCCCGGCGTGCAGCACATCGCGCTCGCCACCAACGACATCGTGGCCTCGGTGCGCGCGATGAGCGAGATGGGCGTCGAGTTCCTGTCCACCCCGGACAGCTACTACGACACCCTGGGGGAGTGGGCGGGCGAGACCCGGGTACCGGTCGAGACGCTGCGCGAACTCAAGATCCTGGTCGACCGCGACGAGGACGGCTACCTGCTCCAGATCTTCACCAAGCCCGTCCAGGACCGGCCCACCGTGTTCTTCGAGCTGATCGAGCGGCACGGTTCGCTCGGCTTCGGCAAGGGGAACTTCAAGGCGCTGTTCGAGGCGATCGAGCGCGAGCAGGAGCGCCGCGGCAACCTCTAGGCCGCGACGCGTCCGCCCGGCCGACACGGCCGGGCGGACCGGGACACGGGCGGGGACGGCGGCGCCGCGCACAGGGCGCGGGAGTGGACGGAGGAGTCGGGCAGTCATGGCGTACTACCGCAGCGTGGGCGAGGTGCCGCCCAAGCGGCACACCCAGCACCGCCGCCCGGACGGCGGCCTGTACTACGAGGAGCTGATGGGCGAGGAGGGCTTCACGTCCGACTCCTCCCTGCTCTACCACCGCGCGATCCCCTCGGCCATCGCCGACGCGACCGTGTGGGAGGTCCCGGACCAGACGGTCACCGCCAACCACCCGCTCAAGCCCCGCCACCTCAAGCTGCACGACCTGTTCGCGGACAACGAGTGGAAGGCCGTCGACGCGGTCACCGGCCGCCGGCTCGTACTCGGCAACGCCGACGTGCGGATCTCCTACGTGGTTGCCGGCAGCACCTCCCCGCTGTACCGCAACGCGCTCGGCGACGAGTGCGTCTACGTCGAGTCGGGCTCGGGCACGGTGGAGACCGTCTTCGGCGCGCTGACCGTCGGCCCCGGCGACTACGTGATCCTGCCGCGCGCCACCACGCACCGGTGGGTGCCGAGCGGCGACGAGCCGCTGCGCGCGTACTGCATCGAGGCCAACTCGCACATCGCGCCCGCCAAGCGCTACCTCTCCCGGTTCGGCCAGCTCCTGGAGCACGCGCCGTTCTGCGAACGCGACCTGTGCGGGCCCGTACAGCCGCTCCTGGCCGAGGGCACCGACGTCGAGGTACTGGTCAAGCACCGCGGCCTGGGCGGCGAGATCGCCGGCACCCGCTACGTGTACCCCACCCATCCCTTCGACGTGGTCGGCTGGGACGGGTGCCTGTACCCGTACGTGTTCAACATCTCCGACTTCGAGCCGATCACCGGCCGGATCCACCAACCGCCGCCCGCGCACCAGGTGTTCGAGGGCCAGGGGTTCGTGATCTGCAACTTCGTGCCGCGCAAGGTGGACTACCACCCGCTGTCGATCCCGGTGCCGTACTACCACTCCAACGTGGACTCGGACGAGGTCATGTTCTACTGCGGGGGCAACTACGAGGCCCGCAAGGGCTCCGGGATCGGCCAGGGGTCGATCTCGCTGCACCCGGGCGGACACGCACACGGACCGCAGCCCGGCGCCTACGAGCGCAGCATCGGCGTCGAGTTCTTCGACGAACTGGCGGTCATGGTGGACACGTTCCGCCCCCTGGGCGTCGGCGAGGGGGGCCTCGCGAGCGAGGACCCGGCCTACGCGTGGACCTGGGCCGGGAAGGCGCCGCGGACATGAGCACGGGCACGAACGCGGACACGAGCGCGGACACCGAACGACCCGAACTGCCGCTGTTCGCGGGGTTGTGGGACGACGCGGCGCTGTTCCCGCCCGGGAACGCCCCGATGGCCGAGGCGGTACCCGCACACCGGGTCTACCGCACCGAATGGTTCGCCGACTTCGTCCGGCACTTCCTGGTCGGCGTCGCGCACCTGCCAGACCTGATCGCGCTCGCCGACCCCGAGGCGCCGCTGCGCGTGGTGCTCGTGGCGCCCGGCGGGCCGGCCACGGTGGGGCCCGCGGTACGCACCATCATGGACACCCCCGGGTTGCTCCTGGAGGGCATCGAGGTCGCCGGCGACGGCGAGATCGGCAAGGCGGTCGCGGCGCTGCACGAACACTTGCCGGAGATGACGGCGGGCTACGTCGAGGTCCTCAAAGGCGCGGGCCTCGACGCAGACCTGGACAATCTCGCCGGCACGTACGGGCGGCCCAAGTTCCGCACCGGCGGCACCGCCGCGCACGCGTTCCCGAACGAGGCCGAACTGGCCGCGTTCGTACACGCGTGCCGGGTCCGCGAAATGCCGTTCAAGGTCACGGCCGGGCTGCACAACGCCGTGCGGCACACCGACCCGACCACGGGTTTCGAGCACCACGGTTACCTCAACCTGATGCTCGCCACCCACCACGCCGTCGCCGGTGCCGAACCGGACGCGCTCGCGGACCTGCTGGCCATCCGCGACAGCGCCGAACTCACCCGCATGGCACACGGACTCACCGTGCCCGAGCGCACCCGCCTGCGCGGCTACCTGACCTCGTACGGAACCTGTAGCGTCGCCGAGCCGCTCCAGGACGCGCTCACGCTCGGCCTGCTCGGCCAACCCCCGCACACGCGCTAGCCCGCACCACCGCGACCGATCCCACGAGGAGCCGCACCTCATGCCCAGCACCTGGGTCCCGCTGCCGACCGACTCGGGCTACGGCATCGACAACCTGCCCTACGGCGTGTTCACCACCGACCACGAGCCGGACCGGCCGCGCGTCGCGGTGGCCATCGGCGACTTCGTGCTCGACGCCGGTGCCGCCGCGCACGCGGTCGGCGCGAGCGCCGAGGTGTCGGCCGTGCTGGACGCGCCGAGCCTGACCGCGCTGATGGCCGCCGGGCGACCGACCTGGCGCGGCGTACGGGCCGCGATCACCACGTGGCTGACCGACCCGAGCCTGCGGGCGAGCGTCGAACCGCACCTGATCCCGCGCCGGGACGTGGTGCTGCGGCTGCCCTTCGAGCCCGCCGACTACGTGGACTTCTACGCCTCCGAGCACCACGCGAGCAACCTCGGCCGGATCTTCCGACCCGGCACCGAGCCGCTGAGCCCGAACTGGAAGCACCTGCCGATCGGCTACCACGGCCGCGCGGGCACCGTCGTGGTCTCGCACACCCCGATCGTGCGCCCCAGCGGGCAGCGCAAGGCCCCGACCGACGCGGTGCCGTCCTTCGGGCCCACCCGGCGGCTCGACATCGAGGCCGAGGTCGGCTTCGTCGTCGGCGCGGGCTCCGAGCTGGGCACCCCGGTCGGCCTCGGCGACTTCGCCGACCACGTGTTCGGCGTGTGCCTGCTCAACGACTGGTCCGCACGCGACATCCAGGCGTGGGAGTACGTCCCGCTGGGCCCGTTCCTGGGCAAGTCGTTCGCCACCTCGGTGTCGCCGTGGATCGTGCCGCTCGAAGCACTCGACGCCGCGCGCGTGGCACCCCCCGCGCGCGACGTCGAGCCACTGCCCTACCTGGACGACCGCGCCGCCGAGCCGTGGGGCCTCGACCTGAGCATGGAGGTCCGGCTCAACGGACACGTGATCTCCCGGCCGCCGTTCTCGTCGATGTACTGGACCGCCGCGCAGCAGCTGGCGCACATGACCGTCAACGGCGCGTCGCTGCGCCCGGGCGACCTGTTCGCCTCCGGCACGGTCAGCGGGCCCGAGGTCGGCGAGCGCGGGGCGCTGATCGAGATCACCTGGAACGGCGAGAACCCCCTCAAGCTCCCGGACGGGTCCAGCCGGACCTACCTGGAGGACGGCGACGAGGTCACGATCACCGCCACCGCCCCCGGCCCGAACGGCACGCGTCTCGGATTCGGTGAGGTCAGCGGCCGGATCTTGGCGGCGCGCTGACTTGATGCCGGCTCCCGCAGCCTGCGGGAGCCGGCATATCGTCGGGACGGCAAGGGCAGCGATACCGGGCAGCAGAGGGATCCCATGTCGTCGTTCGTACATTCGTCCTGGAGCAAAACCGCCGTTTCACCCGTCATGGTGGGCCTGACCGGGGCCTTCGTGGTGGCCTCTGCCGTGGTCAGCGTCATGTACGGCTTCATCGGCTCGGGCATCGGGCTCCTGGGCGGAGCGGTGTTGTGCGCGTTCTTGTCGGTTGTGCGGGTGCACGCCGACCAACGCGGGCTGACCGTCGAGTTCGGCTTGCTGCCGTGGCCGCGCAAGCGGGTACCGCTGAGCGAGATCCGCAGGGCCGGACACCGCGAGGTCCGGGCGCTGCGCGAGTTCGGCGGCTGGGGATACCGGATCAAATCGAGGGCGACCGGGGTCGTGCAGCGCTCCGGCGAGGCCCTGACGCTCACCCTCGTCTCCGGACGCGAGTTCGTGGTCACCGTGTCCGACGCGCCCCAGGGTGCCGCGGTCCTGAACGGCCTGCTGGGCAACCGGGTCTGAGCGAGGCGGCCCCCGGGTTCACGAAGGGTCCCGGGGTTGCGGCGCGGGCCCGGATGGGCCGTGGCCCCGCCTACCGCCGCAGACCCCCGTCCACCGCCGCAGACCCCCGTCCACCTCCGCGTCACGGCCGCCCTGTCGGCCCGGGTGGCGAGTTCACACACTGGGCGGCGGAGTTCGGGCGGCCGCAGCGTCGGCCGACGAGGTCGTGGACCCCGCCGAGCCACTTCTCGGCGAGGATCCACGACTTCGGCTCGTCGTGTTCCCGTCTTGCGAGCCGATCGCTCAGGGGGTAGGGCTCACCCGGCGTGGATCGCCCGGTGTTGCCCGCTCTTGTCGTAGTATCCGGGGCCGGCGACCAGGGCGGTGCGGAAGTACAGGCCCTCGCCGACCACGCCGTTGTTGTTGCCGTGTCCGGGCACGAACGGCTGCCACAGGGCCACCAGCAGTTCCGGGGCCACCAGCGACGCGCCTTCGGTCTCCACCCGGATGGGTGTCAGTTCGCCGAGCAGTCGGGTGACGTCCACGGCCGGTGTGCCGAAGACGTCGATACCCAGACACAGCACAGTGTCGGCGAAATCGTCCTCGGACCGGTGTACCTCGATCGCCTCGACCAGTCCGTCCTTGTCGCTCACCACATGAATCGAGAGGTCCGCTCCGAAGTGGGCGAACCCACGAGTGCGTCCCGACAGATCTCCTCCGAGTTCGCGCAGAGCGGTCTCTGCCTCGTCCATGGACATGCCGATCTTGATCGGCCCTACGCCGTACGGCGGATCCAACTCAAGCTGCACGTGATCTCCCTCGCCTCGAACAACCGAGTATGACGCACCGTCATCGGGCCTCCTCGCACCCGGTTGCCGGTTCGACCCGAGAGGGTGCCCCGGTGCCCGCACACGGAGCGCACCACTCCCGCCGACGTCGATCCCGGCATCGTCTTTATACCCATTCGGGTCAACGCGGAGACCGCCGGCCCACCCCGGAACGGGTCAGCGCGGGGTGCCGAAGACCTGAGTCCAGGACGTGCCGTACGTGCCGCCGGTGACATATCCGACACCAATTTCGGTGAACTCCGCGGTGAGGATGTTCTTGCGATGTCCGGGGCTGTCCATCCACCCCTGCACCACCTCGGCCGGGCTGCGCTGGCCGCAGGCGATGTTCTCCCCTATCCGGCTGTACAGGTAACCCGCCGCGATCGCCCGGTCCCACGGCTCGCGGCCGTCCGGATCGGTGTGCGAGAAGAACGCCCGGGTGATCATGTCCGCGCTGAACGCCTGAGCGCACGCGGTCAGTTGCGGCTGCGGCGCGAGCGGACGCAGACCGTGCCGGGCCCGCTCGACGTTGGTCAGCTCGACCACGCCGCGCTGGAACTCGGAGAGGCCGGACGGGGTTTGCGTCTCCTCCTCGACGTCGACGCCGAAGTCCCGGGCGATGCCCGCGAGGCCGTCCGCGTAGCCCTGACCGAGCGCGCGCACCTTCCACTGCGTGCCGCGCCGATATATCTCGGCGAGCAACAACACCGTCTCGGTGCGTGGTCGCGGCGGGGTGAACCGCGCGAGCAGCGTGCCGCTCGCACCGGTGAGCGTCATCGCCGGCGGCGGCAGCTCGCCGAGGGTGTGTGTGGTGTCGGCCGGACTGACCACCACGGTCACCCGCGTCGCGCCCGCCCGCAGGGCGGTGGGATCCACGGTGACGGTGTCGCCGCCGAGCCGTACCCCGGGCGCGGACACCTGGTTGAAGAAGACGAAGTCGGCGTCGCCGGACACCCGTCGGTCCTCACCCGTGATCAGCGCGGAGATGTCGAACGGCCCGGGCACCCGTACCCGCACGACGCCGACCGGCAAGGATTGGTTCGCGCCCGGCGGCAGTTCGCTCATGGCCGCTGATTCTAACGATGGATCATGGGCGGTTGGCGGGTCACGGATCGACACCCGGTCCACGACCGCATCGAGCCGCGGACCGACCCGGGGCCGGCACCCCCGCCCCGACGCCGGATCAGAGCTCGGCGACCCGGCCGTCGGCGACCCGCAACCGGCGGGTGGTGCGGACCGCGTCCAGCATCCGGCGGTCGTGGGTGACCAGGAGCAGGGTGCCCGCGTACGACTCCAGCGCCGACTCCAACTGCTCGATCGCGGGCAGGTCCAGGTGGTTCGTCGGCTCGTCCAGGACCAGCAGGTTGACCCCCTCGGCCTGGAGCAGCGCCAACGCCGCCCGGGTGCGCTCACCCGGGGACAACGTCGCCGCCGGACGCAGCACATGCGCCGCCTTGAGCCCGAACTTGGCCAGCAGCGTGCGGACATCGGCCGGCAACAGATCCGGGACCAGCGCGCAGAACGCGTCCAGGAGCGGCCGGTCGCCCAGGAACAACCCGCGCGCCTGGTCCACCTCGCCCACCACCACGCCCGAGCCGAGCGAGCCCTGCCCCGCCGTCAACTCGGTGCGCCCGAGCAGCGCCGCGAGCAGCGTCGACTTGCCCGCGCCGTTCGCGCCGGTGATCGCGACCCGATCCGCCCAGTCGATCTGCAGCGTCACCGGCCCGAGCGTGAACCCGCCGCGCTCGACCACCGCGCCGTTCAGCGTGGCCACCACCGCGCCCGCGCGCGGAGCGGCGGCGATCTCCATCCGCAGCTCCCACTCCTTGCGCGGCTCCTCGACCACGTCGAGGCGTTCGATCATGCGCTCGGTCTGCCGGGCCTTGGACGCCTGCTTCTCGCTCGCCTCGGCCCGGGTCTTGCGGCTGATCTTGTCGTTGTCCGTGGACTTGCGCCGCGCGTTGCGCGTGCCCTTGTCCATCCACCCGCGCTGCATCCGGGCCCGGGCCTCGAGGTCGCCGCGCTTGTCGGCGTATTCCTCGTAGTCCTCGCGTGCGTGCCGGCGGGCCACCTCGCGCTCGGCCAGATAGGCGTCGTAGCCGCCGCCGAAGCTGCGCACCTGCTGCTGGGCCAGATCCAGCTCGACCACCCGGTCCACCGTGCGGGCCAGGAACTCGCGGTCGTGGCTGATCACCACGGTGCCCGCGCGCAGCCCGGTGACGAACTTTTCCAACCGGTCCAGACCGTCCAGGTCCAGGTCGTTGGTCGGCTCGTCGAGCAGGAACACGTCGTAGCGGCTGAGCAGCAGCGACATCAGCCCCGCGCGAGCCGCCTGGCCACCGGACAGCGCGGTCATCTCCCGATCGAGGTCCACCGCCAGGCCCAGTTCCGCCGCGACCTCCTCGGCCCGCTCCTCCAGGTCGGCGCCACCCAGGTCCAGCCAACGATCCAGCGCCACGCTGTACTCGTCGTCCGCCCCCGCGCGACCCTCGACCAGCCCCTCGGTCGCGGCGTCGAGCGCGGCCTGCGCGGCGGCGACGCCGGTACGGCGGGCCAGGAACGCGCGCACCGTCTCGCCCGGCCGCCGCTCCGGCTCCTGCGGCAGGTGGCCCACCGACGCGGTCGGCGGCGAAAGCTGTACCGAACCCGCCTCCGGCGCGGCCAGGCCGGCCAGCAGCCGCAACAGGGTGGACTTGCCCGCGCCGTTGACCCCGACCAGGCCCACGACGTCGCCGGGGGCGATCACCAGGTCCAGTCCGGAGAACAGGACACGGTCACCGTGTCCGGCGGCAAGCTCTTTGACGACGATCGTGGCGCTCATGAGGATACGAATCCTATCGGCCGCCGCGAAGCCGGCTGTGGCAGGCCGCCCGATGTGAAGATGGCCCGGTCCGCGTAGCACCCGGCCGAAAGCGGCCACCCCGGAAGGACGATCCGAATGACCACCGAATCCCGGCCCGAACCGTACGAGACGCTGCCCGAGGACTGGGAGCGCGCGCTGGCCATCGTCGCGCACCCCGACGACCTCGAATACGGCGCCGCCGCCGCGATCGCCCGCTGGGCCCGACAGGGCAAGCGGATCACGTACGTCATGGTCACCAGCGGCGAGGCCGGCATCGACGGCCTGGAGCCGGACAAGTGTCGCCCGCTGCGCGAGGCCGAACAGGTCGAATCCGCGCGGATCGTCGGCGTGGACACGGTCGAATTCCTCGGCCACCCCGACGGCGTGATCGAGTACGGACTGCCGCTGCGCCGCGACCTGTCGCGGGTGATCCGCCGGCACCGCCCGGAGATCGTGATCACCGGCAACTTCCGCGACACCTGGGGCGGCGCGTTCCTCAACCAGGCGGACCACATCGCGGTCGGCCGCGCCGTGGTGGACGCGGTGCGTGACGCGGGCAACCGCTGGGTCTTCCGCGAACTGCTCGACGAGGGACACCAGCCGTGGGGTGGCGTGCGTGCGGTGTGGGCGAGCGGGTCGCCGGAGTCCGGCCACGGGGTGGACACCACCGAGGACTTCGCCGCGGGCGTGGCCTCGCTGGAGGCGCACACGGCCTACCTCGCCGGCCTGGGGCAGGACCATCAGATGGCCGACGCGGCGGAGTTCCTGGAGGGCATGGGCCGGGCCGCCGGCGCGCGCCTGGGCACCCGGTTCGGCGCCGCCTTCGAGGTGTTTCCGATGGGCTGACCCGGGGCGTGCCGGCCGTCGGTACGCTGCCCGCATGATCGATTGGCAGCACATCCGAGGTCGTACCCTCGCCGTGCTCGCAACGGGGGCACTGATCATCACCGCGGCGAGCGCGTGCGGCGGCGACGACGGTCCCGGCGGGTCCGGCAAACGCCTGAACGTGGAGAAGTTTCGACAGCAGGTCCGGCCGATCGGGGAGCACGGAACCGTGTGCCCGGTCCGGTACGACGTCGCCGCCGCGGCCCGCAAGGCCCACATCGAGGGCGCGGTCACCCCCGGCGAACCGGCGGCGTCCGGCGCCGAGGGCTGGTCCGACGACGAGGCGGCTGCCCGAGACCCGCAGTCGAACCTCACCCCGGTCCAGCGGGTCAACGGCGTCGCGCTGACCTGCTCCTACCGCATCGGCGCCGACACGATCGACGTGGGTACGTACGGCTCCCGGCGCGGCTTCCCGCTGAGCATCGCGCTGCCGGTGATCCAGCGCGACTCCGACGCGAAGGCGGCGATCCTGGGCCCGTTCTCCGACGACATCGCGACGGGCGAGCCGCAGCGGGTGATCCCGGTCGGCAACGGGCACGTCGCGGCCGTACGGCTGCGGGTGAGCGGGCCGGGCTCGGCGGCGATGTACGTCTCGTCGGAGACGCTGACGCCGGAGCGCGTCGCCGACCTCGCCGAGGCCCTCGCCGGGCAACTCGACTGACGCGGGTCCCGCGGGACTTCGTCGGGTCCCGCGGGACACCGGGAGCGGGTCACCGTGACCGGGCGCGGGCGGCGTTCATCTCCTCGACCGCCCCCGCCGCGTCGCCGATCGTCGCGTAGTCCACCGCGACGAAGTTCACCGGTCGCCCGCGCTGCGCCTCGCACGCGCGGGCCCGGTCGAGCACGTATGGGCGCGCGTTGACCTGCCCGGCGTCCAACCGGCTGCCGCCCAGGTTGGTGATGAAGTGGTTCATCAGGAACAGCCGCTTGCCGGTGCCGCCCCGGTTGGGCACACAGGACATGTCGGCCGGGGTGAGGAAGGTGAACGGGGTCTCCATGCCGTACTGGTAGAAGTTGCGGTACCACGGCGCCGGACCACTGGCCCGCTCGGCGAACACCACCAGGCGTTTCCCGTCGCGGACCATGTCGCCCAGCTTCGGCCACTTCGCCGCCGGGTCCGCGGACGGCGTGAACAGCAGCCGCTCCACGCCCGCCTCGCGGAACGCCTGTTCGGTCTGCTCCCCGGTGATGTCGTCCTGCAGGATCAGCGTCACCACCTCCCCCGGGTTGTCGTCGAGCCAGGCGCCGATCTCGCGCAGGGTCGGGGCCAGCGGGATCGCGCCCGCGCGGCACAGCGCGTGGCACAGCCACAGGCCCGGGCGCGGCGGGTTGGCCAGGTCGATCAGCCGCAACACCTCGGCCTGCATGTCCGGCGCGAAGCTGGAGACGCTGAGCCGGGGCTGGACCTGGTCGGGCTGCTCCCAGGTGTAGGTGTCCAGTTGCAGGCCGCGCGCGCCCGCGTTGAGCTGCGCGGTGATGCTCGGGTCCTGGAGCGGGCCGATGAACCGGTAGGCGGTGCTCGCCATGGCGTTGTGCGTGGTCAGGTAGGCGGCCTCGTCGTAGTGCAGCTCGCACAGCTCGATCGACCCCAGACAGTGCGGCTCCTCGCTCTTGCCGGCCGCGACCGGGACCACGGTGGCGCCCAGGGCCAGGGCCGCGAGGGTGAACGCGGCCACGGTCGCGGCGAGCGCGATGCGGTGGCGCGGGGGCAGGGCCAGGGCCCGGCGGGCGGCGGCGCGACGCCAGCTCCAGGCGCCGGCGACCAGGAGCAGGCCGAGTACGAGGGGGACCAGCGCGACGAACAGGCCGACGCGGGTGAGCGAGGAGATCGCGGACCGCTGGACGTCGGTGACCAGCGTGTTCACCGAATGCGGCCAGGAGGGCGACGGCTGGGCGAGTACGTTCGGCAACCGGCCGCGAACGAGCAGGACCAGCGCGCCGGTCAGCACTCCGCCGACGGCCAGGGACCAGCCGATCACGGGCACGCGGCGGGTCCACGAACGCGGCCCGGTGAGCCACAGCAGGGCCACGGCGGCGATGCCGAGCACGGTGGCCAGCGTCTGGATCGGGCCGAGGGCCAGTTTGGTGAAGCTGCGGGCGGTGGAGACGCTGCTCAGGTTCAGGCCGGCGTGGCGCAGGTCCGGGAGCACGTCCCACTGCCCGTCGTCGGTGCGCTCGGCCAGGTCGGAGGAGGCCGAACCGGCGCCGCCGCCCAGCACGTACGGCCCGACCACGGCGAGCGCCCCCGCGATGTCGCCGGTGGCCAGCGCGGCGGTCACCTGGACGCGCACCCCGGCCCGGGCGTCGGCCGGCACCACCGCGACCAGGGCGTCGGTGGTGGCGGCCATGCTCGGGGCATCCAGCACGAAGGTGGGGAAGTCGGCCGGCCGGCGGCCCTCGGCGAGGTCGTCGAGGGTGGCGTCCAGGCCCTCGCTAAACGCGGCGAAGTCGGCGGAGGGGCGGCCCTGCACGTTGGCGATCAGGTCCCCGAGGTACAACTCGGCGACGCCGCCGACGTTGGCCAGGATCGGCCGCAGATCCAGGATCAGCCGCAACTCGGGCTGCTCGCCGCGCAGGTAGCCGATCGTGTTGGCGATCTGCGTGTCGACGATGCCGCGCAGGGTCGCGGGCGGCAGCACGGTCTTGAGGTTGGCGGTCACCACCGACGGCGGGACGGGCATCCGCGCCAGCAGGTCCCGGGTGACCTGGGCGGCGGCCGGATCGACCAGGATCTCGTCGTACATCCGGTTGTAGGCCCGCTCGTCGTCGAGCGCGCCCTGATAGAAGGCCCGATTGAGCACGGTACTCCGAGCAATCCCGGCCGAGCCCAACACGACCACGGCAAGCACCAAAACCAGCGCGGCAACCCCCCGAAGCACCACCATCCACCGACCAACACCCATCCCCCCACGCTCACCCGCCCACAACACCCCCGCGATCCCGGCGACCCATCCGGGGGAGCGGGGGCGGGGAGGCGGAGGGCAAGCCCTCGGGGGTCGGAGCGGGGGAGGGGTGGGTCGTGGGGCAGGCCGCCGCGGGCGCGCGGGGCTCGGAGGCGTGGGGGCCCGACGGGACGGGTGCGTTGCGCGGCGGAGGGCAGCAGGCAGCGGGTGAGAGGTTGGGTCGAGTCCGCCGGGGCCTTCCCGGGTGGGTCCGGCGTGTTCGGTGGGCGCGGCGTCTTTGGCTGCGTGGGCCGGTGCGGGGCCGGCCGGAGTCGCCGGGTCGGCCGCCGCCGGCGTGCGGGGCTCCGAGAGTCGGGGCGCCCGGCGAGGCGGGTGTGTTGCTCGGCGAAAACCGGCCGGCAGCGGCGGGGAGTGCGGGCGGCCGGGGCGGGTCCGCCGGGAAGGCTCCCCTGCGGACTCGACCCGACTTCTCGCTCGCCTCGCCGGGCACCCCGAGTCTCGGAGCCCCGTACGCCGGCGGCGGCCCATCCCACGACCCGGGCCGGCCCCGCACCGGCACCCGGCACCGGAAGCGCAACGCGTGCCGGGAGCTGCCGAGCCATTCGGGCAGGCCCCCGCCCGAAGCGTGATCCCGGGTGCGTCGCGGCCGGTGTTCGAGTCCGACCCGGGGTGCCGAGCTGCGAGGTCGGCGGAGCCGAGTCGTAGACGACGCCGGTCGGGCCGGCCCGGCTCGTGCGCCGAGTCGGCCCGGTCGGCACGTACGGCCGACTGATCCGGCGGCCACGTGCGAGGCCGACCGGCCCGGCCCGCACCGGGGCCGACCCGGCCGACCGGCGAATGCCGCCGGCCCGATCCCGCCGCTTACCCCTACCCGGCCGCCCCCCGCACCTCCGCCGCGTGCTCGTGCAGGCGGATCACCGCCTCCGCCACCGTGTCGACCGTGGCCGTGTCCATGTGCGACCACAGCGGCAGCGTCAGGACCCGGTCGGCGATGTCGTCCGTGACCGGCAGATGCCGCGCCGGGAGGTGGGCGTAGGCCTTTTGGCGGTGTACCGGGGGGTGGAAGTAGCGGCGGGAGTCGATGCCTTCCGCCTTCAGCGCCCGCGCCAGCGTGGGGACGTCGAGGCCGAACGGCTCCGGGTCGATCACCAGCGTCAGGTCCTTCCACGTCGATACGTCGCCCTCGGCCAGTACCGGCAACCGCACGCCCGGGACGTCTCGGATCGCCGTCGCGAATGCCGCGACCAGGTCGGTGCGCGTGCGTACCCGCTCCGGCAGGCCCCGCAGGGAGACCAGGGCCAACGCCGCGTGGAGTTCGGACATTCGGGCGTTCAGGCCCGGGAAGACGCAGTCGTAGTCGCCCGGGTTGCCGTACCCGCGTCCCAGTCGGCAGGCCTGGGCCAAGCCCTCGTCGCGGGTCGCGATCAGGCCGCCCTCGCCCGCGACGACCACCTTCGTCGGGCTGAGCGAGAAGACCTCCGCCGCGCCGAAGCCGCCGACCGGGGTGCCGCCGCGCCGGCTGCCCAGTGCGTGTGCCGCGTCATAGAGGAGCGGTACCCCCGCGTCGTCGGCGACCTGGGCCAACTCCTCGACCCGGCACGGGGTTCCGTACACGTGTGTGGCCATCAGCGCCGAAGCCCCGGACTCGGCCAGCAACTTCGCCGCGTCCGCCGGGTCCAGGGTCAGCGTGTCCGGATCGACCTCGGCGAACACCGGCACCGCCCCGGCCCAGTGCGCCGCATGCGCGGTGGCCGAGAAGGTGAAGCCCGGCATCGCCACCGAGCCGTTGACCCCCATCGCCTGGAGCGCGAGCATCAGTCCGCTCGTGCAGTTGGACACCGCCACCACATACGGCACTTCGAGTTGCGCCGCCGCGGCCTCCTCCAACTCGCGGACCGTGGACCCGTCGGTCAGCTGCCCGCTCGTCAAAATCGTGTCCAGGCGCCGCGCCAACTCCTCCCGCTCGGACACCCGTACCCGCGTCAGCGGCAGGCCCTCCGCGAACAGCGCCGTTCCGCCGAGCACCGCCGGCTTGCCGGTCACCGCCATGTCCCATCCCCCCTGAATTCCCCGGGATACCCCGGATCCGTCGAACCTGTCCCCACCGACCCGGAATCGGCCGCGACCGGCATCGTCTGCCGCACGGGCACACGCCGCCGTCTGCGCTCCGAACCGCCGCCCTTCGCGGTCTCGGTCCGTTCCGGTTTCGACACCGCGAGCAACACCAGCACGAACGGGAACACCTGGACCCGTTCGCGGGTGAGGATGCCGAAGTTGCGGATGTTCGCGAACGCGAGCGCGAACACCAGTGTGTAGACGATCACGAAGGCCACGTAGGGTCTTCGGACCAGCAGACCCGGAATACGTTTCAACCGGGGCAGCGCCACCACGAACAGGCCCATCAACACCACGCCTTCCAGCGACGCGACCAGGGCCTGGATGTTGTGCGCCTCGAACGGGAACGGCCGGAACAGCACGGTCACCAGCGACTGCGGCAACGCGGCCGGCGAGATCGCCAGCGCCGCCTGGTCGTCCACCGCCTGGGCCGAACCGCCCTGCGCGGTCTGCGTCTGGGTCTTGGCGATCACCTGGTTGGCCTGCGCGGCACCGATGCCGGGCGTACCGAAGAAGGTGCCCACCTGCTGGAGCGCGAGCACGCAGCCCACCCCGAGCACCACGATGCCGAAGGCCGCGCGCAACGGGCCGAGTGCGGACGCCTGTTGCGGCCGGTTGCGCAGCAGATACCCCACGCACAACCCGCACAGGAGCAGCACCGTCACATGCGGTCGCACCATCGTGGTGCCCACCGCACCCAGGATCAGGAACACGAACGCCCCGCGCTTGCGCACCAGAAGCAGCGCCACGCCGTAGGCGGCCATCCCCAGCGTGAACATCATCCAGGTGTCCTTGCCGATGCCCGACGGCCAGAACAGCAGGGACGGCAGGAAGAACAGCAGCTTGCCGTAGCGGCGCCGATCGCCGTCCGGGTAGGCCACGTTGAACGCGCGCCAGAACAGATACAGCCCCCAGAACCCGAGCCACGAGTAGACCAGGTAGCCCGCGAGCAGGGACTGGCCGACGATCGCGTACACGATCCCGGTGACGATCATGATGAAGCCGGTGCCGATCACCTTGCGGCCGATGTCCACGGTGAAGTCCCCGTCCCGGAAGTGCGGCGCGATGGCCCGCCCGACCAGGTCGTAGGTCGCCGCGTCGGCGCGACCCTCGTAGAGCACGAAGGACATCCAGTAGCGGGCGAAGCACGCGAGCAGCTTGGCGACCAGCGCGCCGATCACCAACCGCCGTACCCACGGCGGCTCGTCGCGGGAGAACCGGGACAGCAGCGGCACGCTGACGGTCAGCAGCAGCGGAAAGACGATCAGCGCGCCCCAGGTGTCGTACGGGCGATACTCCATCGCCCACGCGAACACCGAGACGTAGACACCCACGGCGGCGAGCGCGAGCAGCGAACCCCACGGCAGCCGCGGCGAACGACCCGTCCACCGGGTGAACCACGCAAGTCGGGACGACAACGGAACTCCTTGCAGGAACGGCGAACCGGCGCGACGCAAAACGGCGGTGGCGCGCGGAACCGGCTCGGACCGGTCCGGCGCGGCATCGGCCGCGGGGTCAGAACACCTCCAAGTCCCCCAGGGAGAGCTGCCACGAGCGCAGGTCGTGGACGTCGATCGGATGCGGGTGCACGGGCCGCGCGACCAGGAGCATGCCGGTGCGCGGCGGTGTGGCGTAGCCCGCGTAGCGGGCCGCGCGGGCCGCCTCCGAGCCGCGCGCCAGGTGCGTCGCGACGTGGTCGCACCCGGACATGGCGACCCCGGAGAACAAGGTGCGCGCGGTGTCCCGATCGCCCGGACGGACCACCATTTGGGACAACGTGAACTCGACCAACGGCCCGCGCAGGCGCGGCCGGCCGAACACCACGCCCGTCAACTCGCCGTTCTTGTACGAGGCGACGATCCGGTAGTCCAAACCCGGCGCCTCCCCGTAGCGCCAGCGCAGGAAGTCGCCGGTGAGCGCGGTGCGAAGCTTGTCGTGCCCGATCGCCGCGTCGCCCGCGTCGGCCTCGGCGACCAGCTCGTCGAAGCCGATAGCGGCACGAGGATCGGAAAAGAACTGACGGGCGGTGGGGAAGCGGCAACGGGCCCCCGGATCCACCGCGTTCCAGGTCTGCGAGGTGCCGGTCAGGTCACCCGAGGCCCGCAACTCCTTGAGCCCGCGCGCGAAGGCCAGCGGTCGGATCGGGTGCAGCGAGATCGGCACCTTCCCGACCTCCTGCCAGCCCATCTTCAGATAGCCGGGCAGGCTGTTGCCGTTGGGGGTGTTGAACACCAGCGCGGTGTCCGCCTCGATCCGCTCCAGCAGATCCGTGGTGAGCCGGCGGAACAGGCCGCGGCCCTGCACGTCGGGATGGGTGGCGGTGTCCACCGCGCGCACCGCCCGGATCACCTCGCCGCCGAGGACGAACTCCCAGCGCAGGAAGAGCCGTACGGCCACCACCCGACCGTCGGCGCCCTCCGCGACCAGGCCCGGGCTGGCGCCGAACGGGTTGTCCCGATGCTTCCACCGGAAGAACTCCGAGGTGCGCTCGCCGGTCGGCCCGCCGGACAACGCCGTGCCCAGCAGGTCCAACACCCGGGGCTCGTCGTGCTTGCCCAACTCCCGAACGGTGAAAGGCGAATTCCCGCGTTCCTGCCCACTCACCGCGACTCCTCCAGCACTCTCGCGTACACATCCTCGATCCGCCGCTGGGCGCCAGCGACGTCGAACTCGGCGGAACGCTTGTGCGCCGCCTCGCCGCACCGCCGTCGGCGCGCCGGGTCCGCGGCGAACGACGCCAGCGCGTCGCCGAACGCCCGCGGGTCGCCCGGCGGCACCACCACGCCCTCGATCCCGTCCGTGACGATCTCCGGCATCCCCCCGACGGCGGTCACCACCGACGGCAGGCCCACCGTCATCGCCTCCATCAACGAGACCGGCAGCCCCTCCTGACGCGAACTCAGCGCGAACACGTCGAAGGCGGACAGCAGCGTCGGCACGTCGCCGCGCGAGCCGGTGAAGACCACCGACCCCTTGAGGTCGGCCCGGTTGGCCCGCTCGCGCAGGGTTGCCTCCAGCGGCCCTGAGCCGATCAGCACCAGGAGCGCGCCCGGATGCCGGTCGCGGACCCGGGCATGCGCGTCCAGCAGGCCCAACTGGTCCTTCTTCGGCGTGAAGTTGGCCACCGTGCCGACGATGAAGGCGTCCTGGTCCAGGTCCAGCATCCGGCGGGCCCGCTCCCGGGCGCCGGGCCCGGCGAACGCGTCGCCGAGGTCCGGGCCGTGGTGGATCACCGTCGGGCTGACCCCGGGCCGCAGCCGGCCCGGGACGATGCTCTCGGCCACCGCCGACGAGACCGCGATCACGCCGCTGTTGCGTCGGTACGTCCACGCGTTGGCGAGCCGGGTGGGCCGCCGATAGCGCGACCACATGTTGTGCTCGGTGTGCACGATCGGTACGCCCGCCCCCACCACGCGGGCGGCGACCGCCGGGACCGGCATGTGCGTGTGGATCAGCCCGTAGCCGCGCGCCCGCACCAGCGTGCGCAGTCGCAGCGGCCAACTCCGCCCGCCGCCCAGGCAGTGCACGGTGATGCCGAGCCCGCGCAGCGTCGGCACCAGCGCGTCCTTCCACGGCAACACGTAGGCGACCTCGACCTCGTAGCGTTCGTCGTCCAGGTGACGGGCGCAGTTGACCAGCAACTGCTCGGCACCACCGCGCCCCAGGCCCTTGGCGAGCCACAGGACACGAACGCGCTCTCCCATCAGCGATCCTCCGAGCCGAGTTCGACGGTGGACCACGTGTCGAAGTGCGGACCCAACCGCGCGCCGTCATCGGCGCCGTTGTGCAGCGCTCGCTCGGCGGCCGACTGCACCCGGAAGCCGGCCGCGCCGTTCTCGGTCGGAGCGGGCGGGTCGGTGCGCTGCGAGCCGTGACCGTGCTCGGGCGACTCCGGTTCACCGTCGGTGAGTTGGTTGCGCTTGGCCCAGCTCGGCGCGGGCCGCTCGGTGTCCTCCTCCGGCTCGGCCGGCGTCCCGCCGGAGCGACCGCGCAGCACCAGGCCGCCGGCCGCGCCCGTTCGGCCCACCGAGCCGATCCGCGACCCGCGCCCCAGGCCGCCGCCCATCGCCCCGGTCGGATCCACGCCGAGCAGCGCGACGCCGGCGATCGGTACCCCGGTCCGGGTCAACAGCTCGCCCACCCGGGACGCCTGATCGGCCGTCAGGTTGCCGCTGCGGGCCACCACCAGCATCGCGTCGGCGTGCTGCACCAGGTCGTTGGTGTCGTTCGCGTACATCAGCGGCGCGCTGTCCACCAGCACCACGTCCGCGTGGTGCCGGGCGCGCTGGACCACCTCGCCGGCGCGCAGGAGCAGTGCGGCCGGGTAGGCGGCCGGCGCCCCGGCGGTGATCAGCCGCACGTTCGGGATGTTCGTCCCGCGCACCACGTCGCCGAGGTCGATCTCCTGCTCGGCGAGCAGCACTTCCGACATGCCCTTGCCCGGCTTGGCGCCCAGATAGAGATGGGTGGCCGGGTTGCGGAAGTCGCAGTCCAGGACCAGCACCGAGCGGCCCGCCTCGGCCAGTGCCGCAGCCAGGTTGGCCACCGTGCTGGTACGCCCGTCGCCCGGCTTCGAGGACACCACCAGGATCACCGGCGCCGGATCGCTGACCCGGCGCACCGGCATCGCGGTGGCCCGGGTCTGCCGCGGGTCGGCGCCGCCGAGCCGATAGGCGAGCCCGGGCGGACCGGTGAGCAACAGCGCCGAACGCAGCGTGCGATACGCCTCCGCGACCGGGCTGTCCGGGCGCCCCGCGACCAGCACCGCGTGCCCGGCGCGCTGCCGGCGCGGGGCCCTGGGCACCTCGGCGATCACCGGGAGGCCGAACGCGTCCTCCAACTGGATCCGCCCGCGCAGCCGCACGTCCATGCGGTCGACCATGAGCGCGGCGATCAACCCGAGCGCGAGGCCCAGCGCCGCGGCGAGCGCGATCCGCAACGGCCGTGAGGTCGGCGCCAGGATGCTGGTGGTGGAGTCGGCCGTGCTCTTGAGGCCGTCCATCACCTCGATCTTGGGGTCGTTCAGCGGGTTGATCAACTCCTGCTGCTGCCCCACGAGGGTCGTGTACTGGGTCCGCTTCGCGTCGAACTCGGCCTGGAGAGTGGCGCGTTTGGTGGTGTTCTTGTCCAGCGCGTCGATGTCGGTCTTGAGCTTGTCCAACTGGGCGGTCATGCTGTCGGCCTGGCCCTGCCGGGTCTTGCGCTGTGAGTCGGCGAACGCGGCCACCGTCTCCTGGGCCCACGCGCTCGCCAGGTCCTCGGCGGCCCTGCGGCCGGGCGCCTTCGCGGAGATGGTCACCAGGCCCAGATTCGGGTTCAGTTGCGAGGTGACCTTGGCCGCGAGGACCGCAGGGTCCGGGTTGTTCAGCCGCTTCGCCACCCGGCGGGCCACCTCGCCGCCGTCGGTCATCAGTTGCACCGGTGCGAGGTTGAACTCCTTCGCCGAGTTCGGCGCGGGCAGCACGTTGACCGAGGCGGTCCACTGGTTGCCCGTGCCCTTGGGGTCCGATGGGGTCAGGATCAGCCCCGCGAGCAGTCCGATCGCCAGACAGGCGAGCACCAGCGGCCAACGACGCTGGAGAACGGAGAAGTAGCTAGAGGTTTCCACCGGTCCCCCTCCGGTTCGAGGTGCCACCGCGCGATGGGACCGCGGGGCAGGCCAAACGTAGAGCACGCGGGGTGCCGAACGACCCCTCGACTGTGCCGGAAGTGTGGAGATTCCGTCGAGATCCGACCCGCCGTGTTCGCGGGGCCGTCACCGCACCGGACCTGACAACCCGTCACGGCCCGCTCCGGGACCGAGTGCCCGGGCATAGAACGCGACCATACGGTCGCAAACGCTGTCGATCGTGTACTCCTCGCCGAAACGTCGATACGCCGCTTCCGCGCGCATCGCGGTCTTCTCCCGCTCCGTCAGGGCCGAGACCAGCGCCGTCGCCAGCGCCTCGGGCGAGTCCGGCGGCACCAGGGCCGCGCAGTCGCCCGCCCCGGTGATCTCGCGCACCGGGGGCAGGTCGCTGGTGACGATCGGCGTCCCCACCCCCATCGCCTCGATCAGCACGCTGCCCAGGCCCTCCCAACGCGAGGGCAGCACGAACACATCGGCCGCGCCCATCAGATCGGGCACGTCGTCGCGATATCCCAGGAACCGTACGGGTTCCGCCCCGTCCGGGGAGTCCCCGGCCAGGCCGGCCGCCGCCTTCCGCAACGACTCGGTCTGCCCACCGGGCGGACCGGCCAGCAGCAGCACCGCGTCCGGCACCTCGCGGCGCACCGACGCGAACGCCGCGAGCAGTACGTCCAAGCCCTTCTGGTATTCCTGCCGGGCCGCGGTTACCAGCACCGGCACGTCGGCGCCCAGACCCAAGTCGGCCCGGGTGTGGGCCCGTCGCTCCCGCGCGCCGGCCAGCGCCTCGGGATCGCGCCCGCGCGGTACCACCTCGATCCGCGACCGGCGCACGCGCAACCGGCGCGACATCACCTCGGCCACATGCTCGGTCAACGCGTGGAACCGGCGCACCCCCTGTCCGCTGGCCGCGTCCAGACCCTGAGCGGCGCGCAGCTTCCACGGCCGAATCCCGGGCTGGGTCCGCATCTCCGCCCCATAGGAGGTGTTGACCAGGCTCGACACCACCGGAACACCGTTTGCCAGCGCGGCGAATCGCCCGGCGATGTCCGCCTCGTACAGGGTCGTGTGCACCAGATCGGGCCGGCGATCGCGGATCACCCGCGCCAACCCGCGCACCGAACCCGCGCGCGAGCCCCGGTGCACCCCGAACAGCGACGCGCCCGCCTCGACCAACTCCGGTTGAAAACCGTCGAGATCCAGGAGATACGCGACATCGAGGGTGATGCCGCGCCGGATCAGTCCCGGAGCCATCGCCACCGCCGCGCGTTCGGCGCCGCCGACCCGATCCACGCTGTCGATCACCTGGAGCACGTGCACTTGCCTCACCCCTGCCATCCCCCGCGCTCTCCCGACGCGGCCGTCGGTCACGGGACGCCCCCACCCCGCACCGCCGAGCATGTCATCGATACGCCCCCGGCGGGGCGGGATTCGTGACAACCTGTCACCCCATGGGGACAACGACCGATCGGCGTGGGGTCCTGCACGTCGTGACCGACCCCCGACGACGGGGCTCACAGGCGTTCGCCCACGATCTGGACGCGGCGCTGCGCGATCGAGGGCGGTCATCGGCGGTCGTCGCGCTGGCCGGCAGCGGGGAGATGGACTTCCCCGTGCTCGGACCGGGGCGACTGCACCCGAGCACGCTGCGCGAACTGCGCCGACGGGCGGCGGGCGCGGGCGTGGTGATCGCGCACGGCTCGACCACGCTGGACGCGTGCGGGATCGCCCTCGCGGGCACCGGGACGCCATTCGTCTACGTGAACATCGGCGACCCCCGGCACTGGGCGCGCGACGCGCTGCGCCGGGCGCGGGTGGGGTTGCTGCTGCGCCGGGCGGCGGCGATCGCCTCGGTGTCGCCGACGGGCCGGGAAATCCTGCTGCACACCTACCGGTTGGCGCCGGGTCGGGTACGGGCGATCCCCAACGGGCGGCGTCCGGAGCGGTTCCCGCCACCGGACGCGACCGATCGGTCCAAGGCGCGCGCCGAGTTGAGGCTGCCGACGGGAGCGACGGTGCTCGTCGTGGTCGGCGCGCTGGCCGTGGAGAAGCGGGTCGCGCTGGCCATCGAGGCATTCGCACAGCTCGTGGAGGGGGATTCGCAGCGTGCCGAGGAGGCGTCGGAGCACGCCGAACTCCCGACCTACCGCCTGCTCGTGGCCGGAGAGGGCCCCGAGCGCGCGGCCCTGGAGGCTTTGGCCGCGCGCCGCGCCCCGGGGCGGGTCACCTTCACCGGCAACCTCGCCGACCTGGGCCCGGTGTACCGAGCCGGCGACGTGCTGGTGCTCTCCAGCACCAGCGAGGGCGTGCCGGGAGTCCTGGTCGAGGCGGGCATGACCGCGATCCCGGCCGCCGCGACCGACGTCGGGTTCGTCCGCGACGTGGTCGTGGACGGGGTCACCGGGGCGCTCGCCGAGGTGGGCCCCGGCGCCGGGGATCCGGCCCCGCTGGTCGCCGCGATCCGCCGGGTGTTGGCCGACCGCGACGCGATGGGGCGGGCGGCCAGGGCCCGTTGCCTGGAACGACACGCGATGGAGACCGTGGTGGACGCGTGGACCGCGTTGCTCGACGAACACACGCGCTGACACCGCGGCGTCGAGGGAAGGATCGGAACGACGCCTCGGCGTCGAACGCAGGACTCGGGACGGGGCGCGAGCCCCGATTCCCGTACGGCCGAATGCGACTCGTGGGGAGATCGCATGTGCCAAGGTTGTTGTCGAACCAGGGAGGGGGAGTCCGTGGGGGAGTCTGTGGGGGGTGCCGTCGGCATGCCCGGCGACGGCATGAGCAGAATCGGCGATCTCGGCCGGGTGGCGCGGCATGCCCGACCCGGCGGCAGCGTCGACGAACCGGCCGATCACCGAACACACGTCAACGGAGTGCCCCTCGCGGGCCACGGGGGAGCGACCACGCCGACCATCGACAGTCGCACCGGCACCGGACGACACGCCGCGCCCACGGCAGGCGTCGGCGGCGGCACCGGCCGCATTGCCGCCGCCCAGGCGCCCGACCCGGAGGTCAAGGGACCACCGCCGGAGCTGCGCTTCAAGCGCCGCACCAGCCTGTTCCGCGGCATCCGGGAGTTGTGGCACTCGCGCGAACTCGTGCGCACCCTGGCCGAGCGCGACCTCAAGGCCCGCTACAAACAAGCCGTTCTCGGCTTCGCCTGGGCGATCATCACGCCCGTCCTGCTGATGCTGGTGTTCACCATCGTCTTCCAGCGGGTGGGCAACCTCAGCGAGACCGCGCACAAATACGACGTGCCCTATCCGCTGTTCAGCTACCTGGGCCTGCTCCCGTGGACGTTCTTCATGTCCTCTGTCACCCAGGGCTCGTCCTCGCTGGTGTCCAACGGGCCGCTGCTGAACAAGGTCTACTGCCCGCGCGAGGTCTTCCCGTTCGCCACCGTGATCGTGGCCACCGTCGACATGCTGATCGCGTCGAGCGTGCTGGTGGTGCTGTTCGCGGCCTACACCACGCCGCCCGCCGCGACCATGTGGGCGTTGCCGATCCTGCTGCTCATCCAATTCGAGGTCACCCTCGGCGTGGTGCTCGTGTTGTCCGCGGCGGTGGTCTACTTCCGCGACATCCGGCACGTGCTGCCGCTGCTCATGCAGATGGGCATGTTCGCCACCCCGGTCGCCTACGGCATGGACCAGATCACCAAGGACTGGCTGTTGCCCTACGTGATCAGCAACCCGCTCGCCGCGGTGATCGACGGCTACCGGCGCTCGATCCTGTACGGACAACAACCGGACTGGGAACTCACCGGCGCCGCCGGTGCGTCGGCGACCGTACTGCTGATCGTCGGCTACAAGATCTTCAAGAAGCTCGAGGCGGGGATCGCCGATGTCGCCTGACCGCACGTCGACCACGCTCGCGCCGGCCAAGCCGGGCACTCTCCCACCGGGCACCATCCGGGCCGAACACCTGTGGAAACGCTTTCGCGCGGACAGCCAACGCATGCTGCTCCGGGACAACCTGGGCCGCATCGCGCGCAAGTTGTCCGGCCGCGACCAGGCCGACTGGCGCTGGGCGTTGCGCGACATCCACATCCACATCGACCCCGGCGAGGCGGTCGGCCTGATCGGCTCCAACGGGTCGGGCAAGTCGACGCTGCTCAAGATGCTCACCGGCGTGATGTACCCCTACGCGGGCCGGCTCCAGGTGCGCGGCCGGGTCGGCGCGCTGATCGAGGTGCGCGCGGGCATCCACCCGGACCTGACCGGTCGTGAGAACGCCTTCCTGTACGGCTCGTTGCTCGGCCTCAAGCGGGCCGAGGTGGCCAAACGTTTCGACGACATCGTCGACTTCGCCGAACTGGGCACGGCGATCGACCGGCAGGTCAAGTGGTACAGCTCCGGTATGCAGATGCGCCTGGGCTTCGCGGTCGCCGCGTTCCTGGAGCCCGACGTGCTGCTCGTCGACGAGGTACTGGCCGTCGGCGACGCGCTGTTCCAGCAAAAATGCCTGGACCGGATGCGGGTGGTGCTCGAACAGGGCACCACGCTGGTCCTGGTCTCGCACGACCTTGCGTCGGTCGAGTCGATCTGCACGCGCGGCATCTGGCTGGAGCAGGGCGAGATCCGCACCGACGGCCCGATCCGGCAGGCGCTGCGCGGATATCGGGACAGCGTCGAGGAGGAGACCGAGGCGCGCACCCGCACCGACGAGGCGATCCGCACCACCTACGTCGACGTGCGCGGCGTGGACACCGCCGGTCCCACCACCAACCGGTCGATGGTCGTCGAGGCCGACTTCGTCGGCGACTTCCGCGGCTCGGCCACCGTGCACATCGGCGTCACCGAGGGCACCGCCAGCCCGGTCTTCACCACCCGCCGCGACGTGCGGTTCGGCCCGTCGGGTACCCGGGTCAAGTGCACCCTGGACCGACTGCCGCTGCCCCGGGGGCGCTACGCGCTGTGGATCGGCGTCTACGACGGCGACGGACATCCGCTGACCGCGTGGCATCCGGCCAAACAGTTCGACGTGGCCGGTCCCGAACTCGACACCCCGCCGCGCGCGGTCGTGCTCGCCGCGCCGGTGTACGTCGACCACACCTGGGAGGGGTGAACGAGCGTGCGCATCCTGGTGTGTCCGCACGACATGCAACTGGGCGGCAGTTCGATCAACGCGGTGGACCTGGCCCGCGCGGTGCGCGACCTCGGCCACGAGGTGTGGGTGATGGGCCGTCAGGGCCCGCTGCGACAGCGGGTCGCCGCCGCGGGCCTGCCGCTGCTCGCGCTGCCCGAGCGGGCGCACGTACGTCCCTCGCCCGCCGTCTCGCGCGCCATCGCGGCGGCGGTGCGCCGGCATCGCATCGACGTCGTGCACACCTACGAATACTGGCCGCTGGTCGAGGCGTTCCTGGGCGCGTTCGTCCCGCGCGGAACGCCCGTACTGGGCACGATCATGTCGATGGGCAGCCTGCCGCCGTACTTCCCGCGCACCGGCGTGCCGCTCACCCTCGGCTACGGCGACCTGTACGAGGAGACCGGCGAGGTGCGCGGCCTGGAGGGTGCCCGCGTGCACCTCCTCGAACCGCCGGTGGACACGGCGATCGATCACCCGATCGCGGACGGGGCCGACACCGAGGTGGACGTGGACGCCTTCGCCGCCGAACACGGGCTGCCGGGGCCCGCGCCCACCGTGGTGCTGGTCTCGCGCCTGGCCCGCCACCTCAAGCAGGAACACCTGGAACGCACCGTCGACGCGGTGGCCCGACTGTCGCCGAAGGTTCCCGGATTGCGCCTCGTGCTGGTCGGCGGCGGCTCGATCGAGAGCGAACTCCAGGCCCGGGCCGCGGCGGCGAACGCCGAACTGGGCCGGCGCGCGATCGTGCTGACGGGCGAGATGGCCGACCCGCGACCGGCGTACGCGCTGGCCGACGTGGTGGTCGGGATGGGCAGTTCGGTGCTGCGCGGGATGGCCTTCGGCAAACCCACCGTGGTGGTCGGCGAACAGGGCTTCAGCAAACCGGTCACGCCCGAGACGATCGGCGAATTCGACGGCCTCGGCTTCTACGGCCTGGGCACGGGCCGGGTTCCCGTCGAACACGACGCGCTGGTCGACCAGTTGACCACACTGTTGGGCGACCGGGCCGAGCGTGAGCGCATCGGCGCCTGGTCGCTCGACCTGGTCCGCGAGCGCTTCGCGCTGGACAGCCAGGCGCTGCGGCTCGTCGACTGGTACGAACAGGCCCGCGCCGAACACCCGCCCGCCCGTGGCCGGGTCGGCGAGGCGGTGCGCGTCGGCGGACGACTGGTCGGCTTCAAGGCCGGGCAGCGCGGTCAGGCACTGCGCCGACGCACTCGGGGCGGGCGCGGAGCCTCGGCCCGATGACCGGGCCGGCGGGGCTGACCCTGCTGCATGTCGGGGCCTTCTCCGGGTCGGTGCCGGCGCTGTGCCGGGCGCTCGCGGAGCGCACGGAGGTGGCCGCGCACGACCTGATGCCGCTGGCCCGCGCGCCGGGGCTGGCCGCCGCCCGGCTGCGGGCGGTGCACGAGGCGCGGCTGGCCGGTCCCGGGACGCCGTGGACCAAGACCGGCGCGTGGACGGCGGCGCTGGACCGCAGGGTGCGCTCGCGCGGACTGCTCGACTCGGGGCGGCCGGTGCTGATCGTGCAGACCCTGCCCGCGCTGACCCCGCCGCCGGGCGTGCGCTACGGCGTATACACCGACCGGGTCGGCTTGGAGGGCGCGGCGGTCGGCGGTGTGCATCGATCCCGCTACTCCGATGGATGGTTGGCCCGGGAGCGGCGGTTGTTGCTGGGCGCACACCGGGTGTTCGTGATGGGGCCCAGCACGGCCGACGTGCTGGTGCGCGAGTACGGCCTGGCCGCCGATCGGGTGCACGTGGTCGGCTCCGGAACCAACGCCGAACCCGCGCCGGACGCCGATCCCGGTCCGGTCGGCGCGGATCCGCCCCGTCTGCTGTTCGTGGGCACCCAGTGGGAGCTCAAGGGCGGCCCGCTCCTGCTCGCCGCCTTCGCCCGGCTCCACGCCCGCGACCCGCGCCACCGGCTGACGCTGGTCGGTAGCGGTCCGGCGGGGGAGTTGCCGGTCGGGGTGACCGCGCTGGGCCGGGTGCCGCACACCGCGATGGGCGCCGCGTACGCCGCCGCCGACGCGGTGGTCATCCCCACGCACATGGAGGCGTTCGGGATAGCCCTGATCGAGGGCCTGATCCGGGGGCTGCCGTGCGTGGCCTCCACGGTCGGCAACCAGCCCTGGATCATCGGCGACGCGGGCCTGACCGTACCCCCGGGCGACGAGGAAGCCCTGGTCGTGGCGCTGCGCCAACTGAGCGCCGACTACCCCTCGTTCCGTCAACGCGCGGTGGTCCGGGGCGAGGAGCTGCGGGCGACGATGACATGGCCGACGGTGGCCGCGCACATTCTGGCGGAACTGTGCGGATAGCGGTTCGGTGACGGCCGGGCGCCTGATCGAGGTCCATCGCGGCCTGAGGATCTCCGAGGAACAGCGCCAACGTTTCATCGAGCTTATCTCGCCGCCGAACCGCCGTCCGACGAACCGTTTCGGGAGGCGCTGCGCTCGCACGTGGAGCTCGGCACCCACGTGGCCAAGCAGAACTCGCACGCCGAGACCGACGACGAACTGCACCCGCTGCGCGAAGTCCCGCACTGGGACCGGCCGTCGATCGCATGAAGCCGGGCCCGGCGACGTTCCCCTCGCCGCCGGGCCCGCTTCGATCCGCCGGGCGGCTAATCCCCGCGCAGCGCCGCGCGTTCGTATACCCGGGCGAAGCCGTCGAGCATGTGTTGCCGGGTGAAGCGGGCCAGGACCCGTTCCCGGCTCGCCGTGCCCATCCGGGCCCGGGTGTCCGCGTCGGTGAGCAACTCCCGGCAGGCCATCACCAGTCCGCCCCGATCGCCCGCGCGCAGCAGGCGCCCGGTGACGCCGTCGGCGACCACGTCGGTGACCCCGCCCACCGCCGTGGCCACGACCGGGACGCCCGCGACCATCGCCTCGGCGACCGCGAGGCCGAAGCCCTCGTAGTGGGACGTGGACAGGAACAGGTCGGCCGCGTCGAACGCGTCGCCCAGCCGAGGCAGCGGCGGCACCACCCGCACGTGCTTGCCCACCCCCAACCGCTCGATCAGCGCCGGGATCTCCGGTTCCTGGCGGCCGATGATCAGGAACACCACCGGCGGTCCGGCGTCGCCGAGCCCCCGCACCACGTCGGCGCCGACCCGCACCATCAGCGGGATGTTCTTCTGCGCGGCCCGGCCCACCCCGACCACAACGAGCGCCTCGGGCGCGATGCCCAACTCGGCGCGCAGCCCGGCCCCGGCGGCCGGATCCGGCTCGTGGACCGGCACGCCCAGCGGCACCAGCGGGATGCGCTCGGGCCGCCATCGCACGATCGCCGCGGTCGCGTCGCGCACGTGGGTCGAGTGGGCGAACGGCCGGAACCCGGCCGCCTTGACCATGGCGACCTCGATGCCGTTGGTCAACCGCGAGTGCAGGCCGTCCTTCAACGGCTCGTGCACCTCCATCACCCGGGGCAGCCGGGGGCAGGCCAGGGCGGCGGGCAGCGAGAGGCGGGCCGTGCCGCTGTGCGCGTGCAGCACGTCCGGGCGCAACTCCCGGACCTTCGCCGCGATCCGTAGCCCCAACCGCACCTCGTCCCTGGGCCCGGCGGGCCCGGTGTGGTCGAGCGCATGCACCGTCACATTCGGCCCCAGCTCGCCGAGTTCGTCCTCCTCCCAGGCGGGTCGGGCGCTGATCGCGTGGCAGTCGAACCGCTCCGGGTCGAGCCCGGCGAGCACCTGCCGGCTCACCTGCGGGATCCCGCCGCCGACGCTCAGCCGCCACACCACGTGGACGAGCCTGATCCGCTCCTTCACGATTCCCCCCGCGCCGGTCGCCGCCGGCGATCCCGGGCCCGGCGGGCCGCGGCCTTCGCGCCGAGGAGCGCGCCGGCCGCACCGCGGGCCACCAACCATGTCGTGTCGTATCGATCGGTCGCGCCGAACCGATGCTTGAACTCCTCGGCGCCGCGCAGGAAGTCGAACGTGGCCACCTTGCGCTCGGCCAGCGCGGTCAGCGTCTCGTGGAACAGCACCGTGCCCAGGCTCGCCTTCGCGTAGGCCGGATCCCACCCCAACTGGTAGTACGCGAACGTGTCCTGCCACAAAAACCCGTACAGAACCCCCACCACCGCGCCCGCCGGATCCCGCGCCACCAACGCGCACGGCCCGCGCCCGGGTTCGGCCCGCGCCGCCAGCGCCGCGTGCAGCGGACGCCGGGAGGCGTCGAACGCGCTGGAGGCGCCGATCGTGTCCCGGCGCAGCCGATGCAGCCGCAGCAGGTCGTCGAACACCTCCGACGTCATCTCGCCGGGCCCCGCCCAGGTGAAGACGACCCCCTCGGCCGCGAGCCGGCGCGCCTTGCGCCGCACCCCCTGGCGGTGCCGGGCCGAGCCCAGGGCGTCCGGGTCGGCGGGCATCACCGGACAGGCCGTGCGCTCGATCTCCCGGGCGCCGGGCGGTAGATACGGATCGCCCGTGCCCGGATCCAGGTGCGGGAAGAGCATGCTGCGCCGCCGCGCGAGTGTGGCCAGCCAGGCCCGTACGTCCTCGTGTCGGTGCGGCGCGACGGCGAACCCGCAGTGGTCCGCGGCGCCGATCCCGCTGCCGAGCACGGTCCAGACCGGCACCCCGCCGGGCAGCCGGGGGTGCAGCCGCTCACGGGTGCGCAGCAGCGGTACGACCGCCTCGGCGGCGCCGTCGTCCCCGCGCCACACCGCGACCAGCACGCGGCCGGCCTGCTCCCGGCCCAGCGACTCGGTCCAGCCCAGCACCCAGTCGGGCGTGGCGAAGTACGACGTCCCGGGCGTCGCGGCGACCAGCGCGCGCCAGGACGGCACCAGCGCCGCCAACTCCCCGGGCGAGCGCAACAATGTGGGCAGAGCAAGCACGAAGATCCCCCCGGACCTCGAAACCGACGCCGAACCGGACCCGACCCCTCACCGCCCGCCGCGCAACGCGTGCACGGCCGAATGCAGCCCGGAGACGATGGTGGCGAACCGATCCGGGCGGGTGTTCGAGCCGACCCGCAGGCGGGAGATCCGCAACGGGTGATCGGGCAACCGGGGCCCGAGCCGGTGGTCGAACAGGAAGCCCGAACGGTAGCCCAGTTCGTCGAGCAACCGCTCGGCGCGCACGTCCCAGTTCCCGTTCGGATATGCGAACGAACTCGGCGCCCGGCCCAGCAGCTTGGTCAACCGCGCGTGTGCGTCCACCACTTCGGCCCGCACATCCGCGTCGGAGCAGTGGTCGAGCAGCGGATGGGTGAGCGAGTGGTTCTCCACCCGGATCCCGCCCGACTCCAGGGTGCGCAGATCCGCGCCGGTCAACTGCTCGCCGAGCACCGGCTCGTGTCCCTCACGCAGCGCGGCGAGCAGGCGCAGTCGGCGCTCCTGCGGCACGGTCTTGAGATACGCGACCCACCCGCTCGGCGACCGCTCCGGTTCGCCCGCGACCCGCGCCCCGGCGGTGACCAACCGGTGCGCCTCGTGCCACCAGAACGGCGTGCGCGAGTCGATCACCGAGGCCACCACGTAGGCCACTCCCGGGATGCCGCGTTCGCGCAGCAGCGGCAGGCCGTGCTCCAGGATGCTGCGCTCGCCGTCGTCGAAGGTCAACAACACCGCCCGGGCGGGCAGCGGGCGTCGATCGCCCAGCGCCGCCTCCACCTCGTCCAGCGACACCGGCCGGGCGATCCGCTTCAACCGGTCCAACTGCCCGGCGAACACGTCCGGATCGGAGATCCCGTGATACCCGAGCACGGCCAGCCGCAGCCGGGACCGGCGGGCGAACCACACCTGCGCCGGAGACCGCCGCAACAGCGCGTCACCACCGCCCCGCAGCGAGGACCGCATCGACGACCCCACCGACGACCGCAACGTCCCCACCCTCGAACCGCCCACCCGCGCCTCCCCGGTCCCGCGGTTCCCCAGCCTCTCGGCCCCCGCTGCCGGAACCGTAACAGCGGGGTCACCTCCCGTCAGCCGGACACCGAACGTCCGCCCGGTCGACACCGCACATCCACCCGAACTCCCGCCAGGTCATGGCAAGGTCGTCAACGTCGGATATCGCGGAACATCACCCCAGACTCGTGGACGGATCGCGAAACACCCTTCACGCGTGCCCCATCCGGCCTAATCTGGTCGGCGGGCGACCCGAGCCCCGACCGTGTGGGGGCGGCGGCGCCGGTCGGGCACAAACGTTCCGATGCTGCTCACATCGGGACCGCGAGGTGGGGGCCGGGCGATGAATCGTGCATCGACCCTGCGCGCCGAGGAGATCGATGGCGATCTCGCTCGCGCGTGGGACGAATTGGTGGTCGGGAGGGGGGTTCAGGCAGACGTCTTCGACACCCACGCATGGGCGTCGTCGTGGTTGGCGACCCGACCGCAGCGCGCCGAACACGTACGCGTGCCCGCCGTGTTCGGCGGGGATCGGCCGCTGGCCCTGCTGCCGCTCGAACTCGACTCGACCGGTCGCGCCCACGAACTCGGCCGCGGCCAGCGCGAACGCACCCGTGTCGTCATCGGCACCCCCGAACCACGCCCCGACGTGCTGGGCGCGCTCACGGGCGAACTGCGCCGGGTCGGCATCCGCGAGTTGACGCTGCACCGCATGCCCAGCCGCGACCCGGCCACACACGCGCTGCTCGGCGCGCTGCGCGAGGCCGGCTACGCGGTGGACGTGCGCGAGCGGATGACCGACATGATCGAGTCCACCCCCGACGGCTGGTCCGGCTACCGGGCCCGCCATCGCGGCTTCGACAGCGCCGTCGGACAGGCCACGCGCCGCGCCGGCCGGCTGTGGAAGTTGCGGGTCGTCGCGTACGGCGCCCCCGGCGGCCCGCCGCTCGCGGCCGGACTGGCCGACCACGAAGAGCTGTTCGACCTGAGCTGGAAGGGCCGACTCGGCGCCGCCCCGGAGCGCCGCCGGTTGCTCACCCGCGCGCTCGACGAACGCGGCCTGGCCCGGCTGTACGTGCTCTACGCCGAGGACCGCGCCATCGCGTCCTGCCTCGGCGTGCGGATCGGCCCGGTGATGCACTGGCACACCGTCGCCTACGACCCGGCCGCCGCGCTGCTGTCGCCGGGCAACGTGGTGCACTGGCGCGCCCAGGAACTCGCTTTCGCCGAGAGCGGGTTGACGCTGATCGACCTGCTGCCGGGGGCGAGCCCGCTGAAGGACCGGATCAGCAGCGAACGACCCGCGCTGCTCGACGTGTGCGCGGCCCGGGTGCCGCGCCGGGTGTTGCCGCTGCTGCGCGGGGCCCGCGAGGTGCAGCGCGCCGTACCGATCGCCACCCGCGCCCGGATGGGCCGGCTGCGCGCCCGGGTCGGCGCCGTCCCGCCCGGCCACGCCGGCACCGCCCGCCGGCTGGAGGCGCGACCGGCGACCGAGGTACCGGCCCGACCCAGCCCCGAACTGATCTTGGACCAACCCACCTTGCGCCTGCTCACCGTGGCCTGCGCGCGCCGGGGCCCGCAGGAGATGCGAGCCGACTGGGGACCGGACGACCGCTGGTACCGGATCGGCGCGGGCCCCCTCGCGGTGGCCCGGGTCGACTTCGGTGAGCCGGTGCCCACCCTGCGCGAGGTCGTGCGCTACGACCCGGCATACACCCTGGAGGCGATCGCGCTGATGCTCGCCGACCTGCTCGCGTCGCCCGTCCGCTACCTGGACGAGGTACCCGTGCGCGACCCCCGCCTGCGCTGGCCGCGCACCTGGACCGGGCTCGATCCCGGTGCCGCCGACCACGTCGCGCTCGGTCACCCCGTCACCGACCCCGATGCCGCCGACCATGCGGCAGCCGCCCCGGTCACCGAAGCCGACGCCGGCGGCCGGGAACACGACGAACACGGGGCCGCCGAGGCACCCGGACCGCACGGAGCACCCGGACCGCACGAGGCACCCGGAGCGCACGGCGCGCTCAGCCGGGCCCAGGGGGCCTGATGCGGGCCCGCCCGATGCACCCCCTGGAGATCGACGGCGCCTTCGCCGGCTCCTGGGACCGCCTGGTCGCCGCGCGGGGCGTACACGCCGACCCATTCGACACGCACGCCTGGTTCGCCTCCACCCTGCACGGCCACCACGACCCGCTGGACGACATCCGCGTGGTCTCCGTGCTCGACGACGCCGACCAACCGCGCGCGCTGCTCCCGCTGGAGCGGATCGGCCCCGACCGCTGGGGCGTCTTCTCCGCACACCGCCGCCCCCGCAGCCACGTGGTGGTACACCCCGACGAGCCGCACGGCGCCGACTCGATCGCCGACGCCCTCGCCCGCACCGGCGTACGCGAACTGCGCCTGCACCGCATGCCCAGCCGCGACCCCGAGACGCACCGCCTGATCGCCGGGCTGCGCGCCTGCGGCTACACGGTCGACGCCCGGGAGAAGGCGTGCGACATGCTCGCCGGCGTCGAGGGCGGCTGGGCCGGCCACCGGGCCCGCTTCCGCAGCTTCGACCGCTACGCGCACCGCTTCGCCACCCGCGTCCGCGCGCAGTGGGACCTGACCGTCGACCGGATCGGCGGCCCCGGCACCCGCGAAGACGACTTCGACGCCGGCTTCGCCGTCTACACCGACCTGTTCGCCCGCAGTTGGAAGGGCCCGCTCCAGCCCGCCGCCGCCGACGCGCGGCGCGACCTGATCGCCCGCGCCGCGCGCCACGACTGGGCCCGGCTGTACATCCTGCGCGTGGACGGCGTGCCCGCCGCGATGCACCTGTGGTTCCGCCTCGGCGACGTGGCCACCTGGCACTCCACCGCCTACGACGAACGATTCGCCGCCCTGGGCATCGGCACCGTGGTGCAGTGGCAGGCCCAGGAACTCGTCCTGGCCGAACCCTGGCCCGCCGGCACCGAGCCCCGCCTGGTCGACCTGATGCCCACCCGCACCCCGCAGAAATTGCGACTCGCCCCCGAACGCCCCGCCCTGTGGGACATCGAGGCCGTCCGCGACCGACGCCTGCTCGCCGTCACCCTGCCCGCCCGCGGCTTCGCCCGGGCCACCCGGATGTCGGTCGAGCAACACCTGCGGGTGCGCCGCGCCAAGGCCGCCCCGGTCGAACCGACTCCGGTCGCCGAGACGGTGATCCCACCCTCGATCAATCCGCACGAGGGCGGCGACAAACCGGACCCGGTACACGAGGCCGGCCTCGCCGACAACCGCGCGATCGCGCTCGCCTGCGGCTACCGGGGCACCGACGCGGTCGACGCCGGCCGCTCCCGCGGCGAGACCTGGTGGCTGGTCGGCGAGGAACCGCACACCCTCGTACACCTGGCCCCGGACCGGACCGTGCACACCGTCGCCGCCCTCGGCACCGACCGCACCCTGCCGCGCGACCGGCAGCCGCACGAGGCCGCACGCAGCGTGGCCACCGCCCTCGGCGAGACGCTGCGCCTGTACCTGCCCGACCCCGCCGGGACCCCCGGAACCCCGCTGCGCCGGGAACCGGAACCGGTTCCGTGGCCGGTCGCCCGCACCGGCACGACCCGCCTCACCCCGAAGGGCACCACCCGATGACCGCCATCAGCGGCGACCGCGTGCGCACCACGCTCAAGCGCGGCCTGGCCGCCACCGCCCTCGCCCGCGACCCCGCGCCCGGCGCCACCCTGCTCATCTACCACCGCGTCGGCGGCGGCACCCGGGACGAACTCGACCTACCAGCCGACGCGTTCCGCACCCAGCTCGACCTGCTGCCGGCCCGGCACGTGGTCTCCCTGGACACCGCCGTGGACCGGCTCGCGGCCGGCGACCCCACCCCGTCGATCGTGCTCACCTTCGACGACGGCTTCGCCGACGTGTACGCCAACGCCTGGCCCGAACTGCGGTCCCGCAAGCTGCCGTTCACCCTCTACCTGGCCACCGGCTGCATCGACGCCGAGATGCGCTGGGAGGGCTCCACCGGCACCAGCGGCGGATCCGCCGCGCTGACCTGGGACCAGGTGGCCGAACTGGCCGACTCGGGGCTGGCCACCATCGGCAACCACACCCGCAGCCACGCCCGCCCCGAAGCGCTCACCGCGACCGAACTCGACGACGCCTCCGACGACATCGAACGCCGACTCGGCCGCCGCCCCGCGCACTTCGCCTACACGTGGGGCGTCGCCGTCCCGGACATGGAACACGCGCTGCGCTGCCGGTTCCGCAGCGCCGCCACCGGCGTGCTCGGCCGCAACCGGCCCGGCTGCGACCCGATCCGGCTGCGCCGGGTCCCGGTCCGGCGCACCGATCCGCCCGCGTTCTTCCGGGCCAAGCTCGGCGGCCGGCTCGGCCAGGAACGCGCCTACGCGGCCGTGGTCGGCCTCGGCAAGAGGGCCGGTGCGCATGCGTGAGCCACGCGGACCCGGCGGGCGCCCACTGCGGATCGCCCACCTGACCACCGTCGACATGAGCCTGGCGCTGCTGCTTCGCACCGAACTGGAAGAGGACGTTGCCGCCGGCTTCGAGACCTTCGGGATCAGCGCCGCCGGCCCCTACGTGCCCGGGATCGAGGAGTTGGGTGTCACCCACGTCCCGCTGAACTCACTCACCCGCGCCTGGAATCCGCGTCGCGACGCCGCCGCGGCCGGCGAACTCGTGCGCACACTGCGCCGGTTGCGCCTGGACGTGCTGCACACGCACAACCCCAAGACCGGCGTGCTCGGCCGCCTGCTCGGCCGCGCCGCCGGCGTGCCCGTCGTGGTCAACACCTGCCACGGCCTGTGGATCCGCCCCGGCGACCCGTGGGCGCGGCGTGCGTTCGTCCTCGGCACCGAGAGCCTGGCCGCCCGCGCCTCGCACGCCGAGCTGTACCAAAACGCCACCGACCACGCCACGCTGCGCCGGGCCGTGCCCGGATGGCGCTCGCGCGTGGTCGGCAACGGCACCGACCTCACCCGCTTTCGCCCCGATCCCGCCGCCCGCGCCACGATCCGCGCCGAACTCGGGGTGGCCGAAGACGAACTCCTCGTCGGCGGAGTCGGGCGGCAGGTCGCGGAGAAGGGCATCCTCGAATACGTGGAAGCAGCCGGACTGCTCGCGGGCAAGGCCCGATTCGTCTGGATCGGACCCGAGGACCCGGACAAGCCCGACGCGATCGCTCGGGCCGCGCACGATTCGCCCGTCGAATTCGTCGGCGCGCGCGCCGACATGCCCGCCGTCTACAACGCGCTCGACGTCTTCGTCCTGCCCTCGCACCGCGAGGGCTTCTCACGATCCGCCATGGAGGCCGCCGCTTGCGCGCTGCCCATGGTGCTCAGCGACATCCGAGGCTGCCGCGAGATCGGCACCCACGGCGAACACCTGTTGCTCGCGCCGGCCGGGGAGGCGCACTCCCTGGCCGCCGCGATGGACCGACTGATCAGCGAACCGGACCTGCGCGCCGCACTGGGCGCCGCGGCCCGGAGCCGCGCGCTGGCCGAGTTCGACCAACGACGCGTGGCCCGCGTCTCGATCGACACCTACCGGGCCGTGGCCGCACGCCGCGGCCTGGGCTGGACGTGAGGCACACACAAGGCGCCGGCCGGTGAGGGAGACGCCACCGGCGCCCGTGGAACACCACAATCCAACGCCACACCAGGGGAGGGGCATGGCATGCGACGACTGTTCGACATCACCGTGGCCGCGGTGGCACTGGTTCTACTGGGACCGGTACTGCTCGCGATACACGTGATGATCCGCGCGACCATGGGTGGACCCGCGTTGTTCCGTCAGACCCGAAGCGGCCTGCACGGCCGCGACTTCGAGATCCTGAAGTTCCGCACCATGCTCGACCCGCGATATCCGGACGAACCCGACGCCACCCGGATCACCCGGGTCGGGCAACTCCTGCGCACCACCAGCCTGGACGAACTGCCGCAATTGATCAACGTGTTGCGCGGGGACATGGGCATCATCGGCCCCCGGCCGACGCTGCCGAGCCAGGTCGTGCACTACACCCCGCGCCAGCGCGGCCGACTGGACGTGCGCCCCGGCCTGACCGGCTGGGCGCAGGTCCAGGGCCGCAACGCGCTCAGCTGGCCGGTACGCATCGAGTACGACCTGTGGTATGTGCGCAACCGCGGCGCCCGAGTCGACCTGGTCATCCTGTGGCGCACCGTCGGGGTACTGCTGCGCCCGTCCGGGATCACCGCCGCCGGCGGGGTCAACCCGGGCTTCCCGGTGCCGGCCTCGGTCGAGGCGGGCGAGTCCGGGACGCAGCCGCGCCCCGGGCCCGTGCGTACCCCGCGCACCGACGCGTTCCCGCTGCCCAGACCCATTGTCTGGAGCGGGCCGATCACCCACTCGCCGGTGGACCCGACCCGCCTGCTGCCCCCGCAGCGGCACGCGGGGGACTCCCTGGCCGAAGAGGTGTCCTGAGGCCGAGGCGACACCGAGACGCACGAATGTCCGTGCCCGATCGTGGGGATCGAGCACGGACATCGTCGTTTCCGGCCGAGCGCCGAGCGCCGACTGCCGCGCGCCGGCCGCGTCTTCGGGTCAGCCCGTGCAGCTCGCCTGGACCTGACCGGCCGCCAGGTGCGCACCCGCGGTGCCGCCCCAGTCGACGCCACGCGTGACCAGCTTCACCGCGACCTTGCCGTTGGCCACCGGGAAGGTGCCCGCACTCACCCAACGGCCCTTGTTGTTCACCTGGTTGACCTGGAACTGGGCGTACCAGGCACCGGTCTTGTCGTCGTCGCGCGAGCGCAGCACGAAGTACTGCGCCGGGTTCCCGCCCACGTCACGGCCGTTGCCCGAGGGCACGTACACGCTCAACTGGCAGCGCTTGGAGGCGTTGCCGACGTCGAACCACCACAACACGCGCGCGCTCGCGTCGTCCTTGTTCTTGTCCCCGGACATCGGCACCGCGTCGAACTTCCCGTTGCAGCCGTCCTTGTTCCAGCCGCCGCTGCCCACGGTGTACCAGCCCTTGGAGCCGTCGCTGTAGCGGCCGACCTCGGCGAAACCGCTCGCGCCGTTGTTCGCGCAGCCGTAGCCCGACGTGCCCAGGAAGGTCTGCTTCGGGGCCAACGAATCGGGCTGCACCGGCGGCGGCGCCGGCTTGTTGCCGGATCCGCCGGGGCTGCCGCCACCGGGCGTGGGCGTCGTGCCGCCCCCGCCGCCGGGCGAACCCGTGGCCGGGTTGCGCGCGTCGGGCGTCGAACCGCCGCCGCCGAACGTGCCGGTCGAGCCGCCCGCCGCCGACCCGCCGCCACCCGACGCGCCCCCGCCGGGGGAGCCGCCGTTCGGGTACGGATAGCCCGGCGGGTACGCCGAACCGCCGCCGGGCGTGCCGGCGCCGGTCGGGCCGGGGTCGCCGGCCGAGTCACCGGTGCTGCTCCCGGCGCTCGGACCGCTCTGCGGCGCCGTCGAACCGCCGCTCGGCAGCACCTCCACGGGCTTGTCCTGCATGGGCGCGGCCTGCGCCACCGGCTTGCGCCGAGCACCGTCGTCGCCGCCGAGGTCGATCGCGGAGACGACGGTCACCGCCGCCAGACCGGCCGCGGCCAGCACCGGCATGCCCAGGCTCACGGCCCAGACCCGACGGCCGGGCCGCAGCGGTCGCATCGGCGTGCGCACCGAGCGGGCGAACGCGCGCTGGAAGTCCGCGTTCGGGTTGGGTGGTTCGGCCATGTTCAGCCTTTCGGAGTCGGTTCGACCGCCCGGGCGGGATCGCCGGCGGTCGGAACGAGATCGGGGAGGTCGGGTGCGCGCAGGGAGACCAGATCCTCGGGGGTCACCTCGGCGATGGCGGAGATGCGTCGGGCATGCCGCTCGGTCATCTCCTGGAAGGCCTGCCGCGCGGAACGCCCGTTGCCGAAGCGCCGGTCGCGCGGGACCGAGTCGAAGTAGGCCAACAGGCCCGCGCGTGCCGGTTCGTCGAGGGTGTACTCGTAGGCCGCGGCCTGGTGTTCGACGATGCGCACCAGATCCGCCGACGCGTAGTCCTCGAACACCACGGTGCGGTTGAACCGCGAGTCCAGTCCGGGATTGGAGTCGATGAAACGATGCATCTCGTCCGGGTAGCCGGCGACGATCACCACGATGTCGTCGCGGTGATCCTCCATCAGCTTGACCAGTGTCGCGATCGCCTCCTGCCCGAAGTCGCTGCCGCCCGCCGACGTCAACGAGTACGCCTCGTCGATGAACAACACGCCGCCCAGCGCCTTGCGGAAGATCGCCGTCGTGCGTGGTGCGGTGTGCCCGACGTACTCGCCGACCAGCGCACCGCGATCGGCCTCCACCAGGTGACCGCGCGAGAGCATGCCGAGCGCGGCCAGGATCCGCCCGTACAAACGTGCCACGGTGGTCTTGCCGGTACCCGGATTGCCGGCGAACACCAGGTGTCGACTCAGCGGCGGCGGGGTCAGCCCGGCCTCCTCGCGGCGGCGGACCAGCTGCATCAACTGCACCAGTGTGGCCACATCGTGCTTGACCCGGGCCAGCCCGACCAATTCGTGCAATTCGGCGAGCAGCGTGTCCAGATCCGCCGGCGCCCGGTCCGTGTCGTCCGCCGCGTCGGAGCCCTCGGCGAGGCCGTTCGGGCCCGCCGCCGGCGCTGTGCCCCGGCCCGACACCAGGACCTCGGCGACCCCGTGGGCCACGCAGTCCGCGAACACCGCCGAGGTCTGTTCCGGATCCTCGATGGTCGCGTCGCCCGGGCAGTCGCGGAACGTGCACGCGCGCAGCACGGGCGCCGCGCCGGCGGCCACGTAGACCGCCGGATAGGCCGAGCCGCCCAGCACACAGTCGGTGAACTCGCCGCCGGCGCCGCCCTTGAGGTACACCCCGTTCTTGCCCGCGCCGGTCAGCGCGCCGGCCCGGACCACGGGCGCCGCGTCCGTCCACACCACCATCGCCGAACCCGCGCTGTCCGTGACCGCGCAGTCCTCCAGGACGGGCGCCGCGCGTTCGTGCACGACCACCCCGGCGGTGCCGGCGCGGGCGACCCGGATCCGGCGCAGCGTCGGCCGGGCGTCCGGTCCCACCTCGATCCCGGCCCGCCCGGTGGCGGCGAACGTGGCGTCCTCGACCTCCGCGTCGATCCCCTCGTCCACGCGCAGCCCGATCCCGCAGCGGTGCGCCGCGCACGCGTGCAGCCGGGCGGTGCCGGTGCCGCCGAGGTGGATCCCGGTCATCTCGGCGGCGCGCACCAGCAGGCCGGTCGCGGTCACGCCCGCCGCGCCCGCGACGCACAGGCCGTGCTCGGGGGTCGGGCCGAGCACGACGGCGGCCAGTTCGCCGTGCGCGTGCTCGTCCAGGTGTACGGCGGTGAACGCGGTGTCGGCGATCACGACGCCGTCCAGGCCGACCCGGGCCGACCCGCGGGCGAAGACGCCGTTGGCGCCGGTGGCCCGGATCAGGCCGCCGACCAGGTCGAGGCGGGACTCCTCGTCGGCGACCGCGCCGCTGAGCGCGGCACCGACGATCTGGCAGTCCAGCACGTTCGCCGAGGCCTGCCCGATCGCGGCCACCCCGGAGGCCCCGGCGCGCTCGACCGCACTGCCCCGCATGGTCAACTTCGCGACGCAGCGCACCAGTACGGCGTCCTCGCCGCTGTCGGTGCAGCGGCAGGCGTCCAGGCCGGCCGCCGCCTCGTTCTCCACCAGCACGGCGTTGTGCGTGCAGCGCACGAACGCGCAGCCGCGCACCTGCACGCTCGCGGTGTCCCGCACGTTCAGGCCGACGCCGGCCTCGGTGACCACCGAATCGGCCAGGGTCACCGTGGCCGACCCGGTCAGGAGCACACCCGCGCCGTCCACCGCGCAGATCCGACACCCCGTCATGGACAGGCGCGCGTCGTCGGCCACGGACACTCCGGCCACCCCGGCGGCCGATATTCGGCAGTCGTTCAGCCGGACCCGGGCGGTGTCGGCGATCTCCACCCGGCCGCCCAGCACGCGGCAGTCGTCGAAGGCGACCTCGGCGCCGCCGGTGACCCGCACGGCCGGGGCGGCGGCGTCGGCAGCGATCAGGACCACCCCCTCGACCCGGACGCCGACCCCGCCGCGGACGGTCAGCGCGACATCGTGAGCACCCGTCAGGCGCACGCTGCCGGGCCCCTGTTCGGCGACCAGGACCACGCCGCGATCGAGCACGACATGCTCGCGGTACTCGCCGGGGGCGACCAGGACGCGGGCGCCGTCGGGCGCGGCACCGATGAGTTCCGCGATGGTGCGACCGGTGGTGACGGGTCGCCCACCACGCTGGGGGCGGTCGCCGCGGGGGCCGCGATTGCCGCGGTTGCCGAACACACTCACGGCTTTTGTCCGTTCTCGGGCGTGGGCGGGTAGAGATACTTCTCGTTCAGCCCGAGCGCCTTCTGGAAGAGCTTGTTGAGCTGGGCGTCGATCAACTTCTCACCGAACTTGATGCCGAGGTCCAGGATCCCGGACTTGCGCCAGAACCGCCCCGCCGCATAGGCGTCGTAGGCGAACTTGAACGCCCCCGGCCCGAACGCCGAACCGGCCAGCGAGCCGAGCGCCGCGACCCCGCCGAACTTCAGCGCGTCCAGGCCGTAGTGCTTGACGCCGTTCTTGTCGCCGAACACCGCGGCGTTGATGGACCCGTTGACGAACGCGACGATCGGGTTGACCGCAAGTCCCAGGCTGTACTTGTACATCCCCGAGCGCCAGCGCAACGCGGTGTCGAAGTTGGACCAGTCGGTCTTCCAGTTGTCGCCGAAGTAGGGGTTCGTGTTGAACGGCTTGCCGAAGTCGTTGGCGGTGAGCCCGTCCTTGAACTGCTTGGGGGAGAACGACCCGGGCTTCAGCTTGAGTTCGTGGAAGCGGGCCATCAGACCGGCGAACGACGCGGAGACCGCCGAGTTGAGGAAGATCTTCCCCCAGTCGGTACCGGAGATGTTTCCGTCGTTGATCCACTCGGTGATCATGCCGGCCAGCACGGAGAAGCCGAAGTCCTGCATGAACTCCATGCCGACCTTGGTCCACACCTTCTGCTCGAAGGTCCACTCCGTCGAGCCGGTGACCCGGTCGTACGCCCCCCAGTGCCGCCGGTTGGTATCCGCCAGGGCACGGTTGTAGCCGCGGAAGTCGTTCAGCGCGCCGGGATGGTCCACCCCGCGCCCGACCAGTTTGAACCGCGAGTCGACGCCCTTGGCCAGGGCCTTGTCGGGATGCAGCTTGGACTCGATCCGGTTGACCAGGCTCGGGTCCGCGGCCTGCGTCTTCTCGAAGATCCGGGTGGACAGGCCCTGGTGGACCACGAGGCTGCCGTCGACGTCGTAGATGCGCTGCTGGAGGTAGGCGATGTCCTTCTCCAGGTAGCCGACCGGCTGCCCACCGTGCATGATCGGCTCGTACGAGCGGATCTTGGTGCCGTTGCGCACGTCGTCCCAGTGCCGCGGATCGGCCCCGCCGTCGGTGACGTGATACTCGCGGATCGCGTCGCCGCGCCCCTCGCGCAGGGTGTGCACGTTGCCGTCGGCGTCGGTGAACTCGTCGCGCCACCCCTTCGCGCCGGCGTCCACGTGCCGCACGTCGCCGACACCGGGGGCCGCCTCGACGGCGCCGTCCCGGCCCTTGACCGTGGTCCGGTAGTTGCCGGCGCCGTCTCGCTCGATGATCGCGGTGCGGCCGTCGGCCAGCGACTTGCGCTCGTAGACCAGTACGTCCCGCCCGTCGATCCGGGCGAAGTCCTTGAACGCGTCGTCGAATCCCTCACTCCACATCTGCGCGCCGGCGCGATTGGTGGTGCGGGTACCGGTGGTCGGCCCCTCGAAGGGTGGGTGGCCGGGTCCGGCCTGTTTGGTCCAGGTGAACTCGCCGTCCGGTCCCTTGCGCATGTGGGCCTCGAGGAAGCCGCCGGGGATCTCGTCCCGGCGCGCGACCAGTTGGCCGAAGCGGTTGCGATCCACCCAGGCGCCCGCGTCGCCCGCGGTGCCCGGATACTCGCGCACCGTGCCCTTGGCGTCGATGGTCTTGCGGACCTCGATCGTGCGGGCCTCGTCGGCGTAGTCGATCCATCCCCGGTTGTCGTCGAAGACCCGCGGCCCGGTGCCGGTGCCGCCCACCTCCCGCCAGGTGCCGCTGCGCCCCGGGACATCCGCAGTGAACTCGATCTTGCGCCCGTCCGCCAGGACCCGACTTTCCCGCACCAGCTCGCGGTTCGCGGTGAAGTCCTGCCAGGTGCCGTCCAGACGCTGCACGCGCAGCGTGCGGGCGGTGGTCTCCGCGCCGCTCTTGTCCGAGACGGTCCAATACCGGTACAGCCGACTGTCGCCGGTGACCGGGTTGCCGGGGAAGTCCACGTGCCCGGGGAAGAACGGGGTGTTGAAGCGTTGTTGCCAGATCCGCCGGACCTTCAGCTCGGTCTCGCCGAACTTCGAGAAGGTCGCCGCCTCCTCGTTCACGTAGTTGCGCTCGATGGAGTACTTGAACTGGTCCGCCGGTTGCGCGTTCGCGTCGAACGTGAACTGCCGGGTGCCGCGGGCCTTGTCGGGCGCGGAGAAGAACTTGTCGCCCTTCATGCTGCCGCGCATGGGCGCGAACCGCTCGAAGGCGACGAGGGGTCGGTCGGCTTCGACGAGCCGGTGGAACCTGCCGTCGGGCAGCCGGACTTCGGTGACCCGGGCCCGGAAGCCCAGGTTCGGGTCCACCCGGTATTCCAGCCGTCCCTTGGCCTGAAGCGCGCCGTCGGCGTCCCACTTTTGCCATCGCCAGTCCCGTAGGCCGCCCTTCTCGGCGACGAAGCGGCCCCCGTCGAGCTGCGGGAAGATGTCCCGGACCTTGCCGCCGAACAGGTGCCGGGCGTTGAGGTCGAAGACGCCGTCGATCACGTCGTACGCGGTGGTGTCCCAGCGCACGTATCGCCGGCCGGTGGCGATCGTGCGACCCTCGCCGGTCTTCTCCACCCACCGCCACTTGCCCGCGTGGTCGCGCATCGCCTCGATCCAGTGGCCGTCGACGATCGACGGGTCGCGGGTGTGCACGATGGTGCCGTTGCCGTCGGTGAGCGTGCGAATGCCCTTGTACTCGCCGTTCGGCCCGGCGGGCCACTGCTCGACGGTGCCCTTGCGGAAGGGCATGTGCTCCCAGCCGAGGTCGTGGCCGAGCGGGGCGTTCGGGGGACGTACGTCCTGCCAGGTGCCGTTCGTGTGATCGATCCGCCGAACGACTCCGGGGATGGGGCCGTTCACCGGGTATTCGAGCAGCCGATGGTTCGCCAGGTCGGCGCTGTCCCACTTCTCCCAGGTGTCGCGGAGCCGATCGGTGACCCGGAAGTGGGTGGTCTCGCCGACCCGTTCCCCGACGTGCGTGACCTTCCCGCCGTGGACGGCGCCGTTTTGGTCGATCCGGAAGGAATCGTTCGCCCATACCTCGAAGTTGCGGTTTCCGGCCGTGGGCGGGCCCTCGAAGACCTGGTATCGCCGGTCGGTCAGCCGGCGAGCGTCCCCGAACACCTCGGGCGCCGCGTCGTCCGCGCCGCGCGGGCCCCAGATCTGGAAGTGGTCGTCGCCGTCGTTGGTGACCCGGAAACGCTCCGTGGCCCGAATGCGGGTCCCGGTCCGGAGCGGGGCGTTGTCCGCGCCCCAGACCCGGAAGTCGTCCAGCCGACCGTGTGCGGCCCCTTCGTACACCTGCCAGGTGCCGTCGCCCAGCACGTACCCGTGCTGCGTGGCCGGCGGCCGGACACCGTTCGCGCCGGCCGGCCCATGGATCCGGAACCGCTCGGCGCTCCCGCGCGGCCCCTCGAACACCTGGAAACGATCCCCACCGAGCGCGTACCCGTCCTCGCGCACCGGGTGTACGCCGGTGTCGGGGTGGCGCGGTCCCCAGGTCTGGAAGTGCTCGTCGCCGACGTTGGTGACGTGGAAGTCGTCGGTGGCCGCGCGGTATCGGGCGTGCTTGAGGATGGTGCCGTTGGTGTCGGACCAGATCTCGAAGCTCTGTCCGGGGGTGGAGTGGGGGCCGGCGTGGACGTGGTACGTGCCGTCGGGTTGGGCGCGGGCGTCCCGGAGGAGGGGGTGGGCGCCGGTTTCGGGGTCTCGGGGTCCCCAGGTCTGGAAGTGGTCGTCGCCGGTGTTGGTGACGTGGAAGTCGTCGGTGCCGGAGTGGAATTCGGCATGGCCCAGCAGTGTGTCGTCGGCGGCGGAGCGGATCTCGAAGTTGCGTCCGGGGTCGGTCAGGGGCCCGTCGTAGACGTGGTGCGTGCCGTTGCCCGGCACGTGCACGTCGCGTAGGACCGGGTGGGCGCCGTCGGCGCCGCGCGGTCCCAGGATCCGGAAGTCGCCTGCCGGGCGCTTCGCCAGGTTCTCGACCCGCCAGGTGCCGTCCGGCAGGCGGTGCGCCTCGCCCAGGACCGGATGGAGGCCGGTGTTCGGGTCGCGGGGTCCCCAGATGGCGAAGTCGTCGCTGCTGCCGCGAGGGCCCTCGTGGACGTGGAACGTGCCGTCCGGTCCCGGGTACGCGGTCCTGAGCACCTGCTCGTCCGCGTGCGCCCAGATCTCGAAGCCGTTGCGGTCGCCCGGCGCGCCGTCGGTGACCCGGAAGGTCCCGTCGTGCAGACGCCGCGCGTCGGCGAGCAGCGGATGGGCACCGTCGGCGCCGCGAGGCCCCCAGATTCGGAAGTCGCCGTGATCCGTGGTGACCGTGAAATTGGGTCCTCCGCCGCGAAGCTCGCCGGTGGCCAGGCGCGTGCCGCCGGTGTCCGCCCAGATCTCGAAGGGGCTGTCGGCCCCGAACCTCCCGTGGAACACCTGGTAGGTGCCGTCGGGCAGGAGATGGCCGTCGTGCAGCAGCGGCCGTGTCCCACCCGGGCCCATCGGACCCAGCACCTCGAAGTGGTCGATCGTGTCGCCGGTGCGGAACATGTGCACGACGGAATCGTTGTGTCCGACGGCGCCGCCGCCCTGCGGCCACGAATCGGGCACCCGTATCCGCGCGTCGAGCGCGTACTCCACCGGCGGCATCCCACCGGGCAACCCGCGCAGTTTCGACATCGCCTCGGCGACGGCGGGGGCCGCGTGCAGAGGATCCACGCCCCACGCCTTCAACGCCGTGGTGGCGTCCTCCAGGGCCAGACGGGCGTTGGCCCGCTCCGCGGTGGCGACCATCAGTTGGGCCCGCACCGTGCCGGAACTGGTGTCGCCGGTGAGCAGTCGGGTCCGCAGCCCCTGCTCGGTGGTCGCGGCCCGGTCGAACGCCTGCTTGGCCCGGGAGTAGTCGTGCCATGCCTCGAACCGCGAACCGGGCAACCCCTGCGTGGACTTGCCGCCCGGTCCCGGTCCGGTCGCCACGTCGTCCAGGGCCTTGGTGACGACCGTGCGCTGCTCCGCGCCGAAGTTCGCCAGCGCGTTCGGCGGCAGCGGTTCGCGGCCGAGCACGACGGGCGGCGGAGGAGGGGTGGTCGGTGTGGCCGGCGGCGGGGGAGTGTGGCCGACCGGCGGCGGGTCGGCCCGCATCGGGATCTTCTCGCCGACCAGGGCCGACACCGTGTCGATCGCCTTCTGCCCGCCCGCCAGGTCCGGCCGCAGGGCGCCGGCGGAGTTGCCGCCGGCGAGATCGACCGGGGTGAACCGGGCGGATGCGGCCGGGAGTTGATCCCCGGTGCGGGATCCGCCGGCGAGCAGGTTGAGCGCGTTGTCCTGGTGCAGAGCGGACACACCCGGCCCGATCGGCGTGGCCGGCGGTACGGAAGGGGGCGGTGGCGGGGTCGAGCCGCCCTTGCCCGCGCCCGGCGCGAGCAGGTCGAAGACGTCGACCTTGACCGCACCCGCACCCGCGCCGACTCCGGCCCCCGCGTTCGACGCGTGTACCGAACCCGGCGCCTGCACGGAGTTCGGCGCGTGCACCGACGTCGGCGTGCCCGGCGCGTGTACCGCGTTCGGCAGGGTCCGCGCCGGCACCGCGTTCGCGACCGTGACCTTGTTCGTGAGCGCGTCGGTGTGCGTCGCCACGAACCGGTCCATGCCGGACGTGGTCAGCGTGGTGTCGCCGTGGGTCAGCCGGCGGATCTCCGGCAGCGGCGTCATCCGCACCTCCTCGCCGACACCGATCGCGCTCTTCGCGAACGACTGGGTGCTCTCCACCGCGCCGCCGAGCGTGTGCGGCGACAGGGCGCCCACGTCCAGGCCGTGCAGCGCGGACGTCCCGCCCACGGCCTGGTTCAGCACGTCGTGCAGCGAGTTCCACTGGAGTTGCGGCGTGACGCCGTGCCCGATCGTGGTGCCGAGCGTCTGCAGGCCCTCGTGTCCGAGCAGGGTGTTCCCGAAGCTGTACACGCCGAGCCCGTGGTGCGCGGTGTACAGCCCGCTCGCGGCCGGCACGAACACGGCGGTGTCGAACGAGCTGCCGAGCCTGGGCATGTCGTGCAGTCCGAAGCCGGTGAACGGGGACAGGTCCCGGCCCGCGCCGAGCCCCGGCGGCATCGGCAGCTTGTCCAGGGTGTGCCCGCCGATCTTGCCCGCGGTCCCGGCCGCGGCCGGCGGCACGGCCAGCCCGGCCCGGATGAAGTCCTTCTGGCTGCCCAGGACTCCGCGCTCCCAGAAGCCGATCTTCAGCGCCCGCGCCAGCCCCAGCTTGGCGATCTCGTCGCCGGCCACCGGCAGCAGGATGCCGAGCGAACCCCAGCCCTTGAGCTCCGCGAAACCCTTCTTGCCCACCGCCCATGCGGTCTTGCCCACCCACACGATCGCCTTGAACGGCAACACCAGCAACTTGCCGACCAGCACCCCGCCCTTGAACGCGAGCGCGCCGGTGAGCAGACCCGCGTAGGCGAGCGCGAACCGCCAGCCGGACAGGTTGAATCCCTTGAGGCCGGTGCTCAGCAGCGACAGCAGGTTGCCGGCGCCCTTGAACAGGTTGACCGCGCCCTTGCCCAGACCCACCAGGAGGTTCTTCAGGCCGCTGAGCAGCGCCGGCAGCAGGGCCTTGGTGGAGGGGAACAGCACGCCCAGGATGTTCAGGAACAGTTCGAGCCCGGTGGCCTTGCCGTTGGCGAAGTCCGCGATGGTCTTGCCCAGCACGATCAGGTTGGCGCCGAAGGCGAGCAGTCCCAGCGGCCCGCCGAAGAGCACACCGAGCACGGTCAGCACGATGGTGAAGATCTTGAAGAAGTCCCAGAACTCCTCGGCCACCGTCTTCGGGCTGGTCTTGAGCGCGGTCGCGGGAGCCAGCGCCTTGCGGGCCTTCTCCACCGCCTCCAGGTACATCGTCCGGGCCGTGGCCATGGTCGACTTCGCCGCCGCCAGGCCCGGGTCGCCCTCCGGCAGCGGGGCCGCCGCGTTCAGCGCCTCCTGGCCCTTCTGCTGGGCCGCGAGCAGTTCCGTCCCGTAGGTGGACAGCGCGGTGCTCGCGATCTGGGTGGCCTGGGCCAGCCTGTCCACGAACAGCTTCAACTGGTCCTTGACGTGCCCGCGCAACTCGGTGGCGGCCTCGCCCATCAGCGGCGCGTTCGCGTCGTCCTGGATCAGCCCGGCGAGTTTGAGCGAGGCGTCGGAGGCCTTCTTGGCCAACGCGGCCAGATACAGCGAGGCGTCCCGGATCGAGTCGGGATCACCCGGCGTCTGATCGACCGTGTACCCCAGCTTTTTCAACGTCGTGGTATCGACATTGCGTGGCATGGGCCCTCCGGGCGGAAGTTCGATCGCGTCGGATGTCGATGCTCTCGTGACGGCGGTGCAGCGCGTCGGCGATATCGGGACGGGACGCTGCGGCTCTTTATTCTCCGGCAATCTTGGCCGATGATGAGACACGGCGCCAGTGTTCGGACGCGGTGCGGGACCGGACCCGACGCCGATCTGTCGAATGGAGTTCGCTTTGCCCGATATTTCCCTCGATTACACCGAGCTTCGCAAAATGGCGAGCGCGCTGACGCTGCTCGCCAATACGTTCAAGGAGGACGCGGCGAAGTTCCGTACCTATGGCAGCCAGGTGCCCGGCCAATACGGTACTATCCCGGCCGCGGACATCGGCGGCGTGGCCGCGCCGCTCGGTTCCTTCTATACCGCGTGGTCCGCACCCATGGGCAAGGCGGTCGACGGATTGGGTGCGCTGTCGAAACTCCTCGGTTATGTCGCGGACGGCGCGGAAGCGTGGGACGACGGCGTCGCGGCACAATTCGCGGCAACGCCGGGGCGTAATCCGCTGGACCGCTGGATCCAGCAGAAGAAAACCTGGGACGAATGGCTCAAGACCCACCCGGACGGAAAGCCGAAGGAGGGTGAGACGGCGCCGGAGAAACCGAGCGACCAACCACCCCTGCACTACACGAACACCGACAAGAACGGCGTCACCACCGACGTCACGGTCAAGGTCGACGGCAACTACAACGTGACCGAGCAGACCGTGACCATCACCGATCACGGCACCACCTACACCGAGCACACCACCTACGGCGACAACGGTGCCTACAACACCGTCACCACAGGTCGGGACGGCTCGGTGAGCACCGAGAAGGTCGAGGTGGACGGGGCCGGCCGGGGCACCAAGACGATCACCGACAAAGACGGCACCACGGTCTATACCAACCCGAACATCAAGGACCCCGAGTCCCCGTGGACCAAGGTCGTCAAGGAGCCCCCGTACCGACCGCCGATCGGTGGCCACGGCCGGGACCCGAGGTAGCCCGACACAGGTTTCGAAACATCATCACCGCGCAGTGAGGATTCTCCATGGCGAGCGATTTCAAGATTACCTACGACCAGGTGCACACCGCCCAGCTGGAAATGAAGAAGGTGTCCGACGCGGCGGTCCTGGAGATTCGCCGACTCCAGGGAAAGGTGGACGCGCTGCTGAAGCCCGGATCCGGTCTGTGGCTCAAGCTCAGCAGCGACGAACTGAACACCAAATACAAGACGCTGAGCGCGGATCTGGAAAAGGCAATCCTCAACATCATCACCTTCTCCCAGCAATTCGACAAGATTGTCGAGGCGGCGCAGAAGCTCGACTCGTCGATGAAGGCGGCGCTGCAGAAGTCCGGCTGACCGAATCCACCACCCCTGCTCCCGCACCACGAAAAGGATGGGCATGACCACTCCCACCGGCACGGATGTCGATGTCAATATCGCCGAGGTCGAACACGTCGCCACCGACATGGTGACCAGTGCGAAGAGCACACAGGACGCATTGCAGAGTCTGCGGGGCGTCGTGACGGCATTGCTGAACCCCGACGGTGGCCTTTATCTGCGGAAGACCAGCCCGCAGATGACCCAGTCCTATGACGAGTTGACCACTTCACTCGACAAGGCAATGGTTTCGATCAAGCAGTTCAGCGACACCTTCCAGGTCGTGGTGAGCAATTTGCGCAGCCTCGACGGCGAGGACGTCAAGCCGCCGCCCGCGCACACCACCTGACCCGGCCCGCGGTTCCCGCGTGGATCGACCACCGGGAACCGCGCCGCCGCCCTCCCGCGCCCCCCGCCGTCATTCGGCGGCGGGGCGCAGTTGTGTCTCCGGCACCAGCACCGGAGCCAGGAAACCCTTCCGGTCCCGGATCCAGGCATGGCCGATCCGCAGCGGCTGCCGAACCCGCTCGGTGGGCAACCGGGCACCGATCAGATCACCCTCCCCACCGAGTTGCGGCGACAGCAGGATGCCCTGCCGGTTGCGCCGGACATCGCCCAACCACCCGCTGAGCGACTGCAACAACGTCTCGGCCGTCGCCGCGTACGCCAACCCGATGCCCCGGTCGCGGCCCGAACCGATCACATCGCGCAGCGCGTACCCGACCATCGACCCCATCTCCGACAAAAGATCCGCGTCGTCGATCAACACCACCGCAGGCCCCTCCAGTTCCGCCACCGCCGCCGAGGTCCGCGACCCGTCCGAGTCGGCCCCCTCCACCAGCGTCACCAGCGGATGCGCCCGCAACAGACGCAGCGGCGAATCCCGCGGCGTGATCGCCACCACCCGGGTCCCGCTCGCCAGGAGCGACACCGCCATCGTCGCGAGCGTGTTGCTGCGCCCACTGCCGGGCGGCCCGACCACGGCGAACGTATGCTGCGCGTCGGCGAAATCCGCGCCGACCGCGCCCACCGCGTCACCGCCGATCCCCAACAGCCCCCACAGCGGGCGGCGCTGCTCCTCGGCCACCGCCTCGTACGCCTCGGCGAAGCTGATCGAGGTGGGCAGCGGTGCCAGGACGAACGGCCGCCGCGCCGGATCCACCCCCGCGTCCCGCTCGCGCGCGTCCGCCGCGATCCGGCGCAGCGCCTCGACCTGCTCGCGCCCGCTCTCACCCGGACCGAGCAGACACACCTGCGCCTCCGTCCACGAACCCGACAGCAGGACGCGCCCCGGCGGCATCGACCCCGGAATGGCGGTCCGCGGCACCCCCGCGCCCGAATACTCGGCCCGATCGGCCAGCCGCAACAGCACCATGTCGTCGTTGACCGAGGACAACCGCCCGTTGATCAACGTGCGTTCCGAGGTCATCACCAGATGGATCCCCGCCGCCGCGCCCTCGCGCAACAACCGCACCACCTCGTTCATCACCCGGCCGTCGTCGTACTCGTACAACGTCGGCGCCAGCGGATCCCACCCGTCGATCAGCAGGAACACATGCGCCGGACACCCCCGCGCGTCGCTCGCCCGCAACTCGGTCAGATTCGCGCACGCCTGCCGGGACAACAGCTCCTGACGGCTGCTCAACTCCTCGCCGAGCCGAGAGATCAACCGGTCGATCCGGCTCAGGTCGTTGCGCGGCACCACCGTCCCGCAGTGCGGCAGATCGGCCAGCGCGGCCAACGCCCCACCACCGGCGTCGATCGCCTGGATGTGCACCACACCGCACGAGTGCCGCCGGGCCAGCGCCGCCGCCATCGTGCGCAACAACTGGCTGCGCCCGGTGCGCGGCGCGCCCACCACGAACAGGTGGCCGAACGTGCTCGGGTCGAGCAACACCGGCTTGCGCGCCTGGAGATGCGGTACGTCCTCCATCGCCCACGCCACCGGCTCCAGCGCGCCGGGCGGCCGTTCGGCACTGGGCGCGGCCGGCGGCAGATCCGCCGGCAGCACCCGATGCGGCAGCGGGTCCAGCCACGGGCTCGGCGGTTTGACGAAGTCCGGCAGGGCCGCGGCCGCCGCCGAGATCGCGGTGACCAACTCCTTGAGATCGGTGGTCGGTTCGGCGTCCCCCGGCTGTGGTTGTGGCTCGACGTCCACCTCGACGGCGGGCGGACGCGGTCGACCCAGCCGGCTCCAGGACAACACCGAGGTCTGCGGGCGTACCGGCTCCACCGGAGCGGGCAGCGCCCGGATCGCGTCGGGATCGGCCTTGCCGTCCACCCGTTCGGTGCCCGCGTACGCCGTCTGGAACGGGATCACCGTGTGATGCGAGGTCCGGGCCAGCGCCCGACCCGGCGTGGACGAGGAGATCGCCACCGCGTCCTTGGTGTCGATCACGTCCGAACTCTCCCCGGCGTCGGTCACCCGCAACGCGATCCGCAGATTCGTATTGGCCCGGATGTCCGCCGTGATCACCCCGGCCGGACGCTGCGTGGCGAGCACCATGTGGATCCCCAGCGAACGACCGCGCTGGGCGATCCCGACCAGACCCGGGATGAAGTCCGGCACCTCGCGTACCAGCGTGGCGAACTCGTCCACGATCAACAGCAGTCGCGGCAGCGCGGGCAACTCCGCGTCCCGCATGCGCTTGCCCCGATACTCCGCGTGGTCCTTCGCCCCCACCATCGCCAACAGCAGCTCACGGCGCGTGAGTTCGGCGCCCAGGGAGGCCATCGCCCGATGCACCAGCTGGGCGTCGAGGTCGGTGACCATGCCGAGCGTGTGCGGGAGTTCGACGCAGTCCTTGAACGCGGAGCCGCCCTTGTAGTCGACCAGCACGAAGGTCAACTCGTCCGGTCGGTTCGCCGCCGCCAGCGCGGCCACGAACGACTGCAACAGCTCCGACTTGCCCGATCCCGTGGTGCCCGCGATCAACGCGTGCGGACCGTCGAGGACCAGGTCGAACGAGACCGGGCCGTCGTAGCCCGCGCCCAGGAAGACCCGCGTGGACGCGGGCCGCCGCCGCCAACGCTCGCCGATCGTCGCCGGGTCCGGCGGATCCAGCGCCAACAACTCCGGCAGCAACACCCGATCCGGCAGCGCGCCCTCGTCCGGCGAGGTCACGTCGCGCACCGGTGCCAACGCCCGCGCGATCGACTCGCACCACGCCGGCGTCGGCAGATCCGGCCGCACATCGGCGACCGTCGGCGTGCCGTGCCGGCGCAACGTCGCGACCGGACCACGCCCCTGCCCCGCGTCGGCCAGGCCGATCACCGCCGTGCACTCCTGCGGCAGAAAACGCTCCTCGATGTCCACGCAGATCGAGAACACCCGCACCTGCGGGCCCTCCTGCAACACCTGCGTCATGCCCGGGATCTCCCTCAGCCGCCGGGCCCCGTCCACCACCAGCACGATGTCCGGCTCGGCGAACACCGCGTTGCGCAACAACGTCTCGGCGGCGGCCCGGCGCGCCCGTACCACCTGGACCAACTCCGCGACCCGCGCCGCGATCGTCTCCGGATCGCTGCCGAGCAACACCTCGGGCCCACCGGGCACCGTGCCGCGCGCATGCGGCAACCAGGCCAGCCACCCCCACTCCTCGGCCCCCGCCGTCCCGGTGAGCAACCGCACCTGCACATCCCGGGGACTGTGCAGGATCGCCGCCTGCGCGACCAGCCACCCGGCCATCCGCAACGCCGGCCCACCGGGCCCGGCCACGCCGAGTACACCCTGCTGCGGCAGATCCACCGCCGTCGGCACGTCCGGCACCGTCCACGTCGCGCGCCGCTCCAACGACTGCGAATCGGGATCCTCGACCTCGTTCAGCGAGGTGTGCGCCGAAGTGCCCACGCGCAACACCAGATGGTCCGGATCGACCCGACGCCGCTCCCACAACCGCTGCCCCGGGCCGGTGGCGAACAGGCCGGTCGTCGACGGGTCCGGGATCGCGTCCACGCGTCCCTGGCGTTCCACCTCCGTGCCGGCGGCCACCTCGGCCAGCACCTCCGCCTTGCGCACCCGGTAGGCGGCCAGGTCCTTGACGAACTGCTTGCGCCCGCTGCGCCGCGAGGAGATCCAGTTGGCCAGCGCCATGATCGGGCTGAAGATCGCGAAGATCAGGAAGAAGTAGGAGTGGAAGACCTTCACCATGACCAGCCCGAGCAACATCGGCGCGAGCGTGACCAGCATCGGGAACGGCTGCCGGAACGAGCCGCGCGGCCGGGTCGGGATCCGGAACCGGCCGCCCTGGACCGGCTCCACGATCCTCGGCGGCCGGTTGAAGTCGAGGCCCGCGCCGTCGGCAGAGGGCACGATGTCCGCGCCCGCGTCGAACGGCGCGGCGGGGCGCAGCAGTACCGGGCCCACGGTCAGGCCCACGCCGAGGTCCCAGGCGACCTCGTCGACGATCGGCGCCTCCGGGTCCGGCGGCGGCTCGTCGGCGAACTCCTTGTCCTTGGGATCGACCGGCCGCTCGGGCGTGTCCTCCTTGGTCCGGTACACCCGCCCGAGCCGGATCTCGCTCCCGGCGGGCGCGGCGACCCGCACCTTGCCGTTCGGGCCGACCGTGACCCGGATCCCGTGCGTCGGTACGCCGGGTTCGTCGATCCGGATCGCGCATTCCGGGGCCGAGCCGATGTCGTACGTACCCATCGGCAGCGGCCAGATCCGCCCGGCCCCGGGCCCCGCCGCGAGGTGCACCTCGACGAGCGGCGGATCGGGGCACGGGGGCGGCTCGACGGGGGCCGCCCCGAGAGTGAGTTCGCCGCCCTCGCGAATGCCGCAGGCCGAAAGGGCGTCGTCGGGGTCGAGCACGGTGTCCCCGAGCCGACAGGGCAACCCGGGCGCGCCCAGGTCATGCGTGTCGGCGAGGTGTTCGAGCAGATCCCGAACGGTGCTCTCGGCCGGCGCGTCGACCAGGATCGACTCCCGCCGCCCCCGCGCGGGCTCGGACACGGTGATGGTCAATCGCATGGGATCGCCTCCAAAAGCACACGGACGACGGTCACGGCCGGGCGGGGTCGATGGTCGGGGCGGCGGACTCACCCACCCCGAGCACGTCGGACGCGACGGGGGGCTCGGAGGTGGTGGTTGGCATGGGCACAACGGGCGGTTGGGAGGCGCCGGTTGGTATGGGCGCTACGGGCGGTTGGGATCCGGCGGTTGCCGTCGGCTGGGCGGATGGCTCGGACCCGGTGGTCGCCGAGGGCCCAACGGGCGGCTGGGATGCGGCGGTCGCCGTCGGCGTGGCCGGTCGCTCGGGTGTGGTGGCTGCCGCAGGCTCAACGGTCGGTTGGTACGCGCCGGTTGCCGTAGGCGCAGCGGGGGGCTGGAATGCGCCGGTTGGTGTGGACGCTGCGGGCGGCTGGGATGTGCTGGTTGCCGAGGGCCCGGCGGGGGGCTCGGAGCCGGCGGTTGCCGAAGGGGCTGCGGGTGGGTCGGTGGGTCGGTGGGGTCGGCGGGCCGAGGCGAAGGCCGGAGGTCGGCGGCCGGTGGTGGTTGCGGCCGGTGGCCTTCCGGGGGTCGGTGGCGTGGTCGGCGATCCCGTGTTCGCGGATGCCGTGGGAGTTGCGGTCGTGGGACGCTGCGGGCCCGCCGGAGTCGGACGGTGGGTCGCTTCGGGTGCGGGGGAGGCCGACGCCGCCCCGCCTTCGGAGCGGAGATCGACGTCGGATCGCCGCTGACCGGCGGTCGACGGCGACACGCGCGATCGAGCCCGCCCCGGAACCCCCGCATCCGCGGCGGCGGTCGCGTGCGCCGAAGCGCCTGTCGACGCGCCGGCACCCGCGGGACCCGCAGGGCCCGACGCGGACGCGGCAGCCGAGGCCGAAGCGCTCGTCGACGCACCGGTACCCGCAAGACCCGACGCGGACGCGGCAGCCGTGGCGGCACCGCCCGAGGAGGCCCGCGTACTCACCCGCCCGCCGCCCACGCCGCCCGCCGAGTCGGACCCAGGCCCGGCGGATCCACGGCGCCCGCCGGCGGTACCGCCTCCCAAGCCGGCCGCGCCCTGTCCACCGATGGGCGCGATCACGCCGTCCGCCCGATCCAGTGCGCCGCCGACATCCGTGCCGTTTCGGGACGAAGCTCCCGCGCCTACCCGCACGGGCGCGGCGTCCGCAACTCCCGCCCGCCCCAAATCCGTTCCGCCCACGACCCCCGGCACCGGCCGGCCCGTGTCCGCCGCCGGCGGCGTCGTGCTCGGCGGGTTCACCATCGGCCCCGCCGGGCGCCCCGACCGGATCACGCGGGCCACCGCACGCGCCAGGCCGGCCGTTTCGACCGGGCCCAGGCCGTCCGCGGCGGGCAACACCCCGAAGGTGTCCGGACGCAGGCTCAGCCGCCGCCCCCGCACTTCCCCGAGGACGAGCACCGTGCGCCCCGGCCGCGCCGCGAACGCCGCCGGTTCACCCGCCGCCTCCGGAGCGGGCTCGGCGCACACCAGGACGCGTACCGCCGGATCGGCGGCCAGTTCGGCCGTCGACCGCCCGGGGAACCCCGGATGCACACCGTGAGCCACGCCCACCACACCCGAGGGCAACCGCCGAACCAGCTGCGCGGTCAACGCATGACCCAGATCCGTGCCCGCCCGGTCCCCGGTCACGGTGAGCACCGGCCCCACCGCCGCAACATCCAGCAGGACCACATCGGCCCCGATCAACCCGACCACGATCGGCAGCGGCACGGCCTCCGTCGGCTCGGGCACACCCAGATCGGCCACCGCGGCCGTCCACACCAGCGCGTCGTCCGGGTCCACCGCCCAGGGCTCCGCGGCCTCCGGCGCCCGGACCGCCGCGAGCCGTACCGCCACGCGCTCGCCCGTCAGCACCACCGCGCACGGCCGCGCCCCCGCCGCCCGGGCCGCGCCCAGCGCCCGCGCGGCGTGTTCGAAAGTCTCCGGCGCACCCAGATGCCGGGCCAGCACCGCGACCCCGCGGCGATCCCGCCGCCAGGCGACGAACGGCGCGGCGAACGCCCGCCCCGTCGCGGCCACCTGATGCCCGAACCCGCGGAACAGGCCGCGCGGACCCGCCCGTCGGGACAACACCCGCAGCAACACCGCGACGAGGATCACGAGTTCGAGCAGGGCGAGCCAGCCCACGCCCCGGTTGCCGCTCCAGAAGTCCGCGCCGAAAGGATTGGCGGCCGTCGTGCTGCTGATCGTGCCCTCCCACTGAACAGGTGATACCGGGGTCACCCGGAGATCAGTGGGCATTGAAGCAGTCGCGCAGCGTATTCGAAAGAGCCGGCGCAGAATTTCGAGTTGGGCTTTTCGGAACCATCCGACACCGTTTCGGGGGCATGGCGAGACGTCGGTTCACCGCACCGGCCCGGCGGCCGGCCGGTCCCACGCCCGCCTGACGACAGGGCAGTGACCTGCACGTACAACGGGATGCCGGGGCTCGTACCCACCCGAACGGCAGACGGCCCCCCGGACCGTCCGTCCCGCCTGTTCTCATTCTCTGGAAAATCCCGCAACGAACTCGAAACGGGATTCCGGCAATCCTGCACGCAGATCGACAAACCTGCGAATCGACGTGACATTCCCCTTGCCTGGGAAATAGGTGCGCCCGTGGTGCGGCGATTCCACAAAATAGACGGGGACCCGCCTCGACGTGACGGATCTGAGCTTCATCTGAGGTTTCCCGAGCATAGATCGGGCGAAGCAGCCAAAGCGATCAAAGCCCTCAAAGTCGCTGATCCGGACAAACCGCGACCCCGGATCCTGCCGTCAACTCCGACCACCGGCCGCCTCGTTCACCCGATCACGCCGGGAAAGACCCCGCCCGGGCTACGAAACCCCCACCGCCGCGACCGCCCGCGCCCGCGCGTCCGGCCCCGCCGTCGCCACCCCCACCAGCGCCCCGGCCACCGCCAACACCACCGGAAATTCGGCCACATAGTCCATCGACGCCTGCACCACGAACGCCGTGAAGGTCACCGACCCCACCGCCACCACCGCCGGCGACCGCGCCGAGCGCCACAACCGCACGTACACCCATCCCACCACGGCGACCAGACACAGCGCCCCGGGGACGCCCTGCTCGGCGCTCTGCCGCAGCCACATCGAATGCGCCGAGTGCACATCCGCGTCCGAACGCGCGGTCGGACTGTTCTCCACGAACGTGCCGGGACCGGTCCCGCGCACCGGGAAACGCTTCGTCAGATGTACGCCGTCGCCCCACAGTTGCACCCGACGCTCGGTCAACCCCGCCCGGGCGGCGCCCTCGACGCCCTCCGTCCGCGTACCCAGCGCCCCGAGGACCACGGTGCCCAGCACCACCCCGGCCGCACACAGCGCCGACAGCGCCACGACCGTGCCCCGCCGCCGCACCAGCGGCGCCAGCAGCGCGGTCGACAACACCGCCAGCGCACCCGCCGCCGCGGCCACCGACCGCGTCGCGAACGTACCCACCACCAACCCCCCGGCCAACACCAGGAGTCCGGCCCGCCACCGACCCGACCCGGCGGCCAGCGCGGCCAGACACGCCGCCCCGACCCCCTGCGCCACCAGCGCCCCGTCGGCGTTGCCATAATCCAACGGCGGCGCCGTCGCGTCCCCACTCACCGCGTCGGGCCACACCACCAACATCACCGTCACCGCGCCGGCGAGCATCGCCGGCACGGGTAACGCGAACCGCCCGCCGCACAACCGCCCCAGCACGTACGCCCCGGCCACCACCGCCAGCGCCAGCAGATACCTTCCCGGCGCACCCACCCGGTTCGCCGCCGCCACCGGAGCCCACAACGCCGCCACCGCGATCAGCGCGGCGCCCGGCGGATCCAGTCGGGACAGATATCGCGCCCTGTCGCGCACCCGAAGGTCGCCTTCTCGGTCAGCACTCACCGCACCATTCGCTTCCACTCGACGATCCGGGCCGGCCCTGCCGCGCCCGCGACCGCGTTCGTGCCCACGCTCGCGTTCGTGTGCGCCCCACCCCGACCGCCCGGCGGTGCCAGGATGTCCCCCATGCAGCTCTACATCTGCGGAGCCGGCGGCGTCGGCCGCGAAGCCCTCGACACCGCGCTCGCCGCCGCGCTCACCGTCACCGCGTTCCTCGACGACGCCCACGCCGGCGAACAGGTCCGCGGACTGCCGGTGTTGCGCCCCGACGAGGCCGGCGGCGGCGAATATCTGGTCGGCATCGCCGCCCCCGCCGCCCGGGCCCGGCTCGCCCTCCTGCTGGAGCGGCAGGGACTGCGCCCGGCCACCCTCGTACATCCGCGCGCGGTGATCGCGCCGGAGACCGTGCTCGCGCCCGGCTGCCTCGTCCAGGCCAACGCGTACGTCTCCAGCAGCGTCACCCTCGGCCCGCACGCACAGGTCCACTACAACGCCACCATCGGCCACGACGCCGTGCTCGACGCGCGCGCCACCGTGTATCCGGGCGCCAACATCTCCGGCAACGTGCACCTGTGCGCGGGCGCCACCGTCGGCAGCAACGCCGTCGTCCTCCAGGGCCTGACCGTCGGCCCGGACGCCTTCGTCGGCGCGGGTGCCGTGGTCACGCGCGACGTGCCCGCCCGCACCACCGTGGTGGGCGCACCCGCCCGCCCCCTCCGCACACCCGCCGACGACTGACCCGCCCGACCGCGCCTCAGCCGAGCCGCGACCGGAACCACTCGACCGTCCGGGCCAGCCCGTCACGCAACTCGACGGGCTCGGCCGCCGGGAACAGCGCGCGCAGCCGCGACCCGTCCGCCTGGGAGTCCCGCACGTCACCGGGCCTGGGGGAGGTGTGCTCCACCTCGACCGCATGCCCCAGCACCTCCGCCAGCAGGGCGATCAGCGCGTTCAACGAAGTCCGGGAGCCGAAGGCCAGGTTGACCGGGATGTCCGAGACCACCCGGCGCAACACCGCGTCGGTCAACACCGCGCACACACTGTCGATGTTGGTGAAGTCGCGCGTCTGCTCGCCGTCACCCTGCACCGACAGCGGCCGACCCGCCAACGCCGCGTCCACGAAGCGCGGAATCACCGCGGCGTACGCGTGATCGGCCGGCTGGCCGGGCCCGAAGACGTTGAAGAACCGGAACGGCAACACCGGCAGCCCGTAGCAGTTGCCGTACGCGATCAGATACGCCTCGGTGGCCAACTTGCTCACCGCGTACGGGCTCAGCGGCGCGGTGCGCATGTCCTCACGCTTGGGCAACTCGCGATTCGCGCCGTACACCGACGACGAGGACGCGGCCACCACATGGATGTTCCCGGCCCGTCGAGCCGCCTCCAACACCTCCAGAGTGCCCGTCGCGTTGGCGTGGTGGCTGGCCAGCGGCGCCTCCACCGACCGGGGCACCGACGGCAACGCGGCCAGGTGCACCACCGCGTCCGCACCCTCGAACGCACGGTCGAGCAACTCCGGTTCCAGGATCGAGCCCTGATGGAACGTCACCTTCAACCCGGTGAGGTTCGCGAGCGATCCCGTGGACAGATCGTCCACCACATGCACGTCGCGCACCACGTCGTGGCCCTGCAACGAGGCGGCCAGATTCGCGCCGATGAAACCGGCACCGCCGGTGATCACTACCTTCACAAAGTCCCCCCGGACCGTCGCGCCCTACCGTCCCCACCCGAGCCGCCGATTCGAACTCCCCGGGCCCGACCCGGAGTCGCCCCACCCCCGGCTTCCCGCACTGTACCCACGGCCCGCTTCTCGAGAGGGCAAAACCCGGACAACAGGCCGGAACGTACGCCACACTTTCCCGTATCTCGGCCCCGGGACACCGCCCCGGGGACCGATATTCGGGTGGGGGACACTCATGAAGATACCCAGACCAAGGCTGCGCAGAGCGACCGTGCCGACACTGTTCGCGCTATTGCTCGCGTTGACCGTCGCGGCACCGGAGACACCCAAGGCGGCCGCGGGTCCCTGCGACGCGCCGGTCGCCAACGCCATCGCCTGCGAGAACAGCAAGACCGGCAATCCTCGGACCGAATGGGACGTCAGCGGCGCCGGCAGCAACGCCATCCAGGGCTACTCCACGGACATCAGCGCCAACGCCGGTGGCCAGATCAAGTTCCGGATCGACACCACCGCGAGCTCCTACCGCGTCGACATCTACCGACTCGGTTGGTACAACGGCAACGGCGCGCGCAAGGTCTACACGATTCCGGCCTCCGCCACGACGCCCAAGCGGCAGGACGACTGCGACATCGACAACCTGGTGACCGGTCTGATCGACTGCTCCAGCTGGACCGACTCCGCGTCCTGGACCGTGCCCGCCGACGCGGTATCCGGCTACTACATCGCCAAACCCACCCGCACCGACGGCAGTTCCGGCGCGAGCCAGATCCCGTTCATCGTCCGCAACGACGCGTCGCACTCGGCACTGCTGATGCAGTCCTCCGACACCACATGGCAGGCGTACAACGCCTACGGCGGCAACGACCTGTACACCGGACAACCGGTGGGGCGCGCCTACAAGGTCAGCTACAACCGGCCGTTCACCACGCGCGCCGACAATCCCGAGGACTCGCTGTTCAACGCCGAGTTCGCGATGTTGCGCTTCATCGAACGCAATGGCTACGACGTTTCCTACACAACCGGTGTCGACACCGATCGACGCGGCCAACTGATCAAGAACCACAAGGTGTTCCTGTCCGTCGGCCACGACGAATACTGGTCCGGCGCACAACGCGCCAACGTCGAGGCGGCCCGGGACGCGGGCGTCAACCTCGCCTTCTTCTCCGGCAACGAGATGTTCTGGAAGACCCGTTGGGAGAACGGGGGGATCAACGGCAACGGCCCCGACCACCGCAACCTGGTCGCCTACAAGGACACCCACGCCAACCAGTCGATCGACCCGCTGGGTCCGAGCATGTGGACCGGCACCTGGCGCGACCCGCGCTTCTCGCCACCCGGTGACGGCGGCCGACCGGAGAACAACGTCACCGGCACCATCTTCACCGTCAACTGCTGCACCACCGACATGAACGCCAACGGCGCCGACGGGCGGCTGCGCCTGTGGCGCAACACCCGCCTGGCCACCCTCGGACTCACCGCGCAAACCACCCTCGGCAGCGGCACGCTGGGCTACGAGTGGGACTCCGATCTGGACAACGGCGCCCGACCAGCGGGCCTGATCCGCCTGTCCACCACGGTCAAGTCCGGCATGTCGGTGCTCCAGGACCAGGGTTCGACCTACGCCGACGGCAGTTCCACGCACAGCCTGACCCTGTACCGCGCGCCCAGCGGCGCCCTGGTCTTCGGCGCGGGCACCGTGCAGTGGGCCTGGGGCCTGGACGTGTACCGGGTCGGCGCGAACGGCACCGTGGACACCGCGATGCAGCAGGCCACGATCAACCTGTTCGCCGACATGGGCGTACAACCGGGCACGCTGATGAGCGGCATGGTCGCCGCGACCCAGAGCACCGACACCACGCCGCCCACCTCGACCATCACCGCGCCGACCAACGGCGGCAGCCTGCCCACCAATTCCAACGTCACCATCACCGGCACCGCGACCGACACCGGCGGCCGGGTCGGCGGTGTCGAGGTCTCCGTCGACAACGGCGCGACCTGGCACCCCGCCACCACCGGCCGTGACAACTGGACCTACGTGTTCACCACCGGCGCCGGCGGCACGATCACCATCAAGACCCGCGCCACCGACGACAGCGCCCGCACCGAGACCCCGTCGGCGGGCGTCACCGTCACCCTCGGCGGCCCACCGCAACCGGTCACGTGTCCGTGCACCCTGTGGGCGCCGACCGACCAACCCTCGGCGGGACCGGACCCGGACACCGCCGCCACCGAACTCGGCGTCAAGTTCCAACCCGACCGGGCCGGCTTCATCACCGGCGTGCGCTTTTGGAAGGACGCCGCGAACACCGGTACGCACACCGGGACCCTGTGGTCCGCGACCGGCACCCGACTCGCCACCGCCACGTTCGGCAACGAAACCGGGTCCGGCTGGCAGCAGGTGACGTTCGCTCAGCCCGTGGCGGTCACCGCGGGCACCACCTACGTGGCGTCCTACCTGGCCCCCAACGGCAGATACTCCGCCGACCAGGGCGGCCTGACCACCGCGCACATCCGCGGCCCGCTCACCGCACCGGCGAGCAACGCCGCCGGCGGCAACGGGGTGTACCGCTACGGCACCGGATTCCCGACCTCGACCTGGAACGACTCCAACTTCTGGGTCGACCCGGTGTTCACCACCACCAACGGCGGCCCGACCGGCACCGCGCCGCAGGTCACCACGACCGTCCCGGCAAGCGGGGAGGGCTTCGCCCCGGTCGGCGGCAACATCACCGCCACGTTCGACGTGGCGGTCCAGCCCGCGACGATCGTCTGGACCATCGACCGGGGCGAAAGCGGCCGGGTCACCGGCACCGCGAGCTACAACGCCACGACCAGGGTCGCCACGTTCGATCCGACCACCGACCTGATACCCGGCGCCACCTACTCGGTCGCCCTCAGCGGCGCACAATCCGCCGACGGCACGCCGATGGCCGACAAATACTGGTCCTTCACCACGGCCGGCAGCACCCCGCCGCCCACCTGCAACCCGTCCTGCACCATCTGGCCCGCGACGGCGACGCCGGCCGTACTCTCCGACACCGACACCGCCGGCATGCAACTCGGCGTCAAATTCCGCACCACCGTGCCCGGGAAGATCACCGGCCTGCGGTTCTACAAGGGCCCGAGCAACACCGGCACACACACCGGGACCATCTGGTCCGCCACGGGCAGCATCCTGACCAGTGCGACCTTCACCGGCGAGAACGCGTCGGGCTGGCAACAGGTGAACTTCGCCCAACCGGTCGTGATCGCCGCCAACACCACCTACGTGGCCTCGTACTACGCACCCGTGGGCCGCTACTCCTCCACCGAGGGCGGCCTGACAGCGGCGGCCGGAACCGGACCGATCACCGCCCCCGCCTCCGGCACCGTCGGCGGCAACGGCGTGTACACGACCGGTACCGGCTTCCCGACAAGCACCTGGAACGACAGCAACTACTGGGTGGACGTCGTCTTCACCACCAACTAGTCGCCGCCGACCAGTCCCCGACAACCAGTCCCAGCCCGGCCCCGGCGCCGGCAACCGGCACCGCCCGGCACCGACACACGGAAACCGGGCCGGCGGCGGCAACACGCCGCCGGCGGCCCGGTCTCCGGGACCGGCGCGGCGACCCGAGCTCCGGCGCGCCCACACCCGCCCGAACCCACGAACCGACGACCGACCGTCATGCCATTGAGGAGCACCAACTCGATGAAGGCCGCCTGCGCCAGAACCAGACCGGGACTTCGACAACGCCGAGGGACATGGGCGAGCATCACGTTCGCCGCGATCGGCGCATTGTTGTTCACCCTGTTCGCCCCGATCACCGCGGCCCAGGCCGCGCCATGCAGTCCGTGCTCGCTGTTCGCGGGCGCCACCCCGGGCGGCGCGGTGACCGACACCGACGCGGTGGCCGTCGAGTTGGGCGTGCGCTTCAAGCCCGCCCAGGACGGCACGATCACCCAGGTCAAGTTCTGGAAGGACGCGGCCAACACCGGCACCCACACGGGCCGGATCTGGAACACCGCCACCGGCACGGCGACTTCGGTGACCTTCACCGGCGAGAGCACGTCCGGCTGGCAGAGCGCCACGTTCGCCACACCGATCCCCGTCACCGCCGGCACCGAGTACATCGCCTCCTACGTCGCGCCCGTCGGCCGCTACACGGTCACCGCCGACTACTTCGCGACCGACCGCACGGTCGAACAACTCGTCGCCCCGGCGAGCAACGGCACCCAGGGCAACGGCGTCTACACGTACAACCCCGGTGGCGGCATGCCGACCGACTCCTACCGGGCCGGCAACTACTGGGTCGACGTCTCCTTCGTCCCCGGCGCCGACACCACGCCGCCCACGGCCACCCAGACCGTCCCGGCCGCCAACGCCACCGGAGTGGCCACCGCCGCACCGCTGTCCGTCACCTTCAGCGAACCGGTCCAACCCGCCACCGTGCAGTGGGCGGTCACCCGGACCGGCGGCCCGGCCGTCCCGGGCGCCGCGTCCTACAACGGCAACACCGCCACGTTCACCCCCACTTCGGCACTCGCCGCGTCCACCGGCTACACCGTGAGCGTGTCCGGCGCCAAGGACGCCGCCGGCAACACCGCGGCGACCAAGTCCTGGTCCTTCACCACCGGCAACGGCAGTACCCAAAACATCGAGACCAGCATCTGGACCGGCCCGGTCAGCCCGACCACCCCGAACCAGACCGACAACAACAGCGTCGAGGTCGGCGTCAAGTTCCGCACCACCGCCGACGGCCAGATCAAGTCGATCAGGTTCTGGAAACTCGCCGGCAGCACCGGCCCCTACGCGGTCAGCCTGTGGGACAAGAACACCCAGACCCGGCTCGCCACCGTACCCAACGTCAACCGCACCGGAACCGGCTGGCAGACCGTCGACCTGCCCACCCCGATCACCGTGCACGCCGGCGTCACCTACGTCGCGTCCTACTTCGCGCCCAACGGCAACTACCCGGCCAACACCGCCTCGTTCTCCCAGGCCGTCGGCAACACGATGATCAGCGCACTCGCCGACGGTGTCGACGGCGGCAACGGCGTCTACAAGTACAACGCCGGCAGCATCTACCCGACCGACAGCTGGAACGGCAGCAACTACTGGGTCGACGTGGTCTTCAGCACCAACGCCGAGGACACCGTCGCCCCCGCCATCACCGACCAGTCGCCGACGGCCAACGCCAACGGCGTACTCGCCGGCGTACAACCCTCGGTCACCTTCAGCGAACCGCTCAAGACCACCGGCCTGACCTTCGAACTCAAGCGCAACGGCACGGTCGTACCCGCCGAACTCGAATTCGACAACCCCACCAACCCGACCCAGCTCACCCTCAAGCCGGACACCGAACTGGCCTACGGCACGCCGTACACACTCACCGTCGGCGGGGTCAAGGACCGATCCGACAACGCGATGCCCGACGCCAACTGGTCCTTCACCACCGGCCAGGCACCGCCCACCCCGCCGTGCGACGCGCCGAACACCGGCCCGATCCTGGTGATCAAGGCCGACTCGAACCCCTTCAGCTGCTACTACACCGAAATCCTGCGCGCCGAGGGCCTGAACTCCTTCGCCGTCAAGGACGCGAGCACGGTAACCGCGACCGTGCTGAACGGCTACACCACCGTCGTCCTCGGCGACTTCGCCCCCTCCGCGCAACTGGTCGCCGACCTCACCACGTGGGTCAACGCCGGCGGCAACCTGATCGCCATGCACCCGCGCGCCGCCCTGGCCGGCCTGCTCGGCCTCGGCACCTCCGGCGGCTTCCAGGCCAACCAATACATGAAGGTCGACAGCGGCACCGCGCCCGGCGCCGGCATCTACAGCCAATTGAGCATGCAGTACCACGGCCCCGCCGACGTATGGACGGTCCCCGGCGGCGTCGGCACGATCCGCGTCGCGGACCTGTACACCCGCACCGGCACCAGCCCACTCGGCCCGGCCGTCACCACCCGTACCGTCGGCAGCGGCACCGCCTCCGCCTTCACCTACGACCTGGCCCGCTCCATCGTGCAGACCCGCCAGGGCAACCCCGCCCAGGCCGGCGTCGAGAACGACAACTTCTCCGACAGCGGCGGCCCGCTGATGCGCGCCGACGACATGTTCTACCCGGACTGGATCGACCTCAGCCGCGTCCGCGTCCCGCAGGCCGACGAACAGCAGCGCCTGTTCGCCAACCTGATCGAGATCGGCAACCGCGCCAAGGCCCCGATCCCCAGGACCTGGTACCTGCCCGGCAACGCCGCCACCGCCGCCCCCGACCTGCTCAAGGTCGTGATGGTCTCCACCGGCGACAACCACGGCCAAAATCTCAGCGACATGCAGGGCCGAGTCACCCGCTACAACAACAACAGCTCCGACCCGAACTGCTCCAGCCCCATCGCGGCCCTGCGCGACGCCGCGGTCCGGAACTGGAAATGTATGCGCGGCACCATCTACGTCTGGGGCCCGGGACCCCAGGGCACCCAGGCACCCCCGGTATCCGACGTACAGAACTGGACCGCCCAGGGCTTCGAGATCGCCCGACACGTCGACGAGAACGGCAGCTGTCCGCAGATGCGCGCCGGCGCGTCGCAGGCGGACATCAACGCCGAACTCTCAGCGGTGTACGAGAACAGCCTGGACGACTTCACCCGCTACGCCCCGCTGAAGCCGACCACCAACCGGACCCACTGCCTGATCTGGCCGGACTGGAGTTCCAACGCGACGATCGCCCGGGCCAAGGGAATCCGGCTCGACACGAACTACTACTACATGCCCGACTACTGGAAGAACACCTGGGGCGGGGCGCTGATGAAGGCCAGTCCCGGATTCTTCACCGGCTCCGGATTCCCGATGCGCTTCACCGACCCCAGCGGTCAGATGATCGACATCTACCAGGGCACCACACAGATCAACGACGAATTCCAACAGGTCTATCCGGACACGTTCGACCAACTCGTCAGCGGTGCCAACAACGACGGCTTCTACGGCGCGTTCGTGATGAACAACCACACCGACTCGGCGAACGCCAACGGCGGGGTCGGCAACGTGGGCCAGCTCGACATCGAGGCCGCGCTGATCGCCTCGGCGAAAGCGAAGAACGTCCCGATCGTCTCCGCCAAACAACTCCTGGACTGGACCGACGCCCGCAACGCCTCGACCGTCACCGGCCTGAACCGGGTCGGCAACACGGTCACCTTCACGGTCAACCAGAACGCGGCCGCGACGAACCTGATGACGATGCTCCCGACCACCGGCTCCGGCGGCACCACGCTCACCGGTCTGTCCCGCGGCGGCGCCCCGGTCACCTTCCAGAAGACCACGATCAAGGGCATCGAGTACGCCGTCTTCGACGGGACCTCCGGCGCCTACACGGCCACCTACGCCACCCCGGTCGCCCCGCTGATCGCCCGGGCCGAGGCGGCCCCGGCACCCGACGGCTCGGGCACCCTGACCTGGACGACGGACGTCCCGGCCACCACCGAGATGCAGCTCGGTACCCAGCCGGACCAGCTGCCCATCACCCAGCAGAGCGTGGAGACGGCGGGCGAGCACAAGGTGGCCCTGGGCGCACTCAAGCCCGACACCACCTACTACTACCGACTCACCTCGGTGAACGCTAAGGGCGACCGCACCACCTGGCCCGCCCCGAATACCAAGCCCGCCGAGTTCCGCACCCCCAAGGCGGACCGCAAGGCCCCGGTGATCAGCGACGTCGCGGTCAAGACCTGGCCGGACGGCAGCGCTGACCTGACCTGGAAGACGGACAAGCCCACCACGACGTCGGTCCTGCTCGGCGACACGGCGGCCGCGGTGCGCCCGGTGTACACGGACGCCAAGCAGCGCACCACCACCCACCACGCCAAGCTCGGCCACCTCGGCGCCGGCGCGACATACGCCTTCCGCCTGGCGGGCATCGACGCGGCCGGGAACGAGGGGACCTGGACGGGCGGCGGCGGAAAGAAGAAGGACACGGCCCGCCTGGTCATGCCGAGGCCGGGCGTCGCCGAGACCGGCGCCTTCGACTTCACCAACGGCACGGTCTCGGGCGGAGCGGTCAGCGGCGACCGCCCCGACGCCCTCACCCTGGACCGGGCCCGCACCGGTACATACGTATCCAAGGCCCTGGACGCCGGCCAAATGGTCACGTGGCTGGCGAGCGACTGGCAGGCCGACATTCCCAAGGGCACGACGCTGCGGGTATCGGTCCGAACCGGCACCACCGCGATTCCCGACGCGAGCTGGACACCGTGGAAGGACCTGGCCAAGCCGGGGGACACGGTGGGGACGTCGTCGCGATTCCTGCAATACAAGGTGGAGCTCACCGGCGACGGCACGGCAATGCCGACACTGAAGGGCATCGGCTTCACACACGACGGCAAGGTGACCCCGACGGCCCCGGTGACGGAGGCGGGCCCGAACACCGCGCCGGGGCCGAACACGCGTCCGGGGAAGGGGCGTTGAGGCTGCGCTGAGCCTGCGGCCAGGCGACGGTGACCCGCCGCCGAGGCCGTGGGGAGAGGTACGAGCGGCCGGGCCGGGAGCGATTTGGCGCTCCGGGCCCGGCCGTGTACTGTTGCGAAGTCCGCCCGGGAGGCGAGCACAATCCCCGATCACCGATTAGGCGATCGGAATGTGCTCCGCTAAAGTCGGCGGGCGCCGCCAAATGCCTCGGAAATGCAAATTCCCGATGCCCGAAGCGGCGGGACGAAGCGGGTCGGAAGATCTGCTAGAGTCTGAAAGGCGGAAAGCGCGGGAACGCGCCGGACGCCGAAAGCGAGGAAAGCGAAGCGGCCGAAACGGTGTGCTAAGCTGGAGACGCGAAAGCGAAACACGAGAAACACAAAAGCAACACAAACTGAACGTCAAACGCCCGGAGGGCGCGGTTGATTCCGCACCGAAGGAAGCGTCCGTTCCTTGAGAACTCAACAGCGTGCCAAAAGTCAACGCCAAAGAAACACCCCCGGCGCTGAACGTCTCCCTATTCGGGGAGTCGCGGTCAGTGTTGGTGGTTCCTTTGAAGAAAATCCTGGGTCCTGTCAGTGGGCCCAGGTCACAGCAAGGACGCGGGCGACATACC